>NZ_JAQSDK010000001.1 GCF_029945885.1 Brevundimonas sp.
AGGCACGCGAACTGCGCGCCTGAAACCCTGCCCGTCGGCGAGACCGGGGTAGCAAAGGCCAGGGCGGACCGGCCGGAGGGGGATCGCCCGGCCTGCACAAGCCTGATGTCCATGATGATGATGATCATGATCGCCGGCGCGGAAGGTCGGGGAGACCGGCCGGTCCGGCGGCGGAGCCGCTTCACCCTGGCCTGCGCGAGGGCGGAGCCCTTCCATGTCCTTTTTCAAGTGGCTAGACGTGCGAAACACCTCCGCGCCACGGGCGCGGAGATGAGCAGGATGAGAGGTTCGTCAGGTTGGGGGCGGAGCGGCGCTGGCGACGGTCGATCAGTCTTCCATTCGCGTGTTGGTTACCGCATGAACGCTTTTCGTCGCGGGCTGGCCTCTGACTTAGTTGGGGCGTCGGCACATGACCTGCCCACTGGGCTCTCGAGGATGTCCCTGACCTTCCACTCCGCCCCCGGCCTGACGGGCCAGGCCCTCGACCGCGTTCGGGCGCGCGTCCCGGGTCCGTGGACGGCGAGACCGCTCTGGTCGATCCCGCGGTGGCTCCGCGAGCGACCGGGCGTTTCCATTCTCACAGCGGCGGCGTCGGCGGAGTTCGGCGTTTCGACGCTCGACCAGTTCCGGATCCGGCTGACCATCCACCGCAGTGTCGAACGGGCGACGGCGTCGTGCCGGATCGACTTTGAGCAGGCCGTGCTCACGCTGATCCAGGACGACCGGCAGGGCCAACGGCGCTTGCGGCTGGTTCCCGTCCAGGCGGGTGGGTTCCTGGCCCTGCCGTTGGCGCCGCGGCGCTCGGACTCGGTGGTGATCGACTTCGTTCCGACGACCCTGCCTCTGCCGAGCGCGAGCGCGCCCGACCTGCACAAACCCTTCGCGCTCGAGCTGAGATCGGTTCACGCCGAGATTCGGACGCGTCGCCCGATGTCGGGCCGGCTCCCGATCGCCGCACTGGTCATCGCCCCTCCGGCCTAAGGCCGAATGCGGCGACGGCGACGCCCTGTGGCGTTCGGACGGGCAAATCCCTAGCTTTCGAACTTGGTTCAGGAGTCGCGACGATGACTACCCAGGCGCATTGGGAAAACGTCTATCAGACCAAGGCGGTGGACGACGTAAGCTGGTATCGGCCCCACTTGGAGGTTTCGCTGCGGCTCATTGCAGACGCTGCGCCGGACGCCGGCAGCGCGGTCATTGACGTGGGCGGCGGGGAGGCAACGCTGGTCGATGATCTCGTCGTGCACGGCTACAGCGACGTCACGGTGCTCGACATCTCCCCGGCAGCGATTGACGTGGCGAAGGCCCGGCTGGGCACGAACGCCGCCGCCGTGCATTGGATCACCGGCAACATAACGGCAGTCGAGCTGGAAGCGGCTCGCTACGATGTTTGGCACGACCGGGCCGTGTTCCATTTCCTGACGAGCGCAGACGACAGAGCCGCATATGTTCGGCAGGTCGCCCACGCGGTCAGGCGCGGCGGCCATGTGATTGTCGCTACGTTCGGGCCAGAGGGTCCGGAGACGTGCAGCGGACTGGACGTCGTCCGCTACGACGCCGAACACCTTCACGGCGAGTTTGGGCCGAAATTCCGTCTCCTGGACAGCGTCACGGAGTTGCACGAGACGCCTTGGGGCACGCCTCAGCAGTTCATGTATTGCTTCTGCCGGATGGAGTGAGACGTTCGGTTCCCTCCCAGTGGCGGTGCGGTGCCTTAGCGTGACACTTCGGCGAGCCGTTGCAGGTAGAGCGGCCAGCCTTGATCGCCCCGGACACCGGCGGCGAGGCCCTGCCAGCCTTCGCCGTGCCGGTCGAGATGACGGTGCTCCAGCTCTACTCTTGTCCGTCGCTCGCCCTCGGCGATGAAACGAACCTGCACCTCGCTTGAGCGCGCCAGATCTGTCTCGATCTGCCAGCGCGGGCTGATGTCCCACGAGAAGACGAGGCGGGTCGGCGGGTCGTAGGTCAGCACCCGGCCCCACTGACACTCGCTACCGTCGACGCCCCGGTCGTAGATGCGGCCGCCGACCTGCGGCTCGAAAACCGACTGCGCGATGTCGACGGCCAGCATGTTGTGCTCGGGCGGCTTGATATGATCGAAGCGCTCGGTGAACACCCTGAAGGCGCGTTCGAGCGGAACCTCGAGGGTGATCTCCGTGCGGACGGATGTGTCAACGGTATCTGCACTCATGGCTATTGGTCCTCTGCCTCGGCCTGCTGTTTGAGATTTATGAGGGTCTGACCCCAGAATCGGTCGAGCTGCGCGCGCAACGCGGCGAGACCCGCAGGGTTGGCGCGGTAGAGCCGTCTTGTGCCGACCGCCTGGTCGACGACCAGGCCCGCCTCCTTCAGCAGCTTGAGGTGCTGGGACACCGCCGGCCGACTGACAGGGAGGCGATCCGCCAACTCCTGCACGTGGCGCGGATGCACCGCGACCAGTTCAAGGATTGTTCGCCGCGTGGGGTCGGCAAGTGCGCTCCATCCATCCATGAATGGTCATGCATCACTTACCGTAAGTGATTCCTAACGGATAAATTCGAGAACAGGCTCCGTCTCGGATGTGTGGCTGCGAGGGCGCCGCGCTTGGTCTGGGCGCGCCATGAGCCGAGATCGGTTTAGCCCCCCAAATCGGACACGGGTGACCGCAGACGCTTAGGACTTGACGATGATTGAGTCGTCACACCTCCTGAACCTTGACGGACCGTTTCAGACTGGAGTTCGGTCGCTGATGTTGCTATTTTGTTCTCGTTGCTGCTTTGGCCGAGTCCTAAGGGATCCCATTGCGTAGTCCGACTTCCGCCGCGACGACGCGTCAAGAAGTGCTAAGTGGGCTGGATATCCGGCTCGCGCCGAACGGGAAGACTTGGTTAAATCCGAGTCGGTATGGTCCGCAGAAGGGAGGGAAGTCGTATGTCTGTTCAGCACATCCTCGACCTCCTGGACTCTCATGCGGCCGGTGATGAGGAACGTCTCCTGTCCATCGCCTTGGCGGCGGCGGCGGCCGAAGCCCGCGCCGGACGCCCGGCCGACGCCGAAGCCTTGAAGAAGGCCGTCCAGGGTATGCGGAGCGCTGGTCCTCGGCAGCACGCAACCGCCTCCCCTATTCCCCTGGCGCGTCCACGCGGTGAACTGCAGTCCATCGTCGCCAGCAGCTATCCGAAGACGACGCTCGCCAGCATGGTGCTGTCGCAGGAGATGGACGCTCGCCTTCAGCGAATCGTCCGTCAGCAGCGCGAGCGCGCAGCCTTGCGCGACCATGGCCAGCGGCCTTCGACCCATCTCCTGCTGATCGGCCCTCCAGGGACCGGCAAGACCATGACCTCCGCCGCCTTGGCCGGCGAGCTGCGCCTGCCGCTCTTCACGGTCAAGCTGGAGTCGATCTTCAGCCGCTATATGGGCGAGACCGCCTCAAAGATTCGGCTGATTTTCGACCAAGCTGCCCAGACCCGCGGCGTTTATCTGCTCGACGAGTTTGACGCGATCGGCGCGCGACGCGGCGATCCCAATGACGTCGGCGAGATGCGCCGCGTCCTCAACTCGGTGTTGGCCTTCATGGAAGAGCCGAACCAGACCGACAGCATCATCATCGCCGCGACCAACCATGTCGAAATCCTCGATCGGGCCCTAGCCCGACGGTTCGACGAGGTCGTCGAGTACGGCCTGCCTTCGATCGTCGAGGCCAAGGCGCTGCTCGTGGCCCGCCTCAGAAAGTTCAAGCTGGACGCCAAGGCGCTGAAGGCACTGGAGCCGGACCTTGAAGGGCTCAGCCAGGCCGAGGTCGTGCGGGCTGCTGACTCGGCCGTGAAGGATGCCATCCTTGACGGCCAGACCAAGGTTTCGTTGGATCTGGTGCGGACCGTTCTTCAGGAGCGGCGGGCGGTCGGCGCGCGCTTCCATTCGTAGATTGCGCAATCGATACAACCGACGATGATCATCGAATCAGCAACGCCGGATAGCCGATGGCCGTCGAAGACTTCAGCCGCCACGACCTCGCCCATCTGACGATCGACGCGTTTCGCGAGACCGGCCCCTATACCTATCCGGCCACACGTCAGACCAGGACGCCCCAACGGGACGACTATGTCGCCCATGGACAGCATCTGCTGGATCGTCTGGCGGCGGCCCTCCCGGCCCTCCCTCTGCAGGGCCCCGATCCTCGAATCGCCCTAGCAGGCCTGCGGCCGGGCGCTATCGTCTCCGTCGAGACGCGCGCGCCCGCGACCGACCGGCAGGGCCCGGCCAAGGTGCCCGCCACCTTCGAGCTGCCCGCCCAAGACCTCGTGGTCCTGAGGACGACACGCCTCGACGACCGATCTGAGGTGGCGGTCGTCTTCGTGCCGGATGCGGCGCGTCCGGCCCTCGAACAGCGGATTGGCGCATACGGCGCGCAAAACCTGGGCAATCGAGAGCGGCCTTATCTCGATCAGTTCGAGCGGATCGAGAATTTCGCAGCGGCGAGCGCCGACGATCTGTTCGTCGGCGACCACGATCCGCTCGACCCCGCCTCCGACTGGTGGGAACTGTGGGTGCGGGACGGCAAGGTCGAAGGCGTTCGGAGCCAAGCGCGCAACGCCAACTTTGACGTCCATGCCGACACCCTCAAATTCCCCGACGTCGAGGTAGCGTTCGTCCACGGCGCGGCCGGCGCGTTGCGCGCCTTCCTCAACCGCATCCCGGGCGCGGTCGCCGAGGTGCGCCGGTCGGTCGGCACCATCGAGCCGTTCCTGACGCTCAAGGCGGGGCCGGCCAATCAGCATGATTTCGTCGCCGATCTCGCCGCGCGCACCCTGGCGCCCTCTGCCGATGCGCCGACGATCTGCATCCTGGACACGGGCGTATCGGCAGCCCACCCCCTGATCGCGCCCGGCCTGGTTCACGCCACGGCCGTCGACGCCCGATGGGGCTCGGACGATCATGCGGGAGATACAGGCCACGGGACCGGGCTGGCGAGCCTGTCGCTTTTTGGTGATCTCGAAATCCCTATGAACGACCTCCGGGTCGTACAGCTCAGCCACGGCGTGGAGTCGGTCAAACTGCTGGCGCCACCGGGCGCAGTTCCCACGGATGTCCACAGCTATGGGTCTGTGACCCAAGCCGCCATCTCGCTGATCGAGATCGACCGGCCAGGTCTGGATCGATCGTTCTGCCTAGCCTCCTCCACGGCCCGGAATCCACCGACGCGGCCGTCCAGCTGGAGCGGCGCAATCGACCAGGCCGCCGCCGGGTCCATGGTCGGCGAACGCCCTCGCGGGGTCGCCGCCGCGCAGACGCCCAAGCGCCTGGTTCTCATCGCGGCGGGCAATGTGATCGGCGGCTCGCGGGGCGAGATCGAGGCCGGCGCGCGGATCGAGGATCCGGCCCAGGCTTGGAACGCCCTCACCGTCGGCGGGATCACAGGGAAGACGACCGTGGATGCCGGCGCCGCCGGTCTCCGGCCGATCGCCGAGGCCAACACGGTCAGTCCCTACAGCACGGACACCGTGGGACTTCCGACCGACCTTTTGCCGATGAAGCCTGAGGTTCTGTTCGAGGCCGGCAACATGACCGTCGACGCTGCGGACTGGTGCGACTGGCATCCGGCCCTTTCGCTGCTGGCCGCCGGCCGGGACGTCGGCAACGAGCCCCTCGCGCCCTTCTGGGCCACGAGCGCCGCGGTCGCCGTCGGTAGTCATTTCCTCGGTCGGCTAAAGGCGGAGGTTCCCGGACTCTGGCCCGAGACCTATCGCGCGCTGATGGTGCACGCCGCGCGATGGCCCGAGCCGATCCGCCGCCAGTTGATTGGCCGCGGCGCCAGTTGGCGCACGACGATCAGCAAGGGCGACATTCAGCAGCTCCTGCGCCGCGTCGGCTACGGCACGCCGGACTTCGACATCGCGACGCGCTCGGCGCGCAATGAACTGACGCTTATCGCCCAAGCCGAGATCCAGCCCTATGCGGCGGGCGCCAACAACCAAGGCGCCGTCTTCAACGAGGTCCACTTCTACGACCTGCCTTGGCCTCATGCCGCCTTGGCCGCACTCGGCGACCAGTCCGTCATCATGCGGGTCACCCTGTCCTATTTCGTCGAACCCAATCTGAGCGGCAAGGCCGCCACCCGGCCAGAGACCTATCGCTCGTTCGGCCTCCGCTTCGCGATGAAGAAGCGCAGCGAGACCGACCTCCAGTTCAAGGGCCGACTGAGCCGGCTTCAAGACGAGGCCCAGATCGCGGCGCTTGAAGGCGGCCTCGACGACGAGGACGCGCCGGGCGAACGGTCATGCTGGCTGCTGGGCCCCAAAGCGGTGCAGGCTGGGTCGCTGCACTGCGATCTCTGGCGCGGCAAGGCGTCGGAGCTGGCGCATCACGATCTGATCGCGGTGCATCCGGTCGGCGGGTGGTGGAAGTCTCACCTCGGCCAACAACGCCGGAGCGACAAGGGGCGTTACGCCCTGGCGATCTCGATCTCGGCGCCCGCCTCCGAAGTGGATCTTTACAGCGAGGTCCAGGCGTTGGTGATCGAGAAGGAGATCGAGACGCTAATCGGCTGAGCGCCTGGAGCGAACCATGGCCTATGATCCTCTGTATCGGGCGTACCTCCTCGCCCACGCCTGTCGCGACAACGAAGCCATGGAGATCGAGGGCGTCCATTTCGATCTCCGCCATCCCGACCTGGATCGCAACGCGTGGCAGCCGACGGCGCTGATCGGGTCGCCGCATCATCTTGAGACCCACACTCCGCGTCTTCTGTTCCCGTGGAGCGACGACATCGAGCGTCGGATCCAAGACAATCGTGGCGATACGGCGGAGGTTCTCGAGGGCGACACCTTACTGATCGACCGGGTCCAGAGCCTGCCGGTCAAAGCTGACCATGGCAGCCTCGATCATCCGCACCATCAAGAGAGCCGGTGGGCCCATCTCGTGGTGCGGCGCCCCTCGGGACGGCAGAGGGCTGTTGGCCAGGCTTGGGAGTTCCGGGGCGTTGCCGATGTGATGACGCCTCTCGCTCGCGGCAACTATCTGTTTGCGCGGCGGGCACTCTATGCACGCCTTTGCACGGCGATCGGGATCGAAGACATCGAGGACATCACCCTCGCCGACTCCCCCAAGGATTGGCCGAAGATCGCAACGGATATCGACCCCCTCTATCGCAAAGCGCTCGATGCGCTTTGGGCGGCTGAGGGCGAGCACGTCGAAGAGGCGGCGGCGGTGTTCGGCTATCTGATGGGTCGCGCGGAAGCGCGCGAACACGTCTTGCCGCTGGCGGCCCGACATGCGGAGATTCTCGACAGCAATCGGCGGAACGCCAGAAAGTCTCGCAAGGGCGGTGAGGAAACCCGCCGGATTGCACTCCTGGTCATCGCCGAGACGCCGGACATCAACCGCCGGAAGTGTGCCGAGAAGGTCGCCGCGCTTCGCGGCTTGGTCGATATCAGGTCCATCGAGAAAGGTATCGCCCCCTACTTCCAGAAAGTGGAGCGTGGTGGCTATCGACCGCACCCCGGCGCGGTCGCCCAGGCGAGGGCAGCGGCGTCCGAGGGGGGTTAGCACCGCTAAGCCCAAAAGATTGGAGGGGGTTAGCGATGGTCGCCCCCTCCCCGCCACGTCGCTGTGGGGCAAGAGTCCTTGGAGGAAGGACCCGTCCCATGAAACGCAAAACCCGAAACTGGATACCGGTCGTGACTGACCTCGTCAGCCTATTGACCGCGTTGGCCGCGCTCGGTGCTGCGATCTGGAGCCGATGAAAACTGGGAGGCCAGCGCCTGGTCTGCGACGAGGGGAGATTGGGCAAGACGGCATCGAGTCACGACCGGCCGTGTCCCGCCGCCTGTCGTCGAGGCCGTCGGCTGGGCGCATCGATCAGCACACCCGGCAGCGCATGAACGGCGACGCGGGCCGCCTGCACTTCCAGTCTTCGCATCGCCGCCCGGGGCCCCGCCTTCAGGCGAGCCACGTCCGGATCCACCGCCATCAGATCGTCCAGCAGGGTCCGACTAGTGCTGTTCAGCCAACGGGTCAGGTCTGGAGGCGCCGTCTTCCCCCGCCCGACGATCCCGCCCAGCAGGAACACCGAGAGCTTCTCCTGCGCGCTCCTCAGGTGGTCCCGCATCAGCTTGGAGCGGGTGATGTAGCCGGGGTTCACGCCGGGGAGCGCGTGGTTCATCAGCAGGTGCATATCGACCTCCGAAATCTCCGCCGCCTGCGCCAGGGTCCGATAGGTCTGGCGCAGATCGTTGCCCCAATGGCTGAGGACGGTGCGCTTCTCCTTGTGCTCCTCCATGTGGCCGCTCGGACTGTCGCTCGGGAAGAGCCAGACCTGTCCGCTCTGCGGATAGATGACCGGCCCGATGCGACGGAGGCGGAAGATGCACTCCAGCATGGCCCGCGACAGGGGGATGTCGAAGGCCTTGTCGGTCCCGCCCTTCGGGCTGCGGATATGCATCAGCCGCTCGCGCAGGTTCAGGTCTTCGACGCGGACGTTCTTGAGCGCCTCGGGCCGGCAACCGGACAGCAGCATCAGCAGGTGGAACTCGCGCCGGATCGGATTGGGGATCTGCGCCAGCTGCGCGAACCAGGCCGGCAGGTCCGCCACCCCCATGGCGGTGTCCTTTCGCTTCTCCGGGTTCCAGTCGATCGCGAGCGATGGGTTCTCCGCAGGGAGCGCACGGCAGGTCTTGCGCGCATGGTTGTAGACGGCCCGGAAGCTGCGCATCGCGCCGTTGGCGATGGCCGGTCCGTTATCTTTCGAGATCTGGTCATGTCGATCGGCCAGCAGCCGCGGTTCATCGCCGATTTTGGACAGTGGCCAGTCCAGCCAGTCCGCAAACAACCGTTCTAAATGGTCCTTGTAGATGCGGACGGTGGCTCCACTGCGCCCCTTGCGCTCCAGGTGGGACACCCGAAAACGCCCCCAGGCTTCCCGCAAGGTCGGAATGTGCGTGGACGGCTCGGGCAGGCTGGGCGGCGCTTTGCGGGGCGGCCGGGGATCGTCGCCGTCGGCGATCCGCCCGAGCAGCGCCTTGGCCTTCGCGCGAGCGTCCCGGGATGATAATTCTCCGACTTCCGCGACCTTCATCCGGACACTGTGCCGGACGCCGTCCAGGCGCAGATCAGCCTGGATCATGAAGCTCTTGGTCTGGCTTCCGATGAGCACGAAGAAGCCGCCCAGATCCGTGTCCCGGGCTCGATATTGACCCGTTCGAGCGAACGGGAGGCCGATCAGATTCTTGTCCGTGAGGGGCAGTCTGAGATCCGGCATGTTGCTAACTTTTTGGCCATTAGAACGGTGCTTTCGGGGGCCTTTAGAACGGCGTTAGAACGGTGAACTCTTCTGCGGAAGTCAGCATCGGGCGCCTGCGAAAACGTGCGAAACGGTGCGCAGCGACACGAAAAATGTCAATGACTTCAATTGGTTGGATCGCACGCCCGGCGGTGTTCGGCGGCAATCGGAAAACCCGGGAACGGGTTCTCTTAATCAGCGGGTCGCAGGTTCGAACCCTGCATCACCCACCATCGTCCGCCCGGGTCTGGCCGTCCGAATGGATGTGCCGACAATTTTCTGAAGCGCCACTGTAACCTCGGACCGGTGCCGACGAATGGGTGTGGGTCCGGTCAAGACGACCGCACCATCCCAAGGAGCCCCCTATGACCCGTACCCATCTGTCCGTCGCCGGCGCCACCGCCCTGGCCCTCGTCGCCGGAGCCGGCCTTGCCCATGCCCAGACCGGTCATGCCGGCGGCCAGGCCACCGCCCCGGCGATGGAGAAATGCTACGGCGTCGCCCTCGCCGGCAAGAATGACTGCGCCGCCGGTCCGGGCACCACCTGCGCCGGCACCTCGGCGCGTGACTACCAGGGCAATGCCTGGAAACTGGTCCCGGCCGGTACCTGCACCGCGATCCGCACGCCCGCTGGCAACGGATCCCTGACGCCCGTCTCGCGCTGAGCCTGACCTCTCGATGACCCCGCAGCCGGTCGCCGCGCCCCCGGTTGAGCCCGTCCCGCCGCCCCCCGGCCACGACGGGCCAACCGCCGGCCTGGGCCTGAAGGCCCGGCACTATGACGATGCCCTGGCGGCGTCGGCGACCGGTCTGTGGTTCGAGGTTCACGCCGAGAATTATATGGTGTCCGGCGGACCCCGGCTCGCCTGGCTCGAGGCGATCCGCCGGGACAGGCCGCTGTCGCTCCATGGCGTCGGCCTGTCCCTGGCGGGTTTCGCCCCCCCCGATCCCGACCATCTGGCGCGCCTGCGCAGCCTGGTCGACCGCTACCAGCCCTTCGCCGTCTCGGAACATCTGGCCTGGTCCCGCCATGAGACCACCTACCACCCTGACCTGCTGCCCTTCCCGCGCACCCGCGCGCGACTGCAGCGCATCGCCGACAATGTCGCCCTTACCCAGGACGCCCTGGGCCGGCAGGTACTGATCGAGAACCCGTCCCTGTATCTCGACCTTCAGGGTCATGAGATGAGCGAGACGGAGCTGCTGTCCGAACTGGTCGCCGCCACGGGCTGCGGCCTGCTGCTCGACGTCAACAATGTCCACGTCACCGCCAACAACATGGGCACCGACGCCCGGGCCTATATCGACGCCCTGCCCGCCGCGGCCGTGGGCGAAATTCACCTCGCCGGTCACACGCCCGACCCCCAACACGGCCAGACCCTGCTGATCGACAGTCATGACGCCCCTGTCGCCGAGTCGGTCTGGGCGCTCTACGCCCATGCCCTGGACCGGATCGGCCCGCGGCCGACCCTGATCGAGCGCGACGGCAATGTGCCGCCGTTCCCCGACCTGATGGTGGAGCGTGATCGCGCCGCGATCCTGCTGGCGAAGACACGGAGCCCGGACCATGTCTGAGCCGTTCGAGACCGCCTTTGACGCCATGCTGGCCGGTGACGACGGGGCACTGGACCGCTGGCTGCCCGCCGACGGATCGGGCCGGCCGGGCCTGGCGGTCTATCGCAACACCGTGGCCAAGGCCCGGGCTGACGCCCTGGCCGGCCAGTTCCCCACGGTCGAGCGGCTGGTCGGTGTCGACTGGTTCCGCCAGGCCGCCCTGACCTTCGCCGGCACCGCACCCCCGACCGACCCCGTTCTGGACGACTACGGCACAGCCTTCCCCGACTGGCTGGCGACCTTCCCGCCGGCGCTGGGCCTGCCCTTTCTGGCTCCCGTCGCCCGACTCGATCTTGCCTGGAGCCGGGCCCATCGGGCACCGGACGCCGTCCCCCTGTCGGGCCGGGACACGGCCCCCCTGTCACCAGCCCGGCTGTTCAAGGCCCGGGCCGGCCTGCACCCCTCGGCCCAGCTGTTCTGGTTCGACTGGACCGTGCCGACCGTCTGGAGCGCCAATCGCGCCGACGGCGACGCGACCGGGGCGATCTGGGAAGAGCGACCCGAAGGCCTGCTGATCGTCCGGCCGGCCGCAGTCGTGACCTGGCACAGGCTGTCACGCCCGCAATGGACCTTTCTCACGGCCTGCCGCCGGGGCGCGACCCTGGGCGACGCCGCCCGGGACGCCTTTGTCCCCGACCCCGGCCTCGACCTCGGCACCCTGTTCGCCGGCCTGCTGGCAATGGGGGCCCTGTCGCAACTGCCAACGGAACCCCTGCCCCATGACTGAGTCCGACACACCGGCCCCGACCCCGCCCACCACCGTCGCGGCCCTGTCGGGCCGCTGCGCCCGCCTGTTCGAACGGCTGGTCCCGGCCTGGCTTCTGTCCCTGGTCGTGCGGCTGGGCATCGCCGCGGTGTTTTTCCTGTCAGGCCGAACCAAGGTCGACGGGCTGCTGCACATTACCGATGGCACCTACTATCTGTTTGCCGAGGAATACCGGGTCCCCCTGATCCCCGGCGACATCGCCGCCCATCTGGCCACATGGTCCGAACACCTGTTCCCGCTCCTGCTGGTGCTTGGGCTGATGACGCGATTGTCGGCCCTGGCCCTGCTGGGCATGACCCTGGTGATCCAGACCTTCGTCTATCCCGGGGCCTGGGCGACCCATCTGACCTGGGCCGGCCTGCTGCTTTATCTGGTCCGCCACGGGGCCGGCACCGTCAGCCTGGATCGCCTGTTCAGGATCGCCTGAACGCGCCTACCAGCGCAGCAGGACCCGCCCCGTCAGGGCTCCGATTGCACCGGAGATCAGGATTCCGAGCGTGTACCAGCTGGCCATGAATGAGGCCGTGACCTCCTCACAGTAGAAGCCGTAGGCGCTGGCCGCGACCCCGCCCGCGACCAGGCCGGCGACGAACCCGGCCCGCGTCGGCGACTGCGGTGCCAACCGGCGTGCGGCAAAGACAATGAAGGGGATAGCGACCAGGCTGACCCCGACGACCCGGATCGTGCAGGTCGTCCATGAATGGCCCAGCCAGGCCGCGCCCCGGGCCGGGCCCGACAGCCCCGCCTGTTCGACGAGGACGGCCAGAACGACCCCGAACGCCACGACGGCCAGACCGACCAGGGGAAGTCGGACCGGAGCCCCCGGCTGGCCCAGCCGCAACAGCAGCAGACTGGCCAGTCCGGCGATCGACAGCACATAGATCTGTCGCATCAGGAACATCGGGTCGCCCGCCATCGCTGCCAGGTCGGGCCGGAAGCCCAGCGTCAGCCACACGACAAGGCCAGCGGTCAGCAGGGCCGCACCCGCGCACAGCCCCAGCCGTCCGGCCGCACGACCGGCGGGGATGGGCCGGACCTCCCCGGCCAGGGACTCGATCAGTTTGTCAGTGTTCATGATCGCCCACCCGCTTCATCAGGGCCTTCATCGCCCGATGCAGACTCACCTTGGCGGCCCCCTCGGTCATCCCGGCCCGCTCGCCGGCCTCGGCCAGGCTGTACCCCTCGATCCGGACGTCGCGGATCAGGGTGCGTTGCCGCGCCGGTGCCGTCGCCAGCAGCCGCTCCAGATCCTGACGCACCGCGCCCTCTTCGACATCATTGTCATCGGCGGGGATGTCATCGACCAGCGGAACCAGACGCGCCCGACCGGTCTTGCGCAGGTGATCGATCAGTTTGTAGCGGGCGATCGTGAAACACCATGAGGTCACGGGGTCCGCGCGCCGCCAGGTTTCCCGCTTGGAATGAATGGCCAGAAGCGCGTCTTGCACCAGATCCTCAACATCGGCGTCGCCATGGAATTGGCGACGTTGGAAATAGGCATGCAGAGCCGGTCTCAGCACGGTGAGGAACACGCGCCATTGCGCGGCCTCGCCATCGAGCCCCGCGATCATCAGCGGTTTCAGCCGTGCTTCCAGAGTCTTCACACGGCCTCCTATTCGGCCGGGCGCGCCATTCGTTACAGGACCGGCCCACCCTCGGGGCCGAGGCGACGCCTCGGGACTGATCTAGCCCTCGCCGCCTCCGCTTGTCACCCGTCGTCCCCATCAGCGCAGACGGCCTCCATGCGATGGAGATGATCCTCGACGCAGGTTTTCACCCCCGCATCGGGTCGATCATCAGGCAGGCGTTGGGTCTCGACCGTGGCGCTCTCGGTCAGGGTGCGGTGCACCGGGCAGCGGTCGGCGATTTCCAGCAGCCGCACATGCTGGGCCTCGTCCAGGTCGCCCTGGAAGGCGATCTTGCGCAGGAACCGGTCGGGCCCAGACGCCGTCCTGGCCGTATGACCGACCTCGACCACCACCCGTTCCAGCGGCCAGCCCTTGCGCTCGGCATAGAGGCGGCAGGTCATCGCGGTGCAGGCCCCCAGGCCGGCGCTCAGCAGCTCATAGGGGGTCGGCCCTGAATCCAGGCCGCCGACGCTGGCCGGTTCGTCGGCGAGGAAGGTGGTTGAAGGCGTGACCACCCGCACCTGGAATTTTCCGGCTCCGGTCTCCTCGACCCTCACCCCCTGCAGGGGCGGTTCGACGGCATTTGCAACGGAGTCGATATAACGACCGGCCCAGGCGACGATCATCGCCGCCGCATAGTCGGAATCGACCTGCCGGGTCAGCAGGTGGTTGGCCTGATCCAGCGACACGAAACTCTTGGGATGGCGCGCGGCCAGAAAAATGCCCGAGGCGTTATCGATCGAGACGATTTCGTCGACCGGAGAATGCAGGACCAGCAGCGCCCGTCCCAGGCTGGCGATCCGCGCCGCCTGGTTATGCGAACGAAGGTCCTCGACGAAGTCGGCCCCCAGTTCAAAGGCGCGCCCGCCGATCTCGACCGGCACCCGTCGCCCATGGGCCACATCGTCCAGCGCCGGCCCCACATGAGTCAGAACATGTTCGGCGTCGAACGGAGCCCCGATCACGGCCACGGCCTTGACCGACTCCAGCGATCCGGCCGCCGCCAGCACGGCGGCCCCGCCGAAACTGTGACCGACCAGCAGTTGTGGCGTCAGGCCGGCGGCGGCCATCGCCTGCGCGGCGCAGACGACATCCTGGACATCACCGGACAGGCCCCGTCCGAACTCGCCCTCGCTCTCGCCCAGGCCGGTGAAGTCGAAACGCAGCACGCCGATCCCCTGCCCGGCCAGGGCCCGGCTGACCCGCGTCGCCGCCAGCGAGGTCTTGTCGCAGGTGAAACAGTGGGCGAACACCGCCCAGGCCCGGACCGGCCCGTCGCCCCGCTCCAGAACCCCCGACAACTGCCGTCCGGCGGCGTTCTCGAAGTCGAAGGTCGAATGGGTCATGGGCTCAGCGGTACTCCGGATTGGGATGGTCGAAGCGCTCGCCCCTGTCCCAGGCGGCCTTCTGGTTGCCGTGGGCCGGTATGCCCCCGGCGTCCTTCAGCATACGGGCCATATGTATCAGGTTCCACGCCATGAAAGTGGTGTTGCGCTGGGTGAATTCATTGTCCAGCCCGACCTTGCCCCCGGACTTGTCGTCGTCGCCATAGGACGGCCCCGGACCGGCCTCGCCGATCCAGCCGGCGTCGGCCTGGGGCGGGATGACATAGCCGAGGTGCTGTAACGAATAGAGGATACTCATGGCGCAGTGTTTGATGCCGTCCTCATTGCCGGTGACGATGCAGCCGCCGACCCGGCCATAATAGGCCCACTGGCCCTTGTCGTTCAGCTGGCCGGACCAGCCGTACAGCCGCTCGATCACCCGGGTGCAGATCGACGACTTGTCGCCCAGCCAGATCGGCGTGCCGATGACCAGGATATCCGCCGCCATCACCTGTTTCTGAACCGCCGGCCAGCCGTCGCTGTCCCAGCCGTGTTCGGTCATGTCGGGCTGGACGCCGGGCGGGATATCCAGATCGGCGGCGCGCAGGGTCGTGGTCTTCACCCCCTGGGCCTCCATGATGGCGATGGCCACGTCCATCAGCGTCTGGGTGTGCGAGGTTTCGCTGGAGCGTTTCAGACTGGTGTTGATGAAGACGGCGCTCAGATCGTCATGGGTCGTCATGATCGGCCTCCTGTCGGGCTGGGGTCGCAATGGGCGGGACAGGGTAACGCCCCAGACGCCGCCCCGGTCCCGTGGCGACCGGAGACAGCCATCGTCAGGCCTGCCATGCGCCGAAATCCGGCGTTCGGCCTGTGGCTCAATCCGCGATGCGGCCGTCCCGATCCCGGGCGGGCGGCGCGCCCGTCCACCCGACCCGGGATTTTCGGTTTCGACCTGGTGGTGAGCCTAGGTCCCGTCGGCCGCAGGCCCTCCGACGCGCGGCGGCGCATCCCGGACATAGAGGTTCAGCCAGCGGGTCATCTCCCACAGGGTGTGGCCGACCGATTCCCGGGCCCGATAGCCGTGGGCCTCCAGCGGCAGCACGACATAGCGCACCGTCGCCCCCTGCCCCTTCAGCGCCGCATAGAACCGCTCCGACTGGATCGGATAGGTGCCGGAATTGTCGTCGGCCTCGCCGTGGATCAGCAGGATCGGCTCATTGACCCGGTCCGCATAGGTGAAAGGCGACATCTCCGTATAGGTCTCCGTCGCCTGCCAGTAGGTGCGCTGCTCCGACTGGAACCCGAACGGCGTCAGGGTGCGGTTATAGGCACCCGAGCGGGCGATGCCGGTGCGGAACAGGTCCGTATGCGCCAGCAGATTGGCGGTCATGAACGCGCCGTAGCTGTGCCCGCCGATCGCCAGCCGGTCGCGGTCGGCCACGCCCAGCGCCACCACCGCCTCAACCGCCGCCCGAGCGTTGGCGGTCAGTTGTTCGATATAGGTGTCGTTGGGCTCGGCCCCGTCGCGGCCAATGATCGGCATCGAGGGATTGTCCAGTACGGCATAGCCCTGGGTCAGCAGAAACAGGTGGCTGGACCCACCGGGTCGAACAAAGCGGTTGGCGGTGTCGACGACCTGCCCGGCCACGGCCGCGTCGGTGAACTCGGCCGGATAGGCCCACATCACCAGCGGCAGCGGCCCGTCCCGATCCTTGTCGTAGCCGGCCGGCAGATACAGGGTTCCCGACAGCTGCACCCCGTCGTCACGGCTGTAGGTGATCAGCTGCTGGCTGACTCCCGCCAGTTGCGGTGCGGGGTCGGGAAAGGCGGTCAGGGCCGACGGGGCGGCTCCATCGAGGTCGCGCACATACAGGTTGGGCGGGTCCAGCCGGGTCTCGCGGCGGGTCACCAGCCGTCTGCCGTCATCATCGAGGAAGCCGACGATGGTCTCGTATTCCCCGTTGGCCGAGGTCCACAGCCGCTCGGTCTGCCCGCTGGCCAGATCCAGCGTCCCGAGGAACGGATATTGTCCGGCCCGGGTCGCCCCGCCGCCCTCGATCAGGACTTTCGTGCCGCCGGCGGTGAACTGGATGACCGGTCGCCCCGCGGCGTTCGGCTCGGTCGCCGCCGCGCCCGGATCATTATAGCGGTCCTGGTAATTGCGTTCCAGCAGCACCCGCGCCTGTCCCGGGTGCGACGGATCGACCAGATACCGGGTCTCGTGCCGCGTATTGAACCAGCGGCTGTAGACCAGGGCCACGTCCTGCCGGCCCCAGGTGATTCCGGCGTAGCGCTCCGCCAGATCGATCAGCGGAACGGCAGGCGTCGTGAACGGCGCGGCCAGGGTGAAGACGCGGTCCCGCACCTCGGCGGCAGTGCGCGGGTCGCCGCCGTCCTGGGCCTCGGTCCAGGCCAGGGTCGCCGGAGCGTCGGCGCGCCACTGAACCGACCGGGGGCCCGTCGCCACAGCATCAAACGGTGAAGGAATGTCATCGCGCAGCGGCAGATCGGCGACCCGGTGCACGACCCGGCCGCTCATGTCTGTGACCACCACATCAGCGGGGAACAGGGCCGCCGGCACCACATAACTGTAGGGACGCCGGGCCACGGTCTGCAGCAGATAGCGACCGTCCGGTGACACCGAGGCCCCGAGGATTACGCCCGGTGCGCCGATCGTCCGGATCGCACCCTGCAGCGGCACATGCACCAGCTGGGAGGTGAAATAGTGATCGAACAACGCCTCGTCACCGGCATTGCCCAACAGGTCCTGATAGGTCCGGACGGGTGCCGCGCGCGCCATGCTTTCCTCGACCGTCGGTCCCGACGGCGGGCGGCTGACATCGGGGGCGCCCCCGCGTCCGGCGGGCACCGTCTCGACCACCAGTCCCGAACTGTCCGGCAGCCATTCCATCCCCGACCCCATGGTGGCGTTGACCGTCGCCCCGGTCAGACGCCGCGCGCGGGCGGTGGCCACATCGGCGACCCACAACTCCAGGCCGGTCGGGTGATCGACCAGCAATGCCACGAACCGGCCGTCCGGCGACCAGTCGGGCGAGGTGAACCGGGTCCCGGCCGGCAGGGCCACCGGGCGCGCCGCGCCGCCTGCGACGGGCTGGAAGCTCAGTCCCGTCAGCCAGGTGACCCGGCTGTTGGCCGGACCGTTGTTGCGCGGATTGATGCGATAGCCGGCCAGGCGCAGCATCGGCTCGGCCAGTTCAGCGATGGACGGCAGGTTGGAGCGTTCGAACAGCGCCAGCGTCCCTCGGTCCGGACTCAGACTGGGCAGCGGTGTCGGCCGGGTGTCGAGGATGTCGGCAATCGGAGCCGGTGGCTGCTGATAGGTCAGGCCATCCGCCGTCTGTGCCAGCGCCAGTCCCGGCACCGACAGCAACAGGACAACCACAGGCAGAGCCTGTTTCAGGAGTCGCTTACGCATCGTCTGATCCCCCGTCGCCGGCACGCGCTGGCCCGACCAGCTATGAACAGGTTCGCGGATCGGTCAAGGCGTGGCGGGGGTCGACCCGGCGTCTGCAGGCTGACCGATAAAGCGCTGGTCCCGCGCCGTCTCATAGGTCTCGCGGATCGCGGCGCGCGGCTGGTCCGCGCCCAGCTGCGCGACCTGTTCAGCCCAGACGTCGGACAGTTGCTGCACCGTCGAGGACATCCAGCCCGGGGCCTGCTGCGCCGACCAGTTCTGCAGCGAGGCCGCGTTGAAGACCAGCATGAACAGGGTCAGCAGCACCAGGGTACGGCTCGTCCAGCGCCGGTCACGCGCGGCTACGCCTTCATCATCCAGCGGCGGGGCCGGGGGAAAGGCGAACCGGTGCAGGGCACTGAGCCGGTGCTCCAGCGTCGGCAGGTCGTGGGCGTCGGCCCCGGCGTTCCAGTCACTGGCGGGGTCGGTCGGCACAGGGTCGGTTTCGCCCACGGTCGCCTCGGCGTCCGGTCCGGGCTGCTCCCAGGCCGTGCGTCCCTGTTCCAGAGGCGGAAAGGGCGAGTCCGGGTCCGGCACGGGAAAGGGATCGGGCCGGCTCTCGTCGTGGGGGTCGTGATCGTCGGTCATGATCTCGCCAACGCCTCAGAACTGGAAATAGATGAAGGGGGCGACGCCGTCCGGACGGACGGCCTCGACCAGCAGGAAGGCCACGCCCAGCAACAACGCCAGGGTCAGGGACGGGGCCGTCTTCAGCCGTTCGGCCATCCCCTCGATCGCGCGCGGCGGCAGCCAGTGCATGGCCAGACCACCGACGATCAGGGTCAGCAGCAGCGGCGTCAGCATAACCGTCGGCTGCCACCAGCGACCCAGACCCGTCAGCACCTGCATGGCGAGCTCGAAATTCTCGGCCCGGAACAGGATCCACCCCAGGCAGACGATATGGAAGGTGATCAGCACCCCCAGGATGGGATGGATCACCCGCCGGTCGCCAAAGGCGGCCCGGCCGATCCGCTCGACCACCTGGACCCCGCCGTGCAGCGCCCCCCAGGCCAGGAAGGTCCAGGCCGCGCCATGCCACAGCCCGCCCAGCACCATGGTGATGAAGACGTTGAGGCTCGACGAGACCAGCCCCTTACGTCCGCCCCCCAGCGGCACATACAGATAGTCGCGCAGCCAGCTGGACAGGCTGATGTGCCAGCGCCGCCAGAACGACTGCATCGACCCGGCCCGGTACGGCTGGTCGAAATTGCGCGGGAAGGAATAGCCCAGCAGGGCGGCGATCCCGATCGCCATGTCCGAATAGGCCGAGAAGTCGCAATAGATCTGAACCGCATAGCCATAGACGGCGGCGATCATGTCCAGTGATCCGTAGGCGCTGGGATCGAAAAACACCGGATCGACCAGCCGCACCGACAGTTCCGAGGCGATCACCGTCTTCTTGAACAGGCCCCAGACGATCAGCAGCAGGCCGTGGGTCGCCATCTCCCGCGTCAGCCGCGGCGTCCGGTCGAACTGCGGCAACAGATCCGAGGCCCGCACGATCGGCCCCGCCACCAGATGCGGGAAGAAGCTCATCAGCAGCATCACATCCAGCAGCGAGCGCGCCACCGGCGTCTTGCGCCGATGCACATCGACGACATAGCTGATGCCCTGGAAGGTGAAGAAGCTGATCCCCACCGGCAGGATCACCTGCAGCAAGGGCAGGTCCCGGCCCCAGCCGACCTGGCTCAGCAGCTCGCCCGCCTGTTCGATGAAGAAGCCGTAGTATTTGAAGAATCCCAGCACCAGCAGGTTGAACGCGACCCCCAGCCCGACCAGCCATTTGCGTCGCCGGTCGTCGTCGCTGCGGGCGATCGCCGCGGCCACGCCCCAGTTCAGTACCGCGCTCAGGATCAGCAGGCCGACGAACCGCCAGTCCCACTGGGCATAGAAGAACCAGCTGGCCAGCAGCAGGAACAGCTTGCGCCGCCCGTTCTCGCGATCCAGCGACCAGCTGGTGAAATAGACGAACAGGAAGAAGACGCCGAAGGCGAGGGTCGGGAACAGCATCTAGTCGATCCGTCCCGTCGCTGGTTTCCAGCCGTCGAAGGCCGCCATCAGGTCGCCGGCGAACACGCCCCCGATCCAGTCGGCCCCGACCGAGGTGAAATGCACCCGGTCGCCGCGCATGAAGGGCTCGGCCAGAAGGGCCAGTCGATCCGCTGAACAGTCGCCGCCCATTCGCCCGTGCCAGTCCCAGAACGCCACACCCATGTCGGCGGCCACCCGGCGCTGCACATCGCGGACCACCGCCAGCGACGGCGGCGGCCGGCGCAGGCCGTCGGCGCTGCAGCCCCCGGCGTCTCCGGTCCGGATCGCGTCCGGTGCCCCCAGCAGCAGCAGCGACGCCGCCGGGGCCAGCCGCCGCATCCGCCCGACCTGACCCCGCAGCAGGGTCTCCCAGGCCACCGGGTCCAGTCCGTCGTCGAACCCCTCATTGGTGCCGAAGGCCAGGACGATCAGCTGCGGCCGCCAGTAGGCCAGCTCGGTCGCCGTCACCGCCTCGTCGCGGGCCGCCAGATCGCGCAGCGTCGCCCCGACGACACCGAGGTTGGAGACGATCACCCCCGGCCCGCCGGTCGCCAGCCACAGGTCGGACAGCGTGACACCCGGACCGACCGGCGACAGGGCGATGGTCCCGGCCGCCAGGGGCAGATCAATCTCGCGACACACCGGACCGGCCTCGGGTGCGGCAAAGCCGGCGACCCCCTCGTCGCCGGTTGTCCGGTAGCGGATCGCGCCCACGTCCGGCCCGGCCCGGCCACACAGGCCCAGAACCCGCGGCCTTCCCCCCGGCTCCGGCGTCAGGGTCAGGGCCGGATCGGCACCGTAGCGGATCGCCTGCACCCCGGCCAGACCGACTCCCACCCGGCTGTAGCCCCCGACCGGCACCAGCGGTTCCTGGGTCATCGCCCAGTCGCGCGCCTCGACCTGCACCTGCATCGGGCCATAGCCGTCATAGGGGATGCCCGGCGGCAGGACGCCCCGGCCGGCATTGCCGAACCGGGCCTGCAGCCGCGCCCGCAGGGCCCCGGTGATCCGGTCCCCGGCCGTATGGCTGTCGCCGATCTGCAGGATATGGACGGCTCGATCCCGCTGTCCGGCCTCGGTGGCGGCCAGCGCCTCGAACAGCCCTTCCAGCGCCCCGGCCTGGCAAAGGCCGCCGGGACAGGCGGACAGGCCCACATCGGGAACGGTCTGTGGTGCATAGGGGGACTGGGCCACAGCAGGGCCTGCGAGGGCCAGGGCCAGGACGGCCGCCGACAGGGCGGAGCCGGTCCTCATCCTCAGGCGGCGGGTGAAACGGCTGGGGTCGCCGCAGACGCCGGACCCGGGCTCGCCGCCTGGGGCCGGGGCCTGTCCAGTCCGGCGTCGTGTTTCAGGGTCGCCGCCACCGGGTCGCCCATCCGCAGATAGCCGGCCATCGACATGTGAATTCCGTCATTGGCCCGCATCAGGGTGCGGCGGCCGGTCTCGGTCGGCAGATAGGCCTCATAGCCACCGGCGTCGTTGGCGGTCAGGGGCACGGTGTCGATATAGGGCACGTCCAGTGCCGCCATCCGCTCGGCCACCACCGCGTTGATCAGGGTCATCCTGGCGTCGAAGCTCTCGCGCTTCATCCGCGGCAGGCCCACCCAGTAGACGGCGATGTCGCGGCTGCGCAGCAGGCCCACCAGATCATCGACGCGTTTGGCATAGGCGGCCTTCCAGCCGTCGGTGCCGAACGGATGCACCTGGCCGTCGAGGCTGATGCCCTGGGCGTCATTGGTCCCGAACAGGACCACGGCCACGTCGACCGGATGCTCGTCCAGCTGGCGGGCGGTCTTGGCCTGGATGTCGACATAGTCGTAGCGCGACAGGCCGGTCGAAACCTCGCTGAATTTGGTGACCGAGACGCCGGGTTCAGTGTTGAGGTCCCGGTACAGGGCGGCCCACAGCCCGTCGGCCATGGAGTCGCCGAACACGCCGATCCTCAGCTGTCCCCGGGCCATTCGCGTCGTCAGCGGTGTCACGGCCGGCCGGGCCGCCACGACCGGGACCGGAACGGCGGGCGCGGCCTCGACCGGGACGGCGGCCGGGGCCGAGGCATTGGCGGCACCGCCCAGCATCAGTGTCGGATGGCGCAGCCAGGCGCGGCCGTCGGGCGTGAGGATCAGCCCGGCCAGCACGCCGACCACAAAGGCCACCGTCAAAGCATTGATGCCTGCACGCACGCCTGTCCCCCGACATTCGACCGATGGCGTGGTTAAGCCATCCTACGGACGTCGGTTCTACCGCATTGACGCGCGACCGCCACCGCCTGCCCCTCGCGAGCGAACAAAAAGGTTAATGGACCCCGCCGTTTCAGGCCTTTCCGGGACCGGCCAGACGGGCGAGGAAATAGCCGCCGGTGGCCGAAACCGCCGTCAGCACCGTCCCCCAGCACAGGTCGACGATGGTCAACTGGGTCGACCACTGCACCAGGGTGGCCTGGTTGGTCAGGTCATAGGTGGCGTAGGCGACAAAGCCGAGAACGGCTCCGTTCAGCGTCGCCCGACGCCACGATCCGGCCTTCAGGGCCGGCAGCACGGCCAGGAAGACCGTGCCGAAGATCGACACCAGATAGAAGATCACCGCCACCTTGAGGTCCGGTTCGGGCGCCAGCAGCGGCCCGAGCAGGGGCTTGTAGAAGCGGTCGGTCATCGTCGTCAGCCAGACGGCATCGATGGCGGCGAAACTGACGCCCGCGCCGAGATAGGCAAGGATAAAGCGGATCATTCTGGTCCTCCTGGACACCGGTCAGGCCGGCTTGAGACGATAGTGGCTGACGGCCCATGTCCGGCCATCGTCATTGCCGAACAATCCGGCCGTGGCCAGATAAAACCGCCGCCAGCGCCGCCGCCACAGACTCGCGTCATTGCCGTAGGTCGCCTGCATCAGCTCCATCACCCGGTCGGCATTGGCATCCATATTGGCCAGCCAGTCATTGGCCGTCCGCTGGTAGTGGGTGCCGCTCCACAGCCATTCCGCCTCGACCGCGAACAGGTCGGGAAACTGCCGGATCAGGCCCCGGCTGGGCATGATGCCGCCGGTAAAGAAATGCTGGGCGATGAAGTCGCCACTGTCGGTGTGGTCGAAGCGGTAGGGGGCGTCGCGGTGGGTGAAGACGTGGATGAACATCCGCCCGTCCGGCTTCAGCCAGCCCCGGGCGCGTTCCAGCAGGGTCCGCCAATTGGCCATATGTTCAAACATCTCGACCGAGACGATGCGGTCGAACCGCCCCTGCCCGGCCGGTTGCGGGTCAAAATCGTTCATGTCGCAGGTGATCACGGTCAGGTTGGTCAGGCCCCGCGCCGCCGCCTGGGCCTCGATATGGCCGCGCTGCCCGTGACTGTTGGAGACGGCGGTGATGCGCGACCGCGGATAGTGTTCGGCCATCCACAGACTCAGCGAGCCCCAGCCGCAGCCCAGTTCCAGAATGGTCTGGCCGTCGGCCAGGTCGGCGTGGGCGCAGGTCTCCGCCAGGGCGGCGACCTCAGCCTCGTCCAGCGTCGTCCCCGCGTCGGGGTACAGACAGCAGGAATATTTCAACCGGCTGCCCAGGCAGATCTCGAAGAATTCGGGCGGCAGCTCATAGTGCTGCTCATTGGCCGCTGTCGTATGTTCGGCGATGGCCCGCAACGCCATGGCCCCGGCGAAGGCGGACTCGTCATGGGGCCCGTCCCGATCCAGTCGCCGCCGCGCCTCGGTAACCAGGCTGTCGATCGCCGGGCGGGCGACAAAGTCCGGAAAGGGCGCATCCTGCAGTTTGCGAATGGCGGCGTTGGCGAGGGACATGGGCGTTCCGGAATGAGGGTCAAGGACATGGCACGATCGCCCGATCCTGAGGAACGTCCCGGGGGACTCCACCGTTGCACAGGTCGAACCCTGGCAAATACGCAGCCAAAGGCCGGATGGATGACATCCATGTCGGCCGCGGCCCCGTAGCTGAGGATCTGATCCCCACGGAGTCCTCATGAGCCCCCACCTCGTCGCCGAAACCCTGCCCGCCGCGCCGGGAAAGCGAATTGCTGTGATCGGCTCCGGCATCTCGGGCCTGTCGGCGGCCTGGCTGCTGTCCGAAACCCATGACGTGACCCTGTTCGAGGCCGCCGACCGCCTCGGCGGGCATTCCAGCACGGTCGATGCCCCCAGCCCGGCCGGGCCCGTCGCCGTCGACACCGGCTTCATCGTCTATAACGAGGCCAACTATCCCAATCTGACCGCCCTGTTCGAGCATCTCGGCGTGCCGACCAAGCCGGCGCATATGTCCTTCGCCGTCTCCATCGACGATGGGGCCTTCGAATATTCCAGCCACGGCCTGGGGGCCCTGTTTGCGCAGAAGCGCAACTACGCCAGCCCAAAATTCTGGCGCATGATCGGCGATCTGCTGCGTTTCCAGAAACAGGCCCCGCGCGACCTGCCGGCGCTGGAACTCAGCGGCATGACACTGGACGCCTATCTGACCCAGGGCGGCTACGGCCCCTTGTTCCGCGAGGCCCATCTGCTGCCCCAGGCGGCCGCGATCTGGTCCTGTTCCATGGGGCAGATGGCCGGCTATCCCGCCGCCTCCTTCATCCGCTTCTACATGAACCACAACCTGCTCAAGCTGGACCTGAAGCCGACCTGGCGCACCGTCGACGGCGGCAGTCGCGAATATGTCCGCCGCCTGGCCGACGCCTTCCGCGGCCGGGTCGTGACCGGGGCCGGCATCGCCGGGGTCGTTCGCGGCCTCGACGGGGCGGCGATCCGCTTCGACGACGGCCGGCTGGAACGGTTCGATGCCGTGGTCATCGCCACCCATTCCGACCAGGCCCTGCGTTTGCTGGACGCCCCCTCGGCCGACGATCGCCGCCTGCTGGGGGCCATCCCCTACCGGCCGAACCGGGTGATCCTGCACCGCGACACCGGCCTGATGCCGAAACGGCGCAAGGCCTGGGCCGCCTGGACCCATCTCGGCTATTCCGATCGCGCCGGTGAAGGCGGTGTCACCTACTGGATGAATGAGCTGCAGAGCCTGCCCGGACCGCCCCTGTTCGTCAGCCTCAACCCGGCGCGTGAACCCGAACCCGGTCTGGTCATCGGCGAATGGGACTATGAGCACCCGGTGTTCGACTCCGCTGCCGTAACCGCCCAGGCCGAGCTCTGGTCGCTGCAGGGGCGCCGCAATGTCTGGTTCGCCGGGGCCTGGTTCGGCTCGGGTTTCCATGAGGACGGACTCCAGGCCGGTCTGGCCGTGGCCGAACAGCTGGGCGGCGTCCGCCGTCCCTGGACCGTCGCCAACGAGAGCGGCCGCATCCCCCTTCAGACTCCGGCCGGTCTCTCCCCCGCGATGAGCCGACCGCTGGACCAGGTGGCGTGACGGCGGACACCAGCGCCCTCTATGTCGGCCGGGTCGATCATGCCCGGGTGCGGACCATCGACCACACCCTCGGCTACCGGGTCTTCATGCTGCTGCTGGATCTCGACCACGTCGAGACGCGCCGGTCCCGCCTGCGCCTGCTGGGTCGCGGCCGGTTCGGCCTGATGAGCTGGCGCGCCGCCGACCACGGCGACCGCTCGGACACGCCGCTGCGCCGGCAGGTCGAGACCCATCTGGAAGCGGCCGGGATCGACCTCGACGGCGGCCCTATCCGCCTGCTGACCATGCCGCGCATCCTCGGCTACGGCTTCAACCCGATCAGCGTCTATTTCTGCCACCGGCCCGACGGGGCCCTGGCCGCCCTGCTGTACGAGGTCACCAATACCTTCGGCGAACGTCACAGCTATCTGGTGGCCCGGCCGGTCGACACGCCGGGTCCGGTTCGCCAGACGGCCGACAAGACCTTCTTCGTCTCGCCCTTCATGGACATGGACCTGACCTATGATTTCACGGTCCGCCCCCCGGCCGAGGGCGTGTCCGTGGTCGTCGCCGTCCGCCGCGGCGACACCCCGATCCTGACCGCCAGCTTCGCCGGTGCGCGCCGCCCCCTGACCGACGGCCAGTTGCTGCGCGCCTTCGTGACCCACCCCCTGCTGACCTGGAAGGTCACCCTCGGCATCCACTGGGAGGCGGCGAAGATGATGCTCAAGGGGGCCCGCTACCGTCATCGCGACGCGCCGCCGAAACAGCCGGTGACCGTGGGCCACGCCCGCGACTGACGCGGGCCCCCGCTACAGTCGCGGGGGATCGGCCCGAACCGACCGGCCCGATGTGGACCCAGTGGACTCAGTGGACCCAGTGGACCCTGTTTTTTCGCGACCGGCCCGCCTTGCTCCGGACCGTCTGCCGCGTTACGGACGGACAACGGCCGCCGATATTCATCGGGCGGTGAAAATATGAGGAAGCGATGCGGAAGATCTTTCCCGACGCGGCGTCCGCTCTCGAGGGCCTGACCTTCGACGGTATGTCCGTCATGTCCGGCGGTTTCGGCCTGTGCGGCATCCCCGAGAAACTGATCGCCGCCCTGCGTGATTCCGGCACCAAAAACCTGACCGTCATCTCCAATAATGCCGGCGTCGACGGCTTTGGCCTCGGTCAGCTGCTGGAGACGCGGCAGATCGCCAAGATGATCTCGTCCTACGTCGGTGAGAACAAGGAGTTCGAGCGCCAGTATCTGGCCGGGGAACTGCAGCTGGAATTCAACCCCCAGGGCACCCTGGCCGAGCGTATCCGCGCCGGCGGCGCGGGCATCCCCGCCTTCTTCACCGCCACCGGCGTCGGCACCCTGGTCGCCGAAGGCAAGGAAGTGCGTAATTTCAACGGTCGGGACTATGTGATGGAGACCGGCCTCGTCGCCGATCTGGCCATCATCAAGGCCTGGAAGGCCGATGGCCGCGGCAATCTCCAGTTCCGCAAGACGGCCCGCAATTTCAATCCGATGATGGCCACGGCCGGCAAGGTCACCGTGGTCGAGGTCGAACATATCGTCCCGACCGGCTCGTTTGACCCGGATCACATCCATACGCCCGGCATCTATATCGACCGCATCGTGCTGACCGAGTCCGAGAAGCGCATCGAACAGCGCACCGTGCGGCAAAGGGAGGCTGTCTGAACAGGGGTGTGGGGTGTCGGGTGTGGGGTTTAGGGTATGAAAGAGCCGCTTTCGTCCTACCGTGAGCTGACGATCTGGCGCGACGGGATCGCGCTGGTGAAATCCTGCTATCTCATCACCCGTGCCTTTCCGAAGGACGAGCAGTTTGGTCTGACATCACAGATCAGGCGTTCGGCGGTCTCCGTTCCCGCCGATGTCGCGGAGGGATACGGCCGGGGCACCCGAAAGGACTATGTCAGACACCTTATGATCTCGCAGGGATCGTTGAAGGAGCTGGAGTCACATTTGATCATCGCTGCCGAAGTCGATTGCGCGCCGAAGAGTGACATCGAACCGGTCCTCAGGCGCTGTGATCAACTCGGGCGCGGCCTCGGCGCTCTGATCCGCTCTCTCAGAGCGAAAGACGCCTGACCCTTTCACACACCACACCCCACACCCCATCCCCCACACCCGCCCCCCATTCCCCAAACCCGGATAACCCCCATGCCCCGTACCCGCGAACAACTGGCCGAACGCGCCGCGCACGAGCTGCAGGACGGCTTCTACGTCAACCTCGGCATCGGCATCCCGACCCTGGTGGCCAACTACATCCCGCGCGGCATGGAGGTCACCCTCCAGTCCGAGAACGGCATGCTGGGCATGGGGCCCTTCCCCTATGAGGACGAGGTCGACGCCGACCTGATCAACGCCGGCAAGCAGACGATCACCGAAATCCCGGAGTCGGCCTATTTCAGCTCGGCCGACAGTTTCGCCATGATCCGCGGCGGCCATATCAACCTGTCGATCCTCGGGGCCATGGAAGTGGCCGAGAACGGCGACATCGCCAACTGGATGATCCCCGGCAAGCTGGTGAAGGGCATGGGCGGGGCCATGGACCTGGTCGCCGGCGTCAAACGCGTCGTCGTCGTCATGGATCACGCCAACAAGCACGGCCAGTCCAAGGTCCTGAAGGCCTGCACCCTGCCCCTGACCGGCACGGGCGTGGTCAGCCGCATCATCACCGACCTGTGCGTGTTCGACGTCAAGCCGGACGGCAAGGGCCTGGAACTGGTCGAACTGGCCGAGGGCGTGACGCTGGACGAGGTCGCGACGAAGACCGAGGCGACCTACACGATTTCCGAAAACCTGAAGTCGCTGGCATAGTCCTTCGGACCGGCGATCAAACCGGATGAGGGAGGGTGACGATGGCGGCTGACGGTTCCTACCGCATTACGGGCGGCGCGCCCCTGCCTGATCCCGCGCGCGTCGCTGCGGCCGCTGCGGTGCTCGACACCGACCCGCCGGAGTCCTTTGCCGAGGCGGCCCGCGCCGCTGCCCTCGACCGGCTGGAGCGGGCCCTGGGCGCGGTACGCACCGGCGACCTGACAGAGGCGGTGGCCCAGCTGACCCACGCCCGCTCGGTCATCGAGGACCTCGCCCCCGCCGGGCTGGAGCCCCGCACCGGCCTGGGCGGGCTGTTCGACAGTCGTGGACGCCGTCTCAAACGCTTTCGCGCCCGCTTTGCCAGCGCCATGACCGGCCTCGCCGACGTGGCCCGGGACATGACCGACCGCATCGAGGGCGTGACCCAGCGCAACGGCACCCTGGACAGTGTCTGGAAGGATCTGCGCGAGGCCGTCGGTGAGCTGGACACCCATCTCAGCGCCGTCTTTGCCCGGCTCGCCCCGGTTGCCGCGGACGCCGAGCCGACACCGCTGCACCGGCGCGGGTCTACCCTGACGGCCGGTCGACAGGCGGCCCTGCGCACCCTGCCCCTGATCCGGAGTGTCCAGAATACCGATGTCCGACTCGCCGACAGCCTCGCCGCGTGCCGCGCCGGCATCGACGCCTGGGCCGAGGACTGGAAGGACGGGCTGGGCCTGGCCGGACGCAGACCCAAACGGGTGCGACCGGACCAGACGCGACTGGCCCGGACCCGCAATGCCCTTCTGGCCGGCATCGAGGCCGCCCTGACGGAACTGGACACGGCGCGAACCCGACGGGCCGAGATCGCGGCGCGGATCGAGGCGCTGCGCCGCCCCCTCTAGCCGGGCTTTCGACCGGTTCAGCGGGCGGCGGTGACTTCCGTCCAGTCGACGATCAGGGTGTTCAGGTCGCGTGAGGCGATATCAAAGGCCGCGACAATGCTGGACACACGGTTCTCGGACGCCGGCTGGGATACGGTGAAGGTCCGCTCCGATACCACCGTCCGCTCCGGCAGGCGCAGCATACGGGCCGTCGCCGAGATCACGATCAGGGGCACGGTTCCGGCCTGCTCATAACGGGCCTCGAAGGTGCGGACGTCGATGTCCAGCGTCCGCGTTGTCGGGGTCAGCTCGCGACGGCCGATCAGCCGCACCCGGGAGGCCTGGGACAGGAAGCTCTCCTGCAGGCTCTGGGCATACAGGTCCTCGGCCGGAGAGACCCAGCGGGCCCCGGCGATATAGGCCGCCTCCGTCCCGGTGATGCCCAGCATCCGATCGCCCTTGGAGGCATCCGGAAATTCAATCCTGCGCAGGGCCACCTGGATCGGCTCGGCCAGAACCGGACCGTTGCCAACCTCGGCCCCGGCACCGAACCGGTAGAGTTGCACCGGGTCCGGCGTCGCCAGCAGCGAACAGCCCCCCAGGACCGCAACCGCGGCCGTGACGGCCGACAGACGAACAAACATGCCGATCATGGCCGGACCTCGATTTCGGTGGAGGGGGGACGCCCGATGAAGTCGCGCGGACTGGCGCGGACCTCGTCGATCAGGCCCTGCAGGGAGTCCGTGGCGTCCTCGAGGCCCTGGATCGCCTGCATCAGCTGCGGCACGCCCTCGCTGGCCACGTCGTTCAGCGGACCTTCCAGATTGTTGGCGGTCCGATTGATCGAGGCCAGGGCCGTGCGGGCGTCCGCTGCGGCCTGGTTGATATTGCCCACGGCCGCGCGACCGTCGCCGTCGACCAGAGCCCGCAGGCTGGCCCCCAGCTGCTGGTATTCGTCGATCGCCGCATTGGCCTTGATCAGCGACTGCTCCAGCTGCTCGATCATCCCCTTGCGGGCTTCCAGCTCGGTGGTCAGGGATTCGACATTCTTCATACTGGTCGAGAAGGACCGGATGTTGTCATCAGACAGGACCCGATTGATCCGGTTCAGGGCGTCAACCGTCTGGGCCAGGACCGTGCCGGAGCCCGACAGCAGCTCGGCGATCGGCGACGGCTGGCTCTGCAGCACCGGCACGACATTGTCCGGGTACTGGGCCTTCAGCAAGGCGCTGCTCGGGGCTCCGGCCGTGATCTGGATATAGTTCAATCCGGTAATGCCCTGCGGCTCGAGCTGGGCGCGCGAGGTCACCCGCACCGGCGTGGTGGCGTCGATACGGATACGCGCGATCACCTCTTCACTGTTCTTGGTATCCAGATGCAGGTCGGTGACTTCACCGACTCGGATCCCGTTAAAATTGACGTCGCCGCCTTCCGACAGCCCCCGGACGGGGCCGTAGAAGACGATGTCATAGACGTCGTAGTCATTGTTAAACTGAAGGCGGGCAAGCCAGATGGCGAACACCGCCAGCGCCGCCAGCAGGGCGATCGTGGCAATGCCGACGGCGGCGTAGTGGGCGTCTCGTTCCATCGCTCCGCTCTCCTCAGGCGGCTTTCGTGGCGGCGCGTCCGCGCGGCCCAAGGAAGTATTCTTTGATCCAGGGATGATCGGACCGTTCCAGCTCCGCCACCGTCGCCTTTTCTATCACTCGCTTGTCGGCCAGCACTGCCACCTTGTCACAGATGGCGTAAAGGCTATCGAGATCGTGGGTGATCATGAAGACGGTCAGCCCCAGATCGTCCGAAAGGTTCCGGATCAGGGCGTCGAAGGCCGCGGCACCGATAGGGTCAAGCCCCGCCGTCGGTTCGTCCAGGAACAGGATCTCGGGGTCAAGGGCCAGGGCCCGCGCCAGCCCGACCCGCTTGCGCATCCCGCCCGACAGTTCCGCCGGCTTCAGATGGTGAGCTTCCGGACCGAGACCCGCCATGGCGATCTTCATCTCCGCCAATTCGCGGATCATATCCTTCGGCAGACGCGTATGCTCGACCAGCGGCGAGGCTACGTTCTCCAGTACGGTCAGCGACGAAAACAGGGCCCCCTGCTGGAACAACGTGCCGGTCCGCTGCTCGATATCTGCAGCCTGGCCCTTGGTCATCTCAGTGATGTCATGGCCAAAGATACGGATAGTGCCGCCGTTGGGCTCCTTGAGCCCGATAATGCTGTTGAGCAGCACCGTTTTTCCCGATCCAGAACCACCGACGATACCCAGCACCTCACCCTTGACCACATCGAGGTCGAGATTCTCGTGAATGACCCGCTCGCCGAACTGGCTCAGCAGCCCGCGGACCTCGATCAGGACCTCGGGCACCGGCTCGACATGGGCGAAGGGGTGAATCGGCGCGGTCACCAGTTCAGCTCCAGGAAGATCAGGGCGAAGACGGCGTCCAGCAGGATGATGGCGAAGATGGCCTGAACAACGGCCGCCGTGACCCGGCGTCCCAGGGACTCGACATCCCCCTCCACCGACATGCCCTGGCGACAGCCGATCGCCGCCACAACGATCGCGAACACCGGAGCCTTGATCATCGCCACGCCCATATGCCGGCCGACGTCCGGGGTGTCGGCGATCCGCTGGATGAAGAAGGCCGGACCCAGGTCCAGCTGGGCCCAGGTGACCAGCATGCCACCGAACAGGCCCGAGACCATGCCGACGAAGGTCAGGATCGGCAGCATCAACAGCATGGCCGCCAGCCGGGGAATGACCAGGGCCTGGAACGGATTGACCCCCATGACCTGCATGGCGTCGATTTCCTGGTTCATCCGCATCGCGCCGATCTCGGCGGCGAAGGACGAGGCCGACCGGCCGGCCAGCAGGACAGCGGTGATGACCACGGCGAACTCGCGCAACACCGAAACACCGATCAGCTGCACGGTGAAGACCCCGGCCCCGAACTGGGTCAGCAGGTCCGCGCCGAGGAAGGCGATCACAGCCCCGACGAAGAAATTGGTTGTCGCAATGATTGGCAGGGCATCCAGCCCGGATCGCTCGGCCTGGCTGAACCAGGCGGGCCAGCGGATTCGGCCGGGGTTGGACAGGGCCGCCCCGGCGGCGACCATCAACCGACCGAGGAAGGCCAGCGACATGACCGCCTCATGACCGATGTCCTCGATCCCGCGTCCAACCTTGGCAAAGGACCGGGTAAAAGCATCGGCCCGCTTGCGCGGCTCGACGCTTTCACGCTCCAGCCGCTCGACCATCGCATAGATGCGCCCGGCTTCCGGCCGCGCGGCCCAGACTGCCGCGGGCAGCACCTCTGCGGACGCCTGAACCAGCGACAGGGCCCCGGCGGTATCGAACCGGCCCATTTCGTTCAGGTCCAGGCGCGTCGGCGTCCGGTCCTTCAGGGCCGTCGCCAGCCGGCGTGTGGTGCGCCCCAGACCGGCCGTGGTCCAGTCGCCGCTGAGGTGGAGCACCAGCCCCCCCTCGTCGTCCTCGATCTGGAAATCCGCGCTGACCATGGTTCTCACTAAACGGCGCGCCCTGCTTTGCCCATGCACTTCGCCTGGAGCGGAGTGTGAACAGTCGTCGGGCGTCACCGTTCCGCCACGCCCCCCGATTGCGTCTGCCACGGGCGTTTTCGCAACGGTCTGGCCGGGTGGCTCAGTTCAGATAGTTGAGCAGGGAGACCTGACTCAGCTGGCTGATGACCTGGGCCGAGGCCTGGATCGCCACCTGGGACAGCTGCAGATCAGTGATCGCCTGGGCCATGTCCGCATCCGTCTTGGTCGACAGAAGTTCATCCAGCGAGGCCTTTTGCTCGCCCTGTGACTTGAGGATCCCGTCGACGCGGTTCTGCATGGCCCCGTTGCGCGCGGCCATGTCCGTGATCGACGTCCGGGCCTGGTCGAACCGCGCCAGCTGGGTGGTCAGAAAATCCCGGGTCGCGTCGCTCATCGGATCGGTGATGGGCGTGCTGCCGTGATAGGTCTGGATGTCACGGAATATCTGGAACAGGTCGGTGCCGATCTCATTGGCCAGGAAGCTGGTTTCCATCCGCGTGCCCTCGTCCAGTCGCGAGGCCTGTTTCAGGCTGTCGTTGGCGAAACTGTCCGCAACACTGGGGGCCGCCGCCAGGTCTGCCAGAGTCATGGACACGACCGGAACTGCCTCGACATTGCCCCCCGCGAAGACATAACGGCCCTGGTGTTTGGTATTCAACCCGTCCTGGCTGACCTGAAACTCATTCTGCAACTGCTGCATGAGACCGTCGATTCGACCGGCCGCCAGGGCGTCGGCGATGGCCTGTCGGGCACCGCCGGCACCATCCGCGATCCGGCCGAAGGCCAGATCCTGGGAACCCAATCGTGCCGATACGGTCTCGCCCGTGCTGATGAAACCCTGGATACGGCTCTGCATCGACTTCAGGGCCGTCAGGGTTTCCGACGTGCGCCCGAACCCGGTCAGGTCCGTGGCCACCTTCTGCGTCGAGATCCGGGTCTGTGCCTCCTGGGCGCGAACCTGGGTGTTCATCAGCTCCGCCAGGGCTGAATGGTAGTTTCCGGCGGTCGAAACCCTGGTCATCACACCATCCCCAGCAGAACGTCATACATATCCTTGACGGCCTGGATCAGGCGCGCCGAGGCGTTAAAGGCTTGCTGATAGGTCGTCATCAGCACCAGTTCCTCGTCAAGATTGACGCCCTCGTAGGCGACCTGGCGAGCGGCAGCCTCGCTCTGGAGGGCCGAAGCACTGTCCGACCGGCTCTTTGACAGTTTCGCCCGCCCGCCGATTTCACCGGCCAGTTCGGAGGTGTAACGCGAAACACTGATCGAGCCGCCGGACGAACTGCCCGCAGCCGCGAACTGCGCGGCCCTCTGGCCCGCGTCGGCCAGCAACAGCGCGCCGCGGCCGTCGCCGGTCGCCAGGGCGGCCGTCCCCGGCGCGGCCGCCAGATTCAGCTGTGCCAGTGCCAGTTTCGACGGGTCGCGGTTGATGTCGGTGCGCAACGAGAACCCGTCTGCGCGCGAGGCCCGGACCCCGCTACCGATCCCGAACAGTTCGGTCAGGGATACGCCGGACGGCACCTGGGTCGTCTTGTCATTGACCACCGACATCGTCGGTGGCGGACTGCCCAGTCCCTTGAAGGTCAGGGCACCGCTGGTCGGGTCCAGGCTAAAGCTGCCGTAGCGACCGACGCCCGTCGCCGGGTCGTTCAAGGCCGTCAGCAGCTCGGCGACCGTTCCGGTCCCGCCCGGGACGGTCACCGTCAGGTCCCGCATCTTGGAACCATTCGCGTCGATGAAGCGGAACGATACCGTCTCCCCCGCGGTGAACCCGTGCAGCGACGCCGACGTCAGACCCGTGTCGTACAGGGCCACCCGGCCGCTCGAGACCAGATCGTTGAGCCCGAAATAGTGTGAGAAGCCGCGACCGGCCTTGGTACCGGGCGTGGTCGCATCATCGGCGATGGCGATGCCGTTCGGGCTGGTGGCCGCGAGGCTCAGAACACCCCCGTTGAAGCTGGCCGTGGCCGCGCCACCCAGTTCAGTATTCAGCACGGTCAGGAAATTCGCCGGGGTCGCCGCAGACCCGTTGATCGTCATGGTCGCGCCCGAGAAGACGATGTCGGCGCGCGCCTGGATAACTCCGGCGGCATTGGTCACGGCGATGGTCGTATTGCCGGTAAAGCCGGCCACGGCCGTAGCCAGCGACTGGCCGACATTGCGACCCGTCAGGGTCGAGGGCGGCGGCACCGCACTGTTGGCATTGTGGGCGCGGTTCAACTCATCGGCGATCCGCGTCATCAACTCGCCCAACCGCGCGGCCGTCTCGGGAGCCTCGGTATCGCGAAGCTCGACCAGACCCTTGATCTCGCCGGAGGTGACGCTTTCCATCAGGGGGCGTTTTTCGCCGCCTGGCTCGGTGACCCAGATCTCGTTGAAGGCCGACTCGGCATTGACCGATCCGGCACGACCGTATTCCAGCGTCGCCCGCCCCTGACCGGCCAGCAGAACGCCGCTGCCGGTGCGGATTGACACCCCGCCGACCGCCCGGACCGACACGCGCACGTCCATCAGGGACGACAGCTGGGTGATCAGGGCCGCCTGGGCAGTCTCGGCCCCCGAGGAGTCGCCGGACACCGCGGCGGCCCGCGAAATCTCGACGTTCAGCGCCTCGATCTGCTCCAGCAGGGCATTGCCGGTTTCCACCGCGCTCTGGATGCGGCCGTCGGCGTCCTCGCGCACGGACTGGATCTGGCCGGCGATGCGACCGGCCTCGTCGAACACCGCCTGGACCTTGAACAGGGCCTCCTGGCGGCGCGGCGACGACACCGGATCCTCGGCCCCGGCAGCGAAGGCCGAGAAGATGTCGTCGACCTGGGAGAAGAAGCCCGCATTGCCGGGATCGCCGAACAGGGACTGGATCCGGTCATACAGTTCATAGCGCACGCCCTGGCGTGCCGCCTCCGATCCCGAGTTCAGGCTCGCGGCCTGCAGAAACCGATCCGTGGCCAGACGAATGCGGGCCACATCGACGCCCGCGCCGATCCCCTGGTTGGTGACGGCCACCTGGTCGGCGATCTTGCGCACATAGCCGGGCGTGTTGACGTTGGAAACATTGTCCGAGACGACCCGCAGCTGCACCTGGGCTGCGGTCAGGCCCGACGAGGCCGTATTCATGATGGCATTCAGCGACATCAGACCACTCCCGACGACGTGACCGCCGCGTCGCCCGGCAATCCCTGCCAGCTGACGTGCGTTTTTTGCCCGGCCCGATCGATCAGCGATCCGGCTAGTTCATTGAATATGCGGGGCATCACGATTTTTAGCGCCTTCATACCCGGAAGGGAGCGCAAGGCCCGGGCCAGTTACCCTCCACCCGTTCGCGTCAGGGCCATGGCTGGCGGCAGCCGGGCAAAAAACGTCAGGGCGCGGCAAGATTCGACCGTGGTCGAGCCTGCGGCCAGACGGTATCGATAGATCATTTTCGAGGGAATTCAGCACATTATCGGGATTTGTCGACGTGGCCCGCGACTTGCGACCCACCGACTGAACCTTTGGGCGCAGCAGGCGCCGACGTAACCGTTGTACTGGCGACCCATGTCCGCTGACCGTCTCCTCTCCATCGTCGCACCGGCCGCCGTGCCGGTTGCCGCCCCGGCGGCATCCGACGCCCGTGGAGACTCCGGTTTCGACCGGATGCTCGGCGAAGCGATGGCGATCGACTCTGAACGGCCGGGTTCGGTCGGCAGGAGCGAAACTGTCCTAATCCGCGTCGCGGCCGCAGCCCCCCGCCCGACCGCCCTCTCGACAGCGATCGATTCTGCCCTGGCCGCCGCCGAAGACAGCAGCCTCGACGCGGAAACGACGGCATCCGATGCGGCCGGCGCGGCTGCGGCCGCATCGGCCGCTGCCGAAACCCCACACCCTTCCGTATCCGTCAAAGCCGCGAAGCACGATGAGGCCCAGGTCCTGCCGGCCGCCCCGGCGGACAAGGGCGTAGACCAGCCCCAGATCCTGCCCGGCGCGCCGCCCGTGACGGTCGAGGCCGACGTCGAGGCTCCCGCGCCTCCGGTCCGGAACAACAAGGGGGCGGATACGCCCCAGGTCCTGCCCGGCACCGTCGGCAGCAGTGAGATCGGCGGGGGAACCACCGGACAGGTCGCATCCGGCAAGGGAGCCGATGTGCCCCAGGTCCTTCCGGGGACGACGGACAAGAGCGGCAATCCGCAGGTCTTGCCCGGTGCCGACCCGACGCCTGTCATTAATCCGGCCATCGGCAAGGACGGTGGCCGCCAGATCCTGCCCGGCACCCAAACCGACACCCCGACGACGGCCGAGCCGGCCAACCCGGCCGTGACATCCGGCGCGACCAAGGCAGCCGCCCTGGCCGCCGCCGCCCTCGCACCGGCCGTCGCGCCGCCACCGCCACTACGCCCCGCCACCGACCGCAACGCGCCTGTGTCGAACAGCATGCGGGCGACGACCTCGACCGGGGAGCGGACCTCGGTTGCGGCTCCGGCCACGGCCACCTCCACGCCCCCCGCTCCACCGGTCGTTGAGGCGACCCCGTCCGCTACCGCAGCCACGCCCCCGTCCCTGTCGGACCGGCCGCCGGCCGGAACCGCCGCCGCTGTGCCGGTCCCGGTTCCGGCCATCGACGACGCCACGGTAAAGGCACCGGTCGACCAGGCACCAGCTGAAACCCTCCCTGCCACCGCCACCCAGGCCGGCACGGCATCACAGACCCATTCCCTGTCCAACCTGTCCAACGCCGCGGTTGAGGCCACCGCCCAGATGGCGGCCCAGATCATCCGCCGGATGGATGCCCGTTCGACCCGGTTCGAAATGGCCCTGACCCCCGATGAACTGGGACGGGTCGACGTCAGCCTGGATATCGACGAGCACGGCCGCCTCGCCGCCCGGCTCGCCTTCGACAATCCGGCCGCCGCCCTCGACATGAAGGGCCGCGTCGACGAGCTGCGTCGCCAGCTCGAGGACGCCGGCTTCCATCTGGCTGACGACGCCTTCCAGTTCACCGACCGCGACCGTTCCTCCGGCGAGGCCTTTGACCGCCGCCAGGGGCGCGCCTTCGCCGCCGCCTCGCGCCTGTCCGATGAAACCGACGCCGCAGCCCCGGTTACGGCACCGCGCTGGATGTCCCTGTCCCTGACGCCTGACCGCGTCGATATGAAGGTCTGACCGATGGTTGACGCCGTCACCACCGCCACAGCCACCGACCGGACGACCGCCGGTCGCACCGCCATGGCGACCAATTTCGAGACGTTTCTCAGCCTGCTGACCGCCCAGTTGAAGAACCAGGACCCGCTGTCGCCGGTGGACTCCAACCAGTTCACCAGCCAGCTCACCCAGATGTCGGGTGTCGAGCAGCAACTGCTGACCAACGATCTGCTCACCAGCCTGTTGTCAGCCCAGCAAAGTGGCGGGCTGTCCGGGGCCGCCAACTACATCGGCAAGGATACCACCGCGGCCTGGTCGGCGATGAAGCTGGACGGCGGTCAGGCGACCTGGAGCTATGAACTGGCCGCCGATGCCGCGACCGCCGACCTGGAGGTCCTCGACGGCGGCGGCCGGGTTGTCTGGAGTGGACCGGCACCGGACCGCACCGAGGGCACCCATGACTTCACCTGGGACGGCAAGACCAGCGCCGGCGGCCAGCTGGCCGACGGCGGCGTCTACACCCTCAAGGTAACGGCCAAGACCGGTGCCGACGAGACCATCGAAAGCCAGACCCTGATTCGTGGCCGTATCACCGGCGTCGAGCTCTACAATGGCGAACCCTATCTGACAGTCGGCAACTCCATCCTGCCGCTGTCCACGGTAATCGCGCTGCAGGAACGCGCGACCACCACCACGCCGGTCGGCACAGCATGAGCCGATCCGTTTCCGGCGCGACACGCCCTTCCCCTCAATCCATCGAAATCGTTACTCCCGGGAGTTCCAAGTCATGAGTATCAACAGCGCCCTGCTGGCCGGCGTGTCCGGCCTGACTGCCAATGCCGCCGCGCTGGCGGCCATCTCGCAGAACATCGCGAACGTGAACACGGTCGGCTACAAACGGACGTCCGGCGAGTTTGCCACCGTGGTCAACACCCAGAGCGCCGGGGCCGGCTATTCGGCCGGTGGCGTCCTGGCCAGCGCCCGCCATTTCACCAGTCAGAACGGCCAGCTGCAGCGCACCACCTCCTCGACCGACCTCGGCATCGCCGGCCAGGGCTTCTTCGTCGTCACGGAAAAGGCCGAAGACCTGACGCCCGCCGACACCCGCCTGTTCACCCGCGCCGGCGCGTTCCGGGTCGACAACCACGGCTTCCTGAAAAACACGGCCGGCCTGTATCTCCAGGGCTGGCCCATCGACAGCGAAGGCAACCTGAACCTCGACCCCTCTGACCTGAACCGCCTCAAGACCATCAACGTCGGCTCGGTCGGCGGTACGGCCGAGGCCACGACCCGCATCGAGCTGAACGCCAACCTGCGCTCCAGCCAGCCGGTCTCCATCGCCGCCTCGGACGCCGCGCTCGCGGTCCCGGGGCCCAACGCCTATGATCCGGCCACCAACTCCATGGCCATGTGGGATCCTGACACCGGAACCGGCGTGAAACCCGATTTCGAGCTGACCATTCCGGTCTCCGACTCCAAGGGCGGTCAGAGAACACTCGCGCTCTCGTTCCTGAAGAGCTCCGTGCCGAACCAGTGGTACGCTGAAATCCGCGCCATCCCCGCCGGCGACGTCGTCACCGGGGCGGGTCTTTCGAACGGTCAGCTCAAGTCGGGCCTCGTCGCCTTCACCCAGGACGGTCGCCTCGACGTCACCGCCATGCTGGCCATGGCCCCGGGCGAGGCCCTGTTCGCGGACCCGACCGTGGCAGCGCTGAATTTCGGAGCCTCGGACGGGGCCGCGCCGGCCGCCGGTGAGTTCAACTGGGCCTCCAGCCTGGGTATCGACAACCAGAGCGTGGCCTTCGAACTCGCCAACGCCGCCGGCGGCCTGACCCAGTACGACAGCGCCTCGGTGGTCCAGGCCACGCTGACCAACGGCACGGCCTTCGGCAACCTGTCGGAAATCAAGATCGACGAGAAGGGTTATGTCACCGCCATCTTCGACAACGGCGTGACCCGTCAGATCGCCCTGGTCGCCCTGGCCACCTTCACCAGTCCCGACAGCCTGTCCGAAGTCAGCGGCAACGCCTTCCGCGTGACCCAGGGCTCCGGCACGTTCAACCTCAAGGGGGCCGGCAGCGGCGGCGCGGGCCTGATCGGGGCCTCGCAGCTGGAAGCCTCGACGGTTGATCTGTCAGCGGAATTCACCGGCCTGATCACCACCCAGAGGGCCTATTCCGCCTCGTCCAAGATCATCACCACCGCCGACGAGATGCTCGCCGAGCTGATCAGCATCAAACGCTGATCCGCAAGTAACTGATCGTTAGGTTCAATGAATCGTCGCTTTACCTTTGGCCTTACTGACGTCGGCGCAGGAATGGATTTTATTCTTTCCTTCACCACGCCCCTTAAACGGCCTTTAGCTGAGCCGGGCTACATTCACACCTCAGATGGTGATTGGTGAATGAGGCTTAAGCCCATGCTGCAAGAGCGACGCCTTAACAGCAAAGGCGAACAATACGTGGTCGGACCAACGGGTACGCCCCTGACTCTCGGTGATCTTCCGCCGCCATCCACCGACCGGTGGGTGATCCGGCGCAAGGCCGAAGTGGTTGCCGCTGTGCGCGGCGGGCTGCTCAGCCTTGATGATGCCCTGACTCAATACCGTCTGACGGCCGAGGAATTCCTCGCCTGGCAGAAGGCAATCGACAAATGGGGCATGCAGGGGCTGCGCACCACGCGGATCCAGCACTATCGGGGCTAGCCCCCGCCCGAATTTCTTCCCCCCGAAGGCAGCGGCCGCTCCCGGAAACGGGGGCGGTCGTTGTCGTTTCAGGGCCGGTTCACAGCCCGGCCTCGAATTCGCACCGCTTTCCCCCTAAATGGGGCCCATGACTTTGCTTGAGCCCGCCTGCCCGATCCCGACCTTCGCCCCCGCCGACATGGACGGGGCGATCGCGGCCGCGCGCGCGGCCGTCGGCCTGCCGGTCGGTGCCCGCGTCGTCGCGGCGATGTCGGGCGGCGTCGACTCCACCGTTGTCGCGGCCCTGCTGCACAAGGCGGGCTATGACGTGGTCGGCGTCACCCTGCAGCTCTACGACCACGGGGCGGCCCTGAAGAAGAAGGGGGCCTGCTGCGCCGGCCAGGACATTCACGACGCCCGTCTGGCGGCCGAGAGCCTCGGCATCCCCCACTATGTGCTGGATTACGAAAGCCGCTTCCGCGACGCCGTGATCGACCAGTTCGCCGACTCCTATCTGCGCGGCCAGACGCCAGTGCCCTGCATCCGCTGCAATCAGACGGTCAAATTCCGCGACCTGCTCGATGTCGCCCGCGACCTCGGGGCCGAGGCCATGGCCACCGGCCACTATGTGCGCCGCGCGGTCGGCCCGGGCGGCTACGCCCAGATGCGCAAGGCCATCGACCATTCGCGTGACCAGTCCTATTTCCTGTTCGCCACCACACCAGCCCAGCTCGACTATCTGCGCTTCCCCCTCGCCGATCTCGAAAAACCCCAGGTACGCGGCGTCGCCGCCGAACTGGGCCTGAAGATCGCGGCCAAGCCGGACAGCCAGGACATCTGTTTCGTGCCCTCGGGCGACTATCGCACCCTGATCGACCGCCTGCGCCCCCAGGGCCGCGAGGCCGGCGAGATCGTGCATATGGACGGCCGGGTGCTGGGCAGCCACGCCGGTATCACCGACTATACGATCGGCCAGCGCCGCGGCCTGAACGTCGCCGTGGGTGAACCCCTGTTCGTGACAAAGCTGGATCCCGACAACCGCCGCGTCATCGTCGGCCCGCGCGAAGCCCTGCTGACCGCCGCCCTGACGCTGGACGAGACCAACTGGCTGGGCGACGAGCCAACGATCGAGGCCGCCGCCGAGGCCGGGGCCCCGGTCCTGGCCCGGGTGCGCTCGACCCGTCCGCCGTCCCCGGCGCGACTGGCCCTGGTCGACGGTGTGATTTCGGTCCTCTTTGCCGAGGGCGAGGAAGGCGTGGCCCCCGGACAGGCCTGCGCCCTCTATGATCCGGCCGATCCCGATCGCCTGCTGGGTGGCGGCTTCATCCAGACCACCACCGCCGTTGTCTGAGGCAGCCGGTCCGACGCTGGCCAACCGCACCGGCCTGCCGACTGACCTTCTGTATCTGCGTGATGCCTTCCCACGCGACCGCTGGACCACGGCCCTGCACCCGACGGCGGCCCACTGGCTGCAGATGCACGCCGGGTTCCGCAATCATCAGGCCCATATGACCACTCTGGCGGGACAGTGGCGCGACCGAACGGTCGACCTCAACAGCCTGCACCAGGCCCTGATTCCGGCCCTGCAGGCCTTCCTCCAGCATCTGGACGGTCATCACCGGATCGAGACCGGCCACTATTTTCCGGCCATGCGAGCGGTTGAGCCGCGCATCGTACCCGGCCTCGACCTGCTGGACCGCGACCACAACGCCATCCACGCCCATCTGGAAACCCTGTTCCAGGCCGGTATGGGCTTCCACCAGGCGATCAGCGGCGGCGCGTCCGACGCTGCTGACCACGCCGACCGGCTGGCGGACGTCCTCGACGTCATCGCCCCGCCCCTGCTGCGCCACCTCGACGACGAGGAGGACATCGTCATCCCCCTGATCGCCCTGCGCGGTGATCCACTGGCCGGCTGACCCCCACCGAACATTAAATTGCCGACAGGTCGCATCCGTTGTGATGGGATGACGCCTCATCCATGGACATTCATCCAGCAAGGATCCGCCATGCGCCCGACCGTCTGCCTCGTCTCCGTCCTCGCCCTCATGGCCGCCGCTCCCGGGGTCCTGGCCCAGACTCCCGCGCCGACCGCCGTTTCCGCCGACGCCGCGACCCTTCGCACTTATACGGCCGCCGAATTCTACCAGACCCGGAACTACGGCATGTCCAGTCCCGCAGGATTGGGCTTCTCCGCGGACGGCCAGTCGATCCTGATCAGCAGCGACGAGACGGGGGTATTCAACGCCTGGGCCCTGTCGGTCGCCGGCGGCACTCCCGTACCGCTCAGCACATCAACGACCGTGGCCACGAGGGGCCTGAGCTATTTCCCCGGCGACGACCGCGTCCTGCTGGCGGCCGACAGCGGCGGCGGCGGCAGCGAACTGACCCACGTCTATGTCCGGGAGCTGGACGGGACTGTCCGCGACCTGACCCCGGGCGAAAACGTCAAGGCCGACCTGCTGGGCTGGAGCGCCGCGCGCGATGTCTTCTACGTGACGTCCAACCTCCGCGACCCGGAGGTTTTTGACCTCTACGCCTATGATGCCGACACCTATGAAAGCCGGCTGGTGTTTCAGAACCCCGGCATGTTCATCGCCGACATCTCGCCGGACGGGCGCTGGCTGGCCATCGACAAGCCCAACACCAGCGCCGACAGCGATGTCTATCTGGTCGACCTTCAGGGCGACGGTGAGCCGCGCCTGATCACGGCCCATGAGGGCGCTGTCGCCCACGGCACCTATGCCTTCAGCCCCGACAGCCGCCAGCTGATCTATGGCACGGACGAACATGGCGAGTTCAACCAGGCCTGGACCCATGACCTGACGACCGGGGCCAAGGCTCCGCTCATCCAGGCAGACTGGGACGTGCAGTTCGTCAGCTGGTCGCCGTCGGGACGCTATCGGGTCTCGGCGCTGAACGCGGACGCCTCGACCGAACTGACGCTGCTTGATACCCGCACGGGCCAGCCGGTCCGTCTTTCCGGCCTGCCGGCCGGCAACCTCGGCCAGGTGCGTTTCAACGCCGACGAGACCCGCATCGCCTTCACCGTCTCATCCGATACATCGCCGAACGACGTCTACACCGCCGATCTGACGACAGGGCAGGCCCGGCGACTGGTGACGGCCCTCAACCCTGACATCAACGAGGCCGATCTGGTCGAGGCAAGCATCGTCCGCTACGCCGCCTCCGACGGAACCATCATCCCGGGCGTCCTCTACCGACCGCGCGGGGCCTCCGCGGCCAATCCAGGCCCGGCGATCGTGCTGGTTCATGGCGGTCCGGGCGGCCAGAGCACCCGCGGCTACTCGCCGATGATCCAGCATCTGGTGAACCATGGCTATACCGTGCTGGCGGCCAACAACCGGGGCTCGTCCGGCTATGGCAAGACCTTCTTCCACATGGACGACCGCGCCCACGGCGAGTCCGACCTGCAGGACATTGTCGACGCCGGACAGTGGCTGCGCGACCAGGACTGGGTGGCCGACGACCAGGTGGCGGTGATGGGCGGTTCCTACGGAGGATACATGACCGCTGCGGCCCTGGCCTTCCATCCCGAGGCCTTCGAGGCCGGTGTCAACATCTTCGGCGTCACCAACTGGGTGCGCACGCTGGAATCCATTCCGGCCTGGTGGGGTCCGCAGCGCGATGCCCTCTTCGACGAGATGGGCGATCCGGCGACCGATGCCGAACGTCACCGCCGGATCTCGCCGCTGTTCCACGCCGCCAATATCCGCCGCCCGATGCTGGTGGTCCAGGGGGCCAATGACCCGCGGGTCCTGCAGGTCGAGAGTGACGAACTGGTCGCTGCCGTCCGCGCCAACAGCGTGCCCGTGGAATACGTCCTGTTCCCGGACGAGGGCCACGGCTTCCAGCGCCGCGACAACCGCATCACGGCCCAGGAGGCCTATCTGACCTTCCTCGACCGCTACGTGCGCAAATAGGCATCAGGCCGACCGGGCAGCTACGGGCTGCCCGGTCGTTCCGCGTTCCTCAGCCGGCGTCGAGGCTCGGGTTGATCAGGTATTTCTCGCCGGTGGCCCGCTTGTTGTAGCGGGCGATGATCTCGGGGTTCAGCGTGTCGGCCAGCGAGATTTCCGCCACATAGTGGCTGGCGAAGGTGGTCTTCAGCTCGGCGGCGACGCGCTGGCGCAGGGCCTGGGCCCGCTCCCCGCCAATCCGCGCCAGGCAGGGCGGCAGAAGCCAGCCGCCGACGCCCCAGCTCATGCCGAAGGCGCGGTTCAGAACCGTCGGTCCGGTGTCCAGCATCCCGTAGATATAGACCTGTTTGTGCACGGTGGAGCCGTAGCGGCTGTAGGTCGTGGCCGTCTTGTTGGCCGCCACCTCCATCGCCGTCAGGATCTGGCCGGCCAGGGTGCCGCCGCCGATGGCGTCAAAGGCCAGGGTCGCCCCGGTCTCGACCAGGGCCGCGATCAGATCGGCCATGAAGGTCGGGCTGGTCGAGTCACAGATGTGCTTCGCGCCGAGGCCGCGCAGGATCTCGGCCTGGGCCTCGCTGCGCACGATATTGACCAGTTCGATGCGATCGGCCTGGCAGACCTTGTTCAGCATCTGGCCGAGGTTCGACGCCGCCGCCGTATGCACAAGGGCCGTATGCCCTTCCAGCCGCATGGTCTCGACCATGCACAGGCTGGTCAGCGGATTGACGAAGCAGGACGCCCCCTCGGCAGCCGTCGTATCGGCCGGCAGCGGCAGGCAGGTATTGGCACCCACCGTGCGGTACTGGCCGAACATCGAGCCGCCGAACAGGGCGACGGTCCGGCCCATCAGGCCCTGGGCCGCTTCCGAACTGCCGGCGGCGATCACCGTACCCGCGCCCTCATTGCCGACGGTCATCGACTCATCAAGGCGCCCGCCCATGGCCCGCATGCCCGCGGCCGGGATCTGGGCCGTGGTCACCGGATTGCCGGCCGGGCCCGACATCGTCGCCGTGCTCATGTCAGCCGCCCCGACCAGCAGGGCCAGGTCGGAGGGGTTGATCGGAGCCGCCTCGATTCGGACCACCACCTCGTCCGGTCCCGGAGCAACGACCTCGACCCTGGCGAGCGACAGTTCCAGCTCACCGGATTTGCGGACGAGGCTGCGCAGCTGAAGGCCGTGGGTCGGGACGGAATTGGTCATGGAAGCTCCTTGGCCGGGACAAACCGGCAGGGTGGTCGGGATGATGAAACCGGCCGGAACCGGTCAGGCGTGATCAGGTCGTGATCAGGCGGCGTCTTCACGGGGCATGACGTCACCCACGGTGGCGCAGTTCTCGACCCGGGTCAGGATGACGTCGCGCGGTTTGACGATTTCGCCGCAGCAGCCGCAGGCGATCTTGGGGTCCAGCGACTGGCCGCAAGCCTTGTGAATCATGTCGATGCCGGAGTCGGTGTCACCATAGACGTGTTTGTTGCCCCAGGCGTGCAGGGTCACCAGTACGGCGTAGAGATCCTTGCCGCGCGCGGTCAGCACATACTCATTACGCGGCGGGCGTTCGGAATAGAGTTTCGGCTCCAGCACCCCGTGCTGGACCAGGGTCTTGAGCCGCGAGGCCAGAACGTTGCGGGCCACGCCCAGCCGCTCCTGCCACTGTTCGAAACGGCTGACGCCCTGGAAGGCGTCGCGGATCACCAGCAGCGTCCACGGATCGCCGATCACCTCCAGCGTCGCGGCGATGGAACAGCTCTGTCGGGAATAGTCTGCGGTACGGCCCATGGCGTGAAAGTGACCCCGCGTCATCCTTTTGGCAAGAGGGTTGCCAATCTAAACCCACTAAGTCAGTATCTTTTGGCTACGGACTCGCTTTCGCTGTTCCGACATCGACGGCGTTTCCTGTATCCCTCGACTTCGGGCGGAAGCCTGCCGGTCCGGCACCGGCCTTCCGCCCGCCTTTCGTTCACCCGGCCCGCGGATCCCATGACCGACCAGACCCTGACCCAGGCCCTGACCCTGACCCCCGATGGCGACAAGGGTCTGATCGCGCAGCTCAGCGGGGCCTTCTCCAATGCGCCCCAGGCGATGCCGCCGGAAAAGGGCGCGCCGTTCGGCGGCCTGATGGCGGCCCTGGCCGGGACCGCGGCACGACAGGGGCTCGACCTCGAGACCCCCCTGCGCAGCCTGACCGTCCAGTATCTGGCCGCGGCCCGGTTCGCGCCCGTCACCTTCGTGCCGACCCTGCTGCGGGGCGGGCGCAATATCGCCTATGCGATGGTCGCCGCCGGCCAGCCGGATCGCCCGGCCCTGCAGGCCCTGGCCACCTTCGGGCGTGACGTTCCCGGCCCGGAACTGGTCCCGCTTGTCGCCGCCGCGGTCCCGCTCGACCAGATCGAGACCACCCCGCTGGACGCCCGGTTCGGCCCCTGGTTTTCCCGTCATGTCGAGCACCGGTTCGAGTCCGGTCCGCGCCTGTTCGGCCAGAACCCGCCGGAGGCTCCGGTCCTGCGGCTCTGGATGCGCACCCGCGACGGCCGTCCGCTGGACGAGGCCCGGCTGCTGTTCCTGCTGGACGGGATCTATCCGACCTACTGGACTGCCCTGCCCGCCCCGCCGGTCATCTCGGCCAGCGTTGACCTGCGGGCCGACCTGTTCGGCGACCTGACGCCGGACACCTCGCCGGACGGCTGGGCCTTTTTTGAGTTCCGCACGATGGATGTGGGCGGCGGCTGGGCGGTCGAGGACGGGATCGCCTACGCCCCCGACGGCCGACCCCTGGCCCTGGTGCGACAGCGGCGCAAATTGATGCCGGCGCGCTGATCACCCGGCGATAGAAAAGACCACGGATACCCGCACGCCGGGCGACAGCGGCTCGACCAAAAGTTCACCGGCGAGCTTGGTCACCATGGCATGGACGACCTTCATCCCCAGCCCCGACCCCTTGGCCTTGGTCGCCGGATCGAAACCGGCCCCGTCGTCCTCGACCTCGAGCCACAATGTCTGATCCTCGCGGCGAAGGCGCACCCGGATGTCACCCGGGTGGTCGGGCGGATAGGCATATTTGGCGGCATTGCTGACCAGTTCGACCAGCACCACCCCGACCGAGATCGCGCGGTCCGTATCGGTACGGACCTCAACCGCCTCTACCTCCAGCCGACGGCCGCCCGCCTCAAAGGCATCGGCCAGACCCTCGGTGAGGGTCTCGATATAGGCCTTGAGCTCGACCCCATCGACGGAGTCATCCGTGTAGAGCCGCTGGTGCACACGGGACACGGCCAGAATTCGCGCCCGGGTCGCGACCAGTGCCGCCCTCGCCTTGGGATCCGTCACCGCCTGGGCTTGCAGATAGACGAAAGAGGCGACCAGTTGCAGGCTGTTGGCCGCGCGATGGTTCACCTCCTTCAGCAACAGGTCCGAGCGCGTCCTGGCCCGTTGGGCCGCTTCCAGCAGGCGATCCTGCCAGTGCCACGCCAGGCTCAGCAGGGCGGTGAGGAACAGCCCGATCATCAGGATCGCGATCGGCACTCCGCTCTGACCCAGCCCTCTGGGCGCGGACATTTCCAGCCGCCAGGTCTGACCGCCGAAACTGACCTCCCGAACGGTCGAAAACCCGGCCCCCGCGGGCGATACCGGCCGGGCAGGCCACAGCACGGTTCCATCGGCTCCGCCCTCCCGGACGGTAACGTTCCGGATCTCCGGACCGGCTTCTGCAGCGAAAACCCCGTCGAAGAAATCCCGGGCCCGGAACGGCGCATAGATCCATCCCTGGAAGACTCCGTCGGCGCGGGATAGCGGCAGATAGACCAGGAAACCGGGCTGCCTGTCCGTATCCATCTCCTGAACCAGGGTCACGGCCGAAGTGCTGGCGGGAACGTCCAGTGTCCGCGCGCGTCGCATGGCCTCGCGACGGATTGGCTCCGAGTACATATCATACCCCAGCGCCGCCAGGTTGCGCCGGTCCAGCGGCTGCAGAAAAACGATGGCACTCTCGCCACTGGCCGTGTCCGGCCATAGCCGGGTCCCGACGGGCAGATCACGCCGGACCTCCGCCCGGGCACCGGGACTGTCGAGCCAGGCCGCATACCCGATGCCCTGTACGCCCGGATATCGCTCGATCAGGTCCAGTGACGCGATGAAATTCTGAAACTCAACGGGTGTGACCTCATCGCTGGCAGCAAACAGTCCCACGGTCGCACGAAGCAGGGCGACATAGGTGTCGAACCGCCCCTCAACCGCAGACTGGACGCCGTCAGCCTGGCGTTCGAAACCTTCATTCTGCCGGCCGAAAGCAACGCGTTCCGCCCAGACGGCCACGACCAGGGTCAGGGCGATACCGAGCAGCGCCACCCACACGGCCTGCGTCATTCGAATTTTTCGCACGCCTGACGCCACTTGCGATGCTCTCCCTGACTCCTAAGTCTACAGCACCATTAAAAGAAACCCGCACCACAATCCGCGTCGCTTGCCGGAGCGTGGGCCAGGCGCTACGCCGCAGCGGTCCGCATCGTCAGGAGCCCCCATGCCCACGCCCACCGATCCCGTCGTCATCTGCGCCTTTGCCCGCACGCCGATGGGGGCCTTCCAGGGGGCCCTGTCCGGGGTCAAGGCCACCGACCTGGGCGCGGCTGCGGTCAGGGCGGCGGTCGAACGGGCCGGAATCGACCCGGCGAAGATCGAACAGATCTTCATGGGCTGCGTCCTGCCCGCCGGTCTCGGCCAGGCCCCGGCCCGTCAGGCCGCGATCGGGGCCGGCCTCGGCCTCCATGTCGAGGCCACGACGGTCAACAAGATGTGCGGCTCGGGCATGCAGGCCACGATGATGGCCCATGACGCCCTGCTGGCCGGCACGGCCCGGGTGATCGTCGCCGGCGGCATGGAGTCGATGACCGGTGCCCCCTACGTCATGGCCAAACACCGTGGCGGGGCCCGGATCGGCCACGACGTCATCTCCGACAGCATGTTCCTCGACGGTCTCGAGGACGCTTATGAGCCCGGCAAGCTGATGGGGGCCTTCGCCGAGGACGCCGCCGGCCAGTACCAGTTCACGCGCGAGGCCCAGGACGCCTATGCGATCGAAAGCCTGACCCGCGCCCGCGCCGCCATCGAAAGCGGGGCCTTCAAGGCCGAGATCACCCCGGTCGAGGTCAAGACCCGCAAGGGCAGCGAGACCGTCAGCATCGACGAACAGCCGGGCAAGGCCGACCCGTCCAGGATTCCGACCCTGAAACCCGCCTTCGCCAAGGACGGCACCATCACCGCCGCCAACGCCTCCTCGATCTCGGACGGGGCCGCCGCCCTGGTGATGATGCGCGAGTCGACGGCGAAAACCCTCGGCCTGCCGGTCGTCGCCCGGATCGTCGCCCATGCCGCCCATGCCCATGAGCCGGGCCTGTTCACCACCGCCCCGGTTCCGGCGATGCAGAAGGCCCTGAAGAAGGCCGGCTGGTCGGTCGAGGACGTCGACCTGTGGGAAGTCAACGAGGCCTTCGCCGTCGTGGCCATGATCGCCATGCAGGAACTGAACATCCCGCACGACAAGCTGAACGTGAACGGCGGGGCCACGGCCCTGGGCCATCCGATCGGGGCCTCCGGCGCGCGCATCATCGCCACCCTGCTGTCGGCCCTGCAGGCGAGCGGCGGCAAGAAGGGCATGGCCTCCCTGTGCATCGGCGGTGGTGAAGCCACAGCGATCGCAGTGGAGCTTGTCTGAACCCACCCGCGCCGCGAAGCTGCCCCCGGCAGGGCCGCGGTCAGGGCAGCGTGGCTGGATTACACAGACGTAACGTTCCGCCGCTTGCGCAGGATTCGCCCCCCGTTAAGGTTGCCCCGGGTTTTCAGGTAACAGACGGTGTTTCGGATGCGGATGCGTACAGGACTGGTACTGGCGGTAATGGCCGGCCTGGCGGGCACGACCACGGCCCTGGCGCAACAGAGCGTCGGGCCGGTCGACCAGTCGACCGGCACGTTCGAGGACAAGTTCCGCCAGTTCGAGGGCGAGGACTGGCCCACCCCCACCGACTACCGCAACGCCTCGGGCGCGCCCGGCCACCGCTACTGGCAGCAGCAGGTCGACTACGACATCGACGTGTCGCTGGACGAGACGCGCCGCACCCTGACCGGCACAGAACAGGTCACCTATCTCAACAACTCGCCCGACGCCCTCGGCTATCTGTGGCTGCTGCTGGATCAGCAGAACTACCGCCGCGACTCCCTGGCCGAACGCAGCCGAACCTACACCAATTCCGACACCGTCAGCGTCAGCGAGGTGTTGCGGGTGCAGCGGTTCCAGGACTGGGAAGGCGGCTTCAACGACCTGACGATCACCGGCCCCGACGGCCGGGCCGTGCCCTTCACCATCGTCGATTCCATGCTGCGGCTGGAACTGCCGCAACCGCTGGCGACCGGCGAGGCCTTCACCTTCACGATGAGCTTCACCCTGCCCCTGCCCGAGACCAATGTGGTCGGCGGCCGCAGCGGCTACGAGTGTTTCACCAAACCGGACGAGGACGGCAACTGCATCTTTCTGGCGGCCCAGTGGTTCCCGCGCCTGGCCGTCTATTCCGACTATGAGGGCTGGCACAACGCCCAGTTCCTCGGCTCGGGCGAGTTCACCCTCGAGTTCGGCGACTATGACGTCTCCATCACCGTGCCCGCCGACCACCAGGTCTCGGCCACCGGCGAACTGGCCAATCCGGACATCCTGACCGCCGCCCAGCGCGAGCGCCTGGCCCGGGCCCGCACCGCCGACGCCCCGGTCTATGTCGTTACCCCGGCCGAGGCCGCCGCCGCCGAGGCCCGCCCGGCCCGTTCGGGCACCCGCACCTGGCGTTTCACCGCCGACAATGTGCGCGACTTCGGCTGGGCCAGTTCGCGCAAATTCGTCTGGGACGCGATGGGCGTGGATCAGGACAGCGCCGACCACCCGGTGGTCATGGCCATGTCCTTCTATCCGAAGGAGGCCCGCCCGCTGTGGGACACCTATTCGACCCGGGCCATCGCCCACACCATCGACGTCTACAACCAGTTCGCCATCATCTACCCCTACCCCACGGCCCAGTCGGTCAACGGCCCCGTCGGCGGCATGGAATATCCGATGATCACCTTCAACGGGCCCCGGCCCGTGCGCGGTGACGACGGCCGGCTGACCTATACCGAACGCGCCAAGAACGGCCTGATCGGCGTGGTCATCCACGAGGTCGGCCATTTCTATTTCCCGATGATCGTCAACTCCGACGAACGCCAGTGGACCTGGATGGACGAGGGGCTGAACAGCTTCCTTCAGTACGAGGCGCAAAAGCTCTGGGATCCCGACTTCCCCTCGCGCGGTGAGCCGCGCGACATCGTCGAATACATGGTCTCCGAGGACCAGGTCCCGGTCATGACCCAGTCCGACAGCCTGCTGCAGTTCGGCAACAACGCCTATGCCAAGCCGGCCACCGCCCTGGTGATCCTGCGCGAGACCGTGCTGGGCCGCGACCTGTTCGACCGCGCCTTCCGCGAATATTCGCAGCGCTGGGCCTTCAAACGCCCGACCCCCTATGACTTCTTCCGCACCATGGAGGAGAGTTCGGGTGTCGACCTGGACTGGTTCTGGCGCGGCTGGTTCTATTCGACGGACCACGTCGACATCTCTCTGGACGGTGTCACCGCCGTCCGCCTCGCCCCGGCCGATCCCGAGGCCCGGGCCCGCGCCGACCGTGAGCGTTTCGCCGGCGAACCGGTCCCGACCACCGTGACCGGCAACCGCGGCATCGAGACGGTGATCGAACGCGATCCGGCCGTGCGTGACTTCTACAACGAGACCGATCGCTTCACCGTCACCGCGGCCCAACGCCGCGAGGCCGCCACCGCCGCCGCCCGCGCCGACGCCGACCGCCGCGCCGCCCAGGGCTTCGACGACAACATCTACCGCTTCACCTTCACCAACGTCGGCGGCCTGGTGATGCCGGTGATCCTGAAGCTGACCTACAGCGACGGCTCGGACGAGACGATCCGCATCCCGGCCGAGATCTGGCGTCGCAACAGCCGCCAGGTCGTCTGGCAGCATGTGTCGTCGAAGACCCTGACCGGGGCCGAGATCGACCCCCTGTGGGAGACCGCCGACGCCGACCGCGCCAACAACGCCTATCCGCGCCGCATCGACCAGCAGTCGCTGCGCCTGTCGGGCGAGCGTCCGGCCGGCGAGAACCGCATGCGCGATTCCGACGTCGAGGTCAGCCCGGACTCGACCGCGACCCGGTCCAGCCGCCGATGAAACGCCTGCTGCTGAGCGCCCTTCTGGTCCTGGGTATGGCGACCCCGGCCCTGGCCCATCGCGGCCATGACGGCCTGACCGTCGTCGAGATCGACGGGGTTTCGGGCGCGGTCCGGGTCGAGCACCGCTTCGCCGCTCATGACGTCGAGCCGGCCCTGGTCTCCATCGCCCCCGGGGCCCAGCCCAGTCTCGACGATCCGGCCGCGGTTGCGGCACTCGAGGATCATCTGGCCGCGCGCTTCCGCCTCGACATCGACGGTCGAACCGTGGCGCTGACGCGCACTGCCACTGACCTGGCCGGCGACAATATCCGGATCCGTTTCGCCGGACAGGTTCCGCCTGGGAGCAGCGCGCATCAGATCACGGTCGACCTCGACTTCTTCCCCGGCGTCCACGACGACCAGGAACAGCAGGTCAATATCCGTTCCGCCGGCGTGACCCGCAGCCTGGTCTTCCGGCCCGGCGACGCGGCCCGCAGCGTCCGGCTCCAGCCCTGAACCCGGCGGTCAGCCCGGCCCGGTAGGCCCGGGCTTGAGGTTGCTGACACTCGTGTTGCGCGACGGGCAGGCCGCCGGACCCGCCGGTCGCGGCCGTGCCTCCGGGGCCATCAGCCGGGCAATGGCGCGGCAACCTGTGACCAGAAGGATCATTGACGACTCCCGCAAATGCGAATGAGTCGCAGGATTGCAGGCGGTGGCCGATCCGGCAAGCCCGCAAACGGAACCCCCGCCTAGCGCAGATCCACCGACTGGGCGATCCGCTCGGCCAGGGCCCGGTCAGCCCCCTCCAGGCTGGCGACCCAGACATGGATTTCCCGAGGCGCAGTGGCCCGCTGGAACAGATGCTCCATCGCATGCCGCCCGTCCGCCTCGGTGACGACGACGGAGGCACGACCCGCTACTTCGGCCAACTGGCCGTCATAGATCGGGAATTGCGACGCCGGACCGGCATAGATCATCACGAACGGCGTGGTCCCGCGCCGCACCGAATAGATGGTGAAGTCCGGCCCCGGCCGACCGGTATCGAGATCGAACCCCTCGGGCAGGTCGAGGCGGAACGGCAGGGCCGCACGGGCCGTCGCGTCCAGCGGACGATAGGCCGGGCCCACCGGTTCCGGCCTTGCAACGACCGGGGCGACGGGTGCGATCACAGGGACCGTTGCCACCGGAGCCGGTCGCGCTTCCGGCGTCGATGTCGGCGCAGGTGTCCTGACCGGTGCCGGAGCCGGAGCCGGGACGAGCGTCGGTGTCGGCGCAGGGCCCCTGACCGGTGCCGGAGCCGGAGCCGGGACGAGCGTCGGTGTCGGCGCAGGGCCCCTGACCGGTGCCGGTGCCGGAGCCGGGACGAGCGTCGGTGTCGGCGCAGGGCCCCTGACCGGTGCCGGTGCCGGGACTGGCGTCGGGGCGGGTGCCGGGACTGGCGTCGGGACTGGCGTCGGGGCGGGTGTCGGGGCGGGTGTCGGGGCGGGTGTCGGGGCGACGAAGGGCGGGCCGCCGTTCAGCGCCCGGGTCAGGTCGGTGGCTGACGGTGCCTGGGTCAACGGCGGGCTCTGGGCGGCGACCGGCGTGGCGAGCAGCAGCAGGATGGCGGCGGAGCTGGGAATTTTCATATCCGGACCATCGCTCCGGATCGGGGCGATCACAAGACCTCGAGGCCAGCTGGCCGTCCCTGGCCGGATCAGGCCGCGGGCAGTTCGATCCAGAAGGTGGCCCCCTCACCGGTTTGAGAAATCACCCCGATGGTGCCGCCCTGCAGTTCGGTCAGCCGCTTGGCCAGGGCCAGACCGATGCCATGCCCCTCGACCGTGGTTCGCTCGAGCCCCAGCCGGTTGAACGGCTCGAACAACTGCGCCTGTTTATCAGCCGACAGGCCGGGTCCCTTGTCGATGATCTCGATGCGGACGACGTGATCGACCCGGCTGGCCCGGAAGACGATCGACCCGCCCGAGGCTCCGTATTTGACCGCGTTCGAGGCCAGGTTGGCCACCACCTGGGCCAGACGTTGGGAATCGGCCAGGGCCACCAACCCGTCGCCCAGACACACCAGCTCCAGCTTCAGGTCACGGGACTCCGGCCGCAGCGCCACGGCCCGGCGCACATCCTCCATCACCCCACGCACATCGGTGGGGCGCAGCTCGACCTTGACCGCGCCGGACTCGGCCCGGGCCACATCCAGCAGGTCATGGGACAGGGCCTCGACCTGACGCGCGGTCTTGACCAGCATCTCGGCCATCTCGGCCTGGATCGGGGTGATCGGACCCAGTTGCCCGGTCTGCCACAGCTCGCCGATGCCGATGATGCCCCCGACCGGGCTTTTGACCTCATGGGCCACATTGGCCAGCAGCCGTGACTTGGCCTCCGAGGCCCGTTCGGCGCGGGCCTGACCCGCCCGGGCACGATCGGCCAGCCGGTCGCGCTCCTCCAGCAGCGAGGCGACCAGAAGCACGGGCAGATAGCCCAGAAGCACCAGCATCTGCGCCATCAGGGCGCGATCCGCGCCCTGGAAGCGCACGGCATAGGGGCCGAAACCCGCCATACTGCCGCCGACCGCCAGGATGGTGACGATCAGCAGCGCTGCCGTCAGCCCCAGAACCCGCAACCGCACGGCGATGACCAGCAGGATCGGCAGGACGACAAACCCCAGCGGCAGGCTCAGCCGCGAGAAGATGGCGGTGCTGACGGCGGTCAGCAGCGCCAACAGGAGAACCGTCTCCAGCAGTTTCATCGGCCGGGCGATCATCGCCAGATTGCGACGGGTCACGGCCAGGCCGAAGGCACCGATGACGGCGATTCCCATCGCGTGTCCCAGCCACCATGTGCCGAACGAATAGGCGAAATCGGCCCCGTTCAGCACACTCAGAAAGGCCGAGGTAAACAGTCCGGCCGGAATCGGGGCCAGGACGGCGGCGCTGAGCAGGAACCGGCCGGTCCCCTCAACGCTGGACAGATTCAGGCTCGGGGCGAACCGCCGGGCCAGCAGAACGGCCCCGACGATCTCGATCATATTGGCCGCGGTGAACATGATCGCCAGCGACGTTGGATTACCGGCGAGGAATTCCCCGACCAGCACCCCGACCGCGATCAGACTGCCGAAACACAGGTCGTACATCGGGCCGCGGGCATTGCGCAGCCAGACCACGACCGCCAGCCCCCCGGCCCCCCAAAGGGCGGCGACCAGACCGGCCGAGCGCGAGAACTCGATGGCCAGCACCACGAGGATAACCACCCCGACGGCGGCGATAACCGGGGCCAGCGGCTCGTTGAAAAAGGCGGCCGCGCTGCTCCGTCCGGCGCGGGCCGTGCGGGCGGCAACCGGCTCCTTTCGGACAGGGTCAGCGGACGGGTCCGCAGGGCTCGCAGTCATCGGGTCAGGTCTCGGCACACCAAATTCAGCCTGTAGCCATGCACAGGCTTCACTAATATCCCCTGAAATTCAGGGATTCACCGTCAGGACGGCGACGATCTCCGCCACGGCCGCTCCCGGTCCCTGCGGATGACTCCAGACCGCGGCGCTGACCGCCACGAAATCCGCCCCCGCCCGCGCCAGGTCTGCGGCATTGGCCGCGGTGATCCCACCGATCGCCACGCAGGGAATCTCGACCGTCTCCTGCCAGATCGTCAGAACCTCCGGTTCGGGACGATGGGTCGTCGCCTTGGTCGCGGTCGGGAAGAAGGCCCCGAAGGCGACATAGTCCGCCCCCGCCTCGGCCGCCTCCATCGCCAGTTCGCGACTGTCGTGACAGGTCACGCCGATCATGGCCTCCGGGCCCATCAACCGGCGAGCCTCGGCCACGGAGGCGTCAGACTGGCCCAGATGGACGCCGTCACAGCCGGAACAGGCCGCCAGGTCCGGTCGATCATTGAGAATCACGGCCACGCCCCGCGCCTGGGCAACCGGTTTCAGCGCCGCCACCGCCGCCAGCACGGTCGCATCATCGGCCTCCTTGAGCCGGATCTGCAGCGCCGCCACCTCGCCGGCGTCCAGCGCCGCCTCCAGATCGCGCGCAAAGGCGTCGAGGTCCGGGATGGCCGGCGGCGTGATCAGATACAGGCGACAGGGCGGACGGGGCGGGATCGGGGGGGTGCGGGCCATGGCTCTCGCTGGGACAATCAGGCGCGCACGTCAACGCCCGGTCAACAATGCGAACGATTTGCAGTCGCTTGTATTGGTGCTATAGAGAACCATTATCAACACCCGACGGGAATCGCCTTCCGTGTATGTCTGCAACTGCAACGGCCTGCGCCAGCGTGACGTCGCCTTCGCCATCGAGGCCGGGGCGACCCGGCCGCGCGAAATCTTCGCCAGCAACCAGTGCGCCGCCCAGTGTGCTAAATGTGTTTGCGAGATGCGGCAGATGATTCAGGACAGCCGACAGGCGTTCGCTCTGGCCGCCGAATAGCAAGGCGAAGACCATGAAGGGCGACCCCGCGATCATTCGCACCCTCAATGCGGTGCTGACCAACGAGCTGACGGCGGTGAACCAGTATTTCCTGCACGCCCGCATGTTCGAGAGCTGGGGTCTGAAACACCTCGGCCAGGTCATCTACGACGAATCGATCGGCGAGATGAAACACGCCGACAAGCTGATCAAGCGGGTGCTGTTCCTCGACGGCCTGCCCAATATGCAGGACCTGCACAAGCTGAAGATCGGCGAGGCCGCGATCGAATGCCTCGGGGCCGACCTGCAGCTGGAACTGGGCGGTCGCAAGACCCTGATCGACGGTATCGCCCAGTGCGAGGCCGGGGCCGACTACATCAGCCGCCAGATCCTGACCGAGATCCTCGCCGACACCGAGGAGCATATCGACTTCCTCGAGGCCCAGTTCAAACTGATCGAACAGCTGGGCGAGCCCAACTATCTGCAGTCCGCCATGACCGAGATCGCCCCCGACCGCAGCGCCACCGGCAACTGATCTACAGCACCTCGCGCCGGCCGAGATGGGCCACCGCCAGGATCAGCACCACCAGCCCCAGACCACCGCCCAGACTCAGGGCGGTGGTCACCCGCCAGCTGTCGGTCGCCAGCATGTTGACCGGCATCTGCCAGGGGAAGAACACGCCCTGTTTCGCCGCCGTGGCCACCACCGAGAAGAAGGTCCCGCCGATCCCAAGCACCAGGGCCGGCACGAAGCTGGCGAACCGCAGGGCGGTCCAGAACTGCAGGGCCACCATCAGCAGACCGGCCAGCCAGACCTTGCCCCACAGCACCAGACTGCCGCCAACATCCAGCGTCCCGGTCGGGGCCAGCGCAGGCTTGATCGCCGCCGCAACCGATACCGCCCCGATGGTGAGGAGCAGATTCAGCAGGCTCATCACCGCCACCAGCCCCAGAACGCAGACCGCCTTGGCTGCATAGATCTGCCAGCGCGGCAACGGCAGGGCCCGCAGATGATCCCAGGACCGCGGCCCGTGCTCCATATTGGCGACCAGGGCCGTCAGGGCGGTCACGCTCATCGGCAACATGAAGAAGGCCCAGATCCCGGTTGAGCCCATCAGCAGACGGTCCCAGGGCTGGGCCTCCGCCCCGCGCAGCATGTTGAAGAAGATGAAAATTCCGATCAAGGACGGGGCGGCCAACGCCAGCACCAGGGCCAGCGACCGGTTCAGCTTGCGCAGTTCAACGGACAGGACGGCCAGCATCAGACGGTCTCCTTGAGACGGGCGGGATCCACGGCCGACACCTGACGATAGATGCCTTCCAGCGAGCGGGCCCGGGGCCCGATGGCGAACACCGCCACCCCGGCCTCCACAAGGGCGCGGTTCAGTCCGGCGCAGGCGCGGTCATGGTCGTCGCCGCGTCGCAGCTGCGCCACCAGTTCCCCGCCCTGTTCCGACAGGGTCAGATCATGACCGCGCAGCACCGCCGCAGCCCGCGCCGCATCATCGACCCGCAGCGCGATTTCAGGAGCCAGGTCGGCCTTCAGCCGCGCCAGCGGCCCCTCCAGCACCAGCCGCCCCTCATGGAGGATGCCGATATGGCTGGCGGTCTGTTCGATCTCGCCCAGCAGATGGCTGGATAGCAGAACGGTCGCCCCGGTGCGCTCCGGCAGGGCCTTCAGGAACCGCCGCATATCGGCGATGCCGTCCGGGTCCAGCCCGTTGGTCGGCTCGTCCAGCACCAGCACCGACGGTGCCCCCAGCAGGGCCCGCGCCAGCCCCAGCCTCTGGCGCATGCCCAGGGAATAGTCCGACACCCGCCGACGGGCGACATCGGTCATCTCGACCACCTCCAGCACCCGGTCGATCTCCGCGGCCGGCAGGCCCAGCAGGGTCCGGGTCAGCGCCAGATTCTCCCGACCGGTCAGATTGCCGTAGAAGCCATGCGCCTCCAGCAGCGCGCCCACCCTCCGCGCCGCGCCGATGCGATCGCGCCGCACATCGATGCCGGTGATCCGGGCCGTCCCGGCGCTGGGTCGGATCAGGCCCAACAGCATCTTCAGCGTCGTCGTCTTCCCTGCCCCATTGCGTCCGAGGAAGCCGTAGACGGCCCTGTCCGGGACCGACATTGACACGGCGTCGACCGCCAGGTGTCGGCCGAAGCGACGGGTCAGACCCTCTGTCTCGATGGCGACCTTCATGATCCAGGCTCGTTTTGTTTAACTCTTAGATAAAGTTGCAAACGACCGGTCTTTAAGTCAAGATTAAAGAAAAGACAGATTTGGAGCGCCGCATGAGCCGGACCGACCTGACCCGTTTCCGCACCATGTGCAGGCAATTCCGCTGGCTGGCCGTCTTCATGGTGGTCAGCGTCGGAGCCCTGCTGTTGCTGATGTATGGGGTGGCCCCCGGTATTCTGATGGCCCGGGGCGACTATGCCGGAACGCCGTCGCTATGGCGGACGGAGGTCATCCGGACCCTGCCCACCCTCTTCTATCTGTTCGCCGTCTGGTCGATCGGCTCGGCCATGGGCCAGCTGGCGAAAGGCCGCCTGATCCAGCCGACCCTGGTCAGCGCCCTGCGCCGGGTTGGCCTGTCGCTGGGGGTCGGCGGCCTGCTCAGCGTCTTCGGCATCACCAACCTGATCCGGATCATCGAGGGGGGACGCGGCGGCTGGGTTTATTTCGATGTTCCGGGCATGACCCTGGGCATGATCGGTGGGGCCCTGTTCCTGCTGGCGGGCGTCGTCGAACAGGCCGGCCACATCCAGGCCGAGCTGGACGAGATGGTCTGATGCCGGTCCGCGTAACCCTCGACGCCCTGATCGTGAAGAAGGGACTGAAGGCCCGGGACCTGGCGGCCGAGATCGGCCTCAGCGAGACCCAGCTGTCGCTGTTCCGTTCGGGCAAGGTCAAGGGCATCCGCTTCAGCACCCTGGCCCGTCTGTGCGCCGCCCTCGGCTGCCGCCCCGGCGACCTGTTGGACTATGACCTGGACCCGGCCGATCTGGCCGTGCCGGACGACGATCCAGGCTGATCCGGGCCGCCACCTTGCCGGATGGCACCGCATCCTCTACGGACTGCGCCCGTTCGCGCGCCGTCGCAGGCTGCGCCCAATTCCTTCCGAGACACCGATGAAAATCAACGGCAACACCATCAAGCCCGGCATGGTCCTGCAGCACAACGGCGGCCTGTGGGTCGTGACCAAGGCCAGCCACGTCAAGCCCGGCAAGGGCGGGGCCTTCGCCAACGTCGAGGCCAAGAACCTCGAGACCGGCAACAAGCTGAACGAACGCTTCCGTTCGGAAGACAAGGTCGAACGCGTCACGCTGGAACAGAAGGAGTTCTCCTATCTGTACGAGCAGGGCGACGCCCTCGTGTTCATGGACGACACGAACTACGAGCAGATCGAACTGCAGAAGGACTGGGTCGGCGAGGATCGCATCGCCTATCTGCAGGACGGCATGAAGGTGACGATCGAGATGCACGAGGATCGGCCCATCGGCCTGTCCCTGCCCGACCAGGTCAATCTGGAAGTCGTCGAGACCGAACCCACGGTGAAGGGCCAGACCGCCTCGTCCTCCTACAAGCCGGCCATCGCCAACAATGGCGTGCGCATCATGATCCCGCCCTATATGGGCGTGGGCGAGAAGATCATCGTCGACACCGCGACCGGCGAATACGTCCGCCGCGCTGACTAGGGCTTGGAAATTAGGGCTTAGGGCTTAGAACCGCCTGCTTCCTAAGCCCTAAGCCCTAAGCCCTAATCCCTACCCCTTGAACTTCTCCGCACCTCCGGGCAACACGCCTTTTCAGGAGCTGCGGACCAGGAGATTCCCCCATGGCTCTCGCCTCCGCCCTCGTTTCCGTCATGCTGGACGCGGTCCGCAAGACCGCCCGCCCGATGCTGCGCGATTTCGGCGAGGTCTCGCAGTTGCAGATCTCGCGCAAGGGCCCCGGTGATTTCGTCACCGCCGCCGACATCAAGGCCGAGGACACCCTCTACGAACTGCTGATGAAGGCCCGCCCCGGCTACGGCTTCCTGGGTGAGGAACGCGGCATGATGGACGGCACCGACAAGAGCCATACCTGGGTTGTCGATCCGATCGACGGCACCACCAATTTCATGCACGCCATCCCCCATTTCGCCATCACGGTCGGGCTGGAGCGGCGCGCGCCGGACGGCACCTCAGAGATCGTCGCCGGCGTCACCTACAACCCCGTCGCCAACGAGCTGTTCTGGGCCGAAAAGGGCAAGGGCTGCTATCTGAACGACCAGCGTATCCGCTGTTCGGGCCGTCGCGACATGAGCGAAAGCCTGATCGCCACCGGCCTGCCCTTCATCGGCAAGACGGGCCACGCCCAGTCGATCAAGGACATCCACGCGGTCGGCCAGCGCGTCGCCGGCATCCGCCGCCTCGGCTCCTCGGCGCTGGACCTGGCCTGGGTCGCCGCCGGACGGTTCGACGCCTATTATGAGCGCAACCTGCAGCGCTGGGACGTGGCCGCCGGCATCCTGTTCGTCACCGAGGCGGGCGGCATCGTCTCGTCCATCGACATCGACGGTGACCCGATGAACGGCAAACAGATCATCGCCTCCAACAGCGAGATCCATCCGCAGCTGCGCAAGATCCTCCAGGCGACCTGATCCCGGCGCAAACGACGGTCATCACACCGTCGTCCAGAACCTCTACCCTGGGCCCATGTTTCAGATCATCCTGTCGGCCCTCGCCATTCTTGCCGGACCCGCCGCCTTGCCGACTCCCGCACCTCTCCTCCAGGTCATCGCCCACCGCGGGGCGTCCGGCGAACGCCCCGAACACACGCGCGCCGCCTATGACCTGGCCATCGACCAGGGGGCCGACGTCATCGAGCCTGACCTGGTCATGTCCCGCGACGGCGTCCTGATCGTCCGCCACGAGAACGAGATCGGCGAAACCACCGACGTCGCCGCCCATCCCGAATTCGCCGATCGTCAGACCCGCCGCACCGTCGACGGTCAGGTGGTCACCGGCTGGTTCACCGAGGACTTCACCCTCGCCGAACTGCAGACCCTGCGCGCCCGCGAACGCCTGCCCGCCGTGCGCCCGGCCAATACCGCCTACGACGGGACCGGGTCGATCCTGACCTTCCAGCAGGTCATCGATATCGCCCGGGCGGGCACGGAGCGGACGGGTCGCGTGATCGGCGTCGCGCCCGAACTGAAGCATCCGTCGCATTTCGCCGCCGCCGGCCTGCCGATGGAGGACGCCTTCGTCGCCGTGCTGGAGGCCAACGGCCTGACCGGGGCCGACGCCCCAATCCTGATCCAGTGTTTCGAGGTCGGCCCGCTGAAACGGCTTGCCGCCCGGATCGACGCCCCCCGGCTGCAGCTGATGAGCGTCGCCGACGGCCCGGTCGACCGACCGGACCTGACCTATGCGGCCATGGCCACGCCGGCGGGCCTGACGACCGTGGCGACCTATGCCGGCTGGATCGGGGTCGAGGCGGCGATGATCGCGCCTGATCTGGACCGCCCGCAGACCGCCCTGATCGCCGATGCCCATGCCGCGGGCCTCAAGGTCGCCGCCTGGACCTTCCGCGCCGAGGCGCAATTCCTGCCGCCGGGGGCCGCCGACCTGACGGCCTGGCTGACGGCCTTCCGCGACTTCGGCCTCGACGCCGCCTTCAGCGACTTTCCCGCCGCCGCCGTGGCCGTCGCCCGCTAATCAGCGCGGAACTGCAGCTCGGCCAGACGGGCATACAGGCCACCGCGGGCGATCAGCTCGGCATGGGTGCCCTCGTCAACCACGGCCCCGTCCTCCATCACCACGATCCGGTCGGCGCGCAACACCGTGGCCAGTCGGTGGGCGATGACCAGGGTGGTGCGCTCCTCCATGGCCGCGTCCAGCGCCGCCTGCACCAGCTGTTCATTGCCGGCGTCCAGGGCGCTGGTCGCCTCGTCCAGCAGCAGGATCGGGGCATTGCGCACCAGGGCCCGGGCGATGGCCAGCCGCTGGCGCTGCCCACCGGACAGGCTCTTGCCGCGTTCGCCCAGCGGCGTGTCGAAGCCCTCCGGCAGGGCGTCGATAAAGCCCAGGGCCTGGGCCTTGTCGGCCACGGCCCGCACCTCGTCCTCGGTCGCCGCCTCACGACCGAAACGGATATTCTCCAGCGCCGAGCCCGAGAACAACGGCGCTTCCTGCGACACCCAGGCGAAGCGGCGGCGCACGGCCACCGGGTCGGCCTCGCGCACATCCACCCCGTCGACCGAGACCACACCGGCCTGCGGATCATAGAAGCGCAGCAACAGACGGAAGACGGTGCTCTTGCCCGCCCCCGACGGCCCGACCAGGGCCACGGTCTCGCCGGGGCGTACCGTCAGGCTGAACCCTTTCAGCGCCGCCAGGTCGGGGCGGCCCGGATAGGCGAAATCAATCGCCGACATCGACACCTCGCCGCGCGGCGGCTCCGGCAAGGCGCGCGGCGAGGCCGGAGCGGCGATGCCCGGCGTGGCGCGCATCAGTTCGTCGATCCGCTCCATGGCCCCGGCCGCCTTCTGCACATCGCCCCAGCTCTCGCCCAGCGCGCCCACGGCCCCGGCCACAAAGACCGAAAGCAGCACGAACTGCAGCAGGGCCCCCGGCGTCATCCGCCCGCCGATCACGTCCTGGGCCCCCAGCCACAACACCAGGGTCACGCCGCCGAACATCACCACGATGATCATCGCCGTCATCAAAGCCCTGGCCTTGATCCGCACCAGCGACACGGCGAAGGCCCGCTCAACCGCCGCGCCGAACCGTTCGATGGCGCTGGCTTCGCGGCCGAAGGCCTGGACCGTCTCGATCGCGTCGACGCTCTCGCCGGCGAAGCCCACGGCCCCCGCGAACTCGTCCTGGGCGCGGACAGTCAGCTTGCGCACCCGCCGCCCGAACAGGAACAACGGCCCCAGAAGGAAGGGCACGGTCAGCAGCACCAGCCCGGTCAGCTTCAGACTGACCACCGACAGCAGGATCACCCCGCCGATCATGGTCAGGGCATTACGGAGGGCAAAGGAGACCGAGGTCGTCAGCAGGGTCTCGACCAGGGCGATATCCGTGGTCAACCGCGACAGCACCTCGCCGGTGCGCATCCGCGCATAGAAGGACGGATCCAGTGTCAGGATTCGGTCGAACAGGCCGGTGCGCAGGTCGGCGATGACCCGTTCCCCGGTCTTGGTGACGTAGAAATAGCGGATCGCCGTGGCCAGCCCCAGGAACAGGGCGTTGGCTCCCAGCACCAGGAACCAAAGGTTCAGGTCGCGACCGCCCTGATCAAAACCGTTGTCGATCGCCCCGCGCGCGGTCCCTGTCAGGGCCAGGGAGGCGGCGGTCGACAACAGCAGCCAGAAGACGGCGATCGCCGCATGGGCCTTGTGCCGCATCAGATAGGGCAGCAACCGCCCCAGCGGCCGCACGCTGCGAGCCTTGGCCCGCTTGGCCCCGGCCTCGCCCATCTGCTCGACCAGCAGGGCACCGGCACCGGGACGCCCCTCGGCTTCAAACGACGGGGCGATGGGCGGCGGAGACTGGGTCATGCGCCCGCCTCTTGCCCCGGAACGCCCCCCGGTGTAAACGCCGCCCCTTCTTCCCGCCGGAGCCTTCGGCGGGTTTTCTCATTGACGCGCACCGACGGTCGGCATCGTCATCGCGCAGAGACCGGACGACGACCATGAAAGCGGACACGCACCCCGACTACCATTTCATCACCGTGGTGATGACTGACGGCACGTCCTACCAGACGCGCTCGACCTATCAGAAGGAAGGCGCGACGCTGAACCTGGACATCGATCCCTCGACCCACCCGGCCTGGACCGGCGGCAACGCCCACCTGCTGGACCGCGGCGGTCGCGTTTCGCGCTTCAACAACAAGTTCGGCGGCTTCATCAAGAAGTAGTCGACTGAGGCTTCAGGGCCACGAAAAGCGCCGGTCGCAGGACCGGCGCTTTTTGTTTGTCCGGAACGCCGATACCATGGGGGCGTTCGGCCGGGGCGAGGACACCCTGTCCACCGCGCGGCTGAGCAAGAGCGACCGAGATGAACCGAAGGCAATTGGGATTTGGCGTGGCCGCTGCGGCCCTGACCACGGCGTCGACCGCCGCGACGGCACAGGTCCGCGACCCGGGCGCGAATGCCTTCTATGACAATTTCAACGATCAGCTGGCCCGGCTGCCTGCCGCTTTCCAGGGCGACGTCCGCGCCTTCTACGAGCTGACCGGCTGGCGTCCGGTCTGGAACGCCGACCGCCTGCGCGCCCTGCAGACCGCCGCCAGCCGGGCCGAGCGTCACGGCCTGTCCCAGACTGACTTTTTCAACTTTCCCGCCCTGGCCGTCGATCCCGCCGCGACCGAGATGCGCACCACGGTCGCGGCCCTCGGCTATGCCCGGGTCCTGTCCGAAGGGCGTATCCGCCCCGAGACGGTCGAGGACCTGTGGGAGATGCAGAAAAATCGCATCGACCTGCCCACCGGCCTGGCCGACTCCATCACCCGCAACACCCTGGTCGACTGGTATGAGGGCCTGGCCCCGACCGACATTGGCTATGCCAATCTGTCCGCCGGCTATGTCCGCTATCGCCGCCTGATTCGTGACGGGGGCGGCTGGCCCCTGTTCGCCGCCGGCCCGACCATCGAGCCCGATACCAGCGATCCACGCATCCAGCCCCTGATCCGCCGCCTGGTGGCCGAGGGCGACCTCGACGCCGCCGCCGGCACCCGCCTGACCCTGGCCGGAACCTTCTACGGTCCCGAGCTCCAGACCGCTGTGCGCAGCTTCCAGACCCGTCACGGCCTGGCCTCCGACGCCCGCATCGGTGCCGGCACCCAGCGCTCCCTGTCGGCCTCGGCAGAGGATCGCGCCCGCCAGATCGCCCTTAACCTCGAGCGCCGCCGCTGGCTCGCCCGCGACCTCGCGCCCGAGCGGATCGAGGTCAACACCGCCGCCGCCATCATGGTCTACTGGAAGGACGGCAAGCCGGTTCACTCCAACCGCGTGGTTGTCGGCTCACCGGCCAACCAGACCCCCAGTCTCGAAAAGCCGTTCGCCTCCGTCGTGGCGAATCCGCCCTGGTATGTCCCGGCCTCGATCGCCCGCAACGAGATCCTGCCGCGCGGCCCCGGCTATCTGGCCGCCAACAACATGTATATTTCCAACGGCACGGTGATCCAGCGCGCCGGACCGACGGCCGCCCTCGGCTATGTGAAGTTCGAGCTGCGCGACAGCTACGCCATCTTCCTGCACGACACCCCGTCCAAATCGGCCTTTAACCTGTCGATGCGCCAGCGCAGCCACGGCTGCGTCCGCGTCCAGGGCGCGGTCGAGTTCGCCCGCCTGCTGCTGTCACCGGATCCCGAGAAACTGGCCGAGTTCGACGCCGCCCAGGACAGCCGCGAGACCCAGCGCATCCAGACCGGCCGCGAAATCAGCGTGCGCCTGCTGTACTGGACCGCCTTCGTCGACGGTCAGGGCCGCGTCGCCTTCCGCGAGGATGTCTACGGCCGCGACGACAAGCTGGCCGAGGCTCTCGGTATCGCCGTCAGCCTGCCCCGGCCGGTCGATGACGGTGCCCGCGTCGCCACCGACGTCGGGCCGTAGGTACGCATTTCCCGACTGCGCCGACACGGCCAAACGTCCGCAATGGGTAGCGAGCGGCATTTGACCCCGGCGCTATCCCTCAAGGAAAGGCCCGTTCTGCCGACTACGCCCGCGCGACCCTGATCAGCGCCGGGAAACGCCGCCGGTTTGCCTGGGTCGGGTTCGCTGCCGGCGCACGGCACAGGATCGTGGACCATTCGTCGCAGACGCCGGAACAGGGCGGCACCGCCACGAAGGTGCATTATCCTAACGGCCCCGGTGTCGAACGCCGACCCTCTCCGACGAACGGATGCATGATGACACCGATTAGAAACCTGGCCCTTGTCTCCACCGTGCTGGCGATGCTCGCGGCATGCTCTGCCCCGGAGCCGACAAGCCCCGCTGTCGAGGTCGCCGACGCGACCAACAGCACCGTGCGGGTGCGCGGCACAGTCCAGTCCGTGACAGACGGTTCGCTGACGGTTCAGACCTGGGATGGCCGAACGGTCGCCGTGCCGGTTGCGGCGACAACGCGTTTTGTCTGGGTTGTAGCGTCCAGCCTTTCGACCCTCCAGGACGGCGATTTCGTCGGGACCGCAACAACGGGTCCGAAGACGGCGCTTCGTGCGCTGGAGTTGGTGATCTTTCCTGAATCGATGCGCGGCGCCGGCGAGGGTCACTATGCGTGGGACGTACCCGGCGTTGTCGCATCACGCGGTGGCGGCCCGGTCGTGTCGAGTGCGATGACCAACGGCACGGTCGCGAGCCAGAGCGCGATGACCAACGGGACCGTCCAGGCCCAGAGCGCCATGACCAACGGCACGGTTGCCGGCAGTGAAGCGTCGTCCGGTGGCCGTATGCTGACCATCTCCTACGAGGGCGGCACGGCAAACGTCACTATTCCCGAGGGAACGCCGATCGTGCGTTTCGAACCGACCGAAAGGCCTTCCTTGGCGGTTGGACAGAAGGTGTACGCCGTTATACCGCAGGGGACGACGTCTGCCGGCTTTGTGGCGATGGGCAAGGACGGCGTGACCCCGCCGATGTAGCCGGCCGGCCGTCATGGCCGATGCCCAGCCGATTTCGCCTCCATCACCAGACAGAATGATCCCGCTCCGGGGCTGAGCGAGCTGATCAGGGGACAGTCTGTCTCGGGATGGTGGAAGAGGTCAGCTGAAGGCCTGATGCCGTCCCGCCCCCTAAAGCCTGAACGCCGCTTCCAGCTTGCCCATCTGGCTCAGCACGGGATTCTCGGCCTCTTCCTCGGGACCGTCCAGATACATGCGGCGGTCCAGGTACAGGACCCGGCCGAACAGTTTCTCGGCCCGGACCAGATATTCGACCAGGGCGATCGGCAGTTCGGGATGGGTCGGGTCGATCTCGGCCTTGGGTTCGTTCAGCCGGTAGCGCGGCTCACACGCGGCTTCCGAGGCCATGTCGCCCTCGCGCACGGCGCGCTGGATCAGCAGCCAGGACGCAATCTGCATCAGCCGGGTGGTCAGCTTCATGCTCTCGCCCGCATAGGCCAGGGCCACGGCCCGCGACAGCATCTTGGATTCGCGGCGGCCGTCACCGTCCAGATAGGCGGCGGTTTCCTCGACCAGCTCCATCCCTTCACGGAACGTCCGGTCGAACAGTTCCGAGCGCGCGAAACCGTCGACAACCGCAGCGCGGCTGCGGCCCGAGGTGGAAAGGATGTTGTCGTCGCTGGCCATCAACTCAAATACACTCATGGAAAGCACAGGCGTCCGTATCACTGTCGGCCCATATCGGGGCCATCAATGTCAGACCAGCAATCGTCATGCCACGGGCCACGCCCGGCTACGAGCGGAAGTTGAACAGCGCGTCGGCGGCGCTCTTGCGTGAGGACTTGCCGTCCATGGCCGCGCGGGCCCGGGCGATCTCCGCCTCCAGCGCCTCGACCCGCTCGCCCAGTTCCTCGACCGAGAACAGGTCCAGATCCTCGCGCGCCAGCGCCGTCAGGGCCGCCCCGCGCTGCGGCCGGGGCTCAAGGTCTTCCAGAGTCATCGTCGCCTCCTTGGCTATGGACCGCGCGAAGCCCTATCTGAACGCCTGGACACAGACGATTGCAAGAGCGGGATGTTTCGGATGAAGGCAGTGGAAATCACCGGCGGATCAGGCCCCGCGACGGCCCTGGTCATGACGGACCGGCCCGAACCGGTTGCCGGACCGGGCCAGATCCGCATTCGCGTCCGCGCCGCCGGGGTCAATCGTCCCGACATCCTGCAGCGGCTCGGCCGCTACCCGGCCCCGCCCGGGGCCTCGGACATCCTTGGCCTCGAGGTCGCGGGCGAGGTCGACCAGATCGGTGACGGCGTGTCGCGCTGGGCGCTCGACGATCGCCTCTGCGCCCTGCTGGGCGGCGGCGGCTATGCCGAATATGCGGTGGTCGATGCGCGCCACGCCCTGCCCGTCCCCGATGGACTGGACTGGATCGCGGCCGCAGCCCTGCCCGAGACCGTCTGCACCGTCTTTACCAATGTGTTCGAGTCGGGCGGCCTGAAGGCGGGCGAGACCCTGCTGGTGCACGGCGCGACCAGCGGCATCGGCGTCACCGCCATCCAGATGGCCCGGGCCGCCGGGGCCCGCGTTATCGCCACCTCGCGCGGATCAGCCAAGGCCGCCGCCGCCCGGGCCCTTGGGGCCGACCTCAGCCTCGACGCCACGACCGATGACATGGCCGCCGCCATCGCCGGCTTCGGCGGGGCCGATGTGGTTCTGGACATGGTCGGGGCCGACTATGCCGCCCTCAACCTCGAGGCGCTGAAGCCATTCGGGCGCTGGGTGGTGATCGCCACCCTGTCGGGCAACCGGGCCGAGATCGATCTGGCGCGCGTGATGATGAAGCGGATCGTCCTGACCGGCTCAACCCTGCGGGCCCGTCCCGCCGACGAGAAGGCAAGGCTCATAGCCGCGGTTGAGGCCGTGGCCTGGCCCTGGGTCGCCGCCGGGGCCGTGCGCCCGCCGGTCGAGGCGGTCTTCCCCCTCGCCGAGGCCGCCCTCGCCCACCTCCGGCTGGAGGCGGGCGAGCACGTCGGCAAGGTGGTGCTGACGATCGGCTAGTGCCGACAGGGGTCAGCGGCGGTCGCGGCGGAGCGGACGCATCGACGAGATCCGGTCATTGATGCCCCACCGGCCCAGATTGCGAACGTCGTCGCTGAAGGTCTGGCACTGGCCACGGAAGTAGGCGTCGGTGCAGACCTCCCATTCGCCACGGAACCGCATCGAGCTGATGACGTCGTTGAACTGGGTATTGCCGAGATTCACGACCTCGCCGTCGAAGCTGTAGGAGGCCCCGCGGAAATCGGCATCCCGATAGACGGTGATCGAACTGCGGCCACCGCGATAGTTGCGGTCATTGCGATCGTCCCAGCGATCGCCACGGCCACGGCCATTATCGCCGCGCCGGTCCTCGTACTGGCCGCGAACCGGGCCGCAGACCAGCAGGCCGTTGTCATTGCCGATGTCATGGCTGGAACAGCGGTTCAGCTCGATCGACGTCCCGCGCACATTGCCGCGCGTGTCCCGGCAGTCGGCATACAGCCGGCCCTGGTTGACGTAGTCGCCGCTGCAGCTGCGGCTGTAGCTGCCGCGCGGCGAAACGCGCTGCGGCTCCTGATAATCATGCGGCGCGGCCTGCTGGGGCGCGGTCGTCAGGGCCGCCAGGGCGGCGAGGCTGGTGATCAACATGGGTCCCTCCATCTGATTGCGGCTGCGGATCGCGCCGTTAGGGCCAGCATCGGTCGCCGCAGATGAACCTTGGCTGTATGGCGCTGACGGTCTTCATTTTCTTTTCCCGCGAAACAGCCTATATCGTGACGATGCACGCCCGGTCGAAAGGCCGGGCGCCGTCGTATCCAGAGCCCGGCGACCGGGCTGACCAGACAAGAACCGGACTACGTTCATGACCGAAATCCTGATGCCCAAGGCCACTGCGGTCTGGCTGGTGGACAACACCTCCCTCTCCTTTGACCAGATCGCTGACTTCTGCGGCCTGCACCCGCTCGAAGTCCGCGGCATCGCCGACGGCGACGTGGCCCGCGACATCCGCGGGGCCGACCCCCTCGTCAACGGCCAGCTGAGCCGCGAGGAACTCGACCGTGCCCAGGCCGACGACACCTATCGGATGAGTGCCGTGGTCAGCCGCCACGCCGAACTGATGAAGGCCCACAAGCCGGCCCCGAAATACACGCCGGTCTCGCGCCGTCAGGACCGCCCGGACGCCATCTCCTGGTTCGTGCGCAACCACCCCGAGGTCACCGACGCCCAGATCTCCAAACTGCTCGGCACGACCAAGTCGACCATCGACAGCGTGCGCAACCGCACCCACTGGAACAGCGCCAACATCAAGCCGGTCGATCCGGTGACCCTGGGCCTCGTCGGCCAGCTGGCCCTCGACGAACTGGTCAGGAAGGCCGCCGACAAGAAGGCCAGGGACGACGCCAAGAAGGGCGGGGCCACCATGCAGCCGGTCGAGGCCGAACCGGCCGAGCCCGAGTTCGTGCCCGAGGCGCGCGAGCGTCGCGGGGCCGAGCCCACCGCCGCCTCGGTGTTCGGCACCAAGGACTAGGCTTTGTTCCTCCCCCATCGGGGAGGACAAAACAGGACGGCCCCGGGATCGCTCCCGGGGCCGTTTGTGTTTTCCGGAGACGCGGAGCCTAGCCCGTTCGCGCCTCCAGGCTGGTAATCTGTTCCTTGAGCTTCAATTTCCGCGTCTTGAGTTCCCTGAGTTGCAACGAGTCCACGGACGGTCGGATCCGTTCCCGCTGGATCGTCTCATCCAGTGAACGATGCCGGTTTCCCAGTTCGCGAATACGAGCCTCAATGGTCATGGCTTGCGCCTCCATGTCTAAGGGACCACACAATGAACGCCTGACGGAGGCGGCTGTGGAATCACAAATGGGTGACCCTGCCGACCGTCCGGACACGGAGACCCTGGACCCCAAAATGGCCGAAGATGTGAACGGAGCCATACGCAGCCATCCGCCCCGTATCGTGGTCGGGATTTCCGGCGCATCCGGCGTGATTCACGGCGCACGGACGCTCGACGCCCTGGCTGAACTCGGCGTCGAAAGTCATCTGGTCGTGACCCGCGCAGCCCTGCTGACCCTGTCCCAGGAAACCGACCTCAGCCCCGACGATCTGCTGGCCCGGGCCACCGTCGTGCACAAATTGACCGACGTCGGGGCCACCATTGCCTCGGGCTCCTTCCGGACCCTGGGCATGATCATCGCCCCGTGTTCGGTCCGCACCATGGGCGAGATCGCCACCGGCGTGACCTCGACCCTGCTGACCCGCGCCGCCGACGTGACCCTCAAGGAGCGCCGCCCCCTGGTGCTGATGGTGCGCGAGACCCCGCTGCACCTTGGCCATCTGCGCACCATGACCGCCCTGGCCGAGATGGGTGCCATCATCGCCCCGCCCCTGCCCGCCTTCTATGCCCGCCCGGCATCGATCGACGAGATGGTCGACCAGTCGGTCGGTCGCGCCCTGGACCTGTTCGGCCTCGACTGGGCCGCGGTGCGGCGCTGGGGCGGTCTCAAGGGGCCGACCGCGCCATGACCCTGTGGGACTGGGCCGTGCGCGCCTATGGCACCGAGGGGGTGTCAGAGACCTGCCTCGGCCTGCAGGACCTCCACGAACAGAATGTCCCCCTGCTGCTGTGGGCCGCCTGGACCGCCACCACCGGCCGCCGCCCGGACGCGGAGACGATCGAGGCCGCCGCCGATACCGCCCGCGCCTGGGACCTGGCCGCCGTCGCCCCGCTGCGCGCCGTACGCCGCACGCTCAGGGCCCCGATCCCGGACATCGATGATCCGGCACGCGAGGCCGTCCGGACCCAGGTCAAGGCCATCGAATTGGCGGCCGAACGCCATCTGCTGGCCGCGCTCGAGGCTCTGGCCCCCGCGCCGGACGCCGCGCCACAGCCACCGATCACCGCCCTGGTCGCCGCCGCCCGGACCTGGGGGGCGGTGACGCCACGCGCGGCCCTGGTACGTCTGGCCGAACGGCTTCCGGCCTGAGCCGCCCTCGGTTATAAGCAGCGACGCCGGGGCCGAACCATGAATGATGACCTACCCTATCTGAACGAGGATCAGCTCGCCCTGCTGGCGCGGCTCAAGACCCTGCAGACCGAACACGCCGACCTCGACGCCTCGATCGACGCCCTGGGTCAGCTGCCGATTCCGGATCAGCTGCGGATTGCCCGCCTCAAGCGCAAGAAACTCCTGCTTCGCGACGAAATCGCCAAGGTCGAGAACCGCATCCTGCCTGACATCATCGCCTGACCGGCTGACGACCGGGGCTCAGCGCGCCTTCTTGCGCACCCACATGGCGGCGTCGGCCTCGGCCAGCCAGACCTCGGCATCGCTGTGATCGGTCCAGCCGCGCACCCCGAACGAGCCGCCCAGGGCGACGCGGGTGCCTTCCCAGGTGAAGCCTTCATCGTCCATCGCCGCCGACAGCTTCAGGGCCTTCTCGCGGCCTTCCTCGACCCCGGCGTTCAGCATCAGCAGGCCGAACTCGTCGCCGCCCAGCCGTCCAACGGCGTCCGATTCGCGCAGATTGGTCAGCATCAACTCGGCCACCTGAACCAGGGCGGCATCGCCCGCGGCGTGGCCCAGCTCGTCATTGACCCGCTTGAACCCGTCCAGATCCAGATACAGCAGCACAGCCGGCACGCCATGGCGTTGGCAATAGGCCATGGTCCGGTTCATCGCCCCGATGAAGCCGCGCCGGTTCAGGACGGGGGTCAGTACATCGGTGTCCGCCGCCGCCTCGGCCGCCTCGGCCCGCGCCCGCAGGCTCTCGACCTCGGCGCGCAGGCGTTCGATCTCGATATTCAGGTCAATAGCGGCCGTCTGGCTCACGGTCAGAAAAACTCCCGGCGGCGCGACTCAGCCGTCGCGTCGGACCCCCATGCTACTGCCCTCGGTTGCGGGCGCAACGCGTGTGCTGTAACCGGCCTCTTTCCCGGAGCGCGATCCAGCCGGTATCGGACCCGATTGCGCCCCAGTCCATAGTCAGGAACGCCGCACGGCGGGCCTGGGGGAGCTTGGCGATATGGCGACGACACCGCCCGTGGCGATCATCATGGGCAGCCGCTCGGACTGGCCGACGATGAAGCGCGCCGCCGAAACCCTCGACCGCCTCGGCGTGGCCTGGGAGGCGAAGGTCGTCAGCGCCCATCGTACGCCCAAACGCCTGTTCGACTTCGCCTCGGGGGCGCAGGCCGCGGGCTTCAAGGTCATCATCGCCGGGGCCGGTGGAGCCGCCCACCTGCCCGGTATGGCCGCCGCGATGACCGAACTGCCGGTGCTGGGCGTGCCGGTCCAGTCGAAAGCCCTCAGCGGCCTCGACAGCCTGCTGTCCATCGTCCAGATGCCCGGCGGCGTGCCCGTGGCCACCCTGGCCATCGGCGAGGCCGGGGCCACCAATGCCGGCATCCTGGCCGCCCAGATCCTGGCCCTGTCCGACGAGACCCTGGCCGGTCGCCTCGCCGGCTACCGCGAGGCCCTGACCGAGTCGGTCCACGAGACGGTCGAGGACTGAGTGGCCCCGCTTCCGCCCGGCTCCACCCTCGGCATCCTCGGCGGCGGCCAGCTGGGCCGGATGCTGTCCCAGGCCGCCGCGCGGCTGGGCTTCGACGTCGTCATCCTCGATCCACAGGAAAACAGCCCCGCCGGGCGCGTCTCGCGCGGCCAGATCGTCGCCGCCTATGACGACCCCACCGCCCTCAACGTCATGGGCCGGGTCTGCGATGTCGTCACCTTCGAGTTCGAGAACGTCCCCGCCGCCTCTATCGAAACCCTGGCCGGAGGCGGGGCCCTGGTCGCGCCCGGCCCCACCGCCCTGTCCACGGCCCAGGACCGGGTCGTGGAAAAGACCTTTCTCAACGCCGTCGGGGCCACCACGGTCGATTTCGCCGCCGTCGACAGCCTCGACGACCTGACTGCCGCCGTGACCCGCCTGGGCCTGCCCGCCCTGCTCAAGACCCGCCGCGACGGCTATGACGGCAAGGGCCAGGCCTGGATCCGCACCGCCAAACAGGCCGCCGCCGCCTGGAAGGCCATCGGCGAGGTCCCCGCCATCCTCGAGGCGAAGGCCGACTTCACCCGCGAACTGTCGATCATCGCCGCCCGCGGCCGCGACGGCACTATCGCCGTCTATCCGCTGGGCCAGAACCACCATGCTGGCGGCGTGCTGGCCACCACCCTGGCCCCGGCCGCGGTCGATACGAAGACCGACACCCGCGCCCGCGCCATCGCCACCGCCGTGCTGGAAGGGCTCGACTATGTCGGGGTCATCGGCATCGAGCTGTTCGACCTCGGACACGGAACCCTGCTGGTCAACGAGATCGCCCCCCGCGTGCACAACACCGGCCACTGGACCCAGGATGGCTGTGTCTGCGACCAGTTCGAACAGCATATCCGCGCCGTCGCCGGCTGGCCGCTGGGCCCGACCACGGCCCACGCCCGGGTCGAGATGACCAATCTGCTGGGCGAGGCCGTCAACGCCTGGCCGGCCCTGGCCGCCGAACCCGACGCCCGCCTGCACCTGTACGGCAAGGCCGAGGCCCGCCCCGGCCGCAAGATGGCCCATGTGAACCGGGTGAAGCCTCTTTAACTGTCGTCATCCTCCGGCGAGCGCAGCGAGACCGGGGGACCCAGCGGCGCGCGTGAGCGCGAAACTGCCGCGAGCGCGGCTGCGTCCTCCACCGTCTCGCCTTCGGCGCCGCTGGGTCCCCCGGTCTGCGCGGCTGCGCCGCTTGCCGGAGGATGACGAAAGGTCAGGTTTCGACCTTCGCCCCGTAGCGCATCCGGCTCAGCATCTCCGTCACCCGCTTCATCGGGGCGTCGAAATCCTTGCCCGCCTTCCATTTCTCGAAGGCCATGACGTTCTCGATCCGCGCGGCGACAAAGGCCTCGGCCGCCTCGCGTCCGTCGAACCAGCGCAGGGTCAACGCAGGGATGAGAATCCCCGACAGGATGGTGCGCTTGGAATAGTGATTCCAGTCCGTCGCCGTGTCCCCGGCCCAGTGCCACAGGTGGTCGGCGCTCTCCCACGCCAGTTTCAGCCCCAGATCGGCATTGGTCGGCAGGGCCAGGAAGGCGGCACAGCGGCGCGTGGCCTCAAGATCGGCGGCCCCCGCCTCCATCCGCGCCGACACGGCCCGGGCGATTCGCTCGCGCATCTTCAGGGATTGGGCCTCGACCGTGGCCAGCTCGGCCAGGGCCCGGGCGTCATGACGGCGCGACAGCAGGACCGCCAGATCGCGCGCCCCATTGGGCAGCAAAAGCTCCTCATCGCCCCGCGACAGGCCCTCGGCGGCGCAGGCCGCCCGCACCATCGCTGAATTCCACCCCTGCTTCGGGGCCAGAGCGACGGCGGAGTCCAGCACCGCCTGCTCCATCCGGTCGGCCCAGTCGCCCTCGGGGGGCAAGGTCTGCGATGCGGTCATGGCGCGCCCAACGGCCTTCGACTAGAGTGAAATCACGGTCTCCAGCCCGCAGAATAGGCCTTCCGGGCGGGGTTCGCGAGCCACGATCTCCCGCCGCGACGATCTGGACACGGGGGGGGCTCTCGTGTATCAGCCCGCCTTCACCCGTGGGCCATGCTCGGCGGTGCACGATTTTATTTGTCTGCCCGTCTCCCTTTGAAAGGACGCGGCGGGCGGTCAAAGGAGAGATAACCCTGGTACAGATTTTCGTTCGCGATAATAACGTCGATCAAGCGCTCAAAGCCCTCAAGAAGAAAATGCAACGCGAAGGCAGCTTCCGTGAAATGAAGCGCCACGTGCATTATGAGAAGCCTTCGGAGAAGCGCGCCCGTCAAAAGGCCGAGGCTGTCCGTCGGGCCCGCAAGCTGGCGCGCAAGCGTATGCAGCGCGAAGGCCTCCTGCCGCCTCCGAAGCCCCGCGTGCCGGGTCCCGGTGCTGCCGGCGGCGGCAACCGCTCTTAAGCGAACGCCACTCCAGGATTTCAAGGGCCGCCCCGGGCAACCGGAGCGGCCTTTTCCTTGTGCGATTGTCTCCTCCCTGTCGCGAAGCGATGGGGAGGTGGATCGACGGCAAAGCCGGCGAGACGGCGGGGCTGTCGGCTTCAGACGCGATCGGGCCCCTCCACCGCTTCACTCTTCGCTGTCGTCATCCTACGGCGAGGCGTAGCCGAGACCGGAGGACCCAGCGGCGCGCGAGAGCGCGACCCTGTCGCGAACAGCCTGGCTGAACAGATCACCTTCGGTGCCGCTGGGTCCTCCGGTCGCGGCGCTGAAGCGCCGAAGGATGACGACGACGAAGAGGTCCTACCGCCCGCCCTTCACCGCCCCGACGAAGCTCTTCCAGCTCAGCTTGATGTCCGACAGGGCTCCGGCACGGAAGGCGCGACCGGCGACCCAGACCATGAACAGGGCAGTGACGAACATACCCGCCATGGTGCCGACGATCTCGATCATCGGCGGGGCGCTGTGCATCCGGGCCAGCATCAGGAAGGGGGTGAAGAATGGCACCCAGGACAGGATCTGGACCACCGGGGCATTGGGCGTCTGCAGGGCCATCTGCATGACCAGGATCGGCACCACCAGGATCATCATGATCGGCCCCATCAGGGTCTGGGCGTCGCGCGGCGTCTCACAGAAGGCCCCGATGGCGGCGAACAGCACCGCATACATCAGATAACCGCCGACCATATAGGCCGCGAAATAGCCCAGCATCCCGCCGTGTAGCAGCACCTGACCGATGTCGCCCGCCCGGTCCGGGGCGAAGGATATCAGGCTGACGGCGCCGATCCCGCCCCAGGCGGCCATCACCGTCAGCGTCAGCAGGGCCACGCCCAGCACCTTGCCGGTCAGGATCTCCGTCGCCGAGGCCGAGGACAGCAGGACCTCGAGGATCCGGTTCGACTTCTCCTCCATCACGCTGTTCAGCAGGATCGAGGCTCCGGTGATGATCAGCGACCACAGGATGAAGCCCGAGGCCAGACCGATGAAGGCCGGGGCGCGGTCCCGGAACGACAGCTCGCCGCCACTGATCGATTTGGGCGAAAAGGCCATCACCTCGGGCTCGAACCGCTCGGTCTCGGCCACCACGGCGGGGTCGATGCCGGCGGCCTCGAACACCTGGCGGCTGTTGGCCGTGCGCAAAGAACGTCGCACAAAGCTCTCGACCGTGCTGTTGGTCGTGCCGGCCGTCCACACCCGGGCAGCGGGGCGGCCATCGACACGGGTCAGGAAGACGACCGCATCCAGCCGGTCGGCCTTGGGAGTCTCATCCCCCAGATAGCGTTTCACGACCGCATCCTGATCGGACCCCGGCGCGGCCGCGGCCATGTCGGCGGGGGCGTCGACCAGGCGAATACGCGATCGCCCCAGGGCCGCCACGGCGCTGGAACTCGCGCTGTTCAGCATGGGACTGGCCGCCGCGGTCTCCGCTCCGGCCTCTGGACCAGTCGGGACCATGGCCTGGGCGGCCTGGGTAGCCTCCTCGGCCTGGGCCGAACGTCGATCGATATCGGCCTGCAGCGCCTCGCGCACCGCCAACGCCAGGCCGGTCGCCGCCGGCCCCTCCTCGATCAGCACCACTTCATTGACCGGCTCGGACGACTTGATCAGCAGCGGAATGCCGCCGCCCAGGACGGCGAACAGCGGAAAGGCCAGCAGCGACAGCCAGAAGCCGACCGTGCGGGCATAGGCACCGTATTCGCGGCGCGCGATCAACAGGATACGTTTCATCGAACGACCTCCGCCTGGGCGGCCTTCACCGACTGGTCCTGGTCGGGATGGTCCCCGGTCAGGTCGATAAAGGCGTCATGCAGGCTGGGCTCACGCAGTTCGAACCGCCGCACGTCCAGACCGCCGAGGAAGGCCGCCTTCAGCGCCTCCTGCCCCTGGCCGCCCGGCGACAGCTGGGCCTTCAGCACCCGCACCCCGTCCAGATCCGAAACCGTATCGACATGGGCCACGCCCGGCAGGGCGGCGGCCTGCTCCGGGGCGATCTTCCCCTCCAGTTCCAGGAACCGGCGCGAGGTCGCCCGCGCCTCGGTCACCGTGCCCTCGAAGGCCTTCTGACCCCGGGCCATCAGTACGACCTTGTCGCACAGCCGTTCGGCGTGCTGCATCACATGGGTCGAGAACAGGACGGTGGCCCCGTTGGCGGCCAGATCGCGGATAATGCTCTCCAGCCCCTGCTGGTTGACCGGATCGAGGCCCGAGAAGGGCTCGTCCAGGATCACGAACTCGGGGCGATGCACCACGGCGGCGATCAGCTGAACCTTCTGGGACATGCCCTTGGACAGCTCCTTCATCTTCTTGCGCTTGGACTCGCCCAGCCCCTGGGCGTCCAGCATCTCGCGGGCGCGACGGCGACCCTCGCTGGCCGGCAGCCCCTTCAGCGAGCCGAAGAAGGCGATAGCCTCGACCGGCGTCATCTTCTTGTAGAGACCGCGCTCCTCCGGCAGGAACCCGATCCGGTCGCGCACCTTGCGGCCGTCGTTCGAGCCGAGGATGTCGATCCGTCCGGCACTGGCCGACTGCAGGCCCAGGATCATGCGGATGGTCGAGGTCTTGCCCGCGCCATTGGGGCCCAGGAAGCCGCAGATCGTGCCCTTCTCGACCTGGAAGCTGAGATCGCGCACGGCCTGGAAATCGCCGTATCGCTTGCTCAGTCCGTCGAGTGTCAGTGCCGCCGTCATGTCGCCTCCCGGATCGTGACGGCCAACCTAGCAAGCCCGGCGCCGGTCTCGCTACCTGAAAGGGACCCACAACGTATGATTGATCAGCTCGCGCCCCACCCCGCTCCTGCGGGGTGAGACCCCGGGGAGCGACGATCTTCGGGTCTCAGGGACCGATCCAGCGCTGCCGGGATATCCCCGCCGGGAGATCAGGCCTTGCCGGACTTGACCACCACGTCGAACGACCGTCCAACGACGCGCGACGGATCGACGATCCGGCCGTTGCGTTCGATCTGAAAATGCAGATGCGGACCGGTCGAATAGCCGGTCGAGCCGACCAGGCCGATGCGCTGACCCGACTCGACCGTCATACCCGAGGCCACATCGATCCGGCTCAGATGGCCATAGAGACTGGTCATGCCGTTCGGGTGGCTGACCTCGATGAAATTGCCAAAGCCGCCGGCGTCATAGCCGGTGCGCAGCACCCGGCCCTCGGCGCTCACCTGCACGCGGGTCCCCTTGGGCGCGGCGATATCGACCCCCTTGTGGGCCCGGGCCCGCGCCTCTCCGGCCAGTTTGCGCAGACCGTAGGGCGAGTTGACGCCATAGCCGCGCACCGGGGCGCTGAACAGCAGTTGACGGGTTACCGGCCCGGCAGGCTCGGCCACGGCGCGCAGCGGCGGGCGGGCCGGGGTCTCGGCGGACACGGCGGCGGCCTCGGTCGCCTGCACCGACACGCCCACCGGGGCGGCGGCCATGGCCAGGACAGCCATACCGGCCAGGATGGCGGTCTGGCCGGTATGAATCAGAATCGACCGTGCGGTCGGCAACAGGCTTCGCATGGAGGCGACGTCTCCGGCTTCGGCTCAGGGAGCGGGATGGGACGTCGTCGGGTCCGCCTGCGGCGCACCGGGGCGAACGACGCCGGTAAGGCCGCCGTTCTAAGACTCCATGGGGCGACTTTGGGGCGTCGCCAGCGTCAGGTCGTCGCAGGGGTGGAACAAGCGAAGGGCGCGCCACCCTGCGGTGACGCGCCCCCCGGTCTGATGGTTCAGTCTGCTCTAGAGCGGCAGGCTGAAGGTCAGGGCCCCGCTGTGGCTGTCGGCCTTGTCGCCGAACCGCCCGCGATAGCCGGCCGAAACCTTGACCGGACCCATGTGGGTTTCCAGCCCGGCCGAGGCCAGGAAGGAGCCGCCGAACGGATCGTCAAACTCCCGGTCCAGGATCTGGGCCGGATTGCCGGCGATCCCGACCCGGACCGGGTCGAAGCTCTCCGACAGACCATCGCGATAGCCGCCCTCGACGTAGAAGGACATGCCCTCACCGCCACCTTCGGCCCGCAGCGAGATCTCGCCACTGACGCCCTGCAGGACGCGGTCCTGATAGGCATATTCGGCGGCCGCGCCGGTCTCGTTATAGCCGTTGACCGTGGTCTTGACCCAGGTCACTCCCACGCGCGGCGAGATGGCGATACCGCCCATGTCGTACCAGATGCCGGTCTGCACGCGTGCGCCCAGGCTGCCGCCGTCGGTCTCGCCCGTATGGACGATCGGCGCCAGTGAGGTGAGCCGCTCGATATTGTCGAACTTCTCGATCGCCGCGCCGGCGCTGGCGTTGGCGAACATATTGCCCGACCGCCAGCCGGCATAGGCATCAAAGCCGTAGCTGCGCTGGTCGAAGGACATCGCCCCGGCCTTGACGTCCGTGGTGCGGAACGATCCGGCCAGGCCGACGCGCCAGTTCGCGCTGGACACATGATCGATGGCCACGCGTCCGCCCCAGCCGTCAGCATCGGTCTCGGCGACGGAGCCGCGGGCGTCGGTCTTCACGCTGTCGGTCAGAACCCCGAACATCAGCCGGGTCCCGGCCTCCCAGGGCGCGTGACCCGAGACGGCCTCGCTCGACAGGTCCAGCATGTCCTCGCGCTGGCGGAAGGCGGTCTCGCCCTGCACCGTCGACTGGGCACCGATGTCGCCATAATAGAGATAGTCGTTCGACAGGGCCGCCAGCAGACGATGCCCTGCCGCCGTCGGGTGCACCGTATCCCAGTAGAAATACGAATCCGGCGAGGCGCAGACCGTCAACCCGTTGAAGCAGGTGTCCTGCACATTGGTCAGGCCGAAGGCTCCCGGATCGGCGGTGATCACACTGCCGACCTTGAACAGGTCCATCATGATGATGTTGGTGTTCGGATTGGCCGCGGCCGTGGTCATCAGACCGGTCAGAAGCGCCCCGTTGAACGTCGATGCGCCGTAGTCGGCCAGCGCCGCCGCCGGCAGGCCGGGTCCCTGGTTGAACTGCGGCGTCACGCTCAGCCGGGGCAGATTGGAGACCAGGATGGTCCCCGCGCCGGCCGCGGCCACACTGTTGGTGATGAAGGTGATGTCGGTCGCCGCGCTGATCGCCATCGCGCCCAGGGTACCGGTCGGATTGACGGCGACCGCTGCGACAGGAACGCCCTGCAGCAGGTTGTTGGCCCCGCCCAGGATGCTGACCAGATCATTGGACCCGAAGGTGCCGCCGCCGCCCGTATAGGCCAGCAGCTGGTTGCGCATCCCCGGCGGGAAGGCCGAACTGTCCGAACGTGCGCCGCCGTAGGCATAGTTGATGCTGCCGGTCACCGGGGCACCGAGGGCCGACCGGCCGGCGTTGAAGCCCAGCAGTTCGGTGAAGACCGGCCCGTTCGAAAATCGACCCAGGTAATAGGGGGGCGAGGTCGGCGTCGTATTGCCGGTGGCGGCATACAGGTTGCCGTTGTCGCTCAGGCTGTCGCCAAACACGACCAGTCGGCCATAGCTCTGGGCACTGGCGGCACCGGCCACCGCACAGGCGGCCGCGACCGTAAGAGCTGCGAGCGCAGCGCTACTCAGGAAACGAGACATCAGAAAACCTCCCTCAACCGTCGATACGCGGTCGTTGGAGCCCACTCTGCGCTGCTTTCAGCCTCGCGCAAGATGCCGCGACGGAAGCTTCTAGTGCAACATGCGGAACTTCAGCGTTCCGACGACCTCTTTGACCGCCTCAAGAGCACGGGGCTCATAGTCACGATCGACGTCGGTGATCACATAGCCGGTCCGCTCATCGGTCTTCAGATGTTGCCCGAGAATGTTGAGCCCCGCACCGGCCAGCGCCCTGTTGAGGTCGGCCAGAACCCCCGGCTGGTTCCGGTGTATATGGAGAATCCGGTGCGCGCCGGTCACCTCCGACAACTGAACATTGGGCAGGTTGACGCAGAAGGTCGTGTCGCCACGATTGAGGTATCCCAGCAGCCGGTCGGCCGCGAATTCGGCAATCGCCTCCTGGGCTTCCTCGGTCGATCCGCCCACGTGTGGCGTCAGGATCACATTCGACAATCCTCTGAGCGGACTGTCGAAAGGTTCGGCATTGGTCGCGGGCTCCTCCGGGAAGACATCGACCGCCGCCCCGCCGATTCGTCCCGATCCCAGCGCCTGGGCCAGGGCCCCGACGTCCAGCACATGACCCCGTGACAGGTTCAGCAGCAGGGCCCCCGGCTTCATCCGGCCCAGTTCGGCCGCCCCCATCAGGGCCGCATTCTCGGCCCGGCCATCGACGTGAAGGCTGACCACGTCGCTCTCGGCCAGCAAAGCCCCCAGCGACCGCATCCGTCGCGCATTGCCCAGGGCCAGACGCTCGGTCAGGTCGTGGAACACGACCCGCATGCCCAGCCCCTCGGCCAGCACCGACAACTGCGAGCCGATGGCCCCGTAGCCGACGATGCCCAGGGTCTTGCCGCGCAGTTCGCGCGAGCCGGTCGCCGACTTGTTCCATTCGCCCCGGTGCATGGCCGCGTTCTTGTCAGCCACGTCCCGCATCAGCACGATCATCAGGCCGACGGCCAGTTCCACCACCGAGCGCGTATTCGAATAGGGCGCATTGAACACGGCCACGCCATGGTCAGCGGCGGCATCCAGATCGATCTGGTTGGTGCCGATGCAGAAGGCCGCCACCGCCATCAGCCGATCCGCCGCCTCCAGCACCCGGGCGCTGACCTGGGTCTTGGAGCGGACGCCCAGAACATGGACCCCCTTCAGTCGCGCGATCAGCGTGTCCTCGTCCAGCGCCCCCTTCAGGCTCTCGACCGAATAGCCGGCCTCTTCCAGACGCTCGACCGCTGCCGGGTGGATATTCTCCAGCAGCAGCATGCGGATCCGGTTGCGCGGATAGGACCAGCGCCCGGCGATGCCCTCGGCGTGCAGAACCTCGTCCAGCGAGCCGGCCTCGCCGTCGGCGGCGGCGACCACGGTCTCGCGCCGCACAATTTCCGTAAAGGCATAGAATCGGTCGGCCACCCCGCCCTGACGAACCTCGAAATCGGTCCAGCCGTCCCCGACCATCACCACCGGCCCGGTCAGGCCCAGCCCCGTCAGGGCCTCCACCTTGCCGCCGGCCCCGGCCAGCGGATTGGCGTCGTCGACCCCCGTCATCCGGCCCTCGGCATCATAGACGAGGTCATTGGCAAGAACCCGATCTGCCGGCACGCCGAGCGCCTCGGCCACCGGGGCGATGATCTCGCGGAAACCGCCGGAGACGATGACGATACGGCCCGCATGGCTGCGGAAGAAGTCGCGGTTGCGGGCGATCGACGGGGTCATCGCATCAATCGACCGTTCGGCCAGGGCCGCGACATGCGTCGCGGTTAGCGGCAGCAGGGCCAGCCGTTGTCGCAGGGCCTCGCCAAAGGCGATCTCCCCGGTCATGGCCAGGTTGGTCAGCCGGGCAATATCGGCGCGGATCCGGTCACTCTCCGCGCTGCCGTCGAGCGCCAGATCGGCCAGCTCATCAAGGGACTCAAACGCGACAAGCGTTGAGTCGAAATCAAACACGAAGGTCGGACGGTGGGTCATGCCCCAACCTGACTCACCTTCGCACTTGCAGCAATGGCCTATGCGGTCAGTAGCGGGTCGAACTGCGTGTCGGGGCGTTGGCGCGGCGGGATTCCAGCGCCACGGCCCCGATGGCGGCGGCGATCGTGGCGATGGCCAGCAGGGCCCCGCCCTCCCGGGCATGGCTGCGGGCGTAGCCGCCCGCCTTGTCGGCATAGCGCCGCGCCGTCTTGCCGGTTCGCTTGAGTGATTTGCGCGAGCTGCGTTGTGCGTCGCGATACCAGCGGCCGGCCTTGTCCCGGGTATCCTCACCCAGATCGCCGGCGCGTTCGCCCGCCTCGTCGAGACCCTGCCGGATGTTGCGGGCAAGGTCATCGAACTGATCCCGCAGCGCGCCGGTGTCGAGCCAGCCGCGCGGATCGATCCGGCCGCGCAGGGTCTCGAACCGGGTCGGTCCCGAGCGCTGGTTCAGCAGCAGGGTGGCGAGTCCGACCCCTGCCAGCACCGCCACGACGGCCGTCGTGATGCCGGGATGTTTGCGGACTTCGGCCAGGACACTGAATTGTCGAACCATTGGATAGTGAACCTTTTCCTCGAGGCCGTCATCGGCGGACTCATGGAGCCCGTCCTCATACGGCTGATAGGCGGAACCGCGGTCCCGCATGAGACTGGGAGCGAACCGGGCGAACAGAGGTTCCGCCAGACCCGGCACGGCCGAGTAGAACGCGGCTATGAGTCGCCCGCCCCCACCGACGGTGATCTCGCGAACCGGATGGGTGGCGCAGTACAGGATGGTGTCGGCCACGACATGGGTCGCATAGACCGGCTGGGGATTGTGGACCGCCTGTCCGGTCAGGTTCCGGGCGTGGCGCGAATAGGGGGTGTCGATCGCGGCCGGCTTGACCAGGCTGACGATCACCGGGGTCTGCTCGCGCATCAGCTCCATCCGGAAGGCGTTGGTGAACCCCTTCACCGCATGTTTTGACGCCGAATAGACGCCCTGGACCGGCATCGGCGCATCGGACAGGATCGACCCGACATTGATGATGACCCCGCCGCCCGGTCGGGTCCGAAGATGGTCCGCCGCCACCATCGAACCGTTGACCACGCCCCAGTAGTTGGTCTCGAACAGGCGCCGCTGATCCTCGAGAGTCGTCTCGCGGATCGGGCCGAAGATCGACACCCCGGCATTGTTGACCCAGGTGTCGAACCCGCCGAACAGCCGCCGGCATTTGTCGGCCGCCGCCGACAGGGCGTCGAAATCCGCCACATCCGCCACGGCATAGGCACATCGCGCGCCCTCGGCCTGCAGCGACTCGCACAGGGCCTTCAGATCCGCCTCGCTGCGCGCAACCAGAAACACACAGGCTCCCGCCTTCGCCGCCCGGCGCGCCGTGGCCAGACCCAGGCCGGATGTGGCTCCGGTGATCACCACGGCCTGCTGATCAAGCGGCTTGAGGGTCGGCTTCGCGGACATGATCTGGCCTCGACGGGTTCGGCCGGAGCGGGACGACCCCGGCGGCCCTCCACCGTATCATGTCCCCCTTACTATCGGCGAGACGGGTGCCTATCTTGCATCGCTTCCCCCACGCCGCCTGCGAGGACCCTCCGTGACCGATCACGCGCCCGATTCGACTCCAGTCGACGACATCGCCGCCGCCTTCCAGATCGAAGGCTGGCCGGTGCGTGGTCGGCTGGTGCGCCTGGGCGAGACCGTCGACACCATCCTGTCCGCCCATATCTATCCGGAGCCCGTCGCGGCCCTGTTGGGCGAGGCCTGCGCCCTGGCCGCCCTCGTCGGTTCCAGCCTGAAATTCGAGGGCCGGCTGATCGTCCAGGCCCAGGGCGACGGTCCGGTGCGTTTCGTCGTCGCCGACTATGACACCGACGGCACCATGCGCGGCTTCTGCCGCTTTGATCCGGACGCGGTCGCCGCCGCCTCGACCGGCTTCTCCCGCCCGGGGGCCCAGGCCCTGCTGGGCAAGGGCCTGTTCGTGATGACTCTGGATCGCGGCCCCGATTTCGAACGCACCCAGGGCATCACCCCGATCGAGGGCGAAAGCCTGTCGCTGTGCGCCGAACACTATTTCCAGCAGTCCGAACAGGTTCCGACCCGGGTCAAGCTCGCCGTCGGTGCCGTCACCGACGCCACCGGAACCCACTGGCGCGCGGGCGGGGCCATGATCCAGATCATCGCCGCCGACGACGCCCGCGGCTCGACCGAGGAGGTCTGGGACCGCTCCCGGGCCCTGTTCCAGACCCTGGCCGACGACGAACTCCTCGACCCCACGGTCACGCCTGAAATCCTGCTGTTCCGCCTGTTCCACGAGGACGGCGTCCGGCTCGAGGACGCCCGCCCGCTGAAGGCCGTCTGTCGCTGTTCGATGGACCGTATCGGTTCGGTCCTGGCCTCCTTCGACCCGACCGAACTGGCCGACATGATCGAGGATGACGGCAAGATCCGCGTCACCTGCGAATACTGCTCGACCGTCTATGAGCTGGAGCCGGCAGAGATCGCGGCTGACGGCCCTGCCGCCGACCCCGCGCTCTCCTGAACAGAAGTTCACTTGAGGTTCATGGGGGAGTCCGCCAATGCGATTTCATGATCGCCGCCCTGCTCCTCTCCGCCGCCCTGACAGCCGCTTCGCCCGCCGCCGCGTCGCCCTGCCGTTTCGTCGGCGAGCCCCGGACCTGGACTGAGCAGGCACTTTCGGCGTGGGACACGCTTGATCACCGGCGACTGAGGATTTCCCGACCCGTCACCCCGGTCATCACGCTGTTTGATGCCCGCTGCGCCTACACGCTGACACCCGATCCGGACGGTGACATCCAGGCGGGATCACGGCGCTACAGCGCCCTCGGCGCACCGCATGACGGCCGCATCAGTCTTCCGGACGGGGCGACGGTTCCAGCGCAGAGACTGGCCTTCGCGTCGCCGACGTCGGACGGCGGGATGTTCTTCATCATGGCCCTGCCGTCGCTGTGGCGGGCAGATCGCACCGAACCGCGCGACGGCGACCGCCTGTCGATGGTCGTGTTTATGCATGAGTTCGCCCATACCCAGCAGGCCGCCGGTCTGGGCGCGCGGGTCGACGATCTTCTGGCGCGTGGCCTGCCCGAAGACAGCGACGACGATGTGGTCCAGGACCGCTTTGGTGACCGACCCGGCTATCGGCCCGCCTATGAGGTCGAACGGGACCTGTTCTACAGGGCGGCGTCGATCGCGGACGTGAGCGACGTGCGTACTGCCCTGGCCGCGGCCTTCCGACAGATGGCGGAGCGTCGCGCCCGCTGGTTCACCGGCGGCGACGCCCTGTATGGCGAGGCCGATGATGTCTTCCTGACGCTGGAGGGGACCGGCAATTGGGCCGCCTGGATGTGGCTGACCGACCCGCAGGGCGGCGGCCTGCTGCCGGACGCCGCCACAGCCTTCGTGCGCGGCGGCGGCGGCCACTGGAGCCAGGACGAAGGACTGGGTCTGATGCTCGCGCTGGACCGGTTGATGCCGGACTGGCCGGAGCAGGCCTTCGCCTCCCCGGCGGCGACCGGCGACCAGCTGATCGCCCGGGCATTGGCCGACCGGACTCCACCGGAACGCATCAGGCCCTGACCGGCCACCGGCTGACGGCCGTGGCCGGAACGACCTTGTGCAGCCCCGAAGTCGTCTCGAAACCGTGGCCCGGGAAGGTCCGGCGGCCGGCCAGGTCGACCGTCGTCCCCCCCGCTCAGTACGCCAGCGCGATCCCGTCCTTGCGCATCTCGGTCGCCGCGCCATAGGTCCAGGGGCCGCTGGCGTTCACCTGACGCACCACGTTCTGGTAGCCGCCGAAGCCGCCGTTGGGGCCGCCCAGAACCCAGCCCATGGCCTCGAGTTGCGCCTTTGACGCGGCGGGAACACCGGTTTCAAGGAACAGGGTCCCGACGCCCTCGGCCGGCTGGCCCGTCGGTTCGGACGAGCCTTCATGCTGCCAGCGCGGGCTGTCGCCGGCCTCCTGCGGATCGAGGCCATAGTCGACCATGTTGATGATGATCTGGGCCTGGCCCTGGGGCTGCATGCCGCCGCCCATGACGCCAAAGGCCATCCACGGCTCGCCCCCCTTGCAGGCGAACCCGGGGATGATGGTGTGGAACGGCCGCTTGCCCGGCGCATAGATATTGGGATGGCCGTCGGTCAGGGCGAACAGCTCGCCCCGGTCCTGGAACATGAAGCCGAGCGGATTGCCCTGACCGTCGTCGGCGACCAGACCCGAGCCCATGCCGCGATAGTTGGACTGGATCCAGCTGACCATCATGCCGTCGCTGTCGGCGACGCTGAAATAGGTGGTGTCGCCCTGGGTCGGCGCATCGCCGGGGAAGACCCGGTCCATGACCCGGTCGGGCCGGATCAGCCGGGCCCGTTCGGCGGCATAGGCCTTGGAGTTCAGCCAGTCGACCGGCGTCGCGCTGAAGCGGGCATCGGCGAACCATCGGGCCCGGTCCTCGAAGGCCAGCCGCTTGGCCTCGGCCTGATGGTGGATCGAGGCGGCCGACTGGAACCCCATCCCCTTCAGGTCGAACTGTTCGCAGACGTTCAGGATCTGGTTGGTCGACAGGCCCTGGGTATTGGGACCCAGGCCATAGACGTCGACACCCCGGTAGTTGGTGCGGATCGGCTCGACCCATTCGGTGTGGTGGGCGGCCATGTCGGCCCGGGTCATCCAGCCGCCGATGCGGCGGAAATAGCGTTCGATATGGTCGGCGATGACCCCGTCATAGAAGGCGTCGCGCCCGCCCTCGGCGATCAGCCGCAGGGTGCGCCCCAGATACGGATTGGCGAACACCTCGCCGACCGCCGGGGTCCGGCCGATCGCGGCATAGACCTTCTTGCGGTTGTCGTTCTCCTCGATCAGCGCTGACGAGGCGTCAAAGCCCGCCATATTGCGTTCCAGATACCAGGCGATCAGCTGGGGCATGGGCACCCCTTCCTCGCACAGCTCGGCGACGGGCAGCAGCACGTCCTTCCACGGCAGCTTGCCGTAGCGCTGGTGCGCGCTCCACCAGGCGTCGACCGTGCCGGGCAC
>NZ_JAQSDK010000002.1 GCF_029945885.1 Brevundimonas sp.
GACAACCAGATCGGTGCCCGCATGAGCGTCCAATGGTAGGCTGAGGCCTTCCCCGTCCCCCGCCTCCGCACACGGAGGCGGGGGCGGGCCGCCTTATGGAAGGGCTGCTATGGGGGTGAGCTCAACCGGTGAACGCAACACGCTGGCTTTTCTTCGGAGATGGAGCGTGGGTGATGAAGCAGCGGCGGCGTCTGAGTTTACGATTGTGCACAGGGCCCAGGAGGGGGGAGGGCTCAAGCCCCAGACCGATCAATCCGGGCACCGGCTGTGGTGTGCAAGGCGTTCGCTAGTTCAGATTTTTCGCGCAGGCGATGTCGGCGGAAGACAGCGGCCCATGCTCCACCGGGCGGCCCTGAATCTCGGGATCTAATATAGCGCAAGGTGGGGACCGTTATGGGCCCCGACCAACGAGCGCGAGTTAAAAAATCGAAAAATCAATGCACTACGGGGAGGCTGGTGGCGATGGAGGCCGTCGGGTGACACCTTGTCTCCGCCGGGCGCAGGCAGGGCAGGGCGCGCAGAGCTTATGCGGGGAGCGTCTTCCACTCGGCCAGGGCGGCTGAGCGTTGGGCCTTGTAGGTCTCTCTGCTGATGCGGTGACGGTCCCGGTTGAAGTGATTGTGAAGGGCGGCGTGGACGGAGCTGTACTTCTGTAATGTCCTCAACTGCCTGAAGCGAAGCATGGCCCGTTCTCGTCGTCGGAATGGCAGATGTGAGGTCTCACACCGGTTGTTGCCCCAACGCCCGATCTGCTGCTTCCACGCATTGCCGAGATCATTCATGGCGGCCCGACAGGAGCGCAGGCCGTCTGTGATGATCACCTTCGGGTCGATGTCGCCATGCCCGGAGGCTGGCTCGGACCGTCTTACCGGGCGACGAAAGTTTGGGCTGACAGGACCCTTACAGACCTTCCGCAGGCCTGATCGGCGTTTGACGTCAGGCGCGAGCGCGGCAATGATGATCTGTCCGGGTTCACGAAGGGAGTCGGGCAGTCCATCCAATCCTTTCAAACCTGCCCTGCGGATACCGCAGATGGAGGCGAGCGTGCACAGACGTAACTTCCTGTCTCTCGGCGCCCTGGGTGTGGGGGGGCTTGTTCTGCCCTCCATGTTCGCCGGCAAGGCGATTGCCGCTGAAGACCTCGTGTCCACGCTCGATGTCCGGATCAAGAAGGCCCTCGCCGATGCGGCGATGACCGCTGCGACCCAGGTTGGCGCCACCTATTGCGACGTCCGGGTCGGCCGTTATCTGCGGCAATTCGTCATCACGCGCGAAGCCAGTGTCCAGAACATCGTCAACACGGAGTCGACCGGCGTCGGCATCCGTGTGATCGCCGACGGGGCCTGGGGCTTTGCCGCAACCAATGCGATGACCAACGACGCCGTGGCCGAGGCCGCGCGCCAGGCCGTTATCATCGCCAAGGCCAATGCCAAGGCGTTGACCGCACCCGTCCAGTTGGCGCCGGTGACAGGCGTCGGCGAGGTGAGCTGGCGGACCCCGATCGTGAAGAACGCGATGGAAGTGCCGATCGGGGAGAAGGTCGAGCTTCTGATGGGCGTCAACGCGGCCGCGACCGGCGCGGGGGCCAGCTTCGTCCAGTCGATGCTGTTCGTCGTCAACGAGCAGAAATATTTCGCCAGTACCGACGGGTCCTACATTGACCAGGATGTGCATCGCATCTGGGCCCCGCTGAACGTAACCGTGGTGGATCAGGCGACCGGCAAATTCCGTAATCGTGAAGGTCTGTCCTCGCCGATGGGCCTCGGGTTCGAATATCTGGACGGGGCGAATTCCGGCAAGACGATCCTGCCCAACGGTGTGGTCGTATACGGCAACTCCTATGACATGAAGGAGGACGCGATGGCCGCCGCCGAACAGGCGCGAGCCAAGCTGTCGGCACCATCGGTCGAGCCGAACAAATACGATCTGGTTCTGGACCCGTCGCACACCTGGCTGACGATCCATGAATCCGTCGGCCACCCGCTCGAGCTGGATCGTGTTCTGGGCTACGAGGCCAACTATGCGGGCACCAGTTTCGCGACCATGGACAAGATGAGGGACGGCTTCCAGTACGGCAGCGACAAGGTCAATCTGGTCGCCGACAAGGTGCAGCCCGGCAGCCTGGGCGCGGTCGCCTATGATGACGAAGGCGTGGGCACCAAGGCATGGGATCTGGTGCGTGACGGCAAGCTGGTCGGCTATCAGGCGATCCGCGACCAGGCGCACCTTGAGGGCAAGACGGCTTCTGACGGGTGCTGTTATGCGGACAGCTGGTCCAGCGTCCAGTTCCAGCGCATGGCCAATGTCTCCCTCGAGGCCGGTAAAGCCCCGCTCAGCGTCGCCGACATGATCGCCAACGTTGAGGACGGCATCTACATCGTGGGCGACGGGTCGTTCTCGATCGACCAGCAGCGCTACAATGCCCAGTTCGGCGGCCAGCTGTTCTACGAGATCAAGAACGGGGCGATCACCCACCAGATCGAGGATGTGGCTTACCAGATCCGCACGCCGGAGTTCTGGAACGCCTGTTCGGCGGTCTGCGATGAACGCGACTACCGACTGGGTGGATCGTTCTTCGACGGCAAGGGTCAGCCGTCCCAGGTATCCGCCGTATCGCACGGGTCCAGCACCGCGCGCTTCGACGGCATCAATGTCATCAACACCGCTCGTTCGCTCGGCTGATCGTGCAAGGAGACTGAACCATGAGCATTCTTCCTGAAGCGCAGGCCCGTGCCATTCTCAGCAAGGTGGTGGCGTTCTCCACTGCCGACGAGTGCACCGCGCAACTGAACGGATCGACGCAGGGCAATATCCGCTTTGCGCTGAATAATGTGTCCACCAGCGGCATCGTCGACGATATCAACCTGTCGGTGCAGGTAGCGTTCGGCAAGCGCATGGGCACGGCCACGATCAACCAGTTCGATGACGCCTCCCTGGAGCGGGTGGTGCGTCGGGCTGAGGAACTGGCCCGGCTGGCACCCGAGAACCCTGAGTTCATGCCGGCTGTCGAGGCCCAGACCTATACGACGACTGCGACCTACAGCGCCGCAACGGCGGCGATCTCGCCGGAAGATCGCGCAGCGGTGGCGACCAACTCGATCGACCCCTGCAAGGCGGCCAACCTGATTGCCGCCGGCTATCTGGAGGACGTGACCGGGTTCGTCTCGTTCATGAACAGCAACGGCAATTTCGGCTATCAGACCGCGACCAGTGCCGACTACACCTGCACGGTCCGGACCGAAGACGGTCGCGGTTCGGGCTGGGTCGGCCACAATGTGCAGGACGTCGCCACGTTCGACGCCGACGCTGACGTGCGCATCGCCATGCGCAAGGCCAGTGCCTCGGCTGAGGCGCTGGCGCTGGAGCCCGGCAAATATACGGTGATCCTGGAGCCTGCGGCGGTCGCCGGTCTGGTCGGGTTCATGATGAATTTCTTTGACGCCCGGTCCGCTGACGAGGGCCGCAGCTTCCTGTCAAAGCCGGGCGGCGGCAACCGGGTCGGCGAGCAGATGTTCGGACCGGAAGTCAGCCTTCATACGGATCCCGGCTATGCCAACGCAGCGGTCTATCCGTGGGATGAAGACGGTCTGCCACGCACGGCACGGCCGATAGTCGAGAATGGTCGGGTCGTGAACCTCGAGTATTCCCGCTATTGGGCCCAGAAGCAGGGCAAGCCCCCGCTTGCAGGTTCCGGCAACTTGATCATGACGGGCGGCGACAAGTCGACGGCTGATTTGATCCGGTCCACCGAGCGCGGAATTCTGGTCACCCGGACCTGGTATATCCGCATGGTGGATCCGCAAACGGTCCTGCTGACCGGCCTGACCCGTGACGGGACCTTCTATATCGAGAACGGCCAGATCAAACATCCGGTCAAGAATTTCCGCTTCAACGAGTCGCCGGTGATCATGCTCAACAACGTCGATGAGCTGGGTCGGTCCGTGCGGGTGCAGAGCGACGAGGGCGGTTACGTCATGGTGCTGCCGGCCATGAAGATCCGCGACTTCACCTTCACCTCGCTGTCGGACGCCGTCTGACGGTGGCTGCCCGGCCGGTTATATGAACCGATCGCAGTTTCTTCGGCTGGGTGCGGGCGGTTTGGCCGGCCTGGCGCTGGCGGGACCGTCCCGGGTCCTGGCGTCCGCCGGCTACGACTTCTGGTTCACCCGGCTGCGCTATGACTCGGGCGACTGGGATGTCGACCAGCGCATGCCGTCGAACCTGATCACGTCGCTGATCGACTATACGACGCTGCGCGTCGATCCGGCCGAGCGGGTGATCGCCCTGTCGGACCCCCGGATGCTGACCGCGCCGTTCTGCTATCTGGCGGGGCACAAACTGGTCGAGTTTTCAGCGGCCGAGCGGCGCAATTTCGAACGCTATGTCCGCAACGGCGGCTTCGTGTTCGTCGACGACTGCAATCACGATATCGACGGATTGTTCGCCCGATCGTTCGAGGCCCAGATGCGGGCCATCTTCGGGCCATCGGCACTCAAGACCCTGCCGGATGACCATCCGCTCTACCGCAGCTTCTTCCGCTTCGACGGGCCACCCAACACCGGGATGGAGCTTAACGGCTGGGGCGACGATCTGGTGCACGACTATCTGAAGGGCATCGAGATCAACGGCCGGCTGGGCGTGCTGTACAGTAACAAGGACTATGGCTGCGAGTGGGATTATGACTGGCGAAACAAGCGCTTTCTGGCCGTGGACAATACGCGGTTCGGGGTCAACATCGTGATGTACGCCCTGTCGTCGTAAACCTGCCGCCCGCCATCTCTGTTCTTACCCCGCCCTGGGAAATCCCATGACCAAAGCCGTCTCCGAAGCCGATATCCAGGCGCAGATCGCGCGTCTGGGCGACCTGCGCGCCGCCATCGGTCAGGCGATCGTCGGGCAGGAGGCGGTGGTCGAACAGTTGTTGATCGGCCTGCTGGCCGGCGGGCATTGCCTGCTGGAAGGCGTGCCGGGGCTGGGCAAGACCCTGCTGGTGCGCTCGCTCGGCGAGGCGCTGAAGCTGGAGTTCCGGCGCGTGCAGTTCACGCCGGACCTGATGCCCAGCGACATCCTCGGGACCGAATTGCTGGAAGAGGATCACGGCACCGGCCGTCGGCATTTCCGCTTTCAGCCCGGACCCGTGTTCACCAACCTGCTGCTGGCCGACGAGCTGAACCGCACGCCGCCCAAGACCCAGGCGGCCCTGCTGGAAGCCATGCAGGAACGCACGGTCAGCTATGGCGGCGTGACCCATGAATTGCCGTCGCCCTTCTTCGTGCTGGCGACGCAGAACCCGCTGGAGCAGGCGGGTACCTATCCGCTGCCGGAGGCCCAGCTGGACCGGTTCCTGCTGCACATCCGCGTCGACTACCCCACCGCCCAGGAAGAGCACGACATCATCGCCCAGACTACGGGGGCCCGGTCCGGGGTCGTGCCCCAGGTCATGCAGGGCGAGGAAGTTCTGGCGCTTCAGGCGCGGGTGCGGGAGGTCCATTTCAGCGAGGCGCTGCTGCGCTGGGTGACCACCCTGGTGCGGGCCAGCCGTCCGGGTGACGGCGCGATCGAGGATATCCGGAAATACGTGAAATGGGGCGCGGGTCCGCGCGCCGGTCAGTCGCTGGTTCTGGCGGCCAAGGCCCGCGCGCTGCTGCAGGGTCGGCTCGCCGCTACCCGGGAGGACGTCGTGGCTTTGGCGGGGCCGGTCATGCGCCACCGGCTGCTGCTGTCGTTCGCCGCGGAAGCCGAAGGGCGCAGCGCCGACGACATCATCGCGGCGCTGGTGCGTGCCACACCGATGCCCGACGCCTGAGCCGGTTCGTCCAACCCATGATCGACTTCCTGCCCCCTGACGTACGAAGCCGGCTGAAGGGCCTGCGCCTCGTCACGCGTCGGGCGGTCGGAGGGCAGGGCATCGGCCTGCATCAGAGCCACAGTCGCGGTGCCGGGCTCGAATTCGCCCAGTACCGCGCCTACGAACGCGGCGACGAACCGCGTCAGATCGACTGGAAGCTCTACGCCCGTTCGGACAAATTCTTCGTGCGCGAGGCCGAGCGGGAAAGCCCGGTTGCGGTGTGGATCCTGATGGATACCAGTGCCTCGATGGCTCAGACGGACAGCGGCCGACCGGACTGGTCGCGGCTGGATGCGGCCAAGGCCCTGACCCAGGGCATGGCCGAACTGGCCTTGAGCCAGGGCGACCGGTTCGGCTGGGCCGCGCTCAGCGATCAGGGCCTGAAACTGCTGGCACCGGCGGCCGGTACCCGCCAACGCGACCGGCTGCTGCTCGAACTTCAGCCGCTGCGCGGGGGGGGCGGCTTCGCCCGGGAGGACCAGTTGTCCCCGATCTGGGAGCGGATCGGGGCGCGCGATCTGGTCGTCGTGCTCAGTGACTGCTTCGATCCCGGTGTTGTGGAATTCATGGAGACGCTGGCTGCTGCCGGGCGCGAGGTGCTGGCGATCGAGATGCTGACCCTGGGCGAACGGGATTTTTCATTCCGCGGCGGTCATCGCTTCCGTGACCCGGAGACCGGTGAGGAGTTGATCGGTGACGGTCCCGCTCTTCGTGTGGAGTTCCTGCGCCGCTTTGCCGAGGCGCGGGCAGCGCTGCATGGCCGACTGGACCGGGCCGGAGTACGCCATACCGAACACGTTCTGGACCAGCCGATCGACCGGCCGCTGCGACGGCTGTTCGGGGCCCATGGCGCGGCGGAATACGCATGATGCCCGGGTTGCTGCTGCCCGGGGCGTTGGCGGCGCTCGCGGCGATTCTCATACCGCTGGTGATTCATATCGCCCGGCGAACCGAGGAACGACCGATCGAGTTCGCGGCGTTGCGCTGGCTGCGACAGAAGCCACGTCCGAAGTCGCGCCTGCAGTTCGACGAGCGGCTGTTGCTGGCCGCCCGTATGCTTCTGCTGATCCTGTTGGCGCTGTGGCTGGCGGCTCCCGTGCTGTTCGGGGCCGGAGGGACAGCGCCCTATGTCGCCGTCGCGCCGGGAGTCGATGTGTCCCGGGCCGGCGTGGTCTCGGACACGGCGGTCGCTGACTATTCCCGAACGCACTGGCTGGCCCCCGGCTTTCCGGCGCTGAGCGACGACGGACCCGTAGCCGTGGGGCCACTCACCAGCCTGCTGCGCCAGCTCGATGCCGATCTTCCCGCCGACACGCCGCTGGTCGTCGTGGTGCCCGAGGTGATGGACGGGGCAGACGCCGAGCGACCCCGTCTGTCGCGCCGGGTGGAGTGGCGCATCGTCGCCGGGGCTGCGCCTGTCGAAAGGGCAGAGCCGCGTCCGGTTCCGGCCCTGTCGATCCGGAACGATGCGGATCACGCGGGCGGGTTACGTTACCTGCGGGCCGCCGCGCTGGCCTGGCAGCCGGTCGGTCGCGACGCGGATCTGGAAATCGACGGTATCGACGCGGCCCTGCCGCCGGTGACGCGCCGCCTGATCTGGCTCGGCACCGGCACGCTGCCGCCGGCGTTGTTGCGCTGGGTCGAGAGCGGCGGGACGGCCCTGATCGGTTCGAAGGCCCTGTTTCCGGACGATGTCGACCGGGTCGTGGTCTGGCGCGATGGTCTGGACCGTCCGCTGGTCGAGGCCGCGCGAATGGGGAGCGGGCGTCTGCTGCATTTCACCCGGCGCCTGGCACCGGCCGAGATGCCGGAATTGCTCGAGGCCGATTTCCCGGTCCGGCTGCGCGCGGTGCTGGTGCCGTCGACGACAAGGCCGACCCGCGTGAGCGCCGCAGACCATGCCCCCACGACTGGCGCGCGGCATTTCGAGCCCGCCCCCCGTGACCTTCGCCCCTGGCTGGCGGTGCTGATCGGGCTGGTGCTGCTGGGCGAGCGGTGGCTGGCGACGCGGCGTAACCGGGGGATCAGCCCATGACGGCCGGCACCCTGCTGCTGACCTGGACAGGACCGGCGCGGCGGCGGGCGCTGCTGAACGACGCCCTTGTATACGTGCCGATCCTGCTGGCGCTGACGGCGCTGGCCTGGCGAGGCGGTGGGACGGTTGTCGGGGTTGCGGTACTGGTGGTCGGTGTCGCGCTGGCCCTGTTTGTCGGTTATCGGCGGGCGGCGCGGTTCGACCGGCATTGGCTGGTGCAAAAGCTGGACGGGACCCGTCCGGACATGGAGGACAGCGCCGAGCTGCTGTTCGCGGATACGCAAACGCTGGGCGACCTGCAGAGGCTGCAGCAGGCGCGACTGTTCAGCCGGCTGGAGGCGGGTCGGCCCGACGCCCTGAGGTCGGACTGGTCGCGTCGTCCGATCCTCGCGGCCTGGGTTGTCGCGAGTCTGGTGATCGGCGGGGCCGTCGCCTGGCCGCGCGCCGGGGATCGCCCCGTCGTCCTGGCTCCCAGTGTCGAGCGGACGCCGGTGGTGGCCGGCGTGCCGCGGCTGGTCGCTCAGAACCTGCGCATCTTTCCGCCCGGCTATACCGGCCTGCCGATGCGGGACGAACGTCAGCTGGATGCGCGGGCCCCCCGGGGATCGCGGCTGGAGTGGACCCTGCGCTTCGATCCGGAGGCGGCGGTCCCGGCCATCGTGACGCTGGCGGGGGGGAAGCTGGCATTGCGGCGCTCGGGTGACGACTGGATCGCGAGCCGCGTGCTGGACAGCTCATTCCTCTACCGGGTCGATCCGGCACCGGGGCGGGGACCGGTCGCGCCGTTGCATCGCATCGACGCCATTGCCGATGCGCCGCCGGTGATCCGGGTCGTCTCTCCGGCTGAAAGTCTGACGATGGTGACGACGGGGCAGCGCAGCTGGGCACCGGTGTTTGCCGCCGCCGATGACTATGGCGTCGCCGCCAATGCCCGACTGCGTATCACCCTGGCGATGGGGGAGGGCGAGAACATCACCTTCACCGAACGCGAGATCGGCATAACCGGTCGCGGAAACCCGCGCGACCGGCGTTTCGCGCAGACGCTGGATTTCGCGGCGCTGGGCTTTGCGGCGGGGGGCGATCTGGTCGTTCAGCTGATCGTGCGCGACAACCGCTCACCCGGTCCGCAGGAGGTGCGCGGCCCCAGTCTGATCCTGCGTTGGCCGTCCGCCAGTCGCACCCAGGGCGCGGGCCTGGAGGGGATGGTCAACACCACCCTGCCGGCCTATTTCCGCAGCCAGCGCCAGATCATCATCGACGCCGAGGCCCTGATCGCCCAGCGCCAACGCCTGACTGCGGATCGCTATCTGTCGCGGTCCACCGGCATCGGCGGCGACCAGGAGATCCTGCGCCGTCGCTACAGCGAATTCCTCGGGGGCGAGAACTCGGCTCCACCCCAGCTGCCGACCAGCGACGCGGCGGAGGTGCATACGGACGACGACGGTCATGACCATGCCCCGCGCACCGCGTCGCCGGGGTTCGGCTCGCCGGAGGATGTGCTGGCCCAGTTCGGGCATCCGCACGATGATTCGCCCGCCGCCAGCCTTGATCCCGAGACGCGCGCGCTGCTGAGGCAGGCGGTCGATGCGATGTGGCAGTCCGAGTTGCAGCTCAAACAGGGCCGTCCTGACCTGGCCCTGCCACATGCCAATCGCGCGCTGAACTTCATCAAGGAGGTCCAGCAGGCGACGCGCATCTTCCTGGCGCGCGTGGGATCAAACCTGCCGCCGGTCGATCCGTCCCGACGCATGACTGGCGAGCGCGAGGGGATTGCCAGTCGCACCCTGCCGATCGCACCGGTCGAGGCCGCCGATGGCCCCGCTGCCGCGGCGTGGCGCGCGCTCGGTCAGGGACCGGAGGCAGTGCGCGGTCCGGTGGCCTTTGACGCGCTTGAGCGATGGATACGCTCCAACGCCGACCGCCTGCCGGACGCGCTGGCGCTGTCGGGGGCGCTGGACGCGGTCCAGCGCGATCCGGACTGTGACGCCTGCCGTCAGAAACTGCGTGCCCTGTTGTGGACCGCGATGGAAAGACCACCCGCCAGCCTCGACCGGCGCCGACCGGCCGATCCCGCCGGCGCGCGCTATCTCGGCGCGCTGGAAGGGGGCGTGCCGTGACGCCCAAGCTGATCCTGGCCGTTGTGCTGGCCTGTGCCGTCGTCGCGGCGTGGGTGCGGTTGTTCCTGTGGCGCAGAAACGCGCCCCGCGAGGGGGCGGGCTCATTGTGGCGCGTCATCGCGCTGGCGGGGTTGCAGCCGGTCTGGGCGGTATTGCTGTTCTTCTGCCTGTTTCCGCCCGGCGTGCGCACGGCCTCGGTGGATCTGGTGGTGGCGACAGCGGGCACGTCCCGCACAGCGGCTCCGGCACCGGGCACCACACTGATCGCCCTGCCCGAAGCCCCGGCCCTGGCCGGGTCGGAACCGGCACCGGACCTGGGGACAGCCTTGCGGCACCATCCGGGCGTTCGGCAGATCACGGTGCGCGGCGGTGGATTGACGGCCCGCGACCGGGACGCGGCGCAGGGGATCGCCATCACCTTCGACCCGCCGCCGCTTCCGAAGGGGCTGGTCTCGATCTCGCCACCCCCGAGAGTCGCGCCTTTCGCCGGGTTCAGGCTCGGCGGACAGCTGTCCGGTCTGCCCGGCGCGACGGTCGACCTGATCGACCCCGCGGGGCGGGTCACGGACACACAGACGGTCGCTGACGACGGCCACTTCATCGTGTCGGGCACAGCGCGCTCGGCCGGGCTGGCGACCTTTGTCGTCCGCATCCGCGACGCCCGGCGGCAGGTGGTCGAACAAGCGGAGGTGCCGGTGCAGGTCGAGGACCAGGCCCCGCCCCGATTGCTGATCATGGCCGGTGCGCCGGGGCCTGAGGTCAAATACCTGCGGCGATGGGCGACCGACGCCGGGTTCGCGGTGACGGTTCGGGCCAGCGCCGGCGGCGGTGTCCAGATCGGCGACGCACCGATCGCCATCAACGCCGCGACCTTGCGATCCTTTGATGCCGCGATCATCGACGATCGCAGCTGGGCAGGACTGGCCGGCCAGCGGGCCGACGTGATCCGTGCGGTGCAGGGCGGTATGGGTCTGGTCCTGCGGTCCGGGGGTGCCCCTGAGGACGGGGCCCTGGCCCAGTGGCGGGCGCTCGGTTTCACAGTCAGCGGCCGTGGCGGGGTGGTCCCGATTGCCCTGTCCGTGACGACGGACGCCGACCTCGCGCGGACGCGACGCGGTGTTCCGCCTCCGGATGCGGTCACTGAGCAGGACATGGGTGATGACTTCCTGCCCGCGATCAATCGTCTGGCGGCCACCCCGGGTGGCGATGGAACCGTGCCCCTGCTGGAGGATGCGGGCGGCGCGACCCTGTCGGCCTGGCGGGCCATGGATCGTGGGCGGGTCGCTGTGTTTACGGGCATCGACAGCTTCGGCCTGGTCCTGACCGGCAAGACCGATCTCTATGGCGACTGGTGGAGCACGATGCTGTCGACCGTGTCGCGTCCCGTGGCAGGGGTTGCGCCGGCCTTTGCCGGTCCGGCCTGGGTCGGCGACCGGGTCGCCCTGTGCGGGCTGTCCCGCGATGCCCGGATCGAGGGGCCGGACGGTGCGTTGACGACAGTTCGGACGGGTGCCGCAGGCTGCGCCGGGTACTGGCCGGTGGCGTCCGGCTGGCACCTGCTGCGCAAGACCGGCCCCGGCGATGACGAACGGGTCTGGCCGTTCTACGTCCAGCCGGCCGATGGTCTGGCCGGGGTGCGAGCGGCCCGAGATCGCGATGCGACCCTGATGTTGGGCAAGGCCGCGCCCGACCCGGCGGAGGCGACCCATGAGATCCCCGAGGTCCCCGGGTCGCCGTGGCCGTGGTTCATCGCCTGGCTCGTCGCCAGCGCCGGGCTGTGGGGCCTGGAGCGCTCGCGTCTCGGCCGGGTACCGACGACCGTTTGATCAGCCCAGAGACCGAGCCGTGTTGATGACGTTGATCCCGTCGAACCGTGTGGTCGACGAGCCGTGGCTGACGGCCGAGACCTGACTGGGCTGGCCCTTGCCATCGAAGAACGAGCCGAACAGACGGTAGTCGCTCTCGTCGCAGGTGGCGCTGCAGGCGTTCCAGAATTCGGGGGTGCGGATCTGATAGGCGACATCGCCCAGCGGCCGGGTGATCGCCCCGTCCTTGATCTCGTAGAACAGCTGGCCGCCGAACTGGGCATTGTAGCGCTGCTGGTCGATCGAATAGGAGCCGCGACCCAGGATGTAGATGCCGTTCTCGACGTTGGCGATCATGTCCGCGGCCGTCATCGGCGTCCTGCCCGGCTGAAGCGAGACGTTGGGCATGCGCTGAAACTGGATGGTCGACCAGGAGTCGGCATACGAACATCCGGCCGAGGCCGAGTCGCCGAGGATGTGAACCTGATCGCGGGTGGCCTGATAGTCGACCAGTACGCCATCGCGGATCAGGGGCCAGCTCTTGCCGGCCACGCCCTCGTCGTCAAACGCGACGGCACCCAGGCTGCCGGGCTGGGTCCGGTCGGCGATGATGTTGACGATGTCGCTGCCATATTTGAACCCGGCCTCGCGCTTGTCCAGTGTGGCGAAACTGGTGCCCGCGTAGTTGGCTTCATAGCCCAGCACCCGATCCAGCTCGAGCGGGTGGCCGACGGATTCGTGGATGGTCAGGCCCAGGTGGCTGGGGTCGAGGACGAGATCGTATTTGCCGGGCTCGACCGAGGCCGCAGACAGTTTCTCGCGGGCCTGGGTGGTCGCCGCAATCGCATCCTCGCGCATGTCGTAGGAGGCACCGTAGACAACCACGCCGTTGGGCATGACGGTCTTGTCGTCGGCGCGCCCGTCCAGATATTCGTAGCCCATCCCCATCGGCGACGAGAGGCCGTCGCGGGTCCGGAACCGGCCCGAGTCCTGGTCGACCGCCGTGACCGTGAACGGCACCCAGATGCGGTGCACGTCCTGATCGACGTAGGAGCCGTCGGTACTGGCGAAATATTTCTGCTCGTTGACCAGGAACATTCGCGAGGCGACGAAGCTGGCCCCCGCGCCGGTCGCCGCCGAATTGACCCCCATCAGCAGGCTGATCTTCTCCTCGATCGGGACCGCCATCGCATTGCGCTGGATCGGCGTCCGCCAGCTGCGTTCGCCGAGGGCGGGGGCAGGGGCCAGTTGAACGGGACTGGTCTGGCTCCTGGCATTGGCCTTGGCGATCGCCGTGGCCAGCCGGGCCGTATCGGCGACGGCTTCGGCTGTCAGGATGTTGGTCGCGGCGAAACCCCAGGCCCCGTCGGCGATGACCCGGACACCGGTCCCGCTCGACTCGGTGTTGACGACGTTCTCGACGTTCGCTTCGCGGGTCATGATGAACTGCCGCATATAGCGGCCGACCCGGACATCGCAGTAGCTGGCCCCCGCCTGTGTCGCGGCACTCAGCCCGGCGTCAGCGAGGCGCTTTTTCACCGCAACGTCCACGGTCTCGACGAGTTGTTCGGCGGCGATGGCCCGACCGGCAAAGCCCGGCAGCAGCAGCCCACCGGCTCCGATGCCGCACGCAGCGAGGAAGTGGCGTCTATCCAAGGTCTTCTCCCAGAAAGGGTTCATCGAGACCAATGGAGGGACCGCAATCGTGGTCGTTCCACCCGCCCGGAAATGTGATGCTCGCACATTCGCCCCAGTCGCCGTCGCGGTCAAACCGACATTGGGCGGTGGCAATCGTACGGTAACCCGTCTCCGGCCGAACTGCGCGGATGTGACCGGAAGATCTGTTGTGCGTGTCCGGTTCGACTCCCTGACCCGTCTGGCAAAATGGCACCCGGGTGGAGCTCACCTTCGGGCCTGGGCCCCTGTTGCGAGGGTGCTGTCCGGGGGGCTGAGAGGCCAGGCCGCGCAGCGTTTCTGCACCGCACCTGCCTTGTCGGACGGAGAGAGGCCAATTCGAACCGGGGAGACTGGTCCCATACCGCCCGGCCAGCCATTATTGGGTTGCGCTGACACCCCACAACGCTAGCTTGAATGGCGTAGGTTGGGAGCAGTGTTCAGTGCCAGGTCGAATTTATGTCACCGACACCGTGCTCGAAATCGGCGTCTGGCAGACCCTGAGTGTAGTAGACGACTGGGTCGGTGTGGTTTTTCGGGACGAATACGTCAACTATGGCCACCATCCGGTGGACGATGCGGGACCGGTTGTCGTCAATCGCGGCACCGTGACCATAACCTCTGCGAGCGAGCGATATTCGATCGATAACTGGGTCCGCGGCATCGACCACGAGCGCGGCGCTTTTTTCATGAACGCAGCCTTCGTGAATGCCGCCGGTGCGACCTTTTCGGTCTCCCACACTTCCCTGACGGGAAAAGCTACCGGTTTCTATGCCAGTGCCTGGTGCGCAGACTTCACCAACCAGGGCCTCTTTCAGGTTTCGTCGGCGCACATCGCCATCGGAATAGAAACCTGGAACGGAAACTTCCTTGACCGTGAACACGCCAATAATTTCTTCTTTGATAATACTGGCGATATTCGTGTGGCTGGCGCGACGACCGCCTACGGCGCACTCTTCTACAACGGAGCCTTTGCGACCAACTCCGGGTCGATCTCGGTGACAGGCGGACAACGCGCCTGGGGAGTCCTGCTGTTCGGGCATGCGCCCGAGTTGATCAATTCGGGATCGATCACGGCGACCACGACCGGTACCGAGGCGAGCGTCGGTGTTTATCTGTCAGGCGGTGTCTTTGGTTCCCACCTGGTCAATACGGGAACAATCTCGGCTGACATCGCGGTCCGCGAAAATGACTTTGACAGCCGGTTTGGGCCCAATCAGGATCTGATTGAAAATGCTGGCCGGATATTTGGACATATCTATCTGCTGCAGGGTGCCGACGAGATCCGCAACAGCGGGGTGATTCACGGCGATGTCGTCTTCGGTGATCAGAACGACCTCTTTCTGGGCGCGCGCGGCCTGGTGTTCGGCACCCTGTCCATGGGCGGGGGCGACGATCGGGTTGAGGCCGGAAGCGGCAACGACCGGATAGACGGCGGGGCCGGCCGCGACGAAATCGATGGTGGCGACGGTTCCGATACGATCGACGGCGGCGACGATGACGACCTGATCTTCGGCAATGACGGTGACGACTTTCTGCGTGGCGGCGCAGGCCAGGACTTCCTGTTCGGCGGCGCAGGCAATGACGTGATCGAGGCCAGTGAGGGCGACGCCCTTGCCGGGGGAGCGGGCAATGATCTGTATCGTCTGGGCGCAGGCCGGGACCTGATCATTCTCGAACTCGATGCCGGCGACGATGAAGTCATCGGCTTTGACCCGGGTGTCGACCGTTTTGTCATGAGCGGGTGGCAGTTTCTTTCCGCGACTGTCGTGGGGTCAGATACCCGGCTGACACACACGGGCGGCACCATCCTGATCCGTGGCACCACGGGGCTTGCTGTGTCGCAATGGAATGCCCTGATCGACCCCACCGCGACGCTTGTCGGGCCGAACGGCATTTCGTTGATCGGCAGTTCCGGTGCCGACGACCTGACCGGCGGCAGCGGCAATGACTTCCTTTATGGCGGCGCTGGGCATGATGTCCTGCGCGGCGGCGACGGCGACGACCGCCTGGTCGATCGTGAAGGCCCCGGGTCCTTCTACGGGGGGGCGGGGAACGACCTGCTGATCAGCGGCGACCATGCCGTCCTTATGGATGGCGGCGACGGTGATGACATCCTGCAGGCCGGTGCGGGCAATGATGTGCTTCACGGGGAAAGCGGGGCTGACACCATCTTTGGCGGTCGGGGTAACGACATCATCACCGGCGGGGCTGGTGCCAACACGATCTATGGCGGTGATGGCGATGATCATATCACCGGCGGCGATGATGACGACATGATCTATGGCAATGCCGGGCAGGACGTCATTCATGGCGGGGCTGGCAATGACGTCATTTTCGATGGTGGCGACGACGACCTCATCTACGGCGGTGACGGCGACGACGAGATTCACGTGTTTGGTGACGGTCGGGCCTACGGCGGCGCGGGCGCGGACCGGATGTCCGCCGAGTCCGGTCAGGTGGAACTGTATGGCGAGGATGGAGACGATATTCTGTCAGCCAGCGCGACGATTGGGGCGCGGCTCTACGGCGGCGACGGCGACGACGAAATAACCACTTCGCTCTTCGACGGCTATGCCTTTGGCGGTGCCGGCGACGATCGGCTGATATCATCGGACTACACTGCGCTGCTCCAGGGCGGAGCCGGCAACGACAGCCTTATTGGGCGGCGCGGCTATATGGTCACCGCAGATTACAGCGACGCGGACGCCTATGTGACCGTTGATCTCCGGATCTTCAGCGCACAGGACACCCATTCGCGCGGCTTCGACACCCTTACGGGAATCGGCAATCTGAATGGCTCGGGCTATGCGGATATACTGACAGGCGATCTCACCAGAAACATCCTGTCCGGCGGTTTGGGCGCCGACCAGTTGCATGCCCAGGAAGGCACCGACCTGTTGATCGGCGGCGGCGGGGACGACATCCTGAACGGCGGCGACGATGCCGACATCCTGATCGGTGGGGACGGCGATGATCTCATTGACGGGGGCCACGGGAACGACTGCGCGATCTTCGCCGGAGCTCGCGCACTCTATGCGATCTCTGTCTCTGGCGGGGTGACGACCGTCACCGGACCGGAGGGTATCGACCGACTCTCAAACGTCGAATGGCTTCACTTTGCCGACGGTGTTTTCGCGGCCGATGGATCGATCCCGGCCGGCGCGCTTGTCGGCACGGGCGGCGCGGATGCCCTGGTGGGCACAGCCGGCGACGACGTCATCCTCGGCGGCGATGGCGACGATGTGATTACAGCGAATGGCGGCAGCGACTCGATTGACGGGGGAGACGGCATCGACACCGTCGTTCTGACTTCCAACTTCGCTGAATATAATGTCACCCAGGTCGGTGGGGTTACGACCCTCATGGGCAATTCCCAGATTGTAACCCTCTCGGGAGTCGAACGTCTTCAGTTTGACAGTCAGACAATCCTCCTCGCGCCGAACGGCGGCGACTACGTCACCGGGACCGACGGTAACGACTTCCTGATCGGCCAGGGCATGAACGATCACCTTGTCGGGGGGGACGGTGTTGACCGTCTGGAGGGCCGGGACGGCGACGATATCGTCGACGGTGGCGCGGGCGACGACACGATCATCGGCGGCGACGGCTGGGACGTCCTGCTGTTGGGCGGAAGCCGCGACGACTATCGGGTGCTCCGTTCCGGCGACGATTTCATTGTCAAAGGGCCGGACGGTCGGGATTTGGTAACCGGCGTCGAGTTGCTTCGCTTTTCCGATGGAAGCGAAATCGATCTGGCGATGACGTTCGGGCATGAGCCGCAGGTGTTGCCGGGTCTGATGGAAGATGGTTTCCAGATGAAAGGCGTCGATCTGGTGTCCAAGGACTCATTCGGAGATGCCCAGGTCCTGCCTGCGTCGCCGGACAATAGCGACGGGTATGTCTCCGATTCAGTGGTGTTCGAACGCCAGATGGCGGCGGTATTCGCCGGCGGGCACATGCCTTTGGTCGGTGCCGATGTGGACCTGGTTCACGCCCCATGGAGCCACGGCGGCGACTTCGATCTTCTGGCCGGCTGATGTCTTTAGCCGGGCTTGGCAGCGCCTGTGCTGTCAGCCCAACGCTAGCTCGTCTCTGCCGAATTCGGCGAAAAACCGCCAGTGGTTCGCGCGCTTGCCGTGGGCATCTGGACCAAAGCAGCTTGCCGCTCCTGACTCCTTCAGAACGTTCGTTATACGGCTGCCATGTCAGCCCCCATCCGTTGAAGTTCGAAAGCGGCCCCTCCGGAGGTCCGCTAAGGGCCCGAGGCGATGGCGCATCGCGTCTAAGCCAACGACGACCCGCCATTGCCCGGCGCGTTTTTTCACGGCCTCGGTCGATAGCAACCCGTCGCCTAAGGTTGGAAAGCAGACTCATGGATCAGAGCGAAAAGCCGACATTCGGTGTGTTCTTGGCGCATCGGCGCAAGCGCTCACCGTCGGCGTCTGAGTTTACAATTGTGCACACGGCCCGGGAGGGGGGCTCAAGCTCTAGACCGATCGATCCGGTGACCGGCTGTGGTGTGCAAGGCGTTCGCTATTTCAGATTTCGCGCGCGCGCGATGTCGGCGGAAGAATGCGGCCTGCTAGACACCGGGCGGCCCTGAATGTTCGGGTCTATTGTAGCGCAAAGTAGGGACTGCTGTAGGGACCGATCACCAAGCTTGATTTAAAATCAAAGCAAATCAATACCATACAGGAGAGTGTGGCGGACAGAGAGGGATTCGAACCCTCGGTACGCTTTCACGTACACACGCTTTCCAAGCGTGCGCGATCGACCACTCCGCCACCTGTCCGTTCCACGCCTGGGCGAGGCCGCCGGGGGTCGTCCCGGCGGAGGCGAGGCTGATAGCCCACCATCCCCCCCTCGGCAAGCCGGTTCGCCGTCCCTATATGGAGAGCGACCCGTTCTGGAGATATGAAATGTCGATCCGCGAGACCGCCGGCCTGCCTGATGCCGCCACCGCCCTGCCGGGGCGGGCCGAGCCCCTGCCGACCGACGCGATGCATTTCGTCAGCGGACACCCGCTGAAAGGGCCCTTTCCGGAGGGGTTCGAGACCGCCATCCTGGGCATGGGCTGTTTCTGGGGCGTGGAACGGATCTTCTGGTCGTTGCCGGGCGTCTGGGTGACCTCGGTCGGCTATGCGGGCGGGATCACGCCCAATCCGACCTATGAGGAGACCTGCACCGGCCGCACCGGTCACGCCGAGGTGGTGCAGGTGGTGTTCAATCCGCACGAGATCAGCTTCGCCGAACTGCTGAAGGCCTTCTGGGAGAATCACGACCCGACCCAGGGCATGCGCCAGGGCAATGACGTGGGCACCACCTACCGTTCGGCCATCTACTATCTGAATGATGCGCAGAAGGCCGGGGCCGAGGCCTCTCGCGACGCCTATCAGGCAGCGCTGACCCGGGCCGGGCGGGGCACCATCACCACCGAGGTCGCGCCCGCCGGTCCCTATTATTTCGCCGAGGCCTATCACCAGGCCTATCTGGCCAAGAATCCGGACGGCTATTGCGGCATCGGCGGGACCGGTGTGGTCTGTCCGATCGGCGTCGGCGTCGGGGCCTGACGATGGACCGGGCCGGGGTCGGCAGAGTCTGCCTGGCCCTGCCGGCGGCGACCCTGGACCATCCGTTCGGCGACGATCACGACACCTACAAGGTCGGCGGCAAGATGTTCGCCATGGTCGGCGGCATGGGCGGTGTGTCGTTCAAGGTCTCGGACATCGCCTATGCGGTGTTGACCGAATCCGGCCACGCCAGGCCAGCCCCCTATATGGCGCGGGCCAGATGGGTGAACCTGCCGCGGCTAGACGACTGGCCGGACGACGAACTGGCCGACCACCTCGCCATCGCTCACGGTCTTATCGCCGCGAAGCTGACGAAGAAGGCGCGGGCGGCGCTGGGTCTGGCCTGACTCCGCTTGCCTGCGCCGGCAAAACGCTGTTCCTTCCAGCTCTCTGCCGGGGAGGGCGACAATGAGACCGAACACGATGCTGCTGGCGCTGGGCCTGCTGGCCCTGGCGAGCTGCGACCAGGCCGATGACGGCGCGACCGGTCCGACCAGGCCGCGCGTTGTCGCGGCCACCGATATCGAAGCCGGGCGATACTTGGTCAGGGTCGGGGGCTGCAACGACTGCCACACGTCCGGCTATATCGCGAGCGGCGGCAAGACGCCCGAGGCGGAATGGTTGAGGGGGAACAGTCATGGCTTCTTCGGCCCCTGGGGCACCACCTATGCCCACAACCTGCGCCTGACGACGGCGAACATGACCGAGGACGCCTGGGTCGAGATGCTGAGCACACGCGATGCCCTGCCGATCATGCCCTGGCCCAGCGTCAATGCGATGCACGAGGCCGACAAGCGCGCCATCTATCGCTACATCCGCAGCCTGCCCGGCGACGCCGGCGCGCCAGCACCGACGGCCCTGCCGCCCGGGCAAACCCCGGCGACGCCCTATGAAGACCTGACGACCAGGACGCCGGGCGACGCCTCGAACTGACTTCGCTGGCGATTGCGGCGCGCGGGAACGCGGACAACGGCTGCGGAGACGGACCCGCGAAAGGCGGCACCTGTCCGAAGCTGCCTCACGGCCGCCGCGCCTTCTCCTCCGCGATCCAGGCGTCCATGCGCGCGTCCAGCAGGCCCAGCGGCAAGGGGCCGTCGACCAGCAGGGCGTCGTGGAAGGCACGGATGTCGAACCGGTCGCCGAGGGCCGCCTCGGCGCGGGCCCGGACGGCGCGCAGGCGGATTTCGCCGATCTTGTAGGCTGTGGCCTGACCGGGCCAGCCGATATAGCGCTGCAGCTCGGTCTCGATGTTCAGCGGTGACAGGGCCGAGTTGTCGCGGAAACAGGCGCGGGCCTGTTCGGTGCTCCAGCCCATCCAGTGCAGTCCGGTGTCGGCCACGAGGCGGCAGGCGCGCCACATCTCGTAGCTGAGACGACCGAACCGCTCATAGGGGGTGCGGTAGAAGCCCATCTCCTCGCCGAGGTATTCCGAATACAGGCCCCAGCCCTCGATGAAGGCGGTGACATCGGCCCCGCGCCGGAAATAGGGCTGGTCCTCGGCCTCCTGCTGCAGGGCGATCTGCAGATGGTGGCCGGGCACCGCCTCATGCAGGGTCAGGGCCGGCAGTTCATACAGCGGGCGCTGGTCGAGGTGGGAGGTATTGACCATATAGCCACCGGCCACCCCGGTCTTCATCGAGCCGCCGTTGTAGCGTCCGGTAGTGTAGCCGTCCTCGATCGCCGCCGGCACCGGGCGCACGCCATAGGGCAGGCGGGGCAGGGTCCCGAACAGGGCCGGCAGGTGGTCGTCGGCGCGCTTGGCCATCTCCGACGCCTTCTCCAGCAGGTCCTCGCGCGAGGTGGCGTAGAATTGCGGGTCCGTGCGCAGGAAGGCGAGGAAGCCGGCGAAATCGCCGGTCCAGCCGGCGGCCTGCATCTCGGTGTCCATGCGGGCACGAATACGGGCGACTTCCTCGACGCCGATCTGGTGGACCTGGTCCGGGGTCAGGTCGGTGGTGGTGAAGCCGCGCACGAAATAGGCGTACATCTCGCGCCCGCCGGGACGCAGGCCGAGGCCGGGCTCGACCGGGGCCACGGGGGCGGCCTCCGCCGTCAGGAAGGCCAGCCAGGCCTGGCGGCGCGGCGTGATCTGGTCATGGATGATGGCGCGGGCGCGGTCGCGAAGCGCCGCCTGGTCCGCTGCGGACATATTGGACGGCAGGGTGACGACGGGCTTCATCAACGCATCTTCGTCGAGCGGTTGGGCCGCGTCGGTGCGGGCCAGAACGATCGCGCTCTCGACGACCGAGGCGGGCTGGACCATGCCGGTGGCCACGCCGCGCCGGGCGTTGGCCAGGGTGTCATCATACAGCCGCGGCAGGCCTGCGAGCCGGGCCAGCCAGGCCTCGGCGTCGGCCGCGTTGGCGATCCGGGTCGAGGAGGCGATGTAGGCGGCACTCTGGCCGAAGCCGCCTTCGGCGCTGAAGGCCAGACGACCGGTGTCGAGGGCGATGCCCTCCAGCTCGCGGCGCAGCAGGAACAGGACGAAGGCGCGATTGCGCGCGTCGGCGGCATTCAGCTGTGTCGGCGCGATGGCCTCGGCCCGGTCCAGCAGGGCCCGGATCGGCGCGCGCCGGGCCAGTTCGGCGGCGCGGGACAGGTCAGGAAGACGCGACAGGGCCTCGCGATCACCGTCAAATCCGGCGGTGATCGGGTCGTTGGCACGCAGAAAGGCCTCATAGTCCGCGAGAACACCGGCGAGGCGGGCATCGGCGACCGTCGCTGCCGGCGCGTCCGGGGCCATGATCGGGGCCGCCAGGACCGGTACGGGCAAGCCGGCCCCCAGGCTGGCGACGAGGGCCGAGGCCCCGATAAGCGCGTATTTCATGGTGTCATTCCCCAAACTTAGGGGGGACTGCACCGGACCGGGGCCGTCGCGTCAACCGTCGGGAGTGGTTTCGCGCGCCGCGGAGCGGTCCGCGTCAGCCGCAGAAGGCGAAGAAACGGGTGATCCGGGCCTGGGAGCCGGGATGGGCGACATAGGCATGAATATCGTCCGCCTGGCGCTGGGCGAGCCAGCCCACGGCCTGGAATCGCCGGAAGACCGGGGCGGCGGCGGGGACCGAGGCGCTCAGAACCACGCCGTCGGTCAGTTCCGAGGCTTCGGCGGTCGCCGGGTAGAGGGCGGCCTCGCCGCCGGATTCAAGGTTGATCTCCGGTCGGGCCCCGGTCTCGCCAAGGGCGCTCACCGCCACGCGGCCGCTGCCCCGTCCACAGTCGAGGCCCAGCCGCAGGTCATCGCTGTCGCGCAGGCCATAGGCCAGGCGGGCGTCGTCACCGTCGACATGGAGGTACCAGTCGTAGTTGGCGACCGGAGCCGTGGCGTATCCGCTAGCCAGCAGGGTCGGGGCGGGAACGGCCACGGGCGCGCAGGCCACCGCGGTCAGGGCAAGGCCACTCAGCAACAGGGGAAGAGGCAGGCGCATGGCGATGATCCGTTTCAGCTGGCGCAAAGCTCGGCGAAACGGCGCAATTTGGCAAGGTGCGGGCGCTGGACCTCGATGGTCCGTTGCTCCGCACCGATCATGACGCCGAGATGGCCGTCAGCGGCGAAGGCAGCAAAGACCGGATGATCACTGCGCAGAACCAGCCGCAGGCCGTCGCCGCGGGCGGGCTCGACGGCAGCGGTGGTCGAGGCCGCACCGGCGGTCACCCGGGCAAAGCCGCGCGCCGGGGCGGACGGATACAGTGACAGGCGCACGACGCTGGAGCCCGGCTCGCACTCGAATGTCGATCTCAGTCGGGCCGTGTCCGGGACCTCGTTGGCGAGCACCAGGGGGGCGTCGTCATAGAGGGTCCAGGTCCACGCAGGCGTGGTCGGGGCTGAAAGCTGGATCACGAGCGCCAGGGCGACGCCGAATAGGCCGGTCATGCATCAGCTCCCCCGCGATGTAAGACGATAGAATTGGTCAGACCCGGGCCGAACCGCAATAGGCAAGAAAATCGGCGGCTACGCGCTGTTCGTCTGCAGCCGCCGTAATATCGAAATCACCGGCGTCGCCGCGCACCCGCAGGACGCCTCGGCTGGCGAGTGACTGCAGCGTCGGATCGCGCAGGGCGATGCGAACCTCGGACGCATCGCCACCGCTGAGCGGGTCCAGTTCCGCAGGACGGTCACTGGCCCGGATCAGCTGCGGGGCGACGGGCTGGACAGCGCCATAGACAACCACGGTCGAACGGCCCGGCTCGCAGGTTATCATCAGGGCCAGATGGTCGGAGTTTTCCACCCCGTAGGCCAGCTTGGCCAAGGGGCCCTCATGACTGAGATGCCAGCCCATGACGACAGGCGCAGCGTGGGCTTCGAACGTCGGCGTCCGGGTCTGGGCGGCGAAGGCAACCAGACCCATGGCGGCGACAGCAGGGATGAGAATTTTGAACATTGGATACTCGCGTCTGATGCTCAAACGCGGGTCGCCGTTAACGGTTCACGGCACAGCTTGCCGAAACTGCGTTGGTGGGGTCCGCCTCCCTCGTCGGCCGGGCCGCGAGGGAGGCGCAGGCTTCAGAACGGGCTGAAACGCTCAAGCAGGGACTGGGCGGCAGGTGTCGCCTGGACGCGGCTGATGTCGCCGCGACCACCGTAGCTGATGCGGGCCTCGGCAATCTGGGTGTGGTCGATGGTGTTGGCCGAGGAAATGTCCTCGGGACGAACGATCCCGGCGACGGTCAGTTCGCGGACCTCGCGGTTGGTGCGCACTTCCTGCCGACCCTGGATCACCAGGTTGCCATTGCCCAGGACGTCGGTCACGACGGCGGCAATGGTCAGGGAGACCTTTTCCGACCGGCTGACCGAGCCGGAGCCATTGGCGTTTGACGATCCGGACATGCCGACCATGTTGGCCGGATCGAAGCCGCCGGGGAAGGCGCGGCCGATGCTGTTCTCGAGGCCGAACAGGTTGGAGACCCCGCCGGCGATGTCATTGGTGCGGGTGCGGGCCGTGGTGTTCTGGGTCTGGGCCTGGTCGTCGATGTTGATCGTCACCGTCAGGATGTCGCCGATGCGACGGGCGCGCTGGTCACCGAAGAAGGTCCGGGCTCCGGTGCGCCACAGGCTGTTGGCGCTGGCCGCCTGCCGGGTCTCGGGGGCCGGCAGATAGGCTTGCTGGGCCGGGATCAGGGCGGCCGGGTAGCCGATCGGGGCCAGTTCGGGCCCGCGCACCGCCTCCATGGCCGTGGAACAGGCACCGAGGGTGAGGGCGGTAGCGGAGATGATCAGGATCGTACGCATGACAGACGGTCTTTCGGCTGGCCCGGACGGGCAACGGACTATTGAAGTGCGGCGCGGGCCTGGCGGGCGGCGGGACCGGCGATGGCCTGCCCCGGGCTGACGGCAAGGGCGTCGATGGTGCGGCCGGAGTCGAGATTGAGGATGGAGACGGGCTCGCCGGCGGCGGCATTGGCCGTGGCGCGACCGCTGATGCTCAGCCGGACGCCTCCGACGATATAGACGACCTGGACGATGTCGTTGCGCGAGATAACCCGCTCGGCACGAGCAGAGCTTTCGGGCGCTGCATACCGAGGCGCGGACGCGGGGGCCGCGGTCGCCGTCGCCGCCGGGGGGGTGGCCGAGGACGGGGACAGGGAGGCGTTGCGGATGACCACACGCCGCAGGCCGCGGGGATTGTCCCACTCCAGTCCGGACTGGCGGGCCAGGCTCTGCAACTGTCCGGCCTCCATTACGACCGACGGGCCGCTGCGGCGGGTGACGACGACCGAGGAGGACGCCCCCGCACCGTCGAAGATGTCGCCGAAGGTCACCTGGCCGTCGGCGTCGACCGGATTGGCCTTCAGGGTCACCGGTGCGGCCAGTGCCGGGGTGGCGACCAGCAGGGCGGCGGCGATCAGGGTGCGGGTCAGAATGCGCATGATCCTAGCTCTTCACCTGGGCGGTTACGGACAGCATCTGGTCGGCGGTGGAGATGACCTTGGAGTTCATCTCATAGGCGCGCTGGGCGATGATCAGGGCGCTGATCTCGGACACGGCGTCGACGTTCGAGGCTTCGGTAAAGCCCTGCAGCAGCTGGCCGAAGCCGGCGTCGCCCGGCGCGCCGGTCGTGGCCGGGCCCGAGGCTGCCGTCTCCAGCAGCAGGTTGTCGCCGACGGCCTCGAGACCGGCCTCGTTGAAGAAGGTGGCGATCTCCAGCTGGCCGACCGTCTGGGGATCCGGAGAGCCCTGGGTCATGACCTGGACCAGGCCGGTCTTGGAGACCACCACGTCAATGGCGTCCTGCGGGATCGAGATGGCCGGCTGGACGGCATAGCCGTCATCGGTGACCAGCTGGCCCTCCCCGTTGAGGGAGAAATTGCCGGCCCGGGTGAAGGCGGTCTCGCCCGAGGGCAGGTTGATCTGGAAATAGCCACGACCGTCGACGGCCAGGTCGAACCGGCCACCGGTCTGGTTGGGGCTGCCCTGGTCGGTGATGCGGTAGACGCTGCCGGCCTTCACGCCGGCCCCGATCTGGATACCGGTGGGGACCACCGTGCCCTGGGAGGAGGACTGGGCCCCCATGCGTTCGACGTTGTGGTAGAGCAGATCCTGGAACTCGGCGCGCTGCCGCTTGAACCCGATCGTGTTCATGTTGGCGATGTTGTTGGAGATCACCTCCACGTTCAGCGCCTGTGCGGCCATACCGGACGCCGCGGTTCTGAGAGCTTGCATGGTTCAGCCTTCCCTTAGTTCACCCGTCCGAGGCGCTCGACGGCGCGCTTGGACAGGTCGGTGTTCTGTTCGATCAACCGCGTGATGGTCTCGTAGGCGCGGCTGACCTCGATCAGGTTGGTGATCTCGAGGATCGAATTGACGTTTGAGGATTCCAGCATGCCCTGCTGGATCCGGGCGTCCGTGGCGTCGATGGCGACGGCGTTGGAGCGGTTGCGATACAGACCGTCGCCGCTCTTTTCGATCGCCGCCAGGCTGTCGAAGCGAACGACGCTGAGGCGGCCGGCCGGGCGGCCGTCCTGGGTGATGGTGCCATCGGATCCGACCGCGATCTCGCCCATGGCGGGGTTGAGAATGATTTCGCCGCCGTCGCCGAGCACCGGCACGCCGCCCTGGGTGGTCAGGCGACCATCCGGGTCGAGGGTAAAGGCCCCGTCACGGGTGTAGGCCTCGCCGGCCCCGTCCTGCAGCTTGAAGAAGGTGCCCTCGCCCTCGATGGCGAAGTCGAGCGGGCGGCTGGTCTGGGTCAGGGCTCCCTGGCCGAAATCCCGACCGACGCCGTTGTCGAGCACGAAGCTGACACCGGGGCGGACGTTGTCGTTTCGGGCCCGGGCCCCGACCTCGGTACCGATCAGCAGTTGCTCGACCTTGAACCCGGTGGTGTTGGCGTTGGCGATGTTGTTCGCGACAACATCCAGCTCGCGCCGCAGGGTCATCTGGCGGGACAGTCCGATGTAGGCGGCATTTTCCACGTGGGGCGAGCTCCTTTGTCCCGTCCCTCGCAACGGTCGTGCCAGAGTGGTTAATCCAGTCGTGGTGGGGATTATGGGAGATTTTACCCCCTCGGCACCCGGCAGGATTTGCCGGTTATCAACGTCCCGTTAACCAAAAGGCCCGCTACTGGACCCAGGGATTCTCCGGGGCGTCGCGTATGCTAAAATTCGGCAAGAAGAAGGGCGACAAGGCCGCCGCGGGCGATGCGGGCGAAACTCCGCCCGCTGCCGAGGGCGAAGACGCCGGAGGCGAGGGGGCCCCCGCCAAGAAGAAGATTCCGCTGCTGTTCATCATCATCCCGGCCGCCCTGCTGGTGCTGGGCGGGGGCGGTGGTGCGGCTTTCTTCCTGATGAAGCCCAAACCGGCCGAGGCCGAGGCCGCCGGTGACGCTCATGGGGCGGAGGCCAAGGGCGGTCACGAGAAGAAGGCCGATAAGAAGGCCGAGGGCGGCGGGCACGGCGCGCCGTCAGGCGGCGAGGCCGATCCTTCCCTGGGCACGATCGCCGAGGGACCTGACGGTGTGACCTTCTTCACGCTGCCGGACATGGTGGTGAACATCCAGTCCGCGGACGGTCGACCCACCTTCCTGAAGCTGAAGCTGACCCTGGAGATGGCCGACGTTGATCTGGCCCATCACCTGCAGGCCGAAGCTCCGCGCATGCAGGACATGTTCCAGAGCTTCCTGCGCGAACTCCGCCCCGAGGATCTGGCCGGATCGGCGGGAACCTTCCAGCTGCGGGCCGAACTGCTGCGGCGGGTCAATCTGATCGCCGCGCCGGGCAAGGTTGATGCGGTCCTGATCGAAGAAATGCTGGTCCAGTAGATGACTGACACCGGGCTCGAAGACGACATCGCCGATCCGTTCGCCACCGATTTGGGTGACGATGCGGCCGGCTCGGGCATGGCTGAACGCGTCCTGAACCAGGACGAGATCGACAATCTGCTCGGCTTCGACCTGGGCGATGACGACGGGTCCGAACGCTCGGGCATCCGGGCCATCATCAACTCGGCCCTGGTCAGCTACGAGCGGCTGCCGATGCTGGAGATCGTCTTTGACCGCCTGGTGCGGCTGATGACGACCTCGCTGCGCAATTTTACCTCGGACAACGTCGAGGTCAGCCTCGACAACATCTCGTCGATCCGCTTCGGCGACTATCTGAACTCGATCCCGCTGCCGGCGATCCTCGCCGTGTTCCGGGCCGAGGAGCTGGACAACTACGGTCTGCTGACCGTCGACTCGAACCTGATCTATTCGATCGTCGATGTGCTGCTGGGCGGACGTCGCGGCACGGCGGCCCTGCGGATCGAGGGACGCCCTTACACCACGATCGAACGCGTCCTGGTGCAGCGGATGGTCGAGGTGGTGCTGGCCGACGCCCAGGCCGCGTTCGAGCCGCTGACGCCGGTGCATTTCAACCTCGACCGGCTGGAGACCAATCCGCGTTTCGCCGCCATCGCCCGTCCGGCCAATGCGGCCATCCTGGTCAAGCTGCGTATCGACATGGAAGACCGGGGCGGCCGCATCGAACTGCTGCTGCCCTACGCGACCCTGGAGCCGATCCGGAAGATGCTGCTGCAGCAGTTCATGGGTGAGAAATTCGGGCGCGACAATATCTGGGAAGGCCACCTGGCCACCGAGCTCTGGACCACGGATACCGAGGTCCGCGCCGTGCTGGATGAGCAGCAGGTGCCGCTGTCCAGCGTACTGAATTTCAAGGTCGGCGACACGCTGATGCTGAACGCCACGCCGGACTCTGACATCTCGATCCGCTGCGGATCGATTCCCGTGACCACGGGCAAGATGGGGCGGCGCGGCCAGAACATCGCGATCCGGGTCGAGAACCCGATCAATGTCGAGGCCGCCTCAAGCCTGACCAGAGGGAAACGCTGACATGACCGGTATCATCCTCGATTCCGTGCTGATGCTGCTGCTGGTCGTGGCCATCGGTTACGGTATCCGTCTTGAGCGCAAGCTGGTGGCCCTGCGCGAAGGCCAGCTGGCCTTCGCCGGCGCGGTGACGGAGCTGAACACCGCAGCCGGACGTGCCGAGTCGGCCCTGGCCTCGTTGCGGGCGTCGGGTCAGGAAACCGACCTGCTGCACGATCGCATTCTCAAGGCCCGCGCCGTGAAGCAGGAGCTTGAAGCCCTGATCGCCCGGGCACCGAAACGCGAGCCGGCCGCCGTCCCGGCAGCCGCCGAGCCGGTCACGCGGGACGCGCCGCCGCCGACAACGCGACCGGTACTGGTCAGCGACGATGGCGAGCACGCCCGTCGCATGGCCTCTCTGGTCGAACGCATCAGCGGAGTCGCCGCCGAGGCGAAGCCCCGCCCCGAGGCGGTCAAACAGTTCGCCCCGGTGTTCCAGGCCCTGGCCGCTAACCAGGCTGCTCAACAAAGCCTCAACCGCGCGCGTCGTAGTCTCGACGACGACCTGTTCGCCGCCTGACCCCTGTCCGAGTAGAATCTGATGAGCAAGATCCCCCGTCTCCTGCCCCTGATCGCTATCGCCATCGGCGGTGTCGTGGCTGTGCGTGCGCTCGGTGTGGCTCCCGGTCTGTTCGACGGGGCCAAGGCCTGGGCCGAGGAGGCTGTACCTGCCGAGGCACCGGGCACGACGCCCGCGACGCCGGCCCCGGCTGTCTGTGCCCTGACCCCGGACCAGCTGGCCCAGCAGGCGGGGATTTCTCCGGCGGAGCTGCGGATCATCCAGAGCCTGTCGGCCCGACGCACCGAGCTGGACGCGCGCGACGCCGATTTCGCCACCACCCTGCCACTGATGGTGGCGGCAGAACAGAAGCTCGATGCCAAGGTCCAGGCCCTGGCCGCCATCCGTACCGAGGTCCAGGGTCTCCTGGGCCAGGTCGACGGGCGCGAGAAGGAAGAGGTTGACCGGCTGGTCGCGGTCTATTCCGCCATGCGCCCGCGCGAGGCGGCGGCTGTCTTTGTCGGCCTGGACGACGGTATCCGTCTGCCGGTCGCTGCCGCCATGCGTCCGCGCTCGCTGGCGGCCGTGCTGGCCCAGATGCCGCCTGCCGCCGCGCGGGAGCTGACCGAGAAACTGGCGCACCGTTTCCAGGCCCAGCAACTGGCCGTTCGCGCCGCCGCCGCGGGGCTGACATCGCCGACCGCAACGCCCACGGCCGCTCCGGCCTCGACGCCCGCGCCGACCCCGAGTCGAACGGCCGCCACGGCACCGCCCGAGACCAGCACGCCGGCTCCGGCGGCCGCGACCCCGCCGACGCCGCGTCCGGTCGCCAATCGTACGCCGGCCCGGGCCACGCCGCGGCGCGCGGCCGCCACGCCGCCGCCTGCGCCGACCGGACCCCGGCCCTACAGCCCCAGCGGGACGTCAGCTGCCGCGACCCCGGCTGCCGGGATCCCCGCCGCGACGACTCCGACCCCGCCGCGCCAGACGGTCCAGTAGTGTCCCCATTGGCAGGACAGGCGGCGACCGCTATCACCGCGCCTTCCTCTGACGCAGACCCGCTGGCCGCCATGTCCGACACGCTTCCCGACCGCCTTTCGGTGGACCCCTCCAGCCCGTTTCACGACGGCGAACTGCTGGCCCGTGGCATCGGTATCCGCTTCAAGGGCGAGGAAAAGACCAACGTCGAGGAATACTGTATCTCCGAGGGCTGGGTCCGGCTGGCGCTGGGCAACCGCGTTGATCGCAAGGGCAAACCCCTGACGGTCAAGCTGCAGGGACCGGTCGAAGCCTTCATCAAGGCCGACTAGCCCCGGGCCGGTCCTTGCGCCGGCATGATTTCACTCGAGCTTGAATCTGGACCATTTTTTCGGCCCGGGTCGATTCGACCTGAAACAAAAATGGGCTAGGGTCCGCGCCTTATTCTGAGTCTGGAGGCGCGCCTGTGTTCCTTTCCGCCCGTAAACTGGCCGTCAGCGCGTTCGCGCTCGGCTTTCTCGCGACCCCCGTCCTGGCCCAGGATGCGGGCACCATCCAGCGCGCGGCGACGATCCGCGACCAGGCGATGGCCAGCAATATCGCCCTCGACTACGTCACCCAGCTGACCACCCGCTTCGGGGCGCGGCCGGCGGGGTCGAAGGCCGAGCAGGACGCCTCGGCCTGGGCCGCCGACTATATGCGGGCCCAGGGGTTCCAGAATGTCCGCATCGAGGAGTTCCCGCTGGTTGGCTGGGAGCGGGGCGAGGAGAGCGCGTCCATTGTCGGGGCCCGGCCGCAGCGGCTGGTCGTCGCCGCCCTGGGCCATTCGCCCGGCACCAACGGGCCGATCGAGGCGGAGGTGGTGCGGTTCGACAGCCTCGAGGCGCTGAACGCCGCCCCGGCCGGATCGCTGGCGGGCAAGATCGCCTTCATCGACGCCGGCCAGATGGTGCGGATGCAGGACGGTGCCGGCTATGGCCCGCTGACGCGCATCCGCGGTGCAGGACCCGGCGCGGCGGCGGCCAAGGGTGGGGTCGCCTTCATCATGCGCTCGGTCGGTTCGGACGAGCACCGCATGCCGCACACCGGCACCACCCGCTACATCGACGGCGTCGTGCCCCTGCCGGGCTTCGCCCTGGCCGCGCCGGACGCCGACACCCTGTCGCGCCTGATTGCCATGGGCGAGACGGTGCGCCTGCGCCTGTCCTCGACCGCCCACACCTATGAGACGGTCAGCCAGAACGTCATCGGCGACATCGTCGGCCGCTCGCGCCCGAATGAGATCATCGTGCTGGGCTCGCACATGGACAGCTGGGACCTCGGCACCGGGGCCATCGACGACGGGGCCGGCGGGGCCATCACCCTGGCGGCGGCCAAGGCCATCGCCGAAAGCGGGCGACGTCCGGCCCGCACGATCCGCGTGGTCCTGTACGGTTCGGAAGAGGTCGCCCAGCCGACCGACACCGGTAATGGCGGTGGTGCCTATCTGCGCGGCATCGGTGATGCGGTTGAAAACCACATCATCGCCGGCGAAAGCGATTTCGGGGCCGACCGGGTCTATGCCCTGGCCCTGCCCCCGGGTGCCCAGGGCAGTGATTTCGCCCGGGCAGCCGGCCAGGTCCTGTATCCGATCGGTGTTCTGGCCTCCCAGCAGCCCGAGCTGCACGGTGGGGCCGATGTCGGCCCGCTGGCCGAAGCAGGCGTTCCCGTGTTCGGCCTGAGCCAGGACGGCACCCGCTATTTCGACCTGCACCACACGGCTGATGACACGCTGAACAAGATCGACCCCGAGCAGATCAGCCAGAACGTCGCCGCCTGGGCCGGTCTGGTCTGGCTGATCGCCGATTCCGACGTCGATTTCCGGGCCATGCGATCGGCGGCTGCCGCCGCGGCCGACGGGGCACACTGACCCCGACCTTGCGAGCGTGGCGAAACTGGTAGACGCAAGGGACTTAAAATCCCTCGACCTCGGTCATGCGGGTTCGACCCCCGCCGCTCGCACCAACCGTTGACCCCAACGCCGGTCCCGAAGGACCGGCGTTGGGGTCAGGTGGCGGCTTCAAGCCGGTCAGGGAGGGCGGCGGTCAGGTCGGCGAGAATGTCAGCCAGGTCCTCCAGCCCCACCGACAGGCGCACAAGACCGTCCGAAATGCCGTGGGCCAGCCGTTCCTCGGGCGTATAGGTGGCGTGGGTCATGCTGGCCGGATGTTCGACCAGGCTCTCGGCATCGCCCAGGGAGACGGCACGGCGGATCAGGTTGAGCCGGTTCATCATCGTCACCCCGGCCGTCATCCCGCCGTCCAGTTCGAAGGCGATCATACCGCCGAAATCGGCCATCTGCCGCCGGGCGAGTTCGTGCTGGGGGAAGCTGTCCAGACCGGGATAGTGGACCGCGGACACGGCCGGATGGGCCTCCAGATAGCGGGCGACCTCCATGGCGCTGCGGCAATGACGTTCGACCCGGATCTGCAGGGTCTTGAGGCCACGCAGGATCAGGAAGGCGTTGAAGGGCGACATGGCCGCCCCGGTCATGTCCTTGATGCCGACGACCCGGACCTGGGTCATGTCTTCGGCACTGCCGGCGACGAGCCCACCGATCAGGTCGCCGTGGCCACCCAGATATTTGGTCGCCGAATGGACGACGATGTCCGCCCCCAGGGTGATCGGCCGGGTCAGCAGCGGGGTGGCATAGGTGTTGTCGACCACAGTTCGCGCGCCGGCGGCGCGGGCGATCGTCGAGATTTCGGCGATGTCGACCAGACGCATGTTCGGATTGGCCGGGGTCTCGAAATAGACGATTCGCGTCTTCGGACTGATCGCATCGATCAGGGCCTGGGGGTCAGTCAGGTCGACATGGGTGACGGTGATGCCGAAGCGGGACAGGCCGTCGCGCAGGAAGGAGAAGGTGCAGCCGTACAGGGTCTTGTCGGTGATCACCTCGTCGCCGGGTGACAGAAAGGTCCACATCACGGCGGTGATGGCCCCCATGCCCGAGGCCGCGGCCAGACCGGCCTCGGCCCCTTCGAGCGCGGCCAGTCGGCGTTCCAGCAGGTCGTTGGTCGGGTTGGAGACCCGCGTATAGAAATGGCCCGGCCGGGTTCCAGCGAACATCTCGCCGCCGGCTTCGGCGGTCTCGAAGGCAAAGGTCGACGACAGGTGCATCGGCGGCGTCAGGGCCCCGTGTTCGTCCTGCGGCTCATAACCGAAGTGAATGGCGCGCGTGGCGAAGCCGGCGGTGGTGTCGATCATGAAAAACTCCTCCAGGAGCTCATGATGTGCCAAACCTCACCGCATTATCATGCGAATGATGCCGTCATATGTGCCATTTGTGGCATCATATGCCAATCGGGGGCTGGATATGGACGACAAGGATCGACAGATCATCCGCGCGCTTCAGGCCGACGGTCGGCTGAGCAACCAGGACCTGGCCGAGCGGGTCAGTTTGTCACCGTCCCCCTGCCTGCGACGGCTGCGCAACCTTGAGGCCGCGGGGGTGATCACCGGCTACACGGCCCTGGTCGACCAGAAGGCCTGCGGCCTGCCGATTACGGCCTTCATCCGCATCCGGCTGGAGCGACATTCCGAGTCGGTGGTCAAGGTCTTCGACGACCACATCGCCCGGATCGACGAGGTGCTGGACTGCTATCTGCTGGCCGGGGGCGATGACTATCTGCTGCGAGTCATCGTGAGCAGTCTGGAGGCTTATGAGGACTTCATCCGCCGCCGCATCCACGCCATTCCCGGCGTGGCCTCGATCGACACCAGCTTTGCCTATGGCGTGGTCAAACAGACCCGCGTCTTTCCGATGTGAAAGCGGGGCAGGAGGCTATCGCTTCTTGCCCAGTTCCGCGGCGATGTCCTTGACCATGCGTCCGGCCTTGCGATGGGCGGCGCTCAGCTGGTCGCGAGTGACGCCCCAGCGCTTCATCCAGTATTCGACGGCCTGACGCTCGGACAGGTCCAGCCGGTCCTTGTCGATGAAGCCGCGCTTGTCCTTGAGGCCGGCCATGGCGGCGTCTCCCTGTGATCCGGACACGGACCTACGCCGAAACGGCAGCGGCGCGAACCCCGAAGCTCTCGTCAGGTCGCATAACTTCGTGTTTCGGCGAGCTTTGCGGGGTTTAACCTGGCCGGGTTTCCTTGGCACAACAGGCATCCAACCCACTGGCCGACAGAATCAGCATGAACCGAGCCCGCCGCGCCCGCATCGTCGCGACCCTGGGACCCGCCAGCCGGTCACCCGCCATGGTCAAGGCCCTGGCCCAGGCCGGGGTCGACGTCTTTCGCCTGAATTTCAGCCACGGTTCTCACGACGACCATGCGGCGGCGCTGAAGGCGGTGCGTGGGGCTGAGGCGGCGCTGCGACGGCCGCTGGGCGTGCTGGCCGACCTGCAGGGGCCCAAGCTTCGCCTGGGTCGGTTCGCCGACGTCGAGATCTCGGTCAAGCCCGGTCACAGGATGCGGTTCGACCTCGACCCGGCACCGGGCGACGAGACGCGGGTCCAGATGCCCCATCCGGAAATCTTCCGGGCGTTGCGACCCGGCATGCTGCTGCTGCTCGATGACGGACGGGTGCGGCTGCGGGTCGGCGAGCGGACGGACAAATGGGCCGACGTCACCGTCGAGAGCGGCTCCAAATTGAGCGACCGCAAGGGCGTGGCCGTGCCGGAGGCCGTGATCCCGGTCTCGGCCCTGACGCCCAAGGATCGCGAGGACCTGGCCTTCGCCCTGCGCATCGGCGTCGACTGGGTCGCGCTCAGCTTCGTGCAGAAGGCCGAGGACATGGCCGAGTTGAAGCGGCTGGTCGGCGGCAAGGCGGCCTGTCTGGCCAAGATCGAAAAGCCCGCGGCCCTGACCGACCTCGAGAGCATCCTCGACTACTGCGACGGGGTCATGGTGGCGCGCGGTGATCTGGGGGTCGAACTGGATCCCGAGGATGTGCCGGTGGCGCAGAAGCAGATTATCCGCGCCGCCCGCCAGCGCGGTGTGCCGGTGATCGTCGCGACCCAGATGCTGGAGTCGATGACCGACGCGCCTGCCCCGACCCGGGCCGAGGCCTCGGACGTGGCCAATGCCGTCTATGAGGGGGCCGACGCCCTGATGCTGTCGGCCGAGACGGCATCGGGCGACTATCCACTCGAGGCCGTGGCCATCATGAACCGCATCATGGAGCGGGTGGAGCGCGATCCGCTCTGGCCCAGCCTGATGGATGCTGAACACGCGGGCATGGACGATTTCGACGCCGACGCCCTGGTCGCGGCGGCGCGCAAGGCGGCCGAGGCCCAGTCGACGGCCTGTATCGTGGTCTTCACCACCCTGGGCGGAACGGCCCGCCGCATGGCCCGTGAGCGGCCGCTGCAGCCGATCCTGGCCCTGACGCCCAATCCGGACACGGCCCGACGGCTGGCCCTGGTCTGGGGGCTGGAGCCGCGACTGGGTCGCGAGCCGGCCTCGCTGGAGGATGTGACCGAGGATGCGGTCGATGGTGCCATGGAATATGGGCTGGCCGAGGCTGGCCAGCGTATCCTCGTTCTGGCCGGCACACCCTTTGGTGCGCCGGGGGCTGCGAATCTGTTGCGACTGGCCCATGCTCCGGCCAAGGGCAAACGCCCCCGGAAGACCTGACGGGCGGAATGATCAAATACATCGGCTCGAAGCGCGCGTTGCTGGGCCATGTCACGGGGGCCGTGCGCAGCCTGCTGCCCGACGGCGGCACGGTCTGTGACCTGTTCTCCGGATCGGCGCGGGTCGGCCATGCCCTGAAGGGCCAGGGCTTCCGGGTCTGGTCCAACGATCACAACGCCTATGCCCACACCCTGGCCACCGCCTATGTCCAGGCCGACCAGGAGCGCTGGGCTGACCAGGCCGAACGGGTGCTGGCCGAACTGCGGACCGTGCCACCCGAGGCGGGCTGGTTCACCAAGAGCTTTTGCGAGGACGCGCGCTTCTTCCACCCGGACAACGGAGCCCGGATCGACGCGATGCGCGACCGGATCGAAGCCATGGCGCTGGAGCCCGAGCTGAAGGCCATCGCCCTGGTTTCCCTGATGGAGGCGGCCGACCGGGTCGATTCCACGGCCGGGGTGCAGATGGCCTATATGAAGACCTGGGCCGGGCGGGCGCTGAATCCGTTGACGCTGCGGATGCCGGATGTCCTCTCCGGCGTCGCGGCTGGCCCGTGCAGGGCCACCTGCGGTGATGCGGTCGAGATCGCGCCGGAGATCGAGGCCGATCTGGTCTATCTGGACCCGCCCTACAACCAGCATTCCTACCTCGGCAACTATCATTGCTGGGAGAGTCTGGTGCTGTGGGACAAGCTCGAGAGCTATGGCATCGCCAACAAGCGGATCGATGTGCGTACCCGCAAGAGTGCCTTCAACAGCAAGCCCGGCATCGCCCCGGCCCTGGCTGCAGTGGTGGGGTCGCTGGCCGCGCCGAACCTGATCGTCTCGTTCAATGACGAGGGCTATCTGTCCCGCGCCCAACTGGTCGAGATGCTGTCCGCGCGCGGTCATGTGCAGGTGATCGAGATCGCTCGACCCCGTTACGTCGGGGCCCGGATCGGCATCCACAACGGCAAGGGCGAGAAGGTCGGGGCCGTCGGCCGGCTGCGCAATGTCGAATATCTGTTCGTGGTCACCGAGAAACCGGTGGTGCTGGCCGACGCCGCCTGATCCGGGCCGCCGGGAACGGACCGGACGCTGAGGGCGTTGGGAGGATATGGAATATCCGCCCGTAGCCCCCGTCCATCCTGCTCGCACCCGACCGACCGACGCCTTCGACGCCGTCAGCTGGTCACAGCGGCGCGAGGTCGAGGAGCGGATGTCTTCGCAGACGAGGGTGGAAGACCAGACCCTGACTCAAATCCTGACCAGCCTGCCGGACTGGGCCGTGATCACAGTCGGGGGCGTGGTCGCCGCCGTCCTCGGAGCCATGGTCGGCGGGGCCCTGCACATCTAGGCGTCGAGCAATGCCCGGATCGGTGCCCAGGTCCGGCGATGGGCCGGGCAGGGGCCCAGCGCCTTCAGCGCCGCAACGTGTGACGACGCGTGATAGCCCTTGTGCCCGGCGAAGCCGTAGCCGGGGTATTGGCCGTCCAGTTCGACCATCAACCGGTCCCGCGCGGTCTTGGCCAGGATCGAGGCCGCCGCGATGGACAGCGACAGACTGTCCCCCTTGACCACGGTGCGGATCGGGCAGGGCAGGATGAAGCGGTAGTTGCCGTCCACCAGGGCTGCCGCCGCCGGAACGGACAGGCCCGCCACGGCCCTGTGCATGGCCAGACCCGTGGCCTGCAGGATGTTGAGGCTGTCGATCTCCTCGACCGAGGCGAAGCCGACGGCCCAGCTGATCGAGCGGGCCTTGATCTCGATTTCCAGCTGTTCGCGACGGGCGTGGCTCAGGGCCTTGGAGTCGTTGATGCCGTCGGGCAGGTCGTCCGGATTGAGGATCACCGCACCGGCCGAGACCGGCCCGGCCCAGGGACCGCGCCCCGCCTCGTCGACGCCACAGACGGGCCCGCCGTGGCGGTCGATCAGCAGAATTTCCAGCGACAGGGTTGGCCCGGTCGCGGCGCTCATCGGTCGCCCATCGCGCGGACGGGCCCATGACGCGGGCAGCCGGTCAGGTGATCGTTGACCATGCCCGTGGCCTGCATGAAGGCATAGACGATGACCGGGCCGCAGAAGTTGAAGCCGCGCGCCTTCAGCGCCTTGGCCATGGCCACCGACTGCGGCGTCTGGGTCGGAACGTCGGTGAGGGTGGTGGGGCTGTTCTGCACCGTCTGGCCGTCGACGAAGGACCAGAGCCAGGCCGAGAAGTCCTCGCCGGTATCGCGCATGTCGAGCCAGACCCGGGCCCCACGGACAGCGCTGTCGATTTTGGCCCCGGAACGGATGATGCCGGGGTCGGCCATCAGCCGGGCGCGATCGGCCTCGCCGTAGCGGGCGACGATCTCGGGGTCGAAATTGTCGAAGGCCGCGCGCAGGCTGTCACGTTTGCGCAGGATGGTGATCCAGGCGAGCCCGGCCTGGAAGCCGTCCAGAACCAGCTTCTCCCACAGGGCGCGGGCATCGCGTTCGGGCACGCCCCATTCGCTGTCGTGATAGGCGACATAGAGCGGGTCAGTCCCGCACCAGCCACAGCGGCCCGACGCATCGCTCACGCCGTGACCTCCGGCAGGAAGGCGGGACGACGCACGCTGACCGGGCGACCCTCGACGGTCAGGGCACCGTCCAGCCGGTCCAGCCGCAACAGGGCCATGGCGTTACCCTCCCGACCGGTCATGACCTCGCCGGCGCGCAGGTCACCGTTCAGGACCTCGGCCCCCATGGCGGGCGGCGGACCGTCGAAGGTGATCGGCAGCATACGGTTGCGGATCGCGCCGCGCCGCCACATCCGCGAGGTGGTCTCCTGGCCGACGAAACAGCCCTTCTGGAAATCGATGCCGTGCAGCAGGTCGAGATCGGCCTCGATCGGATAGGTCTTGTCGATGACAACGTCGCCCGAGGCCGGGACGCCGACGGCCAGTTGATGCGCCAGCCAGTCGGCCTCGGTCGCATCCGGCGTGGCCGCGCCGTCATAGCGGCGACCGCCGAGGCCGGACGCACGAGGGTCGGTGATGAAGCCGTCAGCGTCCCCGATCCAGGCGGCCATGACTGGGGTGTCGAGAGCTTCGATCGCAACGTCGGCGCGCAGCCGGTACATCGCAAGACGCTGGGTCAGGGCTTCGCGGCGATCGGCGGCGACGTCCAGAATCACGCCATCGTCCTGCCCCAGCAGGAACAGGTCGAACAGCATCCGTCCGGGCGGCGACAGCAGGGCCGCAAAGCGCAGCTCTCCGGCAGCCAGACCCTCGACGTCCTGGGTCAGCAGGTTGTGAAGGAAGGGGCGGGCATCGGGACCCGTGACCCGAATGAGGGCGCGGCTGGAAAGATGGGCGATATGGGTCGGCATGGCATCAGGATAGAGGTCCGGAGAGCGGCGGGCGAGGGGTGTTCGCGGCCTGACAGCAATCGTGAAGCGATCGTAGAATCTCTGTAGGCTGCGTAAATGACAGGCCGCTTTCCCATTCTTTATATCGCCGAGGCTGATGCCGAGGCTGCGCTGCTGTCGTCCGGTGTGCTGGCACATCTGGTCGAGGCGGTGCCGCAGGCCAGCTTCACCATCGTCGGATCGGCGGCCAGTGCGCCCCTGTTCGCGGATACGCCACGACTCGATTCGCTGATCGTTCTGGACCGCGATGGCCGCTGGGACTGGGTCGCCCTGTGGAACCGGGTGCGGTCGACGCGGTGGGGCCTCGTGGTCGACATGCGGGGGTCGAGCCTGTCGGGTCGGCTCAAGCGCCAGAAACGGGCGGTCCGCGCCCCGGACCTGCCGGGGCTACATGCCGTCGAACAGGCGGCGCGCATCATGCATCTGGACGAGGTACCGGCCCCGAAGCTCTTCTTCGGCGACGAGACCCGGGCTGCGGCGGATGCCCTGATCGGGCCGGTCACCGGGCCGATCCTGGCCATCGGACCCGGCGTCGAATGGATGGGCAAGCGCTGGCCCGCGGAACGCTATTCCAAGGTGGCCGGTCCCCTGCTGGCCGAGGGCGGCCCCCTGGCAGGTGGCCGACTGATGATCGTCGGCGAGGATATCGACCGGGATTCCGCCCATACCATCCGCTTCGTCGTGAGCCGCGACCGGGTGATCGAATTACAGGGCAAGCTGACACGACTCCAGACGGCGGCGGCGCTGGCGCGCGCCGATCTCTATATCGGGGCCGACTCGGTCTGGACCCAGTTGGCGGTCGCGGCCGGTGTGCCGACGGTGGCGGTGTTCGGTCCGTCGGACGAGACCCATCACGGGCCCTGGGGCGGGGTCGCTGTTCGCGGGCCACGGACCGTCGACGAGTTCCGGGCCATCGACCCGAATCTGAACCAGGCCATCCAGCATATGATGGACCTGCCCGCTGACCGGGTGCTGAAGGCGGCGCGAAAGCTGCTGGCGGACAAGACGGCGGGCTGATCCCGCGTTAAGGGATGGCCATGACCCAGACCTATGACCTGATCGTTCGCGGCGGCGATGTCGCCAACCATGCCGGCCAAGGCCGCGCCGATGTCGGTATCCGCGACGGGCGGATCGTGGTGGTCGGCGACCTGGCCCAGGCCTCGGCCGGCGAGGTGATCGACGCCACTGGCCTGACCGTCCTGCCGGGGGTGATCGACACCCAGGTCCATTTCCGCGAGCCGGGCCTCGAGTGGAAGGAAGACCTGGAGAGCGGCTCACGGGCGGCGGCCCTGGGCGGGGTGACGGCCGTGTTCGAAATGCCGAACACCGAGCCCAGCACCACCGATCCGGAAGCCCTGGCCGACAAGCTGACGCGGGCGAGGGACCGGATGTGGACGGATCACGCCTTTTACATCGGTGGCACCCACGGCAATTCCCGCTTCCTGCGCGAGCTGGAGCGGTTGCCAGGCTGCTGCGGGGTCAAGGTCTTCATGGGGGCCTCGACCGGGACGCTTCTGGTCGCTGATGACGACGGGGTGCGCGAGGTTCTGCGCAATGTCGGCCGGCGGGCGACCTTCCATTCCGAGGACGAATACCGGCTGGTCGAGCGGCGCCCGCTGGCCCGGGCCGGCGACTGGACCAGCCACCCCGAGGTGCGCGATGCCGAGAGTGCCATCCTGAGCACCCGACGGCTGGTGGCCCTGGCCCGCGAGACCGGGGCGCGGATTCATGTGCTGCATGTGACCACGTCCGAAGAGATCGCCTTCCTCGCCGACAACAAGGATGTGGCCACCGTCGAGGTGACGCCGCAGCATCTGACCCTGACCGCGCCGGAGGCCTATGAGCGGCTGAAGGGGCTGGCGCAGATGAACCCGCCGATCCGCGAGGCGAGCCACGTCGCCGGTCTGTGGCGTGGCATCGAACAGGGCGTGGCCGATGTGCTGGGCTCGGACCATGCGCCGCATACGCTGGAGGAGAAGGCCCGGCCGTATCCGGCCTCGCCGTCGGGCATGCCGGGGGTGCAGACCCTGGTGCCGGTGATGCTGACGCATGTGGCCCAGGGGCGGCTGAGCCTGGAGCGGTTCGTCGACCTGACCTCGCACGGGGCCAATCGTGTGTTCGGGATCGCCGGCAAGGGGCGGATGGCCGAGGGCTATGACGCCGACCTGACCATCGTCGACCTCAAGGCGAAGCACATCCTCACCCATGCCGACATGGCCAGTCGCTGCGGCTGGACGCCGTTCGACGGTTTTGAGGCCACCGGCAAGGCCGTGGCGACGATCGTTCGTGGTCGGACCGTGATGCGCGACGGGGCCCTGATCGGCAAGGCCGCCGGCCGGCCGGTGCGGTTTCAGGAGACACTGTAGCGGGTCGATGTGCGTCGCCCTCGCAGTGCGTGAAACAGGGCGGAGGCCATGATGCCGATCGGCCCCTTTCTGGAGCGAGTGTGTCGATGCCCGGACGAATCCTGATCGTCGACGACGATCCCTTTATCTGCGACGCCCTGGAGCTGATCCTGACCGGAGCGGGCCATGCAACCAAATCGCTCCAGGGGGGGCAGGGCGTGCTCGAGTCCGTCATGGCCCTGGCACCGGACCTTGTCCTGATGGACGTCAACATGCCGGGGGTCGGCGGGATGGAGGCCCTGGACACGTTGCGCCGGTCCGGGATCACGGTGCCGATCCTGATGATGACCGCCGATTCCGGCCCGGCGACGATCCGGGACATCGGGGCGCGGGGGGGGAGCGGTCATGTGACGAAACCGTTCGACGCCGACGCCCTGGTGATCCGCATCGCCCGGATGCTGGAGCCGGACGCTGCACCCGTCCCGCAGGGCCCCGATGTCCCCGGTCCCCGCTGAAAAAACCGGTTCCCGACAGCAGACAGCGGGTTCCGGTCAAAAAGGTCGCGCGTTTGCGCGGTGATGAGCCCGTACCCTGACGCCGGAGGCGGGCTGTCTATCCTTACTGTCAAAGACCGGCCGGTCCGTTCGCCGGGCCGCGTCAACCAGTCTACACCCGCCCGGACCCAGGGCAGGAAGATGGAGGCGCGGCGGGCCGGAATGTCCCCTCAAAAGTCCCGGAATGTCCTCCATGGGGCCGGAATTTTCTGTCCCCGGAGTCCCCCGCGCCGGTGGCCCGGTGCGGGGGGCAGGGTCAGAACTGCAGGATATAGTCGGCCACGTCCTCGACGACGCCCGGGGCCAGCGGAAGGTTGGGGTCGGCGTAGGTGGCGACATTGCCGGCGCGGTCGGCGGGCGCGATCTTGAGCACGTGATTGACGCCGTCCCAAAGGACCAGGCGGGCGTCGGGCTGGGCCGCGGCCATGGCCTCGGCGTCGACCACGCCGACCTGGATGTCCGTGGTGCCCTGGCCGATCAGGACGGGGCCGTCCCAGGCGGCGATCAGGGCCGTGGGGTCCAGCGCCAGCCACGAAATCAGATAGGGCTGGACTGACGGTCGGAACAGGGCGGCCAGGGCCGGCGGCGTGTCACCGACCGTGCGCCCGGCCTCCAGTTCGGACAGGGCGTGGAAGGCCTCGGTCTTCATCGGCTCGGGCAGCTGCGGGCCCAGCTGTTCGCGCAGGATGACCCCGGCCGGTCGGCCGGCCCCCGACAGCAGGACAAGGCCGCAGATACTGTCCTCATGGCCGTCGGCGGCGGCCACCGCGATCAGGGCTCCCTCGCTGTGGCCGATCAGCCAGGCGCAGGGCTGGCCGGTGCGGGCGGCGGCCTCGGCCGCCCAGGCGCGGGCGTCCTCGACATAGGCGGTAATGCGCAGGTCGGCCTCGGCCGGGGCGGCCGCGGCACTTTCGCCGATGCCGCGCTTGTCGATTCGAACGGTGGCGATGCCCCGGTCAGCCAGGCCCCGGGCCAGCAGACGGTAGGGCTGGGCGGTGATGCCGAACTGCGGGCTGTTGCCGTCCCGGTCGGTCGGCCCCGAGCCGGGCAGGATGACGGCGACGGCGCTGACAGCCCCTTCAGGGACCAGCAGGCTTGCGTGCAGCGGCGCGGGACTGGCGGGCAGGGTGACGGCGGTCTCGACCGGACCGGTCGTCAGCAGGGTGGCGGCGAGGGCGAGGCTCAACATGACAGGGTCTCCGGTTGGACGATGAGGACAGTCAGAAGGGTTGGCGGTCGGGATCGGTGCGCCAGACGCGCCAGCTCTCGATCACCGACCAGACCGCGGCGACGATGACGGCGACGATCAGGGCGATCAGGGCAAACGGTTGTATGGCCCAGGGCGCGCTGACCAGTCCGGCCAGGCCGATCAGGAAGAGCAGCCGGCCGGCGAGGCGGTTCGAGCGGTCCCAGGCGAGGCGGCTCTTGTAGGTCCAGGGAGTGCGGACCCCGACCACCGGATTGGGGCCGACGCGACCGAGAAAGGCCCCCGTCAGTATGAAAATCAGGCTGAGCCCGGCCATCGGAATGGCCGTTCGGATGGTGACCGCCCCACTGAGGCTGGAGGCACCGACGAACAGGCTGACTCCGGTCAGGGTGAGCAGGACGACCAGCTGGCCGAAGCGCAGCGCGCGACGGCGGGCCGGATCCCCGCTGCGGGCGGCGAACAGGCCGATCCCGCCGGCGATCAGCAGGTTGAAGAGACCCAGCCCGGCGATCAGCAGGCCGACAATCTCGCGTCCGGCCCAGCCGTCGGCGTCGCCCCGAATGTCCCAGTGCACCGGCATCAGTACGGTCGGACCGATCAGAACAACCCCGAGGCCTGTGCCGATGATCAGGATGCTGATGCCAAAGGTCGCCAGATCGACGGCGGCGGTACGGTTCACGGTGGTCATGGCTTGGGCTCCGGGTCTTCGGGGATAGCCGCCCCGGTCATATCCATCAGGAAGGCGATGGCCTCCTCGACCACCGAGATCTCGAGACGGTAGCGGATCGAGGATCCGTCACGCTCGGGCGAGACCAGGCCGGCCTCCTTCAACGCATTGAGGTGGCCGGTGATCGAGGGCCAGCTCATGTCAAAGGCGGCGGCAATGTCGCCGGACGCCAGCGGGCCCTTGCGCAGCATCTCGATGATGCGGCGCCGGACCGGATGGGACAGGGCCTTGAACAGGGTGTTCATAGGACAAACGCTAATTAGGAATATGCCTAATGGCAAGTCATTTCGCTCGGACCCGGCGGTTCCCTTCATCCTGTCGGGGATCAGTCCGCGACCCGGGTCACCTGGAACCGTTCGCCCGGGTCGGAGGCGAACAGCGGGGCCGGGTCGCGGGTGATATCGAGCCAGCGCATCCAGTCGTCGCGCTCCAGCACCACCGGTGCCCGGTCGTGATAGTCGGCCGGCAGGCCGCTGGACGGATGGGTCAGCAGGGTGAAGCTGTCGACCGGGCCGGCATCGGGCGTGTCGGCATGGTCCCACAGGCCTGCGAACATCAGCAGGGGCTCGCCGTCGGCGCGCGAAAAGCGCCAGCGGGTCTTCGCGCCCTTGTCGCCGGTCCATTCATACCAGGCCGAGGCCGGGACCAGGCAGCGACGCCGGGCAAAGGCGTCGCGGAAGACGGCGGACTCTGCAACCGTCTCGGAACGGGCATTGAAGGTGGTCAGCTTGAAGCCGTCGCCCTTGCTCTTTTCCGTGTCCTTCAACGGCTTGCCCGAGCGCCAGGCGGGCACCAGGCCCCAGCGCATCGCGTCCAGGGTCCAGGCCCCGTCCTGCAACCGGGCGACCAGCTGGCGGGTGGTCGCCCGGACGTCGTCATCGGGTTCGATGTTCAAGGGCGGCGTGGCTATCCGGGCGAAGACCGACAACTGGGCGTGGATGTCGGCCCAGGTCAGTTGCGAGGTGTCGAAGCGGCCGCACATGGGCAGCCCTCGGCTAGATCGAGAAGCTGACGCCGCAGCCGCAGCTGGAGGCTGCATTGGGGTTGCGGACCACGAACTGGGCCCCGGCCAGCTCATCGACGAAGGCGATCTCGGAGCCCTTGAGGAAGGGGATGGAGACCGGATCGACCAGGGCGGCCTGACCGTCGGTCTCGATACGCAGGTCGTCGGCCGCGCCCTCGTCAACCAGTTCGAACCGGTACTGGAAGCCCGAACAGCCGCCGCCGTCGACGGCGACGCGCAGCATCTGTGGGCGGCCGGCGGTCGCGGTCAGTTCGGCCAGTCGGCGGGCGGCCGAGGGCGACAGCACGATGCCGCTGCGCGCGCGGGGGGCGATTTCAAGCGTCGGGGCCGGGACGGCGGGGGATTGGACGGTACTCACAGGGGTCTATATGAGGCTGGCGTGGGCATTCCGAAAGGCCCACGATCATTATGAAGCTGCCGCCTTGAGCCAGTCGACCGATCGCGCCCCCTTCGCCGAGACCCCGACAACGTCGCGCGGGCGGCTGTTTCCGGAAAATATCAGCCGCACCCGCACCGCCTTCGCCCGCGATCGCGACCGGATCATCCACGCCACGGCTTTCCGGCGGCTGAAGGAAAAGACCCAGGTGTTCGTGGCCCATGAGGGCGACCACTACCGCACCCGCCTGACCCACAGCCTGGAGGTGGCGCAGATCGCCCGGTCGATCGCCCATGCCCTGCGGCTGGACACTGACCTGGCCGAGACCGTGGCCCTGGCCCACGATCTGGGGCATCCGCCGTTCGGCCATGCCGGCGAGGACGAACTGCAGGCGCAGATGGAGCCGTGGGGCGGCTTTGATCACAACGTCCAGACCTTCCGCGTCGTGACCAAGCTGGAAGAGCGCTATCCGGCCTTCGACGGCCTGAACCTGAGCTGGGAGACGGTCGAGGGGGTCATCAAGCACAACGGCCCTGTCAGCCACCGGCTGGACGAGCCGGCGTGGCGGGCCATCGCCGACTATGCGCCGGGCTGGGACCTGCGGCTGGATACCTTTGCCTCGCTGGAGGCCCAGGCGGCGGCCATCGCCGACGACATCGCCTACAACAACCATGACGTCGACGACGGGGTGCAGGCCGGGCTGTTCAGCCTTGACGACCTGGCGCAGGTGCCGCTGATCGGGCCGATCCTGAAGGGGACGCGGCGCGACTGGCCGGACCAGGACGAGCGGATGATCCGTATCGAGGCCGTGCGGCGCATGATCGGGGCCATGATCGAGGACGTGCTGGCCGAGACCGAGCGGCGGCTGGCCGCCGACGGCATCACCTCGACCGAGGATGTGCGCACCGCGCGGCGGACCCTGGTGGCCTTTTCCGACGGCATGCTGGCCGATCTGGGGGTGCTGCGGAAATTTCTGTTCGAGCGGATGTACCGCCACTACCGGGTTAACCGGACGCGCAGCCAGGCGCGGCGGCTGCTGGGCGAGATGTTCCAGCTGTTCATGGCCGAACCGGGGGTGTTGCCGCCGGAATGGTCAGAGCGGGCGGCGGTCGAGGAGCCGCACCGGCGGGCCCGGGCCGTGTGCGACTATATCGCCGGGATGACCGACCGGTTCGCGATCGAGGAACATCGCAAACTGTTCAGCCTCGACCTCGCCCTCGATCTGTGATTCGAAAGCGGGCCGGGGCAGGGTAGACTGAGCCCCCGACGCGTCGATTCGCGCCGGGCCGATTCACAAGGCGCGACCATGTCACACGAAGATCCCTACCGTCCGAACGCCGGCGGCGACCGCGACCGCGGGGCCTATACGCCGCCGACCGATGACGACCTGCCGTTCCAGCGCAACAGTTATGATGCGCGTCGGGCCGGCGGCAGCCAGGCCGGGGGGGCGGGCAAGGCCCCGCCGGTGACCCTGATCATCAGCGGCGCGGTGCTGCTGCTGCTGATCATCGCGGTGGTGATCTTCTACCGCTCGGGCCTGCGCTCCTCGACCGACGCCCCGCCTGCCGTGGGCACGCCGATCGGTGACCTGAAGGTCGAGGCCCCCCAGGACGCCCAGCCGATCGATCCCGAAGCCGGGGTCAGCGTCTATGGTCCGCCGAGTGAAATCCCGGCCGACCCGACCTTCATCGCGCCGCCCGAGGCCGTGCAGCCGCGTCCGGTGGCTCCGACCGCCCCGGCTCCGGTGGCGACCACACCCGCCCCGGCCACGAAGGTCGAGACTCGTCCGGCCCCGGTCGGCGGCAGTTCGATCGTGCAGATCGGGGCCTTCTCGACCCCGGGCATCGCCGACCGTGAGTATTCCGCCGTCGCCGCCCGTTTCCCGCAGTTCGCCGCCGGTGCGACCAAGCGGGTGCAGGAGGTCACGGCCTCGAACGGTTCGACCGTCTATCGCACCACCTTCACCGGGTTGAGCCGCGACGACGCCCGCGCCTTCTGTGCCGCGATCAAGGCCGGTGGCGGCGACTGTCTGGTCCGCTAGGCCATGACCTCGGCCGCCATCTACGGCTGTTCGGGACCTGAGCTGACCGCGGCGGAGCGCGCCTTCTTCGCCGAGGTCCGGCCGTGGGGCTTCATCCTGTTCCGGCGCAATGTCGAGACTCCGGATCAGGTACGGGCCCTGGTCGCGGCCCTGCGCGACAGTATCGAATCGCCCGACGCACCGGTGCTGATCGATCAGGAGGGCGGCCGGGTGCAGCGGCTGGGGCCGCCACACTGGCCCAAATATCCGCCGGGTGAGGCCTATCTTCAGGCCGGTACGGATGTGGACGAGGCCCGGGACCTGGTGCGGCAGGGGGCGCGACTGGTGGCGCACGACCTGCAATCCCTGGGGATCAATGTTGACTGCGTGCCGGTCCTCGACGTGCCGGTCCCCGGGGCCCACGACATCATCGGCGACCGTGCCTATGCCCGTGACCCGGAGACGGTGGCCCGGCTTGGGCGGGCCGCGGCCGAGGGCATGCTGGCCGGGGGCGTGCTGCCGGTGATCAAACACATGCCGGGCCACGGCCGGGCCTTCGCCGACAGTCATCACGATCTGCCGGTGGTCCATGCCGATCTGGCGACGCTTGAGTCCTGGGACTTCGTCCCGTTCAAGGCCCTGTCCGACATGCCTCTGGCCATGACCGCCCATGTGGTGTTCGACGCCATCGATCCGAAGCGGCCGGCCACGACCTCGAAGAAGGCGATCCGGTTGATGCGCGAGCAGTTGGGCTTTGCTGGACTGATCATGACCGACGACCTGTCGATGAAGGCCCTGTCCGGAACCCTGACCGAACGGGCGGAGGCGGCGCTGAAGGCCGGATGCGACGTCGTGCTTCACTGCAATGGTGACCTCGCGGAGATGAAGCAGGTGGCGGCGGGTACGCGCAAGCTGAAGGGTCGGTCGGGGAAACGGGCCGAGGCGGCGCTGGCGCGCATCGTGCGTCTGCCGGAGCCGCTGGATGCCGTGGCGGCACGGGCGCGGTTCATGGCGGCGTTCGACGGGCGGATCGAGGCGGCGCAGGGGCCTGACGTCGGCGAGGCGCGGAGCCCCGCGCTATGAGCGAGGCCTTCCAGCCGAATCTGGACTTCGCCGCCGTCGAGACGGTCGAGGAGGGCGAGGCCTTCGTCGTCGACCTGGACGGGTATGAGGGGCCGCTGCACGTGCTTCTGGCCCTGGCACGAACCCAGAAGGTCGACCTGCTGAAGCTGTCGATCACCAGACTCGCCGAACAGTATCTGGCCTTTGTGCATGAGGCGCGCCGGCGTAATTTCGCGCTGGCCGCCGACTATCTGGTGATGGCGTCCTGGCTGGCCTATCTGAAATCGCGCCTGCTGCTGCCGCGTACCGAAAAGGCCCGCGGCGAGGACATGCCGGCCGAGCAGATGGCCGCGGCCCTGGCCTTCCGTCTGCAGAAGCTGGAAGCCATGCGTCGCTCGGTCGAGGCCCTGAACCGCCGACCGCTGCTGAACCGGGATATCTTCACGCGCGGCGACCCGGAAGCGATGGTGATCATTCCGTCCGACCGGATCGAGGCCAGTCTGTATGAATTGATGAGCGCCTATGTGACCCAGCGGCGGCGCGAGGAGCAGCGGCGCTACTCCCCTGGCCAGAGGGTTGAGGCCTTTCCGCTGGAGGCGGCTCGCGACTGGCTGCGGGACATCCTGCCGCGCCTGTCGGACTGGACGCCGCTGGAGCGGGTGGCACCGGACGCGGGCGAGGGGGCCGCCGCCGCCGGGCCCAGCCGCAGCAGCTATCTGGCCTCGACCCTGTCGGCCAGTCTGGAGCTGGTCAAGGAGGGGGCGATGGATGTGCGTCAGTCCGAGGCCTTCGCCGCGCTGTATCTGAAGCGCCGGGGGCAGGGCCTGCCGCTGGAGCTGACGCCGTGACCGACCTGCGTTTCGAACCTGACAGCGGAGAGATCGAACGCCGGGTCGAGGCCCTGCTGTTCGCGGCGGCCGGGCCGCTGTCGGCGGCAGAAATCACGCGCCGGCTGCCCGAGGGGGCCGACGTCGGCGGGGCAATCGCCGGGCTGAGGGCCCGCTACCAGGGGCGTGGGGTCGAGCTGGAGTGCGTCGCCGATCGCTGGCGTTTCCGCACGGCCCCTGACCTGAGCTTCATGATGACCGAGGAGCGCGAGGAACCGCGCCGGCTGTCGAAGGCGGCGCTGGAGACCCTGGCCATCATCGCCTACCATCAGCCCTGCACCCGGGCCGAGGTCGAGAGTGTGCGCGGGGTGTCGCTGTCGCGCGGCACCCTGGACCTGTTGCTGGAGATGGGGTTCGTGCGGCTGCGCGGCCGGCGGCGGACGCCGGGGCGGCCGGTCACCTACGGCACCACGGACCGGTTCCTTGAGCATTTCAGCCTGGCCAGCCTGTACGACCTGCCCGGCGTTCAGGAGATGAAGGCTGCCGGCCTGCTGGATCTGTCGATCCCGGTCGGGTTCGAGGTGCCGGACCCGGGTCGGGGCGGCGATGATGACCCCGATCTGCTGACCCCGGGCGAGGACGACGGCCCCGAGTTCGCGCAGGATTTCGTCGGCGAGGACGGCAAGGACGGCTGACGCGGCTTGGTCAGTCCGTCAGGGCGCGCGGCAGTTTGAAGGTCACGGTCTCGCGCTCGCCCGCGTCCTCGACCACGGTGGCGTCGAACCGGTCTCGAATGGCGTCGACGAGGGCCGCGATCAGGGGTTCGGGGGCCGAGGCCCCGGCGGTGACCCCGACGGTGGACACGCCATCAAACCAGCTCCAGTCCACATGGCCGGCATCATCAACCAGACGGGCATCGCGGGCTCCGGCGCGGATCGCGACCTCGACCAGACGCGCCGAGTTGGACGAGTTCTTCGATCCGACGACCAGCACCAGGTCGCAGCCCTCACCCAGTCGTTTGACCGCCTCCTGGCGGTTGGTGGTGGCGTAGCAGATGTCTTCCTTGTGCGGGTCGGGCAGTTCCGGGAAACGGCGCTTGAGCACGGCCAGGATCTCGGCCGTGTCATCGACCGACAATGTGGTCTGGGTTGCATAGGCCAGGGCGGCGTCGCCCGGGCGCTGGAAGGCCTCGGCGTCGGAGACGGTCTCGACCAGGCTGATGGCCCCCGGGGGCAGCTGGCCCATGGTGCCGACGACCTCGGGGTGGCCGGTGTGGCCGATCAGGATGATATGGCGGCCGGCGGCATAGTGGCGCTCGGCCTCGACATGGACCTTGGAAACCAGTGGGCAGGTAGCGTCGAGGAAGAACAGATCGCGGGCCCGGGCTCCGGCCGGTACTGACTTGGGCACGCCGTGGGCCGAGAAGACGACCGGTCGATCATCCGGGCATTCGTCGAGTTCACGGACGAAAACGGCCCCCATGGCCTTGAGCCGCTCGACGACATGGCGATTGTGGACGATCTCGTGCCGGACGTAGACCGGCGCGCCGAATTTCTCGAGCGCGCGCTCGACGATCTGTATGGCCCGGTCGACTCCGGCGCAGAAGCCGCGCGGCGTCGCCAGACGGATGGTCAGGGGACGGCGGTCGAGCCGGGGGATGGGGGTGTGGATCGTCATGGCCGCAATCTAGGGCTTCGACGCGTCCGCCGCCACCGTCGCGATGGGCGCGCCAGCTCCCGGACCAACAGCCGGTGGCGTTTGCCGCGCCTCGCTTTAGCCGCTATCAGACACCAGCGTGTCGGACCGCGTCGGTCCTCGTCGCATTACTCCTCGGTTGCCGGATTTGAACCTGATGCGTCGCGTCCTCCCCGTCCTTGCTGTTTCCGCCCTGATCGCGGGCCTGTTTCCCGCTATGGCCATGGCCCAGATCGCCGGACAAACCGGCGGAATCCCCGGGTCCGGCCGTCCGGGTCAGGACGGTCAGGCCAGCGATACCCCGATCGCGGACACCGGCCCGCGCATCGCCCCGTTGAGCCGTCGCGCCAACGCCGGCCCGTGCCCCTATGTGAAAATTCTCTATGACGCCGCCCGTTACGTCGAACTGACCGACAACCGTGCTGCCACGGCGAACGTCGGCTATACCGGCGAGATCGAGGGGCTGTCGGCGGATTGCGCCTATCGCGGCGACGATCCGATCACCGTGCAGTTGAACGTGTTGTTCAATCTCGGTCGGGGGCCGATGGCCGCCGCCGGACGTCACACCTATCGCTACTGGATCGCCGTGACCGAACGGAACCGCGCGGTACTGGCCAAGACCTATTTCGACCTGCCGGTGGATTTCCGTGGCACCGAGACCGCTTCGGCGACCGAGGAACAGACGATCGTGATTCCACGCGCGGCAGTGACCACGAGCGGTGACAATTTCGAAATCCTGGTCGGCTTCGACGTGACGCCGGAAATGGCCGAATTCAACCGCACCGGCAGTCGGTTCCGCATCAGCGCGGGACAGGCCGAGGCTACCGACCCGCAATGACTGATCTGAAATCGTCGCTGGGCGAAGCGGTCGCAGCCGCCTTCGCCGCCGAAGGCGTGGACGCGGCCCTGGCGCGGGTCACCGTCTCCGACCGGCCCGATCTGGCCGATTTCCAGTCCAACGGGGCCCTGGCCGCGGCCAAGGCCCTGAAGGCCAATCCGCGCGAGCTGGCCGGCCGGGTGGCCGAACGGCTGAAGACCGATCCGCGACTGGCCCTGGTTGAGGTCGCCGGACCAGGCTTCATCAATTTCAAATTGACCGACGCGGCCCTGGCCGAGAGGGCCCGCGATGTGGCCGCCGACAGCGCGATGGCCGGGGCCGCCCCGGTTGACGCCCCGCGCAAGGTGGTCATCGACTATGCCGGGCCCAATGTGGCCAAGCCGATGCACGTCGGTCACCTGCGGTCGTCGATCATCGGCGAGAGTCTGAAGCGGCTTTTCCGTTTCCGCGGCGACACCGTCTGGGGCGACGCCCATTTCGGCGACTGGGGCTTCCAGATGGGGCTGCTGATCGTGGCCGTCGGCGATGAGGGCGGCGCGGCCGGCTTCATGGCCGAGGGGGACGGGCCGTTCCCGACCCAGGCACCGGTGACGCTGGAGGATCTGGAACGGCTGTATCCGGCCGCCGCCACCCGGGCCAAGGACGACATTGAATTCCGCGACCGCGCCCGCAAGGCGACGGCCGAGTTGCAGGCCGGTCGTCCCGGTTATCGCGCCCTGTGGGCCCATTTCGTCGCCGTCAGCCGCACCGCGCTGGAGCGCGAGTTCGGTGCCCTGGGCGTGACCTTTGACTTGTGGAACGGCGAGAGTGACGCCGATCCGGTGATGGCGGGCATGATCGCCGATCTGGAGACCAAGGGCCTGCTGGTCGAGGATGACGGCGCGCGCGTGGTCCACGTCGCCCGACCGGGCGAGACCCGCAAGCGCAAGCTGGCCGACGGCAGTGTGATGGAGGCTCCCAGCCCGCCGCCGCTTCTGGTCATCTCGCGCGACGGCTCGGCTATGTACGGGACCACCGACCTGGCCACCATCGTGGATCGCCGCCAGGTCATCGACCCCGACCTGATCCTCTATGTCGTCGACGAACGGCAGGCCGAGCATTTCGAACAGGTGTTCCGCGCCGCCACCCTGGCCGGCTACGCCACGCCGGGTTCGCTGGAGCATCTGGGCTTCGGCACGATGAACGGGCCCGACGGCAAGCCGTTCAAGACCCGCGCCGGCGGCGTTCTGAAGCTGCACGACCTGATCACCATGGCCACCGAGAAGGCTCGCGCCCGGTTGCAGGAGTCCGGTCTTGGTGCCGACCTGCCGCCGGAAGAGTTCGAGGCCATCGCCCACAAGGTGGCGATCGCGGCGCTGAAATTCGCCGACCTGTCGAACGCCCGCACCACCAGCTACGTCTTCGATCTCGACCGGTTCATGAGCTTCGAGGGCAAGACCGGACCGTATCTGCTGTACCAGGCGGTGCGGATCAAATCCCTGTTGCGCAAGGCAGCCGATCAGGGGGCGACCCCGGCGACCATCGTCGTGGCCGAGCCGGCCGAGCGCGACCTGGCCCTGACGCTGGACGCCTTCGACCAGGCGGTCAGCGATGCCTATGACAAGCGGGCACCGCACCTGCTGGCCGAGCACGCCTATCGTCTGGCGCAGGCGTTTTCCAAATTCTATGCGGCCTGTCCGGTTCTGGTCGCGCCGGACGTGGCCAGCCGGGGCTCGCGTATCGCCCTGTCGCAGGCGGCGCTGGACCAGCTGGAACTGACGCTGAGCCTGCTGGGAATCGACACGCCGGAGCGGATGTAGGTTAGACTGGGGTTTCGTTTCCGGAGTCCGCCATGTCCCTCGACGCCTATATCGCCGGCCTGCCCAAGGCCGAACTGCACCTGCATATCGAGGGCAGCCTCGAGCCCGAGCTGATGTTCGAGCTGGCGCGGCGCAACGGGGTGACGATTCCCTACGACAGCGTCGAGGCCGTGCGTGCGGCCTATGATTTCTCGAACCTGCAGGACTTCCTCGACATCTATTATGCCGGGGCGGCGGTGCTGCTGCATCGCAAGGATTTCGAGGACCTGGCCTTCGCCTATTTCCAGCGCGCGGCGGCGGACAATGTGCGTCACGCCGAAATCTTCTTCGACCCCCAGACCCATACCGAACGCGGCGTGGCCATGGCGACGGTGATCGAGGGGCTGCTGGACGGGATGCGCCGCGCCGAGAGCGAGCTGGGGGTCAGCTCGAAACTGATCCTGTGCTTCCTGCGTCATCTGGACGAGGACGCCGCCTTCGCCACCCTGAAGGCGGCTGAGCCGTGGCTGGACAAGCTCGCCGGGGTCGGGCTGGATTCATCCGAGGTCGGCCATCCACCGTCGAAATTCCAGCGTGTGTTCAACGCCGCCGGGGCCCTGGGCCTGAAACGGGTGGCCCATGCGGGCGAGGAGGGGCCGCCGGCCTATGTGGCAGAGGCGCTGGACCTGCTGCACATCGACCGGCTGGACCACGGCAACCGTTCGCTGGAGGACGCCGGTCTGGTGGCGCGCCTGAAGGCCAGCCAGATGACCCTGACCGTCTGTCCGCTGTCGAACCTGAAACTGTGCGTGGTCGACGACCTGAAGGGCCATCCGGTGCCGGAGATGCTGCGCCAGGGCCTGCACGTGACGCTGAACTCGGACGATCCGGCCTATTTCGGCGGCTATGTGAATGACAACTATCGCCGGCTGGCCGAGGCGGTCGGGCTGACGCGTGACCAGGTCACGACCATCGCCCGGAACAGTTTTGAGGGCTCCTTCCTGACCGCGGCGGAAAAGACCGTCCACATCGCCGAGATCGCGGCCTACAGCGCCCGTTCCGCTTGACTTGAACGCGGAGTCGGGGCCTAGGTCGCGACGCTCTCGCGGGAGAGATCGGGGCCGTTTCGGCGGGCCCGGAGCCGAAGGCGCAACCGCCCCGGAAACGCTCAGGCAAACGGACCGCGAGAACATTCGGACGCTGGAAAGTCGCCCAGGAATTCATTCCGGGGGCGCGCCGACGGAGCAAGGTGACGAACGGGGCCGGATGCCCCTGACGGTGCCGGAATCTCTCAGGCTTCAGGACAGCGGGGGCGCGAGGACGGCGGAGCTTTCCGCCTCAGTACGCGACTCTGAAAGACTGATGATGACCGACGCCACCCTCAAGACCACTGCCCTGAACGCCGCGCACCGTGCCCTGGGGGCGCGCATGGTCGGCTTTGGCGGCTATGACATGCCGGTCCAGTATGAAGGCGTGCTTGCCGAGCACCGCTGGACTCGCGAGCACGCCGGACTGTTCGACGTGTCGCACATGGGCCAGTGCAAGATTACCGGCGCGGATGCCGTGGCCCAGTTCGAACGGTTCGTGCCGGGCGACTATGCGATCCTGAAGGCCGGACGGCAGAAATACTCGCTGCTGCTGAACGCAGAAGGCGGCATTATGGATGACCTGATGGCCGGTCGTCCTGACCATGACGGTCTCTATGTCGTGGTCAACGCCGGCAACAAGGACGCCGACTTTGCCTTCCTGAAAGCCAATCTGTCCGGGGACGCGACTCTGACGGTGCTGGAAGACCGGTCTCTGATCGCCATTCAGGGCCCCGAGGCCGCCGAGGTCATGCTGGCCCACGAACCCGTGCTGGCCGAGTTCGGCTTCATGGACTGCGCCCGGCTGATGCTGTTCGGGGTCGACTGTTTCATCTCGCGATCGGGCTATACCGGCGAGGACGGCTATGAAATCTCTGTGCCGAACGCCGATGCCGAGCGCGTCTGGACCGAAATTCTCAAGGATGCGCGGGTCAAGCCGATCGGCCTCGGCGCGCGGGACTCCCTGCGTCTGGAAGCCGGCCTGCCGCTGCATGGCCACGATATCGACGCCTCCACCAGCCCGGTCGAGGGAGCGCTGACCTTTGCCCTGTCAAAGTCGCGCATGGAACGCGCCGACTTCAACGGTGCGGACCGCATCCTCAAGGAACTGGCTGACGGCCCGGCCCGTGTCCGTGTCGGCCTCAGCGTCAAGGAAGGGGCTCCGGCCCGCGAGGGGGCCGAGATTGCCGACCTGGAAGGCCATGTGATCGGCACGGTCACCTCGGGCGGGCCGTCGCCGACCCTGGGCCGTAACATCGCCATGGGCTATGTGGCCCCGGCCTTTGCCGCACTGGGCACCGACCTGAAGGTCATCGTGCGCGGCAAGCCCGCCGCAGCCGAGGTCGTGGCCATGCCCTTCGTCGCCCAACGCTATTATCGCAAACCCAAGGTCTAGGATCATCACAATGCGCTTCACCAAGGATCACGAGTGGGTTCGTCTCGAAGGCGACGTCGCCACGGTCGGCATCACCAAACACGCGGCCGAGGCCCTGGGCGACGTCGTGTTCGTCGAGACCCCGGAAGCCGGCAAGACCGTCGCCCAGGGTGACGGCTTTGCCGTCGTCGAGAGCGTCAAGGCCGCTTCGGACGTCTATGCCCCGGTTTCGGGTGAGGTGATCGAGAGCAATGCCGTGCTGGCCTCGGCCCCGGAGACCGTCAATGCCGATCCCGAGGGTGAGGGCTGGTTCGGCAAGATCAAGGTGTCGGATGCCGCCCAGATCGACGCCCTGATGGACCGCGCCGCCTATGACGCGTTCGTCGCCACGCTTTAATGCCTGACGCCGCCTATCCCGGCGAAAGCCGGGACCCGGCCCCTGTGGGGGCCGGGATATGGGATGAGCGGCGGGCCTGTCTGGCGATACTGATCGCCCAAAACACTGGGTCCCGGCATTTGCCGGGATGAGCGGAATAGAACATGCGCTACCTGCCCCTGACCCCCGATGACCGATCCGCCATGCTGGCGGCGATCGGCGTGACATCAATCGATGATCTGTTCGTGGATGTGCCCCAGGCGGCGCGGCGCGTCGGCTTCGTCGACCTGCCGCCCGTGTCGGGCGAGATGGAGGTCGAGCGGGCCCTGTCGGCGCTGGCGGCGAAGAATGTCGCGGCGGGGTCCGTACCCTTCTTCTGCGGGGCCGGGGCCTATCGCCACCATGTGCCGGCCACGGTCGATCATGTGATCCAGCGCTCGGAATTCCTGACCAGCTACACCCCCTACCAGCCCGAGATCGCCCAGGGGACGCTGCAGTATCTGTATGAGTTCCAGACTCAGGTCGCGAACCTGACCGGGATGGAGGTGGCCAATGCCTCGCTCTATGACGGATCGACGGCGATGGCCGAGGGCGTGCTGATGGCCACCCGGGTAACCCGCCGCAACAAGGCGGTGATCTCGGGCGGGGTGCATCCGCATTATGTCCAGGCGACCGAGACCGTGGTCCACGCCGTCGGTGTCGAGACCCAGGTCCTGGCCGCCGCAGTCGACGCCGAGGCCGCCGTGATCGACCAGATCGGCCCGGATACGGCCTGTGTCGTCGTCCAGACCCCGAATGTGTTCGGCACCGCCACCGATGTGACGAAGATCGCCGAGGCGGCCCATGCCGCCGGGGCCCTTCTGATCGTGGTGGTGACCGAGGCCGTATCGATGGGGCTGCTGAAGTCGCCGGGCGAGATGGGGGCCGACATCGTCGCCGCCGAGGGCCAGTCGATCGGCAATGCCCTGAACTATGGCGGACCCTATATCGGCCTGTTCGCCTGTCGTGAAAAACTGATCCGCCAGATGCCGGGTCGCCTGACCGGCGAGACCGTCGACGCCGACGGCGAGCGGGGCTTCGTCCTGACCCTGTCGACGCGCGAGCAGCATATCCGCCGCGACAAGGCGACCTCGAACATCTGCACCAATTCCGGGCTGTGCTGCCTGGCCTTCAGCATCCACATGACCCTGCTGGGAGAGACCGGCCTGCGCCGTCTGGCCCTGCTGAACCACGAGACCGCCGTGGCCACCCGCGACGCCCTCGCGGCCATCCCTGGCGTCGAAATCCTGACGGGGAGGTTCTTCAACGAGTTCGCGGTCAGGCTGCCCAAGCCCGCCGCCGCCGTGGTCGAGATCCTGGCCGGCCAGGGCGTACTGGCCGGCGTGCCCTACAGCCGTCTGGCTCCCGGGGCCGGGCTGGACGACGTCCTGCTGGTCGCCGCGACCGAGACCACCACCACAGCCGATATCAAGAGCCTTGCCGATGCGCTGACGCGCGTTCTGGCTGCCTGAGGGATCCGATCATGAGCACCATGAACACCGTCGGCCGCCCGACCACGCCGAATGCCGTCGAGACCAAACCCGCCACCCTGACCGGGGGCCGCGGTCTGTTGCAGAACGAGATGTTGATCTTCGAACGTGACGGCTGGGGCAAGACCGGGGTCGATCTGGCCGCGCCCAAGACCGACGGCGGCGACCTGGGCGATCTGGTGCGCAAGGATCCGATCGGCCTGCCCGGACTGAGCGAGCCCGAGACCATGCGCCACTATGTCCGGCTGTCGCAGAAGAACCACGCCATCGACCTGGCCATCTATCCGCTGGGCTCGTGCACGATGAAGCACAATCCGCGCCTGAACGAGAAGATGGCGCGGCTGGCAGGCTTTGCCGACATCCACCCGCTGCAGCCGGTCTCCACCGTGCAGGGCGCGCTGGACCTGATGGACCAGCTGGCCCACTGGCTGAAGACCCTGACCGGCATGCCGGCGGTGGCCATGTCGCCCAAGGCCGGGGCCCACGGTGAACTGTGCGGCCTGATGACCATCCGCGCTGCCCATGAGGCTTCCGGCGAGCACGCCAAACGCCGCAAGGTGCTGGTGCCGACCTCGGCCCACGGCACCAACCCGGCCACGGCCGCCTTCGTCGGCTATACGGTGGTCGAGGTGAAGCAGACCGAGGACGGTCGCGTCGATGTGGCGGATCTGGCGTCCAAGCTGGGCGACGACGTCGCCGCCATCATGGTGACCAATCCCAACACCTGCGGCCTGTTCGAGCGCGACATCATCGAGATCGCGCGGCTGACCCATGAGGCTGGGGCCTATTTCTACTGCGACGGGGCCAATTTCAACGCCATCGTCGGCCGGGTGCGTCCCGGCGACCTCGGCGTCGATGCCATGCACATCAACCTGCACAAGACCTTCTCGACGCCGCACGGCGGCGGCGGGCCCGGTGCCGGGCCGGTGGTGTTGTCGGCGGCGCTCGCCCCGTTCGCCCCGGCCCCCTGGGTCGTCAGTGACGGTGACGGCTTCAAACTGGTCGAACGGGCCGAGGACGAGGCCGTCCAGGCGTTCGGCCGCCTGTGCGCCTTCAACGGCCAGATGGGGATGTTCGTGCGGGCCCTGTCCTACATGATGAGCCACGGCACCGACGGCCTGCGTCAGGTGGCCGAGGATGCGGTGCTGAACGCCAACTACATCAAGGCGCGGCTGTCGGACGTGATGAGCGCCGCCTTCCCGGACGGTCCTTGCATGCACGAGGCCCTGTTCGACGACGAATGGCTGAAGGGCACGGACGTGACCACGCTCGACTTCGCCAAGGCGATGATCGACGAGGGCTTCCACCCGATGACCATGTATTTCCCCCTGGTCGTCCACGGAGCCATGCTGATAGAGCCGACCGAGACCGAGTCGAAGCAGGAGCTGGACCGCTTCATCCACGCCATGCGGGCCCTCGCGGAGGCCGCCAAGGCCGGGGATGTCGACCGGTTCAAGGGGGCCCCGTTCCATGCGCCGCTTAAGCGTCTGGATGAAACCCGTGCGGCCCGGGCCCCCCGGTTGCGCTGGAGTGCGCCCGAAGGCTCGAACAGCGCCGCGGCATAGGCGGGCACGGGCCGCTGTCCTGTGGCGGATCAGCCACGGGGCAGGGGTGGTCGACGGTGTCTTACAGAAGGTTCATCGGGTCGCCACGGTTCGGCCTTGGAACGGTCTGTAAACATCGTTGTGGCAAGGTCATCACGGTCGGCGAGTCGTCGTCGGTCAGGATGAACCCGGAGCGATCCGGGGCGTTGCCAGTAACCCCGCCTGAGACCGACCCATCGTGACCCTCGCCATGTCCTTTTCCGAGCCTTATGTCCGCTTTCGGCGGTCGGCACCGGTGTTCGACCGGGCGCTGCGCTGGGGCCAGATGGCGGCGGGCGTCGGCCTGTTCCTGGCCGGCATCGCAATCGCACCTCTGCCCGGCCCTCTGGGTGTGCCGGTGTCGATGTTGGGCCTGGCCATGGTCCTGAAAAACTCCTACTGGGCCAAGCGCCAATTCATCCGGGTCCAGCGCAAGCGGCCCAAATTCGTCTATCCGTTCCGCCGCCTGCTGCGTAAGAATCCGGAGTTCGCCCCGGTGTTCTGGCAACAGGCGCTTCGGGCCGAAAAGCTGGTGTTGAAGCGCACCAACCGGGTCCTGTCGCGGTTGCGGAAGTCCGCCCGCCGCCAGATCCGCAAGATGAGCCGCTAGAGCCTCCCGCTTCCGCGCACGCAAATGTGAACGGCGTTACGCCTGACAGGCGTATGCTTTCCCGTGCGGAAATCAGCGAAACTCAGCGTTGGGAGGCGCTAGATGTTATGATGTCACGCGTACAAAAAGGCATGATCGCCGGCCTGTTGGCCACGGTGGCGGTTTCGGTTCTCGAACTCGTCAATGTCCTGTTTCTCAAATGGTTTGACGCTTTCCCGGCGGTGCTGGCCCACCTGATCGGCATGGACGGCAACCTGTCCGTCGGCTGGGCCGTTCATCTGCTGACGGGCACGGTGATCCTCGGGCCGCTGTTCGGGATCCTGTACAGCCGGTTGCCCACATCCACACCGGAAACCAAGGGGATCGCCTTCGCGGTCGGCTCCTGGGTCCTGTTGATGCTGGTCATCATCATGATCGGCGATCCGCGCACCTTCACCGGCCCGACGGGCTTTGGTGTGGTCGGCTGGATGCTGCTCACCCATGCGGTGTTCGGCGTGGTCCTGGGCAATGTCTACGCCCGGATGATCGCCCGTGAGCGACACGTTCAGACCGCCATCGACGGTGCCACGGCGCACTGAAACGACAAGGGCCCCGCCGGTTACCCGGCGGGGCCCTGATCGGGAAGCGTGTGGCGCGCGACCTAGTTCAGGCGGTTGCCGATCTGGGCGATCGCGGCGTCGACCAGCGGGTCCTTGGTCTGACCGGCCAGACGGGCAGCGAGGATCTGTTCGGCGGCCTTGGCGGCCAGGTCGGCGGCGGCGGCCTTGACCTCGGCCGTGGCCTGGGCCTCGGCCTGGGCGATGCGTTGCTCGGCGAGGGCCTGACGACGCGTCAGGGTCTCTTCCAGCTTGGCCTTGGCCTCGGTCTCCATGATGCGGGCGTCGGCCTCGGCGGCGACCAGCATCTGGGCGGCCTGGGCCTCGGCCTCGACCTTCTCGGCGCGGATCTGCTTCAGCAGGGCCTCAGCCTCGGTGCGCAGCCGGGTGGCCTCATCGAGCTCGCCCTGGATTTTCGCGGCCGTGGCGTCGAGATGACCGGCGATCAGTTTAGGGACGCCGGCCAGCACCAGGATGCCGAGGAACAGGACCAGGCCGACGCCGACCCAAAGTTCGGGGTTCTGGAGGTTCCAGAATTCGGCCCATTCAAAGAACATGTTCATGTCAGGCGGCTCCCTTGACGGCCGCGGCGATCTCAGCGGCACCGGCCTTGGTGCCGGTCAGGCGCTCGACGATGGCGGCGGCCGTGTCGGCCGCGATGGTGGAAACATTGGTCATGGCCGCGTCACGCGTCTTGCCGATGGCGGTTTCGGCCTCGGCAATGCGGGCATTGACGACGGCTTCCTCGACGGCACCGCGACGGGCGGCCTCGTCAGCGACACGGGTCTTGGCGGCAGTGGCCATGGAACGCGAGGTGGCGCGGGCCTCGGCAACCTCGGCCTTGGCGATCTCGGCCTGGCCGGCGGCTTCAGTTTGAACCTTGCGGGCCGTTTCCACCGCCGTGGCGATGGTCGAGGCGCGCTGATCGATGACGCCGCGCAGACGCGGGGCGAAGACCCGGGAAATCAGCAGGTAGAGGGCGACGAACAGGACGATCAGCCAGACGATCTGGCCGAACCAGTGCTGGAACTCGAACTGGGGCAGGCCGCCGCCTTCGGCCTCGTGCGAGGCTTCGGTCGAGGCATGGGTATCCGCCACGTCGAGCGGGGACGGGACCTCGGAATGAAGAACGGTATCAGGTGCAGGGGCCATGGGTCGTCTGTCTTGAAATCAGGCGCGACGGCGTGACCCTCAGGGACCACGCCGTCGCCGGAACGGGATCAGCCGTAGAAGATCAGGATGCCGAGCACGAAGGCGAGAATGCCCAGGGCTTCGGCGAGGGCGGCGCCCACGAACAGGTTGCCGATCTGGCTGCCGGCAGCCGACGGGTTGCGCAGGGCACCCGAGAGGAAGTTGCCGAAGATGTTGCCGACGCCGATGCCGGCACCGATCATACCGAGGGTGGCGAGGCCGGCACCGATGGCCTTGGCAGCGTCGACGGTAGCGGCGGCGGCCTCGACGGCCTGGGCGGGATCCACTTGCATTGTATTAGTCCTGTTGGTCGTTGGTTGGCGAGAAAGACAGGTCGGGCCTAGTGGCCGTGACCCAGATTGACCACGTCATTGAGATAGACGCAGGTCAGAACAGCGAAAACGAAGGCCTGAAGGAAGGCCACGAGGAACTCCAGCGCGGTCAGGCCGACGACCATGCCCAGCGACAGGGCTGCGCCCGGAATGCCGAGATAGCCGAGGCCGCCCGAGGCCGCCAGTCCGCCCAGGGCGACGATGAAGCCGGCGAAGACCTTCAGCGCCACGTGACCGCCCAGCATATTGCCGAACAGACGAAGGGCGAGGGTGATGGGGCGCAGCAGGAAGGAGACGAACTCGATCGGCACCACCAGGAACAGAACCGGCCACGGCACGCCCGACGGCACGAACAGCTTGAAGAAGCCGATGCCGTGTTTGGCGAAGCCGATGATCAGCACCAGGCCGATGGTCAGCAGGGCGAAGGTGCCCGTCACGGCCAGCTGCGAGGTGGCGGTGAAGCTGAGGAACAGACCCAGCAGGTTCATGGCCAGGATGAAGGTGAAGACGGTGAAGATGAAGGGGAAGAGGGCCTTGCCCTCATGGCCGATGATCGATTCGGCCAGATCATCGATCATGCCGAACAAGGCCTCGCCTGCGGCCTGCATCCGGCCGGGCACAACCTGGGCCTTGGCGGTCACCAGGGACAGGAACAGGACCACCAGGCCGAAGGCCACGGTCATGGCCAGATGGGAGTTGGTCACGGCGAGGTGCACCGTGCCGATGATCGGCAGGGTGACGTCACCGAAATCCAGGCCCGGGAGGGACTGGATCTGGAACTGATGAATCGGATCGGCCATCGGGTCCTTAGTCTTCTTCGTCTTCGTCGAACGGAACCGACTTCGGTTCGCCCTCGAGTTTTGCCTGCGCCATCAGACGATTCGCCGTCAGGCGCGCCATCCAGATCGAAACGACGAAGCCCAGAAGGACACCGCCGATAATGCCCGCGGGGGCGGTTCCGAAGAACCGGTCCACGAGAAAGCCCGCCGCCAGACCAACAAACACACCGCCAAACAGGTCGGCGAGGATACGCCACGCCTGACTGGCGGCCGCATGACCCGCTGCCTGATGCTCCGGCCGCGCGGTTCGCGCTTCGAGAGCCGAGGCGCTGTCGTTGAGGCGTTTGATCGCCTCTTCGCGCGATTCCTTGGGCAGGGACATGGGTTGTTTTGCTCAGCGTTCCGACAGGGCCGGTACGGGTCTGAATTCGGCGCGGAACCTATAGGCGAGGGGGGCGAAGGTCAAGGCGGGAGGGACGTGCATCAAGGTCCTGAAAACCCGCAGGATTGTTGCGTGTCCCGCTGGGTGTGACGAAGGGTCATGCGCTGCGAGGTGTCGCGGGCATTGATCCCGCCCCTCTCCCCCGCGGAGGAGGGGGGTTCAGGTAGCGTGCGTGCTGTCCCACCAGCGCACCGCGTCGGCGTCACGGGCGCTGAGCTCGGGGTAGACGGGGTCGGAGCCGACGTCAGGGACCCGGCGCCAGGAACGGGCGCATTTGGGATGGTCGGCCAGTTTGACCTGGACGCTGACGGTATCGCCGCCGGTGACCAGTTCGGCCCCCGAGGTGCGGAACACCTCGGCCGGGTCCAGGCCTTCGAAGGCGGCGAAAGCCCCGGCCGGGCCGGTGACGACCGGCCAGGCGTCCAGGGCCCCGCCGATGGTCTTGGCGCGGCGCGACTCTTCCAGCGCCTCGTTGACGACCTCGAGCACGGTCTCGACCGTCTCCCAGCGGCGGGCCTCGTCGGCGTTCTTCCACGCGGCCGGGGTCTCGGGGATGACCCGCAGGCAGTTGGTGCCGGCGTCCGGATAGCGGGTGGTCCAGGCCTCCTCCATGGTGAAGGGGGTCAGGGGAGCCAGCCAGGCGGTCAGGCGGAGGAAGACCTCATGCATGACGGTACGGGCGGCGCGGCGACGGATCGCGTCGGGCCGGTCGCAATAGAGGCTGTCCTTGCGGATGTCGAAATACAGGGAGGACAGGTCGTTGGAGCAGAACTCCAGCACCGGGCGGACCACGTCCTGGAAACGGTAGTCGGCATAGGCGTCGCGCACCTGGCCATCCAGTTCCCACAGGCGGTGCAGGATGAATTTCTCCAGCGGCGGCATCTGGTCCAGCGGCAGGCGTTCGGCCTCGTCGAAATCGGCCACGGCCCCCAGCAGGTAGCGGACGGTGTTGCGCAGCTTGCGATAGGCATCGACCGTGGTCTGCAGGATCTGCTTCCCGATCCGCTGGTCCTCGGCGTAGTCCACGAGTGCGACCCAGAGACGCAGGATGTCGGCCCCCGACTCCTTGATGATGACGGCCGGGTCGGTGGTGTTGCCCCTGGACTTGGACATCTTCTCCCCGTTCTCGTCCTGGGTGAAGCCGTGGGTCAGCACGGCCTCATAGGGCGCGCGGCCACGGGTGCCGCAGCCTTCGAGCAGGTTGGACTGGAACCAGCCGCGATGCTGGTCCGAGCCCTCGAGATACAGGTCGGCGGGCCAGTGTGACGGGCGGTCGCCGACATAGCCCAGGGCCGGCACGCGCGGCTCCAGGGTGAAGGCGTGGGTGCAGCCGGAGTCGAACCAGACGTCGAGGATGTCGCCGATCTTCTCGTAGCGTTTCGGGTCGTGGCTGCCGAGGAAGTCTGAATCGGGGCGGTCAAACCAGGCGTCGGCCCCGCCCTCGGTGATGGCCGCCAGGATGCGGGCATCGACCGTGTCGTCATGCAGGGGCTGGCCGGTTTCCTTGTCGACGAACATGGCGAGTGGCGTGCCCCAGGCGCGCTGGCGGCTGACCAGCCAGTCGGGCCGGCCCTCGACCATCGAACGGATGCGGTTCTTGCCGGCGACCGGATGGAAGGCGGTGGCGTCGATGGCCGTCAGGGCCTTGTCGCGCAGGGTGTCGCCGTCCTTCAGGGGTTCGTCCATGCGGATGAACCACTGCGGGGTGTTGCGGAAGATGATCGGGGCCTTGGAGCGCCAGCTGTGCGGATAGGAATGCTCCATCCGGCCGCGGGCCAGCAGGGTGCCGGCCTCGATCAGCTTCTCCATCACCGCCGGATTGGCGGGCCCGAATTTACCGGTCTTCTTGCCTTCGGTCTCCAGCACCTTGAGGCCGGCGAACAGGGGGACGGACGGATAGTAGGCCCCCTCGGCGTCGACCGTGTCCGGCACTTCGTGATGGCCGTGGGCCTTCCAGACGTCGAAGTCGTCGGCCCCGTGGCCCGGGGCGGTGTGGACGAAGCCGGTACCGGCGTCGTCGGTGACATGGTCGCCGGCCAGCAGGGGCACGGAGAAGCCGTAGCCGGACGACAGGGCCGCCAGCGGGTGGGCGCATTCCAGGCCCGACGGATTGATCGTGTCCAGCCGGGTCCAGGTCGCAATCTTCGCGGCCTTGAAGACCTCTTCGGCCAGCTTGTCGGCGAGGATCAGCCGGTCGCCCGGCCTGGCCCAGGGTTCGAACTCCAGCCCGGTCTCCATCGCCGTGACCTCATACAGGCCATAGGCGATCTCGGGGCCGTAGCTGATGGCGCGGTTGGCCGGGATGGTCCAGGGCGTGGTGGTCCAGATGACGATCGACGGATTGGCATGGCGGAAGGCCAGCAGGTCATCGGGATGATCGTCGGTCGCGCCGGTGACCGGGAATTTGACCCAGATCGTCGGGCTGACGTGGTCGTGGTATTCGATCTCGGCATCGGCCAGGGCCGTGCGCTCGACCGGCGACCACATGACCGGCTTGGAGCCGCGGTACAGCTGGCCTGAATTCTTGAATTTGTGGAACTCGCGGACGATGGCGGCCTCGGTGCCGAAATCCATCGTGGCGTAGCGGTTGTCCCAGTCGGCGGTGATGCCGAGGCGTTTGAACTGGTCGCGCTGTACGTCGATCCAGCCGGCGGCGTATTCGCGGCAGGCGGCGCGGAATTCGGCCTTGGAGACCTCGTCCTTGCGCTTGCCCTGGCTGCGGAAGCGTTCCTCGATCTTCCATTCGATCGGCAGGCCGTGGCAGTCCCAGCCGGGAACGTAGTCGACGTCATAGCCGAGCAGGAAACGGCTGCGGACGACGAAATCCTTCAGCGTCTTGTTGAGGGCATGGCCGATGTGGATGTCGCCGTTGGCATAGGGGGGACCGTCGTGCAGCACGTACAGCGGGGCCTTCTGCGCCTGACGGGCGGCGCGCAGGGTGGCGTACAGGTCGCCCCATTTTTCGAGGATCAGCGGTTCCTTCTGGGGCAGGCCGCCGCGCATCGGGAAGGGCGTTTCGGGCAGGAAGACCGTCTCGCGATAGTCGCGGCCGGTGGGGGACTCGGGAGTTTTGGCGTCGGCCATGCGGTGTCTCGGCGTGTTCAGGGTGATCGTTCGCAGGTCATTCGGGTGCGCCGACGGCCGGCTGGCCGACTGACGCATCAGGTTCGATCCCGGCGTATGCGAGGCCGAGGCCTCAACCCCCGTCTTCGGGGATCTTACGCCGGGCGGCTAATCGAAATCGGGCGAAGGACGCGGACGGTCATGGTTCGGGCGGTCTAGCAGAGGGGCGGGGGGCTGCGCCATACCCGTGTGCGCCTTGCCAGCGGGGGAGGGGGACGGGATAGTGGGGCGACAGGGGAGATTTCGCATGCGTGTTCCGTTTTCGGCCGTTCCGTTCGCTCTCGCCGCCCTGGCGGGGCTGGCTGCCTGTTCCGATCATCAGCCGGAGCAGATCCGGCCTGCCGCCGAGCTGGTCGCGGCCCTGCCGCCGGGGCGACCGGCCATCTATGCCGCGGCGCTGGAGGGGCCGGAGCCGTTCGTGCGGGCCCTTTATGCCGTTTACGCCGGGGACGGCCGGGGGCTGGAGCCGTTGCCGCCGGGGCGGGACCCGATCTACGGGCGGACGCTGAACGCCATGATCGGGGCCGATTTCCGCAAGGCGGACGGGGAGGCCCCCTTTCTGAACCACGACCCGATCTGCGGCTGTCAGGACAGCAGCGGGCTGGTGCTCGAGTCGGTGGTGGTGACCGAGAGCGGGGCGACGACGGCCGAGGCGGCGGTGGTGTTCTCCAATCTGGGCGAGACTCACCGGCAGACGCTGAAACTGATGAAGGAGGGCCAGTCGTGGCGGGTCGTTGACGTTCTGGTCCCCGGTCAGCCGCCGCTGACGGAGCAGTTGCTGAAGGTCATCGACTAGCCCCGAGCACCGCGCGGGCGGCGACGGCATCGGCGGCGATCTGGACTTTCAGCGGTTCCAGACCGTCGAAATTCATTTCGCCGCGCAGGCGGGCGATCAGGTCGGTCTCCAGGCTCTGGCCGTAGAGGTCGCCGTCGAAATCGAACAGCCAGACCTCGAGCATCGGCTGTTCGGTCTCGAACATCGGCCGGATGCCGAGATTGGCGACGCCGTCGATGACCCGGCCGTCCTCAAGGCGGCTGCGGGTGGCGTAGATGCCATAGGCCGGGCGCATATAGTCGCCCAGCGGGACATTGGCGGTCGGCACGCCGATGGTGCGGCCGCGCTTGTCGCCGTGCACGACCGCGCCGGCGATGGCGAAAGGGCGGCCGAGAATGGCGGCGGCGCGATCCATGTCCCCGGCCTTCAGGGCCTCGCGCACGGCACTGGACGATAGTTTCAGCCCGTTGGGATCATCGAGCCGGTCGGCGACCGAGGCGCTGAAGCCGAGGTCGGTGCCGTAGCGGCGCAGGGCCTCGGGCGACCCGGTCCGGCCCTTGCCGAAGGTGAAGTCGAACCCGACGGCGGCGTGGCGAATCCCCAGTCCCGAAGCCAGCACCTCCCGCGCAAAGGCTTCATCCGACATGGCGGCCATGTCGGCGTCGAAGGGCAGCAGGTAGAGGCGGTCGACGCCCAGCGGTTCGAGGGCGCGGGCCATCTGGTCGGGGGTCATCAGGCGGAAGGGGGCGGCGTCGGGCTGGAACCAGCGGCGCGGGTGGGGGTCGAAACTGACCACGGCCAGCGGCACCTTGAGGTCGCGGGCGGCGGCGCGGGCCGTGGCGATCACGGCCTGGTGGCCGCGATGGACGCCGTCGAAGGCCCCGATGGCGACCGCGGCCCCCTTCTGGTCAGGGGTCAGGTCGCGCCAGTCGCGGATGACCTCGACCGGCATGTCAGGCCTTTGCGGGGCGGCGCCGACGCGGGACGCGGACGGTGGCCTCGCCGTTCATGACCAGATCATCGCCGACATAGCCCTCGGCGGTCAGGATCACGCGGGCGCTCTCCGGATCGACGGCGGCGACGGTGACGCGGGCGATCAGGATGTCACCGATGCGCACCGGCTTGTGGAAGGCCAGGGTCTGGCTGAGGTAGATGGCCCCGGCGCCGGGCAGGATGGTGCCGACCACGGCCGAGCCGACCGAGGCCGACAGCAGGCCGTGGGCGATCCGGCCGCGATAGGCGGTCTTCGACGCGAACTCCTCATCCATATGGACGGGATTGAAGTCGTCGGAGGCCTCGGCGAAATGCTGGATCCGGGCTTCGGTGATCTCGACCTGTTTCTCGGCGGTCATGCCGACGGACAGTTCTTCGAGAATATAGCCGCCGGAGGGATGTTGTTCGGTCATCGGCCCCTGTTAGCGCCCGGCGGTTGAATTGGCGAGCGTCACCACGCGAGATCGAGGGCGGCGTAGCGGGCGAAGGTGGTCTCGGCCTTCAGCAGGGCCCCGGCGCGGGCCGGGTCCAGCGCCCCGTCCGGGCTGCGCGCGGCATCGCCGTGGATACCCTGGGCGATGAACAGACAGTCCAGCGCCTGCTGGTTGGCCCCGCGCACATCGGTGATCACCCCGTCGCCGATGCACAGGACCCGGGCGCGGTTGGCGGGCGCGCCCAGCAGACGTTCCGCCTCGATCATGGCCAGGGCGTAGATGGGCCCGAACGGCTTGCCGGCCATGGTGACCCGGCCGCCCATGGACTCATACAGGTCGGCCAGGGCCCCGCCGCAATAGATCAGCTGGTCACCGCGCTGGACCACCCGGTCGGGGTTGGCGCAGATCAGTTCCAGATCACGGGCCACGGCCGGGGTCAGGCGTTCGCGATAGTCCTCGGGCGTTTCGGTGGTGTCGTCGTCGGGGCCGGTGACCGAGATGAAGGCGGCGTCGGCGGCCCCGTGGGCGGTGTGCAGGCCCAGCCCCTCGTACAGGGGCCAGTCGCGACCGGGGCCGATGATCCAGGCCGGGCCGGGCGCGCGCCGGGCCAGCTCCATCCGGGTGGCGTCGCCCGAGGTGACGAAGGCGCGCCACGATTCGCGCGGCACGCCGAGGCCGTCCAGCTGGGCCACCACGTCGCTGGCCGGGCGCGGCGAGTTGGAGATCAGCACCACATGGCGCGGGCCGTTGGGGCCGGGCTCGCGGTTGAACCGGGCCAGGGCCTCGCAGGCGTCGGGCCAGCTTTCGCGGCCGTTGTGGATCACGCCCCAGACGTCACAGAGCAGGATGTCATAGTCGTCGGCGACGGCGGCGAGGTGCGGGAGCGGATGCGGCAGGGTCATGGACGGGGGATAGCCGGTTCAGTGTCGGCGGTGAAGGTTTCGTCGTCGGCTTCAGGGTTCAGTTCCGGAGTCATGGTCTCGAGCAGCAACAGGGCGGGCGACAGGATGAAGTCCTCGATGGCGACGCGGGCACCCCGGCGGCTCAGGTCCAGATACATGGCCTCGCGGTCGCAACGCGGGGTGTAGGCCCCGGTCAGCAGGCCTTCGAGGCGGATACGCTGGATCGCATAGACCGCGGCCCGGTGGCGGTCGCTTCGGCTGGGGCGGCGGGATCGCATGGCGGGCTCCGGGACGTCGGGTTGCGGGCAGGGGTCGGCCCCGTCGGGCGGCGGCCGGACGGTCGGGGCGGGCGCGGGGCGACCGGGGCTCGCCCGGTGCAGGAATGAAATACCGTTTCGACGAGACACAGCGCCCCGCGTGGCCGTTTTCCACGCGCCCGTCGCCTGCCGGCCCTGTTCGGGCCTTGGCGACTCGCCGCCCCGTCCGTTGCCGGGCGGGACAGGGGGCGGACGTGCCGGTCGGTGCCGACAGCGGTCACGACCCGAAGGCGCGCGGCGAGCAAGCGGGCGGGATCCGTCCCCGCCCGGCGAGGGCCCCGGAGATACGCCTCTCCCCGGCTTCATCGCTCGGCCACAGCCCGCCGTCGTCGAGCAGCGTGGATCCGACGCCCTCCCCATCGACGGGATGAGGCGGAGTCTGACACGGGTCTGGACCCCGGCGGGTTTTTGGGGCGGGTTTTTAGGGAAGGGGTTGGGAAACAGGGGGTTGGGGCGGGGCGATAGGGGGGTTTTGGGTATTTGTGTCGCACGGGGCAGCTCTGTCTTCCTTCTCCCCTTGAGGGAGAAGGTGGCCCGGAGGGCCGGATGAGGGGTGAAACACAGGCCTTTCCGGTCTATCCTCCGGCTATGCTCAAGCCATCAGAGCGTATCCGAACCGCCGCCCGCCGCTCCCGCCGTGAGCCGACGATGGCCGAGGCTGCGGTGTGGACCATGCTCCGGCACCGGCGGTTTGAGGCCTTCAAATTCCGCCGCCAGATGCCGATCGGGCCCTATGTGGCCGACTTCTGCTGTCCGTCGCTGAAACTGATCATTGAACTGGACGGTGGCGTTCATGCGCTGCGAACGGAGAGCGACGCGCGACGGGATCAGTGGCTGACGGCTGTGGCCGGTTTCACCGTCCTGCGTTTCGGCAATGAGGCGATACTGAACAATCCGGCCCTGGTGTTCGACGCAGTTCGCGAGCATGCGGCGCGCAAACCCTGAATCCGGCTGTCTCACCCCTCATCCGCCCCCTGCGGGGGCACCTTCTCCCTCAAGGGGAGAAGGAAGGCTGCCCATCGCATCCTGCCTGAACAGATCGCGCTGTCGCGCGCCGCTGGGTCCTCCGGTCCCGGCTGCGCCGGGCCGAAGGATGACGACAGGGGGGCGTCCCCTTTCGGCAGAAGCCCCCCCGGAACACTCCGCCCGCTCGGGTGTTGGTCCTGCGGAGCCTGAGGGAGAGACGTGATGCGATATCTGAAGGGACTGACGGCGGCGACGGCCTGCACCCTGGTGCTGGCCGGGTGCGCGACGACGGGTGACTATGCCTCGGCCTGCGAGCGGGATTATGCCCGCAACCGCGAGCAGGCGATGGCGGCGGGCGCGCTGCTGGGCGCGGCGGTCGGGGCGGCGGTGGCCGGGCGCGACGACCGGGAGATCGGCGCCGCGATCGGCGCGGCGGCCGGGGCCCTGCTGGGGCGGGAACTGTCGGCCGAGGAGGATCCGTGCGGCTATGGCTTCGGCGGCTACAACCGCGATTATCGCTATGGCCGCGAACGGGTCTACTGGCGCGACGACGGCCGGCGCTGGTGATCGTCGGGCTGTTGCGGGCGCAGGCGCAGCAGCTCGCCCCAGTGGTCGGCCATGACCAGCAGGGCCTGACGCCGGTCGGCGTCGGTTTCGGGGACGGCCTGGCGGATCAGGTCGGAGACTCTCTGGCGGCAGACGAGGGCTGAGCTGGGATAGGTCATGACAGGGTAAGCCCTGAAACCCTGAAAAGTCTCAGCTTTACCGTAGACAGGCGCGGGGGCGGGCAACCCGCTTCCTTCTCCCCTTGAGGGAGAAGGTGGCCCGGAGGGCCGGATGAGGGGTGAAACGCCCGGACTCAGGATTGGCGCGCCGCATGCTCGCGAACCGCGTCGAACAACAGGGCCGGATTGTTCAGTATCGCCTCATTGCCAAAGCGCAGGACGGTAAAACCGGCGACGTCCGTCAGCCAGCGGTCCCGTCGCGCATCGCTGTCGGTCCTCAGGACATGGACCCCGCCGTCCAGCTCGATGATCAACTTCAGGGACGGACAGCAGAAGTCGGCCACATAGGGCCCGATTGGCATCTGGCGGCGGAATTTGAACGCCTCCAGCCGCCGGTGCCGCAGTATGGTCCAAACCGCAGCCTCGGCCATCGTCGGCTCCCGGCGGGAGCGGCGGGCGGCGGTTCGCGTGCGCTCGGATGGCTTGAGCATGGGCCGAGTCTAGACCGGAAGGGGCGGTTTTTCACCCCTCATCCGCCCCCTGCGGGGGCACCTTCTCCCTCAAGGGGAGAAGGAAGCGGGTTGCCGGCTTTCGTTTCTACCCGAACCGGCGGCGTTGTTCGGCGCTGCGCAGGGTGGAGCGCAGGAAGTCGGCCGGGGGGTCGGTCTCGGCCAGCACGGCTTCCTTGATGGCGCGGGGTTCGCCGAACAGGTGGCCCTGGCCCATGCTGACGTCCAGTTCGAGGATGTCGACGATCTGGCGTTCGCTCTCGACCTTTTCGGCGATCAGTTCGACGCCGTAGCGGCGGGTCAGGGCGGCGAAATCGGCGGCGCGGATGTCGCGCATCGCCGCCGAGGGGGCGGCCCCGTCGAGGTCCAGCAGCTGTTCGATCAGCAGGTCGGCGGCGACCTTGATGAATTTCACGTCCGAGCGCTGCAGGTCGGCGAAGTCGAGGTCGAGGGTCTGGACCTTGTCGAGCGAGAAGCGGAAGCCGAGGTCGGCCAGCTTGGCCATGTTGCGGGCCTCGATCGCGCCGCGGGCGTCGAAGGTGGCCTGGCCCAGTTCGAAGATCAGGGCCTGGTTCAGGTCGCGGTTCTCGCTGAGGAAGTCGAGGAACTGGGGGAAGAAGGTCTCGTCGCCCAGCGAGGTCAGGGCGACATTGCAGAAGACGCCGACCTTGCGGTCCTGCTTGGCCAGACGGCGCACGATCTGGGCGCAGCGGAACAGCAGCAGGTTGTCGATGGCGGGGACCAGACCCTCGCCCTCGGCGGCGGACAGGTATTCGGCCGGCATCATCACCCGGTCGGTCGAGTCGCGCAGCCGGGTGAAGCTTTCGTAGAAGATGGTGCGGCGCTGGGGCAGGGAGACGACCGGCTGGAGGTACAGGTCGACGCGGTTCTCGCTGAGGGCGTCGTGGATGGTGGCCAGCAGGGCGTTGGACTGCTGATGGCGACGGCCCTCATGGGTGTCGACCGGGGCCGGGGCCGGGGCGGACAGGCGGGCGTCGATACTGTGGCTCATCTGCTGGATCAGGGTCTCCAGCATGCGGACCTCGTCGGACAGGGCCTCATTGCTGCTGAGGGCCCCCGTCTCGATGGCCCTGGCCAGTTCGGTCAGGGCCCCCTGGGTCGACTCCAGGGCGTCGGCCAGCAGGCGGTGGGCCTCGCGCACCTGTTCGACCTCGCGGGACAGGGCCATCCGGCCCAGACGGCCGGCGACCAGGCCGTGACCGGCGGCGAACAGGCCCAGGGTGCCGAAGGTGGCCGCAACCCCCGCGCCGAGGCCGAGGCCCGCGCGCCACAGGAAGGCACCAACGGTCATCGCCACGAAGACGTAGAAGCAGAACAGGATGGTGGTCGTCAGTGTGCGCATCGGTTCACCAGACCGGGGGAACGGAGAATCCCGTCTTCCCGGATGGAATCGCCCGAGTATCGGGGTATCAGGGCGTAACGCCTAGTCCACTCTTTGAAGAATTGCGGGGATTCGCATGGAACTGTTTGATCTGACCGGCAAGGTCGCCATCATCACCGGCTCATCCAAGGGGATCGGCAAGGCCATCGCCGAGCGGATGGCCGAACATGGCGCGAAGGTCGTCATCTCCTCGCGCAAGGCCGGGCCGTGTGACGAGGTCGCCCAGGCGATCAATGCCAAACACGGCGAGGGCCGGGCCATCGCCATCCCGGCCAATATCGCCTCGAAGGAGGACCTGCAGCGGCTGGTCGACGAGACCAATGCCGCCTTCGGCAAGATCGACATCCTGGTCTGCAACGCCGCCAGCAACCCCTATGCCGGGCCGATGTCGGGCATCAATGACGAGCAGTTCGAGAAGATCTTCCACAACAATGTGCTGGCCAACCACTGGCTGACGCAGATGGTCGCGCCGCAGATGCTGGCGCGCAGGGAGGGGTCGGTGATCCTGGTGTCGTCGATCGGGGGCCTGCGCGGCAATGCCCTGATCGGGGCCTATAATGTCTCCAAGGCCGCCGACATGCAGCTGGCCCGCAACCTGGCGGTCGAGTGGGGGCCGTCGAACGTGCGCTGCAACTGTATCGCGCCCGGCCTGGTCCAGACCGATTTCGCCCGCTACCTGTGGGAGAATCCCGAGATCCTGAAACTGGCCACCGACCCGGCCCCGCTGAAGCGGATCGGTCAGCCCGACGAGATCGCCGGGGCGGCGGTCTATCTGGCCGCGCCGGCCTCGACCTATATGACCGGCCAGACCCTGGTGGTGGACGGCGGGATCACCATTGCCTGGTAAGGACGACAAGGCCGACACGGTCGGCCTCGGTCAGGGCGTGGCGTGGCGGCTGCAGGCCGCCGCCTTCGCCACCCTGATCGCGGGTCTGCGGGCCCTGGGGCTGGAGCGGGCCTCGGCCCTGGGCGGGCGGCTGCTGCGGACCTTTGGACCGATGACGAGCGTGCACCGCACGGTGCTGCGCAACCTGACCCTGGCCTTTCCGGACATGGACCCGGTCGAGCGCGCGCGGCTGGCCATGGCCCAGTGGGAGCAGACGGGGCGGACCTTCGCCGAGCTGACGATGATGGACCGGCTGACCCCGGCCTCGGGACGGATCGAGATCGTCGGGGCCGAACGGCTGGAGGCAATCCGTAACGAGAAGCGGCCCGTGGTCTTCGTCTCGGGCCATTTCGCCAATTTCGAACTGATGCCGGCGGTGATCCTGGCGGCGGGCATTCCGTGCCAGATTACCTATCGCGCCACCAACAACCCCTATGTCGACCGCCAGATCCGCGCCAACCGGGCCCGCTACGGGGTCAAGCTGTTCGCGCCCAAGGGCGGGGACGGCGCGCGGGAACTGCTGGCCGGGATGCAGCGCGGCGAGTCGGTGGCGCTGATGAATGACCAGAAATTCTCGGAGGGACCCGAGGTGACCTTCTTCGGCCATCCGGTCAACGCCGCCCCGGGACCGAGCCGGCTGGCGTTGCGCTTCGGCACGGTGCTGCAGCCGATGTCGGTGACGCGGCTGCCCGGCGTGCGTTTCCGGCTGACGGTGCACGAGCCGATCGAACTGGAGTCGACCGGTGACCGCAGCGCCGACATCGCCCGCGGCGTGCAGGCGGTGACGACCTTTGTCGAGGAGCGGGTGCGCGAACATCCGGTCGACTGGTTCTGGGTGCACAAACGCTGGCCCAAACCGGTCTACTCGGGAAGATAGACCACGCTTTCGCGATCCGACGCCCGCCGCAGCGGACCGGCATAGCCCGGCTGTTGCCGGCGGCGACGGTCAGGACCGAAATAGCCCTCGGTGCGGACGAAGGGGCGGGGATTCTGGATCACCGCATGGATCCGGTCGAGCAGGGCCTTGGGGGTGAAGGGTTTGGTGACGAACTCGGTCACCCCGGCGTCCCGGGCCTCCATCACCCGGTGTTTGGCCGAATGGCCGGTCATCATGATGATAGGCAGGAAGGGGTCGACGCTGTCGGCACTGTTGCGGACCAGCCGGGTAAAGGCGACGCCGTCCAGCGGGAACATGTTGAAGTCGACGATGGCCAGGTCGACACCCTTCTGGTGCAGGGACTGCAGGGCCGCGGCCCCGTCACCCATTTCCCGGATCATGCGACAGCCGGCCGCCTGCAGGATCGCGGCCGTGATGGCGCGCATCTGCCGATTGTCGTCGATCAGCATGATCTCGATCGCCTTGAGGTCTGCCATCGGGTTTCGGTCGGCCATCAGCGCGGGATGCGCGCGGGCGCTGTTTAACCACATTCACCCGGCCGGTCCATCAGTAGAGGGACGTTCTACCCAGACGTCGCGGCTTTCCTTCTATGCGCGAATGAACAGCGACGGATCGAGGTTGCGGTCGCGCCATTTGGCACGCCAGCACAGGTGCGGGCCGGTGGCCCGGCCGGTCATGCCGACCCGGCCGATCACGTCGCCGCGCTGCAGGTCCTGTCCGGCCTCAACCTCTATGCGGGACTGGTGCAGATAGGCGGTGATCAGGCCCTGGCCGTGGTCGATCAGCACGAGACCGCCCTCGAAATGCAGGTCCGGCTGGCTGAGGGTCACGCGCCCGGCCGCCGGGGCCCGGATCGGGGTGCCGGCCGGGGCGGCCAGGTCGATGCCGTAGTGGGGCCGGGCCGGGGTGCCGTTGAGAATGCGCTGGCTGCCCCAGCGGCTGCTGATGCGGAACCGGGCCAGCGGCCAGGTGAAGCCGTCGCTGAAATGGTCGGCGTCGATCCGGCTGGCGAAGCCCTCGGTCTTCAGGGCGACCTCGCGGCGGATCCGTTCCAGCAGGGCCGGATCGGACGGGGTGACGGTGGCGGCGGGCAGGCCGTTGATGCGGGTGCTGGGGAAGTCGACGCGGGCGATGTCGAGCACGCGCCGGGCCGAGCGGTCGCCCGCGCGGGCCTCGATGGCGACGCTGCCGGTCTGGTCGCGGTCGAAGCCGACGATGAAGACGCCGGTGCCGGACGCGGTGGCCAGGGCCTCGCCGTCGACGAAGATCAGGGCCCCGGGCCAGGTGGTGCCGATCGCGTGGCCGCCCTGGACGAAATTACCGGTCAGCCGCAGCGTGTCCTGTCTCCGGGCCAGCGCCGGCCCGGCGGCCAGGGTGGCCGCGGCACCGGTCAGCAGGCCGCGACGACTGGTGTTCACTGGCCGGCCACCATGCGGGTGCGGGCTTCCTCGGGGCTGAAATAGGCCTCCTGATGCTCGGCCGACCAGTAGCGCAGGGCTTCCAGCGGGATGGCGCGGGCGCTGACGGCGCAGCGCACGAAACGGCCGGGGCGCAGAACGGCGAATTCGCCGTCGCCATAGTGGAGGGTGGCTTCGTCGGTGGGGGTCGGTGCGTTCATTGGCCGATGATACCGCCGTGCCCGGCTTTGTGCCACCGGGTTTGGCGGTCGGCGGACATGGGCGTCTCACCAACACGGTGTCGTATGGGGGCGGGACCCTGATAGCCCGCCGCGCCGGGGGCGGGATTTCAGAGACAGGCTTGGGCTGGTGCCGCTCGACGTCCGCTGTTGGGGGAAAGCTGAAAGCCTGCCCACCCCCCATTGCGGACATTCGCGGCCCAGACCATCGTCGAGTGATGACCCGCGATATCATCCAACGCACCGCCGAGCCCGAACTTACGGCAGACCTTACCCTCTATGCCACTGCGGATGGTGGTCGGAGGGATGCCCTTCGCCCCGGCTTCCTCTTGCCCTGTATGATCCATCAGAATGAGCCGCTGGAGGCATGGGATTGCCTGCCGCTGCTTCGCGACGAGCCGCTGCACCCGGGAGAAACGAAGCGTCTCGGGTTCGTCTTCATGTCCGGTGAGAAAGCTGCGCGGGCCCTGCGCGAAGCGGGGAAGTTCTATTTGTGGGACGGGCGGTTCATCGGTGAGGCCGTCGTTGTCGACTAAGGTCCGCTCCCGACCCATTGCGGACATCCCGAAGTTCCGACACCCTCCGACAATGCGCTTTGCGTCACTTATTAGCTGGATAGATCGCGAGTGGGACGACGATCTGAGGGCGAGATTTACGCTTCCCCTCATAGTCATGGCTGTCTGGGTCCCCCTCTCACTCATAGGCTTTAATCGGATAACCGTCTCATTGGCCGTCATCTGGGCCGTGCCGTGGGTCGCGGTATTCTTCTGGAGATTCGCAGTCTGGCTGCAGCGTTTTGAGCGGCGGGAACCTCGAAACCGGAAACGTAGAGGCCGGTAGGTCCGCTTCCGACCCGTTGTGGACATTCGCCGTTTGCGTCCGATGATTGCAAAACAGCCATTTTTGCTTAGGCTCAAAAGAATGGAGCCAACATCCAATCAGCGCAGTCTCTACCCGATCCCTGTCACGTTTGTGATTGTGACCTTTTACCTTTGTGCTGGTGTCGCGTTTTGGATTTCCTTCATTGCAGAAAATCGCGATGTTTTATCCTATCGCTACTTAGGTTTTATCGCTCTCGTGGCCGCTTCTTTGCTTAGGTTGCCATTTGAACTGAAAGCTGCGCGGCAGAGGAGGCGGACGAATAAAGATCGGGCAAGAGCGATGACGATTCTCCAGCGCGTGAGTTCGGACCTCAACGCCCAATAGGCGAGCGGTTCGCCTATGTCCGCTTCCCCCCCTCAGCGGACATTAGGAGCGTCCGCTTTCGGGCAGCACCGGGACGTGGCTCAGACGTGAAAAGCGGAGCTGCCCCTGCAGGCGGGGCTCAGAACAGGTCACCCTGGCCGGGCGGCGTCGCCTTCGGACGCGCCGGAGGCCGGGGCGCGGGCCGGGCCGGGGCTGTCGGGGCGGTGCCGTCTTCGGCGTCGACATGGGCACCGGTCGCGCCATCGGCGAACACCAGACGCACGGCCTGACCGGGGGACAGGGCGGCGGCCGAGGTCAGCCAGTGGCGGTCGCTGTCCTCGACGCGGGCGAAGCCGGGCTTGGGCCGGCCGGGGTCGAGGCTGGCCAGGGCCCGGGTCAGGGCGGACAGGGCGACGCCCGACTCGTCGAGACGGCGGGGCAGGATGGGGGTGAACCGGGCGATCACCGCCTCGAGCCGGGCAGCGCGCTGGTCCAGACGGCGACGCAGGGGCTCGGGTGACAGCCGGGCCGTCAGGCGGATCAGGGCCGTTTCGCGGGTCTGGATCGAGCGGGTCAGGGCCGGGGCCAGCTGGGCCCCGACGGCCGAAAGACGGTCGGTGCGGCGTTCGATGACCCGGTCCAGCAGGCCGCGGCCGAAGCGGCCGGAGACCCCGGCGAAACGGGCGGTCTGGCGGTCGACGCCGCGCTGCAGGCCCGAGCCCAGACGGCTGGCGGCATGGTCGAGGCGTTGGCGCGGCAGGGCCAGCAGGTCCTCGGGCCGGGCGGGCAGGCCGCGTGACACGGCGCGCAGCCGTATGCGACGCTCCTCGATCAGCCGGCCGCCGGCGCCGGTCAGGCGGCGGTCCAGATCGGCAAGGGTGTAGCGCAGGTCGGCCAGCACCGGGGTGGCGATCTCGGCCGCGCCGGTCGGGGTCGGGGCGCGACGGTCGGAGACGAAGTCGATCAATGTGGTGTCGGTCTCGTGCCCGACGGCCGAGATGATCGGGATGCGGGCCGCAGCCACGGCGCGGGCCAGGGCCTCGTCGTTGAAGGCCCACAGATCCTCGACCGAACCGCCGCCGCGGGCGACGATGACCACATCGGGGCGGGGGACGGGGCCGCCCGGCGTGATCGCATCGAAGCCCCGGATGGCATTGGCGACCTGACCGGCGGCGGCGTCGCCCTGGACCACGCAGGGCCAGACGATGACGCGGCAGGGCCAGCGCTCGGCGATGCGGTGCAGGATGTCGCGGATCACCGCCCCGGTCGGGCTGGTGATGACGCCGATGACGGCGGGGAAGGTCGGGATCGGCTGTTTGCGGGCGGGGTCGAACAGGCCCTCTTCGCGCAGCCTGCCCTTCAGCCGCTCCAGCTGGGCCAGCAGGGCCCCGGCCCCGGCGGCCTCCATCGTCTCGATGACGATCTGGTAGGAGGAGCGGGCGGGGTAGGAGGTGATCTTGCCGGTGACGATAACCTCCAGCCCCGGCTCGGGCTGGATGCCGAGGCCGCGGGCCGAGCCCTTCCAGACGACGCCGTCGATGGCGGACTTGTCGTCCTTCAGCGTCAGATAGATGTGGCCCGAGGCGTGGCGGTTGACCTTGGAGATCTCGCCGCGCAGCCGGACATGGCCGAACCGCTCCTCCAGCGTGCGCTTGAGCGCGAAGCTGAGCTCCGAGATCGACAGGGGCGGGTTGTTGTCGCGCGGGGCCGCCGGTTCGTCCGCCGGACCCTCGAACACATAGGAGTCGTCACTCATGGCGGCAGACTAGCGGGGCGAGGGCGCGACGGGAACGGCAGAAGCGACGATCCGGTGCCGGGATCGGGTCACCCGGACTTGCCACCCGGGCCCGAACATACGAAGAGGCGCGCCGCGCGGCCTGTCCTCCCGATCACGATCCGTCCATTAGCCCCCCCCTCCGTGTCGTGATATGGCCCCCACCCCAAGGCGGCCGACAGGCCGCACAGACGATGAAGTTCAGGAGATCTGCCTATGAGCAGGGTGTTGGTTATCGGTGCCGGCGGCGTCGGATCGGTCGCGATTCACAAGATGGCGATGAATGCGGACGTGTTTTCGCACATCACCCTGGCCAGCCGGACCCTGTCCAAATGCGACGCCATCGCGGACTCCGTGAAGGCGCGCACCGGCGTGACCATCGAGACGGCGCAGATCGACGCCGATGACGTGGCCGCGACCACGGCCCTGATCCGGGCGGTCAAGCCGGCGCTGGTGGTCAATCTGGCGCTGCCCTATCAGGACCTGAACGTGATGGACGCCTGCCTGGCGGCCGGGGTCCATTATATGGACACCGCCAACTATGAGCCGCGCGACGAGGCGAAATTCGAATACAGCTGGCAGTGGGCCTATCAGGACCGCTTCAAAAAGGCCGGGCTGATGGCCCTGCTGGGCAGCGGCTTCGATCCCGGCGTGACCTCGGTCTTCGCCACCTGGACCAAGAAACACCTGCTGGACCGGATCGACACCCTGGACATCCTGGACTGCAACGGCGGCGACACCGGCCTGCCGTTCGCGACCAATTTCAATCCCGAGATCAATATCCGCGAAGTGACCGCCCCGTCGCGCCACTGGGAGAACGGCCAGTGGATCGAGGGGCCGGCCCTGAGCCACAAACAGGTGTTCGACTTCGATCAGGTCGGGCCGAGGAACATGTACCTCATGTACCATGAGGAGCTGGAATCGCTGGCCAAATTCTATCCGGAAATCAAACGCATCCGCTTCTGGATGACGTTCGGTGACTCCTATCTGAAACACCTCGAGGTGCTGGAGAACGTCGGCATGACCCGGATCGAGCCGATGATGTTCCAGGGGCGGGAGATCATCCCGATCGAATTCCTGAAGGCCCTGCTGCCCGAGCCGGCCTCGCTGGGCCCGATCACCAAGGGCAAGACCAATATCGGCACCATCGCCACCGGCGTGAAGGACGGCCAGACCAAGACGGTCTATGTCAACAATATCTGCGACCACGAGGCCGCCTATGCCGAGACCGGCAACCAGGCGGTCAGCTACACCACCGGCGTCCCGGCCATGATCGGGGCGGCGCTGATCCTGACCGGCCAGTGGACAGGCGAGGGGGTGTTCAACATGGAGCAGATGGACCCCGATCCGTTCATGGACATGCTGAACAAACACGGCCTGCCGTGGCAGGCGCGCGAGCTGGACGCGCCCCTGGCCTTCTGATCGGACCCGACGATGGAAACCAAGGCCGCCGGGCCCGGCGCATTCGCCCGTTTTGACCTGAGCCGCGTGCCGTCGCCCTGTTTCGTGGTCGATGCGGCGGCGGTGCGGAGCAACCTCGCCGTCCTGCAGGATGTGGGGGACCGGTCGGGGGCGAAGGTGCTGCTGGCGCTGAAGGCGTTTTCGATGTGGTCGCTGGGCGATCTGGTCGGGGACTATCTGGACGGGACCTGCGCCTCGGGCCTGTGGGAGGCGCGGCTGGCGCGGGAGCATTATCACGGCCATCTGACCACCTATTCGCCGGCCTACAGGCGCGCCGACCTGCCGGAGATCCTGCGGCTGTCGGATTCGGTGATCTTCAACGCGCCCGACCAGATGGCGCGCTTCGCCGACCTGATCGCGGAGGCGCGGGCGGCGGGTGAGGTGTTCGACATCGGCCTGCGGCTGAACCCGGAGCACAGCGAGGCCGAGGTGGCCAAATACGACCCCTGCCAGACCGGCTCGCGGCTGGGCTTTCCGGTGTCGCAGCTGAAGCCGGAGCATCTTGAGGGCGTCGACGGCCTGCATATCCATGCCCTGTGCGAACAGGGGTTCGAGCCGCTTGAGCGGATCTGGGCCTCGCTGGAGCCGAAGCTGGCCGGGATGACGGGCGGGCTGACCTGGCTGAACCTGGGGGGCGGGCACCACATCACCCGGGCCGACTATCGCCGCGACGACCTGGTCGCCCTGGTGCGCGGGATCAGCGAACGTCACGGGGTGCAGGTCTACCTGGAACCGGGTGAGGCCATCGCCCTGGACGCCGGCATCCTGGTCGGCGAGATCCTCGACACCTTCGACAACGGCATGGCGGTGGCGATCAGCGACCTGTCGGCCACCTGCCACATGCCCGATGTGATCGAGGCCCCGTACCGGCCGGCGCTGCTGGGCGAGGTCGCGGACGGGGTGACGGTGCGGATCGGCGGGCCGTCCTGCCTGGCCGGGGACATCATCGGCGACTATGGCTTTGCCGCCGCGCCCCAGCCGGGCGACCGCATCGCCTTCCTCGACCAGGCCCACTATTCGATGGTCAAGACCAACACCTTCAACGGCGTGCCCCTGCCGGCCATCGCCCTGTGGGACAGCGAGACCGACGCCCTGCGGCTGGTGCGTGAATTCGACTACACCGACTTCCGCGACCGGCTGTCCTGAGGGCATCGCCCGCGGCGGATTCCACCGTCAAACCGGCGTTGAGGCCCGCTGACGCTTGACCCGTCCGCCCGGGGCGGTCATGCCGCCTGAATGATTATCTTGCTTGTCGGATCGGGAGGGCGCGAACACGCCCTGGCCTGGAAGATTGCCCAGTCACCGCTGGTAAAACGGCTGGTCATCGCGCCCGGCAATCCGGGCATGGTCAAGCTGGGCGAACTGCGCACCGGGGTGAAGGCCGACGATGCCGAGGGGCTGGCGGCGCTGGCACGCGAGATCAAGGCCGATCTGGTGGTGGTCGGGCCTGAAACGGCCCTGGAGAAGGGTCTGGCCGACCGGCTGGCGGCGGCGGGCATCCCCTGTTTCGGCCCGACGAAGAAGGCGGCGCAGCTGGAAACCTCCAAGGCCTTTTCCAAGAGCTTCATGGAGAGGCACGAGATTCCGACGGCCGGCTATGGCGTCTATGAGCGGCTGCACGAGGCGCGCCAGGCGCTGGACGTGTTCAAACCCCCCTATGTGATCAAGGCCGACGGTCTGGCCGCCGGCAAGGGGGTGGCGATCAGCCCCGACAAGCGCGACGCCGAGGCCGAGATCGAGCGGATGCTGGGCGGCCGGTTCGGCAGCGCCGGGTCGCGGGTGGTGATCGAGGAGTTCATGGACGGCGAGGAGGGCTCGCTGTTCGCCCTGTGCGACGGGGAGCGGGCCGTGCTGCTGGGCGGGGCCCAGGACCACAAACGCGCCTTCGACGGCGACATGGGGCCCAATACCGGCGGCATGGGGGCCTATTCCCCCGCGCCGGTGTTCACGCCCGAGCTGGTCGAGGCGGCCGACCGGCTGGTGGTGCAGCCGACGCTGAAGGGGATGGTGGCCGAGGGCGCGCCCTATCGCGGCGTTCTGTACGTCGGGCTGATGGCCACGGCCGACGGGCCGAAGGTGGTCGAATACAACGCCCGCTTCGGGGATCCGGAATGCCAGGTGCTGATGATGCGGCTGGACGGGGACATCGTGCCCTATCTGCTGGCCTGCGCCCAGGGCGATGTCTCGGGCCTGCCGGGGCTGGGCTTTAAAGACCAGACGGTGATCTGCGTGGTTATGGCGGCCAAGGGCTATCCCGACAGCCCGCTGGAAGGCTCGATCATCCGCGGGGCCGAGCAGGATTTCGGTCCACACGTCCAGGTCTTCCACGCCGGCACCCGCCGGCGCGACGATGGCCAGCTGGTCGCGGCCGGGGGGCGGGTGCTGAACATCTGCGCCGCCGGAGACGACATCGTCCAGGCGCGCGAGCGGGCCTATGCCGCCGTGCGCAGGATCGACTGGCCCGGCGGCTTCTGCCGCAGCGACATCGGCTGGCGCGCGGTTGAGCGGGGGTAGCGGATTACCCTTGGGGTGAGGTCGGGGTGTTCGGCCTCTTCAAAGGTTGAGTCTGCGTGATCCGGGTCGCGTGCCGCGGTAAGATCCTGTCGGTCCGTCACGTGGCCCGGCACCGGGACCTGTGACGGCCGGTGAGCCGAACGGCCTGACGCGCCGCGCTCAGGCCGGGGTGAAGACGAAATTGTTGCAGTAGGTCGGGGCGGTCCAGAAGCGGTCGCCGACCGGCGACTGATGCACGGCCGGCTCGAACAGGGCGACGGGCACGGCGCGGCCGCGATCGAGGAAATGCCCGGCATAGCCCAGGTCGGCGAGGTAGTTCAGGCAGTCGGCGACCGTGCCCTGTTGCAGATGGCGCTGTTCGCATTCGATCAGCAGGACGGGGCGGTGCCGGCGCAGGATACGCTCGGCCCCCTTGAGGACGTCCAGCTCGCCACCCTCGACGTCGATCTTGAGCAGGGCGATCCGCTGGTCGGGCGGGAAATAGTCGTCCAGGGCGACGACGGAAATGGAGATGGCGCGGTCGTCCGCATGCTGGATCAGGCTGGCCTCGGGCGAGTTTTCCGACGGCACATACAGGTCGCGGGTGCCGGAGCTGTCGGACACGCCGGCCCGTTCGACGGTGACATTGGCCATACCGACCCGGCGGCAGGCGTCCGACAGATAGTCGGCCAGGCCCGGCTGGGGCTCGAAGGCCACGACCCGTCCGGCCCAGCGCGACATCCAGTAGAGGTAGCTGCCCTTGTTGGCACCGATGTCGCAGGCGACGTCGTCCGGGCCGAGGTTCCGGCGGATCGCCGCCAGTTCCGGTGCCTGGTCCCGAACGCGCGCGCGCCAGGCCCGCCACAGAAATCTCGCCTTCATGCCCGCGTCCCCACCAATTGGCCCGGTCCCGCCGGGGCGGGTCATGTCTGCTGCTATAGCGACAAATCGCGGAGCGAAAACCGGAATCTGGCCGCTGACGTCCGCCGTTCGGTCCGTGGAGACGGGCCGGGCCGATGTGCCGGTGTCGCCGGGCCCGCAGCCGTGGCATGTATCGGGAGCCCCCAACGGCCGCGATGGAGCCCCCCGTGCCTGACGTCCTGACGCCCGAACCGCCCAGCCACTATCGCGACGGCAGGGAGCGGCTGGCCGATCTGATCGTGCATCTGACCGGCCTGGCCCTGGCCCTGGTCGGGGGCGGGATGCTGCTGGGTCTGGCGATCGGCTTTGGCCATGTCGGGCGGCTGACGGCGGCGGCCATCTATGCGGTCGGGCTGTTGACCATGCTGGGGCTGTCGACGGCCTATAATTTCGCCGCCGCCCGGTTCCAGCCGCTGCTGCGCCGGTTCGACCATGCCGGCATCTTCATCATGATCGCGGGCTCCTATACGCCGTTCACGACCCAGCACCTGACCGGGGCCTGGGCCTGGGGGATGACGGCGGCGGTCTGGACCACGGCGCTCGTCGGGGCCGCGGCCAAGCTGCTGCTGCCGGGGCTGGGCAAGGGGTTCTGGATCGCCATCTATATGGCGCTGGGCTGGCTGATGGTGATCGCCATCCAGCCCTTCACGCAGAGCCTGGGGCTGGCCCCGCTGATCCTGCTGGCGGTCGGGGGGCTGATGTATTCGGTGGGGGTGATCTTCTACGCCAACAAACAGATGCGCTACCGGCGCGCGATCTGGCACGGCCATGTGGTGGCGGCGGCGGCCGTCCACTGGGTGGCGGTGTTGCTGGCCGTGATCAAATAGGCCTGAGCCGGCTCAGGCCCCGGCGAACAGCAGCCGGCCTTCGCCCATCCGCTGGCGCAGGGCGGGCAGGTCGAGATGGGAGACCGAGAAACAGCCGTAGCTGCGACCCAGCTTGCCTTCGCGGGCCAGGAATTCGGGGTCGGCATAGTCGGCCCCGTGCACGATGATGGCCCGTTCGCGGGCCTTGTCGTTGGAATATTCCAGACCGTCGAGCAGGACGTTGGGGCCCTGCTGCGCGCCATAGTTGGCCCCGGCGGTGGCATAGGCCCCGACCGAGGACATGTAGCTCTCGGGCGTGTTGGAGAAGTTGCGGGCATAGCCGGAATGGGCCGGATCGGATCCCTTGCCGTGGCAGGTGCGGAAGGCGGTGACGCCGCCGCCGACCAGATCGACCTCGAACAGCCGTTCCTCGCCCGAGAAACGCTTGAAATCGACCAGATACATGCGGTCGCGCAGCGGCACCCGGCGGTGGTGGATGTCGAGGGCGGCCATGGCGCGGGCCATCAGGGCCGCGGGGACCAGACCATTGGGGTCGAGCGGCGGGGCGATGACCTGGGCGGTGGAGATCGGGGCGGCGGCCCCCGGAGCGGCCAGGGGGGCGGCCACGGACGCGAGCGGCGTCCCGGTCGACGCGGTGGCGCAACCCGTAAGCAGGGCCGAACCGCCAAGAATGATGCCTCGTCTCGATAGCCGCATGCGACGCCCTCAACAATGATGACCGGTTGTTTCACGAACCGATGCCCCGGTTCAACCTGAGCCTTGGCGGAAACCGCAAGGCGAGTATGGTGCCAACCTGTTCAGGGAGGGTTTCGTGAAACCATTAATGCTGGCCATTGCGGCCATTGTGTTTGCTGCAGCGCCGGCCAGCGCCCGGCAAACGTCCGTAACCCCTACGGCTTCCCCTGATGGGGGAACCGTGTTCGTGCAGGCGGGGCGGGTTCTGGCCGACCCGTCGACGGGAATTGTGCTGCGCGATAAAACTCTCGTGATCAGAGGGAACCAGGTCGTCGAAATCCGCGACGGCTTCGTTTCCGGCAGCGAAACCGGCGATCGGACCGTGGATCTGCGCGACGGCTTCGTCCTGCCGGGACTGATTGACAGCCATGTGCATCTGACCAGCCAGCAGAACCCGAACCAGCGTCTGGAAGAGGTGACCCAGTCCAGCGCCGACCAGGCCATTCGCGGGGCCCTCTATGCCCGCCGGACCCTGATGGCCGGCTTTACCACCGTCGCCGATCTGGGCGCGGCCAATGACGCCATCTTCGCCCTGCGCGACGGGATCGCGGCCGGCGAGGTCCCGGGACCCCGGGTGATCGCTTCCGGATCGGCGGTCTCGATCCACGGCGGCCACGGCGACATCAACGGCTTCCGCGAAGACGTCATGCATCTGCTGTCGTCCGAGAGCGTCTGTTCCGGGCCGGAGGACTGTATGCGCGCGGTGCGGACCCAGGTCCGGGCCGGGGCCGACATCATCAAGATCACGGCCACGGGCGGGGTGCTGTCGAACACGGCCGCCGGTCTGGGCCAGCAGTTCGCCGACGCCGAACTGGCCGCGATCGTCGAGGTCGCGCACCGGATGGGCCGTCAGGTCACCGCCCACGCCCACGGCGTCGACGGCATCAACGCCTTCCTGCGTGCCGGCGGCGACTCGATCGAGCACGGCACCTATCTGGATGCGGAATCGATCCGGTTGTTCCGGCGCGAGGGCACCTATCTGGTGCCGACGCTGCTGGCCGGGGATTTCGTGGCCCGCATCGCCGCCGGTCCGGACAATTTCTTCACCCCGGCCCAGACGGCCAAGGCGCTGGAAGCGGGTCCAAAGATGCTGGACATGGCGCGCCGCGCCCATGACGGCGGCGTGCGCATCGCCTTCGGCACCGACAGCGGCGTCTCGGCCCACGGTGACAACGCCCGGGAGTTCGCCCTGCTGGTTCAGGCCGGGATGACCCCGCTGGAGGCGGTACGGTCAGCCACGGTGGTGGCGGCCGACCATCTGCGGATTGCCGGTCAGGCCGGTCGGATCACCGTCGGCATGCCGGCCGATCTGATCGCCGTGTCCGGGGACCCGCTCAGCGACGTCACCGTGCTGGAACATGTGCGCTTCGTGATGAAGGGCGGGGTGGTTTACCGGGAAGAGTAGAGATCCTTCTCCCCTTGCGGGAGAAGGTCGCAGGCCGAAGGCCTGACGGATGAGGGGTCACACCGGCGGGTTCCGTCGGGCCGTCGTTGGATGAGGCCAAGGTCGGAGAGACCCCTCATCCGACCCGCTGCGCAGTCATCCCTTCTCCCGCAAGGGGAGAAGGGATGACTGCGGCGGCCAGCAGCTCTGTGAACCCCGCCTCATCGTCAAAGACCGCCGTCACCGGCCATGAGATCACGCGCTCGCGCCATTCCGGGGGCAGGCGGGACCAGTCCTTTTCGGTGGTGATCAGCCGGGCGTCGAATACGGCGGCCCGGTCGGTCAGGGCGCGCAGGTCGGCCTCGCGGAAGGCGGCGTGGTCGGGGAAGGCGGCGAATTCGACCAGATCGGCCCCGGCGGCCTTCAGGGCGCGCTCGACCTTCCACGGCTTGGCGATGCCGGCGAAGCCCATCAACGGGCCGGACGGCGGCGCGGCGGCGGGCTGCAGCCGGGCGATGAAGACCGGCAGGGCCCCGAAGGTGGCGACCAGTTCCGGATCGGCCGCGGCCATGTCGGCGGGCAGCAGGATGACCACGGCGTCGGCGCGGGCCAGGCCGGCCTGCAGCGGTTCGCGCATCGGGCCGGACGGGAAGACCGCCCCGTCGCCGAACGGCCATTCATGGTCGCGGGTCTCGCCGTCGACGATGATCAGGCTGAGCGTCTTGGCCAGCGCCGGATTCTGATGGCCGTCGTCCAGCACCACGGCTTCGGCTCCGGCAGCAGCGGCGGCGCGGGCCCCGGCGACGCGGTCGTGGGCGATCCAGGCGGGACTGTCGAGGGCCAGCATCAGCGGTTCGTCACCGACGTCGGCGGCGGTGTGGACGGCGGGATCGACACGGACCGGCCCCGCGAGCCGGCCGCCATAGCCGCGCGACAGGGCCTGGGCCTCGATCCCGGCGGCGCGCAGCAGGCGCAGGACCTCACGCGCGACCGGGGTCTTGCCCGAGCCGCCGACGGTCAGATTGCCGATCGAGATCACCGGGACGCCCACGGCCTCGGGCGTGGTGCGGGCGATGCGGCGGGCGGTGACGGCGGCCCAGAGCCAGCCGGCCGGGCGCAGCAGCATCCGCGTCACCGGCGCGTGGCGGCGTTCGCGGTCATACCACCAGCGGGGCGTCGACAGGCTCATCGGCGTTTCCGGGGCGGGGCCGGCGGCAGCAGGGACTGGAGCGCGGCCCACAGCCGGTCGAGACCGGCCCCGGCCTCGGCGGCGGCGCGGCGGCCGCGGTCGCCCATAGCCCTGGCCGCCACCGGGTCAGCCAGCAGCGGGGCGATGATCGCGGGCAGGTCGGCGGGCGAGCGGGCCACGGCCAGACCTCCGGCCTCGACCAGGGTGCGGGTGATGGCGGACCAGTTGGAGACATCGGGGCCGGTGACGGCCGGCTTGCCCAGCCGGGCCGGTTCCAGCGGATTGTGGCCGCCGACCGGCGGCTTCTCCAGCGCGGCGGAGAAGGAACCGCCCATCACCACGACATCGGCCAGGCGCAGGAACAGCCCCATCTCGCCGAGGGTGTCGGCCAGATAGATGTCGGTGCGGGAATCGAGCGGCTGGCCCGAGGCGCGACCGGCGATTTTGAAGCCCTCGCGGGTCAGGGCGGCGGCGATGGCGGCGCTGCGTTCAGGGTGGCGCGGCACCAGGATCAGGCACAGACGGTCGGCCAGGGCGTCCAGGGCCCGCACCAGGGCCAGTTCCTCGCCATCGTGGGTGCTGGCGGCGACCACGACCGGCCGCTCGCCGATGGCGGCGCTGAGGGCGGTGAAGGCGGCGCGGTCATGGGGCAGGGGCGCGCCGGACAGTTTCAGGTTCACCTGGCCGTCGATGCGGGCCCCGAGGCCTTCCAGCCGGGCCGCGGACGGATCGTCCTGCGGCAGGATGAGGGCGAAGGCCCCGAGCAGGCGCCGGGCGGCCCCCGGCACCCGGGCCCAGCCGGCGGCGGTCCTGTCGGTGATCCGGGCGCTGACCAGGGCCAGGTTCGCGCCGCGGGCCCGGGCGGCGAGGATCAGATTGGGCCACAGCTCGCTCTCGACGAAGACGCCCAGCGTCGGCTGCCAGTGGTCGAGGAAGGCCGCCACGGCCCCGGGGGTGTCGACCGGGGCGAACTGGTGGATCACGCCGGGTGGCAGGCGCCGGGCCAGCAGGGTGGCTGAGGTCAATGTGCCGGAGGTGACGAGAACAGTCAGGTCAGGGCGCTCGCGCACGAACCGTTCGGCCAACGGCAGCAGGGACAGGGTCTCGCCGACGCTGACCCCGTGCAGCCAGACCAGGTCGCCGGCGGGCCGTTTCAGGCCGGCGACGCCCAGGCGTTCGTCGACGCGGGCGGCGTCCTCCTTGCCCTGTTTGACGCGGGCGTCCAGCAGGCGCGGGGCCAGAGGCTCCAGCAGCCGGGTGGCCAGGCGATAGAGGAACAGGGCCGGGCTCACGTCAGACCCGTTCCAGACCGACGAGGGCGTCCGCCTCGGCCTCGACGGCATTCAGGCGATCGGTCCAGTCGCGGGCGACCTGGGCCGGGTCGACCCCTTCGGGATAGTCGGTGCGGTCCCAGACGATGGCCCCGCGCCCGAACGGCAGGGGCAGCAGGGCCCGGTCCCAGCTGTTCAGCCGGATGGCGGGGTTGCAGGACAGGCCGACCAGCAGGACCGGAACCTTTGACAGCCGGGCCAGCAGGGGCGTGCCCTCGGCCATCTTCCGGGCCGGTCCGCGCGGACCGTCCGGGGTGATGGCCAGACCCCCGACCTTGAGCTGGCGCAGGCCGTCGCGCAGGGCCTGGGAGCCGCCCTTGGCGCGATCGGCCTTGTCCTTGTTGGCCGAGGAGCCGCGCACGGCGGGGAAGCCCTGCAGGGCCACGGCCCGGGCGATGAACTGGCCGTCCGGGCTGAGCGAGATCAGGGCCTTGGGAGACTGGGCCCGGTCGAGGGGCCAGCAGGCCGGACTGAGACCGATGCGCGAGTGCCAGAAGGCGCACAGTACGCCGCTGTCGCTGTCCCAGACGGTCTCGGCCGCCGCCGCATTGACGTGGGTCCAGCGGATGGTGGCGAAGCAGAACTGCATCCACCGGGCCAGAAGCCAGGCCAGCACGGCCTGGATGACCGGGTTGCGCAGCGGCCTCATGGGGCCACGCCCGAAAGCCCTCCCCTCGAGGGGGAGGGTTGGGTTGGGTGGGCGCACGATGGTCGTGATGGGGTCACGAGACCCAGTCGGAGTCCTGAAGCCTCACGGATGTCGGCGTGCCTCCACCCCATCCCCCGACCGTTCGTCGGCTCGCCTCCGGCGACCCTTCCTCCACCCCCTCGAGGGGCAGGGGAGATGTTCGGGCCTCCCATCAACTGACCGCCGCCACGCTGACGGGATCGCCGTCCAGGGACTGTTGTCTGGCCAGGCGCGAATACAGGCCGCCGAGACGGACCAGCTGGTCGTGGCTGCCGGTCTCGACGATACGGCCGTCGGCGATGACGTGGATGCGGTCGGCGTTGCGAACCGTGGACAGGCGGTGGGCGATCATCAGGGTGGCGCGGCCCTGCATCAGCCGCTCCAGCGCCGCCTGGACCAGGGCCTCGCTCTCGGTGTCCAGCGCCGAGGTGGCCTCGTCCAGCAGCAGGATCGGGGCGTCCTTGAGGAAGGCACGGGCGATGGCGATGCGCTGACGCTGGCCGCCGGAGAGACGCAGCCCGGCCTCGCCGGCCCGGGTGCCATAGCCCTGGGGCAGGGCGGTGATGAACTCATGGGCGGCGGCGGCCTGGGCCGCCTCGACGATGGCCTCGGCGGCCGCGCCCGGGCGGCCATAGGCGATGTTGGCGGCGATGGTGTCGTCGAACAGGAAGGGCTCCTGGGTCACCAGGGCGATGCGGGCGCGCAGGTCATGGATCCGGAGGTTGCGGATGTCCTCGCCATTGATGGTCACCGCCCCCGAGGTCACGTCATAGAAGCGCGGCAGCAGGGACAGCAGGGTGCTCTTGCCGCCGCCGGACGGGCCGACCAGGGCCACGGTCTCGCCGGGGGCGACGCTCAGCGACACATCCGCCAGGGTCGGGGCCCCGCCACCGGTCGCCGGGGCATAGGCGAAGGCGACGCGATCGAAGGCGATGGTGGTCGGACCCTCGGCCAGGGCGTGGGCATCGGCGGCCTCGCGGATCTCGGGCTGGATGTCGAGGGCCGCGAACAGCCGACGCGCGGCGGTCAGGCCCTCGGCCATCACCGTCTGCAGATTGGTCACCTGGCGCAGCGACTGGCCGGCGGCCATCAGCAGGGCGATGAAGGCCGCGAAGGCCCCGACGGTGATGGAGCCGTCCTTGGCGCGCCAGCCGGCATAGGCCATCACGGCGGCGACCACGATCATGGCCACCAGATTGCTGGCCGGTCCGGCGAAGGCGCGGGCGTCGGCGCTCTTGATCACATGGCGCTGGCGGCGGTCGACGACCTCGGCCACCCGGGCCTCCTCGGCGGCCTCGCGATTCTCGATCTTGATCAGCCGGACCCCGTCGAGGTTCTCCATCAGGGCCGTCGACAGGTTTTCGGTCTCGGTCATGGCCCCACGCGTCGCCTTGCGCGTCCGTTTCGAGAAGCGGCGCATCACCAGGCTGACCGCGGGCACGCCCAGCAGGACGATCAGGGTCAGGTTCCGGTCGATGAAGGCCATGGCGGCGATCACGGCCAGCAGGGTCAGGGCGTTCTGGGTGTAGGCGACGACGCCGTTGGTGAAGGCCTCGCGCACCAGATTGGCGTCGAACAGGACCGAGGAGACGAAGCTGCCGGAATGCTGGCTGCGCAGTCGGGCCAGGTCGGCGCGGATCATGGCCGCGAACAGCCGGACCTGGATGTCACCGACGATGCCGTGGCCGAGGCGGTTGACGAGGGCGGCCTGGCACAGGGCGGCGACGGTCCAGACCAGGGCCACGGCGACGATGGTCAGCGGGATGGCCACCACGGCATGGCCGGGGGCGATGGTGATGAACCCCCAAAGCAGGATCGGCGTGTCCTGTTGCGCGAACAGGCCGTTGATGGCCGGCTCCAGCAGTTTCAGCGTCAGGGCCGACATCCCGCCGGCGATGGCGGCGCACAGCATCGAGGTGAACAGGGCGGCCTTGTGATGCGCCAGGTAGTCACGCCAGATCCGCGCCAGCAGCGGGCGGAGCGGCTCTTTCTCGTCGGCGGCGGGCGCGGGCGTGGTCATGGTTCTCGGTCGGACGGGACGGGCGGCAAGTCAAGCCGGGTGGATGACGCGCGCGGCCGGAGCCGCTATGGCCGTGACATGGCGCGATACGACCTGAGCACCCGGATAGGCCGATTCAAGGCGGGCTGGGACTATATCTGGCAGGACCATGCGTTTCTGCGGGTCTGGTTCATGAACGCCCACTGGCTGGGCCCCGATCTGGTGCGCACCAACCAGCCGTCGCCACGACAGCTGGCCCACTGGAAACGCCAGGGAATCCGGACGGTCATCAACCTGCGGGGCAGCGAGCGGGACGAGGCCTGGTTCGCGCTGGAGAAGGACGCCTGCGAACGGCTGGGCCTGACCCTGATCAGCGCGCCGCTGGATTCACGCGATCCGCCGCAGCGCGACCGCATCCACCGGGCGCGCGAGCTGTTCCGCACGATCGAATATCCGGCCCTGATCCACTGCAAGTCGGGGGCGGACCGGGCCGGGATGATGGCGGTCTTCTATCGCCATTTCCATCTGGGCGAACCGATGTCCGAGGCGATCGGCCAACTGTCCAAGACCTATCTGCACCACCGCGAGGGACTGACCGGGGTGCTGGACTATACGCTGGAGCTTTATCTGCGCGACATTGAACCGACCGGGGTCAGTTTCATCGACTGGGTCGACAGCGACGCCTACGATCCGAAGGCGATCCGGGCGGCGTTCAAGGCCGGCTGGTGGGGCACATTGCTGACCGAGAAACTGCTGCGCCGCGAATAGGGCTCAGCCCCAGGGGCCGCGCGGGCGGCCGCCGGGGCGGGGGGCGTCACCGCCCTGGCCCTGGCGCTGGGCGCGGCGGCCCGCCTCCCACGCCTTGAACCAGCGGGCGTAGTTGCGTTCGCGCGGCAGGACGAACAGCCAGAACACCAGCAGGGCCAGCAGCGAGGCGAGGGCGAACAGCGCCTGCCCGTCGAGGGTTTGGCCGAAAACGGTCATCTGGGGAACTCCGGGCAGGGGGCGGTCGTGCAGCGGTAGCGCGTCAGGCGCGCGACCGTTCCCGAAGGAGTCGGTCAGAGCTAGTGGGCGTCGCCGCGCGGGTCGATCATCCGGTGCGCATGCAGGATGAAATAGCGCATATGGGCATTGTCGACCGTGGCCTGGGCCCGGGCCTTCCACACCTTTTTCGCCTCGTCATAGCTGCCGTAGGCCCCGACGAATTCGACCTTGGACAGGTCGCGGAACACCGGGGCGTCGAGGTGGCGCAATTCGCCGCCGATGACGAGGTGCAGCAGCTGCGGGGATTCGGTTTCGACGGGAGCGGTCATGCGGGGCGTCCGGGAAGAGGATTATTCCGCCAGCGGGATAGGCGCACAACGGCGCACGATCAACGGGTGAAGCGCCGGCGCGGCGCAGATCAGGCTGCTTTGCCGCGGATCGGGGCGGTTGAACTGCCACGGGCGGCCGTGATGGTCGCTGACCCGGCCGCCGGCCTCCTCGGCGATCAGGGCGCCGGCGGCGATGTCCCAGTCCCATTTCGGCGTCAGGGCGATGGCGGCGTCGAAGGCCCCGGCGGCGACCAGGGCCATGCGATAGGCGATGGCATTGCGTTTCTCGAACCGCATCGCCGGCCAGGGCTCGGGCCAGATCGGCCCTTCCAGCAGCCGGGCATCGGCCAGTACCGAGGCGTCATCCAGGGTGGTGACGTCCGAGGCGGTAATCGGCCGGTCGTTGAGGAAGGCTCCGCCGCCGCGGGTGGCGACGAAGGTCTCGTTCAGGGCCGGGGCATGGATGACGGCGGCTACGGGGACGCCGTTCTCGACCACGGCGATGGGGACACACCACCACGGCGCATTCTTCATATAGGCGACCGTGCCGTCGATCGGATCGACGATGAAGATCCGCTCGCACGACAGCCGTTCAGGACCGTCGGCGGTCTCTTCCGACAGCCAGCCATAGTCGGGCCGCGCCCCCAGCAAGGTGTCCTTCAGCAGGGCATCGACCGCCATGTCGGCATGGGTCACTGGCGAGCCGCCGGTCTTTGACCAGATCTTCAGTCCACGCGCGCGTTCGGCCAGGGCCAGGTCGCCGGCGGCGCGGGCGGCGTCACGGATCAGGTTAAGGTCCTGAATGAAGTCTTCGCTGTAAGGGGTCATTTTCCGGCGATTGCGAGCGCGTCGAACATCAGTGACGGCACATTGAATGAGCCGCGGAACTCGAGGTCCGAGCCGTGGACCAGTCGCGGATAGATGTCGGGCAATTTGCCGGCCACGGTGATCTCGCTGACCGGATAGGCCAGTTCGCCGCCCTCGAACCAGAAGCCCGAGACCCCGGCCGACCAGTCGCCGGTATTGGGGTTCAGCGACGGGCCGAACATCGAGGTGACCAGCAGGCCGGTTCCGGCATCGGCCATCAACCCGGCCAGGTCGCGCTCGCCTGGTTCCATATGCAGGTTGTGGGTCGAGACGCCGGACGGCCCGGCCAGACCGCGGGCCGCGTGTCCGGTCGAGGCCAGACCCAGCTGGGTGGCGGCGGCATGGTTCATCAGCCAGGTGGTCAACACGCCCGCATCAATGATTGATTGCCGTGTCACCGCCACGCCCTCGTCATCGAACGGGGTCGAGCCGAGGCCGCGCGGGCGGAAGGGATCGTCGATCAGGTTCACATCGGCCGGCAGCACGGCCTGGCCCATCCGGTCCTTGAGGAAGGACGAGCCGCGCGCGATCGACGGGCCGGAAATGGCCCCGAGCAGGGGCGAGATGACCTGGCCGGCGACACGGTTCTCGAAGATGACCGGGGCGGTCATCGAGGCGATCTTGCGCGGGCCGGTGCGGGCCACGGCGCGGCGACCGGCCTCGGCCCCGATGGTGTCGGCTCCGGGCAGGTCGGACAGGTGGCGGGTGTGGCGATGCTCGCCGCCGCGCTCCATCGCGCCGTCCTTTTCGGCGATGACCCCGACCCCGAGGCCGAAGCCCGAGCCGTGATAGGCCCCGTCGAAGCCGTCGGAGGTGACCAGCCGCCAGCGGCTGGTGGAACTGGAGGCGTGGCCGCCCTCGGAGCGGGCGACACCCGCGACGGCCATGGCCGCGACCTCGGTGGCGACGGCGGCGGCCTCAAGCGCTTCGGCCGTAAGGTGGGTGCCGTCGAACAGGTCCAGATCGGGGAAGGGGCCGCGCGCCAGCCGGTCCTGCGGGGCGAGGCCGCAATACGGATCCTCGGGAGCCAGCCGGGCCATGGCCACGGCGCGTTCGACCAGGCGGCTGCGGGTGGCGTCCGACAAATCCGAGGCCGAGACGGTGGCCTGGCGTTTGCCGATGAAGACCCGTAGGCCCAGGTCGCGCGATTCCTCGCGTTCCACCTCTTCCAGCGTGCCGTTGCGGACCCCGACCGACAGGGCCGCGCTCTCGGCCGAGACGGCCTCGGCGGCGTCGGCCCCGGCCCTCAGGGCGGCGGCGACCAGATCGGGCAGCAGGTCAGCGGGGATGGTGGCGGTCGACGGGGAGGCATTGGACATACCCCGATATGGCCGACCCCCTGCTGCACCGCAACCATGGGGGCAGGGACGGCCTCAGATCACCGCGAAGGCGATCAGGGCCACGGCCCCGACCAGCAGGGCGATCCAGGTCAGCAGCATGCCCAGAACCCGGCCCAGCGACGGCCCCTTCTGGAACACCAGACCCAGGGCATGGATGACCCGGCCGACCACCAGGGTCGCCCCGACGGCATGGACCAGCAGGGGCGGGGCCCCGACCAGGGCCAGCAGGACCAGGGCGACCAGACCGGCCGGGATATATTCGCTGGCGTTGCCGAAGGCCCGGGCCGCCGTGGTCATCTCGACATTGCCGGCATCCCCGAAGGCGATCTGGTGCCGCCGCCGCCGCCGCACCACCAGGCCGGACAGGCCCAGCAGGATCAGGATCAGCACCCCGGCCCACAGGGCGGCGGCCTGGACGGCGGACAGCATCTCGACGGGATGGGCAGCGGACATGATCAGTTTTCCCGAGCGACCGGATAGAGCCGGTAGTGATCATCAAGGAAGGGGGTGCGTTCGTAGAACCATTCCAGACGGGCGTTGCCGTCCGCCGCGAAGACCGGATCGGCGGCCAGTTTCGCCTCGAATTCCGCCTTCAGGGCCGGGTCGGCCGCCAGCATGGCCTCGGCCAGGGGGGCGATGGCATAGGGTTCGATATATTCGACCCGGCTCAGCACCTCGGTGACCATGCCCCAGGCAAAGAAGCTCTCGCTGGACTGGGGCTCCAGCAGCAGGACGACGATGTCGCCCAGCGGCTGGTCGGTCGGCACCTGCACCGAACCGACCGGCCAGGTGCGCTCGCGGCGTTCGACGCTGACGGTGGTGACGCTGGCCTGGACGTGGCCCTCATTGGCCCGGGTCGCCAGTTTCGGGTCCTCGAGGCGCAGCATGTCCAGCGCGACGGTGCGCGGGGCGGTCAGGGTCTCCATCTCGATGCCCTGCATCTTCAGGCGCTCGATCAGGTCGGACCGGTAGGCCGGGATCCAGTAGGCGACCGGCCGCTGCAGAATCAGCGACGGCTTCGAGCCGAAGAAGGGCAGGGACCACAGCTCGGGGTCCGGCTGGCCCAGCCAGCGCACGACCGGCTGGCCGGAGGCCGGGCTGTCGTACATCTCATAGGTGATGCCCTTGAAGGCGCGGGTCGTCGACGGCTGGTCCTCGGGCACGAAATTGGCCGGGATTTCGGCCGGGCGCAGGGCCCGGTCGGCGGTGATGGCCGCGCGCAGGTCGGCTCCGTGGGCGGCCAGCAGCGTCATCGCCTCCTCAAGGAAGACATAGGTGCCCAGCACCCGCTGCTCATAGGGTTTGAGGCTGTGGTTCTCGATCAGGATGGCCGGGACGTGGGCGGCCGAGCCCCAGCCGTTGGAGAACCGCTCGCCCAGACCACCGTCGGACAGGCCGGCGCGGGGATTGGATTCGTCGAGGCCGAACACCAGCTCGCCGGGGATATGACCCTGGGCCTCCAGCGCGGCATTGATGCCGGGCTTGAAGCGGGCGTCCAGCCAGCCGGCGATGGCCGGGCTGCGCGACCAGACCCCGTCCTCGCCGTTGTAGCCGTAGGTAATGTCGTACTGGTAATCCATGCCGTCGGTGACGTGGATGTCGACATAGAGGTCGGGCCGGTATTTCAGCACCAGGCCGCGCACGGCCTGCATCTCGACCTGGTCCAGCTTGACGTAGTCGCGGTTCAGGTTCTGGTTGGTGGCCGTGTTGCGCCAGCCCTGGATACGGGGGCCGCGCTGGTTGGGCCGGCTGTAGGCCCCGGCCCGTTCATGGCCATCGACCGACAGGATCGGGATCAGGATCAGATTGACCCGGTCCAGCAGGCCGCCCTTGTCGCCAAAGGCCATGTCGCGCAGCAGCATCATGCCCGCGTCCTTGCCGTCGATCTCGCCCGGATGGATGCCGGCCTGGGCCAGCAGCACCGGCTTGGACGGATCGAAGGTCGCCCCGTCCTTCGAGGCGATCACCGCATAGATGGGCCGCCCCTCGGGCGAGACGCCGAACTGTTCGATGCGGATCAGGTCCGAGGCGGCGTCCAGCCGGTCGAACCAGGCGCGGGTGTCGGCATAGTCGGGGCTGAAGTCGTGTTCGGGGTCCCGCTCGAAATCGGTGACCCAGGGGTCCGAGGCGTCACGCAGAAGGGCCCGGCTGGCCCCGTCCCACGCCGGGGCCGGGGGCAGGAAGGCCTGATCCCACGGCGCGGTGTTGGACACGGACGGCGCGGCGGGACTCTGGGACATGGATGGACTCGAATACAGGGCCGCAACAGCGGCGAACATCAGGATGGAACGCATGGTGTGAGTCCTCGACCGTTCGGGCGACGAAGGCAAGGGTGGGCGGCTCAGGACGAGGCGGCGGCTTCCGGGGCGGACGGCGGGGGCGACGGCGGGGCCGGCAGACAGGCGATCACGAGATAGATCAGGACGTGAATCCCGATCAGGGCGGCAAACAGACGCCTGCGCCGGGTCAGGGCGGCCGGGACGATCAGGGCGACGTAGAGCGTCAGGGAGGCGGCGTAGGTCAGCACAATGGCCATGCTGTCCGGCCGGCCCGTCACCTGAGAGAGGGACGCTGCGACGACCATGATGTTCGCGGCGGTCGTGAGCAGCAGCACGATCTTCTTGTTGGCCCAGAAATGGTCGTCCAGATCCTGGCCGTCGGTGATCGCGTGCGGGAAGACCAGCGAGGCCGCGATGAAATAGACCAGGGCGATCACCAGACCGATCACCAGCATGCCGTAGCTGAAGGGCGCATCCCGGAAGGTGTGCCAGGCCGCGTCCCAGAAGGTGGCGATATCCAGCCCGACGAACAGGGCCAGAAGCAGGGTCAGCCAGCCGATCCGGATCGTTTTCCGGTGCTGGATCGACGTCGCCAGCCCCGTGGCGATGACGGCGACGGACAGGCCCAGAACCAGGCCATAGAAGCTGAAGAAGAATTCGAACGCGCTCATCCCTGCGCCTCCGGGGTCGCGTCCGGTGCCCTGAACGACCAGCCCCCGGACTCGATCAGGCTGACGGCCGAGCGGGCGACGTTGAAGCCGTGATAGGCGACCAGCACGATCAGCGCCGCGATCACGATCTTGCGCGACCGGGCGAAGGCCCCGATCGAGGTGCCCCCGATAAACAGCACCAGTCCGCCCCAGAAGACGGGGGACAGCATGGATTTCGTCATCTGTCCGCTGAGGGCGGCATTGGCAAAGAAGACCGCCACAATGATCAGGTTGGCGATCAGCACACAGATGAAGACGGTGCGGCGGTGGGCCCAGAAATGGTCGTCCAGATCGGTCGATGCGTCGCGGGTGTCGTGGCCGGGAAAGGTCACGCTGGCGGCGACATAGAAGACGGCCGCAACGGCCAGGCCCACGACCAGCAGCGCCATGTTGAACGGCGCGAAACGGAAGATGACCCAGGTCTGGTTCCAGAAGGTCACGATGTCGACGGCGACAAAGACGGCCAGAAGCGGGGTCAACCACCCGAACCGGACCGCCTTGCGCCGGTGCAGCACCCGCGCGAAGCCGGCGACCAGTTCGGCAACCGAAAGGCCCAGCAGCAGGCCATAGAAGCTGAAGAAGAATTCGAACGCGCTCATTGGCCCCCCGGCACCGGTGATGGTGGCCAGACTATTTCCAGATGGGTGTCTTGTCGCCCGGCAATCCGAGCCGGTCCCACATGTCGGAGACCTTGCCGATCACCCCCTCGTCCATGCGGATCTCCTCGCCCCATTCGCGTTTGGTCTCGGGCGGCCATTTGTCGGTGGCGTCGAGGCCGATCTTGGAGCCGAGGCCGCTTTCGGGGCTGGCGAAGTCCAGATAGTCGATCGGGGTGTTCTCGATCAGGGTGATGTCGCGGGCCGGGTCCATCTTGGTGGCCATGGCCCACATGACCTGTTTCCAGTCGCGGGCGTCGATGTCGTCGTCCACGACGATGACCCATTTCGTGTACATGAACTGGCGCAGATAGCTCCACACGCCCAGCATCACCCGCTTGGCGTGGCCGGGGTAGGCCTTCTTCATCGACACGACGGCGATGCGGTAGGAACAGCCCTCGGGCGGCAGCCAGAAGTCGGTGATCTCGGGGAACTGGGCCCGCAGCAGGGGGATGAAGACCTCGTTCAGCGCCTCGCCCAGCACGCTGGGCTCGTCCGGCGGGCGGCCGGTGAAGGTGGTCAGATAGATCGGGTCCCGGCGCATGGTGATGGCGCTGATCTGGAAGACCGGGAATTTCTCGACCGAGTTGTAATAGCCGGTGTGGTCGCCGTAGGGGCCCTCGTCCTCATGCTCGTCCAGCAGGACATGGCCTTCCAGCACGATCTCGGCCTGGGCCGGCACCATCAGGGGCACGGTCTTGCAGGCGACCAGCTCGGCCTTGGCCCCGCGCAGCAGGCCGGCGAACTGGTATTCGCTGAGGGTGTCCGGCACCGGGGTCACGGCGGCCAGGATGGTGCCGGGATCGGCCCCCAGCACCACGGCGCAGGGCAGGGGATCGCGTCGCCCGGCCTTCTTGTGACGGCCATAGTGCTGGGCCCCGCCACGGTGGGCCAGCCAACGCATGATGCAGCGGTCTTTCCCCAGCACCTGCATGCGGTAGATGCCGAGGTTGAAATCGTCCTCGCGGGCGTCGGACGGGCCCTTGGTGACGACCAGGCCCCAGGTGATCAGGGGGGCGGGCTCGCCGGGCCAGCAGGTCTGGACCGGCAGGGCCCCGAGGTCGATCTGGTCGCCCTTCAGCACCACCTGCTGCACCGGGGCGGACTTCACCACCTTCGGCCGCATGGCCATGACCTTTTGCGCCAGGGGCAGCATCTCGACCGCGTCGGCCAGGCCGCGCGGCGGGGTCGGGTTCTTCAGGAAGGCCAGCAGTTCGCCGACCTCGCGAAGTTCGGCGGCGGTGGTGCGTTCCCTGTTGTCCAGGGTCACGCCCATGGCCACGCGCTTGACCGTGCCGAACAGATTGGCCAGGGCCGGGATCGGGCTGATCGAGCCGTCGGCCATGACCGGTTTTTCGAATAGCACCGCCGGGCCGCCGTTGCGCAGCAGCCGGGTCTGGATTTCGGTCATCTCGAGCACGGTCGAGACCGGTTCGGTGACGCGGATCAGCTCGCCCTCGGCCTCGAGGATGGCGATGAAGTCGCGCAGGGATTTGTAGGCCATGCAGGTGGATTAGGTGGCGAACCGCCCCGTGTCACTAGTCCACCCTGCCGCAGCGGTTAAACGCGGTTTACCCAATTTGCGGAGACTCAGGCATCATCGTCATGTCTGTTATCGGGACCGGGTCCAGCACACGGAGTTTCCGACCATGCCCACGCGATCACGGCCATGAGTGTCTTGAGCCGGGATATCTCGGCCTTCGAACATATGCGGCCGCAACTGGAAGCCCGACATCCAGGCGGCTGGGTGCTGTTCTATCGCGGCGCGTTTGTGGAGGCATTCGCCGACTTCGAAACCGCCGCGTCGACCGCCGTGGAACGGTTTGACGCCGGACCTTATCTCATTCGCCAGCTCGGGGCGGCGCGCGCGGTTCAGTTGCCGGGCGGCATGACATTCACACCCTCCCATGCCGTCACTTCAAGCCGGCTTTAAGGTTGGAAAGAACGGATTGTCGACCACGGATCTGCTGGTCGATCTCGGACCGACCGTGCTCGTGGATATCGGGCTGAAATCGCGGTCCGCTTCGGGACAGAGGCCTGATCTTGCCGAAAAGGGGATCAAGGCCCTGATCGACACCGGCGCGGGTGCCGATTGTATCGACGACGACCTGGCCGTGCGTCTGGGTCTGCCGATTACCGACGAAGGCGAGATCAGCGGGGTCGGCGGCCGTCACCGCGCCTTCATCTATACAGCCAGGGTCTATGTGCCCGGACTGAACAGGCTGTTGTTTCAGAGGTTCACCGGCGTCAGGCTTGAGGGCGGCGGCCAGTGGCACCGGGTGATCCTGGGACGAACCTTCCTGCGGCAGTATCGCCTGACCTACGACGGCCCTTCCGGCGGGGTCGAACTAACGGCCGACTAATAGGCCGGCGTGTCCGACATCAGGGCCCAGACCGGCAGGCTGAGACAGGCGGTGGCCGCGCCGATCTGGACGCTGTCCAGATGCGCCCGCCCGGCCTCGGCCAGTCGCAGCTGTTCGGGCGTCAGTCGCAGGGCCCGGGCCAGCCGCTCCCTGTCGACCCCGCGGGCCTGACGCCACTGTTTCAGTCGCGCGCCGACGGCGACGTCGTTCGGATCGAGTCCGGGAAACCGGTGGATCGAGCCCATCGGCTGGCCTCCTTCGCGTTCCTCCGGCGGGTCTGGTGCCGCCTTGCGGTCAATCCTGATCCCAGACGAAGGCCTTGTCGAGCCAGTCGCCGATCCGGCCGTCGGGGCGGGCCAGGGCATTGATTCGCAGCATCTCCTCGTTGGTCAGGGCGAAGTCGAAGATGTCGAAATTCTCGGCCGCCCGGCTTTCCTTCGAGGTGCGGGGGATGGCGATGACGTCCTGCTGGATCAGCCAGCGCAGGGTGACCTGGCCCGGCGTCTTGCCGTGGGCCCGGCCGATGTCGGCGATGACGGGGTCCTCGGCGATCCTGCCCTGGGCCAGGGGCGACCAGGCGGTCAGGGACGAGCCGAGATCGGCGGCCGTGGCCTGCAGTGTCTTCTGGGACAGATAGGGGTGGTATTCGACCTGGTTGGTCACCAGCCAGGCGTCCGACACCGACTGGGCCTCGCGGAACTGGGCCGAGGGGAAGTTGGACAGGCCGATCGACCGGGTCAGGCCGCGCGCCTTGGCGTCATTCAGCGCGCCCAGGGTCTCGACGAAGTCCGGCGTGGCCCTGGGCCAGTGCAGCAGCAACAGGTCCGGGGTCAGGCCCAGCCGCTCGACCGAGGCGGCGGCGGCGCGCTGCAGGTCACCGGCGGCGAAATCCTCGACCCAGATCTTGGTGGTGACGAAGATGGCGTCACGGTCGATGCCCGAATCGCGGATGCCCTGACCGACGCCTTCCTCATTGTTGTAGATACGGGCCGTGTCGATGTGACGGTAGCCGATGCGCAGGGCCTCGGCGACCATGCGCCGGGCGTCGACCGGTTCCAGCTGCCAGGTGCCGAAGCCCAGAAGCGGGATGGAGACGTCATCGACGGCGACGGCGGGCTGGGTCTGCGACATGGAAAACTCCGGACGGCGGGGAGCCTTCATCTGGGGGCGCGGCGGGCGCGATCAACCGTCCGCTTGGCATGGCGCATGAAAAAGGCCGCCTCCCGGAGGAGACGGCCCTGATTCATTCGCCCGGGCGGGATGGCCTCAGGTGATGTCTTCGTTCAGCAGGCCAACCTTGAGGAAGCCCTTTTCCTGAAGCTTGTTCATGACTTCCATGAAGGCATTGTATTTCACTTCCGGCTGGGCGCGGACGAAGACGCGCTCCTGACGGCAGTCACCGGTCTCGCCGCCGCCGAGGGCGGCGCAGACGTCGACTTCAAGGGTTTCGATCGTGGTCTGCTGCTCGGCGATGAAGATCGAGCCGGATTCCTGGATGGTGATGTAGACCGGGTCTTTCTGCGGCACGTTCGGGTCCGGCGGAGTCGCCGGCGGCAGGTCGAGCTTGATCGACACGGTGGCCATCGGCGCGGCGACCATGAAGATGATCAGCAGCACCAGCATAATGTCCACGAACGGCGTGACGTTGATGTCCGCGTTCTGGGCAATGGTTTTGCCGCCTTGTCCGGCGGGACCGGAAAGTTTGGAGCCCATGCGCTGAAAATCTCCCTCAGGCTGACCGCGATAGCGACCAGTTGCGCCTAGTGTTCGTGGTGTCTTGGCGTCATGCGACGCGCTTGTAAAGCGGTCTCGGGCCTCAGTCGGTTCCCGAGAGGCAGAATACGCCCGGGAGGCGAGAAATCAGCCCTTGGCCAGTTTAAGGAAGCGATCCATCAGTGCCGGGTCGGTTTTGAACACGCCGGTGAACCGGGTGGTCAGGGTCGAAACATGGCGATGGTGGACCCCACGGGTCGTCATGCACTGGTGTTCGGCGTCGATCAGCACGGCCACACCGGCCGGGGCCAGGTGCGAATCAAGGGCTGCGGCGATCTCCTGGGTCAGGGTCTCCTGGGTCTGGAGCCGTTTGGAGAAAATTTCGACGACCCGGGCGATCTTGGAGATGCCGACGACCTTTTCGGTCGGGATATAGGCGACATAGGCCTTGCCCAGGAACGGGGCCATATGGTGCTCGCAGTGGCTCTCGACCTCGATGTCGCGCAGCAGCACCATGTCGTCATAGCCCTGCACGTCCTCGAAGGTGCGCGACAGCTCCCTGGCCACATCGGCGTCATAGCCCTGGAACCAGTCGCCATAGGCGTCGACCACGCGGCGCGGCGTGTCGATCAGACCCTCGCGATCCGGATTGTCGCCGGCCCAGGCGATCAGGGTGCGCACGGCCTCCAGCGCCGTCTCGCGCGACGGGCGGGCCGGGGTCTCGTCACTGACCAGGACGGGTTTGACGGGGGTAAGGCTCATGGTCTTTCTCGAAGCGACGAAGTAGCGCCGGGACGATGGTCCCGGATGGACGCGCGCCGCTCTCCCTTAAATACACCGGCCCGCTGTTCGCGGATGCGGTAGACCGGCTATATGGGAGACACCCTCCGTCCTGCAAGAAAACTGAAGGCCCCCCCGGCATTATGACGCTGACGCTCCACGATACCCTGCACCGCGAAAAGCGCGTGTTCACCCCGCGGGATCCGGACCGGGTGACCCTCTATGTCTGCGGGCCCACCGTCTATGATTTTGCCCATATCGGCAATGCGCGGCCGCCGGTGGTGTTCGACGTGCTGGTGCGGCTGCTGCGCCGGGAATACGGGGCCGACAGCGTCATCTATGCCCGCAACGTCACCGACGTGGACGACAAGATCAATGCGAAGGCGACGAAGGAGGGCACGCCGATCGGCGAGGTCACGGCCCGCTATGAGGCGGCCTATCTGGCCGACATGGCCTGCCTGAATGTGTCGCCGCCCGACATCGCCCCACACGTCACCGACCATATGGACGCCATCGTCGCCCAGATCGGCGCGATCCTCGAACAGAACTGCGCCTATGTGGCCGAAGGTCATGTGCTGTTCGACGTCTCGTCCTACGACACCTACGGCCGGCTGTCGGGGCGCAACCTCGACGACATGATCGCCGGGGCCCGGGTCGAGGTCGCCCCCTACAAGAAGAACCCTCACGACTTCGTGCTGTGGAAGCCGTCGAAAGAGGGTGAGCCCAGCTGGCCGTCGCCGTGGGGCGCGGGTCGGCCCGGCTGGCATATCGAATGCTCGGCCATGATCGAGGAGACCCTGGGCCTGCCGATCGACATCCACGGCGGCGGCATCGACCTGGTGTTTCCGCACCATGAGAACGAGATAGCCCAGGGCGTCTGCGCCCACGGCCATGCCCATGATCCCGAGGCCCATGCGGAATACGCCCGCTACTGGATGCACAACGGCTTCCTGACCGTCGACGCCGAGAAGATGTCCAAGTCGGTCGGCAATGTCCTGCTGCTGCACGACCTGGTCCAGGCGATGCCGGGCGAGGTGGTGCGCTGGGCCCTGCTGAGCGCCCATTACCGCCAGCCGCTGGACTGGAACCAGGACCTGCTGGACCAGTCCAGGAAGAACCTCGACCGGCTGTATGGCGCGCTGCGCCGGGCCGCCGACGTTGAGCCGCTGGGCGACATGCCGTCGCCCGAGTTCATCGAGGCCATTTCGGACGACCTGAACACCCCGGGGGCCATGGCCACGATGTTCGCCCTGTCCAGCGAGATCGAGCGCGCCATGACCGCGGGCGACCTGCAGGCGGTCGGAATCGCCAAGGCCGAGTTGATGGCCTCGGGGGCGATTCTGGGCGTGCTGCTGTCGACGCCGGACCAGTGGTTCGAGAGCGGCGTGGACGATGCACTGCGGGTCGAGGTCGAGGCCCTGCTGGCCGAGCGGGTCACCGCCCGCGCCGCCAAGGACTGGGCCGAGGCCGACCGCATCCGCGACCGGCTGAACGCCCTGAACGTGGTGGTGATGGACAGCCCCGCCGGGGCGACCTGGCGGCTGAAGGGCTAGGGGCCGGGTCCCGCGGCGTCAGGCGTCCGGCACGTCTGCGCGCCCGAACACGGACCAGCCGGTGCGCATCGCCAGCCGCTCCAGCGCCAGGGTGCCGAGCTGGGAATTGCCCTGGGCGTTGAGGCCGGGTGACCAGACGGCGATCGAGGCACGTCCGGGGGCCACGGCCAGGATGCCGCCGCCGACCCCGGACTTGCCGGGCAGGCCGACCCGGAAGGCGAAGTCGCCACTGGCGTCATAGTGGCCGCAGGTCAGCATCAGGGCATTGATCCGCCGGGCGCGGGCTTCCGAGACGACGCGGTGGCCACTGGTCGGGTTGCGACCGCCCGCCATCAGGTAGCGACCGGCCATGGCCAGCTGGCGGCAGCTCATCGCCACCGCGCACTGGCCGAAATAGAGGGCGAGGACGTCCTCGGGCGCGTGATTCAGATTGCCGAACGACTTCATGTAGTTGGCCAGGGCGACGTTGCGGAAGCCGGTCTGTGCCTCGCTTCCGGCGACCTCGACATCGACGGCAATCGTCTCGTCATCGGCCAGATGGCGGATGAAATTGATCAGTTCGGCCAGGGAGGCGCGCGGGGCGCTGCGGCCGAGGTTCACATCGGCGACGACGATGGCCCCGGCGTTGATGAAGGGATTCCTCGGAATGCCATGCTCCGACTCCAGCTGGACGATGGAGTTGAAGGCGCTGCCCGAGGGCTCGCGACCGACGCGGTCCCACAGCTGGTCGCCGACCCGGCCCAGGGCCAGGGTCAGGGCGAAGACCTTGGAGACGCTCTGCAGCGAGAACAGCGCATCGGCCGACCCGCCGGTGAAGACGCCGCCGTCGGCGGTGACGACCGCCATGCCGAACTGACCGGGATCGACCCGGGCCAGCGGCGGAATGTAGTCAGCGGGCCGCCCGCGGTCGGGGGCGGCCCGCATCTCTTCGGCGATTTCGGCCACGATGGCCGTCAGGTCGGGCATGGATTCGGTGACTCGGCGACCGGCGGGGGCCTCTAGCGCGCGCTCATCAGCTCATTGGCCAGTTCGGCGGTCAGATAGCCGTCGGCGACCCGGCCGTTGGCCATCTGCCAGCGGCGCAGGGCGGCGCGGGTGTTGGAGCCGATGACGCCGTCGATGCCCTGGGTGTCATAGCCGCGCCGCGTCAGGGCCGCCTGGGTGCCGATGCGCTGCTCGCGCGACAGGGGGGCGTCGTCGGGCCAGGTGCCGACCAGACCGGGCTTGCCGGCGATGCCGTCGGCGGTCAGGCCGATGGCCAGGGCGTAGCTGACCGAATTGTTGTAGCGGCGGATCACATAGTGGTTGGGCAGGGCCAGGAAGGCGGGCCCGCGCGCGCCCTGGGGCAGCAGCAGGGTGGCGTCCTCGGCCGCTTCGGCCTCGGTCGGGCTGCCGCCGCCGGCCAGGGTCACGCCCCGGGCGGCCCAGAATTGCCACGGATGTTTGGGCCCCTCGGCCTCGGCGTAATCGAAATCGGCCGGCAGGGTGACCTCATATCCCCAGGCCTGACCGCGCTTCCAGCCGGCCTGGGCCAGCAGGTTGGCGGCCGAGGCCAGGGCGTCGGCTTCCGAGCCCCAGATGTCGACCTTGCCGTCGCCGTTCTGGTCGATGCCGAGGCGCAGATAGTTGTCGGGCATGAACTGGGTCTGGCCCATGGCCCCGGCCCAGCTGCCCTTGAGGCCGGCGCGGTCGCGGCGGCCGTCGATGACGATGTCCAGCGCGTCCTTCAGCTGGGCCTCGGCCCAGTCACGACGGCGGCCGTCGAAGGCCAGGGTGGCGAGCGAGCGGATCACATCATGGTCGCCCTGGACCTGGCCGAAACTGCTCTCATTGGCCCAGATTGACACCAGGATCTCGGCCGGGACGCCGAATCGCTGGGTCACTTCCCACGGCACCCGGTCATAGCGCTGGCGCGCCTGGGCGATTCGCGCCGGGCTGGCGGCATTCTGGATATAGGCCCCGGCGGGGCGGCTGAACTCGGGCTGGTTGCGGTCGAGGCGCAGGACGGTGGCATCGGGGGTCAGTCCGGCCAGCTCGCGCTCATAGGCGGCGCGGCGGCTGCCGCCGTGACGGGACAGGAACCCCTGTTTCCAGCCCTCGAACCCGGCCTGGTCGGCGGCGTCGGGCAGGGGCGGCACCGGGGCGGGTGTCGGCGCGGGCGTCGGGACGGACGCCGGCGGCGTCGCGGTCGGGCCGGGCAGGGGGGGCAGACTCGCAGGCAGCATCGGCGCGCAAGCGGCGACGCAGCCGATGAGAAGGAGGCGAGAGCTGAACCGCATGACCTTGGACATATATCCTCGACGACAACCTGAATATCGCTAGCGCGCGACTGGTGAATATGTTGCCCGATCATGGCGGACAAGGCGTGAAGGCGGCGCTAACCACAACGATAAACCCTGTCGCAGGATGTCGCAGTCTAGTCTGCGTCTGTCCTACCCAGACGGCCCGGTGGCGGAGTGGTGACGCGGCGGGGGTGCAACCCCGCAGACCCTCCGTTCGACCCGGAGGCCGGGCCTCCATCCTTGTGGGGCGCTAACGCGAGGGACGCGGTCCCTCGCTGCCTGAGCGCGGTCAACTTCGTATCAGCAATGCTCACGTTCAGGGTCGCCGCGCGGGTGGCGGGCCAGACAGGCGTCGTATGTGGCCATACGGGCCCGACCCTTCGCATTCTCCGCCTCCGCGTAGGCCACGCCGTCGCTGCGGCTCCAGATCTCGGCCTGTGCGGCGGTCTCCATCACGGGCGAAATGTTCGCGCCGCCGCCGGTCCTGCGGGCGACGGCCACAAATCCGGCGTCCTGCGGCACAGGGATGATGGCCCAGTCCGAGCCGCGTTCAGACCAGAGGGCCTTGAGCGGGCCGTCGACAAGAGGAATCTCGGTGACATTCGCGGGCGTCGCGGGACGGTCGCGGGGCTGGCAGAACCGCAGAACCAGTTGCTTTTCGAAGGCGGCATCGACCCAGGCTTTCGTGCTGTCCTGGCTCGGAACAGGCAGGACAGCGTAAGGCGAGGAGAAATTCAGTACGGCGAAGGGTACGACCCCTGACCCGGGACCGAGATCGATCCAGCCGCAAGCTGTGGCGCGCGCATCCTTGGTCTGTATTGAAACCACCCGCGCGATTTGCGGGTCGGGAGCCTGGGCAACGACGGCGGCTCCAGCCTCCGCGGCCCATTTCAGGCTGGCCTGCCTTTCCGAGCGCGCCTCGAGCCAGTTGCCGGCGACGAACCAACCGATGACCGCGAGCACAATGGCCGCTGCGGCCACCTTGTATCTGGCGGCCTCAATTTTTCGACGCGCCATGGAAGTCCCCCCGGGTTATGCTTGTATAGCGTACCGCGTCAGCGGCGCACGACCAGACGCCATCTGCCCGTTGACGTTTTCGCCAAGCCTCTCTATACGCACCGCTCCGCCGCGAGGTCCGACTTCGCGGCTCGTTTATTTTGCATTGCCCCAGGACAAGACCATGAAGGTCCGTAGCTCGCTCAAGTCGCTCAAGGGTCGCCATCGCGACTGCAAGATCGTTCGCCGCAAGGGCGTGGTCTATGTGATCAACAAGACCGACCCGCGCTTCAAGGCGAAGCAGGGCTAGGGACCGCGACTGCCGGTCCGTCGCCGCGCGACGGACGGTAACGCATCCGGGTCTGAACTACCCACAGGGTCGCGGACATTGTCCGCGGCCTTTTTCGTGCCTGCCGTTGAGCGTTTCGCCCCGGTATGGTTAGCGTCCGCGCCTGAGTTTTTTACTGACCCGAGGAGTTCCCCATGGCCGATGACGCCACATTCGACGCCAGCCCGGACATCCTCAACGCCACGGCCCAGGGCCGTCTGCGCACCATCATCGAACGCCTCGAGCGCCTCGAAGAGGACAAGGCCGCCATCATGGCCGACATGAAGGAGGTCTTCCTCGAGGCCAAGGGCGAGGGCTACGACGTCAAGATCCTGCGCAAGGTCATCCGCATCCGCAAACAGGACAAGGCCAAGCGCCAGGAAGAGGATGCGATCCTCGACCTCTATATGTCGGCGCTCGGCGAAATCTGAAGCCGAGGAATTAGGGCTTAGGGCTTAGGTCTTGGGAAGCAGGTCGGCGGGTGCCAACGCGGGCAGGGCAGGTGTAGGCTTCTTTCCAAGCCCTAAGCCCTAAGACCTAAGCCCTACACCCAATGAAACCCAAGCGGCCCGTCAGCCCGTTCGAAGCCCAGCGTCAGGCCGCGCAGCGCGCCGCCCTCAACGCCCTGAAGCGCGCCCGCCGCTCGGCCGAGAAGGCGGGCGTTTCGCTGTCTGAATGGGAGGGCGAGTTCCTCGAATCGGTCGGCGACCGCATCCAGACCTACGGCCGCGCCTTCGGCGACCCCGAAAAGGGCGCGCCCGGCCAGGCCCTGTCGTCGATGCAGGGCCGCAAGCTCAAGGAAATCACCGCCAAGGCGAAGGGCGAGGCACCGAAACGGCGCTGGGGGCGGAAGCCGCCGCCGGGGGCTGAGGAGTAGGGCCAACGTCATTCCCTCTCCCGCCGGGAGAGGGAGGGGCGTTTAGCCCGCCTCTTTCAAAATCCCCTCCAGCCCCTGTTCGCGGACCTTGCGGTAGAGGGTGGAGCGGCCGATGCCGAGGCGGCGGGCGATTTCGGACATGTGGCCGGCATAGACCTCGATGGCGTGCTGGATCAGGTCGCGTTCGATGTCTTCCAGCGTGCGCAGGTGGCCGCGGTCGTCGAGGATGCGGATCGGCGTGTCCGGCAGGGGCGGCAGGTTGGCATAGGGTTCGGCCGGGTTGGTGCCGGTCCCCTCCACCGCTTCGCGGTCCCCCTCCCCATGTTCCATGGGGAGGAGACTGGCGGAGACACCCGAGATGGCCGGGAAGTCGTGCGGCTGCAGGAAGGGGGCGTCGGCCAGGACGATGGCGCGATAGACGCTGTTCTCCAGCTGGCGGACATTGCCGGGCCAGTCGAAGGCGGTCAGCAGGGCCACGGTCTCGGGCGAGCAGCCGGCGATGCGGCGGCCTTCCTCGACGTTGAAGCGGGCGATGAAATGGTCGATCAGGGCCGGGATGTCCTCGCGCCGTTCACGCAGGGACGGAGCCTCGATCGGGAAGACGTTGAGGCGGTAGAACAGGTCCTCGCGGAAGGCCCCTTCCTTGACCTGCCGGGCAGGGTCGCGATTGGTGGCCGAGACGATGCGCACGTCGACCTTGACGGCGCGCCTGGCCCCGACGGGGTCGACCTCGCCCTCCTGCAGCACGCGCAGCAGCTTGACCTGCATGTCCAGCGGCAGTTCGCCGATCTCGTCGAGGAACAGGGTGCCGCCGTTGGCCTCCATGAATTTGCCGAGGTGTTTGTCGCTGGCCCCGGTGAAACTGCCCTTCTCGTGGCCGAACAGGATCGACTCGACCAGGTTGGCGGGCAGGGCTCCGCAGTTGACGGCCACGAACGGCTTGCCGGCGCGGTCGCTGACCCCGTGCAGGGCGCGGGCGATGACCTCCTTGCCGACGCCGCTCTCGCCGGTGATCAGCACCGGGATGGTCGATTTGGCGGCGCGGGTGCCCAGCGATTTGACCATCCGCATGGCCGGGCTGGTGCCGACCAGATCGTCGAAGGTGGTGCGGCCGGAGACGTGCTTCTTCAGCCGGCCGACCTCGGCCGTCAGCTGGGTCAGTTGCATCGCGTTGCGCACGCCGATCAGCAGGCGCTCGGCCGAGACCGGCTTGACGAAGAAGTCCTGGGCCCCGGCCTGCATGGCCTTGACCACCGTCTCGATGCCGCCGTTGGCGGTCAGGACGATGACCGGGGTGGTGATCCCGGCGGTGCGGATCTCGGCCAGGCATTCCAGGCCGGACATGCGCGGCATGACCATGTCCAGCAGGATCACGTCGGCCCCGCCGCCCTTCGTCAGCCGGTCGATGGCCTCGCCGCCGCTCTCGGCCTGGGCCACGGCATAGCCCTCGCGTTCCAGCACCGCCTGGACCAGGCGGCGTTGGGTCGGGTCGTCGTCGACCACCAGAACAGTCTTGGCCATGGCGGAAACACCCCTTGTCATCACCGGTTACGGCCTGTCCTCATTCAAGCGGGACTGGCTCGTTTCGGGACGGTTTTACCCCCGGCAAGGTGAAGATCGGGTTGTCCGGGGTGGTGAGCGGGGGGTTAACGGTGGGGGGCGACTGCTGTGGGCGAAGGTTTGCCGCCCCGGCCGGCTGGCGTTGTCGTTCGGCGTTCCGAGGCGGCACCCTCGCCCTTTCATGACCCTGAAGACGAGACCGACGCCGTGCGACCGGCGGTTAAGGCCGCGCTGGAGGAAAGGCTGCGGCAGATGCCGGCCGTTGCCGACACGGTCGCCGGCTGGCCCGTGACCGGGCTGAAGGCGGACAAGGCCTTTCTCGACGCCGCGTCGGGCGACTGACGCGCGTCGACGCCTCGGCCTCGCGCGTCATTCAGCTCTACGAGGGCGATGGCTTCAGCCGGAGGGATATCGACGGGCTGACCGCGAAACCCTGACGGTCGCGCATTCAGCCTTTGCAGGGTTCGCCCGGTTCAATCCGCATCCGGGTCGAGCCATCCAGCGACAGGTCGGCCCAGAGCGGGGCCACCGGCTTCACGGTTCCAGCCTTCAAGGCGACGCGCGGATCGATCCGCGTCTCGCCGGGGCAGAACGGCTGGGAGCCACGCCCGGTCGCGATCCAACCGCCGTCGTCGGCGCGAACATACATGGTCAGGCTGTTCTGCCGGGCGAGCAGGATTTCCGGACGCCCGTCGCCGTTCATATCCATCAGGGCGCCGACACACTCGCCGGGCTTGCTGCAACTGGCGCGGTCGTCATCGGCCGGAACCGCCGCCGTGAACTCGGCGGGCAGGAGGGTTGTCGTCGGCCAGGCTTCGATGACCGGTGTGACGTCAGGCGCGCCGGCCGCTTCGTTGCCATAGCGATCCTCGGCGGCCTGCGCCGTCTTCGCCCGGGTGGCGATCTCGGCATTGGTCGAGGCCGCCAGTCGGGCGAGGGCGGCCTCGCCGGCGCGGCCGCTTTCGAAGCGCAGGAAGCGATAGTCGAATTTCTCGGGCGTCACCGCGCCGCGCGCCAGCCGGGCCGTCTGGTCCGCCACCGACAGCCGGGCCGGGTCGGCCAGGGGGCTGAACAGGGCCAGGATGACGCCGACGCTGAGGACGGCGGTGGCGACATTGGTCGGCTCCAGCGGGCGCATCCAGTCGGCACGCCGCCAGAAGGGCTGCAGGGCGGCAAAACCGTAGCCGGCGGCATAGCCGATCCCGATCACGGTACAGGCCACGGCGATGATCCGGTCCGGGGTCAGGCCATACTGGCCGATGCGCAGGGCCAGACCCCAGACGGCGATGGCCATCAGCGGTGTCAGCAGCACCCCGGCCACGCGCACGGCGATGCGCAGCACGAGCGGCGGCAGGTTGTCGGCCAGGCCGTCCTGATAGGCGGTGTTGATCAGAATGATCAGGATCGCCGCCGCCGACAGCACCAGGGCGGTGGCGCTGCCCGTGTCCCACAGACCGTCGAGGCCGGTGAAGGGCAGGGCGGCGAGGAAGCCGGCCACCAGCACGGTGATGACCAGCAGCAGCCAGGACAGCAGCATCAGCACCACCGAGCGCACGCCGCGGATCAGGGCGTCGCGCACATCGGTCAGCTGCACGGCGATGGCGAAGGCCAGGGTGGTGACCGGAATGGCGAACCATTCTTTTTGCAGCAGGTCCTCGAGGAATTTCAGCCCGATGATGTTGAACAGGGCCGCGCCCAGATACAGCAGGATCCAGAAGGCCCCGGTGAAGCCGATCGACAGGGCCAGCTGGACCCCGGCCTTCCAGGCGGTGTCGAAATAGGCGGGGAAGGGGGCGACCCGCCGCCGGGCCTGATCCGCCGGCACCACCAGATGATGGGCGATGAACAGGGCGGCGGCGGTGAAGGCCAGCATCGGACCGCTGAGGAAGGGCGGGTTGTTGAGGTCGCCGAACGACTGGCGCGCCACATCATGCCAGGCCAGCCCGGCCAGGGAGGCGCCGGCCACGAGCGTCCAGATCGCCAGGGTGGTCAGGCGCAGCCGTCCCACCCCGGCCAGCAACACCACGGGCAGGAAGGCGGCGACCAGCAACAGGGGCCCGAACAGGGTCGGGATGGTGGCCGGCCAGGCGCGGACGGCATCCTCGCCGTAGCCGGTGCCGACCGAACGCCACAGCAGATACAGGATGATGCCCTGGGCCAGGCCGATGCCGATACGGACGGCCGCCAGACCGCGCCGGTCGCCGGTGGTCAGGCTGGAGCGGCCGGTGCCGGTCTCGTTGTCGCCGAAAATGGTCATGCGCGTTTCCCCCGATACCGGAGGTTGCCTTCCACGCGGGGCAATTGAAAGGGCGGTCAGTCCGGACGGACGGCCCGGGCCAGATAGCAGCCGCGCCGGGCCGTATGCAGCTGGACCTGGGCCACGACCGGATTGTCCAGCCACAGGCGCAACCGGGCGTCCAGAACCCTGCCCTCGACCACATCCGCATCGGTCATCATGCCGTCGGTGTCATAGGCCCGGACCGACAGCAGGCGACGGCCCAGAAGGTCGGGTACGGTGCCGATCACCGGACCGGGCTCGACCGCCGCTTCCCGCACGAACACCGCGCCTTCTGCATGATAGGGCGAGGCGGGGGCGTCCAGATGGCGGTGGGAGATCAGGATCAGCCGCTCGCCCGGAGCGGCGTCGACCAGGCTGACGCGGCAGGGGGCACTGTGCGGGCTGTCGGCGATCATGCGCCGTCCGCCGAGGGCGAGCAGGGCCTCTTCGGACAGGGCGAACAGCGGGGCGAACGGGGCCAGGGGCAGGGCGTCGATCTGATAGGTCATCAGCGCAGGGTGGCCCGCCCGGCCCCGCCCGTCTGGCGGTTTCCGGAAGCGGCGTCCGGTCAGGATTTCGCCCCCGCAGGACCACCGGCCCGGTTGCGCCGCGACCCGGCCCTGCCCACACTAGAGGGCATGAACGCACCCTTCAAAGCCCCGACCGCCACCCCCGCCGACGCCCCCCTGTGGGATCTGTCCGACCTGTATGGCTCGCGCACCGATCCGCAGATCGCCGCCGATCTGGAGCGGGGGCGGGCGCTGGTGGCCGATCTGACGGCCCTGCAGGGGCAGATGCTGGCCAGGCGCGCGGAGGCCGCGGCGCTGGGCGAGACCCTGGACCGGGTCATCACCCTGTACGAACAGGCGACCGAGGCCCTGGGCGGGCTGGGGGCCTATGCCTTCCTCGCCGCCTCGACCGACCGCAATGACGCGGCGGCCCAGGGGTTCGAGGCCAATCTGCGCGAGAAGACCACGGCCATCGTCACCCCGACCGTCTGGGTCACGCTGGAGATCAACCAGCTGGACGAGGCCGAGCTGAACGCGGCCCTGAAGGCCGTGCCGGCGGCGGCGCGCTGGGCACCGTGGCTGCGGCGGGTGCGGGCGATGAAGCCGCACGAACTGTCGGAAGAGCTGGAGACCTTCATCGCCGAAAGCATGCCGATCATGGCCCAGTGGCCGCGCCTGTTCGACGAGACGCTGGCGGCGATGACGGTGGCGGTCGGCAAGGAGTCCCTGACCCTGGCCGAAACCCTGAACCGGCTCAGTGATCCCAAGGGCGCGCGGCGTCAGGCGGCGGCCGAGGGACTGAACACGGCGCTCGCCGCCCGGACCGCGACCCTCGGGCTGGTGATCAACACCGTGGCCGCCGACCAGGCGCTGGAAAGCAAATGGCGCGGCTTTAAACGCCCCGCCGACAGCCGCCACCTGGCCAATGAGGTCGACGGCGAGTCGGTCGACGCCATGGCCGAGGCCGTGGCTGCCGCCTATCCGAACCTGTCGCACCGCTATTATGCCCTGAAGGCGAAGGCGCTGGGCAAGACGACGCTGGACCAGTGGGACCGCAACGCCCCGATCGAGACCAGCGCCCCGCGCGGCTTCGACTGGGCCCAGGGCAGGGCGCTGGTGCTGGAGAGTTTCGCCGATCTGGGCCCCGAATTCGCCGAACGGGCCCAGGGCTTCTTCGACAAGCCCTGGATCGACGGGCGGGCCCGGGCGGGCAAGCAGTCGGGGGCCTATTGCCATCCGGTCAGCGCCAACCGGCACCCCTATGTGTTCCTGAACTGGATGGGCGAGCGGCGTGACGTGCTGACCCTGGCCCATGAGCTGGGCCATGCCGTGCACAATACGCTCGCCGCCGATCAGGGCACATTGCTGGCCGACACGCCCCTGACCCTGGCCGAGACGGCCTCGATCTTCGCCGAGGGTCTGACCTTCGACCGGCTGCTGGCCACGGCCCCGAAGGCGGAACAGCGCGGCCTGCTGGCCGGGCGGATCGAGGACGGGCTGAACACCGTGGTGCGCCAGATCGCCTTCCACCGCTTCGAGACCCGCTTCCACGACGAGCGTCTGGCGGGCGAGGTCTCGGTCGACCGCATCGGCGAGATCTGGCTGGAGGAGATGGGGGCGGCCCTGGGCCCGGCGGTGACGCTGAACCCCGGCTATGAGCACTGGTGGGCCTATGTCAGCCATTTCGTGCACGCGCCCTTCTATGTCTATGCCTATGCCTTCGGCGACCTGCTGGTGGCGGCGCTGATGGAGACCCGGGCGAAGGACCCCGAGGCCTTCACCCCCCTGTATCGCGAGCTGCTGGCCGGGGGCGGGACCCGCACCTATGTCGAGGCCCTGGCCCCGTTCGGCCTGAACCCGCGCGACCCGGCCTTCTGGACCATCGGCACCAAACGGCTGGAAGGCCTGATCGACCGGTTCGAAGCTCTGGTCTGATCCGCAGACATTGACGCCACCGGCCCGGCGCGCCAGCGTCGGGCCATGCGCACCCTGATCCTCGCCGCGACCCTGGCCGTCGCCCCGCTCGCGGCTCCTGCCCTGGCCCAGACCGTCGCCCCGGCCAGCGCCGAGGCGCGGGCCTCGGCGGCGGGCTACAAGGCGCTGACCCTGTGCAGCGCGGTTCACAACGCCACGGCGGCGGGCGGCCAGCGCAGCCCCGACAGCGTCGACGCCAATGAGTTCGTCGGCATCTATCCGACCCTGGATCCCCTGATCCATGACCTGACCGCGACCTTCACCGGTCACCGGGTCAGTGTCGCCTGGGACGAGACCGGGCCGCCGCGCGTGGCCGTCTGGCGGCCGGGCGGTGGCTGTTCGATCATGCCGGTCGGCTGGACCGGTCCGGCCGGGGTGCCGGCGACGGCACCGACGCCGTCGGTCCCGCCCGTCGCCGACCTGCCGTCAGGCCCTGCGGCCGGGGACGCGGTTGCCCTGGCCGCCGCCGTGACGGGGGCCAGCGACGGCCGCTATGGCGGCGGCACCAATACGACGGCGGTGGTCGTGCTGCAGGGCGGGACGATTGTCAGCGAATCCTATGCCCCCGGCTTCGGCCCCGACGTGCCGCAGCGCACATGGTCGGTGGCCAAGAGCCTGGCCGGCACCCTGATCGGGGCCGCGGTCCAGCGCGGCGAGGTCGATGTCGACGCCCCCGCCGCCATCGCCAACTGGCAGGTCGATGGCGACCCCCGTCGGGTCATCACCCTCGACCAGTTGATGCGCATGGCCTCGGGCCTGACCAGCGATTCGGCCGGCAACCGCACCGACGCCCTGTATTTCGGCGGCACCACCGTCGAGGAACAGGTGCCCGGCTGGCCACTGATCGCCGTGCCCGGTGCCCGGTTCCGCTATGCCAACAACGACATATTGCTGGCGGTCCTGGCCATCGCCCCGACCTTTGCCGCCCATCCGCCGGCTGACCTGTTCGCCCGGCTGGGCATGACCGACACGGTCGCCGAGACCGACTGGCGCGGCCACTACATCCTGTCCAGCCAGGTCTGGTCGACGGCGCGGGACCTGGCCCGGTTCGGGCGTCTGTATCTGAATGACGGGGTCCACGACGGGCAGCGTATCCTGCCCGAGGGCTGGCTGGCCCATGTGTCGCGGCCGTCCGGACCCCAGCCCGAGGGCGATTTCGGCTATGGCGCGACCTTCTGGTTGATGAACCGGTCAGACGGTGTGCCCGCCGACACCATCGCCGCCTTCGGCAACCGCGGCCAGTATGTGGTGATCGTTCCGGCCCGGAACATCGTCATCGTGCGTCGGGGCGAGGACCCGACCGGCAACCGCTTCGACATGGCCGCCTTCACCCGTGACGTTCTCGCCGCCCTGGACCAGTAGGCGGCCCCGGCTCTTGAGCCCGGCGCGGGCATCGCTATAAGACGGCGCAACGACTCCTCTATCCGGACGCTTCCCATGGCCGATCCCCGCAAGTCCACCGCCGCCCACGCCTATGTGCACGGCTCCCAGGCGATTGATGAGCAGAAGGCGACCTTTGGCCTGTTCATCACCCTGGCCAAATGGGGTTCGCTGGTCATCGCGGCCCTGGTGCTGGCGCTGACTATCGCCTTCCAGCCGGGCGGCAGTATCATGGGGGGCATCGTGGCCGGCGTGGTGATGCTCGCCGTCGGCATCCTGGTCCTGAAGGCCAAGCCCGCCCATTGAGTGCGGCCGGCTCCGGCCGGCGTTTCCCGCCCGCTTTGACGCATGGTTCCGGTTGGGCCTAACGTCCCTCTGTTCAGTTCGAACAGGGGAGATTCGCTTGGCCATCGCCATTGCCGTGACGCGCGAACGCCGGGAAGGCGAAACCCGCTGCGCCCTGACACCGGAGACGGCGAAGAAGCTGATCGCCCTCGGCGCGACCGTGACGGTCGAGGCCGGCACCGGCGCGGGCTCGTCCATCCCTGACGCCGACTATGTCGAGGCCGGGGTCACCGTGGCCAAGGACACCAAGGCGGTGCTGGACCGGGCCGACATCCTGCTGAAGGTACGCGGCCCCACGGCCCAGGAAACCAGCGCCATGAAGCCCGGCACCATTGTCGTGGCCATGCTGGACGCCTTCCGCGACAAGGACACGGTGGCGGCCATGGCCGGGGCCAATCTGACGTCGTTCGCCATGGAATTCGTGCCGCGGATTTCGCGGGCCCAGGTGATGGACGCCCTGTCGTCCCAGGCCAATCTGGCCGGCTATCGCGCGGTGATCGAGGCGGCTTACGCCTACGGGAAAGGCTTCCCGATGATGATGACGGCAGCGGGCACGGTCGCCCCGGCCAAGGTCTTCATCATGGGGGTCGGCGTCGCCGGGCTGCAGGCCATCGCCACGGCGCGGCGGCTGGGGGCGGTGGTCACCGCCACCGACGTGCGGCCCGCGACCAAGGAACAGGTCGAATCTCTGGGAGCAAAATTCCTCGCCGTCGAGGACGAGGAGTTCAAAAACGCCCAGACCGCCGGCGGCTATGCCAAGCCGATGTCGGCCGAATACCAGGCCAGACAGGCCATCCTGACCGGCGAACATATCAGGAAGCAGGACATCGTCATCACCACGGCCCTGATCCCGGGCCGCGCGGCCCCGGTGCTGGTCACCGCCGAACAGGTGGCGACGATGAAGCCCGGCTCGGTGCTGATCGACCTGGCCGTCGAGGCCGGGGGCAATGTCGAGGGCGCGAAGGCCGGGGAGGTCGTGACCACCCGCAACGGCGTCCAGATCGTCGGCTACACCAATCTGCCCGGTCGTATCGCCGCCGACGCCAGCGCCCTGTATGCCAAGAACCTGCTGGCCTTCACCGGCCTGCTGATCAAGGACGGGGCCCTGACCCTCGACCTCGAGGACGAGATCCTCAAGGCCGCCGTCGTCACCCACGGCGGGGCCGTGGTGCATGAGGGGGTGAGGGGATGATCCGGCGTTTCCTCAAAGGTCTCGGTCTGTTTTTGATCGTCGCCGCCCCCTGCTGGGGTCTGTTCGCAGTCGTCTTCACCTTCGGGACCGGGGGTTGGCCTGAGTCCGCTGAGGCCCTCGGAGCCGGGCTGGACAGCGTGTTCAGAACCGTCATTCCCACGATCGTTGCAGGCGGTGGATTGTGGCTCCTTGCGAGCATTGATGAACGTCTGGAGCAGAGAGCCTGACATGGAACATGTCGATCCCACCGTCTTTCGTCTGGCCATCTTCGTGCTGGCCATCTTCGTCGGCTACTATGTCGTCTGGTCGGTGACGCCGGCCCTGCACACGCCGCTGATGGCGGTGACCAATGCCATCTCCAGCGTCATCATCGTTGGTGGCCTGATCGCCGCGGCCTCGGTCTCGGGTGACGTCAGCGGGCCTGACGCCTGGATCGCCAAGGGGGCGGGCGTCGTGGCCGTGACCCTGGCCAGCGTCAACATCTTCGGCGGCTTCATGGTCACCCGGCGCATGCTGGCCATGTACCGCAAGAAGGAAAAGCCCAGGGCATGACGGTGGCGATGGTCTTCACCGTGATGATGCCGGTCGCCCTGGTGCTGGTGCTCGGTACCGTCCTGTTCGGTGCCCGGCTGGAGCCGGCGCTGCGCACGCGGGTCGAGCGGGTCGTGTCGGTGATCGCCTTTCCGATGTTCGTGGCCTTCTGGATCTGGCGGGCCCTGACCTATCTGGGTGAAGACAATCTGCTGATGACCTGTCTGATGGCGGTGGTGGCGGGGATCTTCGCAGTCGAGGGCATCAAGGCCTTCCGGCGCGGACGGGTGATCGCCTCGCGCCTGCCGGTGGCGTCATGATCTTCGACCTCCAGCAGTTTGCGATCATCGTCTCCTGGGCGGCGACCGGAGCCGGCCTGGGCCTGTTCATCTGGAGCTTCGTGCGCGAGAGCGACGCCATTCGCCGGCTGCGCTTTCAGGATTTCGCCGTGGTGCTGATGTTCGGCTCGGTCCTGCTGCGGGTCGTGGCCCAGACCCGGCCGATGACGGTGTTCGACTGGGCCTGGGTGGTGCTGTCGCCGCTGTTCATCGCCGCGGCCCTGTGGCGGCTGGACCGCACCAGCGGCCTGCCGGGAGCCGGCAGGCGATGACGGCCCGGATCGCGGCGATCGCCGCTGTCATCCTGACCCTTGGTCCGGCGGGCGGGGCCTCGGCCCAGACCGATGTCGGCACCGCCCACGCGGCCGGCCTGCCGTGGTCGGTGGCCGCGCCCGGCGGGGCCAGCTGGTCGCTGGTGTGCCGGTTCTCGCCGGTGACGATGGAAATGAACAACTACGACCGCAAACACTGGGCCAACGGCCTGACCCGCAGCGGTAGCGGTCACATGGCCGGACGGCTGCCGGTCGACAACGGCTGGTGCATCCTGACCAAGACAGGCGGTCCCGGCTCCGTGGCCGTCGCCCTGGTCAAGAACGGCGAGGCCCGCGCGCAGGCCACCAACGATCCGGCGCGGCCCGCCCGTGTCGGCTTCGTTTAGAATGAACATGATGAGGGGGACGCCATGAATGCATCCATCGCGGCTCTGGCCTATCTGGCCGCCGGCGTGCTGTTCATTCTCAGCCTGCGCGGGCTGTCCAGTCCCGAGACCAGCCGCCGGGGCAACACCTTCGGCATGGTCGGCATGGCCCTGGCCGTGGGCGTCACCCTGCTGACCCTCGGCACCACCGGGGCGCTGGATCCGATGACCCTGGCCCTGCTGGCCGGGGGCGTCGTCGTCGGCGGCGGGGCCGGGGCCCTGATCGCGCGCAAGGTCGAGATGACCCAGATGCCGCAGCTGGTCGCCGCCTTCCACTCGCTGGTCGGCATGGCCGCCTGTCTGGTCGCCGTCGGGGCCGTCTATGCGCCGGTGGCCTTCGGTATCGACGACGGGCTGGGCGGCATCAAGATGCAGTCGATCATCGAGCTGTCACTGGGCGTGGCCATCGGGGCCATCACCTTCACCGGCTCGGTCATCGCCTTCGCCAAGCTGAACGGCAATATGAGCGGCGCGCCGATCATCCTGCCCGCCCGCCACCTGATCAACATCGGCCTGGCCCTGGCCCTGGTGCTGCTGATCGGCATATTGATCGGCACCGGCGGATCCGCGACATGGGCCTTCTGGGGGGTGTTTGCCCTGGCCCTGATCCTCGGCGCGACCCTGATCATCCCCATCGGCGGGGCCGACATGCCGGTGGTGGTGTCGATGCTCAACTCTTACTCCGGCTGGGCCGCGGCGGCCCTGGGCTTCACGCTGGAGAATATCGCCCTGATCATCACCGGGGCCCTGGTCGGCAGCTCCGGCGCGATCCTCAGCTACATCATGTGCAAGGCCATGAACCGCAGCTTCATCAGCGTCATCCTCGGCGGGTTCGGCGGCGACGCGGGCCCGGCGGGCGAGGGGGCAGCCGAGACCCGGCCGGTCAAACAGGGCAGTGCCGAGGACGCCGCCTTCATCATGAAGAACGCCTCCAAGGTCATTATCGTGCCCGGCTACGGCATGGCCGTGGCCCAGGCCCAGCACGCCCTGCGCGAGATGGCCGACAAGCTGAAGGCGGAGGGGGTCGAGGTGAAATACGCCATCCACCCCGTCGCCGGCCGCATGCCCGGCCATATGAACGTGCTGCTGGCCGAGGCCAATGTCCCCTATGACGAGGTGTTCGAGCTGGAGGACATCAACAGCGAATTCTCCTCCGCCGACGTGGCCTTCGTCATCGGGGCCAATGACGTCACCAACCCCGCCGCCAAGACCGACAAGGCCAGCCCGATCTACGGCATGCCGGTTCTGGACGTCGACAAGGCCGGCACCGTCCTGTTCATCAAGCGCGGCATGAGCAGCGGCTATGCCGGGGTCGAGAACGAACTGTTCTTCCGCGACAACACGATGATGCTGTTCAGCGACGCCAAGAAGATGGTCGAGGGGATCGTGAAGGCGCTGTGAGGTTGTCCGACCGCCTGGAGATTGACGACGTTATCAAGGTGGTCTGCGAGATCACCCAGCTCGTTGAGCGCCATGGCGGCGAGGCCATTGCCGCCCGGGTCGCCAAGACTTGCCGACGGCTTTCCGAGGGCGACCTGGATGCATTGGGGTCGCTATTGGCCGAGACGACGGGCGGAATGGGATCCCTGAACGATTTCGGTTTTGGCCCGGAGGCCGAACCCGGAATGAGGTGCCTGAAGGTCGCGCTCACCGAGAGTACCGCAGAAAAATGCCGGGTCGCGATGCGCCGTCACGGCCTTGAAGTCTGGCGTTAGGCCACCGCCGTCGCCGGCCGCAGCGCGCCGGTCGCCTCAATCGTCATCCGGGCGTTGATCGCGTCGATGTCGCAGCCGTTGGGCCAGGTCGGGACGCCCATTTCGATGAACACCCTGGCGAAGAAGGCCGGATTGCGGAGAGGCTCAGTCATCGGGCCAAGCTTTACGAAATCGCTGAGGTCGATCACGCCCATGGTGTCGTCGTCGAAAACGATCTCCAGCCTGTAGCCTTCGAGCGCCTTCACGCGCCGGGCGCGCACCAGTTTGATCTCACTCATCCTCAAGCCCTTCGATCTTGAAGGTCGGCTGTCCGTTCGCCGCCAAATCCCAGTTTCGCATCAGTTCGGCCCGGTTCTTCGCGATCCATTCTACCACATATCGGGTTTCCCGACGCTGGATGGCTCCAGCAATGGTCCGTCCCGTCCGGATGTCGAACAGGGCCTCGGTTCCGCCGTGGGCTGCATGGAGGTGGGGCGGGGCATGATCGAAGAAGTTGATGCGGATGACGATGCCGAAGAAGATCGAGATGATCGGTATGGGTCGCGCTCCCGCTTTCGGCCGCGATGCAGACAAGAATAACCCGGTAAGGTTGTGCTGTCGATGTTCGCTGTGAAGGCACCCGGCCCCCGCTGCGTCACCCTGCCCGCCCTTTGCGATATTGCGTCCGGGCCCGCAGAGGCCTTTCGCGCGTCATGGTCCAGAGCGCCGGCCCAATGCGGCCTGTGCGCCGGAAAGCCTGCTCCATGGTCAACAAGATTCTCACCCCTGACGCCCACGCCCCCGCCGAGGAGAGGGGTGCCGTGCCGGTCAGGGCGAGGCAGCCTGACATCAGCCCCCTGGGACCGGCTGTGTCCGGGACAGGCCCGCGCTAGGGTGCCGCACCTGCCCCGGACCCGATTCGCCCCATGATGACCGCCGCTGAAATCATCGCCCTGCTCGAACTCCAGCCGCTGGAGGGCGGCGGGCATCATCGCGAGATCTTCCGCGACCCGCGCGAGGTCGACGGGCGCTCGATGGGAGTGACGGCCTATCTGCTGCTGGAGGCGGGCGAGGTCTCGGCCTGGCACCGGGTCGAGGCGACCGAGCTCTGGCAGTATTATGACGGCGCGCCGCTGGAGATGCAGATCGCCGGGGCCGTCACCGTCACCGCCACCGTCGGGCCCGGCCTGACCGGGGACCAGCAGCCGCAGCTGGCCGTGCCGACCGGGGCCTGGCGCACCGCGCGCAGCCTCGGCCCCTGGACCCTGATCGGGACCACGGTCGCGCCGGGGCTGAACCTCGGTGGGGGCTTCGCGCTGGCCCCGGAGGACTGGTCCCCGGCCTGAGCGGTTTTCCCCGCGCCCGATCGGCGTCACAATGGGGCGCTGTGATCCGACAGGAGCCCGCATGGCCGACGCCCCCAGGACCCTTCCCACCGACGCCAGCGTCGCCGACTTCATCGCCGCCGTGCCCGATGCGCGCCGCCGCGCCGAGGCGGAAACGGTCTGTCGCATGCTGGAGCAGGTCAGCGGCCAGCCGCCGGTGATGTGGGGGCCGTCGATCGTCGGGTTCGGCAGCTATCGCTATGTCTATGCCAGCGGGCGCGAGGGGGACTGGCCGGTCATCGGCTTCTCGCCGCGCAAGGCGGCCCTGACGCTCTACATCATGCCCGGATTCAACGAGCGCCCGGACCTGATGGCGCGACTGGGCAAACTCAAGACCAGCGTGTCCTGCCTCTATATTCCGCGCCTCGAGGCGATGGATGCCGCGGCCCTGCGTGACCTGTGCGTCTGGGCTGTAGAGGCGATGCGCGAACGCTATCCGGCCTGACGGGACCGACCCCGGATCACCGGGGCCGGACCATCGTCACATCAGCTGCGCGGGGTCTTGCCCTTGTAGGGCTTTGCCGGCGGCTTGCCGCGCGCGTCCTTGGGGGCCCAGGGACGGTCGCCGCCCTTGGGCTTGCCCTTCCAGGCCTGGTCACCGGCTGCGGCCGGGGCCGAGGCGTCGGACTTCGGGGCCCAGGCCTTCTTCTCGCCGGCCGGAGCCGGCTTGCCGCCGTCGGTCTTCTTGACCCAGGGCTTCTTCTCGCCCGCGCCCATTTCGACACGACCGGCCCAGGGTTGTTTTTCGCCCGAGGCCGGAGCCTCGCGCTTGACCCAGGGCTTCTTCTCGCCGTCGGCGGGGGCCTCGCGCTTCACCCAGGGCTTCTTGTCACCGGCCGGGGCCGCGTTGTCGCGTTTCACCCATGGCTTCTTCTCGCCGTCGGCCGGAGCCTCGCGCTTGACCCACGGCTTCTTTTCACCGGTCGCGCCGGCATCGTCGCGCTTGACCCACGGCTTGCGTTCGCCGTCAGCGGGGGCGTCGCGCTTGACCCAGGGCTTCTTCTCGCCGCCCTCGGCCTTGCCTTCATAGGGTTTGCCGCCCGGACGCGGGCGACGCTCGGCCGGCTCGCGCGGGCCGGGGGCCACGGCGGCATCGATCTTGACCCCGTCCTCCAGACCGGTGGCGATGGCGGCGAGGAATTTGGCCTCGGCCTCCCTGGTGATCTCGAACTTGGTCTCGCGGTCGAAGATGCGGATCGAGCCGATGTCGCGCTTGGTCACATGACCGAGGCGGCAGATGGTCGGCATCAGCCATTTCGGATCGGCGTTCTTGTCGCGACCGACATTGATGCGGAACCACGCCATGTCGCCGCCGCGGGCGAAGTCCGTATAGGGCATGTCAGGCTGGCCCTTGTCATTGACCCCGGCCTGCTGCTGACGCTTCATCCGGTCGTCGTCATAGACGTCTTCCGGTGCCGGCAGCTTCTGCTGGTACAGGCGGATCAGGGCGGCGGCGATCTGTTCGGGCGAGCTGTTTTCGAGCAGCTGCCGGCCCATGGCCAGCATCCCCTCATCCTCGACCGGGGCGATCAGGACCGGATCGGCCAACATACGCTCGCGATCCTTGGCGACGATCATCTCGGCGCTGGGCGGGCCCGACCATTCGGCGGTGATCGAGGCCGAGTTCAGCATGATCTCGACCTTGCGGCGGCGGGTGTAGCTGACCAGCAGGACGGAGACGCCCTTCTTGCCGGCGCGACCCGTACGGCCCGAACGGTGCAGCAGGCCGGCCTTGTTGACCGGGATCTCGGCGTGGATGACCAGGCCCAGGTCGGGCAGGTCGAGACCGCGGGCGGCGACGTCGGTAGCCACGCAGACGCGGGCATGGCCGTCGCGCAGGGCCTGCAGGGCCTCCGAGCGCTGGCTCTGGGTCAGTTCACCGGACAGGCCGACGACCGAGAAGCCGCGCTCGCGCAGGCTGGCGGTCAGGTGTTTGACGCGCTCGCGGGTGTTGGCGAACACCAGGGCCCCGGGGGCCTCGAAATAGCGCAGCACATTGACGACGGCGAGCTCGACCTCATTGGGGGCGACGCGGATGGCCTTGTATTCGATGTCGGCGTGCGAGGTGTTGCCCGCGACCGTGTCGATGCGCAGGGCATTGGTCTGGTAGGTCTTGGCCAGTTGCACGATGTCGCGCGCCAGGGTGGCCGAGAACAGCAGGGTGCGGCGTTCGGCCGGGGCGGCGTCGAGGATGAAGGTCAGGTCTTCCTGGAAGCCCATGTCCAGCATCTCGTCGGCCTCGTCGAGGACGACGGCCTTCAGGGTCGACAGGTCCAGCGAGCCGCGCTCGACATGGTCGCGCAGGCGACCGGGGGTGCCGACGACGATGTGGCAGCCGCGGTTCAGGGCCTGGCGTTCCACCTTGGGGTCCATGCCGCCGACGCAGGAGACGATGCGCGCGCCGGTCGGGGCGTACAGCCACTGCAGCTCGTTGGAGACCTGCAGGGCCAGTTCGCGGGTCGGGGCGATGACCAGGGCCACCGGGGCCCCGTATTCATTGAAACGCTCGGCCTCACCCAGCAGGGTGTGGGCCAGGGCCAGGCCGAAGGCGACGGTCTTGCCCGAACCGGTCTGGGCCGAGACCAGCAGGTCGCGGCCGCTGCCGTCCTCATTGGGTGCGGCGTCCAGAACGGCGGATTGAACAGGCGTGGGCTCGGCATAGCCGCGTTCGGCGAGGGCACGGTCGAGGGCAGGATGGCTGGCGGGGAAGGGCATACAGATTCCGTAGGGCGCCGGGATGACAGGGCCAGCCACAGGGCGGGCGAACGGAGGCGCGGGGGCGGCCATGTGCGGCATGAACAAGGCCGAATGGTGGTGTCGGGGACTCCTGTCGGTCGATTCCTGTTATTCGAGAATAAATAACAACGGTCACGCTGGTCGCGTTAGGTTGGTTTCAGGGAGAAATGCCATGCTCAGGATCATTCTGTACGCCAGCACGGCCCTGACGATCCTGGGCTCGCCGGCGATCGCGCAGGAGCAGCTTCGTCCGGGGCGCGAGGTGACCGGGAGCCTGAGTCCCGGCGATGACCGGCTGGACAGCGGCGAATTCCGCGACCTGTTCGAATTCCAGGGCCGGGCCGGTCAGCAGGTCGGCCTGCGGCTGACCTCCAACGATTTCGACCCCTATCTGATGGTGCGCGGTCCGGGCGACTTCTCCGAGGACAATGACGACGCCTCGGATGACGACCGCAGTGCGCTGCTGAACCTGCGCCTGCCGGCGGACGGCACCTACCGCGTCACCGCCACCAGCTATGAGAGCGGCGAGCGCGGGACCTATCGTCTGAGCCTGATCGGCGGATCGATTGCCGTGCCCCAGGGCGGCGGCGGCGGCGGGCAATCGACCGGAGGCCGGCTCGGCACCGGCACCACGCGCGGCCAGCTGGCCCGTGGCGACGAGACCCTGTCCAGCGGGGAGTTCGTCGACAGCTATGCCCTGCCGGTGCGGCGCGGCCAGACCTATGAATTGGCACTCAGCGCCAGCGGCTTTGATCCCTATCTGATGGTGCGCGGCCCCGGCGGGCTCAGCGAGGACAATGACGACGATCCGGCGCGGCGCGGCACCCAGGACAGCCGGATCCGCTTCACCGCCCCGGCCGATGGCGAGGCCACGGTCTCGGCGACCAGCTATGAGTCGGGCGAGACCGGCAGCTATTCCCTAAGCCTGGACGGCGGTGGCGGCGGCGAGCGCGCGCGCGACACCCGCGGCGACACCGGCGAGACGGCCCTGCGGCTGGGCGAGACCCGGACCGGCCGGCTGGCGCGCGGCGATCGCCAGCTGGACAGTGGTGAATATCTGAACAGTTTCGTATTCGCGGGCCGTCGCGGCCAGCGGCTGGACCTGCGCCTGTCGTCCACCGACTTCGACCCCTATCTGTCCATCACCGGCCCCGGCAATTTCTCGGGCTTCAATGACGACGATGCCGATGCGTCGGACAGTCGCGACAGCCGGCTGCGCGTGACCCTGCCGGCCGATGGCGAATACCGGATCACCGCCACCAGCTATGAGGCCGGCGAGACCGGCAGCTATCGTCTGTCGGCCCTGGCCGATTCCGGCTCGGCCCGGGCCGAGCCGGCGGTGCAGGCCAATGAGCGGGCGTCCTCGGGCGGGCGGATCACGGTCGGTCAGACGGTGGCCGGAACCCTGGGCAGCGGTGACGAGACCCTGGACAGCGGCGAATATGTCGACACCTACAGCTTCGTCGGCCGGCGCGGGGAGCGGGTGGCGGTCGAACTGACCTCCTCGGCCTTCGACGCCTACACCATCCTGCGCACCCCCTCGGGCGAGCAGCGCGAGAATGACGACGGCCAGGACGGCACCAACAGCCGGCTGGACACGGTCCTGACCGAGGACGGCGAATATCAGGTGATGGTCACCTCCTACGCCTCCGGCGAAACCGGGTCCTACCGCTTCATCGTCAGCCCCAGCCAGGGCTCGCCGCGACAGGCGGCGGTCCAGTCGGGCGCGCGGGTGTTCGCGGTCATGGTCGGGGTCTCCGACTATGGCGGCGGCCAGAACAACCTGCCCTATACGGACGAGGACGCCCGCAAACTGGCCGAGACGCTGCAGCGGGAAGGGGTCCTGAACCCGTCCAGCGTGGTCCTGACCAATGCCCAGGCCACCATCGGCGGCGTGCGGGCGGCCTTCGCCCGGGTCGCGGCCCAGGCCGGGCCCGATGACATGTTCCTGTTCTTCTTCTCCGGGCACGGTGACCAGTCCGATACGGCGGTCACGGGGCTGGAGCCGGACGGCCGCAGCGAATCCATCGTGTTGCGGGACGGCGAGATCAGCGATGTCGAGATGTCGCGACTGTTCGGCAGCCTGCGTACCCGCCTGGCGCTGCTGGTGCTGGATTCCTGCTATTCGGGCGGCTTCGCCCGCAACGTCGTGGACCGGCCCGGGGTCATGGGTCTGTTCAGCTCGGAAGAGGACCTGACCAGTGCGGTGGCCGATAAATTCCGCGCCGGTGGCTATCTGTCCCACTTCCTGCGCACCGGCATGTCCGGCGAGGCCGATGGCGACGGGGATCATCTGGTCACGGCCGGCGAGCTGGCCACCTATCTGCGCCGTCAGTTCCGGACCGAGGTCGAGAGCGTTGAATCCGAGACCGCCGACGGCCAGCGCAACTACCAGAACCTGGTCATCGACCGGGGTGGCGTCCAGGTCGACGATGTGATCCTGCGTCTGGCAGCGGCAGGCAGTGCGGTCGGTGCGCGCTGAGGGCGGAGCGACGCCGGCCTTGATACAGGTCATGGTCGGACCCGGCCCGGACCGGGCATGGGATCAATAGCGGACCCGGATGCCCGGACCTGATCCATTTCGGCGGCGTGAATGACCCTGGACAGCCTGCGCGGACTGGATGAGGCCGAGGCGGCCCGGCGGCTGATCGACGCCGGTCCCAACGCCCTGCCGCCGGCGCGCCGGCGCGGGGTCCTGCGCATCGTCGGCGAGACCCTGCGCGAGCCGATGTTCCTGCTGCTGATCGGGGCGGCCCTGCTCTATCTGGTGCTCGGCGACCTCGGCGAGGGCCTCTTTCTTGTGGCCGGGGCCCTGGCGTCGATCGGTCTGGTCGTGGCGCAGGAGTCCCGCAGCGAGCGCGCCCTCCAGGCCCTGCAGGCCCTGGGCCAGCCGCTGGCCCGGGTGACCCGCGAGGGCCGCGAGCGCACGATTCCGGCACGCGACCTCGTGCCCGGCGACCTGCTGCTGATCGGGGAGGGTGACCGCGTGCCGGCCGACGCCTGGCTGATCGGTGGTGACGTCCTGACGGTCGATGAGGCGGCGCTGACCGGGGAGTCCGCGACCGTGTCGAAAACACCGGCTGGAGCCGGTTCCCCTCCCGGCGATGACCCGGTGCCGGGCGGTGCGACAACGGCCTGGCTGTTTTTCGGCACCCTGGTGGTACGCGGCCAGGGGGTGGCCCGGGTGACCCGGACCGGGGCCCGCTCGGCCCTCGGCCAGATCGGGGCCTCTCTGGCCGGGATCGTCCAGACCCCGACGCCCCTGCAGCAGACGGCGGGCCGCCTGGTCGGCCTGCTCGGCGGCTTCGCCCTCGGCTTCTGCCTGCTCGTGGTGGTGACCTATGGCCTGGTCCGGGGGGACTGGATCGACGGCATTCTGGCCGGGATCACCCTGGCGATCGCCCTGATCCCCGAGGAATTTCCGATGGTCCTGACCGTCTTCATCGCCCTGGGCGGCTGGCGGCTGGCGCGCCATCAGGTGCTGGCGCGGCGCGGGGCCGTGATCGAGACCCTGGGCGGGGCCACGGTCCTGTGTGTCGACAAGACCGGGACCCTGACCGAGAACCGGATGCGGGTGGCCCGACTGTGGGCCGCGGGTGTCGATACGGTGATTTCGACAGGGCCGGTGCTGGCGGGCGATCCCGCCGGGAACCTGATCCGGCTGGCGGCCCTGGCCTCGGCGGTGCGTCCGGTCGATCCGATGGATCGCGCCGTCCGGGCCCTGGCCGATCATGTCGGCGGCGGTCCAGCCGGTTCCGGGGGCGGTGAGCCCGACCGGGTCTGGCCGCTGCGGCCGGACCGGATGGCGGTGATCCAGCTCTGGTCCGGCGCAGACGGGGCGGGGTTGGCCGCGGCCAAGGGGGCCCCTGAAGCCATCTTCGCCCTGTGTCGGCTCGAGGCGGGGGAGATCACCGCCTTGCAGGCCGTGGTCGAACACTATGCCGCCGATGGCCTGCGCGTGCTGGCCGTGGCCTCGGCCCCGGCCCCGGTCGCGGTCCCGGCCCCGGACGAGCCCGGCGGGCTGGACTTCACCTTTGCCGGACTGGTCGGCTTTGTGGACCCGCTACGGCCCGGGGTCCCAGCCGCCCTGGCCGAGGCCCGCGCCGCCGGGATCGCCGTGGTGATGATCACCGGTGACCATCCGGCCACGGCCCTGGCGACGGCGGCGGCGGCCGGACTCGACACGACGGCGGGGGCCTTGCTGGGGTCCGAGGTCGCGACCCTGTCGTCCGGGGCCCTGGCGGCCCGGCTGCGCACGGTCCGGGTCTGTGCCCGGATCCAGCCGGCGCAGAAATTGCGCATCGTCGAGGCCCTGAGGGCCGATGGCCAGGTGGTGGCCATGACCGGCGACGGGGTCAATGACGCCCCGGCGCTGGAGGCGGCCCATATCGGTATCGCCATGGGGCTGAAGGGCACGGACGTGGCGCGCGAGGCGGCGGACCTGGTCCTGCTGGACGACAGTTTCGCCTCGATCGTCGGCGGGATCCGGCTGGGGCGGCGGATCTTCGCCAATCTGCGGCGGGCCCTGACCTATATCACCGCCATCCATGTGCCGATCGCCGGCCTGGCCCTGGGCCCGATCCTGTTCGGTCTGCCGCCCCTGCTGTTCCCCATGCATGTGGTGCTGATGGAACTGGCGATCGATCCGCTGTGCGCCCTGGTGTTCGAGGCCGAGCCCAGTGATGCGGCGGCGATGCGCCAGCCGCCGCGCCGCCGCGACGAGCCCCTGTTCGGCCCGGCCCAGATCGGCCGGGCCGCGCTGCAGGGTGTGGGCGTGCTGGCCGGGGTCCTCGGCCTCTATGTCTGGGCCCTGGGCGGCTGGCCCGAGGCGATGGCCCGCGGCGCGGCCTTCGTCGCCCTGGTCATCGGCAATCTGGGCCTGGCCCTGGCCGACTCGGCCGGTTCCGGTCGGCTGTTCGCGCCGTATCGCCGGTCCTACTGGGTGATCGCGACGGCGATCGTCGCGGTTCTGGTCGGGGTGTTCAGCGTCCCGGCCTTCGCCGCCGTGTTCGGGGTGGCCCGGCCCGACGCGACCCTGCTGGTCGCGGCCCTGGCCACGGCCGTGATCGCCGGTGGCTGGATGTCGCTGGCGGATCGGGTGAAGCGGTGGTTGTTTCCGGCGTCCGCTCCGACGGCATGACGCCCGGTTGGCGAGGGTTGAGCCACGCGATCACGACATCGGCCGGGGGACGGGCCGTGACGCCGCCCTCCGCGTGCGGGGCCAAACGCGGCTCTTGACAGAATATAACAGCGCTTATACATCGTCGTCATGTCTTCCTCTGTCTCCACCCTTGGCTCCCGAGTCCGAAGCCTGATCGAGCTGCTCGATGGCGAGGTCGAGGCCGCCTACGCCGCGTCCGGCCTGGACTGGCGGCCGCGCTATACGCCGGTGCTTCGCACCCTGATGGGTCTGGGGCCGACCTCCATCAAGGCCGTGGCAGCCGAGATCGGTGTCAGCCATTCCGCCGTCAGTCAGACGGTCTCCCAGATGACTCGCGACGGGCTTGTGGTGCTGAAGCCCGGCACGGACGCCCGCGAGCGGATCGTGGCCCTGACCCCGAAGACCGAGGCGATGATCCCGGCCCTTCAGCGCCAGTGGGCGGCCACCAATGCCGCCGCCAACCAGCTGGATGCCGAGCTTTCTGCCCCGCTGTCCGCCGTCCTCGGCGAGGCGATTGAGGCCCTGAACCAGCGCCGTTTCGGTGAGCGTATCGCGGCTGCGGCCGCGGCGCTCGCCGCTCCAGACGCTTCCTGACCACCCGCCTGATCAACAGAGATCCTCATGCGCTCGAAACTGTTTTCGGTCCCCGGACTGACGCTCGCCCTGACGGGCGGCCGGGGGTTCCACCCCCTCGACCTCGGCGAACGCCGCTTCCTGCATCCGGGGCCGCTGCGCTGGCTGCGCGCCCTGGGGTGGGCCGTCGCCCTGGTCTTCCTTGTCGCCCTGTCAGCCCTGCCGACCGGGGAGGCCCTGGGCAAATGGTGGCCGCAGTCGTCCGGTGTGGCCCAGCTGGCGGCGACGATCATCGCCGCTGGCGTGGGGCTGGGCGTCTATGCCCTGGCGGTGTGGCTGGCCGAGGGCCGCAAGCCTTCCGAACTGGCCCTGCGGCCGCTGGTGCCGGAACTGGGCGTCGGCCTGGTGATCGGAGCCCTGATGTTCGCTGCGGTGATGGGCATTATGGCGGTGTTCGGCCTGTATGACATCCAGGCCCTCGGGCTCGCCCCGGCCTGGGTTTCCGTGGGCAAGGCCATCCAGTCGGGCGTGATCGAGGAGTTGATGATCCGCGCCGTCCTGCTGAGGCTGATCTGGCGCGCCTTTGGTCCGTGGGTGGCCTTCGCCGTCTCCGCCGCCCTGTTCGGTTTCGGCCATATCGCCAATCCCAATGCCAGCGTCTTCGCCGCCGTCTGCATCGCGCTTGAGGCCGGCATCATGCTGGGGGCCTTCTATGCCCTGACCGGCCGGCTCTGGTTGTCGATCGGCGTGCATGCGGCGTGGAATTTCACCCAGGGCTATCTGTTCGGGGCCGCCGTCTCCGGCGGCGACTTCGGCCCCTCGATCGCCCGCAGCACGGCGCGCGCGGGCGTCCCGGAATGGCTGTCCGGCGGGGCCTTCGGTCCGGAGGCTTCACTGCCCGGACTGGTGGTCTGCACCGGTGTCGGAGTCGCCGTGATGTGGTTGGCCTGGCGCGCGGGCCATTTCACCAAACAGCCGGGCTGAACTGGCGACCGCAGCGATGGGGCCCAGTCTGCCCCGCCCTGCCTGACCGATCGACCGTCGGCCCGTCCCGACGCCACAACGCCCGCCGGTTCGCCGGTCGGGCGGTTGTCGTCCTGTTTGCGGGGTGTCGGGCCGGCAGAACCGGTCCGGTTCGCCATAACCCTTGAAAGAAATGGTGGATGCGACAGGGATTGAACCTGTGACCCCCTCGGTGTGAAGCGCCTCAAAGGCATTTTCACGACATTTCATGGCTGTGCATAACTCGATAAGCTACAGAAAACCGGCAATTTAATTTTTCAGCGTTTTTCTTGCTTTTTCGAGAAATTCTGCATCGTCTGCCCCACTGGCGCCCCAGAAAATGCTAGTCTGGGTGGCGTTTGATTTGCAGCGCAGGCGCGAGGAGAGCGCGTGTTGGCCGGCCTTCAACCTAGCACGGACCGCCAGATCGCGGCCCTGAAACCCGCTGACAAGGTCTATGAGATGTCCGTCGGCGACAGTCGCGGGCTCGGCGTTCGTGTCTTTCCAACCGGGCTGAAGCAGTTCGAATTCCGCTATGTCGCCACCAACGGCGCGCGTCGCCGTCTCTGCCTCGGGGCCTATCCGGATCTGTCGCTCGCCAAGGCTCGGTCGAAGGCCGCCGCTTTGCGGATATCGGTCGTCGACGGGGGCGATCCCGTCGCAGAGATGACCGCGGCTCGCGAACGGGCGCGAACAGGCGAAACCCTCGATGAACTGGCCGAGGCCTATTGGCAGGCGGCGACGGTCGGACTTCACGGGGGACGCCGCCGGCCCAAGCGAGAGGTTACCCTCAACAACGAGCGCCAGACCTGGCGCAACCACATTCAGCCACGGCTGGGGTCACGACCGTTCACGGAGATCCGGCGCGCCGACGTGAAGATATTCATGCGGACCCTGGTGACCGAGACCGGCATGGCGGCCGCCAGCGTGGCGTCGATCGGCTCCCTGCTTCACGCGGTTCTGGGCTTCGCGGTGCTCGAAGAGCGGATCGAGGCCAATCCCGCGCTCGGTTTGGCCCGGCCGCTGGCACTGACACCGCGTGAACGCATGTTTGATGACGCGGCCCTGAGGACGCTCTGGGACGCGGCATCGGAGGCGTCGGTGCCCCGCGCCCCGGGGGAGAAGACGGCCGGCGTCCATGCGCGACTGGAACCGGTCATGGGACTGGCCATCCAGCTGTTGATGCTGACCCTGACCCGCCGCACCGAGGTCGCCGGAGCCCTCAAGACCGAGTTCGACCGTTCGGCGAAGATCTGGACGATCCCGTCCGAGCGGGCCAAGGCCAGACATCAGCACGTCGTACCCCTCGGGGCCGATGCGCTGGAGATCCTAGAGATGGCCTGGGCGCTTGATCCGGGCAGCACCTACCTCTTCCCGTCCGCCAAATCTCCGGGCCAACACCTCGATCCGCACGCGATAACCCGCGCATTCGCGCGGACCTGTACGCGCCGAAAGCTGGCGGTGGGGTCGCCCCATGACGTCCGGCGATCCGGGGCGACGACGCTCACGGGGCGTTACGGCGTCAGCCGCTTCGTGGTCGGGCTGGTGCTCGGACATACGCCCAATGAAGGGGCGGCGGTCACGAGTGTCTATGACCGCCACACCTATGTGCCGGAAAAGCGCGCAGCCCTGGAGTTGTGGGCGAACCACCTCGTCAGGCCCGGGAAAGCCGTCGTGCCAACGCGCGAGGCTTTGTCGGTCGGGGCCAATACGCATGTCGACGAAGCCAAGGCGAGGGCATTGGCCCTGTGTCAGAAGGGAGAACTGCATGAGGCGGTGCTGTCGATCTGTATGGACCTGTCGAGCCATCCGGACACGGCCAGTCCGCATCTGGCCATCCTCAGCAGGGTCGGACTTGAACTCGCGACAGCGGGTTCACACGATCAGGTGGCGGACTGGATCGGCGGGTTCCGTTAAGGATTCGGAGAGGTCCGGATCAAGCCAGTGGACATGCGACCGCCGTCGATGATCTCGTTCATGGCGTCGCGTTCCGCCTAGCTGGATGGCGCAGGGTCATGGACACAAGCCAGATGGTCGCCAGCAGGGCGAACACGGCACCGGCGATGAAAGTCGCCTCTGGTCCCATCCGGGACCAGAGCAGGCCGGCGACGACGCTGGCGGCCAGCAAGGTCACACCGCTGGCGAGGTTGAACAGACCAAAGGCGGTACCCCGCAGGTGCGACGGAGCCGTATCGGCGACCAGGGCCGCCAGCAATCCCTGGCTCAGTCCCATATGCAGCCCCCACAGGGCGACCCCGATCAACACGCCGGGAACCGTCGCCACAAGGGCGAGGACCACGTCGGCGGAGATCAGCACCGCCAGGCCCAGGACAAGCAGCCAGCGCCGATCCATTCGGTCCGAGAGGCTGCCCGCGGGCGCGGCGACGGCGGAATAGACCAGATTCATCACCACCATCACCACGGGCACGAGAGCGATGGCGAGGCCCACGTCCTGCGCTCTCAAGACCAGAAACGCCTCGCTGAACCGCGCCATGGTGAACACCGCGCCCAGCCCGATCACGGCCCAGAAGCCGCCGCCCATCGCAAGCACATCGCCCCACCGGATCGGCAAGCGAGGACGGCGCAACCCTTCGACGGGACGTGGCTCCCTGACCGCGAAAATCAATACAAGCACCGCCAACACCGCCGGAACCACGGCCCAGGCGAACACAGCCCGGATATTTCCCGCGAGCACCATCATCAACGCCATCGCGACAAGCGGTCCGGCGAAGGCACCGATGGTGTCCAGCGACTGGCGCAGACCGAAGGCGGCGCCGCGGATCGGGGGTGGTGCGATGTCAGCGACCAGGGCATCGCGGGGGGCACCTCGAAGGCCCTTGCCGATCCGGTCCGCGAACCGGGCCCCGAACACCTCCCACGGGGTCACCGCGATCGGAAACACCGGTTTGGTGAGCGCGCCCAGGCCATAGCCGGCCACCGCCAGCCATTTGCGGTGGCCAAGCCGGTCGCTGAGCCAGCCGGAGAAGACCTTGGTGATCGAGGCCGTGGCCTCGGCGACGCCTTCGAGCAGACCTACCAGCGCGACGCTCGCGCCGAGCTCCGTTACCAGAAAGACCGGCAGCAGGGCGTGAATCATCTCCGAGGAGATATCCATGAACATGGACACGAAGCCGATGGCCCAGACGCTCCGGGGCACCGCTTTCAGGCCGGTCCTGAGAGGCGCGCTCATAGTGGGAGTCTAGCCCTGACCGACAGCGCGGCGGCTCCGCCGGCGCGCGGTCATGGCAGGGACAGGACGACCCGCAGCCATCCGATGTCCTGGAAGTATTCGAGCGACTCGAACAGCGGATAGGCGAAGGCCATCACGGCGCCGTCCCGCAGGGTGCGCAGGAAGAACACCGGGCGGATCTCCAGGGTCTCGGAATCTCGCCATTTGGAGGGATCGGGCCAGAAGCGGGGTGTGCGCGCCATGTAGGCGGCATAGGCGGCGCAGAACGCTTCGCTGAGCCACGCTTCCTCGCGCTTCACCGTTGCGCGGAAGACGAGCGCCGCGACCAGCAGGAACAGCAACGCGATTGTCAGGCTGCCGGTCAGGGCACCCATGCCGAACGCGCCCATGAAGCTGAAGACATAAAGCGGGTTGCGAGAGATGGAATAGGGACCGCGATCCACGATCTCGGCGATCTTGCGGCCGCCGATATAGAGGGAGCACCAGGCCCGCCCGATTATGCAGACCGCGATCAGCGCAAGCCCACCCATTTCGAGCAGTTCGGAAAACAGGCCTTCGCCCCCGAACGACCGGGAAACCGCCGCCAGCGCCAGGACGGCGAGGATGCCGACGAGCAAGTTCGGCACAGCGCTTCCGCCGGGCCAGAGGTGCCGGCGCCGTTCCGATCCCGAACCGTTCAGCCGTCGCCATCAGTGAAACCCGGTCCGGCATGGTCATTGATCCTTGAGCCGCCGCAGGCGTCGGGTCAGCTCCCTGAGGAGGAGCTGACGGGTACGCGGCGGCATCTTTCGCCAGGCCCGGACTTCGGGGACCGAACGACCGCAACCCACGCACCAACCGGTGCGACCATCGAAGCGGCAGACGTCGGTGCAGGGGGAATCGGAGCTCACGGCCTCGTCTCCGGGTAGTGGTCGCCGATTTCAGCCGGGCCGGCCTCATGCGGCCCGTTGTGCGCGGGTGGAGGCCGGATCGTATCCAGGGCCGGACCGATACCGGATCCTGCATCCCGGTTTGCCCGCCGGCCGGTATCCTCGGAGCGCGTTCTGCTCATGCACTCGGCCTAGCTGGAATAGCGGCGGATAAGGGCGATCAGCTCGTCGGTGCCGATCCGGCGGTCATGCTCGCTCAGATCGGGGTTGGCGACGTGGTGTCTCAGATGGTCCTCAATCAGTTCATTGAGTAGCCCGCCCATCGCCCCGCGCGCCGCCGCGACCTGCTGGAGAACCTGCGAGCAATCCGTTTCGGTTTCGATGGCTCTCTCGATCGCAGCCAACTGGCCGGCGATGCGTCGAATGCGCGCCACGAGTTTTTTCTTGCCGGTGACCGTATGTCCCATAGTTACTCCCCTAGAGTATATTGCAACCGTATGCGAGACTCGACGAAGGGGAGCCGCCCTCCGGGATCGCCCGGGATTCCGTGGCGTCCCAGGTGACCCTTTGATGTTTTCTCCCCTGCGTCACTCCGCCTACCGGCACCTCTTCATGGCCCAGGTTTCGGCCCTGCTGGGGACGGGAATGGCGACCGTCGCGCTCGGGCTGCTGGCCCACGATCTGGCGGGGGCGAGTGCCGGGGAAATCTTGGGCGCGGCCCTGTCGATCAAGATGGTCGCCTACATCGGGGTGGCACCATTCGCGAGCGCCCTGGCGGCGAGACTGCCCAGAAAAATCCTGCTGGTGTCGCTCGACATCGTTCGAGCCGGCGTCGCGGTCAGCCTGCCGTTCGTCGGCGAAGCCTGGCAGATATATGCCTTGATGACTGTGCTCTATGTCGCCTCGGCCGCCTTCACCCCGGCCTTCCAGGCCATGATCCCCGACCTGCTCCCGGACGAGGCTGAATACACCAAGGCGCTGTCGCTCTCGCGGCTGGCAGCCGATCTGGAAAGCGTGGCCAGCCCCGTGCTGGCGGCCCTGCTGCTGGCGGTGATGAGCTACAACAATCTGTTCGCGGGGACGGCGGTCGGTTTTGTCGTTTCGGCGCTGTTCGTCGTCAGCGCGGTCTTGCCGGCGCTGAGCACCGCCCAGCCCCGGCCCTTCCTGCAACGACTGACCGGGGGCATCCGATTGTTCGCGCTGACGCCACGCCTTCGGGGGCTGCTGGCGATCAGTCTGGCGACGGCGGCGGGCGGGGCGATGGTGTTCGTCAACACCGTGGTGCTGGTTCAGTCGCGCTTCGCCTTGTCGGAACAGGCGACGGCCTGGGCGCTGGCGGCGTTCGGCGGCGGATCGATGACGGCGGCGGTGATCCTGCCGCGCCTTCTGGTTCGGCTTTCGGACCGGTCCGCCATGGTGCTGGGGGCCGGCCTGATGACGCTGGTGCTGCTAGCGGGTGCGTGGGTCGCGGTCAGTTACCCGGCCTTGCTGTTGCTGTGGGTGACCATGGGCTTCGGCTATTCGCTGACGATTACACCGGCCGGTCGGGCGCTGCGACGATCATCAAACGCCGCTGATCGGCCCTCGCTGTTCGCGGCCCAGTTCGCCCTGTCGCACGGCTGCTGGCTGATCGCCTATCCGGTAGCGGGTCTGGTCAGTGCGGCGGTTGATCCCGGTGCAGCCTTTCTGGTCCTGGCGGGCCTGTGCGCCTCAGGCACGATCCTGGGGCTGCTGATCTGGCCGGCGCATGATCCGGATACCGTGCCGCACAGTCATGATGACCTCGAACCCGATGATCCGCACCTGCTGGAAGGCCACGCGCTGGACGGCGAAACAGGCCACACCCACCCCTACGTCATCGACGAACGGCATACCCGCTGGCCGACGACGAGGGGATAGACGTCGCGGAGATCAGACCACGCGCTTGACCTCTGTGTAGGCGCCGGCGGTCTGCAGGGTGATCGTCACCGTCTCACCGGTGCGGTTGCGCCAGAACCAGCCGTGACTGCCGGTGAAGGCGGCGGTGAGGTCGCCTTCCTCACGCCGGGACGATCCCTTGCTGTAGCCATGATAGGAGGTCCCCGGCCGGTCGGCGTGGACGTCGAAATTGATCCGCCCGCCGCTGCTTGACCAGACGTAGCGGACGCGAGCGCCTTCCTCCATTACCAGCTTGATCTCGGCACCCTGGTCGGGGGCGAGGGTGAGAACGGTCTCGTCGGTTCGGACCCCGGGCGCAGTCGCCGCGGGCGTGACTGCGGCGGTCGGCGCCGCAGCGACGGCGGGCGGCGTGGCGGCCGGCTGGAGGCCCGCCTCTTCGGCCTTGGCTTCAGCAGCAAGCTGCACCTTGATGCGGCCCATTTCCGTCAGGCCGAGCAGCGATCCGACCCGGGTAGGATCGGTGCCGTATTCGGCGGGCAGAACGATCGTGACGAGCAGACCGGCAGCGACCACGACGGCCACCGCCGTGGACTTCAACAGTTTGGCGGTCGAGGGCAGTTCGGAGGGGTCGGGCTTGTTGGCATTTTGCATGAGAGGTCTCCGATCAGGTGACGAAGAAGCCGACGAGCTGATAGCCCGCCAGGATGAAACCGAGGGTCATGAGGACGACATTGGCGGCATAGGCATGACGCCAGAAGCCGGTCGTCCTCCGCCAGAAACCCATGACGATGAGGATGGCGCCCAGGGCCAGAAGCTGACCGGCCTCGACCCCGATGTTGAAGGCGATCAGGTTGCCGATCAGTCCATCGGATGACAGCTGGAAATCCTGCAGCTTGGTCGCCAGGCCGAAGCCGTGGAACAGGCCGAAGATCAGGGTTGCGGCCCTGGTCGAGGGCTGGAAGCCGAACCAGCGCTGATAGGCACCGAGGTTGTCGAGCGCCTTGTAGACGACGGACAGACCGATGATCGCGTCCACCAGATAGCTGGACACGCTGATGTCGGTCAGCACGCCCAGCAGCAGGGTGGATGAGTGGCCGATGGCGAACAGCGTCACATAGATGCTGATGTCCTTCATCCGGTAGAGGAAGAAGATCACGCCGAACAGGAACAGCAGGTGGTCGTAGCCGGTGACCATGTGCTTGGCCCCGAGATAGACGAACGGCCAGAACAGAAAGCCGGATGTCTCCTGGATATAGCCCTTGTCGCCCTCGGCCACGCCATGGGCCAGGGCCTGGCCCAGGGCTCCGTCGATGAGAAAGAAGAGCAGGATGGCGGCCAGTGCCATTGCGGGTGATTTGAGCCAGGACCAGGGGTCCCGGCGATAGCCAACTGTCATGAGAACCTTTCCGGAGTTCGGGGAGGGCGTGGAGCGGCAGGCGGTCAGAACCGCCTCCGCTTGACGCGGAACGGCAGGTGGTCGAGCCAGGCGGGACGGGGACGATCCTCGGTCCGGTCGCGACCGTGGACCAGGCTATAGAGCGCCGGGAGCACGAGCAGGGTCAGCAGGGTCGATGAGATGATCCCGCCGATGACCACCGTGGCCAGCGGACGCTGGACCTCGGCCCCGGTCCCGACGTTGAGCGCCATGGGCACGAAGCCCAGACTGGCGACCAGGGCGGTCATCAGCACAGGCCTTAGACGGGTCAGTGCGCCTTCGCGGATAGCCGTGGGGATCGGCTTGCCCTCCTCGATCAGGCCCCGGATGAAGCTGACCATGACCACGCCGTTGAGCACAGCGACCCCGGACAGGGCGATGAAGCCAACGCCCGCCGAGATCGATAGCGGCAGATCACGCATCATCAGGGCGGCCACCCCGCCGGTGAGCGCCAGGGGCACGCCGGAGAAGACGATGGCCGAGTCCTTCCAGGAGCGGAACAGGGCGAACAGCAGGCCGAAGATCAGCAGCAGCACAGCCGGCACCACGACCTGAAGCCGTTTCGCCGCCGAGATGAGCTGTTCGAACGTACCGCCATAGGTGACCCAGTAGCCGGCGGGGATCGTCACCTCGGTCTCGACCCGCTCCTGCACGTCCCCGATGAAGGAGCCCAGGTCTCGATCGCGCACGTTGGAGGTGACCACGATCCGTCGCTTGCCGTTCTCGCGACTGATCTGGTTGGGACCGACCGTAAGCTCTATCGTCGCCACCTCGGCCAGGGGCACGAACTGACGCGCCTGTCCCTCGCTCGCCGGCAGGGGTATCTGCAGGCGACCGATGGCATCGGTGTTGGATCGCAGCGCTTCGGGCAGGCGGACGACGACGTCGAAACGCCGGTCACCCTCGAAAATCTGCCCCGCCGTGGTGCCGCCCATCGAGGTGGAGATGACCGACTGGACGTCGTTGACGCTCAAACCCAGTCGCGCCATGGCAGCCCGGTTGGGTGTGATCTGGAGCACCGGCAGACCCGTGACCTGTTCGGTCTGGGGATCGGCCGCGCCATCCACGCCGGCGACGATGCCTTCGATCTCGGCGCCGAGCCTGAGTAGTTCGTTCAGATCGTCGCCGAACACCTTGATGGCGACATCGGCGCGCACGCCCGAAAGCAGTTCGTTGAACCGCATCTGGATCGGCTGGGTGAACTCATATTTGCTGCCGGGGATTTCGTTCACGGCGGCTTCCATCTCCTCGACAAGCTGACCGCGCGGCTTTCTGGGATCGGGCCAGTCGGAGCGGTCCTTCAGCATGATGAAGGTATCGGCGACCGAAGGCGGCACCGGGTCGGTGGCGACTTCGGCAGTGCCGATCTTGGCCACGACCCGCTCAACCTCCGGGAAGGCGGCGATGCGGGCCTCCAGCGCGGTCTGCATCTGGATGGCCTGGCTCAGACTGGTGCCGGGGATGCGCAGCGCGTGCATGGCGATGTCGCCTTCGTCGAGATTGGGCACGAACTCCGAACCCATTCGCGACGCGCCGAAGCCCGCCAGCAACACAAGCGCCACGGCGATGCCGATCATCAAACCCCGGGTCTTCAGCGCGAAGTCCAGCGCCGGCTGATAGCCGACCCGGGCCCAGCGCATCACGAAGCTGTCCTTTTCCTCCACCTTGCCGGTGACGAACATCGCGACCGCGGCAGGCACAAAGGACAGCGAGAGGACGAGGGCGGCGGTCAGGGCGATGACGACGGTGATCGCCATCGGGTGGAACATCTTTCCTTCAACCCCGGTCAGGCCGAAAATCGGCACATAGACGAGGGTGATAATCAGGATCCCGAACAGCGACGGCCGGATGACCTCGCTGGAAGCCGAGGCCGCCAGATCAAACCGTTCTTCCCGGGTCAGGATACGGCCCAGACGGTGCTGGGCCTCCCCGAAGCGGCGCAGGCAGTTTTCCACGATGATGACGGCGCCGTCGACGATCAGGCCGAAGTCGAGCGCGCCGAGGCTCATCAGATTGCCCGAGGTCCCCGTCCGCACCATGCCGGTTATGGTCATCAGCATGGTGATCGGGATGACCGCCGCCGTGATCAGGGCGGCGCGGATGTTTCCGAGCAACAGGAACAGGACGACGACGACCAGCAGGGCCCCTTCCAGCAAGTTTTTCTCAACTGTGTGGATGGCGCGATCGACCAGGTCCGTCCGGTCATAGACCGGCGATGCGGTCACCCCGTCGGGTAGCGCGCGCGCCGCCTGTTCCAGACTGACGGCGGCGGCCCGGGCCACCACGCGGCTGTTTTCGCCCGCCAGCATCAAGACCGTGGCGAGCACGGTCTCCTTGCCGTCTTCGGTCGCGGCTCCGGTGCGCAACTCTTCGCCCATGCCCACGTCCGCGACATCGGCGATCCGGATCGGAACACCGCCCCGGGTGGCGATGACGACGCTGCCGAGATCCTCGGTCGTTGAAGCCTGGCCCGGCACGCGGATCAGATACTGCTCACCGTAGCGCTCGACATAGCCGGCCCCGACATTGGCGTTGTTGTTGTTCAGCGCCTCGACGACTTCGGCCATGGTCACGCCATAGGCCGACAGTCGTTCGGGCTGGGGCGTCACATGATACTGGCGCTCGTAGCCGCCGATCGTATTGACCTCGGTGACGCCCCTGGTGTTGCGCAACTGGGGCCGGATCACCCAGTCCTGCAGGGTTCTCAAATCCTCGGTCGTATAGGGCTGGCCGTCCGGACGACGGGCGTCCGGCGCGGCGTCGATCGTATACATGAAGATCTCGCCCAGGCCCGTGGCGATCGGGCCGAGTTCGGGCGTGACGCCGGGGGGAAGCTGGCTGAGCGCGTTCTGCAGCCGCTCGTTGACCAGTTGGCGCGCGAAATAGATGTCGGTGCCGTCGTCGAAGATGACGGTGACCTGGCTCAACCCGTAGCGTGAGACCGAGCGCGTATATTGCAGGCCGGGCACGCCCGCCACCGCCGTCTCAACGGGGAAGGTGATGCGTTGTTCGGCCTCCAGCGGCGAATAGCCGGGCGCTTCGGTGTTGATCTGGATCTGGACGTTGGTGATGTCCGGCGTTGCGTCGATCGGCAGGCGCTGGAAGCTCCAGACCCCGACCGCGCAGGCCAGAAGGACGAGCGCCATGACGACCCAGCGGAACCGGATCGACAGCGCGATGATGCGTTCAAGCATGATGGTCGCGCCCCCTAGTGGTCATGGCTCGCGCCGGACTTGTCGATGTCCGCGCGAATGAGGAAGGCACCGTCGACGACGTATTCGGTTCCGGGTTCAAGCCCGCCGAGGACCTCGGTCCATTCGTCGGTTCGACGCCCCAGTTCGAGCATCCGCACCTCATAGGTGTTGCCGACCCTGGCGTAGACGACCTGGAAATCCCGGAACGGCTGGATGGCCTTGGTCTGGACCGCCAGCGGCACCTCACCCTGACCGACCTGGACCGTGCCGCTGACCCCCAGACCCGGCCGCCAGACGCCGCCCTGGTAGGGGAGCGCGACGTGGGCGACCAGTGTCTGGCTCATGGGGTCACTGGACGGCAGCACGGCCTCGATGACGCCGAGCGCGCGGTGATCCCCGGCCAGGCTTGTGACCTCCACCCGCTGCCCGACCCGGACGCGCTCTGCGTCGCGCGGATAGAGGAAGAACTCGGCGTGCAGACGGGTCGGATCGCCGATGGTCAGCATCGGCTCGCCATTGCCGGTGATGGCGCCAGGGTTGGCATTCTTGGCCGTGATCATCCCCGAAATCGGGGCCGTGACGGAATAGGTCTGCAGGCTTTCGCTGGATTCGACCCGGGCGAGGACCTGCCCACGCCGGACGCGATCGCCGAGCTGGACCGACATGGTCATGACGCGACCGGGATAGCGGGCATGGACCTCGCTCTGGCCCTCCGGCGTGATCTCGACCCGGCCGCTCAACGGCAGGCTTTCGCCCAGGACTGCTCCGCCGGCTCTCTGGGTGGTTACGCCGCCCGCCCGGGCGGCATCGGCGGTGATGGTGGTGCGCCCTTCATAGGACTCATAGCTCCAGCGGTGCTGGCGTCCGGCGTGGGCGGCGGTGACTGTTACGTCGAAGGAGTGGGGCTCGAAGACCACGCCCGGGGCCGCGAGGTAGTCGTTCTCGGCGGTGAAGACGAACCGGTCGGTCTTGGGACCCAGTCGACCCAGGGTGATGGTCGCCTGGATCTGACGCGGATCGAGGGGCTTGTTCTTGAGATAGGGATAGAGCCGGAACAGTGGCTCCGGACCATCCTCATAGATGGTGACCTCCAGCGCGAAATCGCCGTCGCGCAGCATGCGGCCATTGTGTGGGCCACGCTCATAGTCGCCGGCGGCGACTTCGCCTCCGGCCTTTTCCGGGGATCCGCCCTGACCGCAGGCTGAGACCGCGACTGCAAGGGCGAACAGGGTGGCGGCGATAGCGCGCCGTGATGGGGTGTGACGGATCATGTGCGGGTCTCCAGGCCGAGCAGGTCGGCATGCGCGCCGGTCAGCCGATCAAGGCGGGCGCGATCAATGTGAAACTGTTTGAGAACGGCGACGCGCCGAGCCCGGGTCGCAAGCAGCGCGGTCTGGGCGGAGATCACGTCGTTGTAGGTGAACCCGCCGCGCGCGAAGCCCTGACGAACGAGCGTGACCGCGCGTTCGGCCTGGGGCAGGGTTTCCTCGGCAATGCGACGCGCTTCCAGAGCCCGCGACGCGAGGAGCACCTGAAGCCGCGCGATCTCGCGCTCCCGTTCCTGCCGGAGCACCACCATGTCAGCCTCTGCAGCGACTCCCTCGAACCTGGCCCGCGCGATGGCCCCCTCGTTGCGGTCAAAACGGCCGAGAGGAATGGACCCGCCGACCACGAGTCCAAGGTCCTGGCCTTCCCAGAAATGGCGGACGCCGACGCTGACTGTAGCGTCCGGCATGGCGCGCGCCTCTTCGACCCGGACCCGGGCCCGGGAAACATCGCGCTGTGCGGAAAGAACCGCGAGATCGATTTCAGAGACCGGACCGGCAACTTCACGCGCGGCACTGGTGTCCTCGAAATCGGCAGGGTCGAGCGAGAAGTCGGGGGCTCCGATCCAGAAGCGCCCCAGTGTTGCCCGAGCGAGGCGCGCCTGGATCCCGGCCTGGTCAAAATCGATCTGGGCCTGTGCCAGCTCGGCCTCGGCGCGGGCCCCTGCGAACAGCGGATCACGCGCCATGTTCACGCGCCGCTGCACCTCCGTCTGGAAGCGTTCGGCCAGATCGAGGCGTTCGCGGGCGATTTCAAGTTCGGCCTGGGCGGCAAGGGCGTCGGCCCATGCGCGCTGCACCTGCTCGAGCCGGTCCAGTCTCCGGATGGCGTCCTCGGCCTGAACCACGGCCGCTTCACCCCGGGCAAGGGTGACGCGCGCCGGTCGGTCGCCGCCCCGTTCAAACCGCTGCTCGTAGGACAGGGTCGTCTCGGTCCGGTCGATGATGTTGCCCCCGCCGAGCGTCGGCAGGTTTTCCACCATCAGCCCCAGTGTTGGGTTGGGGCGAACATCGGCCTGACGCACAGCGGCGTCGCCGGCGCGGACGCGGGCTTCGCCGCCGGGTAGGGCCGGGTCCACCGCGGCTGCACGGGCCAACGCCCGTTCCAGCGACAGTGTGGGCGTGGCCGGTGCAACGCTCGCGGACGGCTGCGCCATGGCCGGGAAGGACGGCAGAGCCGCCAGTGAGAGCGCCAGCGCCGAAACGGCCACCATACGCGCCCACGATCCGGCAGAGCCGGCATTCGGGGTTTTCAAGGATATCTCCGGGAAACAGATTGCGCGCGCAGCCGAAAGGCTGCGCAGGTTCAGATGACCGTGCGCATCCGTTTCGGAGGGTATTCGGGGCCGTCTTCGTCGTGGTTCGGCCGCGATAGATCGCCGGCGGACCAACGCTGACCCGTGGTCGATCGAAGGATCGCCTTCACACCGTGGCCAGTTTCCGGGACGGCGTTCGGGCTGTCGCCGGTCGCGGCGTGGTGATGACCCGTGGGCCGGGTCTCGCCGGTATCCGGGTCTTCGCCCCCGGTCGCGTCAGTCCCGGTCGCGGGCCCAGGCGCGACATGGACGTGAAGCGGGTCGTGGTCCGCATCGAACGCGCTGCCGGGGGAGGCGATCGGAGGCCAGTCGGAGGCATGGGCGATTCGATGCCCGGTCTGTGACGCGCCATACAGGCTCGCTACCGCCAACAAGGCGGCGCAAAAGCTCACGCAGAGGGTGTGAAACAGTCGGGACAATTGGGGCTCCTGCTTCGGGCCATAACGTGCGTCGCCGGGCGTGGCAATGACCAAGATGGCGCGGCCTGGCCCGGTGCCCCGGGGCGCAGGGCGATCGGGGTCCCGATCCCCCGATCTCTCGTCCGTCGCCACCGCCGCCCAATAGGGCACCGCGGGTCTAGAGGATCGTCCGGAGAGAGGGGTCTATGGATTTGCGCCAGTCCTCGCCGACCCGGGCGGCGTCGGCGAATTCGGGCCAGCGAGCCACGGCGTCGCGAACTTGCTGTACGATCGCGCGCGCCCGGCGGGCGTTGATCGACGCGACGCGGGCGCTGGCGTCGAAGTCGTCCAGGGTGAAGCCGTCGCGTTTGCCGTTCATCGACATCTGGTGGCGCGCCGTCCAATCGCCCGCCGGATTGTAGCTCCAGGTGATGTCGAAGGCCGGCGACAGGCTCCAGGTGCCGGCCCTGTCCATCAGGAAGGCGATGTTCTTGACGTGATCGTCCTGGTTGCGGGCGACGATGTTGAAGGCCATGCGCCGAAACTGCTCTTCGAGCGCCTCCATCGACAGCCCGAGACGACGCATGACGAACAGCGCCTGTTCGTACGAATAGGCGTTCTGGTCGTTGAAATCGAAGTGGGCGAGGGCAGCCAGGGACTGCATGTGCAGCTTGCCGCCGCCGGGAAGGCGGTCGAACCGCCTGGTCATGAAATGCCGCCGGCCACCCTCTTCGAGCAGACGGCATTCGGCCACCTGGACCCCGGCTGCGGCGGCCATCCGGGAATAGGCGTATTCGACCGCCCCATAGCCTTGCGGATCGGTCAGCTCCTTGTCCTTGTTGCCCCTTACGCCATCGAATTTCAGCAGCCAGTAGTCGAAGCCGTCGCCGGCCTCGACCTGGCCTGAGCGGACTTCATTGGTTTCGGCGTTCCAGGCGATGACCGCCTTGGCGCGGGCGCCGCCGGCTGAGGTGCCGACCCGCAGGATGTCGCGCAGAGCCTCGGCCTTCGTCTCATCGGCGAATGAGGAGCGCAGGTCGTTGCGATGTGTCAGGACTTCCGATGCCAGCTCGACCAGGGCGTCGAGCTTGATCCGGGTCGCAGCCTTGCGGCGCGGGCCCTTGGCCGGGGCGAACTCCAGGGCACCCATGCCGCGCTCGCCGGTGTAGCAAAGCCGTTCGACCGCGTTGAAGCTCTCAGGCGTCCGGCCCTGGGTCGCGAGCCAGGCGTCGATCAGCGTGTTGCCGTACTTGTCGGGCAGGGCGTCGGCCAGCATCCCCGGCAGGCCGTGGAAGCTGCGCGGGTTGAGTTCCGGAAAGCTATGGATCTCGGGGCCCAGGGGCATCATCAGCGGCGCCGGCTGGATGCCACTGGTGATGAAGGCGGGCGCATAGGCGAAGGCGGCGACGTCGGCGCCGTCTTCCAGGGACACGGCGCCGATGCGTCTTCCCCACAGACGGACCTCGGCGATGGTCGTCATTGTTCGTCGCCCCAGGTCCAGGGCCTCCCGGCTCCAGCGCCTTCGTCGGGGTCCGGCCGGGCGCGCTGCCGAGTCTTGCCGTGGCGTTCCAGCAGATCGATCGGATTGGGCGGGCTCTGAGGCAGGAGCCGGTCGAGACCGTCCAGCTTGTCCAGGGCCCTAAGGCAGCGCACCAGATTGGCGGACTGGGTCGAGGCCCCGCCCTCGAGGCGCTCGACCGTTCGCTTGGACACTCCTGCGGCTTGAGCGAACTGGGCCTGGGTCATCTGTCGCGCGAGTCGCGCTTCAGCGATCCTGCGGCCAAGCTCCGCGAGGGCTGCGTCATCAGTGGTCAGGCTCGATATCTTCATAATTCGCCACTTTCGGCGAGTAAGATATCGATGCGAAGTTAATTCGTCAATAATGGCGACTTGTGAAAATCCAAATCGCACGATCTAATTCGCCTGTTATGACGATTTATGTAATATTTTCCACTCTAAATCGCCAAAAATGACGACTTGCAGGGCCGTGGTGCGCAACGGTCTGGCGCTCAGGCCATAGCCTGAGGACCGTAAACCAGGGGCCGCCTTCAGTGGGGCGGTCGAGCCGTCCTGGGTGACGACGTCCGGGCGAAGCCGATCACAAGGACGGCGATGGTCAGAAGCTGAACGGCCAAGCCCTCGACCGTTGGATAGAGGCCGAGGATCTCGATCCGCGGGATCCAGGCGAGCGGGTGGATATCGAGCCAGCCCGCCTCCTGCAGCGCCGCCACTCCCTTGCCGATGAGAACGACCGACAGGACGGCCATGAGGATCGAGCTCCACGAGAAGAACCGGCCGATCGGCAGGCGTTTGCTGTAGGCCAGCAGCGCCCAGGCGATCACCGCCAGGATCGCCACGGCGGTCAGGGCACCGGCCAGCATGCCGACATGGCCGCCCTGGCTCCAGATCGCCGCATAGAACAGGATGGTCTCGAACACCTCCCGGTAGACCACGACGAAGGCGAGCAGGAACAGGAACCAGGCCGACCGCCTCGAGAGGGCCCTGGACAGCTTGTCGCGGATATAGGTCTGCCAGGCGTCGGCATGCGACTTGCCGTGCATCCAGATACCAACAGAGACGAGCACGACAGCGGCCAGAAGTGAGCCGAACCCTTCGGTGAGCTCCCGGCTGGCACCGCTGACGGAGATGAAGAAGGTCGCGGCCGCCCAGGTCGCGCCGCCGGCGACCAGCGCGGCCACCCAGCCGCCGTGGACGTAGGGCAGCACCTCGGGCCGATCGGCCTTCCTGAGGAAGGCGATCATCGCCACCACGATGAGCAGAGCTTCCAGTCCCTCACGCAGCAGAATGGTCAAGGCGCCGAGGAAGCTGGCGAAATTGTTCGCCTCCTGAGGCGCGAGCGCCCGCTCGGCCGTGTCAAACAGGGCGTTCAGACGGGCGACCCTCTCCGCGACTTCTTCGGCGGGCGCGCCCTTGCTGATCGAGGCGCGCAACGCGGTCATGGCCGTCTCGATCCGGCGCAGCAGCGCCCCGTCACGGGCACCGAGCGCGGGCTCCACCGGTTCGAAGCCGTCGAGATAGGCCGACAGCGCCAGGTCCGTGGCGGCCTTGCGGTCGCCGCGATGATAGGCCGCCTCGCTTTCCGCGAGGCGCGTTCGTGCTAGGGTCAGGGTCGCCCCCTCGGGACGCGCCGTCGCCTCGGGGTGACGGCGAAGATAGGCCGTCACCGCACGTGCCTTGGTCTCGCCGATCCGGCTCGCCAGATCCGCCGGGGTGGCCGTGGCGACGGCGGCCAGATCAGGGTAGGCGACGCGGAGCGCCGGGTCGGCCTTCCAGAGGCGCTGGCCTTCGGCGGCTTCGGCGTCAGTGAAGGCGAAGCGGCTGACATAGAAGGCCAGGGCCCAACGATCCTCTGCCGGCAAATGGGCGAAGCTGGCCATCGCCGTCCCATCGAGCCCCTGGTCGATCACCTGGTAGAGACCGAACACGCTGCGTTGGCGGGCGCGTTCCACGTCGGCGAAGGCGATCGGAGGCGGATCGAGTCCTTCCGCGCCCGCGCCGTCGGCGCGGCCGGTCGCGCCATGACAGGCTGCGCACTGTTCGGCATAGAGCGTCGCGCCCTTCGTCAGATCGGGCGGAAATGAGGGTGCCAGCGGGCTCGGATAGGCTGTCAAGACGGCACCGGCCAGGGTTCTGGCCTGATCTCCCACGACCTGCGGGTCGGCCTTGTCGCGGATCGCCGCCTGCAGGGCGACCGCGTCGCGCACCAGGCCGGCCTTGGCCGGATGGGGCGGCAAAGCGTCAAGACGCGTCCGGATCTGGCTGCCAAACTCGACCATCTCGCCGTATTCGGCCGGATTGGTCACCTGGCCGTTCGCCACCGCGCCGGCGTAGTCGACCGAGACGTAGTCGAGCAGCCGCCAGGCGACCTGGGCCTCCGAGGCGGTGGGGAGCTGAGCGAGCGCGGGTGTGGTCAGCGCCAGCGCGAATAGCAGGGCGAGCAGACGGAACAGGGGTTGCATAGGCATGACCAGTTAGGAATGGCTCGCATTAGCAGTTGGCGGAGGGGTTGTCGCGCTCAAAGCGACGTCGCGTGGTCGTGAAGGGCTTCGATCACCTTGCAGGCGGAGATCTGGCCGCCGGCGCATTCCGCCGTCATCCGGGAGAGCTCGCGCTGCAGGGCCTTGAGCTGCGCGATCTTCTGTTTCACCTCCGCGAGATGTCGCTCGGCGATGACGTTCGCCTGGGCGCACGGGCGATCCGGATGATCGGACAGATCGATCAGGGAACGGATCGCGTTCAGATCGAATCCCAACTGACGTGCATGCCTGATGAATGACAGGCGGCGTTCCGCCCCATCATCATACATCCTCCGATCGGTCGCGGTCCGGGGCGGCGCGGGGAGCAGTCCGATCTCCTCATAGAAGCGAATAGTCGGGACCTTGACGCCTGTGGCGGCGGCGAGCTTGCCGATCGGACGCAGTCCGGACGCAGCGGGAGAGGGTAGGGTCATCGCGCGGCGCGCCCCATGGTCGAAGGGGCGGTCTGGACGGTCGCCCCTCTGACCGGTAGCAGAAGCAGTCCCACGCCGCAGACAATGGCTGCATCCGCCAGATTGAACGTCGGCCAGTGGGCGGCGCCCCAATGCAGGTCGATATAGTCAGTCACCGCGCCGAAGCGCAGACGGTCAAGCAGGTTTCCCGCCGCCCCGCCGACCAGAAGGCTCCCGGCCACCGCCGTCATGGCGGTTCGCGTCCGCCAGATCCAGACCAGCAGCGCGCCGATGATCAGTGCCGTCACGCCGCTGAGCGTCCAGCGTCCCGCCGCGCCTGAGTCCGCGAACAGGCCGAACGTGACGCCTGGATTGAACCCCAGACGCAGCGATAGGAAGGGTGTGAGTTCCATCGCGGTATCGAGCCGGACGCGGGCCAGCGCCTTGGCCGCCTGGTCAAGGGTCGTGATCAGCGCCGCCAGTCCGAAGGCCATCGCCTGCAGGCGACCGGGGCCGCGCCGTGTCGGGAGTACTGTGATCATGAGGTCTCCTGTAAGTCCCGGCCTCTTGTGCACCCTCTAGCCACTAGAGGATCAAGCCGGTTTTCGCCACGGCGGCCGTCCAGGGGACCGCGATGCATTTTTGTCTTGATCCTCCAGCGACTGGAGCATGCATCCTTGGGGTAACAGGTGGTGCTCCATGGATGAACGACCCTCATCTTCTGAACTGGCAGCCTCGGGCTGCGGCTGCGGCGAGACCGTCAAGTTCGACGGCTCCACCCCGGTCTACCGCCGCATCCTGATGGCGGTGATCGCCATCAACGGCACCGCCTTCGTTGCCATAGCCGGCGGTGCGGCCTTGCAGGGCTCAGCGTCCCTGGGTGCCAACGCCCTCGACTTTCTGGCCGACGCCGCCACCTACGGCATCAGCCTAGCCGTGATCGGTCGCTCGGTCGCTGTGCGGTCCGGTGCCGCCCTAATCAAAGGTGCCAGCCTCGCAGTCCTCGCGCTGTTCATCCTCGGCTACGCGATCTGGCGCGCCACCTCCGGAGCGCCGCCCGAAGGGTTTGTCATCACCGGCCTTGGCGTCCTGGGCTTCTTCGCCAACGCGCTGGCCGCACTCCTGCTGGTCCGCCACCGCGAGGGCGACGCCAACGTCCGCTCGGTTTGGCTTTGCACGCGCAACGATCTGACCCAGAGCCTGGTGGTTGCCGCGACGGGTCTGGCCGTCTGGCTCACCGCCTCCCGCTGGCCCGATCTCATCGCCGGCGCGATCCTGGCGGTGGTCTTTCTGCAGTCGGCCTGGTCGATCCTGAAACAGTCCCGCGCAGAGCTGAGGGCCGCGGCGTGACGGCGCCCTTCACCCCCGCCCTCGGCCATGCCGCCATGAGCGGTCTCTGCGTTCGCGCCATCGTCATGCTGACACGGATGCAGTTCTGGCGGTCGCGGCTTGTCGATCAAGTCGCCCCGGGGGCGGGCGGGACGGTCATCGATCCCGGATGCGGCACCGGATCCCTCGCCGTGACCATGGCGCAGCGGGTGCCCGGCGCGCGCCGCATCAGTCTCGCCCCTGACCGTGCCATCCTGTGGCGGGCGAGGGTATCGGTCTTGTCGAGCGCTATGCACGCGATGTGGCCGCGCTCCTGGGCGACGGGATCGCCGACACGGTCGTGTCCGGGCGGCTCCTCATGGGTTTTCCATGGTAAAAAAGAGGCAGGACTCGGCGGCGGGCCGGCAGATGCTCAAACCCGGCGGGCCACTCCACACCTTGACCGGTTCGTTCTCCATCTGTCGCGCGGATCGTCCGCAGGCGGTCGCGGCATGAGCGGCGGTGCGACGATTGGAAGATTGATGTCGCGGCGCACCGTGTTATGGAGCACCATGGGATTGTCCTCGGCCAGGCACGGTTGGATGACGGCGCTGCTTGCGTCGTTCCTGGCCCTGTTTGTCCTGATCTCCGCCGCAGAGGCCGCCACCTGCGCACCCGAAGCGGCGACCGCACATGCCTCGGAGCGGCTCGCCGACTCCTCGGTCGATCCTGATTCGGACGACAATGACCGGCCCGATCAGCGCGCGATCTGCGCGCATGGCCACTGCCATCACAGTTCCTCGGCGACCAGCCAGACCCCGGAAGCCCTGACCCTGACGACGAACGGTCGCGACCCCGCGCTGCCGTCGATTGATCGGCTCGCGTCTCGCAAACCCACCGGACCGGACCGCCCTCCCAGAGGCTGACGGGTTCGCGCGCTCACGCGCGCCTTCCACGTCAACCATCCGGGAAACAGGACCATGCTATCCAAAAATTGCCGTCTGCCGCGCACCGCGGCCGGCGGAGCCGCGATCACATTCGCGGCGACCCTGGCCATACTGGCTCCAGGGTCAGCCCTTGCCGAACCCGTCACCCTGGCCGATGCGCTGGCGCGCACCGCGGCCTCTTCGCCCACTCTGGCGGCCGCTGAAGCCGACGTTGCCGTCGCCCTCGGTCGAGCCCGTCAGGCCGGTTTCAGACCGAATCCGGAGCTTGATCTTTCCGTCGAGAATTTCTCCGGCACCGGCGCGCTTTCCGGATTGAACGAGGCCGAGAGCACGCTGAGTGTCGGCCAGAGGTTCGAACTCGGCGGCAAGCGGCCGGCGCGCGAACGCGCCGCCCAAGCCGAGGTGGACGCCGCCCGATTGCGCCTGGCGGTCGCTCGCGCCGATCTGCAGCAACAGGTGCGGGACGCCTACGCCGAAGCCTGGGCCGACAGTCGAAGGGTCGAACTCGCCCGTGACCAGTTCGTGCGGGCCGACAACCTGCAGGCCGTCGCCACCGAACTGGTCGACGCCGGCCGCGAGCCCCCGCTTCGGGCCTTGCGGGCGCGCACGGCCGCTCTCGAAGCCGTCGGCCGGGTTCGGGCCGCCGAGGCCGAATACGCGCAAGCCCAGCGGGCGCTCGCCGCGCTCTGGGGCGGCAGCGAGAACCTGCCCGAGCCTATCGCCCCGGATACGCCATCGGTGTCCGCCGCCGTCATTGATCCGGCTCGCGCGCTCGACGTGCGGCTCGCCGAGGCGGAGGTCGCCACCTCGATCGCCGTCGTGGATCGCGAACGCACCCTGTCGCGCCCGGATGTAACGGTCAGCGTCGGCGCCCGCCAGTTCCGCGGCACGGACGATTCCGCCCTGGTATTCGGCGCCTCGATGCCGCTTGGTCTGTTCGACCGAAACCAGGGCAATATCGCCGCGGCCAACGCCGAACGGACCGGGGCCGAGGCCCGCCGCAACGCTGCCCTCGCCGGTGCCATCCGGCGGACGCGTGACGCCCAGGCCGCGCTTCGCACGGCCGAGGCGCAACTCGCCTTCCTTGAAAACCAGGCCGAACCCGAGGCGATCGAGGCTGTGCGCATCGCACGAGAAGGCTTCTCGGCCGGCCGCTTCACCCTGCTGGACGTGCTGGACGCCGAAGAGGCGCTCAACACCGTTCAGGCCGCCATGATCACCGCCGAGATGGAGCGGGCGCAAGCCGTCGCCGCCCTGACCCGCGCCTCCGAAACCGAAGGATCCGCCCGATGAAGAAATTGACCAACACGCAACGCCTCCTGGCGGGAGCGGCTGCGACGGTCGTCGTTCTGGGCGGCGGTTACGCCGGCTGGAGCATGACCCGCAGTGCGGACGCCGCACCAAAAGCCGCCACCGGGGCTGAAGAAGCCCACGGCGCCGGCGAGGCTCTGGAAATGGACGCCGCCCGCATCGAGGCGGCCGGCATCGTCCTGGCACCCGTCGGCAGCGGTTCGCTCAGCGCCGAGATCGTCGCCCAGGGCACCGTCGCGGGAACGCCCAGGGGTGAGGCCGTTCTGGCGGCCCGCGCCGACGGGGTGATCACCGGCGTCTCGCTTCGCCTCGGCGACAGCGTCCGCGCGGGCCAGACCGTCGCGCTCATCGAGAGTCGTGAGGCTTCCGCGATCGCCGCCGAACGGGCGACGGCCCAGGCCCGGCTGACCGCGGCCAGGCAGGCTCTGGCCCGCGAGCAGCGTCTGTTCGACGCCCAGATCACCGCCCGACAGGATCTGGAAGCGGCCCAGACCGTGCTGGCAGAGGCCGAGGCGGAGGCGCGTCGGACTTCATCCGCCGCCACCGCCGCGCGGGTCTCCGGAGACGGCCGCAGTACGGGTGTCGTCAGCCCGATCAGTGGCCGGGTGACTGTCTCCAATGCGACCCTGGGTGCCTTCGTGAGCGCCGGGACGGAATTGTTCCGGGTGGCCAACGCCAGTGAGATCCAGATCCAGGCCTCGGTCTCCGCCGATGACGCGAACCGGATTGCGCCGGGCGACCGGGCGTCCATCAGCCTGCCCGAAGGCGAGGTCCAGGCCACGGTGCGATCGATCACACCGGGCGTGGATGCGCAAAGCCGCGCCGCCACCGTCCTGCTCAACGTATCCGGGGTCGGCGGCCTTCGCCCCGGCCAGGCGATCGCCGTGCGGATCTACACGCGCGACGCCGCGACACCCGACGGCGTCTCGGTGCCGGAAGAAGCCATCCAGACTGTCGAGGGCCGGGAAGTGGTGTTCGTGCGGTCCGCCTCCGGCTTTACGGCCGTGCCGGTCGTTGTCGGCCAGCGCAGCGCCGGCCGGGCCCAGATCACATCCGGCCTCCGGGCCGGTCAGACGGTGGCGACCCGCAACGCCTTCCTGCTGAAGGCCGCGCTGGGTGCCGGCGAAGTGGAGCACTAGATCATGATCGCCAACCTCATGGCCCTGTCGGTACGGGCGCGATGGATCATCATCGCCCTCGTGCTGGTCGTCTCCACCTACGGCGCCTGGCAGCTGACCCAACTGCCGATCGACGCCGTGCCCGACATCACCAACAACCAGGTGCAGATCAACACCTCCGACGCCTCACTCTCGCCCGTCGAGATCGAGAAACGCGTCACCTTCCCGGTCGAGACCGCCATGGCCGGCATTCCCGGCCTGCAATCGACCCGATCCCTGTCGCGCAACGGCTTCTCTCAGGTCACCGTGATCTTCGACGAGAATGTCGACCTGTATTTCGCGCGCCAGCAGGTCAGCGAACGCCTCGTCCAGGCCCAGGAAAGCTTGCCGGCAGGAGTCCAGCCCCAGATCGGGCCTGTCACCACGGGCCTGGGCGAAGTCTTTATGTACGCCATCGACTACGAGAACCCGGGCGGTCGCGGCGCGACTGTGCGCAACGGTCAGCCGGGTTGGCAATCCGATGGGTCGTTCCTGACGCCCGAGGGCGACCGGCTGACTGACGACGTGTCCCGCGCGGCCTATCTGAGGACCGTGCAGGACTGGATCATCGCGCCGCAGCTGCGGACGGTGAACGGCGTCGCCGGCGTCGACACCATCGGCGGCTTCGAGAAACAGTATGTGGTCGAACCGGACCCCACGCGCCTGGCCCAGTACGGCGTGTCCTACAGCGAGCTGGCGGAAGGGCTGGAAGCGGCCAACCTTTCGGTCGGCGCCAATTTCGTCGAACGCGGGGGAGAGGCCTATCTGGTGCGCGCCGACGCACGCATCCGCAGCCTCAGCCAGATCGAGGAAGCCATCGTCGCCACGCGCGGCGGCGTTCCCGTCGCCGTGCGCGATATCGCCACGGTGCGTCTCGGCGGCGATCTGCGGACCGGCGGAGCGACCATGAACGGCCACGAGGTCGTCATCGGCACCACCCTGATGTTGATCGGGGAGAACAGCCGTACCGTCGCGCGCTCGGTCGGCGAACAGCTGGAAGCGACCGTTCGATCCCTGCCGCCGGGGATCAAGGTCACCCCGGTTCTGGACCGCTCCAAGCTCGTCAACGCCACGATCGCTACCGTTCAGCGCAACCTGATCGAGGGCGCCATCCTGGTCGCCATCGCCCTGTTCCTGCTGCTCGGTAATGTCCGCGCCGCCCTGATCGCGGTGGCGATCATCCCGATCTCGTTCTTCATGACCGCCATCGGCATGAACTACCTGGGGGTGTCGGGAAACCTGATGAGCCTCGGCGCGCTCGATTTCGGCCTGATTGTCGACGGCTCCGTCATCATCATCGAGAACTGCCTGAGACGACTGTCCGAACGCCAGCATCACGAAGGCCGTTTGCTCAGCCTGCGTGAACGGCTCGAGGAAACCACCATCGCCACCCAGGAGATGATCAAGCCCACGGTCTACGGCCAGGCCATCATCCTGCTGGTCTTCGCGCCGCTGCTGACGTTCCAGGGCGTCGAGGGCAAGACCTTCTCTCCCATGGCCATCACCCTGATGCTCGCCCTGGTCGCCGCCTTCATCCTGTCCATCACCTTCATTCCGGCCATGGTCGCCCTGGTGATGCGCAACAAGGTTTCTGAGAAGGACGTGTTCGTCATTCGCTGGATCAAGGCGAAATACGAACCCGTGTTGCACCGGGCCGTGGCCCGCCCCTGGCCGTTTGTCGGCGGCGGTCTGGCCCTGTTCGCCGTGGCGGGGGTGATCTTCACCATGCTCGGCCAGGAGTTCATCCCGACGCTTGATGAACGCAATCTGGCGATGGCTTCCCAGCGCGTGCCGTCGACGGCGGTTGAGCAGTCCATCCGGATGCAGCTCGGTGTCGAGAGGGCTGTAACCGCCTTGCCCGAGGTCGAGGTCATGTTCTCCAAGTCCGGCACTGCCGAGGTCGCCACCGATCCGATGCCGCCCAACATCTCTGATGGCTTCATCATCCTTAAGCCCCAGGATCAATGGCCGGAGGGCGTCGACAACAAGGAAGACGTGATCGAACGGGTGGAAGCCGCGGCCAACGCCCAGGTCGGTCAAGGCTATGAGCTCAGCCAGCCGATCGAACTGCGGTTCAACGAACTGATCGCCGGCGTGCGCGGGGACGTTGCCATCAAGATCTATGGCGACGATCTCGACAAGCTGACCGCCACCGCCAACCAGATCGCGGCGCAGTTGAACGCCACGCCGGGCGCGGCCGACGTCAAGGTCGAACAGACCGACGGCGCGCCGTCGCTGGACGTGACCTTCGACCGACCCGCTATCGCGCGCTTCGGTCTGACCGTGGAGGAGGTGGCCGATACGGTCGCCGCCGCCATGGGCGGTCGCGAGGCCGGGCAGCTGTTCGAAGGCGATCGCCGCTTCGATGTGGTGGTCAGGGTGCCCGGCGCCAGTCGCAATGATCTCGACGCGATCGGCGCGATCCCGGTCATGCTGCCTGAACAGGAAGGTCGAACCCGCAGCTCCGTACCCTTGCGTCAGGTCGCGTCGTTCAATTTTACGGAGGGTTTGAACCAGATCAGCCGTGAGAACGGCAAGCGCCGTGTCGTGGTCCAGGCCAATGTGCGCGGCCGGGACGTGGGATCGTTCGTCAGGGAAGCCATGCCCAGGGTCGAGACGGTCGCTCTGCCGGCCGGCTCCTGGATCGAATGGGGTGGCCAGTTCCAGAACCTCAAGGCGGCCTCCGACCGTCTGTCGCTGGTGGTGCCGATCTGCTTCCTGGCCATCTTCGCAGTGCTGTTCCTCGCGGTCGGCACATTCGGGCGCGCGGTGGCGGTCTTCCTGACCGTGCCTCTGGGTCTCGCCGGTGGGGTCTTCGCCCTGGCTCTTACCGGCATCTCCTTCTCGGTATCGGCGGCGGTGGGCTTCATCTGCCTGGCCGGGGTGGCGGTGTTGAACGGCCTGGTGGTCATGTCGTCGATCCGGCAACGGCTCGATGACGGCATGGAGCTATCCCGCTCCATCATCGAGGGCTGTATGGAACGGGTGCGACCGGTCATCATGACCGGTCTGGTGCCCGCCATCGGCTTCGTGCCCATGGCCCTGGCTCACGGCACGGGTGCCGAGGTGCAGAAACCCCTGGCCATGGTCGTCATCGGCGGCCTGGTCACCGCGACCCTGCTGACCTTGCTGGTCCTGCCGGCCATGAGCCGGCTGGTTCTGGGCCTCACCGAGGGGCGACGTGCCAAACCCACCGACATGCCGGCCATCGAGCCGGTCCCGGCGGAATAGTCCCGATCCCCGCCGTCGTATCGGCGGCGGGGATCCCCCATCCAAGGAGGCGATCATGCCCGACCCGATCAAACTGATGCGACTCTACACCGATGAGGCCGCCTATTTCGGCGACCGCAAGGTCTTCGAAATCGTGACCGAACGCGCCCAGGCGGCCGGCCTGGCGGGCGCGACGGTCCTGCGAGCCCTCGTGGGTTTCGGCCACACGCCCCACCTTCATCGCCGCCATCTGCTCGACGACGACCAGTCCCTGATCGTCGAACTGCTCGACCGCGAATCCAGGCTCAGGGCGTTTCTGGAAACCCTGTCCGATCTCGAACACCTCGGCCCCGTCACTCTTGAGGCCGTGGAGGTCCTGCGCTGGCAGGAACCCACGCCGGCAGACGCCCGTCAGGAGACCGTCGAATGACGTCTGAGGATATCGCGCGGCCGAAGAGCGAAGCCCCTGCCGAAGGGGCGGGTGGCGGCCACGAACATGGCCACGGGGGCGTTCTGGGTCCCAACACCGAGGTGATTTTCGCCCTGGCTTCCGGCGGAGCCCTGAGCCTGGGCTTCGCCCTCGAAAAACTGGCGGCGGGCGCTCCGGACTGGGGCCCGCTCGCGCTCTACCTCATCGCCTACGGCTTCGGCGGTCTCTTCACCGTCCGTGAAGCGTTCGAGAACCTCCGGCAGAAGCGGTTCGAGATCGACACCCTCATGCTCGTCGCCGCGGCGGGCGCGGCGGCGCTCGGCGCGTGGGCGGAGGGAGCCCTTCTATTGTTCCTGTTCAGCATCGGCCATGCCCTTGAAAACTACGCCATGGGGCGGGCCAGGCGTGCGATCGAGGCCCTGGCTGAACTGGCGCCCCGAACCGCCCATGTGCGGCGTGACGGACAGGTCGTCGAACTTCCGGTCGAGGATCTGCGGGTCGGCGACACCGTGGTGGTTCGTCCGAACGAACGGCTTCCGGCCGACGGCTTCGTCGTGGAAGGAACGACGAGCATCAATCAGGCGCCGGTCACCGGCGAGAGCATGCCGGTCGACAAGCAGCCGGTCGCGGACGCGGCCGCCGCCCGCGCCCGGCCGGCCCAGGTTGGACCGGGGTCCCTGGTCTTCGCGGGCACCATCAACGGCGCCGGCGCCATCGAGATCGAGACGACCCGCAAATCGAGCGACACCACCCTGGCCAAGGTGGTGCGGATGGTGAGTGAGGCCGAGACGCAGAAGTCGCCGACGCAGCGCTTCACGGACCGGTTCGAGCGCATCTTCGTGCCGCTGGTGTTGGCGCTGGCCTTCGTGCTGCTGTTCGCCTGGGTGGTGGTCGACGAACCGTTCCGCGACAGCTTCTACCGGGCCATGGCGGTGCTTGTCGCGGCCAGCCCGTGCGCGCTTGCCATCGCCACCCCCAGCGCCGTCCTGTCCGGTGTGGCGCGCGCCGCGCGCGCCGGCGTCCTGATCAAGGGCGGCGCACCGCTGGAGAACCTCGGCTCGCTCAATGCGATCGCGTTCGACAAGACCGGCACCCTGACCGAGGGCCGGCCTCGCATCACCGAGGTCATGGCGGTGCGTGGAACGAAGGAAGCCGACCTCCTGGCGACCGCCGTCGCCGTCGAGCGGCTCAGCGACCACCCGCTGGCGGAGGCTATTGTGCGCGACGGCGCCGAACGGTTGGGCGACACGGGCCTTGCGGCCGCGACCGACCTCAAGAGCCTCACGGGAAGGGGCGTGACCGCCGAACTGGGCGGGGAGACGATCTGGATCGGAAAGCCGGAGATGTTCGGGACCGACGGGGTGGCGGCTCTCGGCGACGAGGCGACAGCCGTCGTCGCCCAGTTGCGCCTGCAGGGGCGGACCTTGATGGTGGTGCGGCGAGGCGCGCGCGACCTCGGGGTGATCGGCCTGCTCGATACGCCCCGCGCCGCGGCGCGGACGACGCTCACCGCGCTCCGGGCCCTGGGCGTTCAGCGCATGATCATGATCTCGGGCGATCACCAGAAGGCGGCCCAGGCCATCGCCGGTCAGGTCGGGCTGACCGAGGCCTGGGGCGATCTGATGCCCGAGGACAAGGTCGACGCCATCAAACGCCTGCGCGCGGACGGCAAGATCGCGATGGTCGGCGACGGGGTGAACGATGCGCCGGCGATGGCCACGGCCACGGTCGGTATCGCCATGGGCGCGGCCGGTTCGGATGTCGCGCTCGAGACCGCGGACGTCGCCCTGATGTCGGACGACCTGTCCCAACTGCCGTTCACCATCGGCCTGAGCCGACGGACCCGCAGCATTATTCGCCAGAACCTCTACGTCAGCCTCGGCGTCGTCGCCTTCCTCGTGCCGGCGACCATCCTCGGACTGGGCATCGGTCCGGCCGTGGCGCTGCACGAAGGCTCGACCCTGCTGGTGGTGATCAACGCCCTGAGGCTGCTCGGCTACCGTGACCCGGCAGGGGACCGGACCCCCAATGAAATACCGGTGGCTCGCCAGGGGGCACCGGCAGATTTGAGGATACCGTCATGAAACGGATCGGATGGGCTTCGGTCATCGCCCTCTTTCTCGCGCTCTCCGCCTTCGCCTTCGGCCTGCTCTCGCGACAGCCGTCCGGCGGGACCGACAGTCTCCCGCCCATGGATGCCCGTCCGATCGACACCGGGTCCAGCCATGGCGGGACCCCCGCTGACAGCTCGTCGACCCGCGCCTTTCGCGAGGCGAACGCGCAAATGCATCGCGACATGAGCGTCGACTACACGGGCGACGCCGATATCGATTTCCTGCGCGTCATGATCGCCAATCAGGAGGGGGCCCTCGCCATGGCGCGGATCGCCGTTGAGCATGGCGAAGCGCCGGAGGTTCGCAGTCTCGCCGAAGAGATCATTGCGGGCCGGGATGTCGAGATCGTGCGCATGAAGGTCATGCTCGCGCGCCACGAGGATGGTCCGGTCACGGCCGGAAAGGGCTGACGCCGTGGCAGGCAAGCGTTCCGCTATCCGAAGCCGCGAGCTCCGTTGGCGTGAAGGTCGCTATGGCAAGCGGCGGCGCGCTCGTCCTCAGAGGCGGCCCGCGGAGCCGCAGCCCGTGCGTGACGCCGTGGTGGCCGTCGCCGCCGGTCTGGTGGCCGCCGGCATCGCCCTGTCTATCGCGTTCGGCCTGTTGGGGGCGTACCGGATGCCGCTCCATTACGGCTACGGTCTGGTCCTTGGAACCATCATCGTCGGCGGTGTGTTGGCGGGGCCTCGCGATCGCACCGGCTGGATGATCACGGGGGCGATCGCTCTCGCCTGGCTGCTGGGGACCGGTTACCTCTATTCCGTGCGCGACCAGATCCACCTCCGCCCCGAAGGGCATCATGGAAGGACCACCGTCGTCTTCGAACCGGGACTGGCCTGAGCGCCGGGCGAGGTCAACATCGGCGGGTATTCCGGGGCCTGGCCGGTTTCAGCGCAGGCGGCCGGCGCGAGCGGTCTGGCACCGCCCGACGCAAGGGCGGATCGTTCCACACGAGCATCCGGGTGTTCTGACGGTCACTCGCGAGGGTTTCGCCGGGCGGACGAACCGGGTCAGCGGCACTCCACGGTGAGATGTCCGAGTTGGTGAACCGGCCGCAACCGGGTCCGTATGGTTTCGCTGTCAACCGCTCCGGTGACGCTGACGATAGCGGCGTGAGCCTCTGGTCCGACCCGCCAGACGTGCAGGTCGGTGATCCGGGCATCGCCCGGTCCCTCCACGCAGTCGCGCACCTCGGCCTCGAGGGCGCTGTCCGTCGTGTCGAGCAGGACCGCAGCGGTGTCGCGCATCAGCGACCATGACCAGCGCGCGATGACGATGGCGCCGACGACGCCCATCAATGGATCCAGCCAGACCCAGCCGAGATAGCGACCCGCCACCAGGGCGACGATGGCCAGCACCGACGTCAGGGCGTCGGCCAGGACGTGGAAATAGGCTGAGCGCAGGTTGTTGTCGCGATGGGCACCGTGCCCGGGGTGATGATCATCATGTTGATCGACGTCCTGGTTATGGTCATGACCATGGTGGCCGTGGTCGTGATGGCCATGATGATGATGATGATGACCGCCCCCGGCCAGCAGCAGGGCGCTGACCAGGTTGACCCCCAGACCGAGAACGGCGACGAGCGTGGCTTGGCCGAAGGCGACCGAGCGCGGATCGAACAGGCGCGCGATGGACTCTCCGGCGATCCCGAGCGCGACGATGCCCAGCACCAAGGCCGAGGCGAAGCCGGCGAGGTCGCCCACCTTGCCGGTCCCGAAGCTGAAGCGCCGGTTGGCCGAATGGCGCTTGGCATAGGCATAGGCCCCGGCCGCCACGGCCAGGGCACCGGCATGGGTGGCCATGTGGAAACCGTCGGCCAGCAGGGCCATCGAGCCATAGACCATGCCGGCGATGATCTCCCCGACCATCATGACGGCGGTCAGGCCGACGACCCACAACGTCCGCCGCGCACTCTCATCGTGCGACCGGCTGAGGAAATGGTGGTCGTGGGTCAGATAGTCGGACTCGGTGGCGGTCATGGCGCGAGCTTCATCTGGAATAGCGGCGGATGAGGAGGCTCAGTTCGTCAGCGCCGCTTTGGCGATCCGCCTCGCTCAGACCGGGATCGGCGACGTGGTGACGAAGGTGATCTTCGATCAGCTCTTCCAGCAATCCGCTCATGGCGCCGCGGGCGGCGGCGGCCTGCTGCAGGATTTGCGAACAGCCGACCTCCGCCTCGATCGCGCGCTCGATCGCCCCGAGCTGGCCGGCGATGCGGCGGACGCGGGCGACGAGCTGCTTCTTGTTGGTGGAGGTGTGGGCCATAGGTACTCCCCTATAGTATCTTGCCGGAACGCGCGAGGGTGGTTAGAAGGCGCTTCCTGTTGGGGAGTAGCTTCCGGCATCTGATCGCCGGGGTCGGATCAACACACTCGCGTTTCGACGCGTGGTCCGACCAGCGGAACCACCGCCTAGCGAGACCAGCGCGTCCCACCGCCGCACCGGCCGGGGAGGGAAGCGCTGTTCGTCGCCCGGTGGATGCCCGTCATGACTCCCCTTGCCATCGCCGTCCTGTCACTCAGCATGTCCACCGATGCTTTCGCAGCGGCGGTCGGTCGCGGCGCGTCGCACCGTCCGACCCTGCCCGGCGCGGTCAAGGCGGGTCTGGTATTCGGTGTCATCGAAGCCACCACCCCCTTGATAGGCTGGGGGCTCGGCATGGTCGCCGCGGGTCTGGTCGAGAAGATCGATCACTGGATCGCCTTCGGCCTGCTGGCCGCCGTGGGTGGCAGGATGATCTGGGAAGCGACCCGTTTCCGACCGGGGGATGCGTGCGACCAGCCGCGCCGTTCCGGACCCTGGGGGCTGATCGCGACGGCGGTCGGGACCAGTATCGACGCCGCTGCCGTCGGGGTCGGCCTGGCCTTCATCGGGGCCAATATCTGGATCATCGCCGCCTCGATCGGGCTCACGACCTTCCTTCTCGCGACCATCGGCATGGTGATCGGTCGTTTGGTCGGCCGGCGCTTTGGCAAGGTGGTTGAGCTGCTAGGAGGTCTCGCCCTCGTGGGGCTCGGCCTGACCATCCTGCTCGAACACCTGGGCGTCCTCGGCGCCTAGACGGCCTCCGGGCCCGGCTTCAGGCCCGAGCGGAGCCGGAGTTCGCGAAGAAATGGGTCTGGCGCGGATGTCGTCGGGCAACAGCGCGTCCATCACATAGAAGCCGTACCCCGCCAGTTCCCTGGCGACGCGGGCGATCTCATCCTGTCGACGCCCTGAGAGGTCGGTCTCAATGTCCGGCGGCTTGATCACGAAAGCCCTCCTGCCCGAGAATCGGAGAGACGCCGTCGGGGAGATTGCCGCAACTCAACAAGCTGTCATCGTCCCCCCGTGGTGGAGCGCCGCGGACCTGTCAGGCCGAAACACTGGCGCTCGGTCGACAGCCACACCCTTCGGGTCCACCGGGCCTTTCAACGAGCAGATCCAGGGGGGGGGGGGGGGGGGGGGGCCCGGCTCAGTGGGGACGACAGGCCCGCCGGTCCGGCGGGCGAGCGCGCGGTCGGCACCGGCAGCCTGGGCCGCGCGCGTTTTGAGACCGCGATGACCTGTACGGCACGAAGGAAGGGCCCCAGGCAAGACAAGGACGCGCGAGAGCGACGGGTAGTGGCGTTCCCCGAAGGCCGTGCCATCAGCCGCGCGATTGAGGAATGAACCCAGGGTAGCCGGGTTTTTCGACGGATCATTCGACGACTCGGGCGACGACGCGGGCGTGGGTAACTCCCGATCGAAGATCCTGATCAGCGCTGGGTGTAGGCGGGTAGATCGGGTGCCGTGGAGGGTGTGGGATTGCGTTCGAGGTCGGCGATGAGCGCGTCCATCTCGGCGATCTCGCGCTTTTGCGCCTCGATGATGCCGTCGGCGAGTTCGCGAACCCGCGGGTCGCGGATATGGGCGCGTTCACTCGTCAGGATGGCGATCGAGTGATGCGGGATCATCGCGCGCATGTAGTCGACGTCATTGACCGTCTCCTGACTGCGGACGAGCCAGAGCGATCCGGCGAACACGAGCACGGCTCCGCCGATGATGGCCAGGTTCAGACGTTTGTCCGTGTACATCTTGAGCATGAAGAGCAGCATGATGACCGCCATCACCGCGCCCATCACCAGCGCCATCCAGGCCCGGGTCTCGCTGAACCGGGCGTGGTCCAGCTGGTAGGTGTTCAGATACATCAATCCAAACATGACGAGCGTGGATGTCGCGATCATCGCGCCGAAGCGCAGATAGGTCTTGGCGTTCATGATAAACCTCCGTTCCTTCAAGTCCGGCCGAAACGTGTCGTTAACTCCAGGGTTGCCGGGGTGAAAAAAGATCGGGCGGACGGACGAATTCAACGACTGTCGGTGAGGGAATTCGACCTCGAAGACGTAATGCACTTGTCGTTCGCGGCCGCGCTGAATCGCCAGGCCTGTGACGAGGGTGCACGAGGCGCACCCGGCGAAAGGGCGTCAGACGGTCCCGCACGGGGGAGGTGTCCGGCCTTCGAAGCGTCGCCGGATCCAGCGGCGTCCAGGCTTTTCCACACCCAGATGCAGCGCGGCGGCCGCGGCGACGGTGACCACGAACAGGCCCGCCAATTCCAGGGGCGACATGTAGAAGCCGCTGTCGATCCCACGAAGTTCCGAGGCGATGCCCTTGTAGGCCACCAGCAGCGGTATATGGACCAGGTAGAGCGCGAAGGAGGCCTCGCCCGAGAAGACCGCGAGGGGCGTGGACAGGGGGCCGGCTTTGGCGGTTCTCGCCAGCATGGACCAGGTCAGTATGAGCGGGGCGGCGAGGGCCACCACCAATCGATCGTCCAGACTGAACTGCATGGCCAGCAACAGGCAGAAGGTCGCGACTGCGCTGGCGCCGATGGCGGAGCCGCGCGACCACTCCCATCGACGGCCCAGTCCATAGAGGGCCATGCCGATCAGGAATTCCGGAAGAATGCGCAGGATGCCCATGTCGTCCTCGGCACGCGGCAGCACCTTGCCGAACATCTGGCCATAGACGGCGTCGATCACGGCGAAGCCGAGCACGCCCAGAAAGAGCAAGACCCAGGGGCGGGTCTTCAACTTCATCGCGATCAGCGCATAGGCAGGGAAGAGCAGATAGGCGAACCATTCGGCCGAAAGCGACCAGGACGGGCCGCTCCAGTTGTAGCCGACAAGACTCGGAAACCAGGCCTGGACAAGCAGCAGGGTCTTGAGGAAGCCCTCGGCTGTGTAGGTGGCCGGATCATACTGGACCCCGGCGGCCCGGGCGACGATCACCATGACCAGGACGCCGGCCAACACCGCGAGGTGCAGGGGGTAAAGCCGGGCGATGCGGGCGACGATGAAGCGCCGGTAGCTGAAGGTGCCCGCCGGGAAGGACGGGCCGTAGACATGAGCCAGGATGAACCCGGACAGCATGAAGAAGGCATCCACCGCCAGCCGGGACCGCTCGATGATCGGGCTGAAGCCCAGGGCGGGATCCCACTGGAGCTGGTAGTGGAACAACACCACGCCCACCGCCAGGAAGGCCCTCAGACTGGTCAGGGCTCGCAGGTCAGTGGGGTAGCCCTCGCGGGTGGGCGAAACGGACGTCATGCGCGATGGGCCCCAAGGTCGGGCGGAGCCGGAGTGTCCGCCTAACTGGTTTACGCATCGATCGCGGACATCCCTCGTTTCTGAGGGAAGCGGCTCCGCCTTTCCGGACTGCCGACTCGGGCTGGTCAAGACGGTGTCCAGCGGGGCCGCTGCAGAGCGGCGATAGGGTCAGGGTCGAGCCCGCGTGCCGTGTCGATGCGGGTGCCGTGAGATCAAGATCAGGCTTCATCAAATCCTGCCCGGGCTTGCCCGCGCGCGCTCCGGTGGCCCTTACCGTGATGCACGGGCCAGCAGGGTGATCAACTCATCCGCCTTGGCCTTGCGGTCGGCCGGATCGTCGCCGGTCATCGCGCCCATGACGCAGTGGTCCAGGTGGTCCTTCAGAACCCAGTTCTTGACACGCAACAGGGCTGCCCGCACGGCTTGGAGCTGGGTCAGCACGTCCACGCAATAACGGTCCTCGTCGACCATGCGGGCGATGCCGCGTACCTGCCCCTCGATCCGGTTGAGGCGGTTGATCAGCTTGGGTTTCGTTTCGGTCTGCATCCCATTCCCCGGCTTGAGCGTTTGCATATACCCCAAGCCGGTATCTTGCGCTATACCCCCGTGGGGTATATATGGCTCGGTCGAGAACAAGGATCCCCTTCCATGTCCACGCCCTCCAATCCCCCCTCGACTGGCCAAAGCTGCTGTGCCGGCAAGACCGACAACGCCGCAGCCACGGCCATTGATCCGGTGTGCGGCATGTCGGTTGATCCCGCGACCACCGCACACCGCGCGGCGCATGACGACGAGGACTATTTTTTCTGTTCCGCGGGATGCCGGACCAAATTCATCGCCGACCCGGACCGCTATCTGGGCGACCGGCCGGGGCCTGAGACGGCCATCCCGGGTGCCATCTACACCTGTCCGATGCACCCGCAGATCCGTCAGGAAGGGCCTGGAGCCTGCCCGATCTGCGGCATGGCGCTGGAGCCCGAGACGGTCACCGCCGAGGCCCCGGTCAATCATGAGCTGATCGACTTTACGCGCCGGTTTTGGGTCGGCCTGGTCCTGACCCTGCCGGTTTTCGCCCTCGAGATGGGCAGCCATCTGTTCGACCTGCACCGGTGGATTCCCGGCCAGACCTCGAACTGGATCCAGTTCGTACTGGCGACGCCGGTCGTGCTGTGGGCGGGCTGGCCCTTCTTCCAGCGCGGCGGGGCGTCGCTGCGCAACCGCAGCCTCAACATGTTCACCCTGATCTCGATCGGCATCGGCGCGGCCTGGATCTACAGCGTCGTGGCGGTGCTGGCCCCCGGCCTGTTTCCGGCGGCGGTGCGCGGCATGGACGGCAGTGTGCCGGTCTATTTCGAGGCAGCGGCGGTCATCACCGTGCTGGTGCTGATCGGCCAGATTCTGGAGCTGCGGGCCCGCGAACAGACCTCGGGCGCGATCCGGGCCCTGCTGGATCTCACACCCAAGACGGCGCGGCGGGTCCGGGACGACGGCACTGACGAGGACGTCTCGCTGGAGCAGGTGGGGGTCGGCGATCGACTGCGTGTCCGGCCCGGTGAACAGGTCCCGGTCGATGGTGAAATCCTCGAGGGCCGGGTGTCCATCGACGAGTCGATGGTGACCGGCGAGTCCATGCCGGTGACGCGGGAACCGGGCGGCGCGGTCGTCGGTGGCTCACTGAACCGGACCGGGTCTTTCGTGATGCGGGCCGACAAGGTCGGGGCTGACACCCTGTTGTCGCGGATCGTGCAGATGGTCGCCCAGGCCCAGCGCAGTCGCGCGCCGATCCAGCGGCTGGCCGACGTCGTCTCGGGCTGGTTCGTGCCGACGGTGATCGCCGCCGCCGTCCTGGCCGCCGTCATCTGGGGCCTGGTCGGGCCCGAGCCGCGGCTGACCTACGCCCTGATCGCCGCCGTCTCGGTGCTGATCATCGCCTGTCCCTGTGCCCTGGGTCTGGCCACGCCGATCTCGATCATGGTCGGGGTCGGGCGCGGGGCCCGGGCCGGCGTGCTGATCCGCAATGCCGAGGCGCTGGAGCGGTTCGAGAAGGTCGACACCCTGGTGGTCGACAAGACCGGCACCCTGACCGAGGGGCGACCGTCCGTGACGGCGATCCAGCCCGTGGCCGGTTTCGACGAGGCCGAACTGCTGCGCCTGTCGGCCAGTCTGGAGCGGGGCAGCGAACATCCGCTGGCCGACGCCATCGTCCAGGCGGCCAAGGACCGCTCCCTGACCCTGTCCGAGGCCGGTGAGTTCGACAGCCCGGTCGGACGTGGTGTCACCGGCCGGGTCGACGGCCGTCGCGTGGCGCTGGGCAACGGCCGCTATCTGGGTGAACTGAAGATCGACGTCACGGCGCTGGAGGCCGGGGCCGAGGCCCTGCGCCACGACGGGGCCACGGCCATATTCGTTGCCGTCGACGGCCAGGCTGCCGGGGTGCTGGGCATCGCCGATCCGGTCAAGGCGACCAGCGCCGAAGCCATCATCGCCCTGAAGGCCGCCGGTCTGCGGCTGGTGATGATGACCGGGGACAACCGCACCACCGCCGAGGCCGTGGCCCGAAGTCTGAGGATCGACGACGTCCGGGCCGAGGTCCTGCCGCAGGACAAGGCCGATGTGGTCGAACAGCTGCGCGCCGAGGGCCGGATCGTGGCCATGGCCGGAGACGGGGTCAACGACGCCCCGGCCCTGGCCGCCGCCGATGTCGGCGTGGCCATGGGCGCGGGGTCCGATGTGGCCATCGAGAGCGCGGCCGTCACCCTGTTGAGCGGCGACCTGCAGGGCATCGTGCGGGCCCGGCACCTGTCGAAGGCGGTCATGGCCAATATTCGCCAGAACCTGCTGTTTGCCTTCGGCTACAATACGCTGGGCATCCCGATCGCCGCCGGCCTGCTGTATCCGACCTTCGGCCTGTTGCTGTCGCCGGCCCTTGCGGCGCTGGCCATGTCGCTGTCGTCGGTCAGCGTGATCGGCAATGCCCTGCGGCTGCGAGTCGTCAGACTCTGAAAGGCCGGCTCGAGACGGTCCGCGATCAATGACAGGCACCGCCGACAGACACCGGGCGAGCCGGTCTTCGGCCGCCGGGCGCTTGCATCCGTGTTGCCGTCCAGGTTGGAACCGTGGCCGCTGGCCTGGATTAAGCGTGGCACCGCTCTTCGGGCGCGCCGGTTAACGGCCGTCCGCGACTGACCCCACGTCCGTTCAAGTCCGTGCCATGCGTCAGCCTGTCGCGAGGGCAGGGCCCGCCGGCTGCGTAAACACCTAGAGGCCGTCGCTCGATCCAGTGAGCCGGCCGCATGAAATTCAGGAGTACCCCATGAAGCTCGATCGTCGAGGATTGCTGCGCGGCGCGGTCGCCGGGGGCGGCCTTCTGGGCCTTCAGGGGCTGATGCCTGCATGGGCCCAGACCGGTTCGCCGGGGCTGCGCGCTGACCTGCCCACCCTGAGCGGTCCGAACATCGACCTGACCATCGGTCAGTCGCCCTTCACCGTGAACGGACGGTCCGCGACCGCGACAACGATCAATGGCACGCTCCCCGCTCCTTTGCTGCGCCTGCGTGAGGGCCAGAACCTCCGGCTGGCGGTGCACAACCAGCTCGAGGAGGACACCTCGATCCACTGGCACGGCATCCTGCTGCCGTTCCAGATGGACGGGGTGCCGGGCATCAGCTTCCCCGGCATCAAGCCAAGCGAGACCTTCGTCTATGAGTTCCCGATCCGGCAGTCGGGCACCTTCTGGTACCACAGCCATTCGGGCCTGCAGGAAGCCGTCGGCCACTACGGCCCGATCGTTATCGATCCGGCGGGGGCGGATCCCGTCGCCTATGACCGCGAACATGTTCTGGTCCTGTCGGACTGGAGCTTCCTGCATCCGCACGAGATTCTGGAAAAGCTGAAGAAGAGCCCCGGCTATTTCAACCGCCAGCGCACCACCCTGGCCGGACTGCTGGACGGCAGCGACCGGATGAGTCTGGAGGAACGCCGGATGTGGGGCGGGATGCGCATGGACCCGCGGGACATCCTCGACGTCAACGGCACCACCTACACCTATCTGATCAACGGCCACGGCCCGCAGGAGAACTGGACCGGCCTGTTCCGGCCCGGCGAGCGGGTGCGGCTGCGCATCATCAACGCCTCGGCCATGTCGATCTTCAATGTCCGGATTCCCGGCCTGGCCATGACCGTGGTTCAGGCCGACGGCGAGAATGTGCGGCCGGTCGAGACCGACGAGTTCCAGATCTCGGTCGCCGAGACCTATGACGTCATCGTGCGGCCGACCGAGGACCGCGCCTATACGATCGTCTCTGAAGCGATCGACCGCTCCGGCATGGGCCGCGCCACCCTGGCCCCCCGGATGGGGATGACGGCCGAGGTGCCGCCGCTGCGCGCGGTGCCCAACCTGTCGATGGCCGACATGGGCATGGGCGGGATGGACCACGGGGCCATGGCGGGCATGGATCACGGCGGCGGCGACGCCACGGGCGGTATGTCGATGAGCGGCATGACCATGCGCGACCCCGACAACGCCCCGCCCGACATGGCCGTCGGCGTCGGCGTCGACATGGTCAATATGTCGCCGAAGAACCGGCTCGGCGAACGCCCAACCGGTCTGGCCGACGTTGATCACCGGGTGCTGGTCTATACCGATCTGGTGTCGCTGCAGCCGAACAAGGATCCGCGCCCACCCTCGCGCACCATGGAGATCCACCTGACCGGCAATATGGAGCGGTTCATGTGGGGCTTCGACGGCAGGAAGTTCAGCGAGCTGGTCGAGCCCATCCGCTTCGAGCGTAACGAGCGGGTGCGGGTGACGCTGGTCAACGACACGATGATGGCCCACCCGATCCATCTGCACGGTCATTTCTTCGAACTGGTCACCGGCGGTCCGGCCGGGCACCAGCCATTGAAACACACCGTCAATGTCGCGCCGGGTGGCAAGGTCACCTTCGACCTGACGGCCGATGCGCCCGGCGACTGGGCCTTCCACTGCCATCTGCTGATGCATATGCATTCGGGGATGTTCAACGTGGTGACGGTGCGGCCCATGGGCGGAGCCGCGTCATGAACCGCCTCGTCATGGCCATTGCGCCCCTGATCCTTGCCGCCACGCCGGCGGCGGCCCAGCACGCCGGCCATGGCCGCCCGCCCGCCGCCCGCCCGGTGCCTGCGCCAACGCCGCGACCGGCCCCCCGGCCCACGCCCCGACCCCGCCCAGCGGCCCCGCCTGCCGCCCCGGCCCAGGACCCCCATGCCGGCCACGCCATGCCGCCGGTCGAGGCTCCGGCGACGGTCGACCCCCACGCCGGACATGACATGCCGACCGAGCCACAGGCCGCCGATCCGCACGCTGGCCACGATATGACCCCCACGGGCCAGACGTCACCCGCGCCGGCGATGCCTGCGGGTCACGACATGTCGACGATGGGCCAGAGTCAGACTCCGGCGGATCCGCATGCGGGTCACGACATGTCCGGCATGGCCATGCCGCCAGACATACAGACCAGCGCGAACAACCCGGGACGCCCTCCTGAAACGCCCCCTCCTGCTGCGGCATCGAGCGGGCCGACCCACGCCGCAGACCTGTTGTTCGATCCGGCGGAAATGGCGGCGGCCCGCGAACACCTGCGCGTCGAAAACGGAGACATCCGCACTACGGCCGTCATCATCGACCGGCTGGAAGCCAATTTCTCGGACGGCGAGGAAGGCTACACCTGGAACGCCCAGGGGTGGACCGGCGGCGACATCAATCGCTTCTGGTGGAAGACGGAAGGCGAAGGTCTATTCGGCGACGGTGTTGAGGACGCTGAGGTCCAGGCCCTGTACAGCCGGGCCTTCCGGCCTTTCTGGGACGTTCAGACGGGTCTGCGCCAGACCTACCAGCCCGAAGGTGACCGGACAGACCTCGTGGTCGGCGTCCAGGGTCTTGCCCCGTACTGGTTCGAGGTCGATGCCGCCGCCTTTCTGTCCAACAAGGGCGAACTGACCGCCCGCGGCGAGGTGGAATACGATCAGCGGATCACCAACCGCTGGATTCTGCAGCCGCGGGCTGAGATCAACCTCTCCGCCGAGGACATTCCCGAGCTTTCGATCGGCTCAGGCCTGACCTCGCTGCAAATCGGGGCGCGCCTGCGCTATGAGATCCGCAAGGAGTTCGCGCCCTATGTCGGCGTCGAATGGACGAGGAGTTTCGGCAATACGGCGGACTTTCTGGAGGCCGACGGACGGAGCTCGGAAGACACCCGGCTGGTCGTAGGCATCCGGGCCTGGTTCTAGCGGCGGACGGGCGATCGGCGGCGGGTCGCGGAGCATCATGCGGGATGAGTGTCCTCGCGGACGTCCGGGTCGTCGTGATGGATCTCGACGACACCCTGATCTCGGCCTACCGGCACCCGGACCTAGTTTGGCGGATGGTCTGTCAGAGGTTTCAATCCGAGCTGGGCGTTCTTGAGCCGGACGAGGCGGCGCGCGCCCTTACGAGGGCCGGACAAGCGTTCTGGGGCGATCCAAAACGGCATGCCCTGGGCCGCCTCGATCCCCCGCAGGCACGGCGCATCATCGTCGGCGATGCGTTCGAGGCCTTGCAGGGGAGCGGCCGACGACCACCGTCTCGGGTGGTAGCCGAGCGGATGGCCGACGCCTTTAGCCTTCAACGCCACCGGGATATGCGGCTTGAGCCGGGCGCGGACGCGGTGTTGGTTCACCTGCGCAAGGCAGGATACCGGCTGGCGCTTCTCACCAATGGCACCGGCCCGCTGCAGCGCGCCAAGATCGAACGCTTCGATCTCACGTCGCGCTTCCACCATATCCAGATCGAAGGCGAGGTCGGTGTCGGCAAGCCGGATTCCGCTGCGTTCAGCCAGGTGTTCGAGGCCCTAAACATCATCGATCCGGCGGCCGTCTGTATGGTCGGCGATAGTCTCGAGTGGGACATTCGACCCGCCAGGGCTTTGGGCTGCCGCACGGTTCTGTACGATCCTGACGCGACGCCCGGAGATGATGGCGATCTTGGTGAAGCGGATATCGTCGCGCGGACCCTTGAGAGCCTCGTCATTCACCTCCCCGGCCCGCAGAGGCTACAGCCGGAGGCGATCTGAGCAGGGGGGTGGCGATTCCGGAGGAGCATTGTTCCTTACCGGCGGTTACCGGGATGCGGTCGGATCGGCGCGATGATCCTCTGGACGGGATGAAAAACGCCGCGCAGTGAACCGCGCGGCGCTTCTTTCAAACAGGTTCCGGCCTTTCGGGAGGGGGGAGGCCGGCCCCTCAGTGAACCATGAAACGCACGACGCCATTCATCTCGTGGCCATCGGTGCCGGCTGCGGCCCAGGCGGCGGAATAGGATCCGGCCGCCATGGCGGGCAAGGGCGCCCGGACCGTCGTGGCGGGCGACGCGTCCCCGGGCACCGCCACATCCATGGCCAGACCGGCGGGGCCTGTCAGTTTGAGTGACGTCAGGGTCATGGCGTGCGGAAACGTCACGGAAAACGCGGTCGGCGCGGCGGCCAGCATGGCGTTGTCCGCCGGTGTCGTGGTGACGCTGTTGGACGACGGCGCGGCCGGCATGGTGGCGTGATCCTGCATCGACATGCCCGCGTGGGGATTGGTCTGGGCCTGGGCGAGCGAGACGGGGGCGAGCGCCACGAGAATGGCCAGAGCGGCGAGGAATGAACGGTTCATGGGAGAACTCCTGTTTACGCGAACTATTGCTTGGGCGGCATGGTCATGCCGTCCATCCTGGACATGTCATGGCCGGCCATCGGATCGGCGGCGGCGGGCGTGGGGGCAGGCGGGGGTGTCGGGGCGGGCGCGGGCGTTGCGACCGGGGGCACCGGGGTCGGCTCGAGCATCGCCGCCGGAGCGGTCTCGACCTGTGCCGCCGCCGAGGCGTCAGGCGCTGGCTGGGCATCGACCGGCTTTGGCTCGGCGGCCGGCTGACAGGCGGACAGGCCGACGGCGGCAAGGGCGGAAAGGACCAGAATTCTCATGTGAACAGCTCCTGTATTGGGGACGAAGAAGGGTCTCTCGACTGGGCGACCGCCGACAAACGAGGGCCGGTCGCCCGGCACCGCCGCGTGAACGAGCGGTGCCCTCAATCATGATACGCGCGCGCAGGCCCCAGCCCTCGCCTCGCCGTGACGACCACCCGAACGCCGCTTCTTTCTCGATGACCGGCACCCGGTCCCGTGCACGTCAGACCGATCCCTCGGAGAACGGCGGCCCGGCCACCGTCTCCCGCAAGGCATCGGACAGCTTGCGTCGCGCGCGGGCCACGCGGGTTTCCACTGTTTTTACGGAGATCCCGAGAATTCCCGCCGTCTCCGCCTGACTGCGTCCCTCGATCGCCGTGAGCAGAAGCGGTGCCTTGAGGTGCGGCGGCAGGCGGTACATTTCCTGGTTCAGCCGGAGCAGCCGGCCGGCGGTCTCCATCCGGTCATCCACCGGATCGCTCCCGTCCTGCACGGCCAGGGCCTCGGGTGCCGACAGATCGATGCCGCTACGGATCAGCCGCCGAACGAACCGGCGGCGGCTCCAGTCGCGGCATTTGTTAAGGGCGATGGTTCGAAGCCAGGCCTCGAAAGGGCGCGCGGGATCGTAGCGGCGAATGCTGATCCAGGCCGCGGCGTAGGTCTCCTGCAGGAGATCCCACGCCTCCTGTTCGTCGCCGACATAGCGACGGATGACCCGAAACAGGGCAGCCTTGGTCTGCCGCATCAGTTCGCTAAACGCCGCGCGCTCACCGTTGGCGGCGCGCGCTGAAAGATCGTCCGGATACTCCACCCGAACGGCTAGCGCCCGTCGGGCGCGAGGGCCGAAACGATACGCTCGTCGAAGACCTTCGCCTGGGCGGCGGTCAGCACGGACCGCATCTCGAAGACGTGTGTGATCGTCTCCTTCTGCAGCGCGCCCATCGCGTCATGAATGTGGTCGACGGCGGCCTGGACCTGGGGGCCGTCCCCGGCACCCTGCTCAATCGCCCGGGCGAGTTCCAGGTTCGCTGCCCTGACATTCGCTTCGAGCACTGGACGCCGCGCCGCGAACCTGACCTCGATCGCTTCAATCCGGCTGTGTTGCTCGGGCGAAAGCGTCAGATCGTCGTGAACGATGTCGTGAAGCGAGGGCGGCGCCCGGTTGCCCAGAACCCAACTGGCGCTGATCCATGTCCCGGTGCCGCCGGCCAGGGCAGCCAGCAAGGCAGTGACGACAATGGCCCGCCAGCCGCGCATCATCGAACCACATCCAGTCTCGCCAAGGGCACCAGGCTGGTATCGGCCGTGAAGATCGTCAGATCTCCCGCGGGTCTGGGTGCTGCGATCGCGCCGAACCCGCCCGCCGTCAAGCCGGTCGCCAGGGCCATGGCGACGGCACCCAGACGTAGCTGTGACACAAGCCGTTCGCCCCGAAGGATGTCGACCCGGCGCCAGACGAGCGGCTCGAGCCCCTCAAGCGCTGTATCGACGGGCGCGGCCGCCAGTCCTGTCAGAAGGTCATCCAGATTACGCGTCATCGAAACTCTCCTTCACGGCCCCTGATACCTACTACGCGTGCTTTCGCCGAATCCCTCGGGTGAGGGGGCCGCCCCTGTGCTGCGTAGTTAGCAGAAGAGATGGAAGAGGAGCGGGTCATGGGATTGCGGAAAATGTTGGCGGCGTTCGCCGTTCTGGTCGCCGTATCGGTCAGTGGGCCGGCCCTTGCCCATGAGGCCCACGATCCTCCAGCCGCAGTGTCCGTCGCCGCCGCGCCGATGGCGGACGGTCATGGATCGGACATGGCGGGGATGCCGGCCGTGTCGGCGGGCATGGATCACGGCGGCATATCGGCCGATGCTGCGCCCCGCACGATGTCCCAGCGTCTCGTCCGTTGGTTGGGAGCCATGCATCCCGCGGCCGTGCATTTTCCTATCGCCCTGTTCCTTGTGGCCGCCGTGCTCGAGATCGCCGCGTTGACCTTGCGTCGACCGGTCCTCACCCAGGGCACCCGGGTGATCATCGCCATGGCCGCGATTTCCGCCGTGGGCGCCGTGGTGCTCGGCTGGTTCGCCATGGGCCTGCCCGGATCCGATGACGTGACCCACACCTATCACCGCTGGCTTGGAACCTCGATCGCGGCGCTGGGCCTGTTGAGCTGGTGGGCCAAGGAGCATTGGGTCCGCAAGCCGGGCCGCAAGCGCGAACTGCTCTATATCGGCGCGCTGACGCTTACCGCGTCCGCCATTCTGGTGAATGCCCTGCTGGGGGGCATACTGACCCATGGCATGAAACACCTGATGTTCTGAGGAGGCAGACCAGCCTGTCCCCACCGGGCAGATCTTGAATCTCGTCCTTACCTGTTCATCGGCGGCCGGCATGTCCGCCGTCGGCGCGTCCGCCGCCTTTCGCCGATCCCACGTCCGGACGGCCACCCTGGAGATACCCATGAAAGCGCGCTCTATCTTCGCCGGACTGACGTTTGCCGCCGTCCTCGCCACCGCCGCCCAGGCACAGGTCACGGATGTGCAGCAGGTCCGCTCGGTCGTCACAGCCTACAAGGACGCCATCACCCGGATGGACGTGTCACAGACTCCGGCCCTGTTCTGGCCGGACTCGGAGATCTTCGAGAACGGCGGGGTCGAGGGGAGCTTCGCCTACTACCTCGAGCACCACCTGGGGCCGGAGTTCGACGATCTGGCGGGCTTCGAATTCCGCAATCATCAGATGACGGTGGAGGTCGACGGCGACACGGCCTTCGTCAGCGAAACCTATACCTATCACATCACCTTCAAGGACGCCGGGCGGGCCCCGATCGAGCGCCGCGGCGTCGCCACGAGCGTGTTGCGGAAACGCGATGACCAATGGCGTTTCGATGTCTATCACTCCTCGGCCCGACCCATTCGTCCGGCGGCCTGAGCGCAGGCTACCGGGCTCCCCTTGTCCTTGATCACTGGAAGAATGAGACGATGACGGAGCCGTTATCCCGCCGGGCCCTTCTGATCGTCGGGGTCAGCGCCGCGGTCACTGCGGCCTGTGCGCGGATCGCGCGTCCTTCGTCAGAACTCGCGGTCTACAAATCGCCCACCTGCGGCTGTTGCGGTGCCTGGGTCGAGCACATGACGGGCGCGGGGTTCCAGGTGCGGACAACCGAGGTGGCCGACCCCGGGGCGGTTCGCCTCGCCCGGGGCGTCCCCGACTCCCTGGCGGCCTGTCATACAGCCGTGATCGAAGGATTTGTCCTTGAGGGACATGTGCCCGCCGAGGACGTGCGCAGGCTGCTTATGGAGCGTCCCGACGCCCTCGGCCTCGCGGTGCCGGCCATGCCCTTGGGCTCGCCGGGGATGGAGATGCCCGACGGTCGGCGCGAAGCCTATGAGACCCTGCTGATCCTCGAGGGCGGCGGCACGCGCGTCTTCGCGCGCCACGTCTAGACGGAAGACCTCATGAAAGTCCTCAAGCTCTCGACCCAACTGCACAAATGGATCGCGCTGGTCGTCGGTCTCCAGGTCCTTTTCTGGGTCGGCGGCGGCCTGGTGATGGTGGCCCTTCCCATAGAGACGGTCCGCAGCGAGCACCGAGTCGCCGAACAGGCCGCCGTCCCGCTGGCGCTGGCCGGCCTGCCGTCGCTCGACGAGATTGCTCGGCAAGCCGGCGTAGCGCCCACTCAGGCGGACCTGCACACCACGCCGCGTGGTCCGGCCTGGACATTGAAACCGATGAGCGGCGAGCCGGTGATCGTCTCGGCGGTGACGGGGCGGCCGTTCGCGCCCATGTCGCGCGATGAGGCTACGGCCTTCGCGATACAGGCCTACCGGGGTGACGCGGCGGTGTCCGGGGTGTCGTTTCTAACGACCGCACCCGAGGAGACGGGCAAGATCGGGCCGCTGTGGCGGGTGGATTTCGCGGATGGCGAAAAGACCTCCTTCTATCTGTCGCCGGCCACGGCCGAGGTGGTGTCGCGTCGTTCCGGCGTCTGGCGTCTGTTCGACTTCTTCTGGCGTCTGCACGTTATGGACTGGGATGACGGCGAGGATTTCAACCACCCCCTGATCATCATCACCACGGCCCTGACCCTGAGCATCGTCGTCTCGGGGTTCATCCTGTTGTGGATACGGATCGCTCGGGACATCAAATCCTGGCGCGCCGTGAAACGGTCAACAAGGGGCGATTGATCGCAGCGTCCGGCTTCAGCTTGAGGCTGTTTGACCGCTTGCGGCCGGCCCGGGATATGCATCGACATGTCCATGGCGAAGACAGGCGCGAGAGACGCCATTACCGCGACGATGGCCAGGAGCGGAATAGGGGTTCCACGGTCAGGTCGCGCTTCAACTGGCCGTGGCGTTTTGCAGGACGGCCAGGTCACCGAGCGCCACACCAAGGTTGGCGGTTAGGGTTGCATCGATTCACGGTGGCCAGAGCCAAGGGGAGAACGACCATGAGCAGCTTGACCAGAAGCCGACATCCGAAGCTGGAGGGCGGGCTGGGACCGGGGCCACAATGCCCCTTCGCCGGTTCAGGAGCGGGTGTCTGCTCACAGGCCGGTTGCCGATCCGCAATCTGTTGCACCGGGTTCTTCATATCTGGTCCGGGGAGTTGATGATCATCAATCTGCGCAGCAATCGGCTTGTGCAGTCGCCGGCGAGGTGGGATTGTTTCGCCATGTGGAGCCTGCTGCGCATTGTGATCATCTCCCTGGCGTTCGTCGGCTTCCTCAGCCAGACGGAGGCGCGGGCGACTCCGTTTTCAGTTGAGTCCCTGGCACAGGATATGGCGCACTGCGCCGAGATGGTGGTGGGACCGACAGACGCCGCGCCGACCCACAAGCAGACCCCGTGCAGGGACATGACGTCGGACTGCATCGCCAAGATGGGCTGTACAATGGTCTCGCCGGTGTTTTCGAGCGAGCCGTCGCTGGACCGACCCGTTTCGGGTCCCTCGCCATCCTACGGCGGCGTGGCGGTCCGTCTGACCGAATTCGTCACAGCACCACCTCGCACCCCTCCAAAAACCGAAGCCTGATCCTGCCTTCGCAGGTCCGTATGGCGTCCTGGCACCGACGGACCTTTTCGAACAGCTGACCACCGCTCCTTTGGAGTGGGTGCGTCTGGAGCTTCATCGTGTTGAAATCCATAACCGGTCGGGCGCGTCCTGTCGCGCCGACCTGGGCCCGTGTGGCCCTGGTCAGCTGTGCGCTGGCCGCCGCGAGCGCCGCGCGTGCTGAACCCCTGACCTATACGCAGGCGCTCGCCCTGGCGCGTTCAGACGCTCCGGCCGTCCACGCCAGTGCCTTGGGGGTGGAGGCGGCAGAGGCCTCGGCCGAGGCGGCCGGACGGCTGCCGGACCCGCGGCTCAGCTTTGGCCTCGACGGCTTTCCGGTTTCGGGCTCCGCAGCCGGGCGGTTTGGCGAGATCGAGATGACCAAACTCCAGATCGGTGTGCAACAGGCCGTGCCCAGCCGCGCGCGGCGTCGCGCTGAACGCCGCATTGCCGATGCCGATATCGGTGTGGCTCGCGCACGGGAGGGCATCACCCTACGGGATGTCGAGGTCGCGACCGGCCAAGCCTGGATCGATCTGTTTTATGCCGAACAGCGACTGGTGGAGATGGACGATGTGCTCGCCGCCCTCGACCCGTTGTGGGAGGCAGCCCCGTCGGGCGTCGCCTCGGGCGCGAACCGACCGGCGCAGAGCCTGGGGCCAGTCGAACTGCGCGCCGCTCTGGATGACCGGCGTGACGGCTTGCGGGTCGACGTCGTTCGGGCGCGGGCGAACCTGTCCCGGTGGACGGGCGATCCGCTGCCAAGCGCCAGTGGATCGCCCCCGTCTATCGACCTTGAGCCCGACGTGTTCGACGTTGATCTCGCCCGGCTGCCGGCGCTGCGGGCCTATGGCGCTGTACAGGACCGGGCCGAGGCCGACCTCGATCTGGCGCGGGCAGCCCGCCGGCCTGACTGGGCGTTCGAGGCCGGCTATGCCCGCCGCGATCCGATGTTCGGCGATCTGATCTCCGTCGGTGCCAGTGTCAGCCTGCCCCTGTTCCAGGGCAGTCGTCAGGCACCGGTGATCGCGGCCCGCGCCGCCGACGCCCGACGGGTCTCCGCTGAGCGAGAGGCGGCGGAACGTGAGTGGACGGCGATTCTGCAGGCAGACCTGGCTGAATATGACGTCGCGCGGACCCGTTGGGTTCGGGCCCGCGACGTGGTCCTGCCCAATCTGCGGACGCGTGCCGATCTCGAAACCGCCAGCTACGGCGCGGGTCGCGCGGGGATCATGGAGGTGCTGGACGCCTTCACCGCCCTGGCCAATGGCCGGCTGGACGCCCTCGACAAGGAAGCCGATGTGGCGCGCCGCGCCGTCCGATTCACCCTGATTTATGGACAAGATCAATGATCCGGATTGAACGCAAGAATCTGAAGCTCGCGGCCGCGGCCGCCGGCCTGATCGTAATCGGCGGCGCGGCCGGTCTGGCGCTGGCGCGCTTCGGCCCTGGCAACGCCGATCCCGTCGCCGCCTCCGCGGGTGAGCGTGAGGTCCTGTACTGGTATGATCCGATGACCCCGGGTCAGAGGTTCGACAAACCGGGCAAGTCACCGTTCATGGACATGGAACTGTTGCCCCGATACGCCGACGAGGAGTCGGGCGCGGCGGCGGGCGTTCGCATCGATCCAGCCCTGGTCCAGAACCTGGGTGTCCGCTTCGCCACGGTTCGGTCCGGAACGCTCGACGGGGATCTGACCGCCAGCGCGGTGGTCGACTACAACGAGCGGGATGTCGCGATCGTGCAGGCGCGGGCCAGCGGCTTTGTCCAGCGGGTCTATGCGCGCGCGCCCGGTGACGTGATCGCTGCCGGCGTTCCGCTGGCCGATCTGCTGGTTCCGGACTGGGGCGGTGCCCAGATCGAATATCTCGCGGTCCGTGGCACGGACGATGCCGCACTGATCCTGGCGGCGCGCCAACGGCTGGTTCTGTTGGGTATGCCGGAGTCCCTGATCGTCGCGGTCGAGCGAACCGGTCGCCCGCGCACCACGGTGACCATGACCAGTCCCATCAGTGGTGCCATCCGCACCCTGGGCGTGCGTGCCGGCATGAGTGTACCCGCGGGCCTGACCCTGGCCGAGATCAACGGTCTGTCGACCGTGTGGCTCAACGCGGCGGTGCCAGAAGCTCTGGCCGGTCAACTCCGGGTCGGTCGGTCGGTCGACGTTTCCCTGGCCGCCTTCCCCGGGGAACGGATGACGGGTCGATTGACCGCCCTGCTGCCCGAGGTCACCGGCGACAGCCGGACCCTGACCGCGCGGGTCGAGCTGCGGAACCCGGGCGGTCGCCTGCGCCCCGGCATGTACGGACAGATCACGTTCGGCGGGTCCTCGACACCGGCCCTGCTGGTGCCTTCGGAGGCGGTGATCCGCACCGGCCAGCGCAACCTCGTCATGCTCGCCATGGAGGGTGGGCGTTATCAACCGGCCGAGGTCCGGGTCGGGCGCGAGGCCGGCGGACAGACGGAAATCCTCGCTGGACTGCGTGACGGCGAGCGTGTCGTCGCCTCGGGCCAGTTCCTGTTCGACTCGGAGGCCAGCCTGTCCGGGGTCACCGCGCGTAGCCTGGCGCAGGCCGCGGCGCCGTCGGCGACGACGGCTCCAGCGCCGGCCCAGATCTACCGGACAAGCGGCCGGGTTCAGGCCATCGACGGGCGTTCGATTACCCTGGCGCACGGGCCTGTGCCCGCGCTGCAATGGCCGGCCATGACGATGACCTTTACTGTGGCGGACGCGGTGCCTCTGGCCGGCATCTCCGCGGGAAGTCAGGTCGATTTCGGGTTCGACATGGTCGACGGCAAGGCCACGATCCGCAGTCTGACCCGGCGGGAGGCGGGTCGATGATCGCCGCCATCATCCGCGCCTCGGTCAAGGGGCGATTCCTCGTCCTGCTCGCGGCGCTGGCGCTGGTCGCCGGCGGCCTCTGGGCCGTGCGCCACACACCGGTCGACGCCTTGCCGGATCTGTCGGACGTGCAGGTCATCATCCGTACCTCCTATCCCGGCCAGGCGCCGCAGATCGTCGAGAACCAGGTCACCTATCCGCTGGCGACCACCATGCTGTCGGTGCCCGGAGCCCGCACGGTGCGCGGCTATTCCTTCTTCGGCGACAGCTATGTCTATGTGTTGTTCGAGGACGGCACCGACCTCTACTGGGCGCGTTCCCGGGTGCTGGAATATCTCAGCCAGGTCCAGGACCGCCTGCCCGACACCGCCCGCCCGGCCCTGGGGCCGGACGCCACCGGGGTCGGTTGGGTCTATGAATATGCGCTCGTCGATCGCACGGGTCAGCATGATCTGTCGCAGCTGCGCAGCCTGCAGGACTGGTTCCTGCGCTATGAACTGAAGACGGTCCCGGGCGTGGCCGAGGTCGCCAGTATCGGCGGCATGGTGCGCCAGTATCAGGTGGTGCTCGATCCCGCCAAACTGGCCGGTTACGGCGTGACCCACCAGCAGGTGGTGGCGGCGATCCGGCAGGGCAATGGCGAGGCCGGCGGCTCCGTTCTGGAACTGGCCGAGACTGAATATATCGTCCGTGCCAACGGTTATCTGACCACGTTGGATGACTTCCGCGCGGTGCCGATCCGCACGGCCGCCGGCGGGGTGCCGGTTCAGCTGGGCGATGTGGCCACGATCCAGATCGGCCCGGAAATGCGTCGCGGCATCGCCGAGTTGAACGGCGAGGGGGAAGTGGCCGGCGGGGTGGTGATCCTGCGGTCGGGCGAAAATGCCCAGGCCGTGATCACCGCGGTGCGCGAACGGCTCGAAACGCTCAAGGCGGGGCTTCCGGCCGGGGTCGAGGTGGTGACCGTTTATGATCGCTCGCACCTGATCGATCGCGCGATCGAAAACCTCAGCACAAAATTGCTTGAGGAGTTCTTCGTCGTCGCCCTGGTTTGCGGCCTGTTCCTCTGGCACGCGCGCTCGGCCCTGGTCGCCATCATCACCCTGCCGCTGGGGGTGCTCGCGGCCTTCATCCTGATGCGCATACAGGGCGTCAACGCCAACATCATGTCGCTGGGCGGCATCGCGATCGCCGTCGGGGCCATGGTCGATGCTGCCGTGGTCATGATCGAGAACGCGCACAAACATATCGAGCGATGGGAGCACGACCATCCCGATGAACGGCTGGCCGGTGAGGCCCGCTGGCGGGTGATTACCGAGGCGGCGGCGGAGGTGGGGCCGGCGCTATTTCTGAGCCTGGTGATCATCACCCTGTCGTTCATTCCGGTCTTTACGCTGCAGGCCCAGGAGGGGCGGCTGTTCGCGCCGCTGGCCTTCACCAAGAGCTACGCCATGGCGGCGGCGGCGATCCTGTCGATCACCCTGGTGCCGGTCCTGATGGGCTATCTGATCCGCGGGCGCATTCCGGCCGAGCAGACCAATCCGATCAACCGCTGGCTGACCCATATCTACCGTCCACCGCTCGACTGGGTCCTGCGTCGCCCGCGCGCGACCCTGTTGATCGCCCTGGTCGTGTTCGCCAGCTCGGCCTGGCCGATCAGCCAGCTGGGCGGCGAGTTCATGCCACCGATGGATGAGGGCGACCTGCTCTATATGCCATCGGCCCTGCCGGGCCTGTCGGCGGCCAAGGCGTCCGAACTTCTGCAACAGACGGACCGGATGATCCGCACCGTGCCCGAAGTCGAGACTGTGTTCGGCAAGGCCGGTCGCGCGGATACGGCGACCGATCCTGCGCCGCTGGTGATGTTCGAAACGATCATCCGCTTCAAGCCGCGTGACCAGTGGCGGCCCGGCATGACGCCGGACAAGCTGATCGAGGAACTGGATGCGGCAGTGCGTGTGCCCGGCCTGGCCAATGTCTGGGTGCCGCCGATCCGCAACCGTATCGACATGCTGGCCACCGGCATCAAGAGCCCGATCGGGGTCAAGGTGTCCGGTGCCGATCTTCAGGCCCTCGACCGGATCGCCGCCCAGGTCGCCGAGGTGGCCAAGACCGTCCCGGGCGTCAGCTCGGCCCTGGCCGAACGGCTGACGGGGGGGCGCTATGTCAATGTCGACATCGATCGACAGGCGGCCGGGCGCTTCGGCCTGAATATCGCGGACGTTCAGAGCATCGTCTCCGGGGCCGTCGGGGGTGAGACCATTGGCCAGACGGTCGAGGGTCTGGCCCGCTATCCGATCAGTGTCCGTTATCCCCGCGAGATGCGTGACAGCCTGGCGGAGCTTCGCGCCCTGCCGGTTCTGACGCCATCGGGCCAGCAGATCACCCTCGGGACGGTCGCGACCCTTCAGGTCGCGGATGGTCCGCCAATGCTGAAATCCGAGAACGGGCGCCCCACTACCTGGGTCTATATCGATGTTCGCGGCCGCGATCTGGCCTCGGTCGTCGGCGATCTGCAGCAGGCGGTGGCCGATCAGGTCCAGCTGACCCCGGGGGTGACCATCGCCTACTCCGGGCAGTTCGAATATCTGACCCGCGCGGCCGAGCGCTTGAAGATTGTGGTTCCGGCGACCCTGCTGATCATCTTCTTCCTGCTGTATCTGACCTTCGGACGCTTCGACGAGGCGGCCCTGATCATGGCCACCCTGCCGTTCGCCCTGACCGGTGGGGTGTGGCTGCTGTATCTGCTGGGCTATCACCAGTCGGTCGCCACCGGCGTCGGCTTCATCGCCCTGGCCGGGCTGTCGGCCGAGTTCGGGGTGGTCATGCTGATCTATCTGAAGACCGCGCTCAACGAGCGGGGACCGAACCCGGAACCGGCGGCGGTCGAGACCGCCGTCCGCGAGGGTGCCCTGTTGCGGGTGCGACCCAAGGCCATGACCGTGGCGGTGATCCTTGCCGGTCTGTTCCCCATCCTGATCGGCCACGGGGCCGGTTCAGAGGTGATGAGCCGCATTGCCGCCCCGGTTATCGGCGGCATGCTGACGGCACCTTTGCTGTCCATGCTCGTTATCCCTGCAGGCTATCTGCTGCTGCGGCGTCGCAGACGCCGCGTCCTGACATCGACCCAAGGAGAAACACCATGAACCATGCCCTGATCCTGTCGGCCGTCGCCGCCCTCGGCCTGAGCGCTTGCGGCCAGCCCGAAACAGCGCCTGCGGCCGATCCGACGTCCGCTTCTGAAATGCCGATGGCGTCGAACATGTCCGGCATGCCGATGGAGGGCCGTCAGGCCGCCATGATGGGAGCCGGCTCAGGCGTGATTACGGCGGTCGACGCCTCGGCCGGCACCGTCACCATCGATCATGGCGCGATCCCGGCCGTGGATTGGCCCGCCATGGCCATGACCTTCACCGCGCCGGCGGCTGTGCTGGCGGACGCCAGGGTTGGAGACCGGGTCGCCTTTGAAGTCTCGGTCCACGACGGGGTCAATGAGGTCACCGCCTTGCGCCCGCAATAGTCGGGCACCCGACGGACGCCAGCCGCAGCAGGATCGCGGGCCTGCCAGGCAACCAGAACCGCCGGGCGCACAGGTTCGGCTGTCAGGGTTGGCGTCAGCGCTCGAACCCTTGTTCCCCGCGCCTTGGGTCGGTCGCCTAAGCCATCGCCCGGTCCGGTCTCAGTGATCGGGTGCCGTCTGCGGTGCCAACCAGCGTGACAGATACATCCGTTCAAAGGCGAAGACCGCAGCGATGGCGACGCCTGCATAGAGTACAATGGTTGGATCGCTTTTCAGCTTCATGGCCGTGAAGGCCGCAAGCACCACGGCATCGAACGCAAGCGCAGCCAGGATCACGGCCCCTGTGGCACCGACCTCCTTGCGGCGGAAACGAAACACGCCCCAGTGCACGGTCATGTCCATGACCAGATAGAAAAAGGCCCCCAGTGAGGCGATCCGGCCGAGGTCAAAAAAGATCGCCAGGATCGAGGCGATGACCACGGTGTAGACCAATGTGTGACGTTGAATGTTGCTGGGCATGCCGAAATGCCGATGCGGGATCATCTTCATCTCGGTCAGCATCGCCAGCATGCGCGACACCGCGAAGACGCTGGCCAGCACACCGGAAGCCGTCGCGACCGCAGCCAGAACGACCGTCAGATAGAATCCCGCCTGGCCGAGCGCCGGTCGGGCCGCTTCCGCTAGGGAATAGTCCCGGGCGGCGACGATCTGGTCGATGGTCAGGCTCGATCCCACGCCGAAGGCCACGAGCAGATAAACGAGGACACAGAGCGCGATCGAAATCATGATCGCCCGGCCGACATTTTTGTGCGGGTCAGTGACCTCGGCTCCGCTGTTGGTGATGGTGGTGAAGCCCTTGAAGGCAAGGATCGCCAGCGCCATCGATGCGATGAAGCCCACCGGCGTCGCGTCCGGCATGGTCTCCGATGCCGCGGCGAACTGGAAGCCGCTGGCCCAGAGGGCGGTGATGCCGAACAGCGCGATGCCGCCGACCTTGATGGCCGCCATGACCAACGAGAAGCGTCCGACCGACTGGTTGCCTGCGATGTTGACGAGGAAGGCGAACATGATCACGGCGACGGCGAGGATCGGCACCAGTGGACCGCCGGCAATATCGAAGGGCCGCAGGACATAGGTGGCGAAGGTCCGGGCCACGAGGCTCTCGGCGATGATCATGCTGAGCGCCATCAACAGCGCCGCGCCGGCGGCGACCGCGCCTGGGCCGTAGCATTTCTGCAGGATCATCCCGATTCCGCCCGCCGAGGGCCAGGCGTTCGACATCTTCACGTAGCTGTAGGCACTGAAACTGGTGACGATCGCGCCCGCGATGAAGGCGAGTGGAAAGAGCGGCCCGGCCAGCTGCGCGACCTGGCCCGTCAGAGCGAAGATGCCGGCCCCTATCATCACGCCGGTGCCCATCGCCACCGCCCCGCCCAGGGTGATCGAGCCCTTTCGGTATCCGCTGTCCTTATGATCGTGCTGCATATCGCCCCCTGTCGGCATCAACGGGCCGCGTGAGAGGACCAATGGATGTGCGTGATCCGCCAGCCATCGGCCTCGCGCCGGAGAACCATCGTCTCAACCGTGAGGCTATCGACCGGCCGGCCGTTAAACGCACCGGTCGTCCGGCTCTCGCTGGCGACCCAGGCGCTGTCGCCATCGGCGCGCGCCACGCGCCGGGAGCGGATGCCCGGCACCGCGGCGGAGAAGGCCGCGTCGGCGGCCAGATGATGCTCGGCATATTCGTCTCTGGATCGCTCCGCGTCACCGCTCTCGAAAATCAGGACGTCCTCGGCCAGCAAGGCGAGGGTGCCTTCCGTGTCTCCGTGTTCGAGCGCGGTATGGAAGGCGTCCACGACGCGGGCGGCCTCGACCGCCTCTTCCTGGACGTCGTCGATGGCGTGTCCCGCTACCCTCGGAACGGGATCGTGCGCCAGCGCCGGAGCGCCCGCGATCATCGAGAGGGTCAAGACAAGGGCGAATAGCGCTCTGACGGTAATCATGATCGTAACCTCGCCGTTTCGGGAGTGCAGGCCCCTACTCTTCGACGCCTTTGGCTCAAGAGGCAATCGAGGGTTCCCACGGCGGACGTCGCGCAGCCCGGATGGCGGTGGCCACGATCACTCTCGTCCGAGGAAGGCCTTGGCTGGGGTGAGGGCGGGCACCCGCCAGCGTCAGCGTTTGCGGCGTCTGACACAGCGGGACTGCGGTGCTGATCGCGAGCCGTGTCATCTCCCGGGGCGTGGCCCCCGTGAGCGAGCGGACTCGCCGAAAGTCCGCGCTGGAGGGAAAGGAAGGCGGGACGGCGGGTGCTCCATGGTGGAGCGGAGAAGGAGATCGCCATGAGACCGACCCCGACCCGGGCCTGGGGCCCGGACCCGCACAGTCGCTCGCCGGTGCCGCCGGCCGTCGTTCACGCGGCCCTCGATGATCAGGCCCTTCTGGGTTTGATGTTGAGACGGGCGGTTCACGGGGGCGACGGTGAATCCGGCAACATAACGGATCGGCTCGCCGCAGCCCTGCTGGAGCGGTTCGCGGGACTGGGTGCTATCGTCGCCGCCGAACCCGGTGAACTGGCGCGCGCGCCCGGCCTCGATCCGGTCGCCCTGTCCGATCTCAAGCTTCTGCGTGAACTGGCGATCCGTCTGGCGCGCGATGAAACCTGCCGTCGCCCCGTGATCGCCTCCTGGACGGCGCTCGTCGCCTATGTCCGGACGGCGCTTGCGCATGAGCCCCGCGAACAGTTCAGGACCCTGTTTCTGGACCGGCGCAACAACCTGCTCCGGGACGAACTGGTCGCGCACGGCACCGTGGACCACGCCCCGGTCTATCCCCGCGAAGTGGTTCGCCGCGCCCTTGAGCTTTCGGCCTCGGCCCTGATCCTGGTCCACAATCATCCTTCCGGCGATCCGACGCCGTCGCAGGCTGACATCGAGATGACGCGCCAGATCGTGGAGGCGGCGCGGGTCTTCAATCTCCAGGTCCATGACCATCTGGTTGTCGGCCGGGAAGGAACGGCCAGTTTCAAGGCCCTGGGCCTGATCTGAGACGGCCATGACCTTGCACCGCATCGTCGCCGCCCTGGGCGGCGACCTCTATGCCAATGGGCTGCGGGCCAATGTCCGGGCCCCCGGACATAGTGTCCGGGACCGTTCGGTTTCGCTGGTGTTGACGGATGAGCGGGTCGTCATTCACGTGTTCGGCGGGTCGGATTGGCGGACCGTTCGGGATCGTCTGCGGGACCTGGGTCTGATCGATGACGCCGGACGTTTGAGCGGTGGCGGTCGAACGGTGTCGGCGGCACCGCGTCCGGACTCCGGTGTTCGTCTCCGGACCGCTGCAGATCTCTGGGCCGGCTGTCGCCCCATCCACACAGGCGACGCCGCGGATCGCCACCTGCGTCTTCGCGCCGTTCAGGGTGTTGGCGACGCCCGGAGCCTGGCATTCCATCCGCAGGCACCGGTTTCTGTCTATCGCCCGCGCGGACGCGGCCGTCCGGCGCTTGTCGCACGGATCAGTGATGAAACAGACCGCCTGACGGCGGTTGAACTGACCTATCTCGATATGAACGGCCATGTTGCCTCGGGTATCCGGCTGACGCGCAAGACGGTCGGTCAGGTACCGACAGGAGCCGCGGTTCGTCTGGCCCCGGCCGCCCCGGAAATGCTCGTCGCGGAGGGGATCGTGACGACCCTGTCCGCGATGGATCGGTTCCAGCTTCCGGGCTGGTCCCTGATGGCCGCCAACAACCTCGCCGGCTGGACACCCCCGGCGACCGTGCATCGCCTGCTGATCGCGGCCGACCGCGGGGCCGCCGGCGAACGGGCGGCGGCGCGGCTTGGACGCCGCGTTGCGGCCCTCGGTGTCGCGGTCCGGATACAGTGTCCCGACCCGCCGTTCGGGGACTGGAACGAGGTGGCCGTCGCCGCGGCCAAAGGGAAGGAGTGAGGGAGCGGACGGGTGCCGGAGCGGCGGGGATGGTCCTCCAAGCCCGGCGGGAGAGCCCTCATGACCGACCTTGTTGTTGATACGACTCCGGCTGCGATCCCCGATCGCGACGAGCGTACCGTGCGTCTCGGTGACATCGGCATCGCGCACGAGAATCTGCGCTTCAACGAGCCGCCGGATGACGACATCCCGACCCTGGCCGCCACATTGAAGGCCGCCGGCCAGCTGCAGCGCCTCACCGTCCGGCCCGGGCGGGGCAGGAAGGAGCAGCCCTGGATGGCGCTGGACGGGCGTCGCCGGCGACTGGCCCTGGGTCTGTTGCTGGACGCGGGCGAGATCGACGCGGATTATCCCGTCACCGTCTATGTCGAAACGGATCCGGCTCGCCAGGCGGCGGCCGTCCTGCTCACCAACACCGCCGTGCCCGTCCATGTCGCCGACATCATCGCCGCCATCGGCCGGATGCTGAAATCAAAGCTGACCGTGTCCGTGATCGCCCGGGCCCTGGGCTACGCCGAGATCGACATCAAACGCCTGGCCGCCCTTGCCGGACTCCCCGCCGCTGCCCTTTCGGCGCTGAAGGCCGGGCGGATGACCCTCAAACAGGCCAGGCTGCTGGCCCGTCTGCCAGACACCGCCGAACAGGCCGAGCTCGCGGAAGCGGCGCTTGACGGCCATGGATTCCAGGACTGGCGGATCACCGAACGGCTCGACGAAGGGCGTGTCACCGGCCGGGACCGGCGCTGCGCCCTTGTCGATCCGGTCCGCTATGCCGAGGCGGGCGGGCGCACAGAGACGGATCTGTTCGGAGAGCGGGCACCCGTATTGCTCGATCCGGAGATACTGACCGATCTTTGGATGCGGCGGGCGCGCGCCATCGCCGCCGTATTCGAGGCCGACGGGATCGCGGTGCATGTCACCGCCGGACCCGAACCGGACCTCCCGGACGACCTTGAGGCGCTGGGCTATGTCTACGGCGGCCAGCTCCCGGCCGACGACATGGCGCGCTACCGGGCCCAGCGGGAGGTGTTCAACGCGCGAGCGGACGCGGTCCGGCAGACCCTGGCCGAGGCCTGCGACCCTGAGGCCGTTGACGCCGCGATCGTCGACATGATCCGCGCGCGGGTGACGGCGGACCAGACGGGGTGCGGCGGGCGGGTGGTGACAACCATGGTGATGTGGCCCGCCGCCGGCACGGGCGTCGATGTGCGTTGTTATACGCCCGAGGAACCGGAGATGGAGGACGCCGGATTGCCCGACGGCGATCTATCCGACCGGGTGTCGGCTCCGCCGGTCTATGTCGCTCCGGAGGCCCCGGCACCCGAGCCCGATACCGACGGGGTCAACCATGCCCTGCACACCGTACGCACCGACGTGGCCACGCGCGGCCTGGTCCGCGCCCTGGCCGATGATCCGGGCGCGGCGCTGACGGCCCTGGTCGCGCGCCTGTTCACCCTCCTGGTTCTGCGCGCCCATGTGACGCGCTCCGACTCAGCCCTGGCCATCCTCGCCACCGGCTTCGATCCGGTGGACGGGCGGGTGATCGAGGCCCTGGACGGCGAGGTGCGCCAGCGGCTCGACGACCGTCGCGCGGCCTGGCAGGCGTCGGGTGCGACGGTCATCGCCTGGGTCCATGCCCTGCCGCACGGCGAGAAGATGGGACTGCTGGCCGAACTGACCGCGATCAGTCTCGACGTGCGCGAGACGCGCACGAGCCTGATCCGGCGCAGCGCCCGGATGGAGGCGGCGGAGCTGGCCGCCCTGTGCGCGGCGGACATCACCCTCCACTGGACGCCGGACGTGGCGTTCCTTCAGGCCCACTCCAAATCGCTGCTGCTGGGGATGCTCGAGAGCATGGGTGCCGATGATGAGCGGGCGCGGTCCCTGAAGAAGACCGAACTGGTCGACTGGGTCGCCGAACAGGCCGCGTCGCGGATCTGGGCACCGGCGGGCCTCTCCTGGACGGGTCCGTTGCCGAACGAGGATCAGGTGACGACGGACGAAGACATCGGCGTGGACGACCCCGCCCTTGATGACGATGACGGCACCGGGGCCTTCACCGTCACTCCGGCGGGCGAGGCCGCGCTCGGATCCGCCGCCGCCTGACCACCGATCCGTTTCGAGGACGCCGCCCCGGTTCGCGCCGGGGCGGCGTTGTCGTGTCCGGAAGCTGGTCCGGGGAAAGGCGAGGGAAGGGCGGGCGGGGATGAGCCTGCGGGACCGGGAGGGAGGTGCCCTCCGCTCCAGGCTGTCGGAGTTGATCCCATGTCCTTGACCCCCACCCTGTCCCTGTTCGATGACCCGGCCACCGGTGACGCCGCCGCCAATATCCTCGCCGCCGCCCGGGCGCTGGCGGCCCATCTGGCGCGATCATGTCCGCTCGACCGCCGGCTGGTGGCCGCCGTCATGACCACCACATTCGGCGCGTCCGACGCGGAGGGGGCCTGGTCCTGGCGTGACGCCTATGACGCGATCGAGGCGGCGACGGTCCTGCAGGTCCGGCGTCTGGCACCCCAGGTCGGACGTCTGGAAGATGCGCCGGCGGAGATCGCCGCCCTTCTGGCGGCCGTTTCGGCGTTGGGACTGACCCAGACCCGACGCAGCGAGGCGCAGGTCGCGCTGGATCAGTTCTCCACCCCGCCGCATCTGGCCGCGCTCGCGGTCCTGGCCGCCCGGGTCCGTCCCGGAGACCGAATCCTGGAGCCGTCGGCCGGCACCGGTCTGCTCGCCGCGGTCGCCGAGGCCTGCGGCGGACATATGAGCCTGAACGAAATCGCGCCGGGGCGCGCCGATCTGCTTGACGGTCTGTTCCCCGACGCCGACCGGACCCGCCATGACGGACGCCATATCCATGACCTGTCCACGGGCGCGGGCGGGTTCGACGTGGTGGTGTGCAATCCGCCTTTCTCGGATCTCGGCGACCATCTGTCAGCGGCCTTCAAGGCCCTGGCCGACCATGGCCGGTTGGCCGCGATCGTCCCCCTGACCGCCCTGGAGGACGCCGGCCTGCTTCGCCGCTTCGGTGAGCCGGGACGCGCCGTGGGACGCATCGCCCTTCCACCTCATGCCTTCGCAAAACACGGGACCTCGGTGGAGACGGGCCTGCTGGTGATCGACCGGACCGAGGGCGACGCCGCCGCGGTGCCGCTTCAGAGACCTGACGATCTGCAGGACGCGGCGCGGAGGATCGGAGCGCTTGCGCCAAGGGTCGGTGCCAGACCGCGGACGCGCCTGCCTGTGGCGACCGCCGCCCTGCTGGGGCCGCGCGCGCGGGGCCTGGCCCTGCCCTCGGGCCGCCTGGCCTTCCTCGCGGGGGCGGCGCCCCTGGCCTATGATGTGCAGACCTGGACCGGCGAGGGGCGCGATGTCGGGCTCTACCAGGCCCACGCCCTGGGGCGGATCATCCTGCCCGCGCCGCGTCCGCATCCGTCGCCCCTGGTCGAGTCCGGGCCCATGGCGTCGGTGGCCCCGCCGGCACCGACCTATCGACCGGTTCTGCCGCCGGCCATCCGTGACGAGGGGCGGATCTCGGACGCCCAGACCGAGATGGTGATCCATGCCGGGGAGGCGCACGCCGCGCATCTGCCCGGATGGTGGCGGCCGGATCAGGTCCCGCACCAGATGGTGCTTGTCTCCGGGGACCGGGCGGACGCCGTCCGGCTGCGACGCGGCTTCTTTCTCGGCGACGGCACGGGATGCGGCAAGGGTCGCCAGATCGCGGCCGTCATCGCCGACAATATGTGCCAGGGACGGGTCCGGGCGCTGTGGCTGTCCCGAAACGACGCCTTGCTCGAGGATGCGCGGCGCGACTGGGCCGCGATCGGCGGAAGCGCCCACGACATCGTGCCGCTGTCGAGCTGGAAACAGGGGGACGCCATCCGGCTCGACCGGGGCGTCCTGTTCGCCACCTACGCCACGCTGCGCCAGCCGGCCCGGGGTGACCGCCAATCCCGGCTCGACCAGATCATCGCCTGGCTGGGCGCGGACTTCGACGGCGTCATCGCCTTCGACGAGGCCCATGCGATGGCCAACGCCGCCGGCGGGGGCAAGGGCGCGCGGGGAGCGAAGAAGGCTTCGCTTCAGGGCATGGCCGGCCTGGCTCTGCAGAACCGGGCGCCGGACGCGCGGGTTCTCTATGTCTCGGCGACCGGTGCCACCACCGCCGAGAACCTCGCCTATGCCGCGCGCCTCGGTCTGTGGGGCGGACCGGAGGCCCCCTTCATATCGCGGGCGGATTTTCTGGAGGCCATGGACCGGGGCGGGGTCGCGGCGATGGAGCTGGTGGCACGCGAACTCAAGGCGCTGGGGCTCTATGTGGCGCGCAGCCTGTCGTTCGAGGGGGTCGAATACGAGCCGCTCGTCCATCCCCTGACCCCCGACGACATCGCCGTCTGGGACGCCTGGGCCGACGCCTTCCAGCTGATCCACGCCAATCTCGGCGAGGCCCTGAAGGCGGTCGGCGTCAATGACGACGAGGGGAAGGCCAGGAGCGGCCAGGCCGCCTCGGCCGCCCACTCCGCCTTCGAGGGCGCCAAGCTGCGCTTCTTCGGTCACCTGCTCGCCGGCCTCAAGGCGCCGAGCCTGGTCGCCGCCATCCGCGATGACCTCGCCTCGGATCGCTCCGCTGTGGTCCAGATCGTCTCGACCAATGAGGCGGTGATGGAGCGCAGACTTTCGTCCATTCCGCCGGAGGAATGGAACAACCTCTCCATCGACCTCACCCCGCGCGAATATGTTCTCGACTATCTGCGTGAGGCCTTTCCGGTCCATCTGATGGAGGCGATCGAGGACAGGGACGGCAACGTCACCATGGTCCCCGTCATGGACGGCGGCCGGCCCGCGGTCAGTCAGGAAGCCCTCGCCCGTCGCCAGGTCCTGATCGAGCGAATGGCCTGTCTGCCCGCCGTGCCGGGCGTGCTCGATGCCCTGCTGGACGCCTTCGGCACCGACGCCGTCGCCGAGATTACGGGGCGGTCGCGGCGGGTGGTCGTGCGTGACGGCCGACGCATCGTCGAACGGCGCGGCGCCGCGGCGGCCCGCGCCGAAACGGACGCCTTCATGGAGGGGCGCAAGCGGGTGCTGATCTTCTCCGACGCCGGAGGCACCGGACGCAGCTATCATTCGGACCTGGCGGCGGCGAACCGGCAGCGCCGGGTCCATTATCTGGTTGAACCGGGCTGGCGCGCGGACGCCGCCATTCAGGGTCTCGGCCGCAGCCACCGTACCCACCAGGCCTCGGCCCCGCTGTTCCGGCCGGTCACGACCGACATCCAGGGCGAGAAGCGCTTCACCTCGACCATAGCGCGCCGGCTGGACACACTCGGTGCCCTGACGCGCGGCGAGCGCCGGACGGCCGGCGCGGGCCTGTTCCGGGCGGAGGACAATCTGGAGAGCCCGTGGGCGCGCAGGGCCCTTCTCGTCTTCTACGGTGCCCTGGCCTTCGGTGAGCTCGCCTCGATGACGCTCGAGACCTTCATGACCAGGACGGGGCTCAAACTGCTCGATGCGGACGGCGGCCTCAAACCCTCCGACGACCTGCCGCCGATCCACACCTTCCTGAACCGGCTGCTGGCGCTGCGGATCGCCGACCAGAACGCCCTGTTCGAGGATTTCGATCGCATCCTCTCGGGCATCCTCGAGCGCGCGGCCGCGTCAGGTGATCTGGACCGGGGCCTTGAGGACATCGAGGCCGGGGAACTGGAGGTTCTGGACCAGGAAACCATACGGACCGACGTCTCGACGGGGGCCGAGACCGCCCTGGTGACCTTTTCGCTCAGGGTTCGTCGAGACATCCTGCGCTCTGACGACGCGTTGGCCCGGGCCGCCGACATCGCTCATCAGCTGGTCGTGAACGCAAAATCCGGACGGGCGGCGATCGCTGAGCTGGGCCTGACCACCGCCACGGACGAAGACCGGCTCGTGGCGGCCGTCCGTCTGATCCGGCCCGATGGACGCCAGACCCTGTCGGAGAAGACGTTCGAGGAATCCGCCTGGAAGCCGGCGGTGATCGACGAATGGCGCCGGGTCTGGGATGAGGAGGTCGCGGGAACCGATCCCTGGCTGAGGCGTGAGCTCACGCTGGCGACCGGCCTGCTGCTGCCGATCTGGGGCCGGTTGCCGGCGCGCGGGTGTTCGGTGCGTCGGGTTCGGGCGCCCGACGGCCGACGCTGGCTAGGGCGGGTCCTGGACGAGACCCAGGCCCGGGCGCTCAAGGCGAGCCTGGGCCTCGGCGACATCGGCGACGCCTGGGCGGACGGCGCCAGGACCGCCGCCAGCCTCCTCGACAGCCGCGTCCAGCTCTGCCTGGACGGTGGCCTTTGGTTGAAACGGGCCCGGGTGATGGATCGCTGGCGGATTGAAGTGGTCGGGGGCCGGACCGATCGCGACGCCCTGGTCGCACTCGGGTGCTTCGTGGAGATCATCGCCTTCACGCCCAGGGTCTTCATCCCGGTCGACCGGCCCCGCGTCCTGGAAGCCGTGTTGCGTCGCCATCCGGTGCAGTCGGTCCTTGACGGCGCGGCGGCCTGAGATCGGCCGAACGGGGCGAAGGCCCCGTCCGGTCAGGAGGGAGACGGGAGGAAGGGAGGATGAGGGTGAAGCGGGATCGGGGAGATCGGCTCGCCGGCGCTTCGGATCAACAGGAGACTGACATGCAGACCATGGTGTTCACCGGCCGACTGGCGGCCGACCCCCAGATCAGCCCGGACTTCGCCAAGGCGGTGTTCCGGCTGCTCGAGAAACGCGGCGTCGACGCCGCCGGCAAGGACCGGCTCGTCGGGGTCAATTGCGTCAGCTGGTCCAGGGGCCTCAATGAGAAGGTCATCGCCCGCGGTCTGGCCCAGGGCTGCGAAGCCGTCGTCGTCGGCGCCTTCATCGATACGGCCTATGCGGCCAAGGACGGGACCGAACGCACCGCCAAGGAACTGGTGGTGAACCGGCTGACCGTCCTCGACTGGGCCGAGGACCGCGAGGCCGCAGGGCTCGAGGCGTCCGAAGACGGCCGCGCCGCCGCCTGACCTCGCGACCCTTCATTTCCCGCAAGCTTCAATTTCAAGGAGACTGACCATGCAGACCCTCACTCTCGAAGGCTATCTGGCCGCCGACCCGTCCATCCTGTCGGCCCAGGGCTCAGGCAAGAAGCGCGCGAGCTTTCGCGTGCTGGAGACCACCCGTTTTCGCAAGGCTGACGGCACGCCCGGCGAACGCACCACCGGCTTCAACTGCATCTGCTTCAACGAGGCGACCACCGAGAAATACATCGAGGCCTACGCCCGCAAGGGCAGCCGCGTCGTCATCCAGGGTCATGTCGAGAATGACACCTGGACCGGCAAGAACGGGGTCGAACACTACGACCTGCGCCTGATCGTCGGCGACATCCGGCTGAAGAACCGGCGCACCCGACCCCCGGTGGACGACAGTCCCGCCGAAGGGCAGGTGCAGGAGCCGGCGAGCGGCTATGATCTGAATGACGACATCCCGTTCTGACTGGACGGCGAGAGAGACGGAACGGCCCGGCGCACGTGCGTCGGGCCGTTTTCCTGTGCGAAGCCGGAGGAGAAGGCGAGGGCGAACGGGGGCGAGCCGATGGGGCTCGTTGGCACCGGAGTTCCGCCATGACCGCCTCCGCCTGGACTGAAGACCGTATCGACCGCCTCAGAACCCTTTGGATCGCAGGCCGGAGCGCGGCCCGGATCGCGCGCGAACTGGACCACGGCATCACCCGTAGCGCCGTCCTCGGCAAGGTCTACAGACTGGGCCTGTCTGCGGGCCGCCCGCCTCCGCCGAAAGCCGTCGTCCCGCGCGTCGCACGGCGCAGGGACCGTCGCCCGTTAACCACGGCCGTTTTGCGGGCGGCATCGACGTCGCTCCCTGACCATGGATTGGCTACGATCCTCTCGGTGCGGCGCTGCGAATGCCGCTGGCCCTATGGCGACCCGAAGGTTGAAGGTTTCAGCCTGTGTGGACGTCCGGTCGCGCGGGGGGCCTTCTGCGGCGCGCACGCGGCTGTCGCCTATCGATCCGAGCGACAGACGCCGGAGAGCCTGGAGACGCTCGCGGGGCTGCGTTGAGGCGCGGGTCTCCGGCCGGTTTGGCGGTGAAGAAATCAGTGACTGTTTCAACGGCGGCCTCGATGAGGTCGCCGTTTTGTCTTCGGCCGGGGTCGAAGGCTCCAGGACCGGTGGTCGAGGGGTTGGGGTCCGGTCGGTGTCGGCATCGATGCATGCCCAGACGTGCGACGTCGGCGGCGGACCGCCGACGAGTCCGGCGAAGTTCGATGTCCGGTCGTCCGTATCGGCGCGACGGCACCGAGTTGTGTCCTCGCCCGAAGGCGGGCGAGGACTTGCCCCCACACAACGCCCTCCGATTTTGTCACACCACCCCGGAAGTCAACGGCTGCGCCGTTCCCCTCCACGGACAGCCAAGCGGCTATCCGCTCCGGTGACTGCCGGGGACCCCGATGTGGCCAAAACCGGGGTCGTTGCGCATGGGGCGCTTCGACATCTTTCAAAGGATGTTCCCGATGCAAGCCTTTCCCTCACCCTTCCTCGCCAAATCAGACTCCGCCTTCGACGACCTGTCGGCCTCGCTCGGCGATCCCCGTCCGCATCCCACGGAGGAGGCCCTGATCCAGCTCGGGCGCGCGCTCATGACCGAGCTTGTGGACGTGATCTCCGACACGGCCCTGGAGGACTTCCAGACGATCCTCGGAGAAGCCCTGATCGGCGCCTTCCATTCGGCGGCCGGACGGATCGAGCGCAGTGCGGACCGGGCGCGCGATACGATGCGCAGCCTCGACCGCGACTTCGACGGATCGGAGGCGGCCGACACCGAGCTTCAGGAAGCGACGGCCCGGGCCCGGGCCGGGGATACGGCGACCCGAGCGACGGAGTTGATCCGGGACGCCGCCGCCGAAACCTGGACCATCGCGACCGGCGAGGTCTGGACGGCCTGGCGTGGCAGCCGGCGGGGCACGCATCTGACGGCGGCCCAGCTGGAAGCCAAACAGGCCATCCGCGCAATCAGGAACCGCAGGGCGGGGGACGCCGATCCGGACGGACCGGTGGTCGCCTTCCGGGGCGCGCCGACGGCCGACACCTCGGATGACGCCGGGCGGATCTTCGACGCCTTGAACTGGGCATTGAAGGAGTGGCCCGACATGGCGCTCGCGACGACCGGGGCGAAGGGGTCGGAGAAGCTGGCGATCAAATGGTCCCGGCAGAAGGGGGTGAAGCTGATCCTCGCCCGGGCCGATTTCGACACCCATGGCAAGGCCGCGCCTTTCCGGGCCAACGACGAACTGATCGCGCTCGAGCCGACCTGCTGCCTGACCCTGGTCCATTCCCTGGATCGGGCCCGTTCGGAGGACAGCCGGCCGTTTGGACCGGCGCTCAACCTCGGACAGAAGGCGATGGAGTCCGGGCTGCGGCACGTCTCCATCAAGGCGCGCGCGGCATGATCGCCTGGAACTGACCTCAACGACCCGCTCGGCTTCGGCCGGGCGGGTTTTTGTTTGTCGTCCGGGCGCTCCCTGCGCTCCGGGACCACGCTTCGGGGGTGTCAAATCGATAGACCGGGGAGGCGATGACGGGGTGTGCTCGGCTGTGCGAACGGTTGATGGTGATGTCCGGAAATCTGCGAAAAGGGGCCTAGGGCAAGATAAAAGAGGGTGTTTGGCGGTCCGGCTTTTTTGTATCCTGTCCATAGGTTAGCGGCGCATCCGGGGGTGATGGACGACTTGCGGTGAGTTGTCGTCTTCGGACGACGTCGGCGGCCTGGTCGGAGGCGTCGAATGCTGATCCGTGAAGCCATCCAGTCCCGTCTTTCGTCGGGTGCCACGCAGGAGCCGGAGGCGGTCCAGGTGCGTCTGCCGCTGTCCCTCAAACCCGACCGGGTCAACGTCCGCACCGGCCTGATGCGGCGGCTGGCGAGCTCGCGCGCCTTCGCCCTCGGGGACCGGTCAGGGGTGCTCAGGGCGGCACAGGGGCGCTCGGGCAGAGCCTTCCGGCTGGACGTTCGCCAGCGGGTCATCGTCAAAGCCCTGGTGTCCCGGCACATCGGCAAGGGTGCCGAGCGGGCGGCGGCTTTGGCGGCGCATGTGAGCTATCTCGGACGCCCGGGGGCCGGGGTCGAAGGCGCGCGGCCCGAGTTCTTCGACCGGGAGACGGACGGCGTCCAGCCGGCGATCGAGACCGGGGGCTGGAGCGAGGACCGGCACCATTTCCGCTTTATCATCTCGCCCGAGCACGGCGACCGGATCGAGGACCTGAAGGGCTATGTCCGCGAGGTCATGGGGCGGGTGTCGGCGGATCTGGGAGAGCCGAATCTGAAATGGGTGGCGACCTGCCATTACGACACTGATCAGCCGCACGCCCATGTGCTCGTGCGAGGGCGGCGGGGAGATGGAAGGGACCTGGTCATACCGCGCGACTATATCGGCTACGGCTTCCGGGCGCGGGCGCAGGAGGTGGCGCAGGAGCGGCTCGGGGATCTGTCGCGGGTGGAGGCGGAACGGCGCATCTGGAAGGAGACCGGGGCGGACCGGTTCACCGGCTTCGACCGGCGGCTGCTGTCGGCGGCGGATGCGAACGGGACGGTCGAGGATGGCGTGGGCGTCAACGACGCCTGGGCGGCGCTGACCCGGGGACGGCTGCGGCATCTGGAGGGGCTGGGGCTCGCTGTTCGGACAGGGCGGCGCTACCGGCTCGACGGGGAGATGGAGACGAAGCTGAGGACGCTGCAGGCGCGGCGGGACATCATCCGGACGCTGAACCAGCGACGGCTGGAGGGGGCGAGGGAGGTGCGGCCGCTCGGGACGGAGCGAGTGCGCGGGGTGGTGGTGAAGAGCGGGTTTCACGACGAGGCCGGTGCGGCGCCGTTTGTGGTGGTGAAGGATGCGGGCGGGGTCGAACACTATGCGCGGATGAGGGCGGGAGACGCCGCGAGGGTGGGGAGCCGGATTGTGCTGGCGCCGATGTCGAACGGGCTGGCGCAGGTGGTCGCCGGGCGGGGCGGGGATCTGGGTCGTTAGGGTGCTTCTTGACCCATTGGGGCCTAAGGAGAGTCTGCTGTCCGATGTTCCGTAGGATATTCGGCGGAGGTAGTGCGAGTCCGCATTCCCTTACGAGCCCCGCCTATTCTGACAGTCTAACCCTCGTCTCAGACCGGTTCCGCCAAGTATCGCTGAACCTTGGCGATGCGCGCCTTCAGCCAAACCTCGTAGCCGCTCATCAGCTCCTGAACGCCATCGTTGGCGAGAAGATTTTCTCTTGCGGATGCCAAGGCAGCAGGCAGCGTAAGCGGGCCTCCCCGATCGACGAGAAGCCGCTCGGCCAAGTCGCGATCGGCGTCGTGGCGGTCGGCCTCACTAAAAGCGGACCGATATTCCGCATGTAATAGGCGGCGACTGAAGACTTGAACGCGTGAATCTGTAAAGCGGTCGATCAGACGTCGTCGATCCGCCTTACCCACTTTGTGAAAGTCGGCCATCAAGGCTTGGTCGGCGTCGTCCGGGAAACCGTTGTAGAGCTGAAGTTCGACGTGGGGCGATGGATCGCGCGAGGCCCAGTGCGCCGCCTGAATCGCCGCCAGTCTTGTCCCAAAATCCGAATTCTCGCGGAGCCAATCGGCCCGCTGCTCGGCCTCCCCGACGTCGCCGGGATTCCAGGCGGGCGGCGCATCCCAAGTCATGGCAATCGCCGGTCCGGCGTTGATCCTCAGACGTCGCAGCGGTCCGTCCGGTCGCGCGACCAGATCGATCAGCGCGTCTTCGGAATGTGACGCAGCCTCAACGGGATCCACGCCGAGGTCCCAGCACAGGCGGCCATTGGGATTGCCGGTCTCCCGGGCGACGCAGGTGACGTGCCGGTGCGTGGCTTGGAAGCCGAAAAACTCGGTCAGAACAAACACCGGCTCGGATTCGACGAGATCGTTGACCGCAGTCTTGTTGGCCGTGCGGATGAACCGGCTCCAGATTTCCGGTGCACCATCCGCCACTCGCCGGCAGAGCGCCAGCGTCGTTTCCGCGTCGGTCAGGGCGTCGTGCGCAGGCCCCAGATCGATCCCGTTGGCGGTGGCCACGGCCTCGAGGCGGAAGGTGGGGCGGCCGTTTTCGCCAGCGGCCAGCGTCAGGCAGGGCGTCGCGTCCGCGCAGGCGGCGAGCACGATGTGCATTGCGTCGGCGCGGCCGCAACCAGGCGTCGAGGTCAAATAGGCGGGAAAAAGGGACTGGAACAGAGCGTGCCGAAGCATCTCCTCGTCGAAGCGGATCGAGTTATAGCCGACATAGATCGCCTTCCCCCACTGGCCCAGTCGCCAACGGAGGTCACACACCATCTCGTAGTGCGAGGGGAGGGCGGGGTCTGTGAGCCGTTCGATCGAGAGCCGGTTCGACAACATCGCCTTGGGATGCGGGATCACGTGGGGCTGGATCCGGCAGCGCAGGTCGAAGCGATCGAGTTCGTTGAGCTCGGCGTCGGTGAGGATGGCCGCGAACTGGACGATCTGGTCGAACCCCTTCTTCAGGCCCGTCGTTTCGGTGTCGTAGAAGACGAAGCTCATCGTGGCCTCCCTCACGCCATCAGGCGATATCGCACCATGGACGCGCTGACCCGGAACCGTCTGGCGAGGGAGTCGATCTTGTCGTCGTCATCGAGGTCGATCCCGCCCGCGTCGATCAGGCCCTCGAGCAGGAACTGCGGGATCAGCAGTTCCGAGGCGAAGGCATTGGCCTCGACTTCCCGCCAGTCGACGCCCTGGCTGGCGAGGGGGCCCCGCATGAGCATCGGGAATTTCCGGTCCACATGGACCTCGGCCGACAGAATGTCGGCGTGAAGCCGATGGTGGGCGAACTCGTGCGCCAGGGTGAAGCGCTGCCGGTTCGGATGATGCAGCGCATTGACGCCGATGATGGCGACCCCGTCCTTGATGAAGGCCATGCCGGACAGTTCGTCCGCGAGCGGCGCGTGCTGAAGGACGACGCCGCTCGCGCGTATGATGCGCTCGACGGGAACTGGTGCGGAGCGGACGCCGGCGTTCGTCACGACCTCACGGGCCTCGTCCCGAGCGCGAACGATATCCGGCCGCGTCATGAGCGAGGCTTGCCTGCGGCCACGGCGCTCGCGATCAGGCTTGAGATCTGGGCCCGTGCGGCGGGGCTGACCGCGTCGGATAGTGCGAACGCTTGATCTTCGAGGGAGCTCGGCCTTGTCGGGGGCAGCAGGTCGGTGAGCTGAAGCCCCAGAGCAGCCGCGAGGTCGATCGCCTGATGCAAGAGAACGCTCTGGCGACCCCGCTCGATGTTGGCGATTGAGGCCCGGGAGAGTCCGACGCGTTCGGCCAAGCGCGCCTGCGTCATCCGGATTTGGTCGCGGCGGACGGCAACTGCGGCGCCGAACGATTCATATCGGGGGTCTGGCATCATGGCTCGATGTTTGGTTTGCGCCGCGGGTGGTGTCAATGCGGCAAACAAGATGTGATTATCACAAACGTGGTAAAGTTTGTGTTGACGTCATTCGTGGTTTGCCCGATGATCCTCTCTGCTGGGTCTCCCCCGGGGGTCCGAGTTCGGATGCGCGCTGGCGCGATCCGATTGCCCCCACGGATCTCAACGAGGACCCTATGCCGAACAACGACAAGCCCGACCGCCCGGACCAGCCGGGCCGCCCTGACGATCCGGGCCGCCCGGACAACCCCGGTAACCCTGGCGGGCCCGGTCGCCCCGACCATCCGGAACACCCGGATGTCCCGCCCGGTCCTCCCAGTCACACGCCGGGTCGCCCCGACGGCCCGCCGACGCCCAGCCACCCGCCTTCGCATCGGCCAGTGGGCTGACGATGGCTGGTCCGGAGCAGCGCGAGAGCGACCTCGACTGGTGGCGTCGCGACCCGGCGCTGCTCCAGGTTGAGCTCGAGGCCTTCGACGCCCACGGCGCGGAGGCCTCGATTCTTTTCCAGGAGTACGGCAGCCTGATCCTGGCTGTGCGGTGGCCGACGGAGCGGGGCGCGCTGGACCTGCGAGTGGGCTACTGCCCCACCCACCCTTGCGGCCGCCCTTCCGTCGCGACTGCCGATCTCACACTGTCCCGCCACCAGGACCCCTTCAGCGGGACCCTGTGCCTGCTGACCCAGGAAACCGGGCAGTGGCTTTCCGGAGAGACGGCCGCTGACCTGATCGCCGCCCAGCTTCCGCGGGCGATCGAGGCCTCCGGGGCGCATGAGGGCGGGCGGGCCGCAGAGGCGGCGGGGCTTGAAGAACACGCCCCCGATCCGCTCACCACCTATTTCTCGCACCAGTGTGATCGGGACTCGGTCGTGCTCTATGATGCGGACATCCGGGTGCCGTCGGGCGATTGGGGCCCGGCCGGCTTTACAGTTCGCGACCGGCCCACCGGCGGCGTCGAGATCATTCTCAGAACCCTGAAGCCCACTCGTGGCCTGTGGATGGCGAACCCCTTCGAGCCGTGGCCGGAGACGAGCCCCGTTTCCGCAGCCGCCGGCCGTTGGGTGCGCCTGCGGCCGCAGGCGACCGCCGATCTCGAGAGCCTGGCGAAGCAGGCAGCCGCCATCATCGCCCGCGACGAGACGGGACCGAGGTCCAAGGCGTCGCGCGGGGGGACGGCGAAAGCACCCGGAACGCCTGAGTTGACCGTCATCCTCTTCGACGAGGAGGTGGAGTACGGCCGCCAAGGGCCCGCCTGTCTGTTTTTGTTCCGGGGCCCGGATGCCAAGCTCGCTCTCCTGCGCGGCCACAGGATCGCGCCCGATCTGCTCGCGCGATCACCGGTATCCGCCGGTCTGCGCGTGAAGCAGGCCTTGCTCGTCGGTGCCGGGGCGATCGGCGGCTTCGTCGCGCTCGAACTGGTGCGGGCCGGCCTGGGGCGGCTCGACGTCACGGACGGGGATTGCGTCGAACCCGGCAACAGCGTCCGCTGGGCCTTGGGCCGGGAATACTGGGGACGCCCCAAGGCGCACGCCTTGGCCGATCACGCCATGCGCCACTATCCGATGAGCCAGGTGCACGGTTACTTGGGCCGGGTCGGCGGCGCTCTGAACAATCCCGACTATGTGCGCGAACTTGGCGGACATCCGCTGGAATGGCTGCGCGAACGGGTGCTGGCGGCCGATGTCGTGCTCGACGCCACCGCCTCGGTGGAGTGTCAGATGTTCCTGCAGTGGTTCTGCCGCAGGCACGGTAGGCCGTATATCTTCGGACACGCCACCCAAGGAGCGGTGGGCGGAGTCGTCGCGCGGTTCGACGTCGATGGATCCGCGTGCCGGGGATGTCTGGGCGAACACTGGACCGATGGAACGCTGCCTGAGCCTGTGGAGGACCCGGCTGGCGTTCTGACGCCCGTCGGCTGCAATCAGCCGACCTTCACCGGCGGGGCCTTCGACCTTCAGGAGGTGTCGATGGAGATGGTCCGGACCGCCTTGGGCGCCCTCGTTCCGGACCTCTACCCCCGCGGCGGCAACGGTCTTGGGGTCGTCGACCTTGAGATTAACGGGCGGCGGGCCGCGCCCCGCTGGACGGTTTCGGACATTCCGTCCCATCCCCGCTGCGGCTGCGCCCGATGAGGCTTTGGATCGCAGAACCGGTGCTAGACGAGATCACGCGGCTCGCCGACGCGTTCGCGCCCCTCGAAACCGGAGGCGTGCTGGTGGGCTGGCGCAGCGGGGGCGATCGCGTCGTCGCGGCCGCCCTGGGCCCGGGGCCCCGCGCCCTGCATGGCCATCATATGTTCATCCCTCACGATGCTTGGCAGATCGCCGCCATCGACCGACTGTTCGCTCTGTCCGGGGGCGACCTTGACTATCTTGGCGACTGGCACACTCACCCCGATGGCATAGCGGCGATGAGCGCCCTCGACCGCAAGACCCTGCGCAAGCTCGGCCGCAAGACGGCGGACGCTGTCATGGCGATCGCTGCGCCGGAGCAGGGGCGGTGGCGATTGGCCGCGTGGCGGCAGCCCCGGGGCGGATGGCTGGATCGCCCGGAGGCGGAAGGCTGCGAGATGGTTCCTTTCGCTCCAGGTGCGCAGGCCGCTGACTGGGCCCGTTTGGCGCATGTTCTTGAGTAAGTCCGGTTGTCGGAAAGCGGCTACTAAATGTGGCGCACCGCCGGGAAACCTGCCCCATATATTGCGTTCTTGTTGTGTTCCAGCTATCATCTCGCTTGATGGGAGGACCCATGTCCATCTTCCTACTTCACCTGCGAAGCCGGATAAATCTCGATCACGTCGAGACCGATCTCGACGACTTGGAGCAGCGAATCTTCCCGGACGCTCACTACGTCCTCAGTCGAGAGGGGGCCGTCGCCAACTACCTCGTCGTCCTGGACCAGGACCCCGCCGATTTTTACGCCTTTATCCTCAGTCACACGGAGGGGCTATTGGTTGACCAAGTGTCATTGGTGGAGGTCGGCGGACTCGCCGCGGGCTTTGAACACGGTTGCGATGGTCGGCCCGCGACCGACTTCTGTGGCGAGTGGCATTCCCGACGGAACGACGAGAGCTTTCAGCAGGAAGAAATCCGAGTTCGTACGGGGGTGCAGAAGTGGCTGCATCGGCACCGACAGGGCCAACAATCCTATGGACAGGCTACCGGGCTCTTTCTCTACCTTAATCAGGATCTGCCGGAAACGTCCGGATGGCTTGATCGCCTGCGCAATGCATTGGGATCTTCGTGTCGCCCACATATGCGGGATCGCAGGACGATCCTGCTAACCTGGAGTGCCCCGTCCCCGCCTGTCACAATCATCAAGTCAGCCAAAGTCAAACGCTACCTCGATGAGCGGATTCACACTGCGCTGTGTTTTGCCCTAGGCGGCCGGGAACGTCACACGGCCGGTGCCTTGCAGTCGGTCTTTCCGACAGAGCCCGCAATCAGGCACCAAGACGGCGGGGATGGCCAAGTTCGGCTGACGCCAACTCTCATCGCTTCACGAAAGTACGCACCGTACAACGCGCGACTGGAGCCCGCACTTGAAGCGCTGCGAAAGGCGCGGCGGGCACGGAACGAATACAGGTGATTCTGGATCAACTACGATTGGGATGTCCGCTATCCGGACGTCAGCCAATGTCGCTAACTGGCGCATCTCGGAGATTGCTCCCGAACCGCCGCGTCTGACTCAAAGCAGACCTAAGGAGAGTCCGCTTTTCGGAATGAAGGGGGCGGGCTCATCTGGTCGCCCGAAAGCAGACACTCCTGGAGTCCGCTACGGGGGGGAAGCGGACGTTGGACGCTGGTCCGAAGCTAACCCTGTCGGCTGCGTCCTCGCATGACACTCCGGGCCAACATCGCCGCCGCGCCAGTCACAGGCAGGTAGGCGAGGAAAGTGAACCCCAGCCCTATTCCCAACGTTGAAGTCACCCCGCGCCAAGCAATCCAACAGCCCGCATAAATCGACACCGAAATCAGCCAAGCGAGTAGCCACACCCACTCCGGAGGTAGTCTCCGGAGAACCAGAGCGCAAAGAACCGAGATCGCGACAGGCAGGGGCAAATAGATCGAAAACCCGACCTCCCGATCCATCGGATTGCTGAAAAACCAGTGGGGCGTCAGAAAGCTGACGATCAGGATCGTGCCCACCACGCCGAGGGTCGCGAGGAACTTGGTCCTCGCTGCGTGCCGGTGTTTCGAGCCGTGCGAGTTCACGATGTGCCTCTGGGCAGCAATGGTCCTTAGTTTGAATAGCCCATGGGCCAAGGTGTCGGCTATGGGTCGGGAGCCGCCAGTCGCGCAAAGGCCGTTTGCTGCCGTCGAGCAAGGCGCATTAGGGTGGTCCTGCATGGACCGATATTCTCCTAAGACGTTCGTAGACGCAGCACGGGCTGCCTTTCCGGTAATCAACCGGGACGCGGCTGAGGAGGCCATTCGTTGTCTACAGTCGTGGGTGGACGACACCTGCCGTCAGCGATCAACGGGGTTCGACGTTCTGGGACAGAGCGTTCAACTACCCACCCGCCTTCACTTCCAGAACCCGCCGTCAGAGGAGGGGTGGCTTTCCAGCCTGCCTCCGCCGGCCCTGTGTCTAGTCTCGCGTGCAACTGACGGCTTTCTACGCCAGCGCGCAGCTAAGGCGATTGTGAACATCAAATCCGAACGGGCACCTCCCTTCGTCGCGGCACTACTGGGCGACTATGTCGTCGAGATCGCCGATGTCATCGCTGAGGCTGTCCCGGGTTTCGATCAGGCTCTGTATGCAAACTTCGTCCGTGAAAACCGGACAGCCGTTCGCGCGATCCGCGCGCAGGCAACGAGCTATTGGGCCGCGTATTATCGGGACCGTTTTCCAGAGAAGCGGGATTATCCCGCTCTCAGGGCACTCCACGAAATGGAGACGTGGGCGGCCTGACTGGGACGTCCGCTTTGGGTCGGGAGCAGACTGTCGCGTGGGGGCGGTTAGCGGACTCTAGAGGAAGCGGATCGTCGGCCTCTCAAAACAGACCACCTCAACGCATTCCTGCGCGGTCGCAATCAAGCAAGAAAAGGTCGGTTCGGGCTCCGAGGAGCGAACGTGTTTTCGATACTCCTCAACATAAGGCGCGTTCTCGCTCATGAAGACGCCCATCCCACCCTCGGGTGTGCTGAGCATTGGTTCACCTTCGTAGGCTTGTAGATATTGCCAGAAGTCGCTTTCGGCATATGAGCGGAAGGCTCTGGGTGGATCAAACTGAACCTCGAAATGTGGATCGCCGTCCACGGCGAGCGTCACGACCAACGACCCAACATCATACCGAACGGAGTGGAGGAAGAAGTTGGGAACTCGCTGTGGTACCTCGGTCATCCCCGAGCATCTCCCACGTCCGTAATGTCCGCAATGGGTCGGGAGCGGCCAAAGGCATCGAACCGAAAAGCGGACGTTCTCAGGCTCAGGCGGCATGGCTGAATGTCGTGTTTCCGGCGCTCAGCCAATGCCCGCTTGTGGCGCTGTGCCGACGCTCTTGGCCGACCGACAGCAACCTTAGGCGTCGGGTAACGCAGTTTCGATATAGCCATCGATATGTCGGACGCTGGCAATACGTACCCAGGCGCTCTCGCCAGCCCGAGTGAGGTGCTTCAGCTGGCTACAGAGTACCATGAAGCCGCTCAGCTCCTAGCGACGCGCGGGCGCAGGGACAGCCGATCTCACGGGCACCCTATCGGCTGACAGCAATCCACGCCGTGGAACTCTACCTCAATGCCTTTTTGCTGCACTCGGGTCTCGAGCACGCCCGCGTCCGGGGGCTTCAGCATGACCTAGCAGCGCGAACCGAATTGTCGCTGAAGTGCGGCCTGCAGCTGAGGAAGAGAACCGCGACACACCTCAGAACTATGGCTGCCGCCCGCGAGTACCTCGTATCTCGGTACGGGCCGGAGCTCTCATCTTCTCTTTCGCAGCTTAATCGCCTGTCCGCGACGCTTAGTGAGGTTGCCGGCAAGGTCGGCCCGATCGTTTCCAGTCCTCAGGACCGTCGAGGGACCAAGGGGCCGGCAGCGTGAACGTCTGATCTGGGGCAACGGGACGATGTCCGCTCTTGATGCTGTGGACGGCTCTCCAACCCACCGGCAGCGTTAGCTTCCGGTCAGAGCTGGAGGAGAGCCATGGGACAGGTAGTCACGATTGGATTGGACATCGCGAAGTCGGTGTTTCAGGTGCACGGCATCGACGCTGAAGGCGGCGTTGTCATTCGACAGAAGCTGACGAGAGCGCGGCTTCTGAAGTTTTTCGGCAAGCTTGGGCCCTGCCTGGTCGGAATCGAGGCTTGCGGAACATCGCATCATTGGGCGCGCGAGTTGATTGGGCTCGGCCACGACGTAAGGCTGATGCCGCCGAGCTATGTGAAGCCCTACGTGAAGCGCCAGAAGAACGACATGGCCGACGCGGAGGCGATCTGTGAGGCCGTCAGCCGGCCAACCATGAGGTTCGTGCCGGTGAAATCCCCCGAGCAGCAAAGCGTCATGGTGGTCCACCGCACGCGATCGATCCTGATCCGCCAGCGGACCCAGGTGTCCAATGCGATCCGCAGTCATATGGCGGAGTTCGGGATGGCGGCCGCGATCGGTCGCCAAGGCCTGCAGACGCTGATCGAAGTCGTGGAGGATATGGCGGATCCACGCGTTCCGCCCGAGGCACGGGGCTGCCTGACCATGCTGGTTGCTCAGCTGCGGCTGTTGAACGAGCAGATTCTGGAAGGGGACCGACTGATCAGAATCAATGCACGGTCGACCGAGGTCGGCCGCCGACTGATGGAGATTCCGGGCGTAGGCCCGCTTCTGGCCAGCGCGCTTGTCGGTACGATCGCCGATCCAAAGGCCTTCAAGACCGGCCGAAATCTGGCGGCCTGGATCGGCCTCGTCCCACGACAAAACTCCAGCGGTGGCAAGGAGCGGCTCGGCGGGATCACCAAGCAGGGCGATCGCTACTTGCGACAGATGCTGGTCGTCGGTGCCTTGGCTGTCGTGCGCTACGCCGTGCGGAACGGCACGCGCCGGCCGTGGCTGGTCCAACTGCTGGCACGACGAACGCCGAAGGTTGCAGCCGTCGCGCTCGCCAACAAGACCGCCCGGATCGTCTGGGCGATCATGACCTCCGGCGAACGCTACAGGGAGCCGCTGGCGGCATAGAGATCAGGCTGAGGCGGGAGTGCCGCGGCTGACGAGCTTGGGAAGGGCGAACAGGATGTAATGCGACAGCCGGTCGATACCGGAAGGCGGGAAAACCCATTTGCGCCAGAGCGCTTCGAGCGCGTGCTTTTGGTCGGGACCCATCTTCGCGGAAGGCATTATGGCCAGCGGTCATGCGTACCGCACCAACAGGTCGAACACATGGCCGCACCGACCAGACTTAGCAGAACGTCACTTCGCCCTTGCCAACGGGGAGCCGTCCACACATGGCGCGGTGCCGCCGTCGGGCCGGAGGCCCACTGAAGTGCCAAGGGCGAACGAAACTACTGGCCGGTTAGTCTAGGCGGACCAATCGATCTGCTGACGCGACAGAAGCGTCGGCTGCGAGCACCTTCGATAGCGGTACACGCTTCGTGCCGGTGAAGCCGACCGGCAATAGTTCGCGGATCGGAGCCTCGGGGCCGTTGTAAGCGACGGTGCCGGTGGCGTTAGCAAAGTTGAGCCGGAGGAAGATCAGGTGATCTGCGATGCCTTCACCGGGTGTGAAGGCCGGGCCTTTCGTTGGAAGTCCTGTCGCTTTGACCTGCACGGACCGCCCGTCGACCGCATGACCATCGACCCCTGGCGTGCGGCGTACGCATAGAGTTAGTCCGAAGAGTTCAGCGGCGATGACTTCCCCGAGGTCGCCTACCAACTTGCCGTCGAGGGTGAAGTCGAGCCCAGTGGCCTCATAGTGGTGCTTGAGCCGGTTGTGAGCTTCAACGAAGTCGGTGACGGCCTGCACCATATGGAATGTCATTTTATCCCCATTTGACCGGTAATCTTACCGTGGGACGGTGACGCGGGCCTCCCTTCGTCCATATGCTGTCAGCAACCGACCCGCAATTTCTACGAGGCTGCTTTCGGGCGCAGACTCAATGTCTGCAAATGGCGCACTGGTGACGAGGCGGAACAGGTTGCCAACTCAGCGTTGGATTTCTGGCGTCCCCGGGAAAGCGTGGCGGAGCTCGGAGCCGACATAAGCGCCCCAATTCCGAAGTACCTGCCTTGCGCTGATCGAAACTCGCTGGAGACGCTGGTCGTCGCTGACGACGCCGCTGAAAAACGTCCCCATGGCAGCCACCTGCAAGTCCACGACGTCGTTCACGCGTCGCTCCAGTGATTGGGCCGTCTGCCGTCCTGATTGCACCCAGATTACGTAGTAGATCGTGACGCAGAGCGAATAGCGAAAGGCGAACATTTTCGCCGCCTCGCCGAAGGTCATCGGTGAACGCCGGTCGGGCTGTTGGTTCGTCACGATGAATTCGCGCACGGTCTCCTTAAGGAGCTCCAGTAGTTTGCCTCGCGTCGTGTCGGTGACGTCCCGACCGGTCCGTAGCTGTACGATCTCATCGGCGCGAAAGTCCTTCGCCGCGTCGACGAGGCCGGCGATCATGTGCTCGACCTCAGCCGTGAGGAGTGCGTGGCGTCGCGCATGATCCTGCTCCATCGCCGCCATGCGGAGCGTCAGGCCCAAGCCTGTCGGCTGGGATTGTATGTCCTGGCTGAGCGCGCGAACCTGATCGGTTATAGGAATATCCACAAGTCGGGGGACATCCGCGACGCGCGTGATCCGTTCCTCCAGGATTTCGTGAGTTGGACGCAGGACGAGAGTCTGCGCGGGAAAAAGCGAGACGATCCGCAACGATCCGCGCGCGGTGGCAAGCGCGTTTTTCTTCAGCATCTCAGTCAGCGTCAGGTCGCTAAGGGCGATGAGGTTTTCTGGACTCGACGAGAGATAGCCCACGAGATTGGGGCTCCGCAGCGCGTTCGAGTCCGCCAGCAAGATTGCCACGCCACACTCCCGTCTCTTCGCGCCTGTTGTCGCAGGCCCTCGCGGATTAGACCGGCCAAGTTTGCGAGATGGCCGCGATGGCCGGAAGCTCATCACAATAGTCGGCGTGCCTTCTCGCCCAGAGCCTTTGCAGTAGGCTTGTCGGCGCCAGATGATCATATTTCGCGCTCTGCAGGTTCTCGACAAACTCGCTGAGCGCTTCAGCCGAAGGCGAACGATCAAGCTGCATAAGCAGGCTTCGCGTTTCCTCTGCCGTCGTGTCCGCCAAGGTGACGCCGAGATCGTGCGCTTCGCAGCCGATGCCCGCAGCCGTCAGCGCGACGGCGACCACATTGTTCATCGCGGTCCCGCGCCATAGCAGCACATGAGTGTCGCCCCCCGACCTGACGAGGCCCGTGCGTTCAAGATCCAGGTCCGCAAAGGCTTCTCTTCCCTGGGCGAGGAAGGTCAGAGACTGGGCGTCCAACCACTCCGGCATGTCGGCGTCCATATAAACCTTGCGCATTTCCTCAAGGATGCGGTCGTCGAGCGGTTCGTTCGACTGACGGTCGAATTTGGGCAGGCGTCCGCTTGGATGGGGGGCGACCGACAAGAGGCGAGCCCGATCGTCGACATCGACTACCCGCCATCGCCGGCCGGCGAAGGCAAGCAGACTGCCGGTCGCCAGCACATTGGAAATCGGAATCTGACCGAGGGGCCGCGCGCCGTGAAGCAGCTTCCATTCCTGGTCCGTATCGAACACCGCATAGAATTCGCGCGCCGACGTCAGGGCCTCGCCCTCGGGTCCGAGCATGATCAGGCCGTCCGGCGACTGCTCGATCACGGCCAGTCGCGGCGTGGCGAGATGGCGGAGCAGTTCGATGAAGTCGGCGATCTCGATCGATGACAATGGGCCCTGCTCGCAGAGAATCCGGTATAAGCCGTCCGGCTTGACGCCCCCTCGCTCGACGATGACCGACAGGAGCTGATGGATCAGGACGGTGACCACCGCCGGATCCGATCGTGGCGACTCCAGGAAGCGGGCCAGCAGGAGTCGCACCACCGCGACCGCCCTGACGGTCTGGGGACGTAGGCGATCCAGGGGGTCTAGGGCGCGCCCCAGATGCCGCTCGCGCGTATAGAGGCGAAGGATGGCCGGGGCTCCGGCGCGGCGCCCGCTGCGCCCGAGCCGCTGGCGCAGGCCAGTCAAGGATCGGGGTGCGCCGATCTGGGCCACGCTCTTCACAGACCCGAGGTCGATTCCGAGCTCCAGCGTCGTCGTCGCCACGCCAGTCGTGGGCAGCGAGCCAGCCTTCAGGCGGCGCTCCAGTTCCTCGCGGAGTTCCTTGGAAAGGCTCCCGTGGTGGGGGAAGAACTCGTTGGGCACGCCCGCCTGCTCTGATCGACTCAGAAGCCGGTTTGACAGGGCCTCGACCGTTCTGCGCGAGCCGCCGAAGACCAGATGGTTGTCGCCTCGCAGCGTCTCGAACAGGTGGTCGGAAATGACGTCCAGGGCCTGCGGTGCCTCGCCCTCCAGGGCGTCGGTCCCGGGATCGCTTTCGGGCGGCTCCTCATAGCCCCGAACCTGCAGGCGAAGCTCCGGAGACCCGGAGGTTTCGGCGACGCGATCAACGGTGTCGGGCGCTTTCGGGTTCATCCATGTCGCGGCGAAGGCCATATCCCCGAGAGTTGCCGAAAGGCCGATCCGACGCACCCGGCGGCCGATCAGCAGGTCGATCCGCCGCAACAGGCTTGCGAGATGGAGACCGCGCGGACCTTGCAGGAATGCATGCAGTTCATCGATGATGATCGCGTCGAGTCCCGCGAACAGTCGCTCGGCGTCCCGTGTCCGACGCAGAAACAGCGCTTCTATGGATTCGGGCGTAATCAGCACCACCCCCGCAGGCGATTTCATGATTCGCGCCTTGGGGCCGGCGGGCGCGTCGCCATGCCATTTCGCAACCGGCAGTTCGAGCCGCTCGGACAACAGCTCCAGTCGCCTATGCTGGTCGTTGATCAGCGCCTTGAGCGGACTGACGTACAGGACGGAGAGGCCCGGGGCTTCCCGTTCCGCGGCCCGTGTGAGGAGGGGCAGGAACACCGCTTCGGTTTTCCCCGCGGCTGTCGAGGCGGAGATGAGCACGTCCCGGTCATGTCCCAGGACCGCCTCGATGCCGTTCACCTGGACAGGACGGAGCTCGGACCAACCCTGTTCCCGAACCCATTTGCGGACCTGCGGATGCAGCCGGTCAAACGTGTCCATCCTAGAGCCGCAGGGTCGCCAGGCCGTCATCCGTCGCTTCGTCGGCCACCTCGTGATCGCGGGCACCCTCGGCGTCATTGGCCACGTCCACACCGCCGATCAGCTCGCTCCAGCCCTGTCCCGGGTTCTGTTCAAGCACGGCGAGAAGTTGGACGAAGGCCTTGATGGTGTTCCGGGGCGTCCGGAAATAGGCCTCGCCGATCCGTTTGTTGCAGTGGGTCATGAATAGCGGCAGCGCTTCGTCCGGAACGAGGTGGCGGGCTGGATCGCCTTGGGAGAAGACGTTGCGGATGTTGGCGAGCAGCACGAGCAGGTCTTCCGGCGTCAGGCTTTGCAGGCGAACAACGGGGCCGGAGAGATCGATGAGTCCCTGGCCGGCAAAGGCGTTCTCCATGAGGCGGGACTGGAGCGCCTCGTAGCTATAGAGCCCGCGGCGTGAGTCCATGAGGAACTCGGGCGTGCCGCCGAACACGAACCCGATCCCGGAGGCGCTGCCTTGCAGGCCGTCGTTCACGATGCGCAGGATCTGTTCGAAATTCTGGTTTCGCGCCTGGGCGCTCTGCAGCTTGTAGAGATTGACCATCTCGTCAAAGACCACGACCAGACCTGCATATCCGGCGAGCCGGACGAAGGCGGCGAGCAGCTTCAGGCTGTCGTAAACATCTCCGTCGTCGATGATGTTGCGCACACCCAACGCCTGCCGCGCCTCGGTCTTCGTCGAATACTCGCCTCTTAGCCAGCGAAGGGCCGCCCCGGTCAGGCCGGCGTCGTCGGTCTCGCTGCCGCGCCAGTAGGCCTTGAGCACGGCCGCATAGTCATATCCTCCGACATGCACCTGAAGGGCGGCGAGCCGTGCGTCGATGGCGGCCTCCACCGCCGTCCCCCTTTCTTCCGAGTCGCGCACGCATTCGGTGATGAATTTCTCGACGACCGTGGCGAGCGCGCCGCCGTCCGGCTTGGTCCGCGTCGCCAGATTGCGAACCGCCTCGGCATAAAGCCCCCTGGCCTGTCCGGCGGTCGCGTGAATTCGGCGATCGGGCGCGAGGTCGGCGTGGATCGTCACGCACTTGCGCTCCAGCGCGATGAGCCTCACCAGGTTGAGGAAGAAGGTCTTGCCCGCGCCGTACTCGCCGATGACGAAGCGCACCGCGGATCCCCCGTCCGCGATGCGGTCGATGTCGCGCACCAGCGCGCCCACCTCTCCGGCTCGCCCGACCTGGATGTGGGCGAGACCCGTCCGCGGCACGACACCCGCCGCCAGGGCCTGGAGAATGGTGTCGCGGTCGCGCGTCTTGAGCGGGGCTGTGGTGGTCATGCTGCGTTCTCCAGGGCGCTCAGCCGATCCCGGAGGTGGCTGGCCGGATAGATGTCGTCGTCTTCCTCGAGGAGAGCTTCGTCGAATATCTCGAAGGCCCATTCGTTGATCGTCTCGAGCGCGCCGCCGGGCAGGAGTTTGAGGTCACGAGCCCGGGCCGCGAAGGCGTCCTGATCCAGCCGACCGGCCGTCAGGATGGCCGACAGAAGGTCGGCATGCCGCGCGTCGAGACCCTCGAACCGTGAGCTGGACGTCGCCACAGCCCGCGTCGGCACCGCGTCCACCGGGTCCTCGATGAAGATGCTCGTGAGGAGGGCGGACACCTGCGACGTCTCCTCCCGAATCCGCGCCAGGCGGGTCGCATCGAAAGCGACGACCGCGTCAGCTTCGGGCGGAAGCGGGACGCCGGCCGCGCATTCCGCGGCGGCCACAGTGACCGGTTCATCCGCGCGCCCTGTTCCCCGGTGCAGTGCGGCGTAGGCCTCGTCCTGGGGCAGGCCCAGCGCCTTGTGGAGCTTTTCGAGAAAGCGCACCTCGACCGGCAAGACGCGACCGTCGGCCAGGACCGTGGAGACGGCGGCCTGGGTCGCCGCGCGCGTGGCTTTCGCGGGGAGGGCACCGAGACGCTTCAGCGCGGCCTGGAGACGGGGCGGGTCACGGCTAAGCCACAAGGCATGGGCCGAGAGGCGCCGCAGCTCGTCGATGGAGAGCTCCGGAAGCGCGGAGAGGTCTGTTGCGACCTGGTCGAGTTCGGCAGGAACGACCTCGCCGTCCGAAGCCGCGGCGAGAAGCGCGATCTCGACCAGGGTGCGCGCCGCGATGAATGTCGCGCTGGTCTGGGCGGGGGCACCCGTTGGGCCCTTGAAGAGAACGAGGGTGCCGTCGCGGTTCAGGGACGCTTCGGTGTGGCGGCGATCGGGTTCGAAGGCGAACCCGAGGCGATCCAGCAGCCCGGCGATATGACGTTGCAGTGTGACGGGCAGCTTGTCGTCGCCGTCTTCAATCTCAAGAAGGGCCAGAACCTCGCGCGTGCGCGCGCTGGACATCTGTGCGTCGCCGAGCAGCCGGTTCATAGCGGCCCGGACAGCCCCGACCCTTTCGCCGAAACGCAGATCGACTGTATCCGAGGGCAGGCAGAGGGCTCCCTCGAGCGTGTCCCTGGCATCCGGCCGTTTCAGCAAGAGGCGGCTCAGTGCGTCGAGTTCAGATTGCCAGCTCAGCAACAGATCACGTAGGCGGGTGACCGGCTGCGTCAGGGCTGCGATGTCGGGCAGGTCGCCGATGGACAGATTGACCTGGAACTCGCTGCTCGCCGCGCGATACTGGGCGCTCAGCGGGCGCTTCGGGGCCCGGACCTTGATCCCTTCGGGATAGAGTTGGGCAAACCGATGCCGCCAGAGCTCGGTCAGCTCTGGAAAACAGCGGCGGCCCGTCGCTCCCAGATAGGTGTCGGGCATGCCGAGGATCCAGAGGAGGCAATCGTCCGCCTGGAGCGCCTCTCCGGTTGCCAGCTTTCCGCCGAGATAACGGCGGACCGACAGCGGCATCTCCCAGTCGCCGGCCCGGAGGTCTGGGGAGAGTTCTGGGGCCTGCGCCGCTGCGCTGCGGACCAGTCTCGCGGCCGTCAGTAGTCGATTCGCATAGCCGTGGAAGGAATTGTTGTCCTGGTATTGCGCGTAGAGGCGTTCGACTTCGGCGATGATGACGTCGAGTTCGGCGCGGGCGTTGTCGACGAACAGACGGCGTTCGAGTCCGTAGAAGAAGATGAAGACATAGCCGATCCCCACCCTCGTCGTGCGCCCGCCGGCCAGCCAATCCAGATAGGTGCGGCGGCCCCCGGGCGACAAGGCATGATAGGAGGGCCAGTACGACAGGGCGATGCCGAGTTGGTCCTCTCCGGTCAGCCCTACTCGAGCCGTCGGATCCACACGGTCTCGCGGCGTGTCATATGAGCGTGTGGGGCCGACGTAGATCATCGGGGAGGCGATCCTGACGCCGCCGATCTCTATGGGCTCAGCCGATCCGTACCAGCGCGGCCGGACACTATCGGGCCTGGGGAAGTTCGCCGACGGCGGTTGTTCAATTCCGATTGCGTCGATCTGATTGGCCCGGTCCGGCCCCGGCGATGGCGATATCGAATGAACGTCCATTGCCGGCGGGGCCACTGCGGCGCCGCTCTGGAGCGCCCGCGCGTGGTCCAGCACTCGATCAACGGTGTCGAATCGCCGATGCCTGCAGAAGAATCCCTGCGATGTGCGCTTGATCCCGTAGTGCTCGACAAGCCGAAGGTCGTCCGCCGACAACCCTGCCATCCAGGCGTCCAGGTCAACAACGGCTTCAGACGCCTGTGAGGACGCCGGATCGGAGGGGACCGAGAGATCTATCGTCAGTCGCGCGGTTTCGAGACGCGACGGCGCGGCTGGACGTGACGCAGAGCGCGCGGCCCTGCGGCTGGCTCCCCGCAGGTTCAACCAGACGACCAGGGCGGCTAGCGCCGATACCCAGAACCAGAAACCCATGCCACCCCCGCAGGATGGTCAGACTACTATCTGTGAGTGTGGCGATCCACTCCAAACAGTTCCGTGGCTCCAGAGGTCTTGGTGGACCCCACGAGTCCCGGGATGCACTAGACTCTCGTCATGCGCGCAGCTTAGCTGCTGATGGAAGGGGCGCTGTCATGACCACACTGACCATGGACCATTTTCTTACGGCCAAAGCCGGGCTCAGGCGCAACCTCACTCAGTCGCGCGCCGAACGGCTCGGACGGCCGATCAAGGGGCATGAGTTCGACGATCACGGGATGTACGTCGAGGTCGATGATCCGCCAGCCCCGCCGATGGCGTTTCACCTGATCTATTCGGACGCCCGGAATGCCCTGTCGGGACGGTGCGTGACGTTGAACAGCCTCAAGCATGAGGTCACGGACGTCAGGCTGACAGGCTACTGTTATATGCGCTCGGCGATGAGAATGTTCATGGCGTCACGGGTGGTCGAGGCGACCGACCTGGCGACCGGCGAAGTGCACGAGGACGGTCTCGAATTCTTCCGCGAGCATCCGCTTCTGAAAATGATGACGGCGAGCGAGGTCGCCGCGAGATCGCCCGAACTCCTCGCGCTGCAGGATTGCCGGGACGAGATCATCATTCTCAGCTTCGTCGGCGCATCTGACGGCGACTTCGACGAGGACGAACGGGAGCAGGTCGTCAGACACGTCATGCTGAGATCGGACGAACCGCTTCATGAACCCACGATCCGCAAGCGCGTAGCGTCTATCGTGCCGGATGAGCGGGCGTTCGAGCGCGCCTTGAATCGATTATGCGCCGGAGAAGGCGACCCCACCGCCCTCATGCGGTCGATGCGGCGCGTGATCGATGCGGACGGCGAGGTCGATGCCGAAGAGGTGGCGTTCGCGTCCGAGGTTCAGGCGCGACTGCGGGCTGCGGGGCGGCTCTAGATACGGGCAACGCCATTGTCGCCTGTTGTGACGCTCGCCGACGGTCCTGGAGGCCGCCTCTGGCCGCGGTGCCTGGGCCGCTCCTGGTGCATAGGCGTTGCGGGTGCAGCCTCATTCCGGCCGGTGTGGCGGCGCCAAGAGGCTGACCGACACTAGCTTGCGATTTCGAGATACCGGCAGAAGGCGTTGGCCAGCTGCATCTGCCGGGGCGTGCGGCAGTCGGCTTCGAACACGCTGGGCGATCCGACCAGAATGGAGAGGCATTTCGCCCGCGAGGTGGCGACGTTCAGGCGGTTGGGGCTGTAGAGAAACTCCATGCCCCGGGGGGCGTCGGCATGGCTCGATGTGGCCATCGAATAGATGGCGATCGCCGCCTCCTGACCCTGGAACTTGTCGACGGTTCCAACCTTCGCCCCGGGGATTCGCCGCTGGATCTCGTAGACCTGGGCATTATAGGGCGCGATGATCAGGATGTCCTCGAGGGTCAAGGGATGCGAGCCCTTGCGGTCAATCCACGTGGCCCCGGCGTCGACGAGATCCTTGACGATGGCGGCGATGGCCGCGCCCTCCTCGAGTGACGAGCTCTGGTTGCCGCTGTGTGGGATGGACAAGAATCGGAGACCTGAGCCGCTGAATGCGCCGGCGCCAACGATGGCTTGCGCTTCGGACCCAGGGCGCGGGCTGAGCTTGCTCTCGTAAAATAGTTCGGACGTGTAAGCGCAGATGGACGGGCAGAGCCGCCAGGTCTCCTCGAGGAAGAGGCCTTCGTCCGGGGCGATGGTCTGTTTGCCATTGAGGAGATGGTGCAGGGCAGAGCATTCGGCGCCTTCGGGATGGCTGCCCTGGGTCGGTTGATCGAGTTGCTGCGGATCGCCAACCAGCACCAGCGTTGACGCCGCCTGTGAAACGGCCAGGACGTTGGCGAGCGACATTTGTGCGGCTTCATCGACAAACAGGACATCCACGGTCTGGAAGGCGTCTGGCGACGACCAGAGCCACGCCGTACCGCCGGCCACGTGACAGCCGGTGCCAAGGGCGGCGAACAGGCCGGCGGTCTTGGTGACGATCCGCATCCGGTGGGAGTCGTCTTCCTTCTCCTTGGGCTTCTGAACGCACTGGACGTCGACGCCGGTCTCGTCGGCAGCCTCGACCACCGCGTTGAGGAGGTTGCGGATCACCGAGTGGCTGTTGGCGACGACGCCCACCGTCTTCCCTTGCGCCACCAGTGCGCAAATCATGTGGGCGGCTGTGTAGGTCTTCCCGGTGCCCGGCGGTCCCTGGATCGGCAGCACGCCGGCGGCGAGGTGCGTCGCAATGCGGCGCGCTGCGTCGAGCGTCGCCTCGCCTTCAATCCTCAGATCGGCGCCGTCAAGAAGGGGTGGGCCGCCCCGCATCAGCAGCGCTCGCGCGGCGGCGTAAGGCCCCTCGCCCGACATGCCGTGCGCGACCACGTGGGTTGCGAGACGGACCAGGGACAGCTGCATGGGTTCGGGCGAAACGTACTCGTGGACGAACACTGCCTCGGGGTGCAGCGCCGCCGTATCCTTGCGGGTCTTGATGTCGACGGTTTGGGCGGCGGAGGAGATATCTTCCACCGCGCCCATGGGGTGGCCGCCCTCATACTGCAGCGCCTTGCCAGGCCGGACGTCGGTGTCCTGCGGCGGAAACCGGTAGCGATGGACGGGCGCGGCCGGCGTGCCGCCAACGATGCCTTCGAAGGTCAACCCTGACAGGGCTGACTTCTCATCGATCAGTTCGGCGGCGGTCAGGTCACGAAGGCGGAAGAACTCCCACCAAGTCGCCTTGTCCTCTCGTCGGTGCCACTCCAGCATATTGGCCAGCAGCCAGCGGCCGTGTTGCTCCTGGGTGCGCTCGAGCGGGTCTGCGGGGACGTCGCCCGTCAGGGCCTCGACCAGGGGCGCGATGGTGTCCAGCCATTGCCCGACCTTCTCGGATGGGGCGCCGTCGCCCGGATCCGGCCGTGCAATGTCGACTCCCCCCGCCACCCGTTCCGCCCGCAGTTCTTCAAGCCAGCCCCGCAGACGGCGCGTCGAGACGCAGTCCTCGCGGTTATAGGCCTGCACGGTGGCGCGATCCGCGTCGTCGATAGCGGCCAGATCATTCAGTTCGAGGCTGGTCTGCAGACGGGTGAGCGCCAGCCGGGCGTCGGGCAGACTGGTGTCGCGCACGAAGCCATACAATGGTTCGAGCTTCTTCAGGGAGTAGCTCTCGACGCCGGCGCGGAGGCTCTGGCGGGTGACGCTGAGAAGATCGACAGGCAGGAAGCCGCGAAGGATGCGATCGAGGTCGTCTTCCCGCGTGGCGTAGCGGCCCATCAGCCGCTTGAGTGCGCCCGTCTCATAGCCGCCGAAGTGATAGATGTGCAGATCGGGAAACCGAATCCAGCGCGTCATCATGAAGTCGATGAATTGCTCGAAAGCGGCCTTCTCATCCGCGCGTGTCAGGGCCCAGAGCGGCGTGTAGATCCATTCACCGTCGTCGGCCTGGTGCTCGTAGCCGAGCAGATATTCAAGCCCATGCTCACCCACGAAGGGGTCCGACTCGAAGTCCAGGAAGACGTCCCCGGAGGAGGGGGCGGGCAGGCGCGACAGACCAAACCCCTCCTGGTGGTCGAGCAGCTCGAAGACGTTCGCGCCCGTCTCGCGCGCCTGCACCTGCACCCGCGCCTGCTCCCGCACCCGGACGTAGGAACTGGCTGCGCCGCGTTCGGGCTTCCAGGAGATCGGCACCTGCATCGCGGCCAGCGCGGCTGTGGTGGTGATGGCCTGATTGACGAGTTCAACCCTCTGGTTCTTGGAAATACCAGCCACCAGGCTGAGATGATCGTCAGCCCGTCGCCGTTGATCGCAGCTGTCGCGCCAGCGACAGATTTCACAGAACGGGTTGGGCTCGGGATAAGTCTGGCCAACGGCCGGGTTGGCGACCGCCGCTTCCAGGCTGCGCCTTACGACGCGATAGTAGGCGGCGAAGTCCGCTGTGCGAAACGTCTCGGGCGTAAAGTCGGTGTAGGGGGCGACGACGTGCATCAACTCGGGGGAACGACCCTGCACGTCCGCGAGCAGATCCGAGTAGAGGCTGATCTGCAGGACGGTGGTGCCCTTGGTTTCACGGGCGAGCTTCGTATCCTCTACCTCATAGGACCAGTCGCCGAGCGCGCTCGGCGTTTCGATGCGGCGCAGCACATCCGTCCGACCAGCCCAAGCGCCCGTCCGCAGGGCACCTTGAAGGATGATGGGCTTGCCCGACCGCATCGCCGCTGTGGTGTCGGCGACGGCCTCTGGGGTGATATCGACACCGTCGATGGTGACGATCTTGAGACCCTGATCTGTGAGGTGGTCGACGTAGCTCGCCTCATGCTGCTTGCCGCGCTCCCAGAGAGCCTCCAACGCCGGATCCCAAACCTTGGGCTCCGGCAGGCTCCCGCTGGCGACGGACCTGTCCAACTCGGTGAGGTGGCGGCAATTCAGATGCCCGACCAGATCGGTGGCGCTGAGCCGGAGGTCGTCGCCATCGCATTTCATGCGCCAGTAGGTACAGTTGAGCTTGTGCGCGTCAACAACCGCCGATTTTGTCGGTGGCGAGTCCCGCTCGGACTCCCCCCAAGCGCCGTTGCGGAATGTCCGGAGTTCGGCAATCCGCTAAAGTCCGCTGCTGGCGCTGATCAAACATCACAGTTGCGGATATGTTAGCGGGACCTCACGACGGCATTCGAATCTGTCTCTGAGGGCCTTGGGTCTTCAAGAAGACGAGATGGAGCAACCCTCAACGCCTCCGCTAATCGTCCTAGCGCGCGCACAGAGGGATTTCTGGTGCCACGCTCAAGATCGCTTAGATAGCTCCGCTTCATGCCGGCCCTGAAAGCCAACTCTTCTTGCGACAACCCTTCTCGATCCCGAAGCGTTCGCACGTTTTTCCCGAAGAGGGCCACAACGTCCATCACGACAGATGGCCCAAACTTGTTCCCGAGCGCCGCCCACCAGTCGTGTCATTTCGTCCATCTTCAATCCTGAGTACCCGGTTCCTCCGGGTCTCTAAGCAGCCGACTTGGCGTTACACCGAGTGCATCTGCAATGCGTCCAAGTGCACGCACCGTTGGGTTCCGTGTACCGCGTTCTAGATCGCTCAAATAGCTACGCTTAAGGCCTGCCCGGAACGCTAGTTCCTCCTGAGAAAGCCCAGCCCCGAGCCGGATGGTCCTCACGTTCCTTCCAAGCTGGGAGACGACGTCCATTCCCGCACTTGGGCGGAAGAGCGCGATAGGCGCTGTCCCCTAAACGTGTCATTTTCGACGCCTTGGGTGATTTGTCTGCTTGTTGGGGATCCAGCCGTGGCGGAGGGCTTCGATCGGATGAATGAGGAAAGCCAGGCGTCTCTGTCTGACATTTACAACCGTTATTCTAACTGGTTCCGGGCCCGACTTGTGAGGCGCTACGGGGCGCAAGACGCTGAAGATCTTCTGCAGGAAACTTGGTTGCGGGTCGGCCCGTATCAAGTCGCTCAGGGCGTCCGGCATCCCAAAGCGCTCTTGCTGCGCATCGCTTCAAATCTGGCGGCGGACCTTTATGCCGGACGAGATCGTCGGGCTCGTTGCGCCCGTGAAGTCGGTCAACTGGACGGGTGGGGCGTTGAGATGCCCGCTCAGACGGACGAGGTACTGGCGAAACAGCTTGTCCTCAGCTTGCCTGTGCCCCTACGCGATGTCTTTGTGCTATCCCGGTTCGGCGGTCTGACGAACGCTCAGATCGGAGAGCAGCTCGGGATTTCTCCCAAAACCGTTGAGTGGCGCATGACCAAGGCCCTGGCTCACTGCGCAGCCCAGCTTCGGCGCTAGAGATGGGGCGCACCATGACCGGCCCGACGATCCGGGTTGAAACCGCGGAGACAGAGGCGGCCGCCTGGCACGCCCGTCTGGGCGCGCGTAACGTCAGCACCGGCACGATTGAGGAATTCTTCGCCTGGCGCGCGGTGCCGGCGAACGCCGAGGCCTATCGCCGCGTCGAGAAGGTCTGGGCCGATACGGGCAAGCTGGCGGACGACCCCGCCATCCTGGAGGCCCTTGATGCGGCGATGTCGCGCAAGGCCGGCACGGGTCGGTCCCGTGCTGTCCCGCGGGGCCTTTTGGGACTGGCTGCGGTCGGCGCGGCGGCGGCGCTGGCGATGGGCGGTTGGGCGTGGATGCAGAGCAGGACGGTCTTCGTCACAGGCGTGGGCGAGCAGCGCGTCGTGCAGTTGGCCGACGGGTCGTCGATCCGGCTGGATACGGGCTCGCGGGTCAGGGTTCGGTTCGCGGGCGACCAGCGCCTCGTGGATCTTGAGCGCGGACAGGCGCTATTTACCGTGGCCCACGACCGGGCGAGACCGTTCGTCGTCCAGGCCGGTGGGACACAGGTGACGGCGGTCGGCACAGTGTTCGATGTTCGCCGTGACGCCGCCGCCGTCAGCGTGACCCTGGTGTCCGGCGTCGTCGATGTGGCGCCGGCGGGGGAGGGCAGGGCGGTGCAGCGGATGGTGGCTGGCCAACATACCCGCGTCACCGCCAGAGAGGTCGCCGTCCGTTCAGTCGATGTGCAGGCCGAGACCAGCTGGACGGACGGGCGGATCGTCTTCCGCGACACACCTCTGCGGTTGGCCGTGGCCGAAGTGAACCGGTATCTGACGGCGAAGATCGAACTGGAGGCTACCTCACTGGACGCCGTGCCGGTCAACGGGGTGTTCAGGACAGGAGACCGGGAGGCCTTCGTCTCCACGGCCTCGCAGGTATTCGAACTTGAAGTCACTCCGGGGCCGGATGGAACCGTCCGCCTCTCGGAGCGAAAAAATAATTGAGAAACCTCTCCGGGGTTACCCGGGGTCTGAACCGTCTCTTCTCTGACGCCATGTGGCGGGGAGGGGAGCCATGAATATGAGTCGCTCGAGTTTTTTGTCCTGCAGTGCGCTGGTCGCCTGTGTTCTCGCCGTCAGCACGACGGCCTGCGCCCAGGAGGCGCGCGACTTCAACATCCCGGCCGGGTCGCTGGGAGACGCGCTGAATCTGTTCGCGACCCAGTCGGACCAGCAGATATTTTTCACCGGGGATCTGGTCGCCGGTTTGCGGACACCGGGACTGAGAGGGCGCCATGCGCCGCCGGAGGCATTGAACACTCTCTTGCGAGGGTCGGGCCTGTCCTGGTCCCAGACGCGTCCGGGGGTCATTTTCCTGCGCCGAAGCGGGCCGTCCGAGGCGGCGAAAGGCCCCGTCCTGCTGGACGAGGTCATCGTCACGGGCACCCTGCTGAAGACGTCTGGCGAACTCGCCTCGCCCGTCGTCGTCCTGAATCGTGACGATCTGGATCGCCGTGGGCCCGCCACGGTGGCCGAGATCCTGAAGGATCTGCCCCAGAACTACGCCGGCTCGGCCAATCCCACGGCGACCCTGGCCGGGGTCGATGGAGCCGGGTCCAACTCGGTGTTCGCCACCGGCGTGAACCTGCGCGGTCTCGGGCCCGACGCCACCCTGGTCCTGGTCAATGGCCGCCGGCTCGCGGGCACGGGTTACCGGGGCGAGTTCGCCGACGTATCGGCCCTGCCATCCGCCGCGGTCGAACGTATCGATATTCTGCTCGACGGGGCCTCCGCCCTTTACGGCGCCGATGCGGTGGCCGGCGTGGTCAATGTGATCATGCGCCGGGCCTTCAATGGCCAGGAATCCCGGCTTCGGATTGGCGCCGCCGAAGGCGGGGCCGAGGACCTGATGGTATCGCATCTCGCCGGAACCTCCTGGGAGACCGGGTCAGCCCTGCTGTCGTACGAATACCAGCAGGTGAACGCATTCAGTTCTCTGGACCGGCCCTGGACCGCGGACGGGGACCTCAGACCTTTCGGCGGTACGGATCACCGGACGCCGTTCGCCTCGCCCGGCAACATCGTCGCCTTCGACCCGGTGGCCAGGGGCTACGTCTCCCGCTGGGCGATACGGCCCGGTCCCTCGGACACCGCCACGACCCCGGCTGATTTCGCGGCAGGGGAGGCCAACCTGCAGGCGACGGCCCAGGGGCAGGATCTCTCGCCCGAAACCGAACGCAGCAGCGTCTACGGCCGTATCCGGCAGAGCCTCGGCGAGCGCCTGGAACTCACGGCCGACCTGCGCTTCAGCCAAAGGGACTACAGCATCGCAGGGGCGACGACGCCGGCCGTGTTCAACGTCACGAGCGCCAATCCCTGGTTCGTGTCGCCGTCCGGGGCGGCGTCCCACACGATCGGTTATTCGTTCTACCGGGACCTGGGACCGCCGCACCGGTTCGGTTCCTCGCGAAGTCTCGGCGTCACCGCCGGCGGTGCTCTGGATCTCGGCCAGGATTGGTCGCTGGAGGCCTATCTGGCTCATGCAGAGGAACGGGGCTCGTCCGGGACGGAAGGGCGGGTCAACTCGCGATTCCTGAACGAGGCGCTCGGCAATATTCCGGATGATCCGGCGACTCCTTATCGGGCGGCGGTGGACGGCTATTTCAACCCGTTCGGAGACGGGACCGCGAACGGTCGGGCGGTCCTGGACTTCATCAGCAGCGGCTACACCCGGGCCCACGATCGGAGCCGGGCCAGTTCGGCCAACCTGCTGCTCTCCGGCCCGCTCTTCAACCTTCCCGCGGGGCCGGTGCAGGCGGCGGTTGGTCTGCAGTTCCGGCGCGAGGGCTTCAATACCCAGGTCGAGAGTCTCGGCTCGACCGTGGCGCCGGTGCTGACAATCACGCCCGAGCAGGATCGCAAGATCAGCGCCATCTTCGGTGAGGTGCGCGTGCCGCTGGTGGGGGAGGGGAATGCCCGAGCCGGGGTCCAGCGTCTGGAGCTTTCGCTCGCGGGGCGGTTCGAGGAGTACGACGACTTCGGCTCCACGGCGAATCCGAAACTGGGAGTGATCTGGTCGCCGCTCGAGACCGTGTCGGTCCGGGCCTCCTGGGGCACATCCTTCAGGGCGCCCGGCCTGCCACAACTCCACGACGCCTCGGCCATCTCGGTGACCTCCCTGCCGCGGGCGGGCGCGAACGTCCTTTCCCTGTATCTCTATGGCGGCAATCCGGACCTCGAGCCGGAGACCGCAGAGACCTTTACACTCGGCTTTGATTACCGACCGGTCGGCGGCGGCACTCTGAGCGCGAGCCTGTTCAGCACCGAGTTCAGCGACCGCATCGCCCAACCCGTGGCCGCCAACATCGCCCGCGCGTTGACCGACCCGTCGCTCCAACCCTTCGTGACGCTCGTCGATCCGGCCAACAACCCGGCCGACCTCGCTCTGGTCAACAGCTACTTGAACCGTCCGGACTTCGCCGGCGGGAGCCTGTTCCCGCCGACAGCCTACGGGGCCATCCTCGACGGGCGTTGGGTCAATACCGGCGCCGTGTCGGTTCGGGGTCTGGATCTGTCGGCGCGCTACCCGCTGCTGACGGGGAGCCATGCGCTCTCGCTTGACGCCTCCGCCTCCTGGTTGATCGACTATGACATCCAGCCCACGCCGACCGCCGATGTGCGCGACGTCCTGGGCCTTGTCGGATATCCGGCCCGCCTTCGGTCCCGCGCCGGCGCTCTCTGGTCGTACGGAAGCTGGGGATTTGACGCTCACTGGAACCATGTGTCGGCCTATGAGGGCCTGGCCGGGCAGGAGATCGCGGCCTGGAACACGATTGACGTACGCGCGTCGTGGTCGGCGGCGTCGGGGCCTTTCGCCGGTCTGCAGCTGGCGCTTTCTGTCCAGAACCTGACGGACGAGGATCCACCCTTCTACGACTCGCCGGCGGGGTACGGGTTCGACGCCGCCCAGGCCAGCGTCCTGGGGCGCACCGTCGCCCTGCAGATGATCAAGCGTTGGTAGGGCACCATGATGATCGTCCTCCTGCGTCGCCTCGCGGCGGTCGCGCTGACGCTTGCCTGCCTGTCGTCCGCCGCCCACGCTCAGGGTCGCCCCATGACGATCCGGGATGTCGTCTCAATGTCGTCCTTCGGCGCGGCTTCACTGGATCCGGGCGGGCGATGGGCCGTCTACGAACGGCGAGCGGCATACGCCGCCGCCCCGGCCTTCGATCTCGATCACCGGTCGGTATGGACCCTCAGCGAACTCTGGATCGCGGAGACCGGCGGCGGGAAGTCGCCGGAGCGTCTCTTGCCGGCTTCGGAGGGCCTCGGCCTGCTCCTCAGGGACTGGTCGCCGTCAGGGCGGCGGCTGCTGATCTACAGGCTCAGAGACGATCGGTTCGAGGCGGGCGTGGTCGAGATGTCCGATCGGACTGTCTGGTGGACCGGCCTGACGCCGGATGCCCCGTTTACGGGTTCGACCGCCGCCTGGCTTGATGATGACCGGCTTGGACTGACGGTGCTTCAGGACGCGCGGCTGCCATGGCTCTTTCGCTATGCAGGGGGAGCCCAGGCCGAGATCGCGCGCCAGTGGTCGGCCCAGGCCCGAGGGCGCGAACCGAGCCGGACCGTGGTCGACACGCTCGGCGGCGCGGCCACGACGCAAACTCCCGCGCGCGACCGGTCGCTGGTCCTGCTTGATATCGCTCGCCGGGAGGTCCGCCCCCTGACGTCCGGTCTGATTCGGGATTGGGCCGTCTCCCCGGATGGTGGCGCCATCGCGGTGCTGCGCGCCGGTTCTCCGGTGCCGATCAGTCCCGACGGCGTGCGTCAGTTCGGCAACCCCGAGCGGGGGCGGCTGGAATTGATCGAGGTGGCAAGCGGACGGGCGACCTCGCTGCCCGCCGGTCTGGATGTGGCACCGCACCTGCTGCGGTGGACATCCGCCTCCGACGCCTTGCTGGTCTGGGTTCGGCGAGATGGAGAACCCTGGGCTGGCGGCGATCTGGCGCGCGTGGAGCGAGACGGCGCGCTCGTCCGTATTGATCGTCACGGCCTCGACCCGTTCCCGCCGGGTGGCGACATCGACCAACTCGCCGGCGTGCGCGCGGACTGGATCGGCCAGACGCCTGTTCTCTACGCCCGGCGGCGAGAGGCCTCCCGGTTTGATTGGCAGGCCCTGGCTCCTGGAGAACCGCCACGCGAGCTGACGGCGGACCTGAGCCAGGCGCCGGGCCGACTATCGGCCATTGGCGACGAAACGGCGCTCATCTTTGCGGGCGGCGGCCTGTGGGAGATCGGGGCAGGCGGGGTGGCGCGCCGTAGCGCCGCTGAGGCCGCTTGGTCCGATGCCCAGACCGCCGATCGGATGAAGCCGGTTCGCCTGCGCGTCAACGCGCCGCCGCGCCGGGATTGGGCGCTGGCGATCGACGGCGCCGGAGGCATGGCTATCTTGCAGGCTGAAGCACGCCCGGTTCCGCTGGGGGTGCCGGATCCCTCCGGTGAAACAACGGTGCTGTCCGCCACGGCTGGAGCGGCGCTCGTGATCACCCGCGATCGCGGAATGGAGACCCTCAGGCTGGCGGTCCCGGGCGAGGACCGCAAACTGGACCGGGTCAATGCGGGGTTTGCGGACCTCTCCCTGTCCCGGCCTGTGCCCGTGCCGCACCTGGACGCCTCGGGGCGGCCGACGACAAGCTGGCTCTTCCTGCCGCCGGGTCGGCCGCCGGAAGAGGCCAGGGGCGTGGTGGTTCTCGCCTATCCCGGGGCAGTCGATGACGGGCGCTTCCTGAGCCCGCCGAACCTGCTCTACGGGCCGCGGGCCGCCCTGCTCGCCTCGGAGGGCTATGCCGTCCTCTCGCCCTCGATTCCGGTCGCCGCATCAGGGAGCGGAAGTATCGCGAGCTTCCTGACCGATACGGATCTGGCGGTCGACGCTCTGTGGGCGGCCTGGCCCAGGCTCCCGCGAGACCGGACAGCCTTTCTGGGGCACAGCTTCGGCGGATATCTCGCAGTTGCCGCGGCGGGCCGATCGACGCGGTACCAGACCTACATCGCCTGGGCTCCGGCCACCGACCTGCTGGGCCTCTGGGGTGAGTTCACCCCGGCTAGCCGCGCCATGCCGGAAGAAGGCCTCACCCTGCGACAGCAGACGGGTTGGGTCGAGGCCAACCAGGGCGGAATGCCGGGGCCGCCGTGGACGGCGAGCGAGCGCTACCTTGAAGCCAGCCCTTATCTGACAGCGAACCGGATCACGGCGCCCATCCTGCTGATCACTGCGGATCGGGACTATGTGCCGATGTCCCAGGCGGAGCGGGTGTTCAGCGTGATCAATCGCCAGGGTGGCCGGGCCCGCCTCATCACCTATTGGGGCGAGGGACACGTCAACATCAGCCCGGCCAATATCCTCGATGTCTATGACCAGATGCTTCGTTGGCTGGAGGAGACCCTGGGCGAGGTCCCGGTCGCTACCGTGAGCTCAGACACCGACTCCACGCTCGTACCCACCCCTCTACCGCCGCGGCCGTCATGATTTCCCCATAGGTTCCGCGCCAGATCAGATTGTCTCGCGAGAGCATGGTTTCCGCGGCCGCCCGATTGATCAGGCCGGCCTCCGCCAGCCGACCTTCGAGCAGCCACGGCCGGAGGAAGTCGAGGTTGTCGGCGACCATGCGGCCATAGATGGCGGACATCTCGCCCTTGGTACGGCGCTCGGTGATGATCGGGGGCAGACGATCGCGGAACGCGGAGCGCGCCAGCCCCCGGTCACGCTGACCGAGGACGAGCTGTGTGGCGGGCAGGGCCAGGCAGGTCTCGACGACCGGTTGCGACAGCAGGGGTGTCAGCACATTGACGACCCGGGTCTGCAAGGAGGGGGATTGGCGGCCGATCCCGTCGATCAGGCCGGCGATCTGCAGGATCTTCGCAGGCCCGAGATCGGCGCAGTCGCCAAGCCAGTGGGGAATCGTCGGGTGCCCGATTGGTGTGATCATCTCGTTGCGTCGCGCAGGGCGGGCTTCGGTCAGTTTTCGCGCGCCTGCGATAAGAGACCAGATCGATCGATCATTGAGCCTGGCGAGCCCCGGGAGGGCGGGGGAGGTCAGCGCTCTCCGGCCGCGGGCGCGCCAGAGATCCGTGAACACGTCAGCCGTCGCACCCTGCAGCAGGATGGAATCCCCACCCCGGCCGGTCATGATCGCCGTCGCACCCGCGGCATGGAGGCGACCGGCCCAGTCGCGGTCGTGGTGCATGTCGATCCCGGCGAGTCCCGGACGGACGCCAAGGGAAATGGATTCGAAATCGGCCTCGTTCAACGGCCCGCTGGCATGGGGCACGCTGACGATATCGATACCGAGCGCGGCTCCGAGGGCGGTGGCATAGGGACGTTCATCGGACTGGGCCTCCGCTCCATAGAGATTGATCCATGGGGCTACGTCCTTGCGCGCGCGGATGAGGCTGGCGGCCACGAGGCTGGAATCAAGGCCACCCGACACCTCCGCGGCGAGCGGGCCAGAATCGAGGGCGAGGGCCCGCACGGCGTCGTCGAGCGCCAGGGTCAGCGCCGCAGCGGCTTCGGCGTCGCTGACGGGCTGCGTCGCGCCGCGCCGGACGATGGCTGCGGGCGTCCAAAGCGCGGTCGGAAGGGTCTTCAGGGGGGCCGGTTGGACGGTTCCGGGAAGGATGGCGACCGGACCGTCGAGCAGCAGGTCCTCCCACACGAGCAAGGGGTCATGCAGCGCCTGGGCGACGCGATCGAATGCGATGCTCCAGGACCGCGGAACCGGCAGCCAGGCCGGCACCTCGGATGCAACGATCGTCAGACCGTCATCCTCCCATGCGATGCAGTCCAGGCCGCCGCAAGGATCACGCAGGATCTCCGCCACCTCGCCTTCGCCCGATATCCGAACGCCCACGAACCGGCCCCAGAAGCGCGCCAGCAGCTTGCGTTCGTAGCTCCAGGGCTCCTGGTCCGTGTCTGGCCTTACGATCCGATGCTCCCGGTGAAAGACCTGGCCAATCAAACGCCAGGCACCCACGAGCAGGGTGGCGGGAGGTGATGGTCCCTCGACCGCCAGCCAGGCACGGGCGCTCAGGTCAGAAACGGTCATACCGGCGGTGATCGCCTGGGATCGCAAGGTGTCGGCGCGTGCGCTCGCCGCCGACGCCGGTCCCCTGGACACGATCAGATAGTCGCCCACCTCAGAAAACGGCGATGGGGGTGAAGGAGCGGACGCGGTCGAACCGGTCGCCGATCACGAGGTCGTCGATCTGGAGCCAGCAGTGAGCGAAGAAGGGCCAGGTCTTGACCCCGAAGACCCAGTCCACGCGCTGGCCGTCGGATGCGAGGACGCGCCGCAGCTGATAGGCGCGTTGAAGACAGAGTCCCTCGAACGGGATGAAGGGCAGGACCGTGCGATAGGCGGACACCCGGGCCGAAAACCGCCGACAGTCGAACGGCGTCGGCCGGCTGCTCCGGGGCTCTGCGGCGTCGACCAGTTGCGCCAGTGATTGACCCCGGAACGCCGCGGTCGCCGCCAGAGTCCGGATTGCCGTGTCCAGGCACGCGATCCGCCCCGGGTATTCATCGGCGGTCAGTTCGCCTCGCGGCGTCACCGGCGTGCGGCAGGTCGGCGCTCCTGGATCGGGGGCGAGGAGGCCGGCTGACTGAAGTTCTTGCAGGACGTCGTCGTCTGCGGAGACCGCCCCTGATCCGACGGGCGTGAGCTGATTTCCGCCGCCAACGAGACATGAATACCGGTCGGCGCCGACGTCGAGAATGACCACGTCGTCACGGATCCGAACCATATGCAGACCGGCTGCAAGGGTCACCTGGCGTGCCATGGGGTCCTCCTGATGACGGGCCTCGGGGCGGTCGCCACAAGGACGACCGCCCTTTCGTTCAGGCCGGGGTGCGGCTCTGGACGATCAGCAGTTCGAAGTACGGTCCGATTTCGCCGTCCTGGGTGAGCGCCTTGGCGCTGCCGAAGCTGACGAGGCGGAGTTTGGGCGTGGTCATCACAGTCTCCTTGGGTTGATCGCCACGGGTGTGGCAGCCCCAGTGAGCGCGCTGTGTGGCCAGCAGAAAAGCTATATCTGGAGTATATTCAACGGCACACTCCCGACCGCGCACATTCAGATTTTGGTTGTGAGCGACCTGCGCACCGCCAAGCCGCGAACGGGCTGGACGCGGTGCTTTGGATGGCCAGCGGGCTAGGGAGAGTGAACTCGTTTCGCGATTTCGGATGGGCCGCAAAGAGCGTCGACGGATGGTCTCGGACGCGAGGGCTTCCGGGCAGGGATGGCCTTCATGAGGCTTCAGTCTTGGCCTCCGTGGCCGCCCCTTTGGGGGCGACCACTCAACCTTCAGGCCGGCGTGCGGCTCTTCACGAACATCAGTTCGAGGTACGGTCCTTCCTCGCCATCCCGGGTAAGCGCCTTGGCGCTCCCGAGGCTGACGAGGCGCAGTTGGGGGGTTGTCATCACGGTTTCTCCTTGGGTTGGTCGCCACGGATGTGGCGCAAGGAGTGAGCGCGCGGCTCGACCGTCTGAAAAGCTATATCTGGAGTATATTGAGGGGTCAGCGCCCCGGTTTGGGACGTTTGGAAAGCAGCTCCGCCGCGCCCGTCTGCAGCCAGGCCTGGGCCTGTTCGCTGGTTTCATCGCCGTCCAGCAGGGTGTCGAACATTCCGGTGATCGCGGTGATCAGGGTTCGGGCGTCCAGGTCCATGAGACGATCCTGGATGGCCTGGTCGAAGCGCTGGATCGCTACCGTGAGGATGGTCGCCATCTTGTTGTCGGCGCAGCGCCGGGCCAGGTCGGACGATCCGATCACGACCGACAGGATGAGCGCATAGGGATCGCTGTTGGTCGCCGTGGCGAACCGATGGATATGGTCCAGGTTGAGGCGGGTAGCGCCCGACTCGAAGCGTTCGTAGGTTCTGAGCGCCATGTTCATGGCGCTGGCGACATCGGCCGTGGTCATGCCGCGATGTCTGCGCACCGCCTTGACCGCCGCGGAAAGCAACTCGCCGTCACGGGGCAGGTCAGGCGGGACTCCACTCATCGGCGAAACCTCTCAAACACGGGATGGTGCGACGGGACGCTTCAGTGGGCAACGCTCATCCTTTCGTTTCCGTACACAACCGGTGCTCCTCCGCCACAAAGCGGCGGGGGAACCGACGACGCATGGCGGATATTTCGACGTTTTATGGCGCTTTTGGCAATTCGGGGATGCAACTCATTGGCGAGCCGGTCGATCCGCGCCAGAAACCCTGGCTCCCTTCCTGGAGACGACCGTGACCCGAAAGCGCGATCCCTTCCTCCTTGCCCTGGAGAGCATTCGCCATCTGTCCGAGCAGGGGGCCTATGCGCCCGGGACGCCGATCGTGATCATCGAGGAGGCCCGGCGCCTGCGGCTGTCGACCACGCCGGTGCGCGAAGCTCTCGCCTGGCTGTGCGGCGAGGGCTTGATCGAACGGGCGCCCTTCGGCGGCTATCTGGCCTCGCGGATCGACGCGGCCCTGGTTCGGGACCGGTTCGCCTTTCGGCTTCATTGCCTGACGACAAGTCTGAACCTGGCCGAGGCCGTGCAGGACCGTGATGAACCCGTTCCGTCGTCCGCCGCACCGGAAAAACGGCTGGCCGAACGTCTCGACCGCATCGTCCGGGGCGCGGGCAATCAGGTCCTCGCGGAAGCCTTCGAACGGGTCGGTCGCCAGCTCCTGCCGCTGGCCCAGGCGGAGCAGCGGATCCTGCATGATCGTGAAGCCGAGGCCGTCTCTATCCTTCAACTGGCCGACGCCGGCACGATCCCGGCGCTCCGGCAGGCCCTGGTCGCCTATCACCAGCGCCGGATGGACGCCGCGCCGGTGCTGGTCCTCGACGTCTCCGGAGAGCGGCGGGGTCCTCCCGGTGAGGCGGTCTAGGTGCCGGTGCGGCTGGCGTGCCTCGGTCTGGGCCTGCTGCTGGGATTGCAGGCGGCGACGCAATTGTTCGCCTGGACCTATCACTGGGCCCCGGCGCTTGGCCCGGCGATACGGGTTCATCCTGACCTGGCGCTCTATCCGCCCTGGGCGATCCTGGCCTGGCGCGGGGAGTTCGGCGACGAAGCCCGGACAGCGGTCTCACGTAGCGCGCCGCTGATCCTGTTGGGTGCGGCGAGCGGCCTGGGGCTGGGTTCGCTTCTCGGGGAACGGACGGCGCGCCGGATCCGGGGGTGGGGCGGCTGGGCCGAGGCTCGCGGCGCGGGTCTGCTCAGTCCGGCCGGCGCGGTGCTGGGGGTATTCAGGGGGCGGCTGCTGGCGACAGCGGACCTGCGACCGACGCTGGTGACCGGCGGGACCCGCAGCGGCAAGGGACGAGGCCACGTCATCCCGACGCTGCTGTCGTGGACGCCGAGCGTCCTGGTCCACGATCCCAAGCGCGAACTGTGGCGGATCACCGCCGGCTGGCGGGCGCGGTTCTCTCATGCCTTCTATTTCGCGCCGCGGGATCCGGCGTCCGCGCGCTGGAATCCGCTGGCGGAGATCCAGCCGGGACCGGGCGAACTGGCGCAGGTCCAGCGTCTGGTGGCCATCCTGTCCGATCCCGGTGGGGTTCGGGACGACGAGGCGATCTGGGACAAGGCCGCCTCGGAAATCCTCGAAGCGGTGATTTTGCACGTCCTCTACACCGCCGAGGACGCCGACAAGACCCTGCTCAGGGTGCGCGAGCTTCTGGCCGATCTCGACGATGCCGCCGACGGGATGATGAAGACCCTTCACCGGTCGGGGGCGGGCGGGAAGCCCGAGACCCATCCGTTCATCCAGACCGCGGTCAAGGGCTATGCCGCAATGCACGACCGGTTCCGGACCTCGGTGCAGGGGACGGCGCGGTCCTATCTGAAATGGTTGGCCGGCGAGGATGTGGAGCGGGCGCTGTCGGCGTCCGACTTCGCCATGGGCGATCTGATGTGCGCCGAGGCGCCGGTGTCGCTCTATGTCCAGGTGGCCCCGGCGGACGCCGCTGCGCTGCGGCCGCTCGTGCGGTTGATGTTCTATTCCGCCGCCCAGGCCCTGACGGCGGAGGAGACCAGGGACGCGACCGGCCGGGAGAAACACCACAAGCTTCTGATGGTCATGGACGAGTTTCCGCTCCTGGGGCGGCTGGCCTTCTTCGAGAAGTCGCTGCGCCTGATGAGTGGTTACGGGGTCAAGGCGATGTTCGTGGCCCAGTCGCTCAATGACATCGTCGAGACCTACGGCCAACACAACACCATCCTCGACAACTGCGCGGTCTACACCGCATTTTCGGCGCTCGATCCGCTGACCCAGGACAAGGTCTCGAAGCTGACGGGGTCGGTGACGGAAACCCGCACCAGCCGCAGTGGGCCCGCGGGACTGGGGACGGGCCGCAGTTCGGTGTCCCGCGCGGAGATCGAACGGCCCTTGCTGGAGCCGGGCGAGATTCGGTCGCTGCCGGACGATCAGCAGCTGGTGTTCGTGGCGGGACATCGGCCGCTGCGAACCGAAAAGCTGCTCTATGACCGGCGCGAACCTTTCCGGAGCCGCGCGGGGGAAACCCCGCCCGATCAGGGCCGGCAGCTCGACGTACCGCCCCGCGCCCCTAATCCGTGGGCGGGGCGCCGCAGCCTCGGGGAGGACGCTGAGGCGAGCCTGCCTCTGTTCAAGGAGGTGGCGGCGGCCATGGACGACAAGAAGGTCGCCGCCAGGGCGGCCGATATCTACGGGCGGGTGGCGCAGGAGATGGCCGCACAACAGGCGGTCCTCGATCAGTTGCAAGGACCAGGAAATGCCCAGGACTAACCCCCAGACCGCCCGCGTGCAGGTCTATCTCACCGATCCCAAGCTCGCGACGGCGCTTAATCGCGAGGCGCGGGCAGGCCGGATGCCGCTCAGCCAGGCCGCCGGGCGGGCGATCTCGCGGGGGCTGCAGAAATCGCCCCAAGCTGATCCCGAGGATCGGCTGCTGCAGCTCGAACGCTCGCTGAGGGACCATATGCGGTCGACGGCGCGGGACATGCAGATCGTTCAGGAACTCCTGATCGAGGTGGCGCGGGCCTTCTTCCTGCGGCTGCCGGACGCCGTCGTCGATCAGGATCCGACCGTCCAGGCGGCCGTGGACCGGCGGATCGAACGGCTGCTCGACGCCACGGCCGCACGGATCGTCGCGGGCCGAACCGCGACCGACACGGTCGCCGGGGAACCCCGCTCCTTTGACCCTCAGCCCTGATGGCGGTCCATCCGATCGTCGCGGAACGCAAGCTGGAGGCCCTACGGCACGCGCTCGGACCGACGGTTCTCGCCGCCCTGGAAGAGTCCGCTGTCGTGGAGATCCTCGCCAACCCGGACGGACGGCTGGTGCTCGACCGGAGCGGGGAGGGGCGACGTGACACCGGCCAGACCCTGTCGCCGGAGGCGCGCGAGCGCGCCATCAAACTCATCGCCGACTATGTCGGGGAGACGGTGGCGCGCGAGGACCCGCGTCTGTCCGGCGTCCTGCCGGGAACGGGCGAACGGTTCCAGGGACTGCTGCCCCCGATCGTCGCGGCGCCGGCCTTCTCGATCCGCAAACGCCCCGCGGTGATCTGGGGGCTGGCCGACTATGTTCGCGGCGGCGTGATGACGCAGGCCCAGGCGGACGCGCTGCGACAGGCGGCGGCCGAACGCCGCAACATCCTCATCTCCGGCGGGACCGGCTCGGGCAAGACCACCCTGGCCAATGCGGTGCTGGCCGAACCCGCCTTCGCCGGGGACCGGGTCTTCCTGATCGAGGATACGCCGGAGCTGCAATGCTCGGCCTGGGACGTGGTCGCGGTGCTGACCCGGCGGGTGCCGGTCGTCATCGGGGTGGTCGATCTGGTGAGGGACGCGCTGCGGATGCGTCCGGACCGGATCGTGGTCGGCGAAATGCGCGACGGGGCCGCCGCGCTTGAGACCTTGAAGAGCTGGAACACCGGGCATCCCGGTGGTCTGTCGACGATCCACGCCAACTCCGCCGAAGACGTGCTGCGTCGCGTCGAGGATCTGATCATCGAAGTGGTCGCCCGGCCGCCCCGGCGCGCGATCGCCCAGGCGGTCGACCGGATCGTCCATATCCGGCGCACGGTCGAGGGCCGACGGGTGGAGGCCGTGCTCGCCGTCGAAGGGCTTGAGGCGGATCGTTACCGGCTGACGCCGCTCGCGTGAGGACAAAGCGCGCCGGCGCTATGCGGCTTCCGGGTGGATCGCTGACATCGCGACGCCTGGAGAAGCGCTTCGCCGCCGCGGCCTGTTGATGTGGGCTCGGCCGGCGGCGCGGCCATGCGCAGGTCCGGTCAGTCCGGCCAGGAAGGCGATGTCCGGGCGCGATCGTTCCGGTTACGGCGCCGCTTTACGACGGCCAGACGGCGCGCAGCCCTTCCACCAGCAGGTCCCGCCGGCCGGGCGCGAGCTGGTCCAGATTCCGTTGCTTCCAGCGGACCGCCGGCAGGTCGGCGATGCCCGGCAGGCCTATGAGGGACCAATCCGGTTCGCCGCTTTTGAAGCCGATCAGGAATTCGCGATGCGCGGTCGGCATATCATCGACGACGATCGTGGTGAGGGCTTCGCGCGCGGCGATCAGTTCGTCGAGGATGACCGGCTCCAGCGTCATGCCGACGAAGCCTCGCTGAAACTCCCCGGCGATATCCTTGCGGCGCGGGCGCAGCACTTCGGCCATCGGGCGAGGGTGGCTGATCAGATAGGCGATGAAGGCCTGCCGCAGTTGATCGTCCACGCCTTCATTGGCCAGGAGGTCGCGCACGTCGAACAGATCGCGCGGGTGCTGGCGGTCCAGGGCGGCGGTGATCTTTCCGGCATAGAGGTCGGGGAGCGAGACCATCCGGGCTTCGGCGAAGCCGAACCGGTCCTCCACAGCCGGCGCGACGTCCCGCAGTTCTGCGGCGAACACCGTGCCGCGCAATACGGGCGTGACCTCGATCTTGATCTGGACTCCGTCCGCGGCGACGAGAAGTTTGTCGATCGTGCCTTCGGGCCGCGCCTGGCCAGGCGTCACCACGACGCGGGGCAGTCGTTCGGCCATGGAGGCCGCGATCCGCCTCAGGCCGGCGTCGATCGCGGCCAGGGACTCGGCCCGTTCGTGGACGGGCAGATAGGTCAGATCGATATCGACCGAAAGGCGCGGGAGATTGCGGACGAACAGATTGATGGCCGTGCCGCCCTTCAGGGCGAATTCGGTCTCGGCCAGAACGAACGGCAGAGTGCGGATCAACAGCCGGACCTGGCGCTCGTAGAGATCACCGAACGGCATTGAAATCCTCCGGCACGGTGATGCGGTAGGTCGGGTCAAGCCGGCCCCCCTTGGCCAGCATGCGGTTGCCGCTGCCGAGGTTGATCGAGGTTCGGTCCAGCCGCTTCAGCCACCCGTGGCCGTGTCGATCGGCGAAGAAGAAGAACAGGCGTTTGACCTTGATACTCCGGCAATCGTCGAGGAGCAGTTGCAGGCGACGCGGGCTGAGATTGGCCAGGCCCTCCACCAGGGCGTCGACCTGATCGAACGTCTCGCGGTCGGGAAGTTCGTCGAGCAGTTCAAGCAGGGCGCGTTCGGGCGTCGACACGAGCATCGGCCATTTCCAGTGCCCTATGGGCATTTCGGCCACGCCTGCCTGGCCCCAGGCAAAGGGATCCGCCGGCCCGGAAGGCTCCTCGCCCCGGAGTCCGAACCAGGCGGCGTGGCCAAACAGCCTGGCCGGATTGTGATAAAGGAAGGCGACGCCGAGCTTGAGGTCGTTCAGCCAGGTCGGCGGCCGGGTCAGGCCGTACAGATGAACCTCCTGGACCTCGCGGCTCAAATAGTGGCCGAACCCCTGGAGTTCGAGCGCGGTGCGGCCGCCTACGACAAGTTGGTAGTCGAGCAGCGTTTGCAGCGACAGGACGACAAGGCGCCAGTCAAGCGTGCCGCGCGGGCGGCGATAGACGCGGCGGGCGGGTTGCTCGAGCCAGCCGGCGGCGACGTATTTGGCGCGGAGCGAATTGTAGTAGCCGTGCTCGTTGAGCCAGGCGGAGTCCACCACCAGCCCCTCCGGCAACAGCCGCTCCAGCTTGTTTAGCTTACCTGACATTTGAGCACTTATGGTGCTCAAAGTGAAGAAATGTCAAATGTTGGATCATCCGGACGCTCTGTTTGAGCACCCGGAGTGATCAAACTCTCGTACTATAAAACGGCTAATCCTGGACTCCTGGCCGGGTCTGGGGAGAAGGGCGAAGGCGAAAGCCCGGTCGTTCTGGTGCAAGGCGGGCATCGCCATCAGCAGCCTGCGGCTGCACACCCCGCGAGTGACCGAGAGCGCTGCGTCACGAGGAGACCGACCGCCAGTCGTCGCAACTCATCCGGCGAGTTGGGAATGGGTCGTCGGGACCGACGTAGTCCAAGTTGTTTCCAGAGTTGATGCAAGTCGTCAACAAGTCGTCGGCAAGTCACTGAATTTACTTACATAAAATGATTGACAGTCCGCGGGATTATTTGCTTGCAATGAGTCGCCGCGCGGTGACCTGCGCTGAAACAAGGGAAGCAGATCATGCAACGGAGACTGGGGCGCCGCCTGTTCGGCGCAGCGATGACGTGTGGCCTGATGCTGGCCGGACCGGCCCTCGCCGGAGGCTCGGGCATGCCCTGGGAAGGGCCGCTGCAGCAGGTGGTGCAGTCGATCACGGGACCGGTCGTTCAGGCCGCCGCGGTCGTGGCCGTGGTCGTCTTTGGAGCCGGCATCGCTATGAGCGAGAACGGCTCGTCGATGCGCCGGGGACTGGGCATCATGTTCGGCCTGTCGATCGCCTTCGCCGCCTCGACCTTCTTCCTGGACTTCTTCGGCTTCGCCGGCGGCGTGGAGATCGGGTGATGGACCCGCGGCCGGACGGATGGGAACTGCCGGTGGCCCAGGCCCTGGCCGAGCCGGTGCTGATGGCCGGCATGCCGCGCGGCTACGCCATCGCCATGGGCACGATCGCCCTGGTGCTGGGGCTGGCCCTGCGGATCTGGTGGCTGGGCCTGCTCTGGTGGGCGGTCGCCCATGCGATCGGCCTGTGGGCCGCCCGGTCCGACCGGCGCTTCTTCGATGTGCTGCGCCGTCATCTGGCGCTGCCCGGCCATCTGGACGGGTGAGGGCGCGATGCGGTTCCTCGACGAGCATCGCAGGCGTCCGGCCGCCCTGGCTGACCATCTGCCCTGGGCCGCCCTCGTCGCGCCCGGCGTGGTCCTCAACAAGGACGGCTCGTTCATGGCCGGGTTCCGGTTTCGGGGACCCGACCTGGAATCCTCGACCGAGGACGAACTGATGGCGGTGCGGGCCCGGCTCAATAACGCGCTGAAACGGCTCGGGTCCGGCTGGTGCCTGCATATGGAGGCGCGCCGTCGTCCGGCCACGGCCTATCCGGAGAGCGCCTTTGACCTCGATGTGGCCTGGCTGCTCGATTCCGAGCGCCGCATCCGCTTCGAGGATGCCGATCCGGCCTTCGAGACGGATTTTCGCCTGGCCCTGACCTGGCTGCCGCCGGCCGACGAGACCCGCCGCATGGAGCGGTGGCTGTTCGACGGGCTGGCCAAGGGCGGCCACGACTGGCGGCTCTCGCTTGCGACCTTCGGCCGCGAGGCCGATACGACGCTCGACCTGTTGTCCGATGCCCTGCCGGAGATCACGCGGCTCGACGACGCGGACCTCCTGACCTGGCTTCACGACAGCGTCTCGCCCAAACCCTTCGCGGTGCGGCCGCCCGAGACGCCGATGTTCCTCGACGCCTGGCTCGCCGACGCCGGCCTGACTGGCGGGGTGGCGCCCCGGCTGGGCGACCGCTGGCTCAAGGTGGTCTCGGTGCGGGGCCTGCCGTCGGTGACCCGGCCCGGGCTGCTCGACGCGCTGGGGGCCCTGCCGTTCGAATACCGCTGGACGGCGCGCTGGATCGGCCTGGACAAGCCCGAGGCCGAGCGGGAGATCGTCAAGCTGAGGAAGCGCTGGTTCGCCAAGCGCAAGGGCGTCGGCGTCCTGCTGCGCGAGGCCATCACCAAGGAGGAGGTGCCGCTCCTGGATACGGACGCGGCATCCAAGACCGAGGAATGCGACGGCGCACTGGCTGCCCTGGGGGCCGAGAGCTGCGCCTTCGGCTACCTGACCGTGACCGTCACCGTGCTGGACGCCAGCGAGACGGGGGCCGCGGCCAAGGCCAGGGCGATCGAGGCGGCGCTCAACGCCCAGGGGCTGGTGGCCCGGATCGAGGATCTCAATGCGGTCGAAGCCTGGCTAGGCTCGTTGCCCGGCGAACCCTATGCCGATGTGCGCCGGCCTCTGGTCTCGACCCTGAACCTGGCCGATCTGCTGCCGGTCTCCGCCGTCTGGGCGGGGCCGGCCGAGGACGCCAATCTGCAGGGGCCGCCGCTGGCGACGGCGCGCACGACCGGCGCGACGCCGTTCCGGCTGGTGCTGCATGTGGGCGACGTCGGCCACGCCATGGTCGTGGGCCCGACCGGATCGGGCAAGAGCGCCCTGCTGTCCTTCCTGGCCCTGCAGTGGTTCCGTTATCCGCAGGCCAGGGTCGTGTTCTTCGACAAGGGCCGGTCGGCGCGGGCCGCGACACTCGCGGCCGGAGGGCGATGGCAGGCGCTGGAGCCGGGCGCCAGGGTCTCGCTCCAGCCCCTGGCCGGGATCGACCGGGAGGATGAGCGGGCCTGGGCGTCGGAATGGATCGCCGAGACCGTGCGGCTGGCGGGGCTGGAGCCGGCTCCGAGAGTGCGGGAGGAGATCTGGCTGGCCTTGTCCGCCCTGTCCGAGGCGCCGGTGTCGCAGCGGACGCTGACGGTGTTCTGCGCCCTGGTCCAGGACAAGGCAGTCGCCGCCGCCCTGGAGCCGCTGACCCTGAAGGGGCCACACGGCGCGCTGCTCGACGGGGAGGGGGAAGCCCTGACGCCGACCCGGTTCGACACCTTTGAACTGGAGAGTTTGATGGGGACGCCGTCGGCGGTGGCGCCGGTGCTCTCGGCCCTGTTTCATCATCTCGAACAGAGTTTCGACGGCCGGCCCACACTGCTGGTGCTGGACGAGGCCTGGCTGTTCCTGGGCGAGACCGCCTTCGCCGCCCGGATCCGGGAATGGCTCAAGACCCTGCGCAAGAAGCGGGTCTGCGTGGTCTTCGCCACCCAGAGTCTCGACGATGTGGCGGCTTCCCCGATCGCCGCCAGCCTGATCGAGAGCTGCCCGACCCAGGTCTTTCTACCCAATCCCCGCGCCCTCGAGCCAGCCTCCGCCGAGCTCTACCGCGGATTTGGCCTGAACCGGCGTCAGCTGGAGCTGATCGCCTTCGCCACCCCCAAGCGGGCCTACTACTGGCGCCAGCCGCGCGGGCGACGGCTGTTCGACCTGAGACTGACCGGCGTGGCGCTCGCCCTGTGCGGCTCGAGCGCGCCGGAAGACCAGACCTTGATCGACGACATTCTGGAGCGATCCGGATCTGACGACCGCCGACCGGGCAGCTTCGCCCGTGAATTCCTCAAAGCCAAGGGAGTGCAAAATGTGGATTCCGTTCTCGACGCCTTCGCCGGCCCGCTCGCGGCCGAATAGGCTGGCCTCGATCCTGGGGACCGGCCTCGCGGCGGTCAGTCTGCTGGCATCGTCGCCGGCCCCGGCCCAACAGGTCGTGTTCGACCCACGCAATCACATCGAGAACGCGCTGCAGGCGGCGCGTCAGCTGGAGAGCCTGGCCAATGAGGCGCGCAGCTTGGCCGCCTCGCCCTACAGCCACCTGACCCAGTCGAGCCAGTCGCTGCGAGACATGGCCGAACTGGCGCGGACCGCGCGCGGGATCGCCGGCTCGGTCAGCGGCCTGGAGCAGCAGTTCCGGAACCTGTATCCCGAGGACCTGTCGGGTTCCGACATGCTGAGCCTGCTGGAGCAGGGCCAGGCCAGGACCGCCAATGCCCGCCGCACGGCCGAGGATGTGGCCCGGACGGCCGCGGAACTGGAGCGGATGGGGCAGGGGCGGTCGCAACGCCTGGCCGGCGCCCTGTCGGCCAGTCAGGCGGCGACCGGCCAGACGGCGGCGGTGCAATCGTCCAACCAGCTTCTGGCGGTCCTGGCCGAGGACCTGGCGGCGCTGCGCACCATCATGCTGGCCCAATCCCGCCTGCTGGCCGAGGCCACGGCGCGTGATGCGGCGGACCGGGCCTCCGGCGACGCCGCCCGTCGCCAGCGCTGGGGCCGTCAGGCCGGGGCACCGACGGCGCCGCGCTTCAATCCCCTGTCCCATGCCCAGGACTGAGGGAGTCTGGCGATGACGGTCGGAGTTGAAACGCCCAATGAGCTGATGGTGGTGTTCTCCAACACCATCTCGGCCGGGTTCGACGCCCTCCAGGGGTCGGTCAACGGGGTGTTCGGCCTGCTGATCGTGCTCGTCGTCGCCCTGACCGGCATTCAGTGGGCGCTGTCCCCGAACCGGGAGGTCCTGGCCTCCGGCTTCGGCAAGGTGTTGCTGATCGGCACCTTCGCCTGGCTGATCAACGACTGGCAGCAGCTGTCCGAGACCGTCTACGCCGGCTTTCTGGAGCTGGGGCTGACGGCCGGTGGCGGCTCGCTGAGCCGCGAGGAATTCCTCAATCCCGGGGCCATCCTGGCCCAGGGCTGGGAGATCGTGAAGGCGCTCGGCGAGACGCCGGCACCCGTCGACAATCCCCTGGATATCGTCGGCAACATGGCCGACGCCCTGATCCTGGGCCTGGCCATGATCGGCATCATGCTGGCCTTCGCCGTGCTGGCCCTGCAGATCATCGTCTCCCTGCTGGAGTTCAAGATCGTCACCTTGGGCGGCTTCGTGCTCCTGCCCTTCGGGATCTGGAACAAGTCCGCCTTCCTGGCCGAGCGGCCGCTGGGCTATGTCGTCTCGTCCGGGCTGAAGGTGTTGGCTTTGGCCATCGTGGTCTCGGGCGCGCGGGCGATCTTCGACCAGCTCCAGCCCTCGGCCAATCCCGACATCTACGAGGCCCTGACCATACTGGTCGCGGCCATCCTGCTGGCCATGCTGGCCCTGTTCATCCCCAACCTGGCTTCGGCCCTGGTGACGGGCGGCCCGGCGCTGGGCGCGGGTGCGGCCTTGACCGGCGCCCTGGCTGTCGGCGGAGCGGGAGCCCTGGCAGGCGCGGGGATCGCCGGCGCCGGCGCCATGGCGGCCGGCGGCGCGGCTCGTCTGGCCGGGCCGGCGCGCGCGGCGGCGGGCGCGAGTTCGGGACGACCGCCCCTGCCGCCGAACCCGCCGGGCCCCTCATCGACCGGGACGCCTTCGAACGACAATCCACCGCCGTCCGGGCCACGCCGTCCCTCGGGCGGAGCCATGACCCCGCCTCCGCCGTCAGGCGCGAGCGGCGTCAATGAGCCTGCCGCGGCCTGGCGGCCGCACGGCGCAGCGGCCGACGGCGGGGCGGGTGAACCGGCGGCGGAGGCGACCCCGTGGTCCGGCGCGGAGGGATCATCCAGCGGCGGCGGTCGCTCGCCCGGAGCGATCGCGGCGGAGGCCCGGACCGCCCGGGCGGACTTTCATCGGGCCGCGTCACGACCGGCCACTGCCGCTGGATCAAATCTGCGGGGACGGTCCGCGGCCCTGCAGGCCTTCTTTGTCGCCAACGCCGGGCGCGGGTTGCTCCCGTCCGGCGAAACCAGCGGCGTCCTGTCGCCCAATCTGAAGACCGAGGAGTCCTGAGATGCACCCATTCTTCCGGCCCAGGCGGGCCCTGGCCTCCGCGCCTGAGCAAACCCCTTACCAGAGGGCCGGCCAGGTCTGGGACGACCGCATGGGCCTGTCTCTGGCCCACGCCCGCAACTGGCGCCGTATCGCCCTGGCCAATCTGGTGCTGGCCGGCTTCCTCGGCGCAGGCTGGTGGGTGCAGGCGGACCGGGCCGTGGTGAAGCCCTTCGTGGTCGAGGTCTCCGACTGGGGCGAGACCCAGCGCATCACCGCCATCGGCGGGCGCTATGAGCCCAATGAGGCCCAGATCGGTCATGCCCTCGCGGGATGGGTCCGCGACGTCCGTTCCAAGTCGATCGATCCCATCGTCATCCGCCAGAACTGGCTGCGGGCCTATGACCTGATGACGCCGAAGGCGGCAGCCTTCCTGAACGCCTGGGCCCAGGCTCACGACCCGTTCGCCGAGGTCGGGCGCGAGGCGGTCAATGTCGAGATTCTGAACGTGGTGCGCCGCACGGATCGCACGTTCGACCTGCAATGGCGCGAAACCCGCTTCGTCAATGGCCAGTCGGCGGGGACCGAGCGCTGGCGAGCCCTGATCACCACGACCGTCCAGCCGCCCCGCACGGAGGCCGAGCTGATGAAGAACCCCCTTGGACTGAAAATCGAGGATGTATCATGGACCCCCGACGCCTCTTGATCCTGACCGCTCTGGGCCTGTCGCTGTCAGGCTGCGCGGTTTTCCGCCACGACCCGGCACCCGCGGTGCCCTGGTCGGCCCAATTGGCCGCCACTGTTCCAATAGAGGTGTCGACGTCGACGTCGACATCGACCGACGGCGCCGAACCGGCCGCCGCAGGCGTCGAGGGTCCTCATGCGCTCTCGCCGACGGAACAGTCCTACGAGGCGGCGCCGGCTCGCGCGACGACCGTCACGTCGTCGGTGCCGCTGCGGGCCGGGGACACACCGACCGCGGACGCGCCGGCCGGCGCAACCGGGCGGCGGGCCATCGCCGCGGCCAATGCGACGGCGCGGGCCCCGTCGCGGGAGGACGCCTTCGTCGGCGGGGTCCAGGTCTTCACCTGGTCGCCGGGCCGGGTCTTCGAGGTCTGGACCGCCCCGCTTCGGGTCACCACCCTGACCCTGGCCCCGGGCGAGACCCTGGTGGCCAAGGCGGCGGGCGACACCGTGCGCTGGCAGATCGGCGAGGCGGTGTCCGGCGAAGGCGCGGGTCAGCGGACCCATGTGCTCCTCAAACCTCTTGAGCGAGGTCTGGAAACCAACCTCATCCTGACAACGAACAGGCGGGTGTATCTCATTGATCTGAAAAGCGGCGGGGTCGACGCCTTCAACGCCGCCGTGGCCTGGGACGCGGACTCGATCCTGGCCGTTGGCGCGCCGGTGGACGCCGGTGCGGCTGCGCCCGTCCGCGAGTCCGTTGTGATGCCGCAGGGCGAGCTCGACGCCCGCTACCGGATCGAGTCCCGGGGCCGGCGTCCGCGCTGGACCCCGACCTCGGTGTTCAATGACGGCCGGCGGACCTTCATCACCTTCGATGCGGACCTGCAGGTCGATGAGGCGCCGGTCCTGTTCGTCATCGCCCCGGACGGGGAGGCCCAGATGGTCAACTATCGGCAGGTCGGCGGCCTGTACGTCGTCGACCGGGTGTTCGACCGGGCCGAACTGCGTCTGGGCGACCGGCGGCCCCAGGTCGTCCGTATCCGTCGCCTTGCAGGAGCCCGTTCATGACCGACGTCGATCCCCTTCAGTCCGCCCCGGGGTCTCTCCCGCCCAAGGAGCCCGCGCCGGGCCTGACCGCCCGGGCGGCGCCGCCTCATGCCGTGCGCCTGCGTAAATCCGTGGTCCAGGTTCTGGTCATCGGCGGCGCCGTCCTGGTCTCGGGCTCCCTGGCCTGGGCCTTCGTGGTCCAGCCGGAGCTGCGCGACAGCGCCCGGGCGCGGCAGGCCGAAGCGCGCGAGGAGCAGACGCGCGGTGTCGTCCGGCCCACCGAGGCGGTCACCGACCAGCCGGCCAGTTATGATCGTCTGCCTGATCCGCGCATCGCGGACAGACAGACTGAACCGGCCGGGGCGAACGAGCCGACTGTGCGGACCGCAGGGTCCTATCAGCCCGCCTATCGGCCGGCGGCGGCCGCGCGCGATCAGGGACCGAGCCCGCGTGAACAGGCGGCCCGCTCCGGCCTGTTTTTCGCAGACACGGGAGCTTCGCCCGCGGGCTCAAGGGCGGGCCCGCAAGTGTCCGGCGCGGGTCGATCGCCCGTCGTCAGTCCGGATCATGACGCGATGTACAATGGCCATGTGCTGGTGGCGCCGCTGTCGCCGTTCGAGCTGAAGGCCGGCGCGATCGTTCCCGCAGCGCTTCTGACGGCCGTGGACACCTCGCGCGCGGGCCCCGTGATCGCGACCGTCACCCAGAATGTCTATGACTCCGTGAGCGGTCGCCATCTGCTGTTGCCGCAGGGCACGCGGCTGATCGGGTCGTCGGAGGGACGGAGCGCCTATGGCGACCGCCGGGCCTTCCTCACCTGGGAACGGCTGATCCTGCCCAATGGCAAGAGTCTGATCCTGACCAGTGAGCCGGGCGTGGACGCGCAGGGCGCGGTCGGCGTCCGCGGCCAGGTGGATCGCCGGCTGTGGCCCTTGCTGGTGGGGACGCTGTTCGCCGGTGCCATCACCACCCTGGGACAGATCGCCCGGGATGACGACGGCGGTGGATCCGGAGGCCTGTTGGGCGACGCCGGGGACGCGGCGGCGATCGAGGGGTCCCAGGTCGGCGGGCGACTGGTGGACCGCGAACTGGAGGTCCGGCCTTCGATCCGGCTCCGGGCAGGGGCACTCGTCCGGGTCATGATCACCCGGGACCTGATCCTGGAGCCCTATCGGCCATGACCGCCTCCCGGACCAACAGCAAGCACTGGATCGCGCCGGGGTTGGCGTTGGTCGCCCTGACCGGTTTGGCTCTGGTTGCGGATCACAGACCGGCGCCGGTGCTGATCAATGAAAGCGCCAGCCTGCCGCGGGGCGTCTACGTTCGCCTGCCGGGAGCCGCTCCCGGGCACGGCGCGGTCGTCGCCGTCCCGCAACCGTCAGCCGTCCGCGCCTATCTGGAGCGGCTCGGCATGCCCGACGACCTGCTGCTGATCAAACGGGTCGCCGCCGTCGGCGGCGACACCGTCTGCCGGCGGGACGACCAGCTGGTCACGCCTGGGCGCACACTGGTCGTCCAGGACCGGGACCGGGGCGGCGTCGCCCTGCCGACATGGCGCGGGTGCCGCCGGCTCGGCGAGGAAGAACTGTTCCTGCTCGGCGACACGCCGTCGAGCTTCGACAGCCGCTATTTTGGTCCGGTCGCTCGCTCGCGGGTGACCGGCGTCTATCGGGAGATGCTGACATGGTGAGAAGGCTCTGGATCGCGACAGCCGCCCTGGCGATCACTGCGCCGGCTTCGGCTACGGCCCAGCAGGTGGACTGGGCCGGGGCCGGAGGAAGTCTGTTCGGGACGCCGGCGGTCGAGCCCGCCGTCACGGACGCCCTGGACAGTCTGGAGGTTCCCCGGCTGGCGGTTCTGGACCAACCCTTTCGCGACGCCATCGAGGCCGCCGCCCTGGCGCACGGACTGGACCCCAAGCTGCTTCACGCCCTGGTCATCACGGAAAGTGGCTACAGGGTGGATGCGCGCTCCCCCGTCGGGGCGGGCGGCCTGACCCAGCTGATGCCGGACACAGCCCGGGAGCTGGGCGTGGTCGACCGGTTCGACCCCGTCGAAAACCTCAGGGGAGGGGCCGACTATCTGGCGCGACAGATCCTGCGCTTCGGCGATCTGAGGCTGGCGCTGGCGGCGTACAACGCCGGCCCGGCGCGCGTGGCGAGACTGGGTCGGGTTCCGGACATAGCCGAGACCCAGGCCTATGTTGCGACTGTGGTGGATTGTTATCTGGCGCTGACGGCGGGCCAGGGCGTCGTCAATGCCCGGCAGTGCCGTCCCCGCGGAGCCGGGCAATGACCGGGGAGGCGGAGGATGGGGTGGAGATCGCTCCGGCGATCGACGAGCCGCTGCTGACGCGGGCGGAGGCCTCGATCTTCCTGGGCTCGTTCGGGATTCGACTGAAACCGGCCACCCTGGCGCGGCTGTGGTCCACGGGCGGGAATGGTCCCCCGTGCCGTCACATCCGGTCCAGGCCCTTCTATCCGCAAGACCTGTTGCGGGACTGGGCGCGGTCGCAGATTTCGGACATCCGCACCGCCGCGCCGCCCGCGGCGAGGGGGCGCCGTCGTGGCTGACCGGTTGAGCCGGGATGCCGCGACGGCCCCGACGATCGCGGCTCTGTTGGCGGACCCTGCCGCCAGTTTCACGGTCAAGGCGGTGGCCCGGCGATGGGCGAGGCGCGATTGCGTCGATGCCGCGGTCGACGCTCGAACGCTTTGCACCGTCTTCGAAGCGGTTGCTGACCAGATGTTTGGAGGCGTGTCATGACGTTCGAACCCGAAGGCGAACCAATCGAGACGGGCGGGCCGGAGGACCGGCTGTTGCCGTGGGATCGGGTCCGGGATGTCACCGGCCTCAGCCGGTCGACCGCATGGCGCCTGCAGCAGGTCGGGGATTTTCCCGAACCCGTGCGGATTTCCCCCAACCGGGTGGGCTGGTGGGAAAGCGAGCTGACGGCGTGGAAGGCGACCCGGACGGTCCGGGGCCTGCCGCATCCCAAGCCGTTGGCCCGACCCCGGGAGCCGAAGTTGATCCAGACCCCGCGTTCGCCGCGTCGCAAGCCCGAGAAGCCGGCGGTCGTGGCGACGGGCGGGGTCTCGCCGGAGCCTGCTGGGCCGGCCGCGCCGGCGTCGGCGCCCCGGCGACGCAAGCGACCGGCCTGCGCCGACCAGATCGATTTCGGGTTCTAGCGTGGCACGGCCAGGTGCGATGCCACGGAGCCAGGCCGGGTAGGTCGACAATCCCCGTCTAGAAGGTCTGGGGCAGGCGTAGTCTTATGCCGCGTTCGTCGGCCTCGGCCGGGTCCATGAAGGCGTTGCAGCTGTCCAGGACGTCCTGCGTGGCGCTGATTTCGGTCCAGGGAACTGCCGCCACCCATTTCTGAGCAAAATCCAGGCTGCGGATCAGGGTGTTTGGATTGTCGCTGTTTGAAAGCACCTTCAGTCCTGTCAGGTAGTTGCTGCGGAAGATGGTCGGAATGATGATGCGCTCTTCGTCGGCGGCGACGAGTTCGGCGTTCATCATGATCCGGCCGATCCGGCCGTTGCCGTCCGTGAAGGGGTGAACCTCCGACACCAGGAACATCATGTAGACGGCCCGGGCGAAGGGTGTTTCCAGACTGTGATAGAGTTCAAGCCCGCGGGTCAGTGTGCCTTCGACGTGAGCGGGGTCCACGAATGTGGTCTGTCCCGCCCGATTGGCCTCCTGCTTGAAGGCTCCCGGATTCTTGTCCGGCCGGCCGGCCATAAGCGCGGCATGCCGACGTTTGAGAATATCGAAGAACTCGGGAGCGTCGCGCGGCGTCCTGGCCATTTCGACAGGATCTGAAACCAGCCTCCAGGTGCCGAGGATGTCGTGAGCGTCGGAAGGACGGTCACGGGGGATGACGTTGCGAAACACGATGTCGGCGGCTTCGCTGACCTCGAACTCCGTGCCTTCGATGAAGTTGGAAAAATAGGCCTCAAAAAAGGACAGGCTTGACCGTCCTTCCGCCGGACGTTCGGCGGCGGGGCGGATGACGGGCGCCGTTGCTCTCAGTTCCCGATGCAGAAGTTCGAAACGCGCGAGCCGTTCAGGATCGAAGGGAAAGCCGGAACGGCGCGCCTGGGCTCCGTCCGTGACCAGGGGCTCATCGCGCGTGCCGAGAAGGGCTCCAATCAGTCTTTCCAGGGTTTCGCACTCCACGTCGCGCCCGATCATGGGCGCGATCCGGCGCGCCTCGTCCCTGAGCCTGTCGGCCGCTTCATCGCCCCCGCGACGAATGAGGGTGTCGAGATGGGTTTCGATCTCACTGCGCGTCAGGGTGCGCGGTACGTCTCCACCGCGCCGACGGGAGGGGGCCATGTTGTCGAGATAGGCCCTCGCGGTCGAGGAGAGGAAGAGATTGCCGACGAACGGAAGGTCGGTGGGCTGAGGGGGCGCCCCTCGGCGGGTCCGGATCGTCACGCCCGGCAATTCGATGTCGCGCTTGCGATCGGAAACGACGAAGACCGAGCCGTCGGCCGCCGGCTTGTTCTCGATCGCGGTTCGGTCGGCGATCAGCGCGCCGGGGATATAGGCGCCGACAAGGGTCCATAGATGCCGCCCGACAATTTGCTCGGGCGGGTCCACGAGATTGCGGGTATACAGCTTGGACCCGATCTGCCGGAGCTCGCCCTGGCTGACCGCGCGCGACACCGCGGTCGCCGTCTCACTGGTGGAGACGAAGATTTCCGGAAAGTCTTGCACGGGGGACTTGGGCATTAAGCGGCTCCTCCATCCCTGTTTAGCAAGAAAATGGGACTTAGGCGCGCAATTATGAAAGCTTTCGGGGTTTAAGGGCTGCGTCTAGGCGAGGACAGGGCCGAGGGTTCCCGGAGGTCCATGCCACTGAGCGTGCTACTGACTCGGCCGACGGCCATCAGCTGGCTTTACCCCGAGCAGCAGGAGAGCTTCGAGCCATCCACGTCGAAGGTTTGTGCCGCGAGCTTCAGGCCTTCGACCTTGGTCAGGTAAGGGAAGATCGTCGCCCCCACCTCGGCGCCGTCACGCCGTATTTGATCGCCAGCACCATCGTCTGAAGCGCGTCCTCGCCTTCGGGAGCCATGATCTGCCCGCCGAGGAGACTGTCCGTAGCGTTGTCCGCGACCAGTTTGATGAGCCCGCGCGTGTCGCGCGCCGCCAGTGCCCGGGGCACCTGATCGAGCGGGAGCAGGGACACCTTGATATCTAGCCCCTACGTCCTTGCCACCGTTTTCCGGCTCACTAGGAGAGCTTGACGGACATAGGGGCTGGTTAGGAGACCGCTACGGACATTTTTATCCCGGCCGGCTCCTTGCGAGATCACCTTCAGACAGTTTCACGCAAGCTCACCGGTCCGCGCTCCCATGGCGGAACCGGTCCTCCATTTTCGTAAGTCACCCGAATTCCGCCCACCTATGAGCGAGGCCCGCTCGGAGGAAACAGTGGGCGCGGTCATCACGATCTTGGCGCGCGCTTATGCCCTCTGCGAGAGTCCGCGCCAACGGCAGGCGGGGGATAAATGGCAGAGACCGATCGTCTGCCGGACGCTCGCGACGCGGTCTAGATTGACCCCATGGCGCTGCAGGTCGCCAGCCCGGTCAGGACCATGACGACCAGCAGCGCGCCGATCAACACCGTTTCCTTGAGGTCGGGTCCACGAGCCCATTCCTCGCGGGGCTTTCCATCATTGCGCGACCACGCCGTTCGCAACCGGGACCACCCTCGCTGCAAGGGACCCGGATCGAGCATCAGCGAAGGCTCAGGGTGGCCGAAATCGCGCAATGATCGCTCAGAGCCTGGCCACCGAACGTCCGTTCCTCAAAGCTTCTCAGGTTGGCGGTTGCCCGCCGATCAAGGACGATGAAGTCGATAAAGTCCCGGTAGCGAGGATTGCATCCTGCGGACTCGTCGCCCGACGCAAGGGCGAGGTCCGAGTTCGGCGGAGATGAATCGTCCCATTCGGCCCAGACGGCGTCATTGGCCATGCCCATGCGCCGGTTGAAATCCCCCAGCACTGCGAAACGCACCCCCTCCACGGCTCTGTCATCGATCCAGCGTTCCATGGCCGGAACCTGCTCGAACAGGACCGGACAGGCGTCGTTCCGGTCTCCGGACGAACACCCCGACTTCAGATGCACCGAAAGCACCCGGATAGGCGCACCGCCCCGGGGCCGAACCATAAGGTCGACGCCTGAGCGAAGGTCGGGATTGCTCACCTGAATGTTGGTGACGTCGGGATGTCGTTCGAATGCCAGACCGTTGCGAACCGCGAACCCGGTGCGCTGGGCATTGATCGTCAGCCCGTCGCGTCCTCGACACGCTCCGCCGCGATCCGTGCCGATCCGGTCCTCGATCACCACAGTATAGATCGCAGGGTTGAACACCCGTTCCGCGGCGGCTTTTGTCTCGACCTCCTGAATGGCAATGACGTCGGCGCCGAGGTCGTCCACATAGGCCCGCATCGCCGCATAATCGGCGTCGGTGCGAGGGCGGCATCCGGAGTTATTCCGCTCCGCGAGATGCTCCATATTCCAACTGGCCAGCTTGATGACCGGACCGGAATGGGGGCTGTTGCTCGAGCCGGTCGCCGTGCAGGCGGCGGCGAACAGCCCCAGGGCGACGAAGATGGTTGCGGGCTTCATGCGGCGAATAGAGCAGAAGGCGTCGGCGATGCCTATCGCCCGCCACAGACATGACCTCGACACCGGTTCGGGTGATGCTGAAGGCCCCGCCCGGGGGGCGGCGCGCAAGTGCGTGGCGTTCCCTTACGAGATGACGCCGTCCGCGTCGGAGACGCCGGCGAGGTCGTTGAAGCGAGCGCGCGCCGTGGCTTCGTCATAGAGAATTTCGCTCTGACGAGGCGGTGCGACGACATAGTACATCGTCACGGGAGCCAGTTCCTGGCGCTCGCGGCGCCACAGGGCGAACCCCTCGCGGCCTTCCAGGCGCGTCCAGGCTCCAGCATCGTTGGGGTGGTCCGGAATGGATGCCATCGGGTTTCCTTAAAATGAGCGATCGCGACGGATCCGGAGAGGTCGGGCCTGCCCCGATGAAACGCCCTGCAAAAAGCTGGCGCGGCGGTGAGGTCGAATCAGGCCGCAAACAGGCCCGCATCAACGCATTTCAGGGGATGTTGTCACGTCCCGCGCAAGGATCTTACGCATCGACTGCCCCACTACTGCCCCACAAACGCGAATATTCACGAAAAACCCTCCGTGGACGGAGAGAGTGGGTCTGGTAAGTTGCTGCTTTTAAATGGTAAAAGTGGTGGATGCGACAGGGATTGAACCTGTGACCCCCTCGGTGTGAACGAGGTGCTCTCCCGCTGAGCTACGCATCCATCAATCGGGCCCCGTCAGGACGGGGGAGGCGGCGACATAGCCCGGGCGTCCCGTGCTGGCAAGATGTCAGATGGCCTGACGCCCGCGCGCATCGCCGATCAGGCCGTTGATTGCCGCCTCGACCTGGTCGAAATGGTCGACCAGCACATCCCCGCCCAGATCCTTCGCCGGGATGGGGGTGTAGCCGAAGCTGACGACCACACTGGGCACGCCGGCGCTCCTGGCCGCCTGCACATCCGGCGCGCCGTCGCCGATCATGATGGTGCGGGCCGGGTCGCCGCCCGACATCTGTACCGCCTCGCGGATATGGGCTCCGTCGGGCTTGCGCGCCGAGACCAGGTCGGGGCCACAGATGACGGCGAAATGCCGGGTCATGTCCAGCGCCGCGATCAGGGCCACGGACAGGTCGGTGCGTTTGTTGGTGGCCACGCACAGGATCGCGCCGCGCGCCGCCAGCCGCTCCAGCGTCGCAATCACCCCGTCATAGGGCCGGCTGAACTCGGCGATGTTCTGGATATAGTCGGCGAGGAATTCCTCGAGCAGGGTCTGGGCCTCGGCCTCATCCCACGGCGCGCCCGCCTCCAGAAAGCCGTGCCGCAGCAGGGCCAGCGCCCCGTGGCCGACCAGGTGCTGGGCCGCCGCGACCGGCATCAGCGGGATGTCGCGCGCCGCCAGCATCCGGTTCAGGGTGCCGATCAGGTCCGGCGCGGTCTCGACCAGGGTGCCGTCCAGATCGAAGGCCACGGTCCAGCCCTCGAGGTCGCGTGCCGGATCGTTCATGCCGCCGTCTCCCGTTTGTCCGCCCGATGGGCTAGACCCCGGGGACGACTAAGGACTGGACCGATTCATGACCAGAGCACACCGGCCCCGGGCCGCCATCATCCTCGCCGCCGGCCAGGGCACGCGCATGAAGTCGCCCCTGCCCAAGGTGCTGCACCCGGTCGGCGGCCGCGCCATGCTGGACCACGCCATTGACGCGGCCGAGGCCCTGGGCTGCGAGCGGATCGTGGTGGTGGTCGGCGACCATTCCCCGTCGGTCCGTGCCCATGTGGTCAAACGGCTGGGTGAGGCGGCCATCGCCGTCCAGGACCCGCCGATCGGCACCGGCCATGCGGTGCGGGCGGCCGAGGCGGCGCTGGCCGGGTTCGAGGGCGATGTCGTCGTCACCTATGGCGACGTGCCCCTGCTGACCGCCGCCGACATCGAGCCGGTGTTCGGTGGCCCCGATGCGGGAGAGGACGGAATCACCGTGATTGGCTTCGAGGCCCGCGATCCCGGGGCCTATGGCCGGCTTGTCATGAAGGGTGACACCCTGGCCGCGATCACCGAGGCCAAGGAGGCCTCGGCCGAGGTCCTGGCCCTGACCCTGTGCAATTCCGGCGTGATGGCCGCCCCCGCCGCCCTGCTGTTTGAGCTGCTGGCCGAGGTCAGGAACGACAATGCCAAGGGGGAATACTATCTGACCGACGTCGTCGAACTGGCCCGCCGGCGTGGTGCCGCGACCCGGGTGGTCCATGCGCCCGAGGACGCGGTCATGGGCGTCAATGCCCAGGCCGAACTGGCCGTGGCCGAGGCCCTGTTCCAGACCGTCCAGCGCGAGACCTTCCTCGCCGCCGGGGTGACGATGAGCGCGCCGGACACCGTGCATTTCTCGTACGACACCCAGATCGGCGGCGGCACGACGATCGAGCCCTATGTGGTGTTCGGCCCCGGGGCGAAGATCGCGGGCGGGGCCCGCATCCGCGCCTTCAGCCACATCGAGGGGGCCACCGTTGCCGCCGGGGCCGAGGTCGGCCCCTATGCCCGGCTGCGCCCCGGCGCGGATCTCGGTGAGAACGCCAAGGTCGGCAATTTCGTCGAAGTGAAGAACGTCAAGATGGGGGCCGGGGCCAAGGCCAACCACCTGGCCTATCTCGGCGACGGCGAGGTCGGGGCCGGGGCCAATATCGGGGCCGGGACCATCTTCTGTAACTATGACGGCTTCTTCAAACACCGCACCACGGTGGGCGAGGGGGCCTTCATCGGCTCCAACAGCGCCCTGGTGGCCCCGGTCACCATCGGGGCCGGTGCCATGGTCGGCTCGGGCTCGGTCATCACGAAGAACGTCGACGCCGGCGACCTGGCCCTGGGGCGCGGCGAACAGACGGCCAAGCCGGGCTGGGCCCGGCGGTTCATGGACTCCATGCGAGCCAAGAAGGCGGCGAAACAATGAGTGCTGACGACCAGAAACGCCGCGCCGGCGAAGCCGCCGCCGCCCATGTCGAACCCGGCATGGTCGTCGGCCTCGGCACCGGCTCCACCGCCGCCTGGTTCGTCAAGGCGCTGGCGGCCCGCAACCTGACCGGTCTGCGCTGCGTGCCGACGTCCGAGGCCACCGCCGATCTGGCGCGTGAGCTGGGCCTGACCCTGTCGACGCTGGAGGACACACCGCGTCTGGACCTGACCGTCGACGGCGCCGACGAGGTCGGACCCGGCCTGGCCCTGATCAAGGGCGGCGGCGCGGCCCTGCTGCGCGAGAAACTGGTGTGGGAGGCCTCGAACCGCTGCCTCGTCATCGCCGACGCGGCCAAGGTGGTGAAGACCCTGGGCAGGTTCGCCCTGCCGATCGAGGTCGTCGCCTTCGGCCACAAGACCACGGCCAACCGCATCGCCGACGTCCTCGCCGACCACGACATCGCCATGCCGGCCCGGCTGCGTCAGGCCGAGCGCGGCGTGGTCCGCACCGACGGCGGCAATGTCATCTATGACGCCGCCTGCGGGGTGATCCACGACCCGGCCCGTCTGGCCTCGGACCTGAAGCTGATCACCGGCGTGGTCGAACACGGCCTGTTCCTCGACCTCGCCGACCTGGCCCTCATCGGCCGCGACGACGGGGTGGAGACCCTGACGCCCTGACCGGATGGCGGGGTCAGTCCGGAGCGGTGGCGTCTTCGCGCGCCTGAACGCGGCGGATCGAGTCCGACAGCTCAGGCAGGCCCGAGCCGATGTTGCGCGTGCGGTTGGCCCGGTACAGGCCCTGGAGATAGGTCTGGTCCCACTCGGTCAGGCCGTCCGCCGAGGCCGGATTTTCGAACACATTCAGCACGGACTGAAAGGCATGCGTGTCCGCGTCGGGGTCGATCTGCGCCAGGGTGACCATGGCCAGATAGTCCGCCAGTTGCTGGACGGTGACGCCGCGCACCTGTTCCAGGTCCACGATGATCACTGTGCGGATCAGGCTGTCGACGATCGGGCTGCTCAGACGCGTGCTGGTGGGGAGTCGGACCTTTGGTCCGAAATCCGCCCCCCCGGTGCAGGACCCGCCACACTCTCCCGGAAGTCTGATGGCGGCCGCGCCGGTCTGACTGTCGATCGGCATGCTGATCTGCCACCAGCGCACCGGCCGGTCCGAACTGGCGAAGGCGTTCAGCGCAGCGCGGCCCTGGTCCATGCCCGAACCGCCCATGATGAGGACGTTCAGCCGTTCGTTCACCAGTTCCTCGGCCACACGGTCCGGAGCGTCCGAGGCGATGACGATGACATTGGCTTCGCAGCCGGGTTCGCCCGGGGTCAGGCCGATCTCCAGGGCCACGGTCGACATCCGGTCGACGATATACTGGGCGGCGGCACCGCGCAGGTTGGCGACCCCGATGCAGACATCCTTCTCCCAGCGGGCGATGCCCCGGTTCCGGTTGGGGGCCGCGACCTCATTCACAAACTCGCGGACCATGGCCCCCTGCGGGCGCGCGATAATTTCGACGTCCCCGATGGTTACCGCCGGGGCGTCTTCGGGCACCTGCCGGGTGACATCGCTCGCAGGACTGGAGGCGGGTACGGACTGGGGGAGGGAGGACCCGAGCAGGGCGGCAACAACGAACGCGAGCATTTTCGGGGACCTCAGGGTTGTCGGGGATGCTAATCACCTGCCTCCCCGGGGCGTCAATGAGTATCTGCCGGGTGGCCGGGCCACGGCAAGGGTGCGATCAACGCCGACAGCCGGGTCGAGACGCCGGTGCCGTGATCCGGTCCGGACATCGTGTCCCCGCCTTGCTCCCACGGCCCTCGCTCCCTAAGTCCCGCACGTCCCCGGACGTCCGGTCCGGACTCAGTGGACTCAGTGGACTCTAATTTTTGACCGGATCCCCGATGACCACCTACGACTACGACCTCTTCGTCATCGGTGCCGGTTCGGGCGGGGTCCGCGCCGCCCGGCTGACGGCCCTGGGCGGCAAGAAGGTGGCCATCGCGGAAGAGCATCGCGTCGGCGGCACCTGCGTCATCCGCGGCTGCGTGCCCAAGAAATTCATGGTCATGGCCTCCGAGGTCAGCCACGCGCTGGAGATCGCCGAGGGCTATGGCTGGACCATCGACAAGGCCACGTTCGACTGGCCGAAATTCCTGGAGTCCAAGGATGTCGAGATCGCCCGGCTGTCGGGCATCTATGTTGCCAACCTCGGCAAGGCCGGGGTCGACCTGGTCCACGGCCGCGCCGTGCTGAAAGACGCCCATACGGTGGCCATCCTCGGCAAGGGCGACGGTGGCGGCGACCGCATCATCACCGCCGAACGCATCCTGGTCGCCCCCGGTGGCCGGCCGTGGAAGCCCGACACCATTCCGGGCATCGAACACGCCATCACCTCGGAAGAGGCCTTCCACCTGCCCGAGCTGCCGAAACGCATCCTGATCGCCGGCGGCGGCTATATCGCGGTCGAGTTCGCCGGCATCTTCGCCGGCCTCGGGGTCGAGACGACCCTGATCTATCGCGGGCCCAACATATTGCGCGGCTTCGACGATGACGTGCGCTCTCACCTCGCGGGCGAGATCGAGAAACGCGGCATCAAGGTCATCCTCGGCTGCCAGCATTCGGCGATCGAAAAGACCGGAACCGGCCTGCTGAACAAGCTCGAGAACGGCCACGAGATCGAGACCGATGTGGTGATGTTCGCCACGGGCCGGGTGCCGCACGTCAAGGGTCTGGGGCTGGAGACCGCCGGCGTCGAACTGACCGACGGCGGCGCGATCAGGGTCGATGAATTCTCCAAGACCACGGCCGACAACATCTGGGCCGTCGGCGACGTCACCGACCGCATCAACCTGACCCCGGTGGCCATTCGCGAGGCGGTGGCCTTCCACCAGACCGTCTATGGCGACAATCCGCAAAGCTTCGACCATGAGGGCGTCGCCAGCGCCGTGTTCAGCCAGCCCCCGGTCGGGGTGGTGGGTCTGACCGAGCATGACGCCCGCCAGGCCCTCGGCGAGGTCGATGTCTATCTGTCGCGCTTCCGGCCGATGAAATACGCCTTCACCGGCTCGGACGAGCGGGTGCTGATGAAGCTGGTGGTCGAGGCGAAGAGCCAGAAGGTCGTCGGCGTTCACATCGTCGGCCCCGAGGCCCCCGAGATGATCCAGCTGGCCGCCATCGCCGTGAAGGCCGGCCTGACCAAGGCCCAGTGGGACGCCACCTGCGCCGTCCACCCGACCATGGCCGAGGAACTGGTGACGATGAAGGACAAACAGACGCCGGGCAGTATGGCGGTGGGGTAGGGGGAAACTCTCCGGTCATCCCGCGCCCCAACTGTCGTCATTCTGCGGCAAGCCGCTTGCGGCGCAGACCGGAGAACCCAGCGGCGCGCGGAGCGCGATCTGTTCAGGCACGATTGGTGCGGCACTTTCGCCCTCGCTACGCTCGCGCGCCGCTGGGTCCTCCGGTCCCGCCCCCGCTGACGCGGGCGCTCGCCGGAGGATGACGACAGCGGTAGGATGCGAGGTGTTTGCCAACAACCCCCCTATCGGCGCTGCCCAAAACCACGCCCCATCAACACCTTACCGCTCACCGCCCCCCAGTCTTCCCGCCCGGGTCCCAACCTGCCCCACACTCCCCCCGTCCCGTCGCAAGGAAGGGCCGCCTGGCCTGCGACCCGGTGTGCGGCGGGAGTGGTGAAGCGGGGTCAGGGATGCGGGGGATACGCATCCGGTCCGGGGACCGTGTCGCAAGAACGGCCCGCCCGTCAGGGGCGCTGCGGTAAGGCGATAAGACCGCCACCCGACGCAAGCTCCTGAAAACTCGCCACGCGGAGCGTCAGCCTTCGTCGAAACGGTATTTTTCAGAGTTCAACCGGGCGAAGGCCCGGCGCTCCGCCGCCCTTCCATCACCGTCGCCACATCGGCGCGGCGATCGGTCACGACTCAATTCGTCTCCGGGCCAACGGCTTTATTGTCCCGCAACCCTCTCGCGCCTATCTTGAGCCCATGACCACACGCTGGACCCCCGAGAGCTGGAGAACAAAGCCCGTCGTGCAGATGCCGACGGACTATCCGGACATGGCCGCCCTTCACCGGGTGGAGGACGAGCTTCGGGCGATGCCGCCGCTGGTCTTCGCCGGGGAGGCGCGCCGCCTGACGTCGAAACTGGCCCAGGTCGAGGCCGGCGAGGCCTTCCTGCTGCAGGGCGGTGACTGCGCCGAGAGCTTCAAGGAATTCTCGACCGACAACATCCGCGACACCTTCCGCCTGATCCTGCAGATGGCGGTGGTCCTGACCTTCGCCGGGCGCAAGCCGGTGGTGAAGGTCGGTCGCATCGCCGGCCAGTTCGCCAAGCCGCGCTCGTCGGGCGTGGAACAGATCGGCGACGTCGAACTGCCCAGCTATCGCGGCGACATCATCAACGGCATGGGCTTCACCCCGGAAGAGCGGATCCCCGACCCGCAGCGGTTGATGAAGGCCTACAACCAGTCGGCCTCGACCCTGAACCTGCTGCGCGCCTTCGCCGGCGGCGGCTATGCCGACCTGTACAACATCCATCGCTGGACCCTGGGCTTTGCCGACAACGGGGCCGGGGACAAATACCGCGAACTGGCCGAGAAGATCACCGAGGCCCTGGCCTTCATGGAGGCCGTCGGCGTCACGCCCGAAAGCCATCCGGACCTGAGCCGGGTCGAGGTCTTCACCAGCCACGAATCCCTGCTGCTCAATGTCGAGAGCGCCCTGACCCGTCTGGACGGCGGTTCCGGCGAATGGTTCGATACCTCGGCCCATATGCTGTGGATCGGCGAACGCACCCGTCAGCTGGACGGGGCCCATGTCGAATTCATGCGCGGCATCAAGAATCCGATCGGCGTCAAATGCGGGCCGACGATGGAGGCCGACGATCTTCTGGCCCTGATCGACGTGCTCAATCCCGACAATATCCCGGGCCGCCTGACCCTGATCGGCCGTTTCGGCCACGACAAGGTCGGCCTGCGCCTGCCGGGCCTGATGCGGGCGGTAAAGGCTGCCGGCAAGCGGGTGGTCTGGTCGATCGATCCGATGCACGGCAATACGCTGAAGGCCGCCAACGGCTTCAAGACCCGGCCGTTTGATCGCATCCTCGGCGAGGTTCGCACCTTCATCGATGTGGCCGAGTCCGAGGGGGTCCATCCCGGCGGCGTCCATCTGGAGATGACCGGCCAGAACGTCACCGAATGTCTGGGCGGGGCCCAGGCCGTGACCGAGGACGAACTGTCCAGCCGCTACCACACCCATTGCGACCCGCGTCTGAACGCCGACCAGGCGCTGGAGCTGGCCTTCCTGGTGGCCGAACGGCTGAAGTCCGGGCGTCAGTCCCGCTCGGCGGCCGCCTGACCATGGCCGGCGACGGCCTTGCCGGAACCGGTACCGTTCCGGGCCGGGTCGCCTATCAGGGCGCGCCGGGAGCCTTCAGCCATGAAGCCTGTCTCGATCTGCGCCCGTGGGACGAGGCCGTGGCCTTCGACACCTTCGCCCAGGCCCTGGATGCGGTCCGGTCGGGCGACTGTGGCTGTGCCCTGATCCCGGTCGAGAATTCCATCATCGGCGTGGTCGAGCCCGCTGCCACCCTGGTCGCCGAGGCCGATATGGATGTGGTGGCCGAGGTCTGGCGGCCGATCCGGCTGGCCCTGATGGCGGTGCCCGGGGCCCGGCTGTCGGATATTCGCACGGTTGAAAGCCATCCGATCGCCCTGCGCCAGTGCACCGGGACCCTGGCGAGCCTGGGCCTGCGCGCGGTCGAGGGATTCGACACCGCCGGCTCGGCCCGGACCGTGGCCGAGGCCGGCGACCCCACCCGCGCCGCAGCCGCCCCTGCCCGGGCGGCTGAAGTCTACGGACTGTCGATTTTGCGCAACGATCTGCAGGATAGCGAAGATAATCGCACGCGTTTTGTCCTGTTGAGCCTCCAGACCGGTTGACGGCGCACGGATCTTGCGCGCTTGATGGGCGCATGGCCCCCTCGCACGACATCGCTGCGACCTTTCTCGACCGCGTTCTCGCGGCCGACGGCCTGTATTTTGGCTTTTATGGCTTTCGATACGCCGGCTGAGGCGTCGGGCTCCTTGCAGTCCTGACCTCCTCGCCGGCGACCGTCCCTGAAGGGGCGGCGGTTCCACTCGCAACCTGTCGAATCCGTCCGTTTGAAAGTCTCCCAGTGCCCCAGTCCACACTTCAGAAACCCCGCCCGGCCGCCCCGTCGGCCACACCGATCTCGCCCGAGCAGATGGCGCTGGCCGCCCTGCGTCACGAAATCGATCATCTCGACGACGATATCCTGGCCCTGTTCGAACGCCGCCTGGCCCTGGCCTCCCGCGTCGGCGCGGCCAAGGACGCCCCGACCGGCCCGCACACCAAATTGCGCCCCGACCGCGAACAGGCGGTGATGGCCCGCATGCTGGAAGCTGCCCGGCCCGAAAGCCGCGAGGCCGTCGCCGGCCTGTGGCGCGAGATCGTCGGCTGGGGTCTGGCCCGTCAGGGTCGCCTCCAGGTCCAGGTCTGGTCGCCCAGCGAGCCGGCCCGGGCCTTCGACGGGGCCCGGCTGCGTTTCGGCCGTGCCGCCGACCTGCGCATGGTGCGTGAGCCCGAGGCCGCCCTGGCCTTCGCCGCCTCCGGGGGCGGGGTCGCCGTCCTGGCCATCAATAACGACAACCCCTGGTGGGTCGGCCTGCGTCGGGAATGGGCCGAACTCAGCGTGTTCGACGGCTTCGGCAGCCCGCTGACCCCCACCGCCCTGGCCGTGGGCAAGGTCGATCCGACCGCCCTGCCGGCCGGGCGTCGCGTGGTCGTCAGCGTCGGTGGGGATGCCGGCGACGGCGGCGGAGCCCGCCGCTGGGGCCTGCATACCCACCACGGCTGGAGCCTGTCCCTGACCGAGGCCCTGCTGACGCCGGGCGATGCCGAGGGCTGCGTCGGTGCGATCGGCTGATGCGCGGTGCGGCAAGCCCCGTCCATGGTTACCGCATTAACCTTCGGCCTTAAGTCTGTTCGTGAACCGGGTTTCAAATTCCGCCGTGCAAGGGTCGCGGCATGATCCCTGTGCCCCTGTTCCGTTGCGCCCTGGCCGCCGTCCTCGTGTCGGGGCTTAGTGCCTGTGGTGCCGTCGAAAGCGATCCCCATCGCTTCGAGAACCTGGCCAATCGTATCGCCGCCATTCCATTGGACGGAGCGCGGACCCCGAAGACCGTGGCCTCGGCCCGGGACCTGGGCCTGAGGCCGGCCCAGCCGGCATCCCTGCGGGTCGAGGTCATGGATCCGCATGATCTGTGGGACGCCCGGGACGGCGGTCTCGACGGCCTCGTTGATCGGGCCGCCCCCGTCGTCGCCCGCGCCATGGTGCAACAGGTCTCGACCCGGGTTGCCGCCACCGCCGCCGAGGCCGGCCTGCGTCCGGCCCTGAAGCCCGCGCCGGCCGCCCGTCCGGTGCGCACCAGCCTGATCCAGCTGGGAGCCTATTCCAGTGAGGAGTCGGCCCGCATGGCCTGGGCCCGTCTGACCGCCAAGGCCGATTCCGGTGTCCTGTCCGGCCTGGCCCCGGTGTTCGAAGGGGTCAATATCGACGGCCGTCGTCTGGTCCGGCTCAAGGTCGCCGCGCCCGCCGGTGCCGCCGCCGCCGTTTGCGCCGCTGCGCGGATCGACGATCCCTGGTGTCGCCGCAACACCTGAGGGCGGCAATCCACAAGCGGTGCTTAACCTTTCGTTGACGCCGACCCCGCCCGCCGCGACTCTGGCCCTGAACCGCCTCATATTGAGTCGGCGATCACAATCGGGATCGTGAACGCAATGGCTGACCCTCAGGTCATCGTCGTCGGCAATGAAAAGGGCGGGGCGGGCAAGTCCACCCTGGCCATCCATATCGCTACGGGTCTGCTGCACGCCGGGCGGCGGGTCGCGATCATCGATCTGGACCTGCGCCAGCGCTCGATGGCGCGCTTTTTCAGCAACCGGGCGGCGTGGATGGCCGCCAATGGTCAGGTTCTGCCGATGCCGATCGAGCCGGACATGGGCGACGGCAAATTGCTGGCCCGGGCCACCGAGGACGAACAGATAGCCTGTTTCGACCGCGCTTTCGCCGAGGCCCGGGCCCTGGCCGACGTGATCCTGATCGACACCCCCGGCGGCGATACCGCCCTGTCGCGTGCGGCCCATGCCCGTGCCGACCAGATCGTCACGCCGATGAATGACAGTTTCGTCGATTTCGACCTGCTGGGTCAGGTCGATCCGGTGACGCTCGAACTGCAGAAGCCGTCGATCTATTCCGAGAGCGTCTGGGAGGCGCGCAAACAGCGCGCCGTCGAGCGCGGCGGCTCGATCGACTGGATCGTTGTCACCAACCGTCTCGCCGTGGCCGAGGCCCGCAACCGTCGCCGCCTGTCCGACAAGCTGCAGAAACTGGCCAAACGGGTCGGCTTTCGCATGGGGCCGGGCCTGCGAGACCGGGTCATCTATCGCGAGTTGTTCCCGTTCGGCCTGACCGTGGCCGACCTGTCCGCCGAGATCCGGCCCGTGTCCGTGTCCCTGGCCCATATCGCGGCGCGTCAGGAGATGCGCAATCTGATGAAGGCCCTAGGCCTGGACCAGGTGGTCGCCGCGCTGGACGCGGCGGCGTGATGCCATGGGCCTGATCTGGCTGGTGCTGGCGGCCATTGCCGTCTGGGCGCTGGCACGACTGGGCCGACAGACCGAAGGGCCGCGGCGCGGTCACTGGCGTGTCGCGGCGACCCTGCTGAGTGCGGTTCTGCTGGCCGGTGGCGCGCTGGCCGCCTCGCACGGGGCCTGGCTGGCTGCAGCAGGGCTGCTCGGCTCCGGCCTGTGGCTGGTCCTGAGTTCGCGCATCCGGGCCGTGGCGCGGCGCACTGAAGCCATGAGCGATACGGAGGCTCGATCGGTTCTGGGAGTCGGCACCGACGCCACCCCCGAACAGATCCAGGCCGCCTGGCGCCGTCTGATGGCCCGCGCCCACCCTGATCAGGGCGGGACCGAAGGGCTGGCGTCGCGCCTGAATGCGGCGCGGGACCGGCTGCGGAAGCGCTGAGCCGCCTATTCCGGCCGCACCACCATACAGGTGACCCGACGTTCGGCCAGGGCTGCACAGGCCGCCTGGGCACCGTCCTCGGTCAGACCGGTGAAGCGCGAGCGATACCAGCCCGCGGCCGTCTGCACCGACCGTTCAGCGGTGGCGAACTGGCTTCGGAAGCGGCGATTGACCTCGACCAGCCAGTCGCGGGCCACCGTCTCGTCCCGGAAGGCCCCGACCTGGACCGCCCAGCGACCGGCAGGCGGTGCCGCCGGCGTGGCGCGGGGCGGGGTGGATGTCGTCGTGCGACGCGACGGCCGCGCGCCATTGAGGGTGGCGGTCAGATCGGGAGCCGGTGCCAGTTCAGCCTGGACCACCGGCGCGGCCATGCGCGCGGCCAGGACCGGCGGCGGTGCCAGGGCAGCCGTATAGGCCACGGCGGTGGCTCCATCCTCGTCGCCGTCATCGTCAGTGGAGGCATAGACGACGGGGGCCGTGGAGTTGTCCGTGCTGACGCCGAAGCCGCGCTGTTCGAAGAAGGCCTGGGCGACCTGGATCGGCTGGCCACAGCCGCGCAGCCGCTCCAGTTCGAAGCCGGTGTCCATCAGTTCGGCGACGTGGGCGTTGCGCGACGCTGTGGAACGGCCGCCCAGGACGATGGTGATCAGCCGTTTGCCGTCGCGCACGGCGGACGCCGCCAGATTGTAGCCCGAGGCGTTGGTATAGCCGGTCTTCATCCCGTCATAGCCCTGACCGGTCGCCAGCAGCCCGTTGGTGTTGCGGTACTGGCGGCCCTGGTAGCTCCAGTCGTGGAAGCCGAAATAGCGGTAGTATTGCGGATAGTCGCGCATCACCGCCCGGGCCAGGATCGACAGATCGCGGGCCGAGGTCAGCTGCCGGCTGTCCGGCAGGCCGTTGGCGTTGACGTAGCGGGTCTGGGTCATGCCGAGTTCTTCGGCCTTCAGGGTCATCAGCGCGGTAAACCGGGCCTCCGAGCCGCCGATATGTTCGGCGATGGCCACAGCCATGTCATTGGCGGAGCGGACGGCCGTGGCATGCATGGCGTCGTCAAGGGTGATGGTCTGGCCCGCCGCGAGGCCCAGTTTCGACGGGGGCTGGGAGGCGGCGCGCGGCGAGACGGTGATAATGTCGTCCAGCTTGGCCCGTCCCTCGGACAGCGCCTCGAAGGCCATGTAGAGGGTCATCATCTTGGTGACGGAGGCCGGATAGCGACGGTTGTCCGCATAGCGGGCGAACAGGACCTCGCCCGTGGCCGCATCGACGACGATGGCGGCATAGCGGGCGTTTTCGGTCGACTGCGCGACCGGCGGTGCACCGGTCACCGGGGACAGCGTCAGGACGGAGATGCCCAGTACGGCAATCAGGGTACGGCGGAAAACTGCGATCATCGGCAAGCGATGCCTCATTACTATGGCGTGGTCGCGACCGCCGGACGCGCCGCTGACAGAAGGCTAACATGAGGCCTTCGAGGTTTCATGGCGGTTAACAAGGCGTCAACGCAGATTTGACCGGCGGGGGGCGGCGTCACGAAAATGTTGCGCTGCACAACGAGCCTTGACGTGCGTTCGCACTTGCACCATATGAGCTCTGTGGTGATCGCGACGACCGGTCACCGAGTCACAACAGGCGGCCCCGCCGCGATCAGCTTCAGGAGACTTCCCCATGGCCGACAGCGCCGAAACCGTGAAAAAAACCGTCGAAACCGCCACCGCGACCGTCAAGGCCCAGGCCGAGAAGGTTCAGGCTGGTGCCAAGCAGGCCCAGGCCGCCGGTGCCCAGGCTTTCCGTGAAGGCATCGACAAGTCGGTCGCTTCGCTGACCGAGCTCAACGCCCAGAGCAAGAAGAACCTGGACGCGGTCGTCGAGTCGGCCACCGTCGCCCAGCGTGGCGTCGAGGCCCTGTCCTCGCAGTCTCTGGCCTATGGCAAGAAGTCCTGGGAAACCGGCGTCGCCGCCGCCCAGAGCCTCTCCAAGGCCCGTTCGGTCCAGGAACTGGTCGAGCTGCAGACGTCCTTCGCCAAAACGGCGATGGAGACCTATATGGCTGAAATGACCAAGATGACGGACGTTCTTACCGCCTCGGTCAAGGACAGCTTCAAGCCGATCAACGAGCGCGTCAGCGCTTCGGTCGAGAAGTTCCAGGCTGCCCGCTAAGGCGACCTGCGCTTCACGTCAGCGTTTCGAGAGGCCCTCCGGAGAAATCCGGGGGGCCTTTTCGCTATTCGATGGCGGCGTGATCGATGCTGAAGGCCCGCGCCAGACGCCAGTCACCGTCCTCGAGCCGCCACAGCACGGAAAAGCGTGCCCGCCCGACCAGATGTTCCGGTCCGTCCCCCTGACGTTCGTAGAACAGGTGGCTGCCTTCCTCGACGGCCCCGACGCCCGGGATGGCATAGACCCGGAGCGAATCCGGCACGAGTTCCCGGCGCGAGTGGAAGGTGTCCGGACCCTGTGGGCCCCCGCACCTCTCGCCATACTCCGTGACGAAGGTCGCCCCCGTCGCCGTCAGCCCGCCCCGGTCGTGATAGAATTCCAGATCATCGGTGACGAGATCGGACAGGGCGGCCGGATCGCACAGGTCGAACATGACGTGAAACAATTCAGCATCGCGGGCGGCGATGGCCGCTGTCAGTTCGGGTCCGTCAAGCAGGTCGACGGGCTGGGTCTGACCCAGCAACAGGGCGGCGAACAGGGCGGTAAAGGGCATGGAAACCTCCGCCGACGACAATGCGGCTGGGCGGAGCGTATCGGGCCGGAGGTGGCGGAACCCGTGAAACTTCGGTCATGACGCATTTGTCACGCAAGCTGTGACTGGACGCATCTTCAATTCAGGCCATCATTGCTTATCTGAGCTATCAACTCCCCGATACGGAACACGAATGCCTTCCAAGCGGCCAGGTGAACGACAGGGCGATGGCTTCGGCTCCGCCACCGTCACCGAAACAAAGCCCAAGCTCCAAAAGCCCTCGCTCTACCGGGTGCTGATCCTGAACGACGATTACACGCCGATGGAATTCGTCGTCTATGTGCTGGAACGGTTCTTCCAGAAGGACCGCGAGGCCGCGACTCGCATCATGCTGCATGTGCATCAGCATGGTGTCGGGGTGTGCGGCGTCTTCACCTACGAGGTGGCCGAAACCAAGGTCGCCCAGGTGATCGAGACGGCGCGCCGTCACCAGCACCCGCTGCAATGCACGATGGAAAAAGACTGAGAGGATACCCTCATGCCCTCATTTTCGCGTCCTCTCGAAGAAACGCTGCACCGCGCGGTCAGTTACGCCAACGAACGGCGGCATGAGTACGCCACGCTCGAGCATCTGTTGCTGGCCCTGATCGACGACCCCGACGCCACCGGGGTGATGACCGCCTGCAACGTTGACCTCGTGGCCCTCAAGACCGCCCTGACCCTGTATGTCGACACTGACCTGGCCGCCCTGGCGACGTCGGACGGTGAAGAGGCCAAACCCACAGCCGGCTTCCAGCGGGTGATCCAGCGCGCGGTGATCCACGTGCAGAGCTCGGGCCGGGAAGAGGTGACCGGGGCCAATGTGCTGGTTGCCATCTTCAGCGAGCGCGAAAGCCACGCCGCCTATTTCCTGCAGGAGCAGGACATGACCCGCTACGATGCCGTGAACTTCATCGCCCACGGCATTGCCAAGAAGGCCGGGGCCTCGGAAGTCCGCACCGGCAAGGGCGACAGTCCCGAGGACTCCGAGGACGCGGCTACCGTCAAGTCGGGCGGCGAGGCGCTGGAAGCCTATTGCGTCGACCTCAACGAGAAGTCGCGCCAGGGAAAGGTCGATCCGTTGATCGGCCGTCAGGCCGAGGTCGATCGCTCGATCCAGATCCTGTGCCGCCGCACCAAGAACAATCCGCTGCTGGTCGGCGAACCGGGCGTCGGCAAGACGGCCATCGCCGAGGGGCTGGCGCGCAAGATCGTCAACCACGAGGTCCCGGAGGTGCTGGAAGGCGCGACCATCTATTCGCTCGACATGGGGGCGCTGCTGGCCGGCACCCGCTACCGCGGTGATTTCGAGGAGCGGCTGAAACAGGTCGTCAAGGAACTCGAGAACCACGAGAACGCCATTCTGTTCATCGACGAGATTCATACGGTGATCGGTGCCGGGGCCACATCGGGCGGGGCGATGGACGCGTCCAACCTGCTGAAGCCGGCCCTGGCCTCGGGCAGCCTGCGCTGCATGGGCTCGACCACCTATAAGGAATACCGCCAGCATTTCGAGAAGGACCGGGCCCTGGTCCGGCGCTTCCAGAAGATCGACGTCAACGAGCCGACGGTCGAGGATTCGATCAAGATCCTGCGCGGCCTGAAGAGCTATTACGAAGCGCACCACAAGCTGCGCTACACCGAGGCGGCGGTACGTTCGGCGGTCGAACTGTCGGCGCGCTACATGACCGACCGCAAATTGCCGGACAAGGCGATCGACGTGATCGACGAGGCCGGGGCCAGCCAGATGCTGTTGCCGGAATCCAAGCGCAAGAAGGTCATCGGTCAGAAGGAGGTCGAGGCCGTCATCGCCAAGATGGCCCGTATCCCCGCCAAGTCGGTGTCCAAGTCCGACACCGAGGGGCTGAAGAAGCTCGAGACCGATCTGAACCGGGCGGTGTTCGGCCAGTCCGCGGCCATCGAACAGGTGGCGGCGGCGATGAAGCTGGCCCGCGCCGGCCTGCGCGATCCGCAGAAGCCGATCGGCTCCTTCCTGTTCGCCGGACCGACCGGTGTGGGCAAGACCGAGGTGGCCAAACAGCTGGCCTCGACCCTCGGCATCGAGATGCTGCGCTTCGACATGTCGGAATATATGGAGCGGCACACGGTCAGCCGGCTCATCGGGGCCCCTCCGGGCTATGTCGGCCATGACCAGGGTGGCCTGCTGACCGATGCCGTCGACCAGCATCCCCACGCCGTGGTCCTGCTGGACGAGATCGAGAAGGCCCACCCCGACGTCTACAACATCCTGTTGCAGGTGATGGACAACGGCATGCTGACCGATGCGGTCGGCAAGAAGGTCGATTTCCGCAATGTGGTCCTGATCATGACGACCAATGCCGGGGCCGCGGACAACGCCCGGGCCTCGATCGGCTTCGGTCGCGGCAAGGTCGAGGGTGAGGACGACAAGGCCATCCAGCGTCTGTTCGCGCCGGAGTTCCGCAATCGTCTCGATGCCATCGTCAGCTTCAAGCCTCTGGGGGCCGAGACCATCCGGCTGGTGGTGACCAAATTCATCCTGCAGCTGGAAGCCCAGCTGGCGGATCGCAACATCACCATCGAACTGGCCGACGACGCGGCCGACTGGCTGGCCAAGAACGGCTTCGACGAACTGTATGGCGCGCGCCCGCTGGCGCGGGTCATCCAGGAACATATCAAGAAGCCGCTGGCCGACGACATCCTGTTCGGTCGCCTGACGCGCGGCGGCCATGTGAAGGTGGCGCTGAAGGACGGCAAGATCGTCTTCGACGTCAGCGGCCCGTCGGGTGCGCCTGTCAAGGAGCCGGCGGACGAAACGGCGGGCTGAGCCCGCCATCGGAAACGACAAGAGCCCGGACGGCGACGTCCGGGCTCTTTTTTGTGCGGCGCTGAAGCGACCTAGCGGCGGCGACCGGCTCCGGCCAGCAGCAGACCCAGACCGGCGACGATGGCCGTGGTGAGCAGGGGCTTGCGGCGGGCGAAGTCCAGGCCGGTTCGGGCCGGGTCCTGCAGGTCGGCCGGGGCCCGTTCAACCAGGCGGTCCAGGCTGTCGATGGCCTGGCCGTACAGGTCCTGGGCCTTGCCCTTGGCCTGATTCAGTCGGCCCTTGAGCTCCAGCTTGGGATTGTCAGTCAGCTTGCCGAGGCCGGTCTGGGCCGTGCCGCCGATTTCGGTGGCGATGCCTTCGATACGTTGGTCGGTCATGGATGTGTCCCTGAATTGGAAGAAGAATGGAAGACGGCCGGGGAGGCTGACAATTGAGCGCATGAGGGCGGGCCCGGTTCCCCGGTGGCGGCGCATCTGGGCCTTTTGCCGCAGACTGAAACGCGCGACAATCCGACCGAACTGGAGAGACCGATGACCGACCCGGCGATGACCGAGCGACAGAAGAAATGGTTCGCCACGGTGCAGGCCAATCTGGAGGACAGGACGGGTCGACCGCTGGCGGTCTGGGTCGATATTCTGAAGGGCTGTCCCGAGACCCGACCCAGGGCGCAGGCGGCCTGGCTGAACGCGACCCACGGCATCGGTGCCAACCACGCGGCCTTGATTCTCGACGCGGCCCGTCCGGCGGATTCCCTGGGCTGGAGTGACGCCGAGGGTCTGCGCTCGGCCCTGTGGGCGGAGCCGCGGTCGCTGGCCGCGCTCGAGGCGGTCGAACGGATCGCCGCCGACCTGGAGGGCGTCATTGTCGCCCAGCGCAAGGGCTATACGGCCTTCTCGCGGGTGGTGCAGTTTGCGGCGATGCGCCCCTTGAAGGGGGGCGGGGCCCTGCTGGGACTGAAGCTGGATCCCGACGGGGGCGGGCGGCTGCAATCCCCGACCTGGACCGAGAGCTGGTCCGAACGTCTGACGGCGGTGGTCGACCTGGACGGCCCCGGCGCGGTCAATGCCGAGTTGGCCGGCTGGTTTGCCCGCGCCGCCGAAAATGGCCGGACGGCAGGCTCAGACTGAACGATAGGGCGACTGGTCGGCGGTCAGTTCGGCGATGCCGGCGGCCACGGCCGGGCGCTCGCCTTCCAGATAGTGGGCCACGGCTTCGCGCAGGCCCGGATGGACGATGTGGTGGGCGGACCAGACGGGGGAGGGCAGGTATCCGCGCGCGATCTTGTGCTCGCCCTGGGCCCCGGCCTCGACCCGCGCCAGACCGCGGCTGATGGCGAATTCGATGGCCTGATAATAGCAAAGCTCGAAATGCAGGAAGGGCACCTCTTCCAGCGCTCCCCACTGGCGGCCGTACAGGGCGTCGCGCCCGATCAGGTTCAGGGCCCCGGCAATCGGCTGCCCGTCGCGGAAGGCCATGACCAGGGCAATGCGGTCGGCCATCGTCGACCCGATCCGGCTGAAGAAGTCCCGGGTCAGATAGGGGCGGCCCCATTTGCGTGAGCCGGTGTCCAGATAGAAGGCGAAAAAGGCATCCCAGTGCGCCTCGGTCAGGTCCGCGCCGGTCAGGACACGGATGTCGAGCCCGGCCGCAGCCTCGCGTCGCTCTCGACGGATGGTCTTGCGCCGGTTGGACGACAGGGCGGCGAGGAAGTCGTCAAAGGTCGCATAGCCGGCATTGCGCCAGATGAACTGCATATCCTGCCGCTGCAGCAGGCCGGCCGCGCCCATGGCCCGCCAGTCCGCCCCGGTCGGAAAATTGACGTGCAGCGACGACACCCCCAGCCGCTCGACCAGGGCCAGGGCTCCCTGCAGTAGCGCCTCACGCACCGTGGTGGCGTCGGCGTCGGAGTGGCTGAGGAAGCGCGGGCCCGTGGCGGGGGTGAAGGGCACAGCGCCCAGCAGTTTGGGATAGTAGCGGCCGCCGGCGCGTTCGAAGGCGTCGGCCCAGCTGTGGTCGAAGACATATTCGCCCTGGCTGTCGCCCTTCAGATAGAGGGGCATGACGCCGAGGACTGTCCCCGTTTCATTCCGTAAGGCCAGATGGCGCGGGGCCCAGCCCGTGGCCGGGGTCGCGCTGCCTGACGCCTCGCAGGCGTGCAGGAAGTCGTAGGAGACGAAGGGATCGCCGGTCGGGCCCGCACAGGCGTCCCAGGCGGCCGCGCCGATATCGGCGATCCCGTCGTGAACCGTTAGCGTGACGCTCACTTCACCTCGACGATGGCGTCCACCTCGACGGCGAAGCCGAGCGGCAGGCGATAGACGCCGACGGCCGACCGGGCGTGGCGACCCTTGTCGGCGAACACCTCGACCATCAGGTCGGAACAGCCGTTAATGACGGCGGGAATGGCGGTGAAATCCCCGGCAGCCTGGACGAAGCCGCCCAGTTTGACGATGCGGACGACGCGTTCCAGATCGCCGTCCAGGGCGGCCGAGATCTGGGCCAGAAGATTGACGCCGCACATGCGGGCGGCTGCCTGGGCCTGTTCGGGCGAGACGTCGTCGCCGACCGTGCCCTTGATGCCGCCCGAGGCGTCGTTCGACAGCTGGCCGGAGATGTGCACCAGATTGCCGGTCTGGACATAGGGGACGTAGTTGGCGACCGCCTTGGCGGGTTCCGGCAGGCTGATACCGAGGTCGGCGAGGCGGGTGGCGACGGTCATGGCAGGGCTCCGTGTCTGTGGGCCCGACTTAGCCCTTCGGACGGAGCGAGGGAAGGTGCGCTTCCGGTCTGGTATCCCGAAATAGCCAGGTTGTGTGCCGGGCTGATTTCTTGTCACCAAGAGACGGCCATGCGTCACTGGTTCTTGGTATCTGGCGTGTTCACGGCTTCGCTGATCCCGGCGGCGCAGGGCAGTCCAGCTGTCGCCGCCCGGGTTCAGGATCCCGGTACGGCGGTCGCGGCTGCCGCCGCCCCCCAGGCGACCGAGCCGGCGGCCGTTCCTGAAACGGCCGAGGAGACGGCATTTCTGGATCGGGTCGTCTGTCGGGCAGCGCCACGGGCCGCCAGTCGCCTGCGGAGCCGGGCGCGAGTATGCGACCCCGACGCGCCTGGCGTGACCTTGACGAAGCAGCAGCCGCTGAGACGAGGCGATTGCAGAACATGGGCCAGGATGGTCCGCGCGAGGATCCGCTTGGCCGGCCGGAGTGAGGGACGCGGCGGAATCGACCCTGAGACACCAGGTTCCAGCCAGTCCGGCGGTCGTTCCTGAGGGGGGCGTTCGCTGGCGACGCCGCAATTGGATCCGAACGGGGAAATCACACCGTACAAATACGGACAGGTGCGGGTCATGCGCAGTTGTCGATCCGGAATTCGCTGTTAGGGTTGCGGGGACTTTTGGAGATCATGAATGCGTGTTTTTCGTCTTGCCGCCGCCGTCGTGGCTGTGCCGCTGTTCCTTGCCGCCGCCGCCCAGGCGCAGACAGCGGACCAGCCTCAGGTGCAGGGCGCTGCGACCGCTGTAACGGAATCCGTCGAGGTCGCCGAGACGGCGGAGCAGACGGCCACCCTCGACGAGGTTGTCTGCCGGGCCCAGGGGCGGGCCGCGAGCCGTCTCCAGTCCCGCGCCCGTGTCTGCAAGACGCGTCGCGAATGGCGTGTCGTGGATGACGAGCAGGCGGCAGCCGCCGCTCGCACCCAGAACCGCGACCGATTCAACCCGCCCTGTCCCTCAGCGAATCGGCCCCAGTAGTCACCGGCACCGACGCGTGGATCGGGCCCGAGCTGGCTTGTAGCGTTGGCGGATTCGGAGGAACGGTGGTGTTCTGACTGCTCATGCCGGAGTGGATGGGTGGCTCGTGACTGGTGTTTGGCCGCCATGATGCGGCATCATTCTCTTGGACCGGTGGTGTCCTGGCGGCACCGCAGCTGACGCCGCAGGCACCAGCAGGACCATCGACTGGCGCGGCGACCGCATCTGATGTCGGGGGCGCGTCTGCCAACGCTGAGTCTCCGGAGGAGAAGGCCTGTCTGGACCAGGTCGTTTTCCGGCCCGTGGGGCGAGCGGCCAGTCGCCTGCCGACGAGTCGTCAGGTGTGTGACACCCGTCGTGCCTGGCGCGATATGGAGGAGGAGGCTGTCCGAGAGACCCGGCGGCTGCTGATTTCGAATGCCTGCAATAACAGGTTGCCGGGCCATTAGGCCGCGGCGCTGGACGACAGGCTCAGCGCTTCAGGGACCGGCCCGCGACCACGGCATTCTTGCCGAATTTGGCCCGCAGGAGGTCGATCGCCGTTTCGGTCTTCAGCATCCGCGACTCGGCGCTTTCGAACAGGACTGACGGCACCTCGGCCGCCTCGACCAGGTCGCCCAGGCCGATGCCGATCAGCCGGTACGGGATGCCCAGTTCCGGGGTCAGCAGGGCGCGACCGGCGGCGAACAGGGCCCGGGCCGTCTGCACCGGCTCGGCCAGGCTGAGCCGACGGGTGACAATGCGGAAATCGGTGCGGCGCAGCTTGAGCACGATGACCCGGCTGGCCACGCCGTCGCGACGGGCCTTGGACGCCAGCTTCTCGCACAGTGGCCAGAGTTCGGTCTCCAGGCCCGCAGCGGTGATCAGGTCCTCGTTGAAGGTGGTCTCGGCGCTCATGCCCTTGCGGTCGTGGACCGGATTGACGGCGCGCGCGTCGCGACCGTGGGCGAGCTCATACAGACGCAGGCCGCCTTCGCCATAGCGTTTGATCAGGTCCCGCGGATCGGCGGCGGCCAGATCGCCGATCGTGGCATAGCCGTCACTGCGCAGTGTCTTCGAAAAGACAGGCCCCACGCCCGGGAGGATGCTGACCGGCTTCGGGGCCAGCAGGGCCGGGGCCTCGGTGCCGAGGACGGAAAACCCGCGCGGCTTGTCCAGTTCGGAGGCGATCTTGGCCAGGAAACGATTGGAGGCGAGGCCGATCGACACGGACAGGCCGATCTCGTCCTCGATCCATTTTTGCAGACGGATCAACTGCAGCGCCGGCGGACCGCCATTCAATCGTTCCGTGCCCGACAGATCGATCCAGGCCTCGTCCAGCGACAGCGTCTGGACCAGGGGCGTCAGTCGGCCGATGGCGTCGAAGATGCGTTGGCTCTCGAAGACGTATTTGCTGAAGTCGGGCTTGATCACCACGGCCTCGGGGCAGGCCTTCAGCGCCTTGAACATGGGCATGGCGGAATGGACGCCGTACTGGCGGGCGATATAGCAGCAGGTCGAGGCCACGCCGCGCCGCCCCCCGCCGATGATTACCGGCCGGTCGCGCAGTTCGGGACGATCCCGCTTCTCGACCGAGGCGTAGAAGGCGTCGCAGTCGAGGTGGGCGATGGTCAGGTCGGCCAGCTGGTCGTGGCTGATGACGCGCCGGGAATCGCACGCCGGGCAGCGCACGGTGTGCCGGTCCCCGGTCCACAGGCAGTCGCGGCAGATGGCCCGCAGGGTCACGACGGCGGATCTCCGGTCCAGCTTTCACGTCAACTTAAGACTGGACGGATCAGAGTGCACGCGAAGAAGGCGCAAAGCCTCAGCGCAACCGCGCAGGCGATGAGGCAACAGACCGGGTGAAGATGTCCAAGAAAGTCCTCATCGTCGAGGATAACGAGCTGAACATGAAACTCTTTCATGATCTGCTTGATTCCCAGGGCTACGAAACGCTGCAGACCCGCGAGGGCCTGTCGGCCCTGGCGCTCGCGCGCGAACACCATCCAGACCTGATCCTGATGGATATCCAGCTGCCCGAAATTTCAGGGCTGGAAGTCACCAAATGGCTGAAGGACGACGAGGAACTGGCGCACATCCCCGTCATTGCCGTCACCGCCTTCGCCATGAAGGGCGATGAGGAGCGCATTCGCCAAGGGGGCTGTGAGGCCTATATTTCCAAGCCGATCTCGGTGATGCATTTCCTCGACGTGATCCGGCTGCATCTTGGTGACGCCAAGCCGGCTGTGCCCGTATGACCGCGAGGATCCTGGTCGTCGACGACGTTGACATCAACGTCAGGCTCCTCGAGGCCAAGCTTACGCTCGAATACTATGACGTCATGAGCTGCAACGACGGGGCCACGGCCCTGGAGATCGCCGCCAGCGAACGGCCCGACATCATCCTGCTGGACGTAATGATGCCGGGGATGGACGGGTTCGAGACCTGCCGACGACTGAAGGCCGATCCGGTCACCCGCCACATTCCCGTTGTGCTGGTTACGGCGCTGGACGGGCGCGAGGACAAGATCCGGGGCCTCGATGCCGGGGCTGATGATTTCGTCACCAAGCCGATCGACGATGTTGTGCTGTTTGCCCGCGTCCGGTCGCTGGTGCGGCTCAAGGCCGTGATGGACGAGTTGCGCGAACGCGAGGAAAGCGGTCGGCGCATGGGGGTCGACACCGACGGGGCCGGACGGCTGCGCGGCTCCGGTGGCCGGGTGCTGATCGTTGACGACAACCAGGCCCAGGCTAAACGAATCGCCGACCAGCTGGCCGCCGACCATCGTCCGGTGATCGAGCAGGATCCTGACAATGCCCTGATCGCCGCCCAGGGGCCGATCGACCTGATCATCGTCAATGTCTCGAGCGCCGGCTTCGACGGTCTGCGGCTGGTCGCCCAGATCCGGTCGAAGGAGGTGTCGCGCCGCGCGCCGATCCTGGCCGTGGTCGACCCCGCCGACCGGCCGCGCCTGGTCAAGGCGCTGGAGCTGGGGGTGAACGACATTCTGGCCAAGCCGGTCGATCCCGAGGAACTGGCCGCGCGGGCGCGAACCCAGATCCGACGCAAACGCTACACGGACTTCCTGCGTCAGAAGCTCGACTACAGCCTGGAAATGGCGGTAACCGACTCCCTGACCGGCCTGCACAACCGCCGCTACATGGCGGGCCAGCTCCAGGCGATGGTCAACCGGGCCGGGCAGGGGGGCGACACCGTTGCGGTCCTGGTGCTCGACATCGACCACTTCAAGGCCGTCAACGACGGGTTCGGCCACGACGCCGGGGATGAGGTGCTGCGCGAGTTCGCGGTGCGTCTGGCCACCAACGTCCGGGCCATCGACCTGCCGTGCCGTTACGGCGGCGAGGAGTTCGTCGTGGTGATGCCGGGAACCAGCCTGGAAGATGCGGTGATGATCGCCGAGCGAATCCGGCGCGATGTGGCGACCGCTCCGTTTCGCATCATGGACGGCGAGGAACATCTGACCATCACCATCTCCGTCGGCGTGGCTGCGACCCTCGGGGCCGGCGACACACCCGAGGCCCTGATCAAGAGGGCCGACGAGGGGGTCTATGAGGCCAAGGCCCGCGGCCGCAACCGGGTCATTGCCCGCGCCGCCTGACCGCTATGATCGCGCACAAACAGAAAAACGCCCGGTCCTGCGACCGGGCGTTTTCGTGTGACTGCAGATCTTGGGACCGGGCGACGCGACGGCCGCCCTGGCGTGGTCCTACTTGATCTTGCCTTCCTTGAACTCGACGTGCTTGCGCACGACGGGGTCGTATTTCTTGACGACCATTTTCTCGGTCATGGTCCGGGCGTTCTTCTTGGTGACATAGAAGAAGCCGGTGTCGGCCGAGGAGTTCAGGCGGATCTTGATTGAAGCCGGTTTGGCCATCGTAATTACCTTTGCGACGGCGAAAGCCGCTGAAATGAGAGGCGCGGAACATACTCGGGAAGGCCGCGAAGTCAACCGTGCGGTTGGTGGTTTGAGTGGGCTCCGGCAAAGGCTAGGGTAGCGACATGACCCATGCCCCCGCAATCGCTGTGACAGCCATCGCCCTGATCCTGTCGTCCTGTGCCGGCCTGCCCCCCGCCGCCGAGCCCCAGGACGCCTTCTTTGCCCGTCTGACGGACCTGTGCGGCCAGAGTTTCGCCGGTCATCTGGTAACGACCGACGCCGCCGACGCCGATCTGGCCGGTCAGCCGATGCGGATGCAGGTTCAGGATTGTTCGGCCCGGGAGATTCGCATTCCATTCCGGATTGGCGACGACCGGTCGCGCACCTGGGTCATCACCCGCACGGGCCAGGGTCTGACGCTGAAGCATGACCATCGCGATCCGCAGGGGCAGCCGGACGGGCTGCACTGGTACGGTGGGGACACGGTGAATGCCGGCACGGCCGGACGTCAGGAGTTCCCGGTCGACCAGTTTTCGATCGACCTGTTCAACGCCGGCGATGCGTCGGTTTCGACGACCAATGTCTGGGCCATGGAGATCGAGCCGGGCCAGGCGTTCGCCTATGAGCTGCGCCGGGCCAACCGGCATTTCCGGGTCGAATTCGACCTGACAGTCCCGCTCACGGACTGAGGCGGCGGCTCAGTCGTGGCTGACGACGTGGCGGCCACGCACCATGCGCACGAACGGGCGAGGCCGATCGGCACCGCCGCGGCGTTCGGCGATCTCGTCCAGCACGAACCGGGTGATGGCGGGCAGGTCCAGCGTCCGTGCCGCGGCCAGCGGCAGCCAGGCGATCTCGTCCAGCTCGCCTGATCCTGCCGTCGGCTCCGGGTGCAGCAGGGCCTCCACCGGGGCGAGGAAGAAGCGGGCGTCAAACCGCCGTGTCCGGCCGGGCGGGGTGATGGCCCGGGCCACATAGGTCAGGACCGACAGGTCGGGCAGGGCCCCGGCCGCCCGGTACTCGCGCCACGGGCCGGCCACCGAGGCCGACGGGGCCGGGTGCCCCAGGATCAGCCCCGTCTCCTCGAAGGTCTCGCGGACGGCCGCCATGGCCAGGGCCCGGGCCCGGCGGGCGTCGGTTTCGCGGGTCAACAGGCGCAGGGCGTCAGGGGCCAGGTCGCCCGCGTCGGCGGCCGTGAAATCCGACCGCTCGATCCGGCCGCCGGGAAACACCCATTTGGAGGCCATGAAGACATGACCGGGCGCGCGCCGGCCCATCAGCACCTCCGGATGCCGGTCGCCGCGCAGCAGGATCAGGGTCGCGGCGTCCTTGGGCTTCTGGCGATGACCCGTGCGGGGCGCGTCGGCGAGATCCTGGGCGGCGTCGAAGGGTTTAGTCGGAACGGTCACCCTGCAGGATTAGCACGTTGAGATCGCGCGTGGGGGTGTAGTTGGCATGCCGCACCTCGAACGTGGTGGGGCCGATCCGACGTACGCCGTCGCCGCAGAAGCTGACCAGATTGTCGGTCGAACCCTTGTCCACCACCAGGCGGAAATCACCGATCGGGCCTGACCAGTTGGCCCCGGTCGTCAGGATATAGTCCAGCCAGGTTTCGCTGAAGGCCCGGCCGTTGGCCTGGGCGCGTCTGGCGGCGTCAATCACGGTCTCGTCCAGGCAATAGGTCTCGCGATACTCGTCCATCGGGCTATCGGCACGACCGACCATGGTCATCACCGTGCCGCCGATCGCCGGCGCGTACAGGTGGGTGATCTCGATCGGCTCGCCCGGCGGGAACCACTGGGTCCAGTAGTGGGTCGTCTTCAGGGTCCAGTTCGGCATGCTCCAGTCCAGCGTACCGTCCGGCTTGCGACCGGAATCGAGGATGCCCTCGTCGGTCAGGGTCCGGCGGACGGAGTCGGGCAGGGCATTGACCGCGTCCCAGCTGTCCTGGCCATGGGGAGGCAGCGGCAGGTTCAGGGCGCGCAGGCGGTCGGTGATGTCGACCCCGTCAACCACGGCCCGATATTCGACGTCGGTCCAGACGGCGCGATCGTCGACCCAGGTGATGAAGGGGACGATGTGGGCCGGATCGTCCAGTCGTCCACCCACGTCGCCGGTATAGCCGGGCGCGATGTCCGGCATCGGGAAGGCGACGATGGTCGAGATCCCCTCAGTCGTGTGGTTCAGGAATCGATAGGTGACCCGGACCTCCCGGGCGGACACGAACAGGTCCTCGGACACCATGGTGATGCCCTCGGTGCGCTGCAGGACCAGTCCCCCCGCCCCCATCGAGGCCACGCTGTCGTTGGCCGAGGCGGGCAAGGACATCAGCAGGACGGCGGCGCAGGCCAGCACGGTGGTGAGACGTTTCATCGGCATCCTCCCGGTGGAGAACCGATGATAGCCGAGGTGTGGCCCCGACCAAAACCTGTCAGTTCATGGCGCTGTCTGGCGTTGGTCTCAACGTCGCTTGCCCTTGCGTACGCCCTTCAGACCGCCGGACGGCGGCTTGGGACCGCCGGGACGCTTGCTGCCGCGCTTGGGCGGACCGTTGCCCCCGGGGCCGCGATCGCGGGCCCGCACGCCATAGCGCGGTGCCGGGGCATCGGGGTCGCGCGCGGCCGGATCGCTGAGCATCTCGAACAGCAGGCCGCCGGTGATCGGCGTGGCTTCGCGCAGCCTGACCTCGACCTGCCGGCCCAGGGTCCAGCGCTGGCCGCTGCGTTCGCCGACCAGGGCGTGGGCGCGGTCGTCGTGGTGGAAATACTCATTGCCCAGCGACGAGACCGGGCACAGGCCGTCGGCCCCGGTCTCGTCCAGCCGCACGAACAGGCCGAAACGGGTGACGCCGGTGATTCGGCCGGGGAAGGTGGCACCGACGCGGTCCTCGAGGAAGGCGGCGATATAGCGGTCCATGGCGTCGCGCTCGGCGGCCATCGAGCGACGCTCGGTCGTGGTCACCTGTTCGGCGATGGCGGGCAGTTCGGCCACCTCGCGGTCGGTCAGCCCGTCCTTGCCCAGTCCCAGGGCGCGGATCAGGCCCCGGTGCACGATCAGGTCGGAATAGCGCCGGATCGGCGAGGTGAAATGGGCGTAGCGATCAAGGTTCAGGCCGAAATGGCCGATATTGTCGGGGCTGTAGATGGCCTGCATCTGGCTGCGCAGCACCACCTCGTTGACCACCTCGGCGTGCGGCGTGTCGCGGGTCTCGTCCAGCAGCTTGTTCAGCCGTTTGGTGGTCGGGGCCTCGCCCTTGTTCCACGGCTTGCCGATGGTCTGCAGGAAGTCGGCCAGGTTGAAGGTCTTCTCCTGGCTGGGCGTGTCGTGGATGCGGTAGATCAGCGGTGTCCGCTTCTGCTCCAGCGTCTCGGCGGCGCAGACATTGGCCTGGATCATCATCTCCTCGATCAGCCGATGGGCCTCCAGTGATTTGCGCGGCTCGATGGCGGCGATGTTGCCGTCCGGGGCCATGATGATGCGCCGCTCCGGGCTCTGGATCGCCAGCGGGCTGCGCTTAAGCCGGCCCTTGAGCATGGTGTGATAGGCGTTCCACAGCGGATACAGGATCGCGTCCATGATCGGGCCGGTGGCGTCGCCGGGATGGCCGTCAATGGCCTCCTGCGCCTGTTCGTAGGACAATTTGGCGTGGGACCGCATCAGGCCGCGCACGAAGCGGTGGCCGGTCTTGCGGCCGTCCTTGTCGAAGGTCATCCGCACGGCCAGGCAGGCGCGGTTCTCGCCCTCCTTGAGGGAGCACAGGCCGTTGGACAGGGTCTCGGGCAGCATCGGCTCGACCCGGTCGGGGAAATAGGTCGAATTGCCCTTGGCCCGGGCCTCGCGGTCCAGCGAGGTGTCGGGCCGCACATAGGCGGCGACGTCGGCGATGGCGACCCAGACGATCCAGCCGCCGGGATTCTTCGCGTCCTCATCCTTATGCGCATAGACCGCGTCATCGTGGTCCCGGGCGTCGGCCGGGTCGATGGTGATGAACGGGATCTCGCGCAGGTCCTCGCGCCCCTTGAGGGTCGGCAGGGCCTGATCGAGAGCCTCCTGTTCCACCGCGTCGGAGAAACCGGTCGGCACGCCGTGGGCGTGGATGGCGATCAGGGAGGCGGCCCGGGGGTCGTCCTCGCGGCCGATGGTCTCCAGGATCTTGCCGCGCTTGGGTCCGTAGCGTTGCTCGCCCTTTTCGATCGAGGCCAACACCAGGTCGCCGTCACGCAGGTCGGCGGCCTGCAGCGGCGGGATGACCAGCACGTCCTTGGAACGGCGGTCCACCGGCTCGACCCGGGTTTCCTTGTTGGATTTGCGGATCACGCCGAGGACGCGGTTGGTGCCGGCGTCCAGCGCCTTGATCAGCCGGGCTTCCCAGCCGTCCTCACCCTTGACAAATTTGACCAGCAGCCGGTCACCCATGCCCGGTGCGGGGGCGGTTCGGGGGCCGCTCTCGGGCACCAGCACGGCGCGCGGCGCGTCGGGTGAGGCGTCGACCAGGCGGACATACATGTCGCCGTCCACGTCACGTTCGACCACATCGGCGACGCCGACGGGCGGCAGGTCACCGGCAGGCGAGAAGGTCTTGCGACCGCGCTTGCCCAGCAGGCCGTCGGCCTCGAGCTCGCGGATCATCTCGCGCAGGCGGCGGCGATCCTCGCCCTTCAGGCCGAAATGGCGGGCGATATCGGTTTTTTCGGCTCCACCGGCTTCCGTCAGGAAGGCGAGGAGGGTGGCTTTGTCGGGGAGGCCCGATGCGGGCCTGCGGGGTGTTTGTGTCATTATGTACCTATGTAGTGTGCTTCGCCCCAAAGGGCTAAATCTTGCGTGGGTTGACCTTGTCGGGTCTGACGATCAGCTTCCGCCGCGAACGCTCACGGAGTCGATGAATGTCCCTGTCCGCCAAACCTGTCCTCAGCGCCCCGGCCGGATCCCTGCTGGACCTGATCGGGCTGACGCCGATGGTGGAGGTCAAAAATATCGACACGGGTCCGTGCCGGCTGTTCCTGAAGCTGGAGGCCCAGAACCCGGGCGGATCGATCAAGGACCGGATCGCCCTGTCGATGATCGCCGCGGCGGAGAAGGAAGGCTTCCTCAAGCCCGGCGGCACTATCGTCGAGGCGACGGCGGGCAATACGGGCCTGGCCCTGACCCTGGTTGGTCAGGCCAAGGGATATAAGGTGCTGCTGGTCATCCCGGACAAGATGTCCAAGGAAAAGATCCAGCATTTGCGGGCCATGGGGGCGGATGTTCGCCTGACGCGATCGGACGTGCCGCACGGTCATCCCGAATATTACACCGACATGGCCGAGCGTCTGGCCCAGCAGCTGCCGGGGGCCTTCTACGTCAACCAGTTTGCCAATGACGCCAATACCGCCGCCCATTTCCGGACCACCGGTCCCGAGATCTGGGACCAGATGGACCATGACGTCGATGCCTTCGTCGCCGGCATCGGCTCGGGCGGGACAATCACCGGCATTGCCCAGTATCTGAAGAGCGTCGGTTCGAACGCCGAGATCATCCTCGCCGACCCGACCGGTTCCGTGCTGGGCGGCATCGTCAACGACGGCGTGCCCGGTCCCGAGGGCAGCTATACGGTCGAGGGGATCGGCCAGAATTTCGTGCCTGACACCGCCGATATGAGCCTGATCGACAAGGCCTATTCGATCCCGGACGCCGAGGCGATCGCCACCGTCCGCGAGCTGTTGCTGAAGGAAGGCATCCTGGCCGGCTCGTCCTCGGGCACGCTGATCGCCACTGCCCTGCGCTGGTGTCGCGAACAGGCCGAGCCGAAGCGCTGCGTCACCTTCGTCTGCGATACCGGGGCCAAATATCTGTCCAAGGTCTACAATGACGCCTGGCTGGCCGATCAGGGCCTCGGTGAGCAGGACATCCAGGGCAATCTGTCTGACCTGATCCATCGCAAATATGCCCGGGGCGATGTGGTCGTGGCCGGTCCCGACGACACCCTGGACACAGTGTTCAAACGCATGCGCGGGGCCGATGTCTCGCAGCTGCCGATCATCCAGGACGGCCGGCTGGTCGGGATCGTCGACGAGAGCGACATCATCCATGTGATGAACACCGACGAGATCACCCGCCAGGAACGCTTCAAAAAGCCGGTCGGCACGGTCATGACCCGGGATCTGGACACGGTTCAGGTGACCGAGCCGCTGGACGCCCTGATCCCCGTGTTCGACCGCGACCGCGTGGCCCTGGTGCTGGATGGCGAGAATTTCGTCGGCCTCATCACCCGCACCGACCTTATCAACCACCTCAGCCTGAACCGGTAAGCGCATGGCCATGATCAAGAACCATCAGGGTTTTTCGACGCGGGCCATTCATGCCGGCCAGCGTCCCGACCCGACGACGGGGGCGGTGATGACGCCGATCTACGCGACCTCGACCTATGCCCAGGAAAGCCCGGGCGTGAACAAGGGCTATGAATATGCCCGCGGCAAGAACCCGACGCGCGAGGCGTTCGAGGCCTGTATCGCCGACCTCGAGGGCGGGGTTCAGGGCTTCGGTTTTGCCTCGGGCATGGCCGCGACCTCGACGGCGCTGGAACTGCTCGATGCCGGATCGCACGTCGTGACCGGCGATGACCTGTATGGCGGCTCCTGGCGGCTGTTCGAGCGGGTGCGCCGTCGCTCGATGGGTCTGGACTTCGCCTATGTTGATCTCAGCGACATCGCCGCCGTCGAGGCCGCGATCACGCCGAAGACGAAGATGCTGTGGGTCGAGACCCCGACCAATCCGATGATGAAGATCGCTGACATCGCCGCCCTGTCAAAGGTCGCGAAAGCCCATGGTCTTCTCCTGGTTGTCGATAACACCTTCGCCACGCCCTGGTGCCAGCAGCCGCTCAGCCTCGGGGCCGATGTCGTCATGCATTCGGCGACCAAATATCTGAACGGTCACTCCGACATTATCGGCGGCGTGCTGGTCGCCGGGAATCCCGAGGTCGCGGCCGAGATCAAATTCCTGCAGAATTCGGTCGGCGGCGTGATGGGGCCGTTCGATGCCTTCCTCGCAAACCGGGGACTGAAGACCCTCGGTCTGCGCATGAAGGCCCATTGCGAGAACGCCCTGATCATCGCCCGCTGGCTGGAAGAGCGTAAGGGCGTGGCCCGGGTCATCTATCCCGGCCTGATCAGCCACCCGCAGCATGACCTGGCCAGCCGCCAGATGCGCGGCTATGGCGGCATGGTCTCGGTGGTCATCGACGGCGATCTGGCGCGCACGCGTCAGGTGCTGGAGCGGGTCGCGGTCTTCACCCTGGCCGAGTCGCTGGGCGGGGTTGAAAGCCTGGTCAACCACCCGGCCATCATGACCCATGCCTCGGTGCCCAAGGCTCTGCGGGACGCTGGCGGCGTAACCGAAAACCTGATCCGCCTGTCGGTCGGTGTCGAGGACGTTGAAGACCTGATCGCTGACCTGGACCAGGCCCTGGCCTAGCAGACAGGAACGGGGAGGGGCCGCGCGCGTCGGCCGGTCCGCGGGCGGGCGCGCCGGGCCCGGGACGCCTGATCCTGACGACTGAAACCGGCGCGCGGTCAGCGCCGGATCGTGCTCACGCTGGATGAAAGGGTGTTCGGACCGGGCGGCGGGGCGGATGGCCCACGCCGTCTACCGGTGCTGTCTAAGGAGGGGGAGGACCTGATCGCGGTTCGGGATCAGGTCCTGAATCCTCAGCTCGCGGTCGTTTCAGCGTCCGCGGCAATCTTCTTCTTGGCCGGGGCGCGCTTCTTGGGCGCAGCCTTGACCACGGGCTCGGCACCATCGACGGCGGCGACAACCTTCTTCTTGGCGGGGGCGCGCTTCTTGGCGGGCGGCTTGGCGGCGATACGGGCCGCGAATTCGGCTTCGATCATCGGCAGGATGTCAGTGGCGGAAGCGATCTGGCCTGCCGTGCCGCGGACCAGCAGACGTTCCGCATTGGCGCGGAGGGTCTTCAGGTCGGCGTCGGGCATCGCCGGTATCATCTCGGACAGAGGCGTCATCGGCGTACTCCATGGAAAAACAGCTTCAGGGCCGGCGCGTGAAGCACCGGCCCGTCAGCCCGGATGGCGGCCTGGGCCGCCGATACCTGATCTACTCAGCAGCCTTGAGCTGCGTAGCCGATTCCTTGCCCGTCTTGCGGTCGCGCTCGACTTCGAAGGAGATCTTCTGGCCTTCGTCGAGGCTGTTCAGCTCGGAGACCTCGACAGCGGTGACGTGCACGAAAACGTCCTTGCCGCCGTCATCCGGCTGGATGAAGCCGTAGCCTTTAGTGGAATTGTACCATTTTACAGTGCCGGTAGCCATTTTCAGGACCTCCGCTAGCGTTGACCGCAGGAAATAGCTCCTGTGCGGCCTGTCGGGTCTGAATGGGATCGGCTTTTTGACCTCGGTGCGCGATGCAAAGGGCAGCAGCGTTACGCAGAGAGATCGACAGCTTCTATGTGGGCGCTGTCCGCATCAATAGCAAGGACGACCCGAATTCTTATGGATGACGGTGCCTGGATCGGCGCGCGTCATCCGGACGCAAAAATGGCGGCTGCGTCCGTGACACAGCCGCCATTCATAGGTTTATCTAGCCGACAGTCTTGAGTTGACCGGCCGATTCCTTGCCCGTGCGACGGTCGCTTTCGATCTCGTAGGAGATCTGCTGACCTTCGTTCAGGCCGTTCAGGCCAGCGGCCTCGACGGCCGAGATGTGGACGAATACGTCCTTGCCACCGTCATCGGGTTGGACAAAGCCATAGCCCTTGGTGGAGTTGAACCATTTTACAGTGCCGGTAGCCATTTTCAGGACCTCCGTTAGAATTGGCCGCAGGAAATAGCTCCTGATCGGCCTGTCGGGTCTGAATGGATCGGCTTTAGACCTCGGTGCGGATGCAAAGGGGTGCAAGAGCGTGACGCAGTGAGATCGACGTTTAGCCTTGTGACGCGCCTTTGGGTCGAATGCAAGGCTCTGGCTGTCAGTCCTCGTCGCCGTCCTCATCGTCGTCATCCGAGGGACCTGCGGCGGCGGTGTCCTCTTCGGAGGGCACATAGTGTTTCTGGCACAGCTTGCGCAGGGCACCGGTCAGGGAGGCCCCGTACAGGTTCTCCTGCACGCGCTCGTGACCTTCGGCCTGCAGTTTCTGCTTGATGTCGCCGACGGTACGGCAGTCGCCACCCTCGGCCAGCTGATAGGCGCGTTCGATTGTCGTCGGTCTGAAGCTCATGCCCCTAGGGTGGGGGCACAAGCTTCATTTGACCAGCACTATCAGAAGGAGAAGGTGACCTCGCCCACGAGGGCCGACGCATATTGCGGCCCGGGGACGTTGGCGTCGGTGTCATAGTAGCGAAGGTCGAAGTCCAGATCGCGGGTGACTGCATAGGTCATGCCGGCGTTCCAGCCCGTGTAGTCGACGCTGTTTTCCTGTTCGCGGCGGCCGATGGCGGCGGTGCCCGACAGTTTGTTGGTGAAATCCCAGCCGACCCGGCCCTCGACCCAGGTCCAGGCCTTGGACGAGCCGGTGCTGTCGGGCGAATACTGCACCGTCAGACGGGCCTTGGCCGGACCGATCGAGCGCGAGATCTTGCCGGTGAACTCCCAGGAATCGGCGTCATAGCCGTCGATCGCGTCGACCTGCCATTTGTATTTGGCGTTCAGGTCGACGTCGAAGCCGGCGATCTCGGGGCGGATGCCGGCGTCGACCGCGGCTTCCAGGTCTGATCCGCTGGAGCTGCGGATCGTCTGGAACGAGGGGCCGGCGTAGAAAAAGCCGCTGGCATTGGTCCAGCGGGCCTCGCCGAAGGCATAGGCATCGCCGTCAGACTTGGAGGCGTCCTTGGAGCGGTTGTCCGTTCCCGCGCCGACCGCGAAGGACCAGGAACCCGCGGCGGGGGCCTCCTGGGCATGGGCGACAGCGGGCAGGGCCAGGGCAGCGACGGCAGCGATCATCAGGGCACGCATAATTATTCACCTCGTTGTCAACGAGGCGCCGTCTAACCCCAGTTCTTGACGAATTTATCACGGGCGGACGACATTTCGTCCGCCGTCCGACGAACAAGCTCTGCCGTCGGCATGATGTCATGCACCGCGGCCGAGCCCTGGCCCGCCGACCAGACGGTCTTCCAGGCCTTGGCCTCGTCGGCCATGTCCAGCTTGTGCTCGGGCAGGGATTTGGGGTCGATGCCGTTGGCGATCAGGGACGGCGTCAGGAAATTGGCCGGGATGCCGGACACGGCGGCCGTGTAGGTGATGTCGGACGCCCCGGCGTCGACGATCATCTGCTTGTACTCGGCCTGGGCCATCGATTCGGTCGTCGAGATGAAGCGGGTGCCCATATAGGCGAAGTCGGCCCCCATCATCAGGGCGGCAGCGACGTCGGAGCCCGTCGACAGGCAGCCCGACAGGATGATGGTGCCGTCGAAGAAGGACCGCACCTCGTTGACCAGGGCGAACGGATTGACCACGCCGGCATGGCCGCCGGCCCCGTTGGCGACGAGGATCAGGCCGTCCACGCCGGCCTGGGCCGCCTTGCGGGCGTGGCGGACATTGGCGATGTCGTGGAAGACCACCCCGCCATAGCCGTGCACCGCCTCGACCACGTCGCGCACCGCCCCGAGGGAGGTGATGATCAGCGGCACCTTCTCCTCGACCGAGACCATCATGTCGGCCATCAGCCGCGGATTGGTCGGGTGGACGATGTGGTTGACGCCGAAGGCCGCGGCGTCGGGGTTCAGCCGCCCCTTGATCTCCTGGACCCAGTCCCGATAGCCCTCGGTGGTGCGCTGGTTCAGCGACGGGAAGGTGCCGATGACCCCGGCGTTGCACGCCGCGACCACCAGGTCGGGCCCGGACACCAGGAACATCGGCGCGGCGATGACCGGCAGTTTCAGACCGGTTTGCAGTGATGCCGGAATAGCCATGATGTTTCCCCGTTTTGTTTCACAACGGATAGCGGGCTGTCGCGGCGGAAGGCAAATCCGAAAAACACAGTCCACTGGGTCCACTGGGTCCACTGAGTCCGCTTCCCGTCGGTTCCATGAGGCGGATCATGGCACCGATACACGGCAAGCGCGGTCGCAGGGGCGGGGATAGGACCGGCTATTTCCCCGGCGCGGGACGGCGGAATCGTCATGGATTTACCCGGGTAATAATGCCGTGTATATGACCCGGGTAAAATGGAGAGCGCCATGACGGCCCCGGACCGCAAAGCCCTGATTGCCGCCTACAAGCGGTGCCCGACCATCGCCGGAGTCTATGCGGTGATCTGGACCGCGACCGGGGACACCTGGGTCGGCAGGAGCCGTCATATCGACACCCAGAAGAACGGCCTGTGGTTCGCCCTGCGGCACGGCACATCGCCGCACCGGTCCCTGCAGGAGGCGTGGAATTCGGGGACGGAAGCGGATTTCCGCTTTGAGCAGCTGGACCGGTTGCCGGAGGATACCTCGCCCTCGCTGCGCGATCTTGAGCTCAGGGAGCGGGCGGGGCGCTGGATCGCGAGACTTGCGGCCCGGTCACTCTAGCGGATCGTGGTCAAGCACCGGCCTTTGAGAATTTCCGTCAGCGCCGTATGTCCCCTCCCACGATCCCTTCGATGGCCCGACGCGGCCGATGTTCCAGACTGAAATCATGACCACTGACACCTCGGGCCTGTCCCAACTGGGCCAGCACACCGTCCAGCCCGTCAGCCCCGAGACGGCCCAGCTGGAAAGGGTGCCCAATCCGCATCCGGACACCCTGTACCTGGCGCGGTTCACCGTGCCGGAGTTCACCAGCCTGTGCCCGGTGACCGGCCAGCCGGACTTCGCCCACCTGGTCATCGACTATGCGCCGGGCGACTGGCTGGTCGAGAGCAAGAGCCTGAAACTGTATCTGACCAGTTTCCGCAACCACGGGGCCTTCCACGAGGACTGCACCGTGGCCATCGGCAAACGGGTCGCTGACCTGTTGCAACCGAAATGGCTGCGCATCGGCGGCTACTGGTATCCGCGCGGCGGCATCCCGATCGACGTCTTCTGGCAGACCGGCGTCGCCCCCGAGGGCCTGTGGCTGCCGGATCAGGGCGTGCCGACCTATCGCGGGCGGGGGTGAGGGCGGGCACTCACCAAAATCGCCGATGCCACCGGTTGATCCCACCACCCATAGCGGACATTCAGCGCTCGATCGGCTGGTAGGTGACCTTGACCCCTGCGATGTCGGACTGCCCGGTGAACACGCGTGCCTGGGCATCGTATCTGACGATCAAGTTTTCATCGTCGATCCAAGCGACCTCAACCCATGGTCCGCCGCCCACACTCTCCTCAGCGGCCCCATGATTGGCGTCGGCCACGAACGTGTTCCCAGCGGTGGCTGGGCGGACGCCCGACCCCAGCACCGAAACCTGGGTCGAGTGCCCTGTGGTGGCTCCACAACTCCGATCGAACAAGATTGCGCTGAGGCGGCCATTCGGGGAGCCGGCCTCGGACAAAATGGTGTTCTCACAGCCGCCTGAACAGCCGCTCATCGCGATGGCGGCTCCGGCGAAGAGGACCTGTTGCCACATCATGCCAGCGTGAGCGGCACCGCTGATCGCGTCAATGTCCGCTCGCCTCCCGTAAGCGACGGTCGGCTCCCGACCCGAGGCGGACGTCTGCGTGGACGGGTCGAACGATCGCTTCTGACTCCACCAGGTCTTCCGGAATGTCCGCTCTTGGGCGATCAGAGCCGGCACCCGTTTGGTGATGTTGGGGCCTCCAGGATCGTGACGCCGTGTAAGGTGACGAGGTTGTGCACGTCACTGGCTCGGCAACAGACGTGGGTGCTACCCGAAGGCAGGATGTCGTCGAGCAGGTCGTTGTCAGGCGGCCACTGGAAAAGACGGCGTTAGGGCGGTTGCCCCGGCCACGGCCTTCAGCAGCGCATCGGGGCGGATCGGTTTGCAGAGATGCCCGTCAGCTCCAGAAACCCGTCCGGCTTCGATGTGTTCGCTCTGGGCATTGGCGGTGAGCATCAGCACCGGTGTGCGCGACCCGTCTATCTCGCGCTCGCGCAAAGCGCGCGTGGCCGCCAGCCCGTCGAGCACCGGCATCTGCATATCCATCAACACGAGGTCGTACTGTCCGGCCGCAAGGCATTCCAATGCCTTCGCTCCATCGTCCACGACGGTCAGCATGATGCCAGCAGGCTCCAAAATCAGCCGGACGATCTGCTGGTTCACCGGGTGGTCTTCCGCCAGCAGCACGCGCACGCCCTTGAGGTCGCGCATGATGGGCTCCGCCGCCGGTCGCTCGTGATGCTCTTCTGCCTCGCCGCGCAGCAGCGGAAGGTCGAGAGCAAACCTGCTGCCTACCCCAGGCGCGGATGTGGCCTCTGCGACGCCGCCCATCAGATCGGCGAATGCCGCGACGATCGAGAGCCCCAGGCCCGTGCCACCGAATTGGCGGGTGATGGATTCGTCCGCCTGTTCAAAGCGGCGGAAAAGTCTGGCGGCTGTATCCTCGTTAAAGCCCAGCCCGGTGTCCGTGACTTCAATTCTGAGCCCGAGATGAGACGAACGCGCCGAGATCGTTATCTCGCCGGCGGATGTGAACTTAACGGCGTTGCCGAGGAGATTGGACAACATCTGACTTAGCCGAACGCTATCGCCGATCCACGAGCCTCGCACATCCATCTCAACCGTCGCCCGCAGTCCAAGCCCCTTGGCCTCCGCAGCCGCCCTGAAGAGCTCCGTCACGTCATCGACCACAGTCTCCAGATCGAACGAAGCCGCTTCGAGGACCATGCCTCCGGCTTCCAGCTTGGATACATCGAGAACATCACTGACGACGCGTTCAAGCACACGGCCCGAGGACACAATCAGGCGCGCCAGTTCATTCGCAACGCGCCCGCGCTGCCGCGCGAGTAGAAGGTCTGCGGTGGCGATGATGCCGTTCAGCGGCGTCCGCAACTCGTGGCTCATGTTCGCCAGAAACCGTGACTTGGCCTCATTGGCTGCTTCGAGTTCAGCGGTGCGGACGCGGACCTTGTCCTCCAGGGATGTCACCAGATCCTCCGCTCTCGCGTCGGCGGCGACCAGGGCGCGAGCGACCACGCCGAATTCATCGGTCCTTTCAGACATGCGGGTCAGGGCTGCGGCCTGGCGTCTGCCTTGAAGGGGCGCGCTGGAATGAGAAGCGATGACTTCGAGTGGCGAGACCACCCACCGACAGGCGAACCAGTACAACAGGCCGCCCTGCAAAACGGCGACCAAGGTGCCAATGAGCAATATCCAAGACGCGGATTTGGCGGCCGCCGCCTCGATGGTTGCTGTTGGCACAATGGACAACAGGTGCCAATTCGGCGCGGATACTCGGCCATATGCCACATAGGCCTTGCCGTTCGGCGAGCGGACGACCCCGCTGGCCTGGCCGGCGGCGGTGACGAGGCTAGCCAGTCCGGTCAAGCCGTACTCCTGCTCGTAGCGGGCGACCACGTCGGGCGATGCGGTCCCGGGCGTCTCAGAGCCGGGGAACGCGACAAGCTCGCCCCGCGCGTCAACGATCAGATTGATGCCGCCGGTCGGCGCTTGTCCGACGCTTTTCAGCAGTCTCCCGCCCATCTGAAGGGTCGTTCCAAAAGCACCAACGTGGCGGCCGTCTATATCTACCGGCGTGTGGCAGCCGGTGGTCAGAGCTGCGCCCGATTGAACATATAAAAGGCGCCTCAACCCGGTGCACAGGGTCCGGCGCCCGGGGTTCAAGCTCGGCAAGGTCACCCGAACGAGGTCATCGTTCGCGAACGAAAAACTGGCAGGTGCGGTCTCCCGATAGAAGATCAGACGGTCCGGGCGTGATGGGGCAAATATGAGCAACCGGTCGTCGGGCGTGTAAAAGTAGAAGTTGTCGTTAAAGCCGAGCTGCGCTTCGCCAAATCGCCCCACGACTTGCCAGGCTGCGATCAACAGTCGTCGCTCGTCCGCGGTGACCTGCTCGCCCCGAGCGACGAATGCTCCCAGACCAAAAACCGGCTCTCCAGTCGCGGACTTGCTGCCTTCGAAATCCTGCGGACGGCTGCGACGCGTCCCGTCGGCTTGCAAGGGGAATGCCTGCTCAAACGAACGGTCTACTTCGGCCTGAGTGAGGGCTTGCATTCGGCGGACGAGCGCCGCGCTGGCCTGGTTCTGCAAGCGGGCGGCGTCTTCAAATAGCTGGTTCTCAGTGTTCGCCCGCTCGGCTGCATAGTCGCTCAGATGGGTCAGTTTCTCGTTGGTCAGTCCCTTGCTGACGATCTGAAAGGTTACGAGAGCAGCGACGATGGTGAAGCCGGCACTCAAGGCGAGCGTGACCATCAACAGCTTGCGCGCCAAGGACCAATCTACCCGCATCCAGCTCTCCAGGAACGATCAGGTACCGCCCGCAAGCCCTCAGAATTGCATCAACTAGAGAATATTTGATGAGCGCCATCGCCTCGGGTTCGGCCCTCCCGGTGTTGGCAGTGAGCGAACTCCCGGTCCCATTCCAGGGAAGGGCGGTTATGTGCAAGGCGCACGAAGGGTGATGTTTCGGACGTCTGCTGTTCGGCAGGTCGCTCTGCCTAATTCATCGGGGCATGACCTGGTCGGGCTGGATCCGGGCCGCCAGCGGCAGGACCAGTTCGAAGACCGCCCCGGCGTCTGACGGCACCAGATCCAGCGTCGCCCCGTTCGCGGCCAGCAGGGCGCGGGCGATCGACAGGCCCAGACCGGCACCGCCTTCGCCGCGCCGGGTCGTGAAAAAGGGTTCGAAGATGCGCCGCGCGTCCGCCGGAGCCAGCCCGGGCCCGTCGTCGGTGACGGTCAGGACCCATGCATCGGCGGTCGGGCGTGCCTCGATCGTCACCGTCGTGGCCCCGGCCTGAAGACTGTTCTCCAGCAGGGTCGACAGCACCATCTCCAGCGTGGAGGCGGGCACGGCGACGCGCGGTTCGTGCGCGTCCAGCCGGTTGAGGATGGTCAGCCGGTCCGCTCGCGCGTCCACGGCCCTCATCATCGGCGGCCCGACATCCACCGATAGGCCGGCTTCGGGTCGCGCCATGTCCGCCCTCGCGAGATCGAGCAGGCGGGTGACCAGGGACGCCAGGCGGCGGCCGTCGGCGGCGATGTTGGCGAGGAAGCGGCGACGCTGGTCCGGTTCCATGTCGTCATGGTCCTGCAGCAGTTCGACCGCCCCCTGGATGCCGGCGAGCGGGGTCTTGAATTCATGGCTGACGGCGGCGGCGAAATCGCGCAGATAGCGCGACCGGCGGTCGACCGCCCGGGCCATCCGGCCGAAATCCTCATACAGGTCGCGAATCTCCACGGCGGCGGTGGCCGGGGCGGGCGGCACCTCGCCGCCGCCGCCGGTGGCGACGTCGCGGGCGGCCCGGCTCAGGGCCTCGATCGGGCGGGCGATGCCGCGCGACACCAGCACGGCCAGGAAGCCGATCAGGCCCAGGGTGCCGACGATGCCGAGCGCGATCTTGATCCGGTCCTGATAGATGCCGCGGAACAGGGCCCGGGGTGAGCGGGAGGTCAGGATCACGCCTTCGACCCGGCTGTTCACGACCACCGGCCGGGCGTGGTGGATGCGCAGGGCCGAGGCGCGGCTGAGCCATTCCATCGAATAGCGCGGGTGGTAGGAATCGTTGCGACGCAGGACCGTGTGCGGCTGCCCCGACAGGGCGGCTCGGACCTCTTCCAGATCGCGCCAGTTGCCGCCTTCCCCGAAGCCGCGCACCACCGTGCCGTTGCGATCGAGGACGATGATCGAGGCCAGGGTGGTGCGGCTGGTCTCCTCGATCACCGGTCCCAGCCGGGCGGCGACGGCGACGGCCGCCGGATCGGGCGGTCGGGACGGCATGACGGTGGCGGGGCGGGCCGGCAGAACCGGATCCGACCCGAGGTCGATGGTCGCCGGCTCCGGCCGGTAGTAGCCCGGCACGCGGCGACGGGCGGGGTCGAACGGGACCTGCGGGGCTCCGGGCCAGTCGGCCTCGGCCACGGCCGACAGGACCGCCGTCTGGGCGATCAGCTCCGCCTCGGTCTGGCGTACGAGGGTATTCTCATAGACCCGCAGAAAGATGGCGCTCAGCCCGGGCAGGATGGCCGCGAACATCAGCACCGACAGCAGGATGGTCCGCAGCCTCAGCGCGGGCCAATGCGCGCGAACGAAGGCACGGGCCCGTGCGATCACCCGGCGCTGCCGAGGCAGGGGCCCAGTTGATAGCCGACGCCGGGCCGGGTCTCGATCACATCGGCCCCGCCGACCGAGGCGAATTTGGCGCGCAGATTACGGACGTGGCTGTCGATGGTGCGGTCGGTCATGGCGAAGCCGGGGCCGTGGACGCGGTCGATGATGGCGTCGCGGGTGAAGACCCGGCGCGGGGCGTCGGCCAGGGTGCGGACGATGCTGAACTCCGTCACCGTCAGGGGCACCTCGACCTCCTGCCAGCGGGCGCGCCAGCCGTCGGCGTCGAGGCTCAGCCCGCCCAGGGCGAAATGACCGGGGGTGGGGGGCGGCGCGGTGCGGTTGACGCGGCGCAGGATGGCCGCGACCCGGGCCACGACCTCGCGCGGGCTGAACGGCTTGGTCACATAGTCGTCGGCCCCCAGTTCCATGCCCAGGATGCGGTCGATCTCGTCATCGCGCGACGACAGGAACAGGATGGGCAGGTCGCCCCCGGCGCGGATGCGGCGGCAGGCCTCGATCCCGTCCATGCGCGGCATATTGATGTCCAGCACCACCAGGTCGGGCCGGTGCCGGGCGATGTCGGCCAGGGCCGCCTCGCCGTCGGCGGCCTCGCGCGTGGCCAGACCGGCCTTCTGCAGGGCGAAGGTCAGCAGATCGCGAATATGCGGGTCGTCGTCGACCACCAGGACCGTGCATTGCATGATCGCCATGTTCAGCCTCCGGCCGGCAAGGTCAACGGGGCGTATGCGGGTTCCGGTCGGGGCAGGGTGACCGGCGGTGCCGGTGGTGGCGGCGGCGGCTTCAGGCGACCGGCCCAGTCCCGCTCTCCCGGCAGCGGTACCGCCAGGGGCCGGTCCCGGGACAGGACCTGAATCCGCTCCATCCGCCGGGCCGTCCGCCAGCGCCAGCTGTGCCAGTCGTTCTGCCGCCAATCGATGTCGGTGACGATTTGCCGACGCACGGCGGCGGCGCGGTCCCGCAGACCGGCCGGGGTGTGGGGGGCCCGTTCCAGTTCGACCAGGGACACCAGCGCCGGTTCGCCGAGGCTGTGAAGATAGCCCAGGTCCAGGTCGACTCCGCGGCCGCCGACCTCGCGGGCATGACGCACGTTCCAGGCGGCGGCGACGGCACCGAGATCGACCACACTGATGACCGCGAGCACACCGAGGGTGATGGCGACATTGGCATTGATCAGCCAGTGCGCCGAGCGGTCACGCAGCATCCGCCAGCCGATCAGCAGCAGGCCGGCACCGACCAGAATCATCCAGACCATGGCCGCGATCCGGAACCGGGTCAGGGCATAGGCCTCGATATAGTCAGCGGTACGCAGCAGGCTGGACGCGACCAGCAGCATGTTCTGGGCAACCCAGACGATGACCAGAAGGCGGACGCCGGGCCGCCGCGCCGTATCGGAGCCCGGCTGCAGGGCGACGAGGACGAACAGTCCGGCCAGCAGGGTGGTGACGATCAGGGGCCAGGCCCCGCGATGGGCATAGTCGGCCAGACCCATGTCGCCGGGCAGGGGCGCGCCGCTCCACAGGAAGGCGATGTCGAGCCCGTTCTGCAGGGCGAAGACGACGTTGAAGACGATCAGGGACCAGGTGATCGAGGTGGTCAGGGCCGGGGAGGGGCGGTTGGATTTTCGCGCCGGCAGGGCCAGCAGCGGGCGCTTCCAGTGCGGCCGCAGCACGCCCCAGACACCGGTCGCGATCATCAGCCAGAACAGCACCCGCAAGACCATCTCCGGCGACAGCGGCGGCAGGGTGATGCGGTCGAGGGCGTCTGAAATCAGTGGATTGGCTGCCGAGAACAGGGCCAGGAAGATCGCGCCGCCGACCACCGGCATGGCCAGCAGACCCAGCAGGGCCAGCAGCGACCGGCCCTTTCGGCGACGTTTGAGCCGGGCCAGTTTCAGCAGGTCGAACAGCGGGCCGATCAGGCCGAACAGCCCGTGGATGCCCAGTCGCTGGCTCCAGCCCCAGGCCGTCTCGCCCGCCCTGACCCGGGCCGACAGGACGGCGACGGCGATGACCAGGCCGAACAGGGCCAGGGCCAGCAGGCCGGGCCGGTCGACCAGCACCAGGCCGAAGGCGATAGCGGCGACGAGGGCGACCAGGGCGCGCCGGTCACGGGCCAGACCGGGACGCACGATGATCACGGCCGCGACCATGGTCAGGGCGAACAGGCCCAGGCTGGTGCCGGGCAGGTGCAGGAACAGCAGCAGGTCAGCGACGGCGACCACGGCCAGGTCGAGGCCGAATTTCAGCCAGAAGGATGAGCGGAATGGTCTGGGGGTGTGAAGCATGCGCGCCTCCCTTTCGGGAGCGGTTGTCGGCGCGCGGTGTCCAGCGGGGTTGGGGCGGTCGGGGAATATCGGCGCAGGAACCGTGCAGCTTCGGTGCAGGCTTCCGCCTGGACCCGTCAGGGCAGGCGGGTGACCTTGTCGGCCATGACCGGTCGCGGCCGTTCCAGCGGGGCCTCTGCCAGACTGCCGATATGGATGAAGCCGGCGATCCGTTCGGCCGGGCCGACCCCGAACAGGGCAACGGCCTCGGGGTCATAGCTGTACCAGTCGGTGATCCAGCTGCCGGCGAAGCCCAGGGCACCGGCGGCGTGTTCCAGGTTCATGCACACGGCCCCGGCCGACAGTTCCTGTTCCCAGACCGGCACCTTGTGGTCGGGGATCGGGGTCGAGATCACCAGGATCGACAGGGGCGGATTGACCAGTTTGGCCAGGACCGAGCGGGCCTTGTCCGCCGGGGTCTGCCGCGCGGCCATGGGCAGCAGGCGTTCGGCGATGTCCGCGCGGCTTTTCGGGCCCAGCACGACGAACCGCCACGGGAACAGTTTGCCGTGATCGGGGGTGCGGGCCCCCAGCGACAGGATGGCGTCGATCTGTTCGGGCGATGGTCCGGGGGCGATCAGGCTCTGGGCCGGGCCGGAACGGCGCGTGGCCAGACGCGCGCGCAGTTCGGAAGAGGGCCGGGGCAGGGGCAGGGCGGTGCCAAGATCGGTATCGGTCATGCCGTCTAGCTAGTCGTGACGCGGCTCCGGCGCCATACCCGGACCATGGCTGACTCCCGCGATGTTTTTGATGCCGACCGGCCGCTGCCCGCCTGGGACGACGGCAGCGACCGGCCGCCGCCGTGGCGCGATGCCGGGGCGACGACCGTTTTTGACACGCCCTGGCTGCGGCTGACGCGCCATGACGCGACCGCCCCGACCGGAATGAAGGTCGACTATGTGGTCATGCGGCCGCACAATCTGTCGGTCGGGGTCCTGCCGCTGCACGACGACGGCACGGTGACCCTCGTCGGCCAGCAGCGGTTCGCCCTGATGAACTATTCCTGGGAGATGCCCGAGGGCGGTGCCCCCTATGCCGAGGACCCTTTGGCCGGCGTCCAGCGCGAACTGGCTGAGGAGGCGGGACTGGCGGCCGGCCACTGGTGCGAGGCGCTGCGGCTGGAGATGAGCAACTCCGTCACCGACGAACGGGCCATCGCCTGGCTGGCCTGGGACCTGACGCCGGTGCCGGTCGATCCGGATCCCACCGAAATCATCCGGTCGGTGCGGGTGCCCTTCACCGGATTGCTGGCCGAAATCGGTCGGGGATCGATCCGCGACGCCTTTACGGTGGCGACCACGCTGCGGGCCTACCATATGGCTCGGGAAGGCCAACTGCCGGACCGGCTGGCGCAAACCATGCTCGGCCGGGTATGATCAACCGTCGCAAGGAAGCCTGATGCCCGTACTCGAAGTCGTCGCCAAACAGCCCGAAATCTGGACGCAGCTGCGCGCGGCGGCCGAGGCGGCGGCGCGTGACGAGCCGCAGCTGGGGTCGCAGCTGAATGCGGTGATCCTGTCCCATGCCGATCTCGCCGGTGCCCTCAGCTTCCAGATCGCCCGCAAGCTGGGCGACGAGGAACTGCGGGCGATGACCGTGCGTGAGGTCTGCCTGGCCGCCTATGCCGCCGACCCGACGATGGTCACCGCCGCCGAGGCCGACCTCCAGGCTGTGGCCGAGCGCGACCCGGCCATCCATTCGCTGCTGCAGCCCTTCCTCTATTTCAAGGGCTTCCAGGCCCTGCAGGCCTGGCGCGTGGCGCACTGGTTGTGGACCGAGAAGCGCGAGACCCTGGCCTTCCATTTCCAGAGCCGCATCTCCGAACTGTTCCAGGTCGACATCCATCCGGCCGCGACCCTGGGGTCGGGGCTGTTCCTCGACCACGGCACCGGCATTGTCATCGGCGAGACGGCGGTGGTCGGCGACGAGGTGTCGATGCTGCACGGGGTGACCCTGGGCGGCACCGGGGCCGAGCGCGGCGATCGTCATCCGAAGATCGGCAAGGGCGTGCTGCTGGGAGCCGGGGCCAAGGTGCTCGGCAACATTTCTGTGGGCGACTACGCCAAGGTGGCTTCGGGTTCGGTGGTGCTGAAGCCGGTTCCCGCCGGCTGCACCGTGGCCGGAGTCCCGGCCCGGCTGGTCAACTGTCCGACCGATGCGACGCCGGCCCGGACCATGGACCATACCCTGGCCGATATCGCCCATGACTTCGTGATCTGAGGCTTTCCCTCTCCGGTGCCAGTCTCTAGGGTCCGGGGCGTCTGACATCACTGAACTGACTGCCGAGGCCCGCCGTGAACGAATCCGACATCAAGCGCATCGAGAGCCATCTGAAGCGCACCTTCAATGCCGGTGGCATCAAGCTGAAGGCCCGTCCCAAACCCAATGATTCCGCCGAGGTCTATGTCGGTGACGAGTTCATCGGCATCGTCTTTGCGGACGAGGACGGCGACGGTTCCTTCATGTTCGAAATGGCTATCCTCGCCGAGGATCTGCCCGAGGACTGAGCCCGCCGCCCGAGGCTCCCGAACAAAAAAGCGCCGGAGGGGACAGCCCCTCCGGCGCTTTTTCCATTCAGAAGCCGAGACGATCAGCGCTTGCCGAAGATCACATCCATCAGACCGGCGATGAAGCCCTTGCTCTGGGGCTTGGCGGCGGGCCGGGGCGCAGCGGCTGCGGGGGCCGCAGCGGGACGCGGCGCGGGGGCCGGTGCAGCGACGGGCTTGGCGACGGCCGGTGCGGGACGGGCGGCGGCCGGCTTGGCAGCAGCGGGCTTCTTCGGTGCAGCCTTGGCTGCCGGTTTGGCGACGGCCTTGGCAGCCGGCTTCATGGCGACCGGCTTGGTAGCCGGTTTGGCGACGGCCTTGGTTGCGGGCTTGGTCGCGGCCTTGGCGGCCGGCTTGGCAGCGGGTTTCGCGGCCGGTTTTGCAGCAGCCTTGGTCACCGGCCTGGCCGCAGTCCTGGCGACCGGCTTGGCCGTGGTCTTCACCGGCGGCTTGGCGGCGGCCCGGACAACCGGGGCCTTTGCGGGAGCGGCGGGCCGGGCCGCCTTGGCAGCTGATTTCGGCGCAGCGCTCGACTTTGCTGCCGGTTTCGGCTTGGAAGCGCTTGCGGACGCATTAGGCGACTTAGACGGTGACTTGGCCATGAACTCCCCGACCCCTCGGTTTGCGCCGACACGCAAATGCGTGAAGGCATGTGTTTCGATTCGGCATGATAGCGGCGTTTGAGAAATGTCCGAGTCCGCAATTCAAATTATCGCGCGCGGTCTTCGCGCTCCCGCTGAAGCCGCTGCCGTCGCGATCGATTCCGATCCGATGCTGGAAGGCGTCACCTATTCCATTCTGGAAGAAGACGAGGACGCCGGCCTCTGGCGGATCGACGCCTTCCCGACCACCGATGAAGAGGTCGAGGCGCTGAAGCAATTGCTGTCCGGCCGTGACGGCCTGACGTTGATCGTCGAGAAGCTGGCCGACGCCGACTGGCTGGCCATGTCCCTGTCCGGCCTGCCGCCGGTCGAGGCCGGACGCTTTTTCGTCTATGGCGCGCACGACCAGGGACGGGTGCCGCCGAACCGGATCAATCTCAAGATCGATGCGGGCGCCGCCTTCGGTACCGGCCACCACGGCACGACGGTCGGCTGCCTCGAGGCGTTCGACGACCTGCTGAAGCGCGAGAAGTTCGAACGGGTGCTGGACGTCGGCTGCGGCACCGGGGTGCTGGCGATTGCCGCCGCCCGAACCGGCAGCCGCATCGCCGTCGGCACTGACATCGATGGACCGTCGGTGCGGATTGCCAATGAAAACGCCGAGCTGAACGGAGCCGACGCGCGCTTCGTCCATGCCTCGGGCCTGAATGATCGTCGGGTGCGCGAGCACGGTCCCTATGATCTGGTCTTCGCCAACATCCTGGCCCCGCCGCTGGTGGCCCTGTCGCAGGACATCAAGGAGGCCCTGAAACTGGGTGGGGTCGCCATCCTGTCAGGTCTGTTGCGGACCCAGGAGCGTCGCGTCAGCGCCGCCTATCTGTCGCGCGGATTCATCCTCGAGCGTCGGATCCATCACGACGCCTGGAGCGCGCTGGTTCTTCGTCGGGTGGGCTAGGGGCGGAACCGGCGCGGGGCCCGGCGGTTACGGCAGTTCAACCGAGGACACGCCAATGACGCCGATCAATCCCAACACCGAGATCAACCCCGTTCCGCCGTCGGGCACGGTCTATACCGAGACGGTCGAGACCGTGGTCGTTCGTGAATCCAACACCGGATGGTGGATCGCCGGGGTGCTCGGCGGTCTCGTGCTGATTGCCGTGCTGTGGATCCTGTTCGCCGGGCGCGGCCCGGGTGATGCCGATGCCCGTATGCTCGAGGCGCAGGCCGCCGCGACCCAGGCCCAGGCGGCCTCGGACGCGGCCATGGTCCAGGGCCAGATCACCGGGGCCCAGGCCAGTATCGAAATCGCTCGCGCCGACGTGGCCCGTGCCCAGGCCGAGGCCGTGCGGTCCTCCAGCGACGCCCGCGCCGCCGAGGCCCGCGCCATGACTCCGCCGGCCACCGTGGTCGTCACCACGCCCGCGCCGTCGACCGGCCAGGCCGTGGTCACGCCGAACGCCCCGCAAAACTGATCCGGTGCCTCCCTCCCCAAGACGGGGAGGGAGGTGCTATGTCGACGCCATGCGCCAGACATTCGACGAAACCACCGATCCGTCCTTCGGGGCCAAACACCTGCCGCTCGTCCGGGCGAAGATGGCCGAACAGGACCTCGACGGCCTGCTGGTCCCGCATGAGGACGAGCACCAGAACGAGTATCTGCCCCCCGCCAACGACCGGCTGGCCTGGGTCAGCGGCTTCACCGGCTCGGCCGGAGCCGGGGTGGTGATGACCGATCGCGCCGCCGTCTTCGCCGACGGTCGCTACACCGTTCAGGTCAAGGCCCAGGTCGATCCCGACCAGTTTGAAATCCTGTCGCTGGAGGACGGCGTCGCCGCCTGGCTGGCCCGCGCGCCGAAAGGGTCGGTGATCGGCTATGATCCGCGGCTGCACAGCCCCGACGCCCTGGCGTCGCTGAAGGCCGCCGCCGAAAAGGCCGGGGCCAGTCTGAAGCCGGTCGATCCCAACCCCATCGATGTCGCCTGGGCCGACCGCCCGGCCCAGCCGATGGCCCCGGTGGTCCCGCACGAGGACAGATATTCGGGCGAGAGCAGTGCCTCCAAGCGCGCCCGCATCGGCGCGGCCCTGACCGGGGCCGGGGCCGAGGCCACCGTCCTGACTGCCCCGACCTCGATCGCCTGGCTGTTCAATGTGCGCGGGGGTGACGTGATCCGTTCGCCGCTGCCGCTGGGTCAGGCCATCGTAAACGCGGACGGGACGGCGCAGCTGTTCCTCGACCCGCGCAAGGTCACCAATGAACTGCCCGGCTGGCTGGGCGACGATGTGACGCTGGGGACCGAAGACGCCCTGCCGGCGGCGCTGGACGCCCTGTCGGGGCGCAAGGTGATGATCGATCCGGCCCAGTCCTCGGCCTGGTATTTCGACCGGCTGGAGGCTGCGGGGGCGACGGTGGTGCGGGCCATGGACCCCTGCGCCGTGCCGCGTGCCGCCAAGAATCCGGTCGAGGTCGAGGGCAGTCGCCAGGCCCATATCCGCGACGGTGCCGCCCTGACCCGTTTCCTGCACTGGGTCGATACGGTGGCCCGCGAAACCCTGCCCAGCGAGCGTGAAATCGTCGAGGCGCTGGAAGGCTTCCGCGAAGAGACCGGCCAGCTGCAGGACCTGTCGTTCGACACCATCGCCGGGGCCGGTCCCAACGGGGCCCTGCCGCACTACAAGCCGGTGACCCGCACCATCCGCCATATCGAGAAGGGCTCGTTGCTGCTGGTTGACGGCGGTGGCCAGTATCTGGACGGCACCACCGACGTGACCCGCACCATGGCCATCGGTGAGCCGACCCAGGAACAGCGCGATCGCTACACCCGCGTGCTGAAGGGCCATATCGCCCTGGCCGTGGTGCGCTTCCCGGCCGGGACCACCGGCCACCAGCTGGACGCCCTGGCACGGCTGCCGATGTGGATGGCGGGCCTCGACTATGATCACGGCACCGGCCACGGCGTCGGCAGCTATCTGGGCGTCCACGAAGGCCCGCAGCGCATCTCCAAGGCCGCCAACAGCCAGCCGCTGCTGACCGGGATGATCCTGTCCAACGAACCCGGCTACTACAAGGAAGGCCACTGGGGCATTCGCATCGAGACCCTGCAGGTCGTCACCCCGCCCGAGCCCATCCCGGGCGGTGAGCGGCCGATGCATGGCTTCCGCCAGCTGACCCTCGCCCCGCTGGACCGGCGGCTGATCGACGTCGATCTGCTGAGCCCGGCCGAACGCGCCTATGTCGACGCCTATCACGGCGAAATCCTCGCCACGGTCGGGCCGCTGCTGCCGGGCGCGGTGCAGGACTGGCTGAAAGTGCAGGCCGCGCCCCTCTAGGGGCTTGCGGCGGGGCGGGCTGACACCGACCTGTGGGGCTGGCCCCCACAGGAGTTCGCCCATGAAGACCCGCACGCTCGGCCCCAAGGGCCCCGAAGTCTCGGCCATCGGTCTGGGCTGTATGGGCATGGCGGCCTTCTACGGCCAGGGCTCGGACGAGGCCCAGGCGACGGCGGTGATCCACCGCGCGCTCGATCTGGGCATCACCCTGTTCGACACGGCCGAGATGTACGGCCCCCACACCAATGAGATCCAGTTGGGCAAGGCCCTGGCCGGCAAGCGGGACCAGGCCTTCGTCGCCACCAAATTCGGCATCGGCTACAATGCCGACCGCACCGCGCTGAAGGTCGACGGTTCGCCGGCCAATGTGCGTCGCGCCATCGAGGGCAGCCTCAAGCGGCTGAACATGGATCACGTCGATCTCTACTATCTGCACCGGGTCGATCCCGACACGCCGATCGAGGAGACGGTCGGGGCGATGGCCGAGCTGGTCACCGAGGGCAAGGTCCGCTTCCTCGGCCTGTCCGAGGCCGCGCCGGCCACGCTGCGCAAGGCCCACGCCACCCATCCGATCACCGCGCTCCAGACCGAGTATTCGCTATGGAGCCGCGATCCCGAGGACGAGATCCTGGCCGCCTGCGAAGAGCTGGGCATCGGCTTCGTGCCCTACAGTCCGCTGGGGCGGGGTTTCCTCAGCGGCGCGATCCGCTCGATCGACGATCTGGAAGAGGGCGATTTCCGGCGTTCCAACCCGCGCTTCATGGGCGAGAATTTCCAGAAGAACCTGGACCTGGTCGAGGCGGTGAAGACCCTCGCCGCCGAACGCGGGGCCACGGCGGCCCAGTTGGCCCTGGCCTGGGTCCTGCAGCGTGGCGAGCATCTGGTGCCCATCCCCGGCACGCGCCGGATCGCCACCCTGGAAGAGAATGCCGCCGCCGCTGACCTGGTGTTGACGGCGGGTGAACTGGCCGCGCTGGAGGCGATCTTCCCGCGGGGGGCGGCTGTAGGCCATCGCTATGCCGAGGCCGCCCGCAACGCCCTGAACCGGTGATCTGTCTTCTCCCTGTCGCGAAGCGACGGGGAGGGGGACCGCGAAGCGGTGGAGGGGTAGCCTGCCCCTCCGTCATGGCGCGAAGCCGCGCCATGCCACCTCCCCATTCGCTTCGCGAACCGGGAGGAGACGCTAGGTTCCAATCAGCGCCAGCCACTCGTCCTCGGTCAGGACCGTCACGCCGTGCTTTATGGCATCGGCCATCTTGGATCCGGCTCCCGGGCCGGCGACCAGATAGTCGGTCTTTTTCGACACCGAGCCCGAGACTTTTGCCCCGAGGGATTCGGCCCGGGCCTTGGCCTCGTCGCGGGTGAACCGTTCCAGGGCTCCGGTGAAGACCACGGTCTTGCCGGCGACGGGCGTGTCCGACTTCGGCTTCTCCGCGTCCTCGATCCGGTCCAGCTCGGCCACCAGGGCGTCGACCATGGCGCGGTTGTGGGGCTCGCGGAAGAACAGGGCCAGGGCGCGGGCCGCGACCGGGCCGACGCCGGACACGCCGGCGATCATCCCCAGGGCCGGGGAGGGGCCTTCCTGGCGCGCGATACTGGCCAGTCGGGCCAGGCCAGCCCAGTCATCGGCCAGCCCTGCCAGGGCGCGACGCGCCGGGCTGGCCAGGCCGGGGAAGGCGAGGCTGATCTTCATGTCCATGAGCGCGTCGGGCCACGGATCGCTGGCCCGGGACGGGGCCTCGGCCAGCAGCGTCAGCACCCGGGCCGAGACGCCGGGCGTGTCGGCCAGGGCGACCCAGGCGTCACCGGGCAGGCCGGTCGAGGCGGCGACGCAGGCGGCCTCGAACGCGGTCCAGCTTTCGAAGGCCCGGGCCAGCACCAGTGAGGTCTGTTCGCCGATGTCGCGCACCCCCAGGCCATAGATGAACCGGTCCAGGCTGATGGTCCGTCGCGCGTCGATGCCGGCGACCAGATTGGCGACACTGGTCTCGCCATAGCCGTCCTCGGTACGCAGCACGTCGAGCTTTGCAGCGTCGCGGGCCAGCAGGAAAATATCGGCCGGTTCGCGGATCCAGCCGCGCTCCACGAAGCCGATAAGGTGTTTTTCTCCCAGACCTTCAATGTCGAAGGCGCGGCGGCTGACAAAATGCTTCAGGTGTTCGATGCGCTGGAACGGACAGGCCAGCTCTCCGGTGCAGCGCTGCACCACGCTCTCCTCGCCGGAGGCATTGGTCTCCTTGACCAGGGCTGTTTTCAGGGGGCAGGCGCAGGTCACCGGAAACACATAGGCCGGTCCGCGATCGGGGCGGTCGCCGTCGAGCACGCCGACGATCTGCGGGATCACGTCGCCGGCGCGCTGCACGGTCACGGTGTCGCCGATGCGCACGTCCTTGCGGGCGATCTCGTCAGCATTGTGCAGGGTGGCGTTGCGGACGACCACGCCGCCGACAGTGACCGGATGCAGCCGCGCCACCGGGGTGTGCGAGCCGGTGCGGCCGACCTGGATGTCGATGCCTTCCAGCACCGTGGTCGCCTGTTCGGCCGGGAATTTGTGGGCGATGGCCCAGCGCGGGCTGCGGGCGACGAAGCCCAGTCGCGCCTGCAGGTCGAGCCGGTCGACCTTGTAGACCACGCCGTCGATGTCATAGCCGAGCCGCGCCCGGTCGCGTTCCAGCCCGCGATAGACGTCCAGCAGGCCGGCCACGTCCTTGACCTGTTGCGAGCGGTCGTTGACGACGAAGCCCCAGTCGCCCAGCCGCGCCATCGCCTCATGCTGGGTCGCGGCGAACGGGGCCGAGGTCTCGCCCCAGGCATAGGCGAAAAAGCGCAGCGGCCGCTGGGCCGTAATGGCGGGGTCCTTCTGGCGCAGCGAGCCGGCGGCGAAATTGCGGGGATTGGCATAGGTGCGACGACCGGCCGCCTCGGCTGCGGCATTGAAGGCGTCGAAGTCGGCGTCCGGGGCATAGACCTCACCGCGCACCTCAATCACGTCGGGCCAGCCGCTGCCGGCGAGTTGCTGCGGAATATCGGCGATGGTGCGCAGATTGGCGGTGACATCCTCGCCGGTGCGGCCGTCGCCCCGGGTCGCCCCGACCACCAGGACGCCGTGCTCATAGCGCAGGCTGGCCGACAGGCCGTCGATCTTGGGCTCGGCGACAAAGGTGACCGGCTCGGTGGCCGGCAGGTTGAGAAAGCGGCGGACCCGGGCGACGAAATCGGTGACCTCGCCGTCGTCAAAGGCATTGTCCAGCGACAGCATCGGCACGCCGTGGCGCACCTCGGCGAACTGGGTCGAGGCCGGGGCCCCGACGGTCCGCGACGGCGTGCCGGTCCCGCTGAGGGCCGGGAACCGCGTCTCGATCGCCAGGGCCCGGCGCTTCAGGGCATCATAGTCGGCGTCGCTGATCTGCGGCGCGTCCTCGGTGAAATACAGGGCGTCGTGACGGGCGATCTCGGTCGCCAGCCGGTCCAGCTCGGCCCGGGCCTGGTCTTCGGTCAGCTGGTCGACGGGGGGCAGGGCCATGGGAATCGCGCGGGGTCCGGAAGGAGATTCTTTCTAGCACCCTGACGCCGGGGCGCGAGACCAGCACTCAGTCATCGGCAGCGATTGCGGTCATGACAGGAAGTTAATCTGACGCGGGTGCCCGGGCTCGCTAGCGTGACGGACGATCTTCCGGAGCCGTCATGCGTCTGTCCCGCCTTTCCCGTCCGCTGGTGCCGTTCGCGGCCGCCGCCCTGTTGTCCGCCTGTTCGCTGATGGGCGGCACCGGGGAGGGGGCTCCGGCTTCGGTCGCGGCTCCGTCTGCCGACCAGGTCCAGTTGCTGGAGGACGTCCGCATCCTGTCGGCTGACGACATGGAGGGTCGCGACACCGGCGCGCCGGGGGGTGAGCGGGCCCGCGCCTATATCGTGTCGCGTCTGGAGGCCCTCGGTGTCGCCGCGCCCGGCATGGGCCGGCTGCAGCCGTTCGAGGCTCGGGGCCGCACGCGCGAGGGGATCAAGACCTTCAACGGCACCAACATCATCGGCCAGATTCCCGGTACCCGGGTTGGCGGTCGCTATATCGTGGTCACCGCCCATTATGACCATGTCGGGGTCAATGACGGACAGGTCTTCAACGGGGCCGACGACAATGCCTCGGGCGTCGCCACCATGCTGGCCCTGGCGGCCGAGCTGAAGCGGCGGCCCCCTGAACACAGTGTGTTGTTCGTGGCCCTCGACGGTGAGGAGCGCGGCCTGCTGGGGGCCACCCATTTCGTCGAGGCCCCGCCCGTGCCGCTGGAGTCGATCAGCCTGAACCTGAATTTCGACATGACCGCCCGGGCCGAGACCGACGGCAAGCTGTGGGTCACAGGCACCTGGCAGAACCCGACCCTGCGGCCGGTTCTGGAACCGATTCCCGCCGACGGCGCGGTGGCCCTGGCCTTCGGCAAGGACACGCCGCAGGACACCGGCGAGGACAATTGGGTCGAGGCCTCGGACCATGCGGCCTTCTATCGCGCCGGCATCCCGTTCCTGTATCTCGGGGTCAACTACCACCCCGACTATCACCGGCCCACGGACGACTTCGAGCGCATCACCCCCTCGGTTTTCATCAGCGCCACCGACCTGTCGATCGCCGCCTTCCATGCGCTGGATCACGCCCTGGATCGGTAATTGCCCTGTTGCACATGTGGCCATTCCGGTTCATCCGGGGGGCAGTGTGGCGGGGAAGTATCGATGATGGCGACGAAGGGTCTGGACCTGCGAAAGGTTCAGTTGATTCGCAAGGCGGTTCTGCTGGTCGGGATTGTCGGCCTGCTGGGACTGGCGGCCGTAACCGGCTCGATCGGCGGCGACACCCTCGCGCACGAAGGGCTGGAAGCCTTCGGCCTGCTGTTGATCGTGGTCTGCATCGTCGGCCGGGCCTGGTGCTCCCTCTATATCGGCGGCCGCAAGAAGGCCGAGATCGTCGATCGCGGTCCCTATTCGATCAGCCGTAACCCCCTCTATGTCTTCAGTTTCATGGGGGCCTTCGGCATGGGTGCCCAGTCGGGCAGCGTCACCATCGCCGTCCTGTTTCTGGTGGTCACCTACCTTGTCTTCCGCGCGACGGTGATGCGGGAAGAGGCCTGGCTGGCCGGTGAATTCGGCGCGCCCTACAAGGCCTATATGGCGCGGACCCCGCGCTTCTGGCCCAATTTCTCGCGCTGGCAGGACGAGGCCACCCTCGAGATTCGCCCGACCTTCTTCCTGACCACCCTGCGGGACGGTGCGGTCATGCTGCTGGCCGTGCCCCTGTTCGAGTGGATCGAGAAGAGCCAGAGCGCCGGCTGGCTGGCGACCCTGATCCACCTGCCCTGAGCTGAACGATGCCTCCGATCCGGTCCTTTGCAGTCGTCGGGGTTGTGCTGCTGGCGGCGGTCGCCGGCTGTGACCGGCCGGTCGAGCGGCCAGGGGAGCCGGTGGCCTCCGCCTCCTTCAGCCACGACATCCGTGCGGACCAGTCCGGCTATTACCAGCCGCTGACCCCGGTCCGGTCCGGCGACTGGACCCTGAGTCATCTGTTCATAGGCCAGGACGTGGCCTTCGTCGCCTGGGAGGGTGGCGAGCGAATCGGCGGGCTGGCCCCGGTCACACTGGAATTCGAGGACAGGGACGGGACCCGGGTTCGGGTCGTTCCCGCCCGCTATACGGTTACCGACAGCCGGGTCAGTTTCGCGGGTCGATCGCCGGACCTGGGTGAGGTCGCCTTCGACGGCCGTCTCGACCCCGAGGCCCTGGCCACCGCCCGACGCAATCTCGGCGACCAGGGCGCGGTCGTGACCGGCACCCTGAAGATCGGCGGCCGGACCATCAGCGGGGTTCGCTTCCGCTGGTGGGCGGGGGACTGAGCCCCCGCCGTTTTCAGATCAGCTGACCGTCGCCTTGACGATCTTGCCCGGCGCGCGGGGCGGCTCGCCCTTGGGCAGGGCGTCGACGTGATCCATGCCTTCGATGACCTCGCCCCAGACGGTGTACTGGCCGTCGAGGAAGGAGGCGTCGTCCAGGCAGATGAAGAACTGGCTGTTGGCGCTGTTGGGATCGGAGGTCCGGGCCATCGAGCAGACGCCGCGGGCATGCTTCTCTTTCGAGAACTCGGCCTTCAGGTTCGGCTTGCTGGAACCCGAGGTGCCGGTGCCGGTCGGATCGCCGCCCTGGGCCATGAAGCCCGGGATCACGCGGTGGAAGACGACGCCGTCATAAAAGCCTTCCTGGGCCAGCTCGGAAATGCGCGCGACATGGCCGGGGGCCAGGTCGGGGCGCAGTTTGATGACCACGCCACCAGTGTCGAGAGTCAGGGTCAGGGTTTGATCGGCCATCGGCACGCTCCATTTGATTATGCGCGGGACATAGCCCGCAAACGTCGTGGGGGCTATGTGGGAACGATGAGTGAAGACGAAAAGCCCGCCGACAAGCCGCCCGAACGCCGCCGCATGGTGAAATTGCCTACGGGCGGGACCGCGGCCGGTCGCAGCATGGGCACGAAAATGAAGACGGCCGACGACAAGTCGATGTCGAGCCAGCAATGGATCAAGCGTCAGCTGTCGGACAAATGGTCTGTGCGCGCCCGGGCCGAGGGCTACCGCAGCCGCGCGGCCTTCAAGCTGATCGGGATCGATGACCGCTTCAAACTGATCCGCAAGGGCAGCCGGGTCATCGACCTGGGCGCGGCCCCCGGCGGCTGGGTCCAGGTGGCCCTGGCGCGCGGCGCGGCGGCCGTGGTCGGCGTCGACCTGCTGATGATCGAGCCGATTCCCGGGGCGATCCTGCTGCAGGCCGACTTCACCCATCCGGGTGTGGACGAGGAGATGATCGAACTGCTGGGCGGCGCGCCCGACCTGGTGCTGTCCGACATGGCCCACAATACCGTCGGCCACCGCCAGACCGATCACCTGAAGATCATCGCCCTGATCGAGATCGCCGCCGATTTCGCCATTCGCACCCTGAAGCCCGGCGGGCATTTCGTGACCAAGAATTTCCAGGGCGGTGACGGCGGCGGGGTGCTGGCCCGGCTGCGCGAGGAGTTCGAGACGGTCAAATACGTCAAGCCCGAAGCGAGTCGGAAGGACAGTGCCGAGGTCTTCCTGGTGGCGATGAACAAGCGCTAGGCGGCGCTGGAGAGGTCCGGTGTCCCGTGCGAGGACCGGCCCCGGCGCGCCTCGATCCGCGACCATATCCGGTCATGCAGGGTGAAGAAGACGGTCTGCACCAGCGGCTCGATGGTGCCGATGGCGAGGGCGATGCGCCAGTCGCGGGTCAGGGCGAAGGCCACGGTGACGGCGACCATGAAATGCATCAGCCCATAGGTCACCGTCTTTAGGGCCACCTGTTTCAGCGTGCGGGGCAGGGCGTGGCTGTGGCCGGCGTGGCCGTGGGCCCGAACCTGTTCCTGCGGGGCCATCAGCGCCAGACGGGCGGTAAAGGCCTCGGACGCCTCTTCCAGCCGCGACAGCTGCCGCCGGCGCTCGATCCGGTGCCAGACCCGGTCGTGGACCGAATAGGCGATGGTCTGGAAAAACGGCTCGACCACCCCGACCGCCAGGGCCAGACGCCAGTCGCGCGTGATGGCCAGGGCCACCAGCACGGCGACCACCAGATGCATCACGCCATAGCTCGCGATCTTGAGCGCGAGACGGCGGGCAGTGGTGATTATTATGCGAACCATTCTTAACTGGATGTGGGGGCGCGACCGCACGGCGCAAGCCATCGACCGCTAATGTAACGATAGATCGCGTGAGCCCTTGCGGTTCCGGGGGCATGACCGCTATACGCGGCCCGCAAAACGGAGACTCCTCATGGAGATACGCGAAGGGCTTACCTTCGACGATGTTTTGCTTGAACCCGGCCCGTCGGAGGTCATGCCTGCAGAGGCTGACGTCCGCACCCGCCTGACTCGCAACATCAGTCTGAACATCCCGCTGACCTCGTCGGCGATGGACACGGTGACCGAGAGCCGGCTGGCCATTGCCATGGCGCAGAGCGGCGGCCTCGGTGTGCTTCACCGCAATCTGACGGTCGAGGAACAGGCCGACCAGGTGCGCGAAGTGAAGCGCTACGAGAGCGGTATGGTCATCAATCCGGTGACCATCCATCCGGACACGACCCTGGGTCAGGTCCGCGAGATCGTGGCCCGGCGCAAGATCAGCGGCTTCCCGGTCGTCGATCCGGTCACGGGTCGTCTGGTCGGCATCCTGACCAACCGCGACATTCGCTTCGACACCGATCCGAACCGCAAGGCCGCGGAGCTGATGACGACCGGCGATCTGATCACCGTGCGCGAAGGCGCGGGCCGGGACGAGGCCCGGGCCCTGCTGCGCGATCGCAAGATCGAGCGGGTCATCGTCGTCGACGAGGCCTATCGCGCCACCGGCCTGATCACGATGAAGGACATCGAGAAGGCCCAGGCCCATCCCCACGCCGCCAAGGACGAGGAGGGTCGACTGCTGGTCGGAGCCGCCTCGACCGTCGGTGACGCCGGGTTTGAACGCTCGATGGCCCTGGCCGAGGCCGGGGTCGACGTGGTCGTCATCGACACCGCCCACGGCCATTCGATCCAGGTGTCGCGCGCCGTCGAACGGGTCAAGCGCGAGTCGAACCGCATCCAGGTCGTCGCCGGCAATGTCGCCACCTATGAGGCCGCCCGCGCCCTGATCGACGCCGGGGCTGACGCCATCAAGGTCGGTATCGGCCCGGGCAGTATCTGCACCACCCGCATCGTCGCCGGTGTGGGCGTGCCCCAGCTGACCGCCATCATGGAGGCGGCCCGTGCCGCCCGCGAGTCGGGCGTGCCGATCATCGCTGACGGCGGCATCAAATATTCCGGCGACCTGGCCAAGGCCATCGCCGCCGGGGCCAGTGTGGCCATGATGGGCTCGATGTTCGCCGGGACCGACGAAGCGCCGGGCGAGGTCTTCCTGTACCAGGGCCGGACCTACAAGACCTACCGCGGCATGGGCTCGGTCGGGGCCATGGCCCGCGGCTCGGCGGATCGCTATTTCCAGAAGGAAGTGGAGGACTCGCAGAAGCTGGTGCCCGAGGGCATCGAGGGCCAGACGCCCTACAAGGGGCCGATCGGTCCGGTTCTGCACCAGATGGTCGGGGGGCTGCGCGCCGCCATGGGCTATGTCGGGGCCGCCACCATCGCCGACTTCCAGGCGCGGGCCAAATTCGTCCGTATCACCGGGGCCGGCCTGCGCGAGAGCCATGTTCACGACGTGATGATCACCCGCGAAGCGCCGAACTACCGGCAGGGATAGGAGCATGACCATGCAGATGACGCCCGAATTCATGACCCTAGCCGGGGTGCTGATCCTGGCCCTGGTGCAGATCCTGCTGGCCGCCTCGGCGCGCACGGCCGAACTGGGGCTGAAATGGAATGCCGGACCCCGCGACAGCGAAACGCCGGCTCCCGGCAAGCTGGCCGGGCGTCTGCTGCGGGCCCAGGCCAATCTGTTCGAAACCCTGCCGATCTTCATCGCCGCCATCCTTATGGCGCAGATGACGGCCAGGGACGGGACCGGCCTGACCCTGATCGGCAGCCATCTCTATCTGTTGGGCCGTCTGCTCTATCTGCCGCTCTACGCCCTCGGCGTCGCCTATATCCGCAGCCTGGCCTGGATCGCCTCCCTGGTCGGCCTGGTGATGCTCATCGCCGCCCTCTTTGTTTGAAAGCCTGATTTGACCCCCGCCGCACGCCTCACCGCCGCCGCCTCCGTTCTCGACAGCATCGCCCAGGGCCGCTCACCGGCCGAGGTCGTGCTCAAGGCCTGGGGGCAGGCCAACCGCTATGCCGGGTCGGGCGACCGCCGGGCTGTGGCCGAGCGGGTCTATGACGTGCTGCGCAGCCGCGCGCGGATGGTCTGGACCATGGGCGGGCGCGAGGACGGCCGGGCGCTGGTGATTGCCTCCCTGTCGGTGCTGGATGGCCTGACCCTGGAAGAGATCGAGGCCCTGCACAGTGGCGACGGCTATGGCCCGCGCCCGCTGTCGAAACAGGAACGCGCCCGCCTGGCGGCCGTGCCCGGCGACATGCCCGAGGGGGTCGCCGCCGGTGTGCCCGAGTTCGTGGTCGAGGACTTCAAGATCACCTTTGGCGATCGCTGGTTCGAGGAGGCGAACGCCCTGATGGACCGCGCGCCCGTCGACCTGCGCGTCAACGGGGCCCTGACCACGGTCGAGGCCGTGATCGCCGAACTGCGCGACGCCGGCCTGCAGCCGACCCGCACCCCCTGGTCGACCTGGGGCCTGCGCCTGTCGTCGGATCCGGCACCGAACGTTCTGGCCCTGGATGCCTTCCAGTCGGGTCGGGTCGAAATCCAGGATGAAGGCAGCCAGTTGGTCTGCTGGCTGGCCGGGGCCGCGCCCGGACTGACCGTGGTCGACTATTGCGCCGGTGGCGGCGGCAAGACCGTCGGTCTGGCCCAGACCATGGGCGGGCAGGGCAATCTGATCGGCTGTGACGTGGTGCAGAAGCGGCTGGACAACATCCGTCCGCGCCTGGCCCGGGCCGGGGTCGAGGCCGACCTGCGCCTGCTGGGTCAGAACGGCGGCGGGGTCGAGGACCTGAACGGCAAGGCCAATCTGGTCTTCGTCGACGCCCCCTGCAGCGGCACCGGGACCTGGCGCCGCCGTCCCGAGGACGCCTGGCGGATGAAGGTCGAGGAGGTCGAGCGCATGAACGCCCTTCAGACCCGCATCCTGGCCCAGGCCGTGCGTCTGGTGCGGCCCGGCGGCCGTCTGGCCTATGTCACCTGTTCGATGCTGCGCGGCGAGAACGAGGCCACGATGGACGGCTTCGAGGAAGATCACCCCGGCTTCCGTCCGGTGCCGATCGCCCGTCTGCTCGACGCGCCCGGCCTGACTCCGGCCGGCCGCGCCCGCCTGGCCGAACTCTCTGACGGCGGCAACCGCCTGCGCCTGTCGCCGGCCTCGACCGGGACCGACGGCTTCTTCTTCGCCCTGTTCGAGCGCCAGAGGTGACCCCGGACTGGAGCCTCACCCGCTTCGGTCCGCTGACGGCCCTGTGTGTCATGGCTGCCGCGCCCGAATACGGCCCGGCGCTGCAGGCCCGCATCCAGCCCCTGATCACCGGCGTCGGCCCGATTGAGGCGGCCGCGGCGACGGCCCATGCCCTGGCCGGACTGGCGGTGGCCGGAACCCTGCCTGACATCATCGTCTCGCTGGGATCGGCCGGGTCGCGCACCCTCGACCACGCCCGGGTCTATCGCATCAGCCAGGTCAGCTATCGCGACATGGACGCCAGCCCCCTGGGCTTTCCGAAGGGCGAGACGCCCTATCCGCGATTGCCCGCCATCCTGCCTCTGGCCGAAGGGCCGGCCGCCCTGGCCTCCGTCCGCCTGTCCAGCGGCGGCGGGGTCGTCTCCGGCCTCGCCTATGACGGCATCGACGCCGACATGGTCGACATGGAGACCTTCGCCGTGGTCCGCGCCGCCGCCCGTTTCTGCCTGCCGGTGATCGGTCTGCGCGGTGTCAGTGACGGGCGCACCGACCTGTCCGCCCTTGAACACTGGACCGACGCCCTGGCCGAGATCGACCAGCGACTGGCCGAGGCCCTCGACCTGCTGCCCGACCATTTCTCCCTGACCTCGCCGATCCTGCAGACGGAGCCCGCATGACCCCGCAAAACCACCAGAAGGTCCTGATCGTCGACTTCGGCAGCCAGGTGACCCAGCTGATCGCCCGCCGCCTGCGCGAGGCCAATGTCTATTGCGAGATCCATCCCTACGCCAAGGCGGAGGCCGCCCTGGCCGCCATGAGCCCGGCGGCCATCATCCTGTCGGGCGGACCCGAGAGCGTGCACGAGGCGGGCAGCCCCCGGGCCCCGCAGGGGGTGTTCGAGGCCGGAGTCCCGGTGCTGGGCATCTGCTACGGCGAGATGACGATGTGCGAACAGCTGGGCGGCAAGGTCGAGGGCGGCCATCATCGCGAATTCGGCCGGGCCGAGATCACCGTGCAGACGGAGTCCCCCTTGCTGGCCGGCCTCGCCGCGGTCGGCGAGGACGAGACCGTCTGGATGAGCCACGGCGACAAGATCGTCGCCATCCCCGAGGGGTTTGCGGCCGTGGCCACCTCGGCCGGCTCGCCCTATGCGGTGATCGCCGACGAGGCGCGCCGCTTCTACGGCGTCCAGTTCCACCCCGAGGTGATGCACACCCCGCGCGGCCACCAGATGCTGAAGAATTTCACCCATGGGATCGCGGGCCTGACCGGCGACTGGACCATGGCTGCCTATCGCGACGAGAAGATCGCCCAGATCCGCGAACAGGTCGGATCGGCCAGGGTCGTCTGCGGCCTGTCGGGCGGGGTCGATTCCTCGGTGGCCGCCGTGCTGATCCATGAGGCGATCGGCGACCAGCTGACCTGTGTCTTCGTCGACACCGGCCTGCTGCGTCAGGACGAGGCGACCCAGGTCACCACCCTGTTCCGTGAACACCATAACATCCCGCTGGTCCACGTTGATGCGTCGAAGGAATTCCTCGGCGAGCTGGCCGGGGTTTCGGACCCCGAGACCAAGCGCAAGATCATCGGCCGGGTCTTCATCGAGATCTTTGACCGCGAGGCCGGCAAGATCGACGGGGCCGAATTCCTCGCCCAGGGCACCCTGTATCCCGACGTGATCGAGAGCGTGTCCTCGTCCAGCGGCAAGGCCCATGTGATCAAGAGCCACCACAATGTCGGCGGCCTGCCGGACTTCATGAAGCTGAAGCTGGTCGAGCCGCTGCGGGAACTGTTCAAGGACGAGGTCCGGGCGCTGGGTCGCGAACTGGGGCTGACCGATGCCTTCGTCGGCCGCCATCCGTTCCCGGGGCCGGGCCTGGCCATCCGCATCCCCGGCGAGATCACGCCCGAGGCCGTGGCCACCCTGCAGCAGGCCGACGCCATCTATCTGGACGAGATCCGCAAGGCCGGCCTGTACGACAGTATCTGGCAGGCCTTCGCCGTGCTGCTGCCGGTCAAGACCGTCGGGGTGATGGGCGACGCCCGCACCTATGAAAAGGTGCTGGCCCTGCGCGCGGTCAGCTCGACCGACGGCATGACCGCCGACTTCTATGAATTCCCCTGGGCCGTGCTGGGCAAATGCGCGACCCGGATCGTCAACGAGGTCCGTGGCGTCAATCGCGTCGTCTATGACGTGACCAGCAAGCCCCCGGGCACCATCGAGTGGGAGTAGGGGCGGGGCCGTCGCGCACCGATCCCTTTGCCATCCGCCAGGACACTGACATGACCGATCCCACCGACAGCGACCAGACGCCCGTCACCGACCCCGTGGATGCCGTCCCGGTCGAGACCCCGGTTCAGCGCGCCCTGCGACTCAAACAGGCGAAGATCGACGCCCGCCCCAAGGCCCCCCGCGGCGGGCGCTTCCAGCGCGAGCAGTCGGCCAGTATCGCCTCCGGAAAGTCCAAGCCCTGGATGCAGCGCTAGGGTCGGGATCCCGTCGTCCGGGCGTCGCGATGTTGACGGGCCGGTGCTGCTGTCTGCTATTAGACCCCGACGTCAGTGGGGCAAGGTCGCGTGTAAATGACAGATGAGGCCCCCGGGGTGGCGGACGAAATTCTTGACACCCCGCACCTTGCCGATGCGCTGGAAAGCGACCGGTTCAAACAGTTCCTCGACCATATTCCGATCGCGGTGGCCGTGGCGGAGCTCCATCCTTCGGAATGTATCACCTACGCCAATCTGGAGTTCGAGCGGCTGACCGGACAGCCGGCGGCCGAGTTGCAGGGGCGGCCCTGGGACACGCTGACGGCCATATCGACCGTGGCGGGCGACGACGGTGAGCTCAGCGACGCCATCACCGACAAGGACGACTATGTCGGCGCGTTCGAGCTCGTTCACCAGGGCGAACGCGTGGTCATCGACGCCTGGTCCAATGTCATCCATGACGACGAGGGTCGGCCGATGTTCCGGCTGGTGGCGCTGGCCTCCGGCGGAGGCCGCGAACGTGCGGACCTCGACGACCTGCAGATGCGGCTCCAGGAAAAGGACACCCTGCTGCTGGAACTGCAGCACCGGGTGAAGAACAATCTGCAGATGGTCACCGCCCTGATCCGGCTGGAGGCCCGCAATATTCCTGATGACGCGACGGGCAAGCGGTTCGACCGGCTGGCCGGCCGCATCGAGGCCCTGGCGCTGCTGTATCGGTCCCTCTCGAAAGACGAGCTGGGCGAGACCGTCGATCTGGGGGTCTATCTCAGCCAGATCGCCTCGGCCGTGATGCAGGCCCATGCGGTCGAGGGCATTCACCTCGACCTGCAGGTCGACACCTGGCCGGTCTCGGTCAATGTCGCCATGCCCGCCGGTCTGGTGGTCAACGAACTGCTGACCAACGCCCTGAAGCACGCCTTCACCGGTCGCGACGGCGGCACCATCACCCTGCACAGCCTGGTCGATGAGACGGGTTGCCGGGTGATGATTTCCGATGACGGGGTCGGCCTGCCCGAGGGCACGGAATGGCCCAAGCGCGGCAAGCTGGGCGCGCTGATCGTCCAGTCCCTGCGTCAGAACGCCAGGGCCCGGCTGGAGGTCGAATCAACACCGGACCAGGGCATGCGCGTGACCATCTTCTTTGCCCGGGCCTCCGCCGGTCCCGAGGTCGCGGAGTGATGGACGGTACCGCGACCATGATCCCGACCCTCTACGGCATCCCCAACTGCGACACGATGAAGAAGGCCCGCGTCTGGCTGGACCAGCACGGCGTTGCCTACAGTTTTCATGATTACAGGAAGTCCGGCATCTCCCGGCCGTCACTGGCACTCTGGGTGGGTGAGCATGGCTGGCAGACGGTATTGAACCGGGCGGGTACGACCTTTCGCAAGCTGGCCGAGGCCGACCGCAGCGATCTGGACGACGATCGCGCCATCGCCCTGATGCTGGCCCAGCCGTCGATGATCAAACGGCCGGTCCTCGATCTGGGCGAGCGGCGTATCGTCGGGTTCAAGCCCGAGATCTACGCCGCCGCCTTCGCGACCTAGCCGGTAACGTCCGTCAGGGGCCGGTCGTGACCGTCGGCCCGTTCGGTGACCCAGTTGCCCGCGCTGTCCTCGAACTCGATCATCGCCGTCTGGTCCGGTACCCGCTGCTCGCGTGAGGCGGCCACAGCCCCGGCCCGGGCCAGGTCGTGGCTGGGATAGGTCTCCGAGAAGGTCCCGCCCAGCTGGTAGGCCCAGCCGCCGTCATGCTGGACGATGCGATAGGTGACGTGGCTCATGATGGTCTCCGGTTCCGATCCCGTTTGAAGCGGTGGCTGAAGATTTTGTTCCGGCACTGCATCCAGTGGCAAGGTCGGCGGCGACTATCCTGTGAACGCACGGCGATCGACGCCACGCGCATGGAGGAGACGACGATGGAAGACCTGTTCCGGTCCTACTGGTGGCTGCTGTTCCCGCTGGCCTGGTTCGTCAGTGCCGGATTTTCCAGCCTGATGAGCTACCGCCGCCAGAAGGACGCGCTCAATCTGATCAAATACTATGCAGACAAGGGGCAGGAGCCGCCGGCTGCCGTGCTGGATATCCTTGGCCGTCCGGCCAGTGTCGAGGACCATATGTGGGGAACATCCACGTCAGGCTCGACGAGCAGTTCATCCTCCAACCCCTGGTCGACATTCGGCCTGTTCGTCGTTCTGTGTGGGGGCTTTGTTGCGGCCCACTATTACACGGGCATGGACGGCGGCACCGGGGCCTTCCTGATCGTCGCCTTCGTGATGGGGGCGATGGCGGTCTGGTCGCTGATCAATGCCCTGACCAGCCGCCGCGGTCGGGATCGGGATCGCTGACGGTCGCGCCCGGACAGCGCGGAAATACGGGGCGTGGCCCTGATCCTGACCGACGCCGACCTGGTCGCCGCAGCCGTGGCCGGCTCGGACGCCGCCTATGCGCGGCTGGTCGACCGGCACCAGGCGACGGTGCGCGGCTTCCTGCGGCGTATGCTGGGGGGCGCGGGTTCGGCCGCCACGGCCGAGGCCGACGACCTGGCCCAGGAGGTCTTTGTCACCGGCTGGCAGTCACTGCGGTCGTTGAAGGAACCGGCCGGGGTCCGGGCCTGGCTGTGCGGCATCGCCCTGCGCAAGGCCCGGGACCGGCTGCGGGGCCTGCGGCGCGGCGCGGCGCGCGACGGGGCCTGGCTGGAGACCGTGTCGGTACCACCTGCTGTCCAGCCCGAGGACCGGCTGGCCCTCACGGCGGCCATGGCGGCCCTGCCGGACGATGTGCGGGCCTGTGTCGCCCTGTGTCTGGCCGACGGCTGGTCGCATGGCGAGGCGGCGCTCGCGCTCGACTTGCCCCTGGGCACGGTCAAGTCGCATATTGCGCGGGGACGGGCCCGTTTACTCGCCGCGCTCGGAGGACCGGATGACGCCTGAGCAGAAAATGAATGCCCTGTTCGCCGCCGACGCGGCCCCGGCCCGGGACCTTGGCTTTCAGGCCGACGTTGCCCGGCGGATCGCCCGTCAGCGGGCCTGGGCAACGGTTGTCGCCCTGGTGCCATGGCTCATCGCGGCCACGGCTGTCCTGTGGGGGCTGCAGCCGGCACTTGCTGCGGCGGCGGATCAACTGGCCCCGACTCTGATCCCGGTGGCCATGACCCTGACCCTGGTGGTCGGTTCCCTGGCGGCGGCGCTATGGCTGACCCGACGGCTCGGCCGGGCCTGACCACCTTACGAAAGTTTCACCTGGCGGATTGCATCCATACGGCCGCGCCGTTGCCTCTTGTCAGCATAAGGCCGGAGCAACAGGCTCGGTCGATAGAGTGAGGGATACATTATGGCCGGATTTGAAGTCCTGATTCCGCTGGCCCCGTTTCTGATGGTCGCGGCGATCGTGATCATTCCGCGTTGGTACCGGACCAATGAACGCCGCGAGATGCAGAAGACGCTGCGCGCGGCCATCGACAAGGGCCAGACCCTGCCGCCCGAACTGGTCGACGCCCTGAGCAAGGACAGTGTCCGCCCGCCGGCCACGGCTGCCCGTGACCTGCGACTGGGCATCATCCTGCTGGCCGTCGGCGCCGGTATCGCCCTGATGGGCTACGGCATCAGCTTCGAGGAGATGGACGCCCTGTACCCGTTCGCCGGTATTGCCGCGATCCCGGCCATGATCGGCCTCGCCTTCATCGTCCTGAGTGTCTTCAACAAGAACAAGGGCTGAGCGCAGGCTGAGGGGGGAAACGCATGGCCCAGGCCCTGATCGACCGACACGATGTCGAGCTCGCCGCCCTTGCGGCGGCGGGCGGGCGGCGCGAGTTCGGTGAACTGGTGCGTCGCCACGGCTCGGCGGTCCGGGCCCTGCTGCGCCGGATGGGGGCGCAGCCGTCCCTGGCCGACGACATCGCCCAGGACGCCTTCATCCAGGCCTTCGAACGCTGTTCGGAGTTCCGGGGGGAGGGGACGTTCTCGGCCTGGGTCCGGCGGATCGCGGCGCGTCTCTACATCAAGCGCCGTGCGAAAGAGGCCCGCTATGTCGCGGAAGTCGAGATCGACGATGCCGCGCCGGATACCGATCAGGCCGGGCTGGTGGATCTTGACGAGGCCCTGAGGACGCTCAGCGAACCCGAGCGGTTGTGCGTCTCCCTCTGTCACGGTGCCGGGCTGTCACATCCCGAGATCGCGACCGCCCTAAATCTGCCGCTTGGAACGGTGAAGTCTCATGTCAAACGTGGTCTGGATAGACTCCGTGCGCGGCTCCAGCCGCAGCCGGAAACCCTGGGGAGATCGACACATGTCCGCTGACGAATTCGATCCTTTCGTTGAGCGCCTGTTCAACCAGGCCCCGGTCATGGCCGACGCCGCCCTGTTCGCCCAGCGGGTCGAGGCCCGACTGCAGAGTGGAAGCCGGGTCCGGACCGTGGCCCTGACGCTGGCCGGACTGGTCGGCGGTGTCGTGGCGGTGCGCGAGACCATGTCGGTCAATCTGAACCTGTCGGCGAACGAGGGCCCGGTGGCCGGTCGCGCGCTGGAGCAGGGGATGCAGTCGGCCAGCGGCGGCGTTCAGTCGCTGTTCCAGGCAGGTATCGACCAGATGGGTCTGGGGAATTTCACCCTGGCCGGTATGGGCGGCATCGAATTGTTCTGGGTCACGACCGCCCTGCTGGTTGCCGTCGCGGCTGCCGGCGTGATGAAGCTGTCCGAGGAAATCTAGGGCGAGATCGGGTCCACCGGGACATGGCGGGGCGTACGGGCGGCGGCGATCAGTGATGATCCCGCCGTTTTCCTGCCGAAGTCGGGCCCTACTCATCCAAAAAGCCGGTCTCGCCGCATCCGCTGCGTTGCGGGCGTCGAGACGACCCTCTAGGGTCGCGACGGTTTGCGAATAGCGGTTTTGGGGCGACGTTTCAGTGGTTGATGTCTTCGAACAGGTCGAGGAGGAGCTTCGCTCCGATCGATACAAGCGCCTGGCCCGTACCTGGCTGCCCGTGGTGGGAGGTATTCTCGTCCTCGCCCTGGTGGCCGCGCTCGCCTGGTGGGGCTGGCAGAGCTGGCAGACCACCCAGGCCGACAAGGCCTCGGCCGCCTATGATCGTGGCATGGAGGCGCTCGAGGCCTCCAACCCGACCGGTGCCGACGTCGCCTTCACCGAGGCCGCCAAGGTCGCCCCCGGTGCCTACAAGGCCCTGGCCCTGATGCAGCGGGCCGGCATTGCCGTGACCGCCGGGCGTATGCCCGATGCCATCGTCCTGTTCGACGAGGCCGCCAAGGTCGCGCGCGACCCGATTATCTCTGACCCGGCCGCGCTCAAGGCAGCCTGGCTGGTGATGGACACCGACGCCTCCCTCGAGGCTGTCGAAAAGCGTCTTGAGCCGCTGACCGCGGAAGGCCGTCCGCTGCGACCGTTCGCCCAGGAGGCGCTCGGCATGGCCCGGCTGCAGCACGGCAAACTGCCCGAGGCGCGCGAGATCTTCGTCCTGCTTCAACGCGGTCTCGACGTTCCGGACCCGATCAAACAGCGGGCCCAGGTCGCCATTTCCGCCATCGATTCCGGCACAGCCGCCAGCCTCGCCGATACGGTTCGGGCCCAGGCCCTCATTCCGGCCGCACCCGCCGCTCCGGCGGCGACCAGCCCGGCGGCACCGGCCCAGCCGTGATCCGGCCTTTCAGGAAGACGTCCATGAACAGAATGCTGAAAGTCGCCCTCCTGTGCGGTCTGGCCGTGACGGTTGCCTCCTGCGGCACCGTGCGTCGCTCGCTGCCGTTCGGCCTGGGCGGCAAGGAGGGTCCGCAGGCGACGGCGACCTCGGGCACCCGCATCTCGGTGCTGGAGTTCGAGCAACAGCTCACGCCCGCCGCCTCCCTGTCCGGTCGTGACTTCTTCATCCCCGGCCCCCAGGCGATCACGGCCTGGACCCAGCCCGGCGGAACCGCGGAAAATCTCGTCGAACACGTGATTGCCGGGGCTGATTTCACCGTCGCCTGGAAACGTGACATCGGGGCCGGCTCGTCCAAGACCCGCGAGATCATGGCACCGGTCGTGGCCGACAATAACCGCATTTTCGTCCTCGACGGCGAATCGACCGTGACGGCTGTGGACGCCGGTACCGGCGCGACGGCCTGGCGGGTCAATCTGCATCCGGCCGGCCGTGAGCGCGGCGGCTTCGGCGGTGGCGTGGCTGTCGGCGGCGGCAAGGTGTTCGTGGCCTCGGGCTATCGCACCATGACGGCCCTGGACCAGGCGACCGGCGCGGTGCTCTGGACCTCGCCCGTCGAGGTGCCGATCCACGGGGCCCCGACGGTCTCGGGCCAGCGCGTCTATGTCGTTGACGTCGAAAACCAGCTCTATGCCTTCAACACCGAGACCGGCCTGCAGGACTGGTCCTATCGCGGCATCCCGGAACCGGCTCGCACGATGCGCGCCGCCAGCCCGGCCGTGACCGGCGACACGGTGATCGCGCCCTTCTCCTCGGGCGAGGTTGTCGCCGTGCGTGCCTCGACCGGCCAGTCGATGTGGCAGCAGGTGCTGTCGCGCACCAGCCGCACCAGCGCCCTGTCCGAGATTCGCGACATCGCCGCCCGTCCGGTGATCAGCCGCGGCATGGTCTATGCCGTCAGCCATTCGGGCGTTCTGGCCGCGATGGACATCCGCTCCGGTTCGCCGAAATGGACCCTGCCGATCGGCGGCGTCAGCGCCCCCCTGCCGGTGGGCGAGGTCGTCTATGTCGTGTCCAAGGAAGGCGAACTGACCGTGGTCAATCGCGATTCCGGCCTGGTCTATTGGACCCGCAACCTCAACGAGGGCCGGGTGCGTCAGGAAGGCGGCGTGTTCGGCTTCTTCGATCATACGGTGCGCCCCGTCTGGTCCGGACCGATCCTGGCCTCCAACCGTCTGGTTCTGGCCAATTCCGAGGGCGAGGTCGTTGCCTTCGATCCGAAGACCGGCGCGCTGCTGTCGACCCTGAAGGTCGGCGCGCCCGTCTATGTCTCGCCTTCGGCCTATAACGGGGCCCTCTACGTCCTGACCGAAGCCGGTCAACTCGTCAGCATTCGCTGACGTCTGCAGTCAATCTGGGTTAGAACGCCGACATGGCATTAAAAGTCGCCATTGTTGGCCGCCCCAATGTGGGCAAATCGACCCTGTTCAACAGGCTTGTCGGCAAGCGCCTCGCGCTGGTCGACGATCGCCCCGGCGTGACCCGTGACCGTCGCTATGCCGACGGCAATATCGGCGATTTCGATCTGACCCTGATCGATACCGCCGGCTATGAGGACATCACCGACGACAGTCTGGAATCGCGCATGCGCGAACAGACCGAGGCGGCGCTGGAAGACGGCGACCTGATCCTGTTCATGATGGACGCCCGCGAGGGCGTGACCGCCCTGGACCGGATCTTCGCCGAACGGCTGCGCAAACAGCACAAGCCCGTCATCCTGCTTGCCAACAAGTCCGAGAGCCGCGAAAGCGGCGGCGGCATCGGCGAGGCCTATGGCCTGGGCTTCGGTGAGCCTGTGCCGATCTCGGCCGAGCACGGCGAGGGTATGGCTGACCTCTATGCCGCCATCGTCACGGCCTCGGCCGACATCTGGATCGAGGAGGTCGACGAGCCTGACAAGCCGATCCGTATCGCCATCATCGGCCGGCCCAATGCCGGCAAGTCGACCCTGGTGAACCGCCTGATCGGCGAGGACCGGCTGCTGACCGGCCCCGAGGCCGGGATTACCCGCGATTCCATCTCGGTCGACTGGCAGTACGAAGGCCAGAATATCCGTCTGGTCGACACGGCCGGCATGCGCCGCAAGGCCCGGGTCAACGAGAAGCTGGAGAAGCTGTCGGTCGCCGACACCATCCGCGCCATCACCTATGCCGAGGTCGTGGTCCTGGTCATGGACAAGGACGATGCCTTCGACACCCAGGACCTGCAGCTGGCCGACCTGGTCGAGCGCGAGGGCCGGGCCCTGGTCTATGTCGCCGCCAAATGGGACCTCGAGGAGGAACCCCAGGCCAGGCTGACCAAGCTCAGCCAGATGGCCGAGGACAAGCTGCCCCAGCTGCGCGGTTCGCCCTTTGTGGCCCTGTCGTCGCATTCCGGGCGCGGGGTCGAGCGGCTGATGCCGGCGATCCTCAAGGCGCACGCCACCTGGTCGGTCAAGGTCAAGACCAAGGACCTCAACACCTGGCTGGCCCTGGCCACCCAGAGGCATCCGCCCCCCGCCGTCGACGGCAAGCGGATCAAGCCGAAATACATGGCCCAGATCAAGGCGCGCCCGCCGACCTTCGTGTTGATGGCCAGCCGCGCCGCCTCGATGCCGGAACAGTACAAACGCTATCTGGTCAACAGCCTGCGCGAGAGCTTCGACCTGCCCGGGACCCCGATCCGCCTCAACGTCAAGGCGGGGTCCGAGAACCCCTATGGCGAGGGCGGCTCCAAATCCGGTCCGGAACGCTTCACCGGCCCGGCCAAGACCGCGCCGCGTCGCATCAAGAAGTCCGAGGCTGCCGCCGACGCCCTGTCCAACCTGCCCGGCAAGGCGCTGGAGCAGAAGAAGACGCGCACGGCCAAGCCCCGGCCCCTGACCGGTCTGAAGTCCAGCTCGAACAAGAAGGCCGGCTCCAGCGTCGCGATCCAGAAGGGGGCCCGTGGCGGTGCCCGTCAGGTCTCGCGTTCGGGCCGCGTCCGCACCGGCCAGAAGCACGCCCCCAAGAAGTAGGGCCATGTGCCGCTGGACACCGGGGGCTGCCACTATAGCGTGGCGGCACCCCGGAGGAGCCCGCTCATGAGTCTGTCCCTGCTGATCGCCCTGCTGTTGCAGGCGGGCCCGGCCCATACCGCCGCGGCGGCGGTCGAGCCTGTCGATGACGGCAATCCCGCCTGCGTCAGGGACGGGACGACCATCGAGATGAACGCCTGTGCCTTCCAGGATCTGGAGCGCGAGACCGCGCGCATGGACCGGTATCTGGCCGCGGCGCGCCTCCGGGCGGCCGAAGGCGATGCGGAGTCGGCAACCTATGGCGAGCCGACACAGCGGCTGGCCTTCCTGGAGAAGAGCCAGGCGGCCTGGCTGGCCTATGCCACGGTCGTCTGCGACGGCATCCATGATCAGTGGAAGGACGGGACCATCCGGACGGTCCTCTATCTGGGCTGCCAGATCGACATGACCCGGCAACGGACCCATCGGGTGTGGTCGGACTATCTGACATTCTGGGATTCAACCCCGCCGGTCCTGCCCGAGCCCGTCCTGTCGGTGGCTGACGAAGCCGACGCCGCCGACGCCGGTTCCTAGACCAGGGCCGCCACGCCCGGTCCCGACTTCCAGTCCCTGAATTTGACTTCCAGCGGCGGGGTCAGGTCGCCGCGGGCCAGTTCGACGATCAGCGGACCGATCTCGGACGGGTGGGGCACATCCTGCGGATCTTCGCCCGGATAGGCCTGGGCCCGCAGCATGGTGCGCATCCGGCCCGGATCGACGACGGCGGCGCGGATCGGGGTCGATTCAATCTCGTCGGCCCAGCATTTGATCAGGGCCTCGGCCCCGGCCTTGGTCGCGGCATACATGCCCCAGAAGGCCCTGGGCGCGGCGGCGACGCTGGTGGTCAGATAAATGGCCCGTCCGGCGTCCGAGACGCGCAGCAGCGGCTCCAGCGAACGGATCAGACGATAGATGGCGGTGAAATTGGTTTTCTCGACCTTGGCCCAGACGCGGGGGTCGGCGTGGCTGACCGGGGTCAGGCCCGAGGCTCCCATGGTCGCGGCCGCCTGGACCCAGATGTCCAGCCTGCCGAACCGTTCGAAGATGGCCCCGCCCAGCCGGTCGATGGCCCCGCCGTCGACGAGGTCGAACGGCACCAGGGTCGCGTGCTTGCCGGTGGCGGTATAGATGGCGTCATCCAGCTCTTCCAGCCCGCCCTCGGTGCGGGCGGTGGCCACGACATGGGCTCCGGCCTTCGCCAGGGCCAGGGCGGCTTCATAGCCGATGCCGCGCGAGGCCCCGACGACGAGGGCGATACGGTCTTTCAGGGGGAGATCAGCAGACATGGGGCCTGATAGCGCGCGCCCGTGTCCGGGCAAAGACCTCGCGTCCATATGGCGCGAAGATCCGGGTCAGGACACGCGGGCGCGCCCTGACCGGTTTCGTCCTAGGCGGTCACCAGCAGCGACAGCTGGCGATAGGTGACGTCGCGGCCGCCCTGTTCGATTTCGCGATCCAGCAGGCGGGTCGGATAGTCGCCGGTGAAATAGTGGTCGGTGAACTGCGGATTGTCCGCGTCGCGCGGGCCGGCCCCCATCGCATTGTACAGGCCGTCGACCGACAGGAAGCCCAGGGAGTCGACCTCCAGGTGGGCCCGCATCTCCTCCAGCGTCATGTTGGCGGCGATCAGCTGGTCCCGCTCGGGCATGTCGATGCCATAGAAGTCCGGATACAGGATCGGCGGGCTGGCCGATCGCAGATGCACCTCGGTCGCCCCGGCGGCCCGCACGGCCCGGACCAGTTTGACCGAGGTGGTGCCGCGCACGATCGAATCGTCGATCAGCACGACCCGCTTGCCCTCCAGCACCGAGCGGTTGGGGCTGTGCTTCATGCGCACCCCCTTCTGACGGGCCCCCTGGCTGGGCTGGATGAAGGTGCGGCCCAGATAGTGGCTGCGGATGATGCCCATCTCATAGGGGATGCCGCTTTCACGGGCATAGCCCAGGGCCGCCGGCACGCCGGAGTCGGGCACCGGCACCACGACATCGGCCTCGACCGCGTGCTCGCGCGCCAGGCCTTCGCCCATCCGCTTGCGCACGCCGTACACCGAACGGCCGTTCACGATGCTGTCGGGCCGCGAGAAATAGACATACTCAAACAGGCAGGGCCGGGCGGCGCGGGCCGGGAAGGGCTTGAGCGAGCGCAGGCCGTCCTTGTCGATGACCACGACCTCGCCGTGCTCGACGTCACGCACGAAGGTGGCCCCGATGGTGTCCAGAGCGCAGGTCTCCGACGCCAGCACCCAGGCCTCGCCGATCTTGCCCAGCACCAGAGGGCGGATGCCCAGGGCGTCGCGGGCCCCGATCATCTTCTTGCTGGTCTGGGCGACGAGGGCATAGCCGCCCTCGATCCGGGCCAGGGCATCGATGAAACGGTCGACGATCCGCGCCTTACGGGAGCGGGCGATCAGATGCAGGATCACCTCGGAGTCCGAGGTCGACTGGAAGATCGATCCTTCCGAGACCAGCTGGTTCCGCAGGAACAGGAAATTGGTCAGGTTGCCGTTGTGACCGAGGGCGATTCCGCCGGAGTCGAGATCGGCGAACATCGGCTGGATATTGCGCAGGAAGGATCCGCCCGCGGTCGAATACCGGGTGTGGCCCACAGCCGCCGTGCCCGGCATCCGTTTCGGCAGGTCGGTGCCACCAAAGGCGTCGCCGACCAGGCCCTGATGGCGTTCGGTATGGAAATGTTCCTCGTGCACGCTGGCGATGCCGCAGGCTTCCTGGCCGCGATGCTGCAGGGCGTGCAGGCCCAGGGCGACGATGGCGGCGGCACCGTCGGGTTCGGCACCCCAGACGCCACAGACACCGCACTCAAGACGCGGGCGATCATCATCCGGATCGCGATGGTGGTCGCGATGGACGACGGGATCGGCAATCTGGTGGCGCATCGTGGCTCCGATGGTCCGGGAAGCGGCTAGGGGGCGGTGCCGCGCGGGGTATGCCCTGTTTGGGGCGGGGGCAAGGCTTGGGAGGCGGAAAACCCCTCATGAACGGAGGAATTGATCACCGGGGTCAGGGCGTCAGCCCCGCGCCCGATGCCGGGCAGGACGATCTGGATCACGCGCGCGGCCCCGGCGCTGACCGGATACAGCATGGCCTGGGTCAGCCAGCGCGGGGTCGCCTCGCCCGGCATGGCGGCGACGACGACCAGATGAATCGCCCCCAGCAGCACCAGCGACCGGGCCGCACCGACGAAGACGCCGAGGAAACGATCGAGCCCGCCCAGCTGCGGATGGGCCTGGGCCCGTTTCGACAGGGCCGAGCCGAAGATGCGGATGCCGAAATAGACCAGCAGGAAGGAGGCGATGGCCGCGGCGATCGCGCCGGCCCAGTCGGGATCGATCAGGGAGCGGCCGATCGGGGTGGTGAAGGGCAGGGCCACCAGGGCCAGGAAGGCCGCCAGCACGAAGCTCAGCAGGGTGATGATTTCGCGCGTCGCCCCACGCACCCATCCGGCCGCGGCCGAGGCGAGGATCACGAGTAGGGCGAGAGCGTCAAAGCCGGTCACGCGGTCGGTCGATCCTCGGGTGGGGGGTTACTGAAGACCTTCATAGCGGTTTTGCGAGATTCGATCGACCGCTTCCGTCAATCGCGTCACCGAGGTCACCGCCACCCCGCCGCCCTTGACCGTCAGAGGCGGGGTCAGGGCGTTGTCGAAGCCCAGTTTGCGCGCCTCGCGCAAGCGCGCCTCGGCCCGGCCGACCGCCCGAACCTCACCCGACAGGCTGATTTCACCGAACACGACACAGCCCTGGGGCAGGGGCTTGTCGGTGGCCGAGGAGATCAGGGCCGCGGCCGCCGCGAGATCGGCGGCGGGTTCGTTGATCCGCAGACCCCCGGCGACGTTCAGATAGATGTCCTGGTCCCCGAAGCCGAAGCCGCAGCGCGCCTCCAGCACGGCCAGCACCATGGCCAGTCGCCCGGTGTCCCAGCCGACCACCGCCCGGCGCGGCGTGCCATAGGCCGATTTCGACACCAGGGCCTGCATCTCGACCAGCACAGGCCGCGAGCCCTCGATCCCGGCGAAGACGGCGGCCCCGGGGGCGCGGTCCTTGCCCTCGCCCAGGAACAGGGCCGACGGATTGCTGACCTCGCGCAGTCCGGTGTCACCCATCTCGAACACCCCGATCTCGTCGGTGGCCCCAAATCGGTTCTTGCCGGCGCGCAGGATGCGGAACGGATAGCCGCGCTCGCCCTCGAAGCTCAGCACGGCGTCGACCATATGTTCGACCACGCGTGGTCCGGCGACCTGACCGTCCTTGGTCACATGACCCACCAGCACCACGGCGACGCCGTGCGACTTGGCCAGCCGCACCATCTCCCCGGCGCAGGCGCGGACCTGGGTCACCGAGCCGGGCCCGGCCTCATGGGCGTCGGACCACAGGGTCTGGATCGAATCGACGATGACGATGTCGAATTTCTCGCGCTTCAACGTACCCAGGATGTCGCGCAGGGCCGTGGCCGAGGCCAGTTCGACCGGGGCCTTGGACAGGCCCATCCGCTTGGCCCGGGCCCGGATCTGCTCGATCGCCTCCTCGCCGGAAATATAGGCGACCCGGGCCCCCTTCAGCGCCGCCCGACCGGCCACGTCCAGCAGCAGGGTCGATTTGCCGACGCCAGGATCACCGCTCAGCAAGATGGCCGAGCCGGGCACGACCCCGCCGCCGCAGACCCGGTCGAACTCCTTGACCCCGGTGACGATGCGCGCCGGCTCGGGCGTGTCCGACTGCAGGGTTTCGAATTGCAGGCCCCGGGTCCGGGCGCTGCTGACCGCCTTCATCGCGCCGGGCGGGGCCGCGCGGCTCTCCTCGACGATACAGTTCCACTGGTTACAGGCCCCGCACTGGCCGGCCCACTTGCCGTGGACCGCCCCGCAGGACTGACAAACATAGATCGCACCGTCTCTGGCCATGACCCCGACTTACAGGAGTCGGTCGCGGTGGGGCAGGGGGCGGAAACGGGCTGCGTCCGATATTGACGCGGGCGGTGTGCGGATCAGCCGCTATAGACCCGCGGCACGCGCGGGGTAACCGAGGTCAGCAGTTCATAGGCGATGGTCCCGGCCGCGGTCGCGGCCTCGTCCAGCGAGCGGTTGGCCCCGAACAGTTCGGCGCGGTCGCCGACGGCCACGTCCGTACCGGTGACGTCGACGGCGATGACGTCCATCGACACCCGTCCCACAATCGACCGCAAGGCACCGCCCAGCCAAACCGCGCCCCAGGGACTGGTGCTGCGCAACACCCCGTCGGCATAGCCGGCGGCGCAGACGGCGATCCGTCGGGGCGTCTCGGCCCGGAAGCCCTGCGAATAGCCGACGCTTTCGCCGACCGGGACATCCCGCACCTGCAGCACCTCGGCCATGAAGGTGGCGACGGCCTTCAGCCGGGCGTCGGGACGACCTTCAGGACCACTGCCGTACAGGCTGATCCCCGGTCGCACCGCGTCGAAGCCGAAGTCCGGCCCGAGGAAGACGCCGCCCGAATTGGCGAATGACCGGACCACGCCGGGATAGCGCTGCACCGCCGTGGCGAAGGCGTCGCGCTGCTGGCGGTTCATCGGCGTGTCCGGGGTGTCGGCGCAGGCGAGATGGCTCATGACCAGACCGAGGCCGGGGAAGGGCTCAGGGGCCTCCTCGGGGCGGAAGCCCAGCCGGTTCATGCCGGTGTCGATCTGCAGGCCACAGGCCCCGCCGCCCGCTGCCCGCCAGGCCGCCAGCTGATCGCCGTGATTCAGGATCGGACTCAGCCCGGCGGCGATCAGGGCCGGGGCCCCGTCGCCGACGCAACCGTCCAGTACGTGAATGACCGGCTCCGGCCCGAGGGCCTCGCGCAGGGCGAAGCCGCCGCTGGCCCGGGCGACGAAGAAGGTTCGCGCCCCTTCGGCCATCAACCGCCGCGCCACCGGTATTGCCCCCAACCCGTAGGCATCGGCCTTGACCACCGGATGGACCGGCACGCGGGCAATGGCTTCGAGCGCATGGAAATTGTGCGCAAGCGCGTTCAGGTCGACGGAAAGCGTGGCGAGGGAGGGCATGATTGGGTTATGGCGCAACTTTTGTGCAGCGCACACCGGAAAATGTCGAACCTATTCGGGGATGTCGCGGAAATTCGAATAGCGGCCGTCCTTGGCCAGGTTGCCGAACCGGGTGGTGTCGGCGTCGAAGCTCAGCTTGACGATGCCGATCGGACCGTGGCGCTGCTTGCCGATGACGACCTCGGCCTGGTGCTGCAGGATGTCCATGTCCTCCTGCCATTTCAGATGTTCCTCGGTGCCCTCGCGCGGCTCGGTCCGGCCCAGGTAGTAGCTCTCGCGATAGACGAACATCACACAGTCGGCGTCCTGCTCGATCGAGCCGGATTCGCGCAGGTCGGACAGCTGCGGCCGCTTGTCCTCGCGGTTCTCGACCTGACGCGACAGCTGCGACAGGGCCAGGATGGGCACGTTCAGCTCCTTGGCCAGGGCCTTGAGGCCACCGGTGATCTCCGACACCTCCTGCACCCGGTTGCGCTGGTTGTTGCCGTCGCCGACGGTGATCAGCTGCAGATAGTCGATGATGATCAGGTCCAGGCCCTGTTCGGCCCGTTTCAGCCGTCGCGCCCGCGCCGCCAGCTTGGAGATGGCCAGGCCGCCGGTGGCGTCGATATACAGCGGGCTCTCGCCGATCTCGATCGCGGCGTCGCGCACCTTGCCGAAGTCCGAGGCGTCGATCTCGCCCTTTCTCAGCCGGTCCGACGACACGCCCGAGGCATCGGCCAGGATCCGCATGGCCAGCTGTTCGGCGCTCATTTCCAGCGAGAAGAAGGCCACGACCCCGCCGTTGACCGTCTTGCGGCCCTCCGGCGTCGGCTCCCAGCGATAGTTGCGGGCAATGTTGAAGGCGATGTTGGTCGCCAGCGCCGTCTTGCCCATCGACGGACGGCCGGCCAGGATCAGCAGGTCGGACGGGTACAGACCCCCCAGCTTCTGGTCCAGATCGTCCAGCATCGTGGCCAGGCCGGCCAGTTTGCCGTCGCGCTGGTAGGCCTCGCCGGCCATCTGGACAGCCCCGGCCAGGGCGGTGGAAAAGCTGACGAAACCCGACGACGGCTTGCCGGTCTCGGCCAGGGAATACAGCGACTGTTCGGCCTGCTCGATCTGGTCGATGGCGGCCCGCTCGGGATCGGGGGCCTCCTTCATGATGTCGCCGCCGATACGGATCAGGTCGCGACGCAGGGCCAGATCATAGACGACCCGCGCATAGTCGGCGGCATTGGCCGCGGGCGGAGCCCGGTCGACCAGGTCGGCCAGATAGCGCAGACCGCCGAACTCGGCGAAGGCCGGATCCTGTTTGAACCGCTCCATCAGAATGGTCGGCTCGGCCAGCATGCCCTGGCGGATATGGTCCTCGATGGCGTCGAACAGCCGGTTGTGGAACGGCTCGTAGAAATGCGACCCGCGCAGCCGGTCCGACAGCCGTTCGAACACCGCATTGTCGAACATCAGCGAGCCCAGCAGCGCCTGCTCGGCCTCCAGGTTGTGCGGCAGGGACGAAATCGACGCTGTGTCGGCGGAGAAGGGGGCGAAGGCGTTCATCGGTTAACGCTTAGCCTTCCGGTGCGACGGAAGCGGACGGAAAAGTCCGTCCCGGTCCAGATGAACGGGGACACCTCTGTGGACGGTCCGGTTCGGGCCGGTCAGGCGGGGCAGGGATGCTCTTCGGCCATCCATTCGCGGATGGCCTGGGTCAGGCTGATGTTGCGGCGGGCGGCGGGAATGGCGTTGAGCCGACCCAGCAGCTGTTCCGGATTCACGGAGACCCGTTCCGGCATGCAGGTAGCCGGCCGGCGGCCAGCGGTGCGGGCGGCGGTCTCCTCGGTGCGGATCGCGGCGAAGCTGGCCCGCATTTCGGTCATCAGCCGCCGGGTATCGGCGCGCAGCAAGGCTGTGGGATTGCGCGGAATGCCATCGGCGGTGGTCAGGAACTGGCGGACGGTCATCTCGCGTGCCGCGACCGGGGTGGCGAGAAGGCCTGCGGCCAGCGCCAGGGCCAGCGATATCTTGCGGATCATGGGAATGTCCTGCGACTGATTGCGCAGTTTGCCAGCCGGATCATGGCCGGAAAAGGGCGTCGATCACTGTCCGGTGGCCATGAAAAAGGGCGCACCCCGGAAGGTGCGCCCTCTTCATCTTGCGGTCGCTGTAAGACCTAGGCTTCCGAGCCCAGGCCGTCCTGCTGGCCGGCACCGCCGGCAACCATGTCGCGCGCCTGTTCGAGGGCCGCGGCGCGGTCCTCGTCATAGGCGGCCTTGATGACGTCTTCACCAGCGGCCTGACGCTCGGCTTCTTCGGCCGAACGCGCGATGTTGATCTTGACCTTGACCGAGACCTCGGCGTGCAGGCGAACCGGCACTTCGTGGACGCCCAGCGACTTGATCGGCGTGTTCAGCACGATCTGGCTGCGCTCGACCTTGCCGCCTTCGGCCGTGATGGCCTCGACAACATCGCGACCGCCGACCGAACCGTACAGCTGGCCCGTCTCGCCAGCCTGACGGATCATCACATAGGTCTGACCGTCGATCTTGGTGCCGATCTTGCCGGCCTCTTCCTTGTTCTTCTCGTTGCGGGCCTCGATGGCGACGCGTTCGAGTTCGAAGGCTTTCAGGTTGTTGGACGTCGCGCGACGAGCCTTGTCGCGCGGCAGCAGGAAGTTACGAGCGAAGCCGTCCTTGACGGTCACGACATCGCCGATGGCGCCGAGGTTATCGACGCGCTCGAGGAGAACGACCTTCATTACTTCACCACATAGGGCAGGAGGGCCAGATAGCGGGCGCGCTTGATGGCCTTGGCCAGTTCGCGTTGCTTGATCTGGGAAACAGCGGTGATGCGCGAGGGCACGATCTTGCCGCGTTCGGAGATGTAACGCTGCAGCAGCTTCACATCCTTGTAATCGATCTTCGGCGCGCCTTCACCCGAGAACGGGCAAACCTTGCGGCGACGATAGAAGGGGCGACGGCCGGCAGCGCCGGAACCGGCGGGCGTGCCGGGCGTGGGCGCGCCGCGGGGAGCAGTCGTATCGGTCATGATGCGCCTTCCTTATTCGGCTTCAGCGACGGCGGCCGCGGGGGCCTCGTCGGTGCGCGGGGTGCGCTCGCGTTCACGTTCACGCTCGCGTTCACGGCGGGCCAGCAGCGGCGACAGCTCGAGGTCGAGCTCCTCGACGCGGACGGTCAGCCAGCGCAGCACGTCTTCGTTGATCGACAGCTGACGTTCCACTTCGGCCATGGCGGCGGGCGGGCAGTCGACGGCGAGCAGCGAATAGTGCGCCTTGCGGTTCTTCTTGACCCGATAGGTCAGGTTGCGCAGACCCCAGTACTCGATCTTGGCGACGGAACCGCCGCCTTCCTCGATCAAGCCCTTGATGGTGTCGTTCAGCGCTTCGGCCTGTTGCGCGCTGATATCCTGGCGCGACATGACCGTGTGCTCGTAAAGAGCCATGCGGTAGTCTCCCTTGTGGGCGTCGGCGTGAGGCAGACCGGGTTAAAGTCTGATCCCACGATGGCTCCTGCAGCGGCGGCCGGAATGACTTCCCGAACCCTTTGATGTTCCGCGACAGGACCGAAGCCCTGGAAAGCGGGCGCATATAGGGGAAAAGGGGGGGCAGGGCAAGGCGTTCGCGACTTGCCGCCTTCCGGGGTTTGTCCTACCGCTGCGCCCCTGATTCAACAGTTTGCGGACCGCCCATGACCCTCGCCCTCCTGTTTCCCGGACAAGGCAGCCAGTCGGTCGGCATGGGCGTGGCCCTGGCCGACGCCTTCGCCAGCGCCCGCGAGGTCTATGCCGAGATCGACGACGCCCTGGGCCAGAAGCTGGCCCTGCTGATGCGCGAGGGGCCCGAGGACCAGCTGACCCTGACCGAGAACGCCCAGCCGGCCCTGATGGCGGTGTCGCTGGCCGCCGTGCGGGTGCTGAAGGTCGAGTTCGATATCGACGTGTCGCGCGCCGCCCTGGTCGCCGGCCATTCGCTGGGCGAATATTCGGCCCTTTGCGCCGCCGGGGCCCTGTCGCTGGCCGACACCGCCCGGTTGCTGAAGCTGCGCGGCCAGGCCATGCAGCGCGCCGTGCCCGTGGGGGCCGGGGCCATGGCCTCGCTGATCGGGCCGAAGACCGACCTGGCCCTGGCCGAGGCCGCTGCAAAGGCCGGGTCCGAAGTCGGCGTCTGCGTCGTCGCCAATGACAACAATGCCGGCAATATCGTCATCTCCGGTGACAAGGCCGCCGTCGATCGCGCCATCGAGAAAGCCAAGGAACTGGGCGCGCGGGCCATTCCGCTGAACGTCTCGGCCCCGTTCCACTGCCCGCTGATGCAGCGCGCCGCCGACGAAATGGCCGAGGCCCTGTCCGGTGCCACCCTGCTGGGCCCGCGCGTGCCGGTGGTCGCCAATGTCACCGCCCGCCCCGAGACCGACCCCGAGACGATCCGCCGCCTGCTGGTCGAACAGGTCACCGGCCGCGTCCGCTGGCGCGAGAGCATGGAGTGGATGGCGGGTGAGGGTGGCATCACCCGCTTCGCCGAGATCGGCTCCGGCAAGGTCCTGACCGGCATGGCCAAACGCATCGCCCCGGACGCCGAGAGCGTGGCGCTGAACACGCCGGAAGATCTGGAAGCGTTCGCGAAGAGCGTTGGCTGAGGTCGGTTGCGATGACGGTCTATGCTCAGGCGACGCTTCGGTCTGGGTTTGCGGTAATCGTTGGCCTGACCTGGGTGTCGTCAGTCTTTTGGCTACCGCCTTGGGCGATATTGCTCCTGATGGTCCCGGTGCTTTGGCTTGCCAACAAGGCTGCGACGCTTCCGTGTCCGCGTTGCCGTCGTGACGTGTTTTCATACCCACGGGCGGCTCGCCCGCCCTTTCCGCTTTCCGCTGGTGGGGAGCTTTCAGAAACAAGATCCTTGTGGCCGGTCAGAACGTGCAGGCATTGCGGCATGTCGCTAGACAGGGACTCTATGGAGTGAATCAAATGTTCAATCTCACCGGAAAAACCGCCCTCGTCACCGGGGCCACCGGCGGCATCGGCGGGGCCATCGCCCGGTCCCTGCACGCCCGGGGCGCGACCGTCGTCCTGTCCGGCACCCGTGAGGCGGTGCTGCACGACCTGGCGAAGGACCTCGGCGAGCGTGCCTTCGCCGCCGCCGCCAACCTGTCGGATCCCGACTCGGTCGACGGCCTGGTCGCCCGGGCGGAAGAAGTGGCCGGCGCGCCGCTCGACATCCTCGTCGCCAACGCCGGCATCACGAAGGACGGCCTGCTGATGCGGATGAAGGACGAGGATTTCCAGTCGGTCATCACCGTCAATCTGGAATCCTATTTCCGTCTGTCGCGCGCGGCGATGAAGGGGATGATGAAGCGCCGCTCCGGCCGGATCATCGGCATCACCTCGATCGTCGGCGTCACCGGCAACCCCGGCCAGACCAACTATGCCGCCTCCAAGGCCGGCATGATCGGCTTCTCCAAGTCGCTGGCGCAGGAGGTCGGCAGCCGCGGCATCACGGTGAATTGTATCGCCCCCGGCTTCATCGCCTCGCCGATGACCGATGTGCTGAATGACGCCCAGCGCGAGACCATCCTGAAAAACATCCCGGCCGGCCGCCTCGGCACCGGTGACGAGATCGCCGCCGCCGCCGTCTATCTGGCCTCGGACGAAGCCGCCTACGTCACGGGGCAGACCCTGCACGTGAACGGCGGCATGGCGATGATCTGATGCTGGCCCTCCGCCTCCTCGCCACCATCCTCAGCGGCCCGCTGCTGCTGATCGGCATCATCTGGGTGCTGCAGGGGCTCAACATCCTGCCGGGCAGTTTCATGACCGGCCAGATCATCTGGGCCGTCTACGGGGCCCCGATGGCCCTGGTCGGCGGCGGGCTGGTCTGGTGGGTCAACCGCCCCCGCCGCTGAACGCCGATCACGATCAAACCCTGCATCGACTCTTCCCCCGGGGGAAGGCTGTGCTAAAGGGCGGTGACGCAACCGGCTGCGCGGCCTCTTTGGGCTTGCGCGACCGGCGCTGTCGTGGGACGGCAATCGCGAAGACAAACGCTGGTGCCGAGGCACCATAACGAAGGCAGAGACCCCATGTCCGACACCCTGGAACGCGTTCGCAAGATCGTCATCGACCATCTGGACGCCGATCCCGAAAAAGTCGTCGAAAAGGCCAGCTTCATTGACGATTTGGGCGCTGACTCGCTCGACAACGTCGAACTGGTCATGGCTTTCGAGGAAGAATTCGACATCGAGATCCCGGATGATGCCGCCGAGCACATCCAGACCGTCGGCGACGCCGTGAAATTCATCGACGGCAAACTCGCCGGCTGACCCTCGGTCAACTGACGGTTTCAGTGGCCGCCGTGGTGCGCCCCTAGCGGGCACGCCCGGCGGCCATTACTGTTTCTGGGCACGGATTCTGTTGAAGGAGCGCCCATGCGCCGCGTTGTAGTCACCGGTCTCGGCCTGCTCACCCCGCTTGGCGCGGGTGTTGAGCATAATTGGCAGGGAATCCGCGACGGTCGCTCCGGCATCGGTCCGATCACCAATTTCGACGTCGAGGGCTGGGGCTGCACCATTGCCGGCGAGATTCCGTCGGTGGACGGTCGCGGCGGCGGGGCTCCCGGCCAGCCGGGGGTGTTCGACCACGAACAGGTCATGTCGCCCAAGGACCGCAAACGGGTCGACGACTTCATCGTCTATGCCATCGCCGCCGCCGACGAGGCCCTGGCCGACGCCGGCTGGAAGCCCGAGAGCGCCGAGGACCAGGAACGCACCGGCGTCATGGTCGGCTCCGGCATCGGCGGTCTCGGCCCCATCGCCGACACCGCCATCATCCTCAAGGAACAGGGGCCGCGCCGGGTCAGCCCCTTCTTCATTCCCTCGGCCCTGATCAACCTGACTTCGGGCCAGATCTCGATCCGCCACGGGCTGAAGGGGCCGAACCATTCCGTCGTCACCGCCTGCGCCACCGGGGCCCATGCCATCGGCGACGCGGCCCGGATGATCGCCCTGGACGACGCCGATGTGATGGTCGCGGGCGGGGCCGAGAGCTCGATCGTGCCGATCGGCATCGCCGGCTTCCTGGCCTGCAAGGCCCTGTGCACCGCCTTCAACGACGCGCCCGAGAAGGCCAGCCGTCCCTATGACAGGGACCATGCGGGCTTCGTCATGGGCGAGGGGGCCGGCATCATGGTGCTCGAGGAATACGAGCACGCCAAGGCCCGCGGCGCGAAGATCTATGCCGAGGTGGTCGGCTACGGCATGAGCGGCGACGCCTATCACATCACCGCTCCGTCCGAGGATGGGGAGGGCGGGCTGCGGGCCATGAAGGCGGCGCTGAAGCGGGCCGGGATGCAGCCCTCGGACCTCGACTATATCAATGCCCACGGCACCTCGACCATGGCCGACTGGATCGAGCTGCGCGCGATCGAGCGGCTGGTCGGCGACCATGCGTCGAACCTGGCCGTCTCCTCGACCAAGTCGATGACCGGCCATCTGCTGGGGGCCGCCGGGGCCATCGAATCGATCTTCTGCGTGCTGGCGATCCGCGACCAGGTCGCGCCGCCGACGATCAATCTGGACAATCCCGAGCACGAGACCGCCATCGACCTGGTCCCGCACAAGGGCAAGGACCGGAAAATTGATGTCGCCATGTCCAACAGCTTCGGTTTCGGCGGCACCAATGCCTCGGTCATCTTCCGGAAGGTCGACTAGATGGCCGCCGGTCCGTCGGCCCCACCCAGGGGGGGGCGCTCCGGCCTGATGGTCGGTCTGCTGGCCGCCTCGGCCACCTTCAGCCTGTTCCTGATCGCCGGTCTGGCCTGGGGCTGGAGTGTCTTCTACGCGCCCGGTCCGGCCGCCGCCCAGGGCGATACCACCATCGTCACCCTGCCCAGCGGCTCGGGCGTTCCGGCCATCGCCGCCACCCTGAAACGGGCCGGGGTGATCCGTTCGACCGACATGTTCAAGGCGGCGGTCAGCCTGACCGGGGCCGACCGCAAGCTGCGCGCCGGGGAATATCAGGTACCGTCGCGGGCCTCGCTGCGCTCGGTCATCATCCTGCTGGTCGAGGGGCGGGTGGTGCGCCACTACCTGACCCTGCCCGAGGGCTGGTCGTCGGCCCAGGCCGTCGACATCCTGAATCGCCAGCCGATCCTGACCGGTGAGGTCGAGGTCCCGGCCGAGGGCAGTCTGTGGCCCGACACCTATGAGATCAGCCGCGGCGAGACCCGCGCCGCCGTCATCGCCCGGATGCAGCGCGCCCGCGACCGCAACCTGGCCCGGCTGTGGGACCTGCGCAGCCCCAATTCCGTGGTCACCTCGCCGGAAGAGGCCATGATCCTGGCCTCGATCGTCGAAAAGGAGACCGGCATCGCCTCGGAACGCCCGCGCGTCGCCGCCGCCTTCTCCAACCGGCTGCGGCTGGGCATGCGGCTCGAGAGCGACCCGACCATCGTCTATGGCATCACCCGGGGCCGGCCGCTGGGCCGGGGCATCCGCCGTTCCGAACTGGACCGCCAGACGCCGTGGAACACCTATCAGATCGACGGCCTGCCGCCGACGCCGATCGCCAACCCCGGCGAGGAGGCCCTGGCCGCCGTGCTCAACCCGCCGCGCAGTGACGAACTGTTCTTCGTCGCCGACGGCACCGGCGGTCACGCCTTCGCCCGCACCTATCCCGAACACCTCGCCAATGTCGCCCGCTGGCGCGCCATCGAACGCGAAAAGGCCGGCCTGCCGCCGGTGGTTGTCGTCCCCGAGGTCGCGTCGGATGTTGCCCCTGACGCCGCCCCTGGAGCCGCCGCCTCGGGTACCGGCGTCGCGGTGATCACCGTCAACCCGACTCCGCCCGCCCGCCCGGCCCTGGCCGTACGATGACCGGGATATCCGGCATGACCGGCTTCGGTCGCGCCGACGGGGCACAGGACGGCTGGAGCTGGTCGGTCGAGGCCCGGTCGGTCAATGGCCGCACCCTCGACATCCGCTTTCGGGGTCCGCCCGGCTTCGACAGTCTGGAACGGCTGGCCCGGGCCTCTGCCCAGGCCCGGCTCGGCCGGGGTCAGGTCACGGTCGGCCTTCAGGCCAAGCGGCTGGAGAGCGGCACCCCGACCGTGCGGGTCAACCAGGCGGTGCTGGACCACTATCTGATCCTCGCCAACGCCCTGGCCGAACAGGGTACCACCCCGCCCAGCGCCGACGGCCTGCTGGCCCTGCGCGGCGTGCTGGAGATCCCGGAAGAGGTCGAGGACCCCGAGGCCCGCGCCGCCGTCGAGGCCGCCATGGCCCTGACCATCGACGCCGCCCTCGACGCCCTGAAGCTGTCGCGCGAGCGGGAAGGGGCCCAGCTGCTGCCGGTCCTGACCGGCTTCGTCGACCGCATCGCCGCCCTGACCGCCGAGGCCGCCGTCCGGGCCGACGAGCAGACCACCGCCGTGCGCGAGCGATTCGCCCGCCGCATGACCGACCTGGCCCCGAATCCCAGCGAGGCGGGGGCCCCCGGCCTGGCCGACCGGATCGTGCTGGAAGCTGCCGCCCTGGCCGCCCGCGCCGACGTCCGTGAGGAGCTGGATCGCCTCACCGCCCACGTCGCCTCGGCCCGCACCCTGTTGCACCAACCCCCCGCCGGCCGGAAACTCGACTTCCTGACCCAGGAATTCATGCGCGAGGCCAACACCCTGTGCGCCAAATCGGCTACCACGGCGCTCACCGCCACCGGACTCGAACTGAAGGCGGTGATCGAACAGCTGCGTGAACAGGTCCAGAATGTCGAATGAACGCACGCCCCGCCGGGGCGTCCTCCTGATCGTCGCCAGTCCCTCCGGGGCCGGCAAGACCTCGCTCTGCCGCCGGCTGATGGCCGACCACGGCGGGCTGGAGCTGTCGGTGTCGATGACCACCCGCGGCATCCGCCCCGGCGAGGTCGCCGACCGCGACTATCATTTCGTCGACGAGGCCGAGTTCCAGCGCCTGATCGACCAGGACGCCTTCCTGGAATGGGCCGATGTGCACGGGGCCCGCTACGGCAGCCCGCGCGCCCCGATCGACCGGGCCCTGTCCGAGGGCCGCGACGTCCTGTTCGACATCGACTGGCAGGGGGCCCGCGACATCGCCGAAAAATGCCCGCACGACGCCGTTCGCGTCTTCATCCTGCCGCCCAGTCTGGAGGAGCTGCGCCGCCGTCTGGTGACCCGCTCCCAGGACGCCGAGGACGTGATCGAACGCCGCATCCAGAACGCCAAGGGCGAGATCGAACACTGCGACGCGTTCGACTACGTCTTCGTCAATGACGATTTCGACCGCTCCTACGCCGAGCTGGCCCACATCTACCATGCCGAACGCTCCAAACAGTCGCGCAACATCTGGCTCAAGGGCTACCGCCAGGCCCTGCTGAACGAGGCGGTCTAGAGCCGCAGCGACGTCAGGGCGCTCCTTCCTGTTTGCATGGGGAGGGCGACCGCGTCGCGGTCGAGGGGCGACGCGACCCGACGGGCGAAATGGACTCCGGAAAAACCGGGTGCAGGGAGTCCAACGGCTGCGGTCCGATGTCTGGATTTCCGGGCAGTGTCTTCAGATCCTTGATGTTCGCGTCAGCGGTGGCGAGCCGTTTCAGCGGGTCGCGGTTAGACTCGAGTCCGGGGCGGTGCCAGGGCGGCGGCACGCGGGTCCAGCAGGGGGTCTGCCACTGTCGTCATCCTCCGGCCAGCCGCGTCAGCGGCGCCGACCGGAGGACCCAGCGGCGCCGCAGGCGATCTGTCCGCCCACCCTGTGTCCACCGTCGGTGACCGCGACAGGGTCGGGCTCGCGCCCGCCGCTGGGTCCTCCGGTCGTGCTGCGCACGCCGAAGGATGACGACAGTCGTTGAAGCCCGCCATCGCCTCCGCCTCCGCCAGCCCCCGCTTGCTCCAGCCCTCGCGCGTGATCCGCCGCCGGATCGCATACACACTGACGTCGAATTCGACCGCCAGGACCGGCGCACTCTCCTCCGCCGGATCGCGGGCACGGATACAGGCCCAGACCCGCTCGCCACGGATGCGATAGGGCGCACGACGGCGCGGCGATGCGGGCAGGGCAGTGTTCATGCCCCCAGTGTCCCCCAGCCCGGCACCCCGGCGGGAAATTCGCTGCCCCGCCGCGGAAAGCCGCGTCAGATCAGCGGGATGGCACGCCGCAAAGGGCGGATTCTGGCCGGGAAGGTCGCATTTGTGGCCGGTGTGGCGGCTGTGGCCGGGGCGGTGTGTCGGATGTGTCGTCGATGCGGCTGAATGTCAGCGAGTGACCCGAAAGACTCCGGGTGGAAGGTCCATCCTGTGGTCCTGAGGCTATGACCGCTTTCGACCCTTAGGTGACGGCTGGAAGGTCCGCCGCTAGGCTGAGCCTATGAAGAATATTCAGATCATCGACGGCGCGGAAAACGCAACGTTCAGCCTCTTTCAGGCCACTGATGAAGAGTTCGCCGACCTCTTCATGGATGGAACGGACATCGAGTTGATCGAGGATGTGATCGTCCGGCTCGGTGATGATCGTGCGACGGAAATCCTCACGCCGATCTGGGATCGTCCGGTTTTGAAAAGGGACGCCAATGGCATCCACGGCACCCTGTTCTACGATTGGGCCGGGCGACGACAACATCTGCCAGTCACAAAGCGGGAAGTCGATCTTGACGAGTGGTCGATCAATGAAGCCCAACGCAGTCTGTTTCAGTCGAAACGCTGATGTCCGCTTCCCCCCCGTAGCGGACGTTCCAATCGTCCGCTTCCAGCTGGTAGGCCCAAGCTGAGCGTGCCGCATCCGATCGCTTTCTATCCGACGATCGGAGGCCCCATCACCCCGCCTTCCGCGCCCCGAACCACCCCACCATCCGCTGCAACGCCTCTTCCACCTCCGCCGTCGACACGGCGAAGCTGATGCGGATGAAATGCCCGCCGTCGACCGGGTCGAAATCGATGCCGGGGGCGGTGGCGACGCCGGTGTCGCGCAACAGGGCCTCGCAGAAGGCCAGGCTGTCGTGGCTGAGATGGCCGATGTCGGCCCAGATGTAGAAGGCCCCGTCCGGCGGGGCGATGGTCTTCAGCCCCAGGGCGGGCAGGGCGGCCAGCATCAGTTCGCGGTTGCGGCGATAGACGGCGACATGGCCCTCCAGCTCTTCCGTCTGGTCCATGGCCACCAGACCGGCGTGCTGGCTCAGCGACGGCGGGGTCAGGAACAGGTTGCCGATATAGGTTTTCGCCGTCTCGACATGGTCGGCCGGCACCAGCAGCCAGCCCAGCCGCCAGCCGGTCATGCTCCAGTATTTGGAAAAGCTGTTGATCACCAAAGCGTCCGGGGTGAACTCCAGCATCGACGGCGTCGGCGCGCCGAAACTCAGCCCGTGATAGATTTCGTCCGAGATGATGACGATGCCGCGCTCGGCACAGACGGCGGCGATGGCGGCCAGTTCCGCCGCCGGGATGATCGATCCGGTCGGATTGGCCGGGCTGGCGATGATCACCCCCGCCGGGGCCGGCTCCAGCGCCTTCAGGGCCCGCGCCGTCAGCTGATAGTGGTCCTCGGGCCCGCAGCCGATCTCGACCGGCACCATCCGCAGGCCCCGCACCGTATTGCGATAGGCGACATAGCCGGGCCGGGCCATGGCGATGCGGTCCCCGGGCGCGAAGCGTGAGGTCAGGGCCAGCACCAGGGCCGGTGACGCCCCGCAGGTCAGCAACAGCCGCTCGGGCGCGACGGTGACGCCATAGCGCTCCTGATAATGGCGCGCGATCCGCGCCTTCAGCAGCGGGCTTTCCCAATAGCCCATGCCGTCGCTGTCCAGCACCTGATGGGCGCGGGCGATCGCCGCCGCCGGGGCCCCGGTCGAGGGCTGGCCGAACTCCATATGGATGACACTGCGCCCCCCGGCCTTCAGTTCATGGGCCAGCCGGCTGATGGCGATGGCGCGAAACGGTTCGATTCCGGTGGGCATGAATTGGGTATCCCACAGGCCTTCGCCCCCGTCATCCTCGCGTCAGGCGGTGGCCGGTATCGTCTCCATGGTCCGGGTCTGTCCGGTCCAGTCGCTGTCGGTCAGGGCCTCGGCCAGGACCGCGGCGACATCGTCCCGGGAGGCCTGGCCGCCGGGGTCGACATCATCGCCGAACCGGATCTTGCCGGTGCCGTCGTCATCCGTCAGGGCGACTGGACGAACGATGGCAAAGCTCAGGCCCGACACCTTCAGGTGTTCGTCGGCATCGTGTTTGGCGCGCAGATAGATGGCCAGGTCACCGTCCGGGTCAGGATCGTCCGCCCCCACCGAACTGAGCATGACGAAGCGGCCGACACCGGCCTGGCGGGCCAGGTCGATCAGGCGGATCGCGCCGTCCCGGTCGACCTGCTCGGTCATGGCGTCGCCGCTGGCCCCGCCCGACCCGGCCGCGAAGACCACCGCATCACAGCCGTCGCAGACGTCCGGGTCCAGGTCCGTCAGATCGCCGCGGCGCAGGGTCGCGCCCTCGGGCAGGGCAGCGGGGTCAGAGCCGTCCCGCACCAGGGCGATGGGGTGGTGGCCGCGCGTCTGAAGTTCACGGACCAGGCGAAGGCCGGTCTTGCCGGTGGCACCGGCGACGAGGACGTGCATGGCGGATCTCACGGTTTCAGGGGGACCGGGTGGTCCAGCCCCCCCCTGAACGCCGCTCCAGACCGGATCGTTGCCCCCTTCCGACGGCAAGGCCTCCGTAGGGGCCAAAATGCCGGTCCTGGCCGGCCGAGGCTCGCCCCCACCAGCGTCCGGCGCGCGGGATTCGCCTTTATGTCGGCAAGGCTACATAAGGTGTCCATTACTGACTCTGCCTTCAGGCGTCAGTGACTGAGAGATGTCGGTGCCGATCCCGTCTGCTCCCGCCTGAACGGTCGTGGGGGCCCGCTGTGGAATACATCTGCTACGTCGAAATCGGAGACTCGACGGTTCCGGTCATGGACATCATCGAGGCGGACGACATCAGCGCCGTCCATGACCATGTCCGCGGGATGATGGCCGAACATCCGGCCAGTTCGACGGCGACCATCTACCTCGGCGATGTCCTGATCGGCAGTCTCGTGAAGGACCCGACACCAGCCTCGACCGGTGCGGTCGCGATCACCCCTGGCCCAGCGCTTGCGCCAGTCGCAGGAATCCGGCCCCGTCGATGACCTCGGCCCGGTTGTCGGGATCGACCCCGGCGGCCTCGCACAACGCTGCGCCGCCCAGCTGTTTCAGGCTGGAGCGCAGCATCTTGCGCCTCTGGCCAAAGGCGGCCGCCGTCACCGTCTCCAGCCGTTTCAGCGTCGCCCGGTCGGGCCGGTCGGGACGGGGGATCAGATGCACCACGGCGCTGGCCACCTTGGGCGGCGGGGTAAAGGCGGCGGCCGGCAGATGCATGACGATGCGGGCCTCGCACACGGCCTGGGCGATCACCGCCAGCCGGCCATAGGCGTCGTCGCCGGCCTCGGCCACGATGCGCTCGGCCACCTCCTTCTGGAACATCAGGGTCAGGGCCTGCGGCATCCACGGCCCGGTGATCCATTTGATCAGCAGCGGCGTGCCGACATTGTACGGCAGGTTCGACACCACATGGGCCGGCCCCGCGACCAGGGCCGCCTCATCCACCTTCAGCGCATCGGCCTCGACCGTGACCAGCCGCCCGGTGCCGTCATCCAGCTCGGCCAGCAGGGGCAGGAAACGCGGATCCTTCTCGACCAGCACCACCTGGCCCGCATCGCTCTCCAGCAACGCCCGCGTCAGCCCGCCCGGCCCCGGCCCGACCTCGATCACACTCCGCCCCTCGAACGGCCCCGCCAGCCGCACGATCTTGCGCGTCACATTCAGGTCGAGCAGGAAATGCTGGCCGAAACTCTTCTTGGCCAGCAGGCCGTGGGCGTCGAGCGTTTCACGCAGGGAGGGGAGGTTGTCTGAGGTCACTTGATTCCGATCATCCCCGCGAAGGCGGGGACCCAGTTCTGTCGCAAGGCACAATGGCCGGGATTGAGGGAGAGACCAACCGCTGCCGCCGGATTGGCCAATAGTCTGGGTCCCTGCCTTCGCGGGGATGAGCGGGTATTATTGCGCCCTTGCCCCCGCCATCACCCCCGCCAGCCGGATCGCGGCGATCAGGCTGTCGGCCCGGGCCACCCCCCGTCCGGCGATGGCGAAGCCGGTGCCGTGGTCGGGCGAGGTGCGGACGATGGGCAGGCCCAGGGTGGCGTTGACGCCGCCCCAGAAGTCCAGGGTCTTGACCGGGATCAGGGCCTGGTCGTGATACAGGCAGATCGCCGCGTCATAGCCGGTGCGGGCCTCGTCATGGAACATCGTGTCGGCGGGCGTCGGGTCGCTGATGGTGATGCCTTCGGCGCGCAGGATGGCCACGGCCGGGGCCAGGACCTCGATCTCCTCCAGACCGATGGCCCCGCCCTCGCCGGCGTGGGGGTTCAGCGCCGCCAGCGCCAGGCGGGGGCGGGCGATGCCGAAGTCGCGCTGCATCGCTTCATGCACGACCCGGGCGGTGCGGCAGACCCGCTCGATCGTGACCAGTTCGGGCACTTCCGACAGGGGGGCGTGGATGGTCACCAGACAGGCGCGCAGGTCGCGCGCGGTCAGCATCATCACCGGGCCGCGCGTGCCGGCGAACGGCAGGTCGGCGGTCAGTTCGGCGATGAACTCCGTATGGCCGGGAAAGCGGAAACCGGCGGCATACAGCGGGGCCTTGGCGATCGGGGCGGTGACCACGCCGCTGGCCTCGCCCGACATGGCCAGATTGACCGCCTGTTCGATCCAGTCGGCCACGGCCCCGGCATTGGCGGGCTCGGGATGCCCCGGACGCACCGGGGCGGGCAGGGGATGGTGCAGGACCGGCAGGGCGCGGGCGAAGACGCCGGGCGCATCGGACAGGGCGGTGATCTCGACGACCGGCACGTCGCGGGCCCGCAGCAGGCCGGCGTCGCCGATGACCGCGAAGACCGGACCTTCGGCCCTGAGGGCATTCCAGGCGGCGGCGACGATCTCGGGCCCCACGCCGGCCGGCTCGCCCAGGGACAGGGCCAGCGGCGGCAGGGACCCGGTCATTATTTCATCTCGATCAGGGCGTCGGCGCGCAGGTCACGGATATAGCGACGACCCAGCATGGCCAGGTTCTGACCGCGCAAACGGCCCTCGACGTCGCGGAAGGTCGGGGCCTCGATGCCCCCGGCGCGACGGCCGCATACGGCCAGAAGATGCACGCCCAGCGGGGTGCGCAGCGGCGTGCTGACCGAGCCGACCGCGCCGGAGCGGGCGACTTGCTGGAACTGCGGTGCCAGGCTGGGCACTTCGGCCTCACCCAGGTCGGACCCGAGCAGGCCTTCTTCCGACGTGGCCCGCGCCAGCATGTTGTCGCAGGTCAGCTGCGGCTGCAGCGCCGTCAGCCGCGCCGTCGCCGCCGCAATCTCGGCCTCGCTCGCCGTCTCCGGCAGCCGCACCATCACCTGTTTCAACTGCACCAGACTGCTCGCCGAGCTGTCCCGCTTGTCACGCATATAGATGATATAGACCCCGCCCTCGACCGGGATCGGCCGCGACAGCTGTCCGACGTTGAGCTGGTCAAGGGCAGTCTGCAGCGCCGGTTGGACCGTACCCTGCACCACCCAGCCGGCGTCACCGCCGCGGACGGCGGAAGGGGCCGCGGAAAACTGCTGGGCCACGGCCTGGAACGGCGCGCCCTGAACCATCTGCTGGACCAGCTGGCTGGCACCGTCCAGGGCCTGTTGCTGGCCGCCGACGCGGGCAGCCTCGATATAGATTTCGCCGATCAAATACTGCGGCTTGGACGCAGACTCGGCCAGCTGGCGCATGACCTGTTCGACCTGGCCACGGCTGACGCGGGCCCGGCTGGCAAAGCGTCCGCCGACGAGCGAGCGCCAGCCGATCGACACGCGCAACTGCTCACGCACAGTCTGCGGGCGAATTCCGCCCTGGGCGAGGAATCCGAGATAGGTTTCGGGGTTGGTGCCGACCTCCTGGGCCATGGCGGCGATCTCGGCATCCACTTCCGCGTCCGAGACTATCAGGTCCTCGTAGGTCGCGATTTCCTGGGCCTGCAGCCGTTCGTCGATCAGAACGTTCAGCGCTTCCTGCTGAATGGCCGGAATGTTTTCATCGGTGGGCTGCACCTGGGTCATGGCGATGACCAGCAGCATCCGCTGTCGCAGGTCGAAACCGGTGATGATACTGTCGTTGACGGTAGCGACGATCCCGTCCGCCATGCGGAACTCGGGGGCGGAAACCGGACGGGTCGGGGCCTCTTCCGAAGCCGGGTTCAGAGTGCCGGCCGCGATAGGCGATTGCCCGGGAGTCTGGGCATAGGCCGAGCCGGCCAGGAGCGCGGCGATCGCGACGCCCGTCGTGTAACGCTTGAAACGCATCGTCAGTCCTGATTCCTCAAAGCGGCTTCGTCTTGATCCGGGGGGATAGTCAACGACCTGCGCGCCCTATCGGCGTCGCTACCAACGCCTGTCGCTTGGTCCATAACCTGAACCGCCGAAAGTGGCGAGGTTTAGGCGCACATAGATACCTTCGGACGGCCCACTGGGTCGAACGCGCGTATTGTCCCGGCGAAAGCCCAGTTCGAAACGGAAACAATCGTCGTCAAACAGCAGGCCCACCTCCGACCGGGTGATCAGGTCCCGCTCCAGATCAACAATACCGGTCGCGGTCACGCCCCAGTTGCCCTGAATGAACTGCTGCACGGCCAGTTGGACAAATTCGTAGTTGCGATTCAGCGATTGCTGGATCGGGGGGCCGGCCGGGTCGAACGGATTGGGGTAGGGATTCAACTGCCGCAGGGGATCGGATCGATCGACGATATAGGTGAGACTGCCCTGGTTACGCCGACCCCAGCGTCCGTCCATGGTCAGTTCGGCGCGCCGGATACTGCCGCTGCTGTCGATGGTCGCGTGACCCCAGCCGCGAATCCGGTCCGACGGGGTGAAGCTGCCCTGTACCACCCAGTCCGATGATTTCGCGGCCAGGCCGGACGGATCATAGCGTTGCGCCGGAGCGTCGGGCACCGGGGTGAGAAAGGCCGGCTCCTCCTCGAAGCGCAGGCTGCGGCCGATGAACAGGCTGGCCTGTCGGCCACCGTCCCAGTTCAGAGTCGCGCGGGTCCCGGCGGTCAGGCGCAGGCCGCCTTCGTAGAGGTCCTGACCGGGAAAGCGGTCGACACGGAACAGCGAGCTCTCGTCGAGCTCAAGGGTCTGGCTGTCCTCGTTGGGAATGCGCGGATCAAGATCGGTATGGGTGGACAGGGACAACTGGCCGACGGGCTCGAGGACCAGGTCGGTACCGTCGGCGAACCGACGGATCAGCGGATAGCTGACATCCAGTCCGGCGGTGGCCCGGCTACGGGTGATCGTCGCGCTGTCGACGCCCATCATGGGGGGCAGGTCGGCGACGGAATAGATGTCCGCACGCACGTCGATAAACGGTTCCCAGCGCAGTCCGGCCGCCGTCGTCACGATACGCCGCCACTCGGCCTGGCCGCTGATACGGCGACTGTCGATGCCGGGCAGGCCCAGGGTGGAGCCCGTCGGGATCACATCAGGCCGCAGGACGGGGCCGCCGACATAGGTGTCGCGAAACAGGGCGACAGCCGAGCCGTGCAGGCGTAGTCGACCGCCGAACATTGGTCCGGCAGGTTCCCATCGGGCGTCGATCAGGGGCGCGACCAGCGGCAGGCTGTTGTCGCTCTCGAAGATGTTCAGGCCGGGGGCGTCCTGGTTGGCCACGGCCACCCGCAGGCTCTGGAGCGAGAAGGCGGCGACGGACAGATAGGACCGGTCAGTCTGCCGCTCGGCATAGAGCTGGCTGATCAGGCGACGTTGGTCGCCATAGTACAGGCCGTTGTCCTGATAGGGCGAGACAACGTCATAGCGGTCGAAAAGCGTCTTGTCCGACGTGCGTTCGGCGGTGAAACCCCAGCGCCAGGGACCGTCAGGGTCGAACCGGCCATGCGCCAGCAGATAGCTGCGGTGCTCCTCGGCCAGGGGAGCGATCGTGTCGTCGATGCCGTCGCCGTCAATGTCGAAATCGCCGAAATTCTGGGCATAGGTGTAGCCGCCGCGAGCGATGACGGTGCCGTCGGTGAACCGGCGACGCCACTGGGCGTTCAGCAGGGGCGCGACCCGGGCGTTGATCTGCGGGCTGATCTGCCAGTCCTCGGACGGCGAAACGACGATCAGATAGGGCTGTTCATAGCTGAGGCCCCGACCGGCGTCATAGTTGATCAGCGGGACCAGGAAACCCGATGCCCGCTCGACGGTCGGGTCGGGGTGCGCAAAGACCGGCAGGTAGAAGACCGGGACTCCGCCGACCTTGAACACCGCGTTGCGATACAGAATCGCGCGCAGGGTCTCGTCCTGGATGACCTGTTCGGCCTGGATCGAGATCGTCGGGGTTCGGGTGCTGCCGTCGGCGTTGCAGACCGGGCAGGGCGTGAAGATCGCGTAGTTGAGTTCGTTCACGGTTGCGCTGCGGCGCACGGCGGTAGCGGCCATCAGGCTGGCCCCGTTGGTCGTGCGCGTGGCGAAATCGACCGCGATACCGGCCTTGAGGTCGGAATTGAGTTCCAGCAGGCTGGCGAAGACGACATTGCCGTCGGGATCGACCAACTGGGCATTGCCGGAGGCCGTGGCCAGACCCTGGGCCAGATCATAGGTCACCGTGTCGGCGCGCAGGGTGTGCTGCTGGAAGCGGGCCATAACCCGGCCACCGGGATAGCTGTCGGCGGTGACGACGTCGCCCTGACGGCCCAGGATGTCTGCGTCGAAATAGGCGGCCTGAGGTGTCAGCCCGTCGGGACCGGCGACGGCATCCGGTGTGGGGGCCTGGGCCCGGGCAGCGGCAACAGTAACCCAGGGGCCAAGCAGGATTGCCGCCGTACCGGCGAGAAGCCGGAGGCGCAGGCCTCTCCTGTTCAGGACGCTGCGGTCACGCTGCATTCGACATTCACTCTGGGGCGGAAGAGCGCCCGCTTAGCCGTCTTCGGTATAGAACAGCAAGGTCAGGGCCGCGAGAGCCGTCAGGATTGGCGGCAACCATGCGGCGACAAAGGGGGGGATTACCTCGGCTGAACCGAAGGCGGCCGCGGACTGGTTGAGGAAGAAGAAGCCGAATCCCAGAACCACCGCTGCGGCGCTCATCCGCGCCAGATCGCCCAGCCGCATCAACCGCAAGGAAAAGGCGGCGGCCAGGATCGACATGGCGGCGAACATCAGCGGGGTCGCCAGCAGTTGCTGCAGCCGCAACCGGTAGGCCGTGGACGAGAAGCCTGCCGCCTCGACCCGGCGGATCTGGGCGGGCAGGGACCAGAAAGGCGTCGAGATCGGACGGGCGAACCGTTCGAAGGCCTCTTCGTCGGCCAGGCTGGAGGGCAGGTCGAGCGTGGCGTAGGGCACGGCGCGTTGCCCGGTCTGGGCCCCGATCGCATCCACCAGCCGCCACCGGCCGGCACTGAGGCTGGCCGAGGCCGCATCGAGACGCTCGGTGAAGATCCGGCGACCCTCGGGGTCGGTGGAATAGATGAAGAAGGTCACGCCCAGCAGTCGGGCATTGGCCCGGTCCTGGCGTTCGGCCCGAATCACGACCTGGCGCTGTCCCTCGCCCTCGCGCAGCCACACGACCCCCGAGCTGTCGGCCCCCGCTGCAGAACTGCTCAGACGCGCGCGCTCGCGCTGGAACAGGCCGTCCGCGGAGGCGGTCGCCGGGCCCAGGGCTGTCACGGTGATGATTCCAAGCAGGAAGGCCGCCCCGGCGGCCGGAAGCACGAAACGCCAGGCCGAAACCCCGGCGGCCCGCATGGCGATGAGTTCGCTGCGACGGTTCAGGCCAATATAGGCGGCCAGGGTGCCGAACAGGAAGACGAACGGCAGCAGCTGGATGATGACTGCCGGAGACTTGAGCAGCATCAGCCCGAGGATCCGCAGCGCCGACAGGTCGACGTCCGATCCGACACCGCGGGAAATCTCGACGAAATCGATCAGCATGACGAGGGCGGAAATCACCGCCAGGGCCATGCCGAGGGCCCGGATCTGCTGCACCAGAACATAACGTTCAATGCCGCCGAGCCGCAGGCGGCTGACGGGCAGGGCGACGACCCTGGAAAGGGCGGGAGCGATCATGCGAATCGGGCCTTCAGCCGCTGAAAGGCTGGCCAGTTGCCGGGACGGTGCGGTTTAAGGGTCATGAAGATCAGCCGGAGCGCCACGATCGTGGCGGCGGCGGGCAGCGCGTACTGGAGCAGGTTGAGCCAGCTGTTCCAGACGCTGGCGGCCACCACGACATAGCCGAGCACACGCACGATGAGGAAGGCGGCGGCGGCCTTGCCGATCCGGGCCCCATAGCCGGTGCGGCTGAAGGCACCGCCCATGATCGCCGCCAGGGCCATGGCCATCGCGGTCAGGGCATACAGGGGGGATGACAGGCGGGAATGCGCCTCGGCCAGCAGTTCCCCGCGTGTGCCGACCCGTTCGAGCACCGCCGGGGACGGGTTGAACAGCTGTCCGATCCAGAGGTCGGAGGGTTTGTAGCGAACCTTCTCGTCGGTGGTGGTGAACGGTGACAGGTCGAACGGCAGGCTGTCGAACGACAGTTGGTTCAGCACGCCCTTTGAGGAATACTCCTGCATGGTCCCGTACTTCAGCAGCAGGGTCGGCGCGCCATCGACGCTGTGACCGAACCGGGCCTCATTGGCGTCCCAGGTCCGCACGGCCTTGCCGTTGTCCAGATAGACGAACAGGTTCTTCATCAGGCCGTTCTGTTCGATCTGCTGCACATAGACTGTCAGCCCGCCGGGCCCCTGGACGAAGCGGCCTTCCTCGACCAGCAGGGCGGCGAGGTCGGTGCGAATGGCGAAGGCCTCCGCCCGCGCCTGACGCTGGGCGGCCGGCTGCAGGACGAGGGTGGTCAACAGCGACATCGCGGCGACGATCGCGGCCAGCAGCAGCGCAGGCTGGATCACGGCCCAACGCGTGACGCCGCTGGCGAAGGCGGCGGTCAACTCCTGTTCGCGTTGCAGACGGGTCAGGGAAATCAGGGCCCCCACAAACAGACCGATCGGCAGGATCACCGCCAACAGCTGCGGCACGGCCAGCAGGGTCAGCTTGACCATGACCCAGACGCTTTGGCCGCGTTCGACGATGATCTCCAGCTGATCCAGGCTTTGGCTCAGAATGCCGATACCGACCAAGGCGGCGCACGCTGCCGCGACGGGCAGGGCGATCTGGCGAAAGAAATAGCGTTGAATGAGGGTCATGACGGAAAAAAATCGCCCGGTTGCAGGCGAGCCAAAGAGAGACTCTAATACACACCGACGCGCGTCCGGGACAACCGGTCGCGTCTGCCCAGTTGCCTGTAATCAAGACCGGGGCCAATCGCTCCGGCTGGAGTAAATCAATGAAGGTCGAGTTTGTCTCGGCGGCCGGTGCCGCGGAAATTCTGGTTGTTCTCGTCAATGAGGGGCGTGCCCTTGCCGGGGCAGGCGCAGATTACGACAAGGCCGCCGGAGGTGCCCTGACGCGGGCGATGACCTCGAGCCGTTTCACCGGCAAGACCGACAGCACCCTGACCGTGAGCGCGCCGGCCGGTGTCGACGCGGGTGCGGTGATCCTCAGCGGCCTGGGCGACGCCGCCAAGCTGAACGACAAGGCGATCGAATCCGCCGCCGGCTCGGCCTACCATGCCGCCAAATTGTCCGGTTCGACCGTGCTGACGGTCGACGCTACCGGGCTGTCGCCCGAGCAGGCTGCCCGTATCGGCTTCGCGACCCGTCTGGCTGCCTACCGGTTTGACAAATATCTGACCAAGCAGAAGCCCGAGAAAATTCCGTCGCTCACCACGATCCGGATCGTCTGCGCCGACGGCAAGGCCGCAGAGGCCGCCTTCACCCCGATGTCGGCCGTGGCCGATGGCGTGATCTTCGCCCGCGACCTCGTCGCCGAGCCGGCCAACGTCCTATATCCGGTCGAGTTCGCGCGCCGGGTCAAGGCGCTGGAGTCACTGGGCCTCGAGGTCGAGGTTCTGGGCGAGGCCGAGCTTGAGAAACTGGGCATGCGCACCCTGCTTGGGGTCGGCCAGGGCAGCCGTCGTGACAGCCAGGTGGCGATCATGAAATGGAACGGCGGCAAGGCCGGCGACCAGCCGATCGCCTTCGTCGGCAAGGGCGTGACCTTCGACACCGGCGGCATCTCCATCAAGCCGGCTGACGGCATGGAAGACATGAAGTGGGACATGGGCGGCGCGGCGGCCGTGTCCGGACTGATGCACGCGCTGGCGGGCCGCAAGGCCAGGGTCAACGCCGTCGGCATCATCGGCCTGGTCGAAAACATGCCGGACGGCGACGCCCAGCGTCCGGGTGACGTGGTCATCTCGATGTCAGGCCAGTCGGTCGAGGTCATCAACACCGACGCTGAGGGCCGCCTCGTTCTGGCTGACTGCCTCTGGTACACCCAGGAGCGGTTCAAGCCGAAATTCATGATCGATCTGGCGACCCTGACCGGGGCGATCATCGTCTCCCTTGGCAAGGACTACGCCGGTGTGTTCTCGAACTCGGATGCGGTCGCCAACCCCGTCATCGCCGCCGGCAACAAGGTGGACGAGAATTTCTGGCGCCTGCCGCTGCCGGCGCAGTACGAAAAGCACATCGACAGCCCGATCGCCGATGTGAAGAACACCGGTAACGGTCGCGCGGGGGGCTCGATCACCGCCGCCCTGTTCCTGCAGCGCTTCGTCAATGACACGCCGTGGGCGCACCTGGACATCGCCGCCGTGGCCTGGGCTGAAAAGTCGACGCGGGCCATCGTGCCGGACGGTGCCGTGGGCTTCGGTGTGCGGACGCTCGACCGGATGGTCGCTGACACCTACGAGAGCTGAAGCCCGGACAAAGCAGATGTGTGAGTTCTGGTTCTATCATCTCGAGCGGTCGACGCTCGAGCAGGTCTTGCCGGGATTGCTGGAAAAGACGCGCGAGCGGGGCTGGAAGGCCCTGGTTCGCGTGTCTGATCCCGCGCAGCTGGAGGCGCTGGACGAGCATCTGTGGACCTGGCGGGATGACAGCTTCCTGGCCCACGGCCGCGCGTCCGAGCCGAATGCGGAGCGTCAGCCGATTCTTCTCAGCGAATCGGGTGAGAACCTCAACGCCGCTCAGGCGCTGTTCATGGTCGATGGCGCTGAAATCGGTGTCACGGATGGATTGGAACGATGCTTCATCATCTTCGACGGACAGAACGACCAGGCACTGACCGGGTCACGCGAGCGCTGGAAGGCGCTGAAGGCCAGGGGCGAGACCCTGGCCTACTGGAAACAGTCTCCCGAGGGGCGCTGGGAAAAGGCGGCCTGATCGTCCTGTTGGCCCTGGCCGGTTGCTCTTCAACCCCGGTGTCAAACCAGTCCGGTCCCCGAACCGTGGAAATCGCCCAACGCAGTCCGCCGGTCGGATCGCATATGCCCGACGATTCCACCCGCGACCTCTGCCATGCGGGCGAGCTGCAGTGGCTGGTGGGCAGGTCGCGGACCGAAATCCCGGTGCCGGTCGATGTGATCAACCGGCGTGTCGTCTGCACGACCTGTCCCGTCACCCAAGATTATTCACCCTACCGGTTGAACATTTTCTACAATTCGGAAACCAGCCTCGTCGAACAGGTGCGCTGTGGCTAGGCGTTCGGCGTTTGCGGTGACGCTGGGTCTGCCCGGATTGCTGGCCGGGGTCGCCGTCGGTCTGGCGGCAGGGTGCGCGCCGCTTCCCGTCGCTGACGTGCCGCCCCCGCAGCGCTGTGAAGCCGCGACGTCTCAGTCGTTGATCGGCAGCCATGTCGGGGCTGTGACCTTCCCGCGGGATGCCAATGTCCGACTGGTCTGCACCACCTGCGCCGCGACGATGGACTATGATCCCGACCGACTGAACCTGCGCTTCGATGAGGCGACCGGCATCATCAAGTCGGTCGACTGCGGCTGACCGTCAGCCCCGGGTCTCCGGAAGGTGTTGCCTCAGGAGACCTCGGCCAGGGCTTCCTCGGCAGAAACCCACGCCTGTTCCGCCGTGTCCAGATCCGCCTGGGTCTTGCCGCGTGCCCGGGTCAGGCCTTCCAGAGCCTTGGGATTGTTGACGGCGGCATTGGCCAGGTCATCGTCGATCCGGGCGATCTCGGCGGTCAGCGCGGCCATCCGTTCCTCGGCCTTCTTGACCGCATGGCGCAGGGTCGAGGGTGAGGGGCCGGACTTCTTGTTGTTTTTCTTGTTCTTGTTGCCCCCACCGCCGCTGGCGACAGCGGTCTCGTCCTTGACCTGGGTCGGGCGAACCGAGGCCTGTTTGGCCCGGTCGAGAACGAATTTGGCATAGTCATCCATGTCGCCGTCATAGGGTTTGACGGTGCCGTCCGCGGCCAGCCACAGCCGGTCGGCGACCAGCTCCATCAGCGAGCGGTCGTGGGTGATCAGGATCACCGCGCCATTGTACTGGTTCAGCGCGTCCAGCAGGGCGCGCCGGCTGTCGATGTCGAGGTGGTTGGTCGGTTCATCGAGGATCAGGACGTGCGGGGCGTCCATGGCCACCATGTTCAGCAACAGGCGCGCGCGCTCGCCGCCGGACAGACTGTCGACGGTGGTCTCCTGCTTTTCGTAGCCGAGACCGAACTGGGCCAGTTTCGAACGCCGGCTGCTCTCGGTCGAGTCCGGCATGGCCCGGCGGATGATTTCCAGCGGCGTGTCAGTCGGGTCCATGGCCTCGATCTGGTGCTGGTGGAACCAGCCCACCCGCATCTTGCG
>NZ_JAQSDK010000003.1 GCF_029945885.1 Brevundimonas sp.
CGGAGCGTCTGACGTTCGCCGAAACACATAGTCATACGGTCTCCGGGCGGACGCCTGGCGCTCCGCCCACGCCCCCATACCCGCAGCCGATCCGGCGCGCGGACGCGCCCTCACGCCTCAACCTCAGAACGGGAAGAACAGCGGAATGACCCCGACCCCGGCGACCCAGGTGACCAGGTTCAGCGGCACCCCGACCTTGACGAAATCCATGTATTTGTACTTGCCGACCTGGAAGACGAGGACATTGGTCTGATAGCCGAACGGCGTGGCGAAGGCGGCGCTGGCCGCCATCATCACCCCGATCAGGAAGGGCCGCGGGTCGACCCCCAGGCTCTCGGCCAGGGCCACGGCCACCGGGGTGATCAGCACGGCCACGGCGGCGTTGGACAGCAGTTCGGTGGCGAACAGCGTCACCCCGTACAAAATGGCCAGGGCGGCCCACGGGCCCAGCGGCCGGATGAAGTCGATCAGCAGCTCGGTGCCGGCCGCGGCCAGGCCGGTGACCTCGATCGCCAGGCCGACGACCACCATGCCGGCGATCAGCAGCAGCACCTCGGGACGCAGGCCGGCATAGGCCTCCTCGGGGGTGATCACGCGCAGCAGGATCAGGATCACCGCCCCGGCGAAGCCCGCCGCGGCGATCGGGGCCAGGCCCAGGGCGGCGGCGGCGATCACGGCGACGAACACCCCAAGGGCGATCATCGCCCGGCGCGGCTGGAACGGCCGGTCGACGGCGAACAGCTCCAGATCGCCCAGCATGCCGTCGCCGGTCTGCTCGTGGCGGCCGCGGCCCTCGCCGTCGTCGATGCCGTTGGCCAGCAGCCGGCTGCCGAACAGGAACAGGTACAGGCCGCCGACGGCGGCGATGACCAGGGCCACCGGGGTGATCTCGAACATGCCGAACACCGGCTGGCCGGCGTTGCGCGCCATGTCATTGACCAGCAGGTTGGTCGAGGTGCCGATCAGGGTACAGGCCCCGCCCATGATGGTGATGTAGCTGAGCGGGATCAGGAACCGTTTCGGCGACAGGTGCATCGAGGCGGCCACGTCGCGCACCACCGGGGCCGCCAGCACCACGATCGGGGTATTGTTGAGAAAGGCCGAGGCCCCGCCGCACAGGATGATGACCAGCCACAGGCCCAGCTTGCCCAGCCGGGCGCACAGCACGGTCGCCTGGCGGATCAGCAACCCCATCAGGCCCGACAGTTCGATGGCATAGGCCATCACGAACAGGCAGGCCAGGGCGATGACGGCCGGGCTGGCGAAGGCCCCCTGGACCTCGACCGGGCGGATCACGCCCAGCAACAGCAGGGCCGCGGCGGCCGCCAGGGCGGCCACGTCGGAGCGCACCTTGCCGTGGATCAGCACCCCGACCACGGTCACCAGGACGACAAGCGCCGCGATCTGATCGAAACTCATCGCACGTCCAGACCCTTGCCAACCCGCGCCGTCAACCTTTTCGGGCAAGGATGTCACCCGGATAGCGATCTTGTGTTATGCCACCGCATGCCTCGCCTGAACGTTTTCCCGCTTCATCGTCGCAAGCTCGGTGCCGTCGTCGTCATGGCCGCGACCGGCCTGTTCCTGGCCCAGTGTGATCGCAAGGAGCCCGCCCCGGTCGCGCCCGCGGTCCCGGTCCCGGAGGCCCCGGTCACGGTCACGCCACCGGCCCTGCCGTCGGGCACCCCGCCCCTGACCCGCACAGATATTCTGGCCGCCGCCGCCCGCGCCGCTTCGGCCTATGCCGCCGGCGAGACACCGTCGGGCAAGGATCCGCTGGTCGGTCGTCCGTTCGCCGTCCGCATGGCCTTCGGCTGTGGCGGTCCGCTCACCGTGCCCCCGACTCCCGCCGCGATCGATGGTCTGCCCCGGGCGATCTGGGGTCAGGACCACAGGTCCATCCAGCTGAGCCTGACCCCCGGTGACTGGCTTGATTCGGCCCTGATCGCGGGATCCGGGGCCGAGGCCACCTGGGAGACCGTCGAGGGCTTCTGGGCCCCGCGCCCGTGGCTGGCCGTTGACGGCTGCCCGGCGGTGCGTCGCGATCCCCTGCAAGGCGGCAGCACGGCCCCGTCGCCCCAGACCGTCGGCCTGGCCGCCGTGTTCGCCACCGGCAGTTCGCGCCTGGCCCAGCGCAACGGCCGGGCCTACCGCTATACGGTCCGGGCCGAGGGCGACCAGCCGCTGGTCGCGCCCGAGGGCGGCTATCGTCTGGTGCTGGAAGGTCGAGTCGTCGGCTTCCCCGGTGGCCGCGCCATCCGTTGCCGGGCCCCGGGGCCGGATCAACGCCCCGTCTGTATCGCCGCTGTCCAGCTGGACCGGGTCGCCTTTGAAAGCGCCGACGGCGAAGCGCTCGGCGAGTGGCGCAAGGGCTGACCACGCCCGCCGGTCGCGCCCGGTTTCGGGAACGACACCCGCGCTCACGCTTTGTTACGAGCCCGGCCTCGCCTTCGCGGTCGCAGCACGGTAGTCAGGCCGGAACGGGCGGGCCTTCCGGTTCCGCCTTTGACGGACCACGGCTCAGGGGCTGGATATGACTCAGTGGGTGTACGGTTTCGGTGGCGGTTCCGCCGACGGGGCCGCCTCGATGAAGAATCTTCTCGGCGGCAAGGGGGCTAACCTCGCCGAGATGTCGTCGCTGGGCCTGCCGGTTCCGCCCGGCTTCACCATCACCACCGAGGCCTGCGTCCACTATTTCACCAAGGGCCAGACCTATCCCGACGCCCTGGCCGGTCAGGTCAAGGCGGGGCTGGAGACGGTCGAACAGATCACCGGCAAGACCTTCGGTGACGCCGCCAATCCGTTGCTGGTCAGTGTCCGCTCCGGCGCGCGCGCCTCGATGCCCGGGATGATGGACACGGTCCTGAACCTTGGCCTCAACGACGAAACCGTCGAGGGTCTGGCCGCCCTGTCCGGCGACCGCCGTTTCGCCTTCGACAGCTACCGCCGCTTCATCACCATGTATTCGAACGTCGTGCTCGGCCTGAGCCATGACGATTTCGAAGAGGTACTGGACGACCACAAGGACCGTCTGGGTGTCACCATCGACACCGACCTCAGTGCCGCCGACTGGGAAAAGGTCGTCGCCGAATACAAGACCGTGGTCGAGGACCGTCTGGGCCATCCCTTCCCGCAGGATCCGCAGGACCAGCTGTGGGGGGCCGTCTCGGCCGTGTTCGACAGCTGGATGAACGAGCGGGCCAAATTCTATCGCCGCATGCACGACATCCCCGAGAGCTGGGGCACCGCCGTCAACATCCAGTCGATGGTGTTCGGCAACATGGGCCAGACCTCGGCGACGGGCGTGGCCTTCACCCGCAACCCGTCGACGGGCGAGGCCCGGCTGTATGGCGAATTCCTGATCAATGCCCAGGGCGAGGACGTCGTCGCCGGCATCCGCACGCCCCAGTCCCTGACCCTGGCCGGGCGCGAGGAAATGGGCGAGACGGCCCTGTCGATGGAAGAGGCGATGCCCGAGGTGTTCGCCGAATTCGTCGAGGTCATCGGCAAGCTGGAAACCCACTATCGCGACATGCAGGACATCGAGTTCACGGTCGAACAGGGCCGGCTCTGGATGCTGCAGACCCGCAACGGCAAACGCACCGGCAAGTCGGCGCTGAAGATCGCCGTCGACCTGGCCGCCGAAGGGGTCATCAGCCGCGACGAGGCCATCAGCCGGGTCGAACCCTCGGCCCTGGACCAGCTGCTGCACCCGGCGCTGGACCCGAACGGCATCCGCAACGTCGTTGCCACCGGCCTGCCGGCCTCGCCCGGTGCCGCCACCGGCAAGATCGTGTTCGACGCCGACGAGGCCGAGCGCATGAGCCAGCTGGGCGACGCCGTGATCCTGGTGCGTGAGGAAACCAGCCCCGAGGATATCCGCGGCATGCACGCCGCCCGGGGCATCGTCACCGCCCGCGGCGGCATGACCAGCCACGCCGCCGTCGTGGCGCGCGGTATGGGCCGTCCCTGCGTCTCCGGGGCCGGGGAAATCTCGATCGACGAGCGCGCCGGCACCTTCACCGCCCGCGGTCGCACCTTCAGGGCCGGTGAGATCATCACCATCGACGGCTCGAAGGGCGAGGTTCTCGATGGGGCGGTCGACATGATCGAGCCCGAGCTGACCGGTGACTTCCAGACCCTGATGGGCTGGGCCGACGACGTGCGCCGCCTGCGCGTTCGCGCCAATGCCGAGACCCCGCTGGACGCCCGCACCGCCCGCGGCTTCGGGGCCGAGGGCATCGGCCTGTGCCGGACCGAACACATGTTCTTCGACGACGCCCGCATCGCCGCCGTGCGCGAGATGATCCTCGCCGACGACGAACAGGGCCGCCGCCTGGCCCTGGCCAAGATCGCCCCGTTCCAGAAGGCCGATTTCGTTGAACTGTTCGAGATCATGGCTGGCCTGCCGGTGACGGTCCGCCTGCTGGATCCGCCGCTGCACGAATTCATCCCGCATAATGACGCCGACATCGACGCCCTGGCCGCGACCTCGGGCCTTGACGCCGCCAAGCTGAAGCGCCGGGCCCGCGAGCTGCACGAGACCAACCCGATGCTGGGCCATCGCGGCTGCCGGCTGGGCGTGGCCTATCCCGAGATCTACGAGATGCAGGTCCGCGCCATCCTCGAGGCCGCCCTGCAGGTCAAACGGTCCTCCTCCGAAGCCGCCCCGATCCCGGAGATCATGCATCCGCTGGTCGCCATGGGTCTGGAGATGAAATACCTGCGCGAGCTGACCGACCGCACCGCCGAGGCCGTCTTCGCCGAGGCCGGCGACCGGGTAGAGTACCTGGTCGGCACGATGATCGAACTGCCCCGCGCCGCCCTGCGCGCCGGCGACCTGGCCGAGTACGCCGAATTCTTCTCGTTCGGCACCAACGACCTGACCCAGACCACCTTCGGCATCAGCCGCGACGATTCCGGCCGCTTCCTGCAGGCCTATATGGACAAGGGCATCTTCGAGGCCGATCCGTTCGTGCGCCTCGACCAGGAGGGGGTCGGCGACCTGATCCGCATCGCCGCCGAGCGCGGCCGCGCGGTCCGTCCCGGCATCAAGATGGGCATCTGCGGCGAGCACGGCGGCGACCCCGCCTCGATCGCCTTCTGCGAGACGGTCGGCCTCGACTACGTCAGCTGCTCGCCCTACCGGGTGCCGATCGCCCGGCTGGCCGCGGCCCAGGCGGCCCTGGTCGCCCGTGGCGGCGAGGCGCGCGAGAAGGATCGCTAGACCCGGGGACTTCACGCATGGCGCTTTCGTGACGGATTTCTTGCCCGGGTAACAGGCAAGTAATCGTTTGCCTCAATACGGTCATTCTTCGCGTATCGCCGTCTGTGTCCTATTGCCCACGGTTAAGCTTCTGTAACAAATCGGCCATGGAACTGCCGCGGATACTACCCATTTGAAGTCTCGCTGGATGGGGGCGGTGACCAGTCAGGTCACCACATCTAGGAAAGACAGATACATGCGTAATATCCTCCTCGCTTCCGCCGCTCTGGCCCTGCTGGCCGCTCCGGCCATGGCTCAAACCGTTTCCTCGCCGAGCTACTACGGCACGCTGGGCTACACCCAGCTGGACGCCGACGGTGCCGATGTCGGTGCTGTCACCGGTCGTTTCGGTGCCAAGTTCACGCCCTACCTCGGTGCCGAGGCTGAAGCCTCGTTCGGCGTCGGCCACGACACGGTCACGGTTGGTGCCACCAGCGTCAAGATCAAGGAAAACTATGACGTCGCCGCCTATGGCGTCGCCACCCTGCCGATCAACCCGAACTTCGACCTGTTCGCCCGCGCCGGCTACGGCACGACCGAGCTGAAGGCCTCGACCGGTGCCACCAGCGTCACCGACAGCAACGAAAGCTGGAACTACGGCGTCGGCGCCAACTACTACGTCGACACCCAGAACGGCGTCCGCGCTGACTGGACCCGTCGTGACTTCACCAACGGTGGCGGTACCGCCGACGCCTATTCGGTGAGCTACGTCCGCCGCTTCTAGGGTTCAGAAGCCTGATATGAAGAAGGCGCGCTCCTCACGGAGCGCGCCTTTTTTTCTGGGCCAGGCCGGATATCAGGCCATGCCGGGCGCGAGGGCCCATCGCATCGAGCCTTCGCCGAACGGCCGGATAAACAGATCCCGGTAGCGTTCGAATACCTCGACGATCTTCGCTGCCAGATCCTGGGTGATGACCTCGCCCCTCTGGCGCTTCATCGCCGCGACACAGTCGACGACCACGGTCTGATGCGCCGAGCCGCCCATGCTTCTGAGAACGGTGGCGACATCCTGGGCGAGGGGTTCCAGCCTGGGTTCCCAGGGATTGGTGGTCTGGGTCATGCGGACTGTTCTCCCTTCTTCACACAGCGGACGCCTCGCAAACTCTCGCCATCGGTGCAAGCGTGAGCGCAGATTCGTGATCGAAGCGAGTCACGGACATGACGAGGATTTAACCTGACAGGTCGTCAGGTCCCGCGTCATCTGGCGGATAAATGGGGGAAGACTATGACGACATTCGATTCAGCCGCTGCGACGGCGCAATGGATGGCGACCCTGTCGCCGGAAGATACCGCCCGCGCGGTGGCCTATACGCAGGGCGGCCACTGGCTGTTGCTCTGGGGCGTACTGGTTTCCATCGCTGTCGCCTGGGTCATTATCCGGACCGGTTGGCTGTCAGCGATCCGCGATCGGCTCGAGCGGCGCAGGCCGCGCCCGAAACTGGTCTCCCTCGTGGTCGGCGTCGTCTATCTGCTGACCAGCTTCGTCCTGACCCTGCCCTGGGCCATCTATCAGAACTGGTGGCGGGAGAAGGCCTATGGCCTGACCGAACAGCCTTTGACGGGCTGGTTGACCGAGGCGCTGATGGGAACCGCGATCTCGACCGTGTTCGGCGGCCTGTTGATCGTCGCCCTGTATTTCCTGATCCGCCGCACCGGCCGGGCCTGGTGGATCTGGGGCGGCGGGCTGGCCGGTGTCGCGGTCGTCTTCATGCTGCTGGTGGCCCCGATCTTTATCGAGCCCCTGTTCAACACCTATACGCCCGCGCCCGATGGCCCGGTGCGCGATGCCGTGGTCGAACTGGCGCACAAGACCGGGACCCCGGACGACAAGATCTTCATCTATGACGGATCGAAACAGTCGGATCGTTATACGGCCAATGTCTCCGGCCTGTTCGGCTCGGCCCGGGTGGCGATGAGTGACGTGATGTTCACCAAGGGGGCTGACCTGGCCGAGGTTCGCGGCGTCGTCGGCCATGAGATGGGCCACTATGTTCACATGCATTCGCTGTGGCTGACCGGCGCAATGATCATCCTGTCGATGGTCAGCTTCTTCCTGGCCGACCGGCTCTATCCGGTGGCGCGCCGCCTGCTGGGGGCCAACCGCGTCGGTGACATCTCCGATCCGGCCGGACTGCCGGTCCTGGCAGCGGTCCTGGCCGTTCTCGGCGTGCTGGCCACGCCGGTCACCAACACCCTGATCCGTACCATCGAGGAGGATGCGGACCATTTCTCGTTGATCCATGCCAATGAGCCGGACGGCCTGTCGAAGGCGCTGATCAAGACGGCTGAATATCGGGCCCCGTCACCGTCGGCGGTCGAGGAATTCATCTTCTACGACCATCCGAGTGTCGAGAACCGCGTCCGCCGGGCGATGGAATGGAAGGCGGCCCACCCGCCCGCAGCCTCGACTCCCGGGTTGGAGTCGGTGCCGGCGACGGAAGCCGTGACTACGCCCGCTTCCTGACGAAGACGGTGCCGGCGGAATAGCCGGCACCGAAGCTGCAGATCAGACCCGTATCGCCGGTGACCATGTCCTGTTGCCGCAGGTGGAAGGCGATGATCGAACCGGCCGAGGAAGTGTTGGCGTATTCATCGAGTACGATGACATTCTCCTCGGGCGTCGGGTCCCGGCCCAGCACCTTGCGGCCGATGAACTGGTTCATGTTGATATTGGCCTGGTGCAGCCACATCCGCTTCAGGCCGTGCGGGTCGATGCCCAGGTCGCCTGCGTGGTCGATGATCATTTCCGAGACCATCGGCACCACATCCTTGAACACCTTGCGACCCTGCTGGATGAACAGCTTGTCCGGGGCCCCGATGCCCTCGGGCGCGGCATTGTTCAGGAAGCCGAAATTATTGCGAATGTTGTTGGAGAACACCGTCTTCAGCCGCGTGCCCAGCACATCCCAGCCGCCGGGACCGGCCCGGTCCGAGGATTCGACGATCACGGCCGTGGCCACGTCGCCGAAGATGAAATGGCTGTCGCGATCCTTGAAATTCAGGTGGGCCGAGCAGATTTCCGGGTTGATCATCAGCACCGCCCCGACCGAGCCCGAGGCGATGAAATCCGCCGCCGTCTTGATGCCGAAGGTCGCCGAGGAACAGGCGACATTCATGTCGAAGGCAAAGCCGTCGATGCCCAGGGCCTGCTGCACCTCGACCGCCAGGGCCGGATAGGGCCGGGGCATGTTGGACGCCGCGCAGATCACCGCGCCGATCTCACTGACCGGCTTGCCCCAGGCGGCGATCGCCTCGCGGGCCGCGGCGACCGACATCTCGGCCATCAGCGACAGCTCGTCATTGGGCCGTTCGGGCAGGTTGGGAGCCATGCGCGCCGGATCGATGATCCCGGCCTTGTCCATCACGAACCGGCTCTTGATGCCCGACGCCTTCTCGATGAATTCGACCGAGGACGGCGTCAAAGCCTGGACATCACCTGCGGCGATCTCGGCGGTGTGGTCGGCGTTCCAGCCTTCGGCCCAGGCATTGTAGGCCTCAACAAGCTCGGCGTTCGAGATGGACTGTTCCGGCGTAAACAGGCCTGTGGCGGCGATAACGGCGTGGGTCACTGGCGGGTCCGTTGCGTTGACGAACGCCCTCAATAGGCCGGTGGCGGCGCGCGGTCGAGACTCGCTGTCAGCCCGGTGGCCCAGCGCCGGATCCGGTCGGGGCGGTGGGGGGGCGTCCCGGCGCGGGCGGCAATCAGCGCCTCGACCAGATCCTCAGCCTCGCAGGGCCATCCCTCAGGGGTGACATAGAGCGGATAGTCCAGCAGGGCAGAGACGATCAGGGCCGCGAGGTCCGGGCGGGCCGTGCGGCGCGGGCAGGGCAGGCGGTCTTCGGTCAGGCCCCATCCGGCATAGAAGGGGCGACCATGGGTAATGACCTTGCGTCCGCGCAACAGGGCCTCGAATCCGGTCAGGGAGGTCAGGGTCACCACGATGTCGCAGGCGTCCAGGCAGGCACTGATGTCGAGGGCGTCGGCCACGGCGTCGACGGCTTCCAGCGCGCAGGCATCGACCGCGCCGGGCCGGTTGCCGGCGAGGACATCGGGGTGCCCCTTCCAGATCAGGAAGGCGTCGGGATGGTCGGCCCGGGCGGCGGCGATCAGACCGGCATTGGTGTGCAGCTCGCCGCAGCCCAGCAGGATCGAGCGGTCATTCTCCACCTGACCCACGACCAGCACCCGTTCCCGGTCCGCCGGCCAGACAGGCGGGGGCGCGCCCGCCAGGTTGTATTTCGACAGGCCGGCGGCGACGATCCGGTGGTGCAGGGCCGTGGCCCGGGCCAGCGCCTCCGCCGACGGGCGGCCGGTCTGGATCATCGTCTCCAGCCGTGAGGCATGGGTGGGGTCATAGTAGATGCCCTGATCATCCAGCACAGCCGACAGGGCCCCGACAAAATCGGACCCGAGACCCTGTGAGCGGATGAAGCCGTCTTCCATTCGCACCGTTGGCCCGTTGAAGGCCGCCGCCGCCGTGCGGATGGCCGGTGTCTCCTTGCCCGCCCACCATAGCAATCGCCCCCCCCGGGCCCGGGCCGCTGAGACCGCCGCGCCCGCCGTTTCGAAATAGTCCAGTCGGGCGGTTGGTGCGTTCAGCAGTCGCCGCACCGCCGCCCGTTTGGCCGGGGCGAAGCCGACCCCGGCCCAATCGCCCCGCAGTCGTTCGGCCCGGTCCCGCAATGCCGTCAGGCGGGTCACCGCCTGCTCGGCCTCGCAGCGCCGGCCGGTGACCGGGTCGACATAGCGGCTGCAGATGATCAGGGCTGCGGCCGCCACCGTCTCGATCTCGCGCGCCACGCCGCGGCGTCCGGTGTCGACTGCGTCTCTGGTCAGGCCCCAGCCGGCATAGAAGGGCGCGCCGAAACAATGGACGGGTCGGCCCCGCAGCAGGGCCTCGAAGCCGAGGCCGCTGGTCACCGTATAGACGGCGTCGACCTCGGCCAGCAGGTCGGCGGGCCGTACGTCGGTGTCGATCAGCGTCACCCCGCCGAGGTCGGCGTCAGCGATACAGCCGGCCTTGAGCCCGGCGGCCACGGCCGGGTGGCGTTTGACGATCAACTGGGCACCCGGGTGGTCGGCGCGGGCGGCGGCCATCATGGCCGCGAAGGCGTCGGGACCCGCCATGCCGAAGTGGATCGAGGCGTCGCCCCGGGTCTGGTCGACGATCAGAATGCGTCGCCCCGGCTTCAGGATCGACCGGTCCAGCGGTCCACCGAGGTTGGTCCGTGACAGGCCGGCGGCGACGATACGGTCGATCAGGGCCCGCGCCCGGCTCCGCATGGCCGCATCACACCAGTCCGGCGCGTCCGTGATGGTCTGTTCCAGCCGCGATGGGCGGGTGGCGTCATAGTAGACCCCCAGGTCATCGGCGATCAGGCTCAGGCTGGTCGCCCCGGCCTCGCCCAGACCCACCGAGCGCAGAAAGCCGTCTTCCAGCGCCACATAGGCATGTCCGCTGACGTGACTCCACAGTCGACCCGCCCGGGTCGTCGGGCGGCGGCCCCAGCCGAGCACGGCCCGCACATCCGGTCCCGGCAGAAGCCGCGGTGCATATTCGGGCAGAAGGATCTTCAGATACGGGATTGCCAGCAGACCCGGCGCGCAGGCCCAGGCCGGGACAGGGGCGGCTCCGGCCATCAGTCGGGCGTGTGCGAGCAGGCGTCGTGTCGCCGCAGCAGAGCCTCGGCGGCGGTCAGGTGCAGCCGTTCGACCATGCTGCCGCCCACCCGGATCGCGCCGCGACCGGCTGCGGCCGGATCGGCGAAGGCGGCGACCAGGGCCATGGCATGGGCAACCTCGTCGTCGGTCGGGGAAAAGATCGTGTTGGCCACGCCCAGCTGACCCGGATGAATCAGACTCTTGCCGTCGAACCCGTACAGCCGGCCCTGGGCGCATTCCGCGGCCAGGCCGTCGGGATCGTCCAGCCGGTTGAACACGCCGTCGATCACGGTCAGCCCGTGGGTCCGGGCGGCGGCCACGGTGGCCGCCAGCCAGGGCTTGAGCGGTTCGCGGTCCGCCGCCGGACGGCAGCCGAGGGCTGCTGTCAGGTCGTTGGTCCCGAACATCAGCGCGTCCAGGGCTCCACCGACTCCACACAGCGCATCCAGGTTGAACAGGGCGCGCGGCGTTTCGATCATCGCCCACAGGGCGGCTCCGGCCGGCAGGCGTTGACCCAGTTCGATGACGTCGCGGGCATCCTCGACCTTTGGCGCGACGATGATCCCGACTTGCGATCCGGCCAGGGCGTCGAGGTCGTCGCTTCCCCACGGGGAATCCAGAGCATTGACCCGCACGGCCAGTCGCGGGCCGAACCGGCCGGCCCGGATCGCCTCGACGGCTGCGGCCCGGGCCTCGGCCTTCAGGTCGGGCGCGACCGCATCCTCGAGATCGAGCACGGCGACGTCGCAGGGCAGGGTGCGCGCCTTGTCGACGGCGCGCGGGTTCGAGGCCGGCATGAACAGGACGCTGCGGACCAGCCCTTCGGTCATCACACCCGCCCGGTTACGGGGATCAGGGCCCCGGTGATGGCCCGGGCCTGCGGCGAGGCCAGGAACAGCATGACGGACGCCAGGTCGGCCGGTGCGACCCAAAGGGCGGGATCGGCGTCGGGCATGTCGGCCCGATTCTGCGGGGTGTCGAGGATCGACGGCAGGACGGCATTGACGGTCACGGGGGTCGATTTCAGCTCTTCAGCCAGGCTTTCGGTCAGCCGGTGGACGGCGGATTTGGAGGCGGCATAGGCCCCCATGCCGGACACCGACTTCAGCGCGCCATTGGCCCCGACATTGACGATCCGGCCCGCGTCCGACTGTTTCAGATGCGGCAGGGCGGCGCGGCAGCTGTTCAGGGCGGTGGTCAGGTTCAGGGCGAACATCCGGTCCCAGGCGGGCCGGTCGTCATCGACCGTCTGCCAGATGAACCCCCCGGCGATATTGAGCAGGGCGTCCAGCTGGCCGAAGGTTTCGACCACGGTGGCGATGGCTTCTGCCGCCGCCGCGGCATCGGTCAGGTCGACGCCGCCCAGCGCCAGGGCCCCCGCCGGGGCTGTCTGGTCGGTGGCATGGTCGATGATGGCGACCTTCAGCCCCTGGTCCAGGGCGGCGGCGACCACCGCCCGTCCCAGTTCGCCGTGCCCGCCCGTGATCGCGATCACCCGTTCATTCATTGTGGTGTCTCCCATGGGTGATCCCTCGCGCCGGGGGGCGGATCAGTCAACCGGCCACAGCCGCGCCGCGCCGCGAACACCGGATGAGTCGCCCCACCGGGCCGGCACGATGCGGGTAACCAGGCTGTCGGCGAAGGCATGACGGGCAACCGCTGCCGTCACGCGGGGATACAGGTCGGCGATATTGGACAGCCCGCCGCCCATCACCACCACGTCGGGATCAACGAGGTTGATCACCATGGCCAGGGCCCGCGCCAGCCGGTCTGTATAACGGTCCATCGAGGCGGTGGCGTCACGGTCGTCGGCACCCGCGGCGGCGGTGATGGCCTCGGCCCCGAGGACCTGACCGGTCATGGCGGTATGGTCCCGCTGGAAGCCGGTGCCGGAAATCCAGGTCTCAAGACAACCGTGCAGGCCGCACCAGCAGGCCGGGCCGGGCATTTCTTCGGCTGTGGGCCAGGGCAGGGCGACATGGCCCCATTCTCCCGCCAGCCTGTTCGCGCCGGGGATCAGCTGGCCATTGACGACCAGACCGCCGCCGCAGCCGGTGCCGATGATGACGGCAAAGACGACGGCGGCTCCGGACGCGGCACCGTCGACCGCCTCGGACAGGGCCAGGCAGTTGGCGTCATTGGCCAGGCGCACCGGCCGCCCCAGGGCCGCCTCCAGGTCCTCGCCGAAGGACCGGTCGTTCAGCCAGGTCGAATTGGCGTTCCGCATCCGTCCGGTGGTCGGGGAGACCGAGCCGGGCACGGCCAGGCCGACGCTCCCGCTCCGGCCGAGGTCGCGCTCGATCCGCTCCACCAGCCGGACCACGGTCGCCAGGGCTGCGTCATAGGTCCCGGGGTTGGGCTCACGCAGGCGCGCGAGGAAGCCGCCGTCGGCGTCCAGGGCGGCCGCCTCGATCTTGGTGCCGCCGAAATCCACACCGATCTGCATGATGCCGGTCTAGCAGGCCGTCGTCAGGCGGCGAAGACCTGCGTCATCAGCCGTTCCAGGGCTTCGGCATCGACGGCGTCAAAGGCGGCGATCTCGGTGGCGTCGACGTCGAGCACAGCGATCAGCGTGCCGGACGCGTCGAAAACCGGAACCACCACCTCGCTGCGCGAGCGGGAATCGCAGGCGATGTGACCGGGGAAGGCCTCGACGTCGTCGACGATCCGGGTCCTGCCCTCGGCAGCCACGGCCCCGCAGACGCCGCGTCCGAACGGAATTCGCAAACACCCCAGCGTGCCCTGGTAGGGGCCGACCACCAGCTCGCCGGGCTTTGTCGGGTCGACGACATAGAAGCCGGTCCAGAAGAACTGCGGGAAGGCATCGGCCAGCATGGCGGCGCTCGTCGCCATCCGGGCGACGCGATCCGGCTCGCCGTCCAGCACGGCCATGATCTCGTCGTGGACTTCCGCATAGCGGGCGGCCTTGTCGGCGGGACGGTCGTCACGGGCGAGATAGGACATGGGCAGACTCCGGCTGAAACCGCCATATAGGCGGCCCTGACAGACATTGCGACCGGTCGAATTCCCCCATCAGGGGAATCGCTAAATGGCTGAATCTTGGGGATAACTGTTCGTTGAACGAAATTCCCTGAATCTGCGGCAACGGTTTCCCGGAAAACGACGTTAACCTTGACAGCCGGGCGTCCGGACCGGACACATCGGTCTGTGAACATGGTTAATGGCGGACCGGGCGACCGGTCGGCCCGCAACGTGTGAGGGGGAGTATGCGCGACCGCGACGGCTTCGACGACGACCGCGCCCCTGCCCGGCGCCGCCGTGCCCCGATCGCCGTGGCGGCCGTGATCGGCGCTGTGGCCATCGCCACCCTGACCCTGGCCAGCTGCGGTGACCGTGGCCTGCAGTTCTGGCGCCAGGACGCCGGCGGCGGTGCGGCCAATGCCTGTCCGCGCCCGGCGGCCTTCACCGGTGCCGAGTTCAACGCCCAGGAGACCAGCCTGCGCGCCCTGCGCCGGGCCGCCTTCCGCGGCGACTTCTTCGCCCAGCTGGAACTGGGGTCGCGCTATGCCGCCCTGAAGGCGACCGACAAGAATATCGAGGATCCGATCGAGAGCTCGGTCTGGCTGGCCCTGGCCCTCGCCAATGACGAGGGTTACGCGCCGATCAACCGCGTTGATCGTGGCGGTTTCGGTGCCTGGCGGCCGCTGTCCCGCTATGACGACTGCCGCGCCTGGGAACGTCACAATGTCTATCAACGGCTGAACCGACAGTTGAGCCAGATGACGCGGACCGAGCAGGAAGCGGTTCGCGACCGGGTCATCTATGTCCTGTCGACCCAGGACGCCAAGGGCTACCGCGCCCTGGCCCGGCTGCACGATTCCCTCTACGGCCCGTTCGGCGAGCCGCAGGACAACCGCGAGGGCCGCGAGGCCTGGGGCAACGACCGTAACAATGGCGGGCCCGACCATGACGCCCGCGCCCTGCACGCCGCGACCACCCTGTTCCAGCGCAATGACGTGGACGCCTATCTGTACAACTATCTGGCGGTTCAGACCGGTGACGTCGGGGCCTATGTGCTGCTGAAGGATTTCGAGCGCTCGTCGCCGAGCCGCAGTCGCTACGCGGCCTTCGTTGAGGCCAAGGCGCGCCAGTGGGTGCCTCCGTTCGAATTCTATCCGAATACGGCCCCGGCCTCGGGTGTCCCCTTCTCCGACGAGAGCCGTCCGCGCGGTGACGCCTATGAATATGCGCTGTCGCGCATGACTGAACTGCCCTTCGTCCATGTCGGGCGGGCGCTGCGCTATCTCGGGGTCACCGAGACGGTGCCGACCCGTGCCGAAGCCCTGTCGAAACGCCAGATCGAGACTCTGGAGGCCATGCTCGGTCATCCGATGGAGTCGCGCCTGTCCTATCTCGAGCGGGTCCGGGCGGTTCAGCTGGCGGCGGTCAACGGTTCGTCCGAGGCCCAGCTGGTGCTGGCCGTCATGTATGCCGAGGGGATCGGTGTGCCGACCGACTATGCGCGCGCCTTCCACTGGTTCGAAGAGGCCGCCCGCCAGGGCAGTCCCGAGGCCAAATTCGCCATGTCGACCTATTTTGCCCTCGGCGTCTCCGGCGTCGCCGATCAGGACAAGGCCGCCGCCGTCGCGGTGCGGATCGATTCCGCCCTGGCCGGCTTCGGTCCGTCCGCATCCCGCCTGCAGGCCGTCCTGGCCCAGGTGTCCCGCTCGCAGCGCCGCTAGGAGGGCGTGGAATCATGACCAACCGTCCCGTCCGCAGTCTGATCACCGGCCTGGCCGTCATCGCCGTCGCCGCTCTCGGCGTCGTCCTGGCCCCGGCCGCCGAGGCCCAGGTGGCCGCCCGGGTCGAGAGTCAGACCCGGCCCAATTTCGGCGTGTTGCTGACGCCGCCGACCCGCGGCACGCAGGGCCGTTCGGCCCATCATCGCCGCTATGACTATCGCCGCGACCACCGTCCCGACTGGCGGCCCGAATTCCATCGCCAGGGCACCGAGGAGATCGTGCTGGTCGACTGCGGGGGCAATCCCGGCACCGGGGCGGTCGAGGACGCGGTTCGCCGGGTGCGTCCCGGCGGAACCCTGGTCATCCGCTCCCGGGCCGGAGCCTGCGTCGGCTGGCTGAATATCGACAAGCCGATGACCATCATCGGTGAGGGGGGCTTCGACCCGCGCGACTGGAACCGGACGCCGTCGCCGACCCTGCAGGCCCCGGACGGCCTGCCCTGCATCACCGTGTCCCAGGGGGTCCGGGTCGAGATTCGCGACGTGGTCTTCGCCTCGCCCAACGCCAGAGACGCCGCCTGCATTGTCGGTTATGGGGCCGAAATCGTGATGAACCGGGTCGGCTTCCGCCATGCCGGGGACGAGGCCGCCATCTATGCCGATGGCGGTCTGGTCGATATTCGCAATGCCGTCATCGACGCCCAGACCATCGCCGCGGCCATCGTCGCCGACGGATCCGTGCTGACCGCCTATGAGCTGGTCGTCACCGGGGCCCAGACCGGTCTCGAACTGATCCCGGGTGCCGGCCAGACCTCGCGGATCTCGACCTCGACCTTCAAGGGCACCGGTGCGCCGAACAGTTTCGGGCCCCGCTCGATCGGCATGATCATCCGCTCCGGTCGCGACTACGGCCGGGTCGAGATCGAGAACACAGCCATCGTCGGCTATGTCGAGGGCGTGGCCATCGAGGGAGCCTCCGTCACCATCAGCGGAAGCCGGGTCGGGCGTTCCGACAAGGGGGTCGTTCTGTACAACGGCGAGCTTCAGCTGACCGACAGCCGCATACGGGCCGCCGGCGTCGGGGTCGCCGCGGCCTCGGGCCATGCGGTGATCACCAACAATGTTTTCGCCGGGGTGCAGCAGGTGATCTTCGCCGAGCCGCGCGCCACGGTTGAGGCCAGCGGCAACCGCGTCTGGTCACAGTCGGTCTGCCGGCCCACCTTCCGCGATCGTTATCGGGGTCGCTACGAGCCCTACTGGAACCCGGGCGACGGCTGGTCCTGCGTTTACGGCCCCTATCCGCAGGACTGGTGGGACGACGAGGACGGACTTTTGGGCCTGCCCTACCACGATGACGGCTATACCCTGGACGGCTACGACCGCTATCGCGATGGCCAGGGCTGGTATGACCGGGACGGCCGCTATGTCACCGACGACCGCTATACCGGTGACGATCGCTGGAATCGCGGCGGCGGCTGGCGGCGCTGATCCCCGGCTTGTGTTGAACCCGGCCCGGGTCCAGCCTTGACCTTCGGCGGATCGAGCGGTCTCCCGGAACGGAGCCGACCATGAATTTCGCGAACCGGACCATCCCGCTGGCCTTGGGCGAACGTCGTGTCCTGCATCCGGGACCGCTGCGCTGGCTGCGGGCCCTCGGCTGGATGGTGCTGCTGTTCGTGGTGGTGGCGGTGCCCGCCTATTCGGCGATCGGTGCCCTGACGGCCGTGCTGCCCGAGGGGGCGGTCACCAGCCTGATCGCCAATGCCTCCGGGGCGGTCATCAGCCTGGTTCTGTACGCTCTGCTGGTCTGGGGCGGGGAGGCCCGCCGCCCCACGGAACTGGGCCTGCGGGCCGCGCCGGTCGAGCTGATCACCGGCCTGGTCATCGGTGCCGCCATGTTCGCGACGGTCATGGGTCTGATGGCGGTGTTCGGCCTGTATGATTTCGTCTGGAAGGGTGCGGCCACGATCTGGGAGCTCCTGGGTTTCACCATCCAGTCCGGTGTCGTCGAGGAGGTCCTGACCCGCGCCATCATCCTGAGACTGGTGTGGCGGGCGTTCGGGCCATGGGCGGCCTTTGCGGTTTCCGCGGCCCTGTTCGGGGCCCTGCATCTGTCCAATCCCAACGCCACCCCGTTCGCGGCCCTGTGTATCGCCGTCGAGGCGGGGATCATGCTGGGAGCCTTCTACGCCCTGACCGGTCGCATCTGGGTGTCGATCGGTGTCCATGCGGCATGGAATTTCACCCAGGGCTATCTGTTCGGGGCCGCCGTCTCCGGCACAGATTTCGGACCGTCCCTGGCGACCAGCACCGCACGGGGTGGCTTCCACCCCTGGCTGACCGGCGGGGCCTTCGGCCCTGAGGCCTCGGTGCCGGGCCTCCTCGTCGGCACGCTTGTCGGGGTCGGGGTGCTGTGGCTGGCGTGGAAGGCCGGCCGCTTCACGCGGCCGGTAGGCCCGGAGGGACTCGAACCCCCAACCAGACCGTTATGAGCGGTCGGCTCTAACCATTGAGCTACGGGCCCGCCGAGGGCGGTGATCTCGCCTAGCAGGCGGTCGCTCCGCTTGCCAAGGGTCATGGTGATGCGGCCGGTGCCGGATATTTCAGGCGATGAATGGAACCTGCCACCGGGGCCGGGGCGTTGTTCAGGGACCAACCGCCAAGGTTCCGCCACGACCCGACGACATCGTCCGGGTCCCGTTGCCTGTTTACCGGAGACCGAACCCATGATCCGATCCGTCCGAACCCTTTCCCTGGGGGCCGTTCTCCTGGCCGCCAGTGCCCTGACCGCGCCCGCCGCCTTCGCCCAGGAGGCCCCGATGGCCGGCATGCATATGATGCAGGCCCCGCCGTCGCTGAACCTGTCCGCCTATGGCGAGGTAAGGATGGCCCCGGACATGGCCACGATCAGCTTCGGTGTCGTCACCGAGGCCCCGACCGCCGCCGCGGCCATGCGGCAGAACGCGTCGCGGATGACCGAGGTCATGGCCGCCCTGCGCCGGGCGGGGATCGCCGAGCGCGATGTCCAGACCTCGGGTCTGAACCTGTCGGCCCAGTATGACTATGTCCAGAACCAGCCGCCCAAACTGCGTGGCTACCAGGCCAGCAACCGGGTTACGGTGACCATCAACGACCTGTCGAAGGTCGGCACGACCGCGGACGCCGTGGTGGCCGCCGGCGTGAACCAGATCGACGGTATCGGCTTCGGTCTTCAGGATTCCAGTGCCGCCGAGGACCGGGCCCGCCAGCTGGCAGTGCGCGCGCTGCAGGCCAGGGCGGCACTCTATTCGCAGGCCCTCGGTGTGCCGCTGGGCGGGATTCGCTCGCTGACGGAGTCGGGCGGTTACAGCCCGCGGCCGCCGTCACCCATGTATGCCCGCGCCGAAATGTCGATGGACGCCGCCGCGACGCCGGTCGCTGCCGGGGAGCTGACGGTGCGGATCGACATCAGCGGGGTCTACGACCTGGCCCGATGAGGTCGCCGGGCCCGCCGTTATCGGCGGGCCCGGTTCGTTCGCCTCCTACAAGACGTTCATTTGACGCGAACGCCTGCCCCACTATGGTCGCGTCAGGCCGCTTTCTGGCCCGCCCCGTCAGGACTTGCCGACCTTCATGAAACAGTTTTTCCTGACCGTGCTGGGTGTTTTCCTCGGCCTGATCCTGTTTGTCGTCGTGGTGCCGATCGTGCTGATCACGGCGGCGGTATCCTCGGCCTCCTCGGCCCCGGTGACCGCGTCCAACACGGTCCTGGAGCTGGACCTGCGCGACGGCCTGTCGGACCAGGATCCGATCAATCCGTTCGCCGCCTTCGGCGGCTCGGGCCTGTCCGTCATGCAGGTCGTCGACACCCTGGCCCAGGCCGGGGAGGACCGGCATGTGAAGGCCCTTCTGATCCGCCTGCCCGAAGCGGGCATGACCCCCGCCGCCGCGGATGAGGTGCGTCAGGCCGTGCGACGCTTCCGCGCTACGGGCAAGGTCGTGATCGCCCACAGCCAGGGCTTCCAGCCGGTCGGCACCACCATTTCCAGCTATATGGTCGGGGCTTCGGCCTCTGAACTGTGGATGCAGAACACCGCCAGCTTCCAGCTGACGGGCTTTTCCGCCGACCAGATCTTCCTCGGTCGCGCATTCGACAAATATGGCGTCAACGCCCAGTTCGAACAGCGCTACGAGTACAAGAACGCCGTCAACGAATACACCCAGAGCGACTTCACCCCGGCCCATCGCGAGGCGATGACGGCGTGGATGACCTCGATCTACACCAGCGCCATCGCCAATGCGGCCAGTGACCGCAAGGTCACGCCGGCCGCCCTGCGGGCGACGATCGAGGGCGGCCCCTGGTCGGCGGCCCAGGCCCTGCAGCACAAGCTGGTCGACAAGATCGGCCAGGTCGAGGAGGCCGAGGCCGAGATCAGACGTCGGGCCGGGCGCAATGCGGTTCTGGTCGAGTTCGCGGACTATGCCTCGGCGCATGGCCAGCGCGACGGCTCGGGCCGCAACGCGATCGCCATCGTCGGCGGCGAGGGGGCCATCCTGACCGGCACGGGCAGCGGCGGCGGTTTCGGCGGCGGCTCGTCGATCCGCTCCGACGATCTGGCCGGGGCCCTCTATGAAGCGATCGAGGACAAGGACGTGAAGGCCATCGTCTTCCGGGTGTCCTCGCCCGGCGGCTCGCCGGAGGCCTCGGAGCAGATTCTCGCGGCGGTCCGTGCGGCCAGGGCGGCCGGCAAGCCGGTGGTCGTCTCCATGGGGGCCTATGCGGCCTCGGGTGGCTACTGGATCAGTTCGGAAGCCGATTACATCGTGGCCCAGCCCTCGACCCTGACCGGCTCGATCGGCGTGTTCGGCGGAAAATTCGTGCTGGCCAATGCGCTCGGCCGATTCGGCGTCGATATCCGCGACCTGTCGGTCGGCGGAGACTATGCCGACGCCTTCTCGCCGGCCCGGCCCTTCACCGCCTCGCAGCGGGCAGCCTACTCGTCCTCGATCGACCGGACCTATGAAGAGTTCATCGCCCGGGTCGCCGAGGGGCGTCACCTGACTCCGGCCCGGGTCCGCGAAATCGCCCGCGGCCGCGTCTGGACCGGACGGCAGGCCAAGGAACTGGGCCTGGTCGATGAACTGGGCGGGCTGCATGAGGCCATCGTCCAGGCCCGTCGCCTTGCCGAAATCCCGGCCGATGAATCGGTTCGCTTCAAACATTATCCGACGCCGGAATCGCCGTGGGAGGCCCTGTCCAGTGCGTTTGGCGTCTCGAGCGAGGCGGCGCGGGTGCTGGTCGGGATCGGTGGCGTCATGGCGGATCCGCAGGCCCGGGTCGTGCTGCAGCGGATCGAGGCCGACCGTATGCGCAGCAGCGGGGCCTCGGTCCTGGCCGAGCAGCCCCTGCACTGAGACCATCGGGATTCGACCGGGCACGGCGGGTCGGCGTGGGGATGCACACTCGCCTGTGACCGTGCCTTCCATTGACCCGGAGGCCATATCGACCGACATTGCGCCTCCGACGCTCCCCGGGGTGTTTCAAAAGGCCGTTCGATGATCGAGACCGATCGCTTCATCCCCTCGGGGGCTGCATCCCGTCGGCGGGCCCCGGGCCTGCTGGCCCCTGTGGTGTGGCTGTGCGGTCTGATCGCCACCCTGGCGGCCATGACGGTCGGAGCGATTCTGGCGGTGTTCACGGCCGTGGCCGTGGCCGTGATCGCGGTCTTCGGGACGATCCTGATCTTCCTCGCCGGCCTGGCCATTCGCGCCCGCCGCCGTTTCGGCGGCCGCAGCCGTCGCAGCGATGATGTGATCGAGGCCCGCAAGGTCGACGGGGAATGGGTCGCCTACGGCTGGGAACGCCAGGGCCGATAAGCCCGCGCCATGCTCGAGATTACCGACGCGCCGTCCCCCAATTTTGACAGCCGACGCGCCCCGCCGGACCTGTTGGTCCTGCACTACACCGGTATGCAGACCGCCGAAGGGGCCGTGGCCCGCCTGCGCGATCCGTCGGCCGCAGTCTCGGCCCACTATGTCGTTGAGGAGGGCGGCCGGATTCTGAGGCTGGTGCCCGAGGAGCGCCGGGCCTGGCACGCCGGCAAGGGCGAATGGCAGGGCGAGACCGACTGCAATGCCGCCTCGATCGGTATCGAGATCGTCAATCCCGGCCATGAGTTCGGCTACCGCCCCTTTCCCGACATCCAGATTGCCGCCGTGACCGCCCTGGTCGCCGACGTCCGCTCGCGCTGGACCATCCCCGACGCCCGTATCATCGCCCATTCGGACCTGGCCCCCGCGCGCAAGCAGGACCCGGGCGAGCTGTTCCCGTGGAAGGCCCTGGCCGCCGCCGGCCACGGCCTGTGGTTCGAACCGGCCCCCGAGCGGATATCCGCCCTGGGTCCGGCCCTGGCGATCGGGGATGAGGGGCTGGGCGTCATCGTCATGCGGGCCGGCCTGCACCGGCTCGGCTACGGCCTGACCCCCGGCGGCAGCTATGATGACGATACCCGGCTGACCGTCGAGGCCTTCCAGCGTCACTGGCGGCCCGCCCGCGTCGACGGCGTCGCGGACGGCGAGACGCGGGCGACCCTGATGGGCGTGCTTCAGTTGGCGACGGTCGAGAGTCCGACGGGCGTGCTCGACAGCTGATTGACCTGCGGGGGTGAAACGCCCATCTGTCCCCTCGTCAGACGGCCGGGCGGTCGCGGCGGGAGCTTGCTCCTGTCGAGGAAAGTCCGGGCTCCACGGTGAAAAGGCGGCGGGTAATGCCCGCCCGGGGTGACCCGAGGGATAGCGCCACAGAAAGCAAACCTCCGGACCTGCGGGACCGGTAAGGGTGAAAGGGTGGGGTAAGAGCCCACCGCGTCTCTGGTAACAGCGACGGCATGGCAAGCCCCGCCTGGAGCAAGACCGAATAGGGATGTCGCGCGGTTTCGGCCGCAGGGTTCACCGCCCGAGGCATCCGGGTAGGTCGCGAGAACCGTCCGGCAACGGGCGGTCCAGAGGAATGATCGTCACCCGACGTCCGGCTTCGGCCGGGCCAAGGGGACAGAACCCGGCTTACAGGCCGTCTGACATTTTCCCTTCGCATCGACTGGGGCCGAGGCCGGGCCGTTAACACACCGCTCTCCCGACGGGGGCATTCTCTGTCCACAGGGTGTTTATACTTGGTGTGTTCTGTGTATGTTCCCAATTTCTGCGCACGATGCTGTCTGCCGTGACCGAACTTGGTTAAAAAGCGTCAACTAATCCCATTGAGGCCCATCTGATCCCATGCTATCCCAATGGCATGATTTGGGGCTGAGCGACGTCGCATAGGGCACGTCACGGATTTCAGGGGCGGACCTAAGGGTCCGATAGGGCAGGGCGTGTTTCTCTCGACCTTCGAGAAGCAGCTGGACGGCAAGCGCCGTCTCTTGATCCCCCAGGAATTCCGCACGGCCGAAAACGGCGCGGAACACGGCGTCTTCTGCTTCCCTTCCATTGAAGCCGACTGCCTCGAGGCCGGTGGTGACCGGCTGTTCGCCGAATACCGGGGCGTGATCGAGAGCCTGCCGTTCGGCGACCCGTACCGCTCGGCCCTGGAGGCCGCGATCTACGGCGAGCAGAAGGCCCTGGCCTATGACTCCGGCGGCCGTATCACCCTGCCGGAATCCCTGTGCGCCGAGGCCGAGCTGTCCGAGGCGGTCGTTCTCTACGGGGTCGGCGACCGGTTCCAGATCTGGGCCCGCGACAAATGGGAAGCGCACCGGGCCGAACAACGTCGCGCGGCGCGCGACGGCCTGGCCCAGTTCGGCGAAATGCGGCGTCAGGCGATCAAGCCGGGCGGTGCCGGATGAGCGCGCCGCACGCCCCCGTCCTGATCGACCAGGTCATTGCCGCCCTGGCTCCGGTGCCCGGCGATGTGATCATCGACGCCACCTTCGGGGCCGGCGGTTATACGCGGGCCATCCTGGCCACCGGGGCCGAGGTGATCGCCCTCGATCGTGATCCGACGGTCCAGCCCTATGCCGAGGCGGTCGCCAACGACTATCCGGGCCAGTTCACCCTGGTGCGCACCCCCTTTTCGGGCCTGGCTGCCGCCTTCGCCGACAGTGGTCGCGACCGGCTCGACGGGGTGGTCTTCGATATCGGTGTCTCGTCGATGCAGCTGGACCAGGCCGAGCGCGGCTTCTCCTTCATGCGTGACGGGCCGCTGGACATGCGGATGGGCGATGAGGGCGAGACGGCCGCCGACATCGTCAACACCTGGGATCACGGGCCGATGGCCCATATCTTCAAACTGTACGGCGACGAGCGTCAGTCGGGCCGGGTCGCCACCGCCATCCTGCGCCGCCGCGTCGAACAGCCGTTCGAACGCACGCTGGATCTCGCCGCCGTGGTCGAAAAGGCGCTGGGCGGTCGTCGCGGCGCGCCGATCCATCCGGCCACCCGTGTGTTCCAGGCCCTGCGTATCGCCGTCAATGACGAGCTGGGCGAGTTGCGGGCCGGGCTCGAGGCGGCCGAGGCCTGCCTGTCCCCCGGCGGCCGTCTGGTGGTGGTGACCTTCCATTCGCTGGAGGACCGGATCGTCAAGGCCTTCCTGACCGAGCGGACCGGCAATGCCCCCGGCGGCTCGCGGCACGCCCCGGTGGCGATCGAGACCCGCAAGCCCAGCTTCACCCTGCAGTTCAAGGGCGCGCACGAGGCCGACCAGTACGAGCTGGACGCCAACCCCCGGGCCCGTTCGGCCAAGCTGCGCGCCGCCGTCCGGACTGATGCCGCCCCGTGGGGAGGGATTGCCGCATGACGATGTGGACCGCCCCCCGCAACGGCCTGCAGCGTCTGTTTGACTGGAAGGTCCAGGGCGTTCGCTGGGTCGAGATCATCGGCGTGCTGCTGGTCGCGATCATGATTTTCTCGGTCTATGTGGCCAAGGCTGGCGCGGCCCGTGAGGGCGTGCGCATCAGCGAGCTGGAGCGGCAGATCGACGACAACGGCGAGCGGGTGCGGCTGTTGCGGGCCGAGGTCGCCCGGCTGGAGCAGCCCGGCCGGCTCGAGGCCCTGTCGCGCAGCGCCGGTCTGGCTCCGGTCGACGTTCATCGCCGCAAGGACGAGGGGGCCCTGGCCGCGATCGCGCCGATCCCCGAGCCCCGCCCCGTCATCGTCGCGCCGACGACGGCCGCGTCTGTCGAGGCCGCCGCCGCCGAAGCCCCTGAGGGCCCGGAGGACGGTCGATGAGCGTCCACGACCATCATTCCGCCTATGACCGTCCCGCGCCCGGCCTGATGCCGGGTCGGCGCGTGTCGCCGACCTGGCGCTGGTTCGCCGAGGGTATCTGGTGGGTCGAACATGCCTTCGGTCGCGCCCGGGCCCATGCCCGGCCCGAGGAGGATGCCCGCGTCCGGATCTTCCTGATCCTGGGCGTGTTCGCCCTGGTGTTCGCGGGACTGGCCGTGGGGGCGACCCATGCGGCCCTGATGTCGCCGCGCGGCGGCGGCGGCTATGCCACCAATCCCAATGCCCTGGTGCGGGGCGATCTGGTCGATCGCAACGGTGCCCTGCTGGCCACCAATATCGTCCACTACGCCTTCTATATCGATCCGGCCGAGGTCTGGGACCGCGAGGCGGCGGCGGTCCAGATCAAGCGGGCCCTCCCGGCCGTGTCGTCGGCGCGCCTGCGTCGGGTGCTGAACGGGGACCGCCGGCTGATCGTCATGCCCGGCCTGACCCCGGCCGAGCGCCGACGGCTCCACGCCCTGGCGCTGGGCGGCCTGTCATTCGAGCCCGAGGACCGGCGCGTCTATCCGCTGGGCACCTCGGCCACTCACGTCATCGGCGACGCCGACACCGGCGGGCGGGGAATTTCGGGGGCCGAACTGGCCTTCAATGACGAGATCCGCGAGGCCGGCGCGCGCGGCGTGCCCTTCGCCCTGTCGATCGACCTGCGGGTCCAGGGCGTGCTGGAGAATGAACTGGCCGCCGCCGCCGAGGCCAACGGGGCCAAGGGCGCGGTCGGCATCATCACCGATGTCCAGACCGGCGAGGTCCTCGGCCTGGCCAGCTGGCCGACCAGCGACCGGCTCGATCGCGTGACCTCGGCCCATTACGAAATGGGGTCGGTGTTCAAGACCTTCACCGTGGCCGCCGGTCTCGATACAGGCCAGGCCGACATCAACACCCGGTTCGACGCCTCGGAAGCCTTCATGGTCGGCAACCGCAAGATCACCGACTTCCACGCCCAGAATCGCGTGATGACGCTGGAGGAGGTCTATCTCCACTCCTCCAACATTGGCACCTCGCGGCTGGCGATCGAGATGGGCGGCTCGGTCATGCGGGACTATTTCACCCGCTTCGGCCTGATGGACGCGGCCCCGATCGAGCTGAAAGAGTCGGCCCGGCCGCGGCGTCCGCGTCGCTGGGATGACTCGACCCTGGCGTCACTCTCCTTCGGCTACGGCATCATGATCACCCCGGCCCAGATGGCGGCGGCCATGGGGGCCCTGACCAATGGCGGTCGCTTCATTCCCCTGACCCTGCGCAAGGGTGACGGCACCCCGGTGCGCGGTCGCCAGGTGGTCTCGCCCGAGACCTCGCGCACCCTGCTCGACCTGCTGCGTCTGAACGTCGTGCGCGGCTCGGGCGGCTTCGCCGAGGCCCCGGGCCTTCGGGTCGGCGGCAAGACCGGCTCGGCCAACAAACTGGTCGGCGGCCACTATGACCCGACCCATGCGGTCGGCACCTTCGCCGCCGTCTTCCCCGCCGACGGCCCGGTCGACGCACGCCGCTATTCGATCCTGATCCTGATGGACGAACCCTCTGCCTGGCCGCGGACCGGGGGCTATGTCGCCGCCCCCGCCGTGGGCCGTATCGCCGACCGTATCGCGCCCTTCCTCGGCGTCCAGCGGCGCGCCGACGCCTGGCGCACGGCGCTCGGCGAGCGGGTCGCCGTTCCGGCCGCGACGGACGGGGTCGTGCGATGAGCGGCCTGCGCCTGTCCGATCTGCTGCGACGCGACCTCGCCTCCGATCCCGTGATCACCGGCGTCACCGCCGACAGCCGTCAGGTCGCCCCGGGATCCCTGTTCGTGGCCCTGCCTGGAACGGTCGCTGACGGTCGCGCCTTCATTCCCCAGGCCCTGTCGCGCGGCGCGGCGGCGGTTCTGGCTCCCCAGGACACGCCCGACGGTTCGGCCCCGGTCCTCGTCACCTCGGGCGACGTACGGCGCGCCTATGCCATCGCCGCGCGCAGCTTCTACGGGAGCCAGCCCGCCGTCTGCGTCGCCGTCACCGGCACCAACGGCAAGACCTCGGTCGCCACCTTCTGCCGCCAGATCTGGGCGGCGCTGGACATCAAGGCCGCCAGTATGGGCACCCTCGGAGTGGTGACCCAGTCCGGTCAGGTCTGCGAGTCCCTGACGCCGCCGGGGCTGACCAGTCCCGACGCCGCTGACGCTGCCCGGCTGCTGGCCCGTCTCGCGGGCCAGGGCGTCACCCATCTGGCGCTGGAGGCCTCGTCGCACGGCATCGACCAGCGCAGGCTCGACGGGGTGACGCTGAAGGCCGCGGCCTTCACCAACCTGTCCCAGGATCATCTCGACTATCACGGCACGATGGAGGGCTATCGCGCCGCCAAGATGCGGCTGTTCGAGACCCTGTTGCCGCGCGGCCGCACCGCCGTGCTGAACGCCGACTCCGACACCTATTCCAGCTTCGCCTCGGCCAGCATCATGTCGGGGCTGGGCCTGCTGGGCGTCGGCCAGCGCGGGCGCGACCTGACCCTGGTCGAGCGCCGTCCGACCGCCGAGGGTCAGCGACTGACCATCGATGTCCGGGGTGAACTGCACGACGTGCTGCTGCCGTTGGCCGGGGCCTTCCAGGCCTCGAACGCCCTGGTCGCGGCGGGCCTGTGCATCGCCGCCGGCGAGTCGCCCGATCGGGTCCTTGCCGCCCTGTCGACCCTGCAGGGCGCGGAAGGTCGGCTGCAGCGTATCCCCGGCGCGACCCGGGGCGAGGTCTATGTCGACTATGCCCACACGCCGGACGGGCTCGAGACGGTTCTCACCGCCCTGCGGCCCCATGCCCGCGGTCGGCTGATCGTGGTGTTCGGGGCCGGCGGCGATCGTGACCGGGCCAAACGGCCGCTGATGGGCGAGATCGCCGGGCGTCTGGCCGATGTGGCCATCGTCACCGACGACAATCCCCGGTCCGAGGATCCCGCCGCCATCCGCAAGGCGGTCCGGGCCGGCTGTCCCGACGCGCAGGAGATCGGCGACCGCGCCGCCGCCATCGCCGAGGCCGTGGCCATGATGCGTGACGGGGATGTGGTGGTCATCGCCGGAAAAGGGCATGAACAGGGTCAGATCGTTGGCGGGATGACTCATCCGTTCGACGACGCCACCGTCGCGACCGAGGCCCTCCGCGTTCATGCCTGACTCCCAACCGCCCCTCTGGACCGCCCCCGACATCGCCCTGGCCACCGGTGGCCGGATCGAAGGCGGGGCCTTTCAGGCCAACGGCATCACCTATAATAGCCGCGAGATCGTGCCGGGCGACCTGTTCATCGCCCTGCGCGGCGCGCGTGACGGTCATGAATTCGCCGCCTCGGCCTTCGCCGCCGGTGCGGCCGGGGCCCTGGTTGAACATCCGGTCGACGGCGGTCCCTGTATCGTCGTGCCCGACACCCTGCGCGCGCTTGAGGCCCTGGGGGCGGCCGCCCGCGACCGGGCTCCGCAGGTCCGGCGCGGGGCCGTGACCGGCTCGGTCGGCAAGACCAGCGTGACCCAGGCGATCAAGGCCGGGCTCGACCTGGCCGGTCCGGCCCATGCCTCGATCAAGAGCTACAACAACCATATCGGCGTGCCCCTGACCCTGGCCCGGATGCCGGCCTCGGTCGAGCGGGCCGTGTTCGAGATCGGCATGAACGCGCCCGGCGAGATCGGTCCGTTGAGCCGGATGGTCCAGCCCCACGCCGCCTGTGTGACCACGGTCGGCCCGGTCCATATCGAGGGGTTCAGCGACGGCGAGACCGGCGTCGCCCGCGAGAAATCAGCCATCTTCGAAGGCCTCGGCCCCGGCGGCATGGCGGTGATCAACGGCGACAATCCGTGGCAGCCGATGCTGCACCAGGCGGCCCTGCATGCGGGGGCCCGGATCGCGACCTTCGGCTCCGAACCCGGCCATGACGCGCGGCTGATTGATTTCCGGCCCGGTCCCGACGGCGCGCGGGTCTCGGCCGAGGTGCGCGGCCGTACCCATCATTTCAACCTGCGCCAGTCGGGCTTCCACTGGGGGCTGAACAGCCTGGCCGTGATCCTGATGCTGGAGGCACTGGACGTGCCGATCGAGACGGCCCTGGCCGCCCTGTCGGACTTCGAACCCCTGGTCGGCCGTGGCCAGATCCGCAGCGTCAACGTCACGGGCGGGGCCTTCACCCTGATCGACGAGAGCTACAACGCCAATCCGCTGTCGATGCGGGCCGGTTTCCTCAGCCTCGGGGCGCGGGCCGTCGCCTCGGGCGGGCGGCGGGTCATCGTCCTGTCGGACATGCTGGAACTGGGCGACCAGTCGCGCGCCCTGCACGAGGGTCTGGCCGAGGTGATCGAGGCCGCCGCCATCGATGTGGTCCACGCCGCCGGGCCGCAGATGCGCCATCTGTACGAGGCCGTGGCCCCTGAACGCCGTGGCCTGTGGTTCGCCACCGCCGCCGAACTCGCCGAACATGCCGATGATCTGGTGAACCCCCGTGACGTGGTCATGGTCAAGGGCTCCAACGGATCGAAAGCCTCCCTGGTCGCCGCCGCCCTGGCCGACCTCGAACGCCGTCACGACGCCCGGTTTAACGACGCAATAGGGAGCGTCTGATGTTCTACCTGCTCTACCTCTACTACGCGGATATCGCTCAGGATTATCCGCTGCTGAATCTGGTTCAGTACCAGACGGTGCGGGTCGCCCTGGCCATGGCCACGGCCATGATCGTCGCGGTGGCCATGGGCAGTCGGTTCATCGCCTGGATGCGGGCCAAACAGGGCAAGGGCCAGCCGATCCGTGCCGACGGTCCCGTCAGTCACCTGTCCAAGGTCGGCACCCCGACCATGGGCGGGCTGATGATCCTGGCCGGGATCGCCGTCGCCGTCTTTCTGTGGGGCGACCTGACCAATCCCTATATCTGGATCGTGTCGCTGGTGACGGCGGCCTTCGGGGTGTTGGGCTTCATCGACGACTATGCCAAGGTCACCAAACAGACTTCGGCCGGCCTGTCCTCGAAACAGAAGCTGCTGGCCCAGACCGCCATCGCCGTGGTCGCCGGGGTTCTGACCGTGCTGTGGATGACGGCCTCGCCGACCACGCCCAATCTGGAAACCTCGATCGCCTTCCCCTTCTTCAAGGCGGTGCTGCTGAACATCGGCTGGTTCTATGTGGTGTTCGCCGCCTTCACGATCGTCGGCTTCTCCAATGCGGTGAACCTGACCGACGGTCTCGACGGCCTGGCCATCGTGCCGGTGATGATGGCCGCGGCCGCCTTCGGCATGATCACCTATCTGGTCGGCAATTTCATCTTCTCGGAATATCTGCAGATCCACCACGTGCCCGGCGCGGGTGAGCTGGCGGTGTTCTGCGCGGCGATCATCGGCGGGGGCACGGGCTTCCTCTGGTACAATGCGCCCCCGGCCAAGATCTTCATGGGCGACACCGGATCGCTGGCCCTGGGCGGCGCGCTGGGCGCGATCGCCGTGGCCACCAAGCATGAGCTGGTGCTGGGCATCGTCGGCGGCCTGTTCGTGATCGAGGCCGCCTCGGTCATGATCCAGGTCGCCTATTTCAAGGCCACGAAGAAGCGCATCTTCCTGATGGCCCCGATCCACCACCATTTCGAAAAACTGGGCTGGCCGGAATCGACGGTGGTGATCCGCTTCTGGATCGTTTCGGCCATGCTGGCCCTGGCCGGTCTGGCCACGCTGAAGCTGCGATAGCGCCATGATCCCCGTTCCCGGTTTCGAAGGGCGGCGCATCGCGGTCTTCGGCCTGGGACGGTCGGGGATCACGGCCGCGCGCGCGCTGAAGGCCGGCGGGGCCCGGCCGGTGTTGTGGGACGACAGCGTCTCCAGCCGCATGCAGGCCCAGGCCGAGGGCTTCGATGTCGAGGACCTGACCGTGGCCGACTGGTCGGGCTTCGCAGCCCTGGTCCTGTCGCCCGGCGCGCCCCTGACCCATCCGGTGCCGCACTGGACCGTGGTGAAGGCCGCCGAGGCCGGGGTCCCGGTCATCGGCGACATCGAACTGTTCGCCCGCGCCATCGCGGCCCTGCCGCAAGCCGACCGGCCGAAGGTGGTGGCCATCACCGGCACCAACGGCAAGTCGACGACCACGGCCCTGATCGGCTGGGTGCTGCAGCAGGCGGGTCTGACCGTCCATGTCGGGGGCAATATCGGCATCGGTGTCCTCGCCCTGCCGGGCTTCCGGGAGCGCGGACCTTCAGGTCCGCCCACGGACGGCGGGCAAGAGGCGGACCTGAAGGTCCGCGCTCCGGCGAAGGCCGTCTATGTGATCGAGGTTTCGAGCTACCAGCTGGACCTGACCACCAGTTTCGCCCCGGACGTGGCCATCCTGACCAATATCAGCCCCGACCATCTGGACCGGCACGGCGGGATGGACGGCTATGTGGCGGCCAAGGCGCGGTTGTTTCAGGCGCTGGGCCCGCAGGCCGTGGCCCTGGTCGGCACGGACGAGAATTGGGGGCGGACATTGGCCCGTGATCTCGCTGCCGCCGGCCACCGGGTCACGACCGTATCCACATCCGTGCAGCCCCGCGAAGGCGGGGACCCAGGTTTGCGCGACCGCACCGGTATTGCAGGCGCGGCCGATGGGCACGCAGTCACCGGGTACGGGGCCAAAGCCTGGGTCCCCGCCTTCGCGGGGATGCACGGAATAGGGGCGGGCGACGGTGTGTTGAAGGTTGAGGGCGAGCCAGACCTCGACCTGTCCACCGCCCGCTCGCTGCCCGGTCGGCACAACGCCCAGAATGCCGCCTTCGCCTGGGGCGCGGCCCGGGCGTTGGGCGTGCCGCGCGAGGTGGCGGCCAAGGGCCTGATGACCTTCCCCGGCCTCGCCCACCGGATGGAGCCCGTCGCCACCCTCGGTGCCGTGCGCTTCATCAATGATTCCAAGGCCACCAATACCGACGCCGCGCGGCAGGCGCTGCTCAGCTATCCGTCGGTGTTCTGGATCGCCGGCGGCCGGGCCAAGACCGGCGGGATCGACGATCTGGCCGACCTGTTTCCCCGGGTCGCCCGGGCCTATCTGATCGGCGAGGCGGCACCGGACTTCGCCCGCACCCTGTCCGGCGTGTCGCACCAGATCAGCGGCGACATGGCCGCGGCCGTGGCCCAGGCCGCCGCCGACGCGGCCGAGGTCGCCGAAACCGACGGGCCGCAGGTCGTCCTGCTGTCGCCCGCCGCCGCCAGTTTCGACCAGTATCACGACTTCGAGGCCCGGGGCGAGGCGTTCCGCGCCGCGGTCCTGGCGCTGGGCGCAACCCCGGCGGCGAGCGCATGACCCACGGCTATACCCCCGCCTTCTCGCGCAACGACCAGGGCCCGATCGCCAAATGGTTCTGGACCGTCGACCGTGGCCTGCTGGGCGCGGCGCTCGGTCTGATGGGGCTGGGCGTCGCGCTCAGCTTTGCCTCCAGCCCCGCGGCCATCCTCGCCGATGAGTCGATTACCGACCCGTTCCACTATTCGTGGCGGATGCTCATCTGGGCCTTCTTGGGCCTCGGCATCATGCTGACCACCTCCCTGCTGTCGCCACGCGGCGTGCGGCGCATCGCCGTCCTGGCCCTGTGCGGGGCGTTGGTGGTCATGGCCCTGCTGCCCTTTATCGGTGACACGGTGAAGGGGGCAGCGCGCTGGATCAACCTGGGCCCGTTCAGCCTGCAGCCGTCCGAATTCGCCAAGCCGGCCCTGATCGTCTTTGCCGCCTGGATGTTCGCCGAGACCCAGAAGGGGCAGGGGGTGCCCGGCGTCTCGATCGCTTTCGGCTTCTATGCGGCCACTGTTTTCCTGCTGCTGATCCAGCCGGACATCGGCCAGACCCTGCTGATCACCACCACCTTCATGGCCGTCTTCTTCATGGCCGGGGTGCCGCTGAAATGGATGGCGGTGCTGGGGGGGATGGTGCTGGCCGGTATGTTCTCGATCTATTTCCTGTTCGAGCATGTGCGCACACGTCTGGCCAAATTCATCTCGCCGGGTGTTGAGGACACCCACCAGGTCGACCGCGCCTCCGAGGCGATTCGCGCCGGCGGTCTGGTCGGACGCGGGGTCGGCGAGGGGGTGATGAAACGCCACGTCCCCGACCTGCATACCGACTTCATCTATTCGGTCGGGGCAGAGGAGTTCGGCCTGGTCCTGTCCCTGACCATGATCGGCCTCTACGCCTTCATCGTCCTGCGCGGCATGAGCCGGGCGATGAAGCTGAATGATCCGTTCGAACAGACGGCCGCGGCCGGTCTGTTCATCCTGATCGGGCTGCAGGCCTGTATCAATGTGGCGGTGAACCTGAACCTGATCCCGACCAAGGGGATGACCCTGCCCTTCATCAGCTACGGCGGGTCGTCGATGCTGGCCATGGGCCTGACCATGGGGTTCGCCCTGGCCCTGACCCGTCGTCGCCCCGGGGCCTATGAGCCGGGGGCCAGCCTGCCCCAGCGCCGCCGCCTGCTGCCCTGATTTCGCGCGCCCGCCCTCGGCACGGTCGCGAGCGTGACGTAAGGAGGCGGGGCAAACTCGGAGTGTCCATGTCTGCGAAAGTCTGTGTCGTCGCCGCCGGAGGCACCGGTGGCCATATGTTCCCGGCCGAGGCCCTGGCCCGCGAGCTGGCCTCACGCGGCTGGCGCATCGTTCTGGCCACGGACCGGCGCGGTGAGCAGTATGCCGGAGCCTTTCCGGCCGAGGAACGGCTGGCGCTGGACGCCGCTACCGGCTCCGGCCCGATCGGTCTGGCGAAGGCGGGTCTGGCCATCGGTCGGGGCGTGCTGCAGGCGCGTTCGGCCTTCCGTCGGCTGAACGTGGACGTGGCCGTGGGCTTCGGGGGCTATCCCTCGGCCCCGGCCCTGCTGGCGGCGATCAGCCAGGGCCGGCCGACCCTGCTGCACGAACAGAATGCCGTCCTCGGCCGCACCAATCGCATCCTGGCCCCGTATGTGAAGGCGCTCGCCTCGTCCTTTCCGGTGCTGGAACGGGTTCCGGCCCCGCTGGCGTCCCGGGTCCATCTGGTCGGCAATCCGGTGCGCCCGGACATCCGGGCCCTGTACGATCGCCCCTACAAGGCCCCGACGGCGACGGGTCCGATCCGCGTCCTGATCACCGGCGGCAGCCAGGGGGCCCGCATCCTGTCCGAGGTCGCGCCGCGGGCCCTGGCGGCCCTGCCACCGGCCGTTCGTAGCCGTCTGGTGGTGCAGCAGCAGTCCCGCCCCGAGACGCTGGAGGCCGCCGAGGCCATCTATCGCGAGGCCGGAATCGAGGCCGAGGTCGCGCCCTTCTTCACCGACATGGCCGCGCGTCTGTCGTCGGTGCATCTGGTCATCGGCCGGGCCGGGGCCTCGACCTGTTCGGAACTGGCCGTCGCCGCCCTGCCGTCGCTGCTGATCCCGCTGAAGATCGCCATGGACGATCACCAGCGCTTCAATGCCGGCGGGCTGGTCAATGCCGGCGGGGCGGTGATGATCCTCGAGGATGAGGCGAGCGTGGAGACCCTGACCGCCAGCCTCGCCGCCGTCCTGTCTGACCCGGCCCGACTGGCGACGATGGCGGCCGGGGCCCGGTCCGTGGCCCTGCCCGATGCGGCGGCCCGGCTGGCCGACCAGGTCGAGGCCACGGCGGCCGGGACGGCAACCCGGCGTTAACCGCCTTCGAAAACCTGACCTACAGACACAGGCTGTAGCGTGGCCTTATGTTTCACGAGCGCACAGGCTTTGATCTTGCCGCGGCCCTTCCGGACCGTCGTCGACTCGCGCGCAGCCTGTTCCGGGCCCAGCGCCGTCCGGAAGAGACCGTCACCCTGCTGGGGGAGCCCGTCGATCTGGTCCGGCCCGAAGAGGTCATGCACCATATCGAACGCTGGGTCCGGGCCGGGCGCAAATCGGTCGTCGCCAACCACAACCTGCACAGCCTGTATCTGATCCGTCGCGATCCGGCCCTGCGGCGCTTCTTCCAGCGCGCGGACCTGACCCAGCTGGATTCGACCCCGCTGGTGTGGTTCGGCCGTCTTCTGGGCCTGTCCAGCCGTCCCTTCCATCGCTGTACCTATCTGGACTGGCGCGACCATTTCTGGAGTCTGGCCAATCGCGAGGCCTGGCGCGTCATGTATGTCGGCGGCGCACCCGGCGTCGCCGAACGGGCTGCCCAGCGGCTCTCGGTCCGCGCGCCCGGGGCCACGATCGCGGTCCAGGACGGCTATTTCGATATGACCCCGGGCTCCGCTGACAACGCCCGTGTCGTGGCAGCCGTGAATGATTTCCAGCCCAATATCCTGTTCGTCGGCATGGGTATGCCGCGCCAGGAGGCCTGGATTGTCGACAATATCGCCAGCCTGCCGTGTGCGGTCATCCTGTCGGTCGGGGCCGCCTTCGACTATGAGGCCGGTGTGCAGCGGGCCGCGCCGCGCTGGATGGGGCGACTGGGCCTGGAATGGCTGTTCCGTCTGGTCGTCGACCCGAAACGGCTGTTCACCCGCTACTGTGTCGAGCCGTGGAGCCTGCTGGGACCGGCACTCGCCGATCTGCGCGCCGCGCGGCGTCGCCGTGCGCGCCGGTCGACCAGCCGTCCCGCCTAGGCGACCAGTTTCTCGGCCTGGGTCAGGTCGACGCTGACCAGTTGCGACACCCCCCGCTCGGGCATGGTCACGCCGTACAGACGGTCCATCCGGCTCATCGTCACCGGATTGTGGGTGATCACGATAAAGCGGGTGTCGGTGCGGTTGCGCATCTCGTCCAGCATCCGGCAGAAGCGGTCGACATTGGCATCGTCCAGCGGGGCGTCGACCTCGTCCAGCACGCAGACCGGGGCCGGATTGGCCAGGAAGACGGCGAAGATCAGCGCCGCCGCCGTCAGCGCCTGTTCGCCGCCCGACATCAGGCTCATCACCGACAGCCGCTTGCCCGGCGGGCAGGCGAAGATCTCCAGCCCGGCCTCCAGCGGATCGTCGCTCTCGACCAGTTTCAGCTCGGCCTGGCCGCCGTCGAACAGGGCCTCGAACAGCGCCTTGAAATTATCATTGATGATGTCGAAGGCGGCGATCAGACGTTCGCGGCCCTCGGCATTCAGCTCGTCGATACCATCGCGCAATTTGGCGATCGCCCCGGTCAGGTCGGACCGCTCCAGCCGCATGCTGTTCAGCCGGCCGCCGTATTCCTCGGCCTCCTCCTCGGCCAGCAGATTGACCGCCCCCAGGGCGTCCCGCTCGCGTTCCAGTCCGAACAGCAGGCTCTCGGCCCCGGCCGCGTCCGGCGGGCGGGCGATGGCGTCGTCAGTCAGTTTCCGGCCCAGGTCCTCGGGCGACATCTGGGCGGTCTCGCGCACCGTCGTCTCGGCCTCGGTCAGGCGTTCGGCGGTGGCCTCGGCCCGCGCGGCCAGACCGGCCCGGGCCTCACGGGCCGCGGATGCCGCGCCTTCGGCGGCGCGCGCGGTGCGGTCGGCCTCGACCGCGGCGGTCTCGACCACGGCCAGGGCGTCGCCGGCAGCCTTGCGGCGGATCTCGGCGGTGGCCAGGGCGTCCAGCAGGGAGGAGCGTTTGGCCGCCAGGGCCTCGGGCGCGCCTTCGGCCTGTTTCAGCAGGGCGGCGGTGCGATCCCGGTCCTTGTCGAGGGTGACCACGCGCGCGGCGCTGTCACGGGCCCGCCCGCTCCAGCCGTCGCGCTCGCGCGCCAGTCCGGCCAGCCGGACCTCGCGTCCGGCCCGCTCCCGCGCCTCGGCGTCGCGGTCGGCCCGGGCCTGGGCCGCCAGACCGCGCGCGGTCTCGGCTGCCGCCCGGACTCCGGCCAGTTCTGCCCGCAGCCCGTCCAGGGTCTCCGACGGGGATTCGACCGACAGGGCCTCGTCCAGCGCCGTTCCGGCCGCTGCGACCTCGGTCTCCAGCCGGACCAGGGTTTCGTCCAGCGCCTGGGCCCGGGCCTCGCGCCGGGCCTGGTCCCGGCCCAGGGTCTCGACGCGATCGCGGGCGGCCGTGGCGGCCTTGTCGGCGGCGAACGGGGCCAGCCGCGCGGTCTTCACCGCCTCTTCGGACTGACGGAAGGCTTCGGTGGCGGTCTTCAGCGCCGCCTGCGCCGCCTCCAGCGCCGGCCGGCCCTGGTCGATCCCGGCTTCCAGCTCGGCGAGCCGGGTGCGTTGTTCCAGCCGGACCGCTGCCGGGCGCGGGGCCTCGGCCCGGGTTACGAACCCGTCCCAGCGGTACAGGTCACCCTCGACCGTCACCAGACGCGCCCCGACGGGCAGGGCAGCGGCCAGGGCGGCGATGGTGCCGCGGTCGGTCACGCCGCACAGGGCCAGACGCGCGGCCAGCTGGTCCGGCGCGCGCACATGGTTCGACAGCGGACGCACGCCGGTCGGCCAGGCCGGACTCGGCACCGCGGCCCCGGCCCAGTAGGCCGCCGCCGCCTTGTCCAGGGCCGCATCCAGATCATCGCCCAGGGCCGCCGCCAGCGCGGCCTCATAGCCCTTGTCGGCACTGACCCGGTCCAGGGCCGGGGGATGGTCGCGCTTGCCCGTGGTCAACAGCTGGGCCAGGCCGCGCGCCTCGGTCTGCAGCCGCCCCAGCCGGTCCTCGGCGGCGCGGGCGGCAGTGCGGGCAGCCTGTTCCTCGCGCGCCCGATCGCCGCGCGCGGCCTCGACGGTCTCGACGGCGGTCCGCGCCGCCAGCAGGTCGGCCTGGGTCCGGTCCAGGGTCTCCCGGGCGGCGGCCAGTTCCGGCGTTTCCAGCGGTCCCAGGGCCGCCCGCTCACGGCGGGCGCTGTCGAGGGCGGCGGTCGCCCGCTCCAGCCGGGCCTCGGCATCGCGTTTGCGGGCGGTTTCCGCATTGGCCCGGGCCTCGACCGAGGCCACCGTTCCGGCGACCCGTTCGACCTCGGCATCGGCGGCAGCCCGTCCGGCCTCGGCCGTGGCGAGGGCCTGTTCCAGTTCGGGGGTCCGCGTCGGGGCGGCGGCGATCTCGGCCTCCAGCCCGGCAATGGCGCTGCCCAGTCGCTCCAGCTCGGCGGCTGAATCTCCGGCCATTTCGGCCTCGCGGATGCTGTCGGCGGCGATCCGCGCCAATTCGGTGGTCAGGCGTTCGACCTCGGCCCGCGCGGCCTGTTCGGCCATGTCCAGTCGGTCGCGCTCCAGCGAGGCGCGATGCAGCAGGGCCCCGGCCACTGCATCCTCCTCGCGGGCCGGCTTCAGTCCGTCCTGGGCTGTCAGGGCCGCGGTCTGGGCCCGGGCCGCCGCTCCGGTGGTGTCGGCCACGACCCGTTCGGCCTCGGCCAGTTCTGTGGCCGCGCCCTCGGCGGCCACGCGCGCGTCATTCCAGCGCACGAACAGCAGGGCCGCCTGCAGGGCGCGGATCTCGGCCGAGATCTTCTTGTATTTCTCCGCGTGGCGCGCCTCGCGCTTCAACCGCGTCAGCGCCGTCTCCAGTTCGCGGCCGATGTCGTCCAGCCGGTCCAGATTGGTTTCGGCCGCCTTCAGCCGCAGCTCGGCCTCATGGCGGCGCGTGTGCAGGCCGGCCACGCCGCCGGCCTCCTCTAGGATGCGGCGACGGTTCTGCGGCTTGGCGGCGATCAACTCGCTGATCTGGCCCTGGCGCACCAGGGCCGGGCTGTTGGCCCCGGTCGAGGCGTCGGCGAACAGCAGCTGGACGTCACGGGCCCGCACCTCCTTGCCGTTGATGCGATAGGTCGACCCCTGGCCCCGGTCGATGCGGCGCGACACCTCCAGCATCGGGCTGTCGGTGAAGGGCTGGGGGGCCTTGCGCTGGGCATTGTCGATGGTCAGCTGGACCTCGGCATGGCTGCGCGGCGGGCGGTCGGCGGCCCCGGCGAAGATCACATCATCCATGCCCTGGCCGCGCATGGCCTTGGCCGAATTGGCCCCCATGACCCAGCGCAGGCCTTCCAGCACATTGGACTTGCCGCAGCCGTTGGGGCCGACGATCCCGGTCAGGCCCGGCTCGATATGGAATTCGGCCGGGTCGACGAAGGATTTGAAGCCGACGAGTCGGAGGCGCTGGAACTGCATTACGGTTCCCGCCCCCCGGTTAGTGCGCGGCGACGAGCGGGGTGATCATTGCGGCCAGACCGCCCATGCTGCGGTCCGCCACCTGACGGCCGTTGACGAACAGGGTCGGGGTGCTGTCGACCCCGGCGGCGACGGCCCCGTCGATGTCGGCCTCAATGGCGGCCCGGGTGGCGGGCAGGGCGACACAGGCATCGATCTGGGCCCGTGTCCGGCCGCTGACAGCGACGCCGTTGTCGTACCAGACGCCCCGGTCGCCGCCATAGAGTACCGCCCGCTGCCCCTGCATCAGGGCCCCGGCCACATCATAGAAGCGCTCGGGTGCGGCGCATCGCGCCAGGGCCGCGGCGGGCAGGGCGATTTCCGTCGGGGCCGTCGGCAGGTTGCGGAACACCAGCCGGACCTGACCCGTGTCGATGAAGCGACGCTTGAACTCGGGATAGACGACCAGATGCCAGTCCGCGCAGTGGGAACAGGCGAATGACGCATATTCCACCACGGTGACCGGGGCATCGGCGCGACCGATGAACCGGTCACCGGCGGTGACGGCCGGCGGCGACCCGGCCAGGGCCGACACCGGCGTGAACGCCAGCATCAGCATCGACAGGACCAGCCGCCGGACCACGGTCACCGGTTCAGCCCTTGGCCAGTTCGGCGTCGATCGCCGTCGACAGGCTTTCCAGCGAGGTGTCGATCACCCGGGTGCCATTGACCAGGAAGGTCGGGGTCGAGTTGACGCCGGCGTCAACGCCGGCCTTGACCCGCGCGTCCAGGGCCTTGATCGCGGCCTCGTCGCTGACACAGGCCTGGAACTGCTGTTCGCTGAGCCCGGCACCGGTGGCGACGCGGACCAGGGTCGAGCGTGGCGGCACACCGGCCTGCCATTCGCGCTGGCTGGCCATGATCTCGTGGATCACGTCGAAATATTTGTCCTCGCCGGCGCAGCGGGCGATCAGGAAGCCGGCGGCGGCGATGTCGGCGGGCGGCGTCGGGAACTCGCGGAAGATGTAGCGGACCTTGTTGGTGTCGACATAGCGGGTCTTGAACTGGGGCCAGACCTGCTCCTGCCAGACGGCGCAGTGGCTGCAGGTGACCGACGCATATTCGATCACCGTGACCTTGGCACCCTCGGGGGCGCCCAGGGCCATGTCGCCTTCGGCCGCCCCACCGGACCCGGCACCGCTGCAACCGGCGAGGGCAGCCATGGTGGTCAGGGCGGCGGCGGTCAGGGCCGCGCGGCGGCTCATGGTGCCGTAGCGAAACTTGCCGGTGATCTTATCGCGCATGGACGGCTTCCTTGAAGCGGGGGGCGGTTTCGGGGACGATCGCGCGATTCCCCCGGAAACGCGCGTGTCGATGATTTTCGAGAACAGGTGCGGCAAAGTTTTGTCAACGGCGACGGTTATCGCTCCCCGGCTTGTCCGTGGCCAGAACTGCCCGTCCCAGCCGCTGCAGCGCGGCTTTCAGCCCATCCGGGGCCGGGGCGAGCGAGGCGTCCAGTTCAGCCTCGGCCGAGGCGGACAGGGGCGGGGCCGGGGGGCCGATACGATTGACCGGCCGGGCCAGGTCCGACGGCGGCTTGATCGGGCCCTGGGCGATGCGCAGCCGGTCGACGCTGCCCGGGCCCAGGAACAGATTGACCCGGGCCAGGATGTCTTCGGACTGGTGCTGCACCAGCAGGGCGGCCGGGCCCGCCACGCGCAGTTCCAGCGTACCGCCGGCCCCGCCCTTGCCGCGGGTCAATTTCTGCGGCCGCGTCACCCGGGCCAGTCGGTCGCCGACGATCTCGCGCCAGCGCGGCTCCAGCGTCCCGGCGCTGCGGCCGAATTTCGCGTCCAGTTGTTTGATCAGCGGGGCCAGGGCGCGGCCGGCCTGCGGCGCGGACCGGGGCAGGGGCCGCGTCCGGCGGCGCGAGAGGATCTCGCGCACTTCGCTGTCAGTGGGCAGATCGCGGCGCATTTCGCCTGTATAGCGCGCGGGATGGCATCCGTCCCCTGTGACATCCCCGTGATCCGCGCCGCCCTGCTGGGCTGGTATGACGCCCATGCCCGGTCCCTGCCGTGGCGCAGCGGGCCGACGGACCGTGGGCTGAAGGATCCCTACCGGATCTGGCTGTCCGAGGTGATGTTGCAGCAGACCACCGTGCCCCACGCCACGCCGTATTTCCTGAGCTTCCTTCAGCGCTGGCCGACGGTCGGGGCCCTGGCCGCCGCCCCGGATGCCGAGGTCATGGCCGCCTGGGCCGGGCTCGGCTACTACGCCCGCGCCCGCAACCTGCTGGCCTGCGCCCGGGCGGTCAGCGCCGACCACGACGGCGTCTTTCCCGATACCGAGGCCGCCCTGCTGGCCCTGCCAGGGGTCGGGGCCTATACCGCCGCCGCCGTGGCCGCCATCGCCTTTGACCGGCCTGCCAATGTCGTCGACGGCAATGTCGAACGGGTCATGGCCCGGCTGTACGCGGTCGAGACGCCCCTGCCGGCCGCCAAGCCCGAGCTGAAACGTCTGGCGGCGGCCCTGATCGCCGATGATCGCCCCGGCGACTGGCCCCAGGCCCTGATGGATCTGGGGGCCACCGTCTGTCGCCCGCGGACGCCGCTGTGTGCGGTCTGCCCGTTGACCGACCATTGCGCCGCCTTTGCGGGCGGGGCACCCGAACGCTATCCGCTGAAGACGGCCAGGGCTGACCGCCCGCGCCGCCACGGCACGGTGTTCGTGCTGTTCGACGACCGGGGCCGGGTCGCCCTGGTGCCGCGGCCGGACAAGGGGTTGCTGGGCGGGATGCTGGGCCTGCCGACCTCGGACTGGCAGCCGGTGCCCGCCGAGGCCGTCCCGCCGGCCGCCGCCGACTGGGGGGCGGCGGGGACGATCACCCATGTCTTCACCCATTTCGCCCTGACGCTGGAGGTCCGGACGGCGACAGGGTCGGGCGATTTCGTCTGGACCGCCCCGGAACAGGCTCTGGCCGACCTGCCGACCGTGTTCCGCAAGGCGCTGGGCCTCGCCGTCGGTGGTGCGATTACGTCCCGGCGGTCTAGCGCAGCGTTACGATCCTGAGGTCGCCGACCTTGTTGCGCGGCGTCACCGCCACCTGATCGCCGATCCGCCGGAACAGCAGGTCTGTGCGGGCCTCACCGACCTGCAGACCGGTCACCGTCAGCCGCTCCATTCCGGTCGGCAGGGACGGACTGACGATGGTCACCGTCTGTTCGAAGGCGTCGATGCGCAGACCCAGCACCGCCTGCATCATCAGGAACACCGATCCCGCCGCCCAGGCCTGGGGCAGGCAGGCGACCGGATAGGCGATCGGGGCCTCGCCCGGCTGGCGCTCGAAGCCGCAGAACAACTCGGGCAGCCGCATGTTGAAATGGCTGGCGGCCGAATAGATCTCACCCATCAGCAGGGCCACCGCGTCGCGCTCGCCATAGTGGGCCATGCCGGCGGCCCCCATGGCGGTGTCGTGCGGCCAGACCGAGCCGTTGTGATAGCTCATCGGATTGAACCGGGCCTGGCCCCGCGCCAGGGTCCGCAGGCCCCAGCCGGTGCGAAACTCGCCTGACAGCAGGCGTCGGCTGACCCGTTCGGCCCGCTCGGGGTGGGCCAGGCCGGTGAACAGCAGGTGGCCGGCGTTTGAGGCGATGGCCTCGCAGGGGACGCCGTCGCCGTCGAGGGCGATGGCATAGAACCCCTCCTTCTCCAGCCAGAACCGGTCCTCGACCTGGGCCCGCAGCGTCTCGGCCCGTTCGTGCCATTCCGCAGCACGAGGGTCGTCCAGCCGCCGCCCGAGATCGGCCATGGCCTGCCAGGCGGCAAAGGCATAGCCCTGCACCTCCAGCAGGGCGACCGGCCCCTTGGGAAAGCGTCCATCCTTGTGAAAGATCGAGTCCTCGGAATCCTTCCAGCCCTGGTTGGACAGGCCGGTCTCGGCGGCCCGGGCATAGTCGATCAGGCCGTCGCCGTTGGAGTCGCCCGAGTCCCGCATCCAGTCGGCGGCGGCCACCAGATTGGGCCAGATGGCCCGGATCAGCTCCAGATCGCCGCTGCGCCGGGCATAGGCCCCGGCCAGGGCCAAGAACAGACAGGTGGTGTCGACCCCGCCGTAGTAGAGGCCGAACGGCACCTCCCCCAGGGCGGACATCTCGCCGCCGCGGGTCTCGTGCATGATCTTGCCGGGTGTGGCGTCCTGGAAGGCCGAGGTTTCGGTCGCCTGCCGCCCGGCCAGATAGGTCAGCACCCCCCGGGCCAGGGCCGGGTCCAGCCACAGCATCTGCCAGGCCGTGATGATGCCGTCGCGCCCGAACGGGGTCGAGAACCACGGCACCCCGGCGTAGGGATAGGGCCCGGTCGGCAGGTCGGTGGTCAGCAGGGCCACGTCGGCGCGCGACTGGTCCAGCCACTGGTTGAACAGGGGGTTGCGCGGCACCCGCACCGAGGCCCCGCTGCGCCGCCGCCTGCGCATCTGCAACTGGGCCATCACCCCGCACAGCCGCCAGCGCCGGGCGTCCGGCGTGTCGTCGACCGCCTCGCCGACCTCGATATACAGGTCGATCTTCTGGCCCTTGGGCAGGCTGAACATGAATTCGGCATGGTCCGGCCCCAGCCGGGCCGGCGGCTCGGAAAAACTGATGCAGCAGCGCCGTTCGACCGCATCCAGCCCGCGATAGCTGAAGGTCACCCGGCGTCCGTCGCAGACCGGCGCGGCCTGTTGGCCGCGCGCCAGGCGCGCCGTGCCGCGGACTTCGAAAATGTCGGCGAAATCGGCTGCGAAGCCGAAGGCCAGTGGCAGCAGCACGTCGCTGATGCCGTGATTGACCACCCGGACCCGCTCGAACATCCGCCGGTCATGGAGAAAGCGCCGCCGTTCAATATGCAGCACCCCGGCGGGGGTACTCTTGCCACCCATCGGCGGCAGCGGCCGGTTGGTCGAATGGCAGGAGAAATAGACGTTGTCCCGCGACACGCCCGAGCTCAGTCGCGACGGGCGGACGCCGCCGGCCGTCAGCACGAAGCGGGACAGCAGCCGGGTGTCGCTCTCGAACAGGCCGTCGGCCCCGGACCGCAGATCGCCCCAGCTGTCCGCCACCAGGAAGGTGTCGGCATTCTTCAGCGCCAGCAGCCGCTCCAGGCCCGCCGCCTCGGTGGTATCCGCAATGGGGGCCGGGTCGCCGTCGTCCTTGGTCAAGGTCTTGTCCTCGCCGGTCAGTCAGAGCCTGGCGGCAGTCTAGCCAAAATGCAGGTCTGCGGCAGGCTCGGGAAGGCCGGCGGGCGGCGTCGGGCGAAGACCCCGTTGTGCGATCGTGTCAGCCAGGCGGGGGCGGAGCCGCGCGGTTGGTGCGGGAGACTCGATCAGGGTCTCCGCGAACGGGCGGCGGGCCAGCATGTTCGCGTAGACGTCCAGATACCGTCGGGCCATGGCCGTGGCCGAGAAACGCCGTTCGAACTGCGCCCGGATCTGGGCCCGGTCCAGCCGGTGCGCGCGCCCGGCCGCGGCAATCGCCTCGTCCATCGTGTCGACCAGGAAGCCGGTCAGCCCGTCCGCGATGATCTCGGGCGTGGAGCCGCAGCGGAAGGCGACGACCGGGGTACCGCAGGCCATGGCCTCGATCATCACCAGGCCGAACGGCTCGGGCCAGTCAATCGGAAACAGCAGGGCCTCGGCCCCGCCCAGGAAGGCCGATTTCTGTCCGTCGCTGATCTCGCCGACGAATTCCACCAGCGGATTGTCGGCGATCATCGGCTGAATCACCGTCTCCCAGTAGACCGTGTCGGCGGCATCGACCTTGGCCGCGATCTTCAGCGGCCTGTCCAGGGCCGTGGCGATCTGGATGGCGCGGTCGGGCCGCTTCTCCGGCGAAATCCGGCCCAGGAAGGCCAGATAACCCTCGGACCGGGGCGAGAATTCATACAGCTCGGCGGGCATGCCGTGATGGACGGTGGCCTGCCAGTTGGCGAATGGCATCGGTCGCCGCTGGTCATCGGAAATCGAAACCAGGGCGAAATCGCTCCAGCGCGCATAGACCGGTGCCAGGTCCGTGAGATCGAGCCGGCCATGCAGGGTCGTCACCGTCCGGCCCGCGTGGCGGGCGAAGAAGGGGAAATGGATCATGTCGGTATGGAAATGGATCAGGTCGAACTCGCCGGCATGATCCAGCACCGTCGCCAGCAGCGTCATATGCGCTGCGAGGTCGGACTTCAGCGGGCGCGGGTCCAGCCGGATGGCCTGGTCGCGCACCGGGATCAGCCGTGCCCGCGTCCGGGCATCGGCACTGGCGAACAGGGTCACCTCATGACCCAGGTCGACGAGGGCATCGGTCAGATGCGCGACCACCCGCTCGGTGCCGCCGTAGAGCTTGGGCGGCACGGCCTCGTAGAGCGGGGTGACCTGGGCGATTTTCATGACCGCGACTCCCGCACCCACGACCGCGTGGGCGCTACGAGGTCAAACCGGTCGGAGCGGGAACTGTTCCCCGGAAAATCCGGGTGTGCGACAGGATGTCCCGTCTGGCTGGCGGCAGGCCAGTATCACTGCATTCCGGCGCGGACCTCGGCCCTCAGGGTGTCGATCGAGCGCAGCCCCTGGTCGGTCTTGAAGCGCCAGTAGGTCCAGCCGTTGCAGGCCGGGGCGTTCTCGAACAGGGCCCCCAATTTGTGGATCGAGCCGCTCATCTCGCCCGACACCAGCGAACCGTCAGCCCGCACCCGGGCCTCGCGGTCACCCTTGGGGCAGTACAGTCGGTCGCCGGGCCGCAGCAGGCCGGCCTCGACCAGGGCCCCGAACGGCACCTTGGTCTCGTGTTTCTTGGAGCCGGTGACCATCAGGTCCTCGGGCCGGGCCGGCACCACGGCGGCGATGCGTTTCTCGGCTACGTCGGCATAGGTCGGGTCGCGCTCGATGCCGATGTAATGGCGGCCCATGCGGCGCGCCGCGGCTCCGGTGGTGCCGGTGCCGAAGAAGGGGTCCAGCACCACGTCGCCGGGCTTGGTCGCGGCCATCAGCACCCGGTGCAGCAGGGCCTCGGGCTTCTGGGTCGGATGGGCCTTCTTGCCGTCGGCGTCCTTGATCCGCTCCTCGCCCGTGCACAGGGCAAAGGTCCAGTCGGAGCGCATCTGCACATCCTCGTTGAAGGCCTTCAGCGCATCATAGTTGAAGGTGTAGCGCTTCTGGTCGCGCGACCGCGCCGCCCAGATCAGGGTCTCGTGGGCATTGGTGAACCGGGTGCCCTTGAAATTCGGCATCGGGTTGGACTTGCGCCAGATGATGTCGTTCAGCACCCAGAAGCCCAGGTCCTGGATCGCCGTGCCGAGGCGGAAGACGTTGTGATAGCTGCCGATCACCCAGATCGAGCCCTCGGGCTTCAGCACCCGGCGGCATTCCGTCATCCAGGCGCGGGTGAAGGCGTCATAGGTCGCGAAACTGTCGAACTTGTCCCAGTCGTCGTCGACGGCGTCGACCATACTGTTGTCCGGCCGCAGCAGGTCGCCGCCCAGCTGCAGATTATAGGGGGGGTCGGCGAAGACCATGTCGACCGAGGCGTCGGGCAGGGTCTTGAGCATTTCGATGCAGTCGCCACGCAGGACGACATCGGTCTTCAGATCGGTCACGAAACTCGGCCCCACTCAGCTTGAGGGTAGAGTGGTGAATCATCACGGTTAAGGGCGGGTAACCGTGCGCAAATATCTCGCGGCATTCGCAGGAAACACGCACCGGACGGGCCCGGCCTCTGGGCAAACCCGCGCCGCTTTCGCTATGACGCTGGGATGAACGCTCGCCTTCGCCCCGTCCCCTTCGCCCTCGGGCCCGTCCATTTCGTCGGTATCGGCGGCATCGGCATGAGCGGCATCGCCGAGATCATGCTCAAGATCGGTTATGCGGTGCAGGGCTCGGACGCCAAATCCAGCGCCAATACCGAACGGCTGGAAAAGCTGGGCGCGACCATCTTCATCGGCCACGACGCTGCCCATGTGACCGAGGACGTTTCGGCCGTGGTCTATTCGACTGCCGTCAAGGCGACCAATGTCGAGATGGTCGCGGCCCGCGAGCGCCGCATTCCCCTGGTCCGCCGGGCCGAGATGCTGGCCGAACTGATGCGGCTGCAGTTCTCGATCGCGGTCGGCGGCACCCACGGCAAGACCACCACCACCTCGATGGTCGCCTGTCTGCTGGATGCGGGCAATCTGGACCCGACCGTGGTCAATGGCGGCATCATCAATGCCTATGGCACCAACGCCAAGGTCGGCGACGGCGACTGGATCGTGGTCGAGGCCGACGAGAGCGACGGCAGCTTCCTGCGGTTGAAGTCAACCGTGGCGATCGTCACCAATATCGATCCGGAACACCTCGACCACTACGGCGATTTCGACGCGGTGCGGAAGGCGTTCGTGGACTTCGTCGAGAACATCCCCTTCTACGGCTTCGCCGCCGTCTGCCTCGACCATCCCGAGGTGCAGCGGCTGGTGGCCACGATCGATAATCGCCGGATGGTCACCTATGGCCTCAACCCCCAGGCCATGGTCCGGGCCGAGAACTGCGACATGGCCGCCGATGGCTGCCGTTTCGACGTGGTGATCCAGAACGGCGAGACGACCCGGATCGACGGCCTGCACCTGCCGATGGCCGGCTGGCACAATGTCTCGAATGCCCTGGCCGCCATCGCCGTGGCCCGCGAACTGGGCGTGTCCGATGACGCCATCCGTGGCGGCCTGGCCGGTTTCGGCGGGGTCAAGCGTCGCTTCACCACCACCGGCGTCGTCAATGGCGTGCGTATCGTCGACGACTACGGCCACCACCCGGTCGAGATCGCCGCTGTCCTGAAGGCCGCGCGTCAGGTCACCGAGGGCCGGGTCATCGCCGTGATGCAGCCGCACCGCTTCACCCGGCTGCGCGACCTGATGGAAGAGTTCTCGACCAGCTTCTCCGACGCCGACGCGGTCATCATCGCCGATGTCTATCCGGCCGGTGAAGCGCCGATCGAGGGCGTCGACAAGGACGCCCTGGTCGACGGCGTGCGCCGTTACGGCCACCGCCACGTCTCGGCCCTGGCGACCCTGGCCGACCTGCCGGCCGTCGTCGCCGCCGAGGCCAAACCGGGCGACGTCGTCGTCCTGCTGGGGGCCGGTGACATCACCAGCTGGGCCTATGCCCTGCCGGGGCAGTTGGAGGCGCTGGGATAATGCACCGTCTCACCGTTCATCCCCGCGAAGGCGGGGACCCAGGCGTTAGCCCCGGCTCCCCGGCCCGATTTAGCGCTCCTGAAATTGTCCCGGTTGGTGCGAATATTCAAACTTGGGTCCCCGCCTTCGCGGGGATGCACGGAAATTAAGATGGCCTGGCGCGACTCCCTCCCCCCCGTGCGCGGCAAACTCCTGCGCGACGAACCGCTGGGCCCCTTCACCTGGTTCCGCGTCGGCGGCGCGGCCGATGTGCTGTTCATCCCGGCCGATGCTGACGACCTGGCTGACTTCCTCAAGGCGCTGGAACCGGCCGTGCCGGTGACGGTGCTGGGCGTCGGCTCCAACGTCATCGTCCGCGACGGCGGGGTCGAGGGCGTGGTCATCCGCCTGGCCGGCCGTCCGTTCGCGGGCATCGTCACCGACGGTGACACCATCACCGCCGGTGCCGGGGCGCTGGACGCCATGGTGGCCAGGGCCTCGGCCAGGGCCGGGCTGGCGGGACTGGAATTCTATGCCGGTATCCCGGGCACCATCGGCGGGGCCCTGACCATGAATGCCGGCTGCTATGGCGCGGAGACGAAGGACATTCTGGTGTCGGCCCGCGGGCTGACGCGGGCAGGGCAGTGGGTCGACTATGCCCTGGCCGATTTCGGCTACACCTATCGCCATTCCGAAGCGCCGGCTGACATCATCTGGATCGAGGCCGTCTATCGCGGCTCGCCCGACGCGCCCGAGGCCGTGGCCGCCCGCATCGCCGAAATCACCGCCCGCCGTGAAACCACCCAGCCGATCCGCGAGAAAACCGGCGGCTCGACCTTCAAGAACCCGCCCGGCCATTCCTCATGGCGGCTGGTCGATGCGGCGGGCTGGCGCGGCAAACCTTTCGGTGGAGCGAAATTCAGTGAGCTACATTCCAACTTCATGATCAATTTCAACGACGCGACCGCCGCGGACATTGAAGGTCTGGGAAATGCGGTGCGCGAGGACGTTCAAAGTAAACTGAACGTAAACCTCGAATGGGAGATCAAGAGGATCGGCCGCCCCCTTTGAGTTGATCCCATGACCCGCCCGCTCGCAGATCTGCACGTCGCCGTCCTGCTGGGGGGACTGTCGTCCGAGCGTGAGGTCTCGCTGTCGTCGGGCAAGGGCTGCGCCGATGCGCTGGAGGCCCAGGGGGCCCGCGTCACCCGCGTCGACGCCGGTCGCGACCTGGCCCAGCTGCTGGCCGCGCTGAAACCCGACGTCGTCTTCAACGCCCTGCACGGCCACTATGGCGAGGACGGCTGCGCCCAGGGCGTGCTGGAAACCCTCGGCATCCCCTACACCCATTCCGGCGTGCTGGCCTCGGCCCTGGCCATGGACAAGTCGCGGTCCAAGGCGGTGCTGAAGGCCGCCGGGGTCGTCGTGCCCGGCGGTGGCCTGTTCGACCGGTTCGAGGTCGCCCGCCGCCACGTGATTCCGCCGCCCTATGTGATCAAGCCCAATGCCGAAGGCTCCTCGGTCGGGGTCCATGTGGTGATGGAGGGCGCGAACCGGCCGGTCGCCGACCTGGCCGAGGACAGCTGGACCTATGGCGAACAGGTGATGGTCGAGCCCTTCATCGCCGGCAAGGAACTGGCGGTCACGGTTCTCGGCGAGGCGACCGGCCCGCGCGCCCTGACCATCACCGACATCACCCCGACCAAGGGCTTCTACGACTATGAGGCCAAATACGCGCCGGGCGGCTCGATCCACGTCCTGCCCGCCGTCCTGCCGCCCCATGTGTTCGAGCGGGCCCTGCGCCAGTCGGAGCTGGCCCATACCGCCATGGGCTGTCGCGGCGTCACCCGATCCGACTTTCGTTATGATGATATTAAGGACGATCTCGTCTTTCTGGAGATCAATACCCAGCCCGGCATGACCCCGACCTCGCTCGTTCCCGAGCAGGCCGCCCATTGCGGGATGGATTACAAATCTTTGGTTCGGTGGATGGTGGAGGACGCCTCATGCCCGCGGTAGTTCGCGGCGGTCGGCGACAGAGTTCCAGTCAGGCTCCCAAGCGTGGTGCGCCCTCCGGCAAGGGAGGCAACCGGTCGCGTGGCGGTGCCCGGAATGCGTCACCGGTTCCCGGCAAGATGGCGGCCATCGGCCGTCTCGACCTGTCGCCCCGCGCCGTGGTGATCAGCATCGCCGCGGGCGTGCTGCTGCTGGCTGGCGTCCTGGCCACCGGGACCCGGGCCGAGCGGATCGGGGCCTCGGTCCACGGCGGCGTCGATACCGTCATGACCGGCATGGGGCTCAGCCTGCGCCGGGTCCACATCACCGGGGCCTCGGCCGAGGCCACCCCCGCGATCCAGCAGGCCCTTGGCGTCCAGGCCGGACAGCCGATCACCAGTCTCGACCTGGACCTGCTGCGTCAGCGGGTCGAGGCGGTCGGCTGGGTGCAGGAGGCGCGCGTGGTGCGCCTGCTGCCCGACACCTTGATCATCGAGGTGCGCGAGCACGACCGTCTCGCCGTCTGGCAGGCGGGCGGACAGGTCAAGGTTATCGACGGCCAGGGCCGGGTCATCGCCGGGGCCGATGCCGGCCGCTATCCGGGCCTGCCGCTGGTCGTCGGCAAGGGGGCCGATCTGGCCGCCGCCGAAATCCTGCCCCTGCTGGCCCAGCGCCCGCGCCTGATGAGCCGCGTCGACGCCCTGGTGCGGGTCGACGAACGCCGCTGGGACCTGCGTCTCAAGGACGGCAGTTTGATTCAACTGCCCGCGACCGACCAGGACGCGGCCCTGATCCAGCTCGATGCGCTGGACCAGCGCGAACGGCTGCTCGACCTCGGCTTCGCCCGGGTCGACCTGCGAACCCCGGACGAAGTCGCCGTCCGTCCTTCGGCCGGTGAAGTGTAAGCGTATGAAAGAGCGGAACTGATGGCCGGGCGTGCGGACAAGACTGTGGACAATGCCAAGGGCGCGGCGGGCCGTGCCCCGGTCGTGGCGGCGCTCGATCTGGGCCAGTCCAAGATCGCCTGTTTCATCATGAAGCCCGAGGGCGTGCGCCACGCCGACCGGACCATCCGGGTCGCCGGGGCCAGCCACGTCCAGTCGCGAGGGGTGAAGGGCGGGGCGATCATCAGTATGGACGACGCCGCCCAGGCCATCGGCCATGCGGTCGAACGGGCCGAACGCGCCGCCGGGGCCCCGGTCTCGGGCGTCGTCGTCACCACCGCCATCGGCCAGATGGCCAGCCACCGGGTCCAGGCCCGCGTCTCGCTGGGGGCGACGCCGGTCGGCGACGCCGATCTGGCCCGCGCCATCGGCATGGCCCTGGCCCAGGTGCGCCTGCCCAACCGCCGGCCGATCCACGTCCTGCCGATCGCCTGGTCGGTCGACGGCGCGCGCGGCGTCCATGACCCGCGCGCCATGCACGGTGGCTCGCTGGGCCTCGACCTGCTGGTCGTCTCCATGGCCGAAAGCGCCTTCTCCTCGCTCAGCCACTGCCTCGAACTGGCCCATCTGGACCTGCAGGGCGTGGTCGCCGCGCCGATGGTCTCGTCCCTGGCCGCGCTGGAAGATGACGAGATGGACCTCGGGGCCGTCTGCATCGACATGGGCGGCGGCTCGACCAGCGCCGCCGTCTGGGGCGGACGCTCGCTGCTGCATATCGAAAGCCTCAATGTCGGCGGCGACCATGTCACGGCCGACATCGCCCGCGGCCTGTCGACCTCGCGGGCCGGGGCCGAGCGGCTCAAGACCCTGCACGGCTCGGCCATGGCCTCGGCCAATGAGGACCGCGAAATGCTGGAGGCCCCGCCGCGCGGCGAGGATCCGTCGTCCGGTCCGGTGATCGTGCCCCGGGCCATGCTCAAGACTGTCATCGCCCCCCGTGTCGAGGAGACGCTGGAACTGCTGCGCGACCGCCTGCGCAATGCCGGGGTCGGGCTTGAGCCCGGCGCAGGCCTGGTCCTGACCGGCGGGGCCAGCCAGCTGAACGGCGTGCGGGAACTGGCCGTGCGGGTGTTCGACCGCCCGGTCCGCCTCGGCAAGCCGCAGCGCGCGCCCCACCTGGCCGACGCGGCCTCGGGCCCGGCCTTCTGTTCGGCTGCCGGTATCCTGCTGCGCGCCGCCTATGGACCGCGCGAGGCCGTCTCGGCCCGCAAGCTGATGTCGCGGCAGATCACCGCCGCCGACGCCCCCCGGGTGCATCAGGGCAATCTGGTCGCCCGCGCGGCCGGCTGGCTGCGCGAAAACCTCTGATTCCCGGCCTGTAGTCCGGCAAAAACGGTCGGCCCTGTTGAAAGATGGGTGATTTCTGCCGCGAAGGTTAACGAACCGGCTGTTCAACGGTCCGACTCACGCTAACCGGTAACCTTCCCTTAACGCTGTTGGGGCTTTCCTTAACACGTCCATAACCAATGCGAATCGGCGGGGACTTCGCATTGGATCTAAGGGGCTGGGTCGGAAGGTCGGAATCAAAATGTCTCTATCGCTGGTGCGTCCTGAAAATACGGAATTGAAGCCGCGGATCGTCGTGTTCGGCGTCGGCGGTGCAGGCGGCAATGCCGTCAACAACATGATCGACGCCGGCCTTGAAGGGGTCGAGTTCGTCGTCGCCAATACCGATGCCCAGCATCTGTCCTTCGCCAAGACCGACCGTCGCATCCAGCTGGGCGAGACCATCACCCAGGGCCTGGGGGCCGGCGCGCATCCCGAGGTCGGCATGAATGCCGCCGAGGAATCGGCCGAGGAAATTTTCGCCCATCTCGATGGCGCGCACATGGTCTTCATCACCGCCGGCATGGGTGGCGGCACAGGCACCGGGGCTGCCCCGGTCATCGCCAAATGCGCCCGTGACCGCGGCATCCTGACCGTCGGCGTCGTGACCAAGCCCTTCACCTTTGAAGGCCGTCACCGCATGCGTCTGGCCGATGCGGGCATCGCCGAGCTGCAGCGCTATGTCGACACCCTGATCGTCATTCCGAACCAGAACCTGTTCCGTGTCGCCAATGAGCGCACCACCTTTGCCGATGCCTTCGGCATGGCCGACCAGGTCCTGCACTCCGGCGTGCGTTCGATCACCGACCTGATGATCCTGCCGGGCCTGATCAACCTCGACTTCGCCGACGTCCGCGCCGTCATGTCCGAGATGGGCAAGGCGATGATGGGCACGGGCGAGGCCACGGGCGACGATCGCGCCCTGATGGCGGCCCAGAACGCCATCGCCAACCCGCTGCTGGACGAGACCTCCCTGAAGGGGGCCAAGGCCGTGCTGGTCAACATCACCGGCGGTCTGGACATGACCCTGCTGGAAGTCGACGAGGCCGCCAATGCCATCGCCGGCGAGGTGGACGGCGATGCCAACATCATCTTCGGCGCGGCCTTCGACCCGTCGCTGGACGGCAAGATCCGCGTCTCGGTCGTCGCCACCGGCATGGACGAGGCGGTGATCTCCAAGATCGAGCCCCAGGGCACCAATCTGCTGGACGGCCGCCGCAACGCCGCCCCGGTCCGGGCACCGGAGCCCGCCCGTGCGGAAGCGCCGCGCGCCGCGGAATCGGCCCCGGTCACCCCGACCTTCCAGCCGGCCGAACGGTCCTACGCCACGGCCCCCCGGGCCGATGTGCGTCCCGAGCCGGTGATCCACGTCGCCGAGGAGCGTGAGCTGCAGCCGATCGTCGACCCCTGGGTCGAGGAATATGAGGCGGCCCCGCGTCCCCGCACCGCCACGGCGGCCGAGGCCCAGGGCGACCTCTACAGCGAGCGTCCGGCCCCCGCGGCGCCGGCCCGTGAAGAGGCGGTCGCCGAGGACGCCTATGACGACCGGGATCATCGTCGCAGCGGCTGGAGCCTGTTCGGTCGTGGCAAACGCCCGGCCACCCCGCCGGTCTATGTGCCATCCTCGCCGTCGCGTGGCACCTCGCAGATGCGCACCACCACCTCGGCCCAGCCGGCTCCGGAGCCGGAAATCGGTCAGGCGGAAGACGATCTGGAGATTCCGTCCTTCCTGCGTCGCTTGGCCAACTAACTCACTGAACGAACTGCGATAATCAGCCGCCCCGGAGCCCCAGGCCCCGGGGCGGCTTCGCGTTCGGGGCGAGCGATCTTCCCAAAACGAAACAATCCGAAACCCGACTTTCCTTTCGGCCTTGCGGAGGGCTCGCTAGACGGTCTGCGATCAGAGTTCCGCGCAGAAGCAGCGGAACGTCAGAGCGAGTTTGAGTTTGTCGGTCCGCAACGACCATCACCAGAAGACGACCATCGCCCCTGCGATCATCGCGGGCGTGGGCGTTCACACCGGAAAGCGTGTGCGTCTGGCTGTGCGTCCGGCCCCGACCGGCACCGGCATCGTCTTCGTGCGCACCGACATCACCGACCGCGACAACCGTATCCCCGTTTCGGGCGAGGCCGTGGTCGATGCCCGCCTCAACACCATGATCGAGAACGCCGCCGGCGTGCGCCTGTCGACCATCGAACACCTGATGGCCGCCTTCTGCGCCCTGGGCGTGTCCAATGCCGTGGTCGAGGTTGATGGCCCCGAACTGCCGATCCTCGACGGCTCGGCCCTGCAATTCGTCCAGCTGCTGGACCGCGCCGGCTTCCGCCGCCAGGAAGCCCCGGTCCGCTATATCGAGATCCTCGAGCCGATCCGCGTCACAGACGGCGACAAGAGCGCCGCCCTGCTGCCGTGCGACCGCTATGAAATGCGGTTCGAGATCGACTTCCCGACCCCGGTGATCGGCAACCAGGTCGTCGATTTTGTCGTCGACGAACAGACCTTCCGCGACGAGATCATGGCCGCCCGCACCTTCGGCTTCGCCCATGAGGTCGAGGCCCTGCGCAAGGCCGGTCTGGCCCGCGGCGGCAGCCTCGAGAACGCCGTGGTCATCGACGGCGACGAGATCCTCAATCCCGGCGGCCTGCGCATGGAACGCGAGTTCGTGCGCCACAAGGCGCTGGACGCCATCGGCGACCTGTACGTGCTCGGCGCGCCCCTGCTGGGCCGCTACGAGGGCGTCAAGGCGGGCCACGCCATCAACAACCTGCTGGTCCGCGCCCTTCTGGCCAATCCGCAGGCCTGGCGCGAAGTCACCCGCGTGCCGCAACTGGCCCAGGTCGGCTAGAGGCTCACCCCAGCGCCACCGCGCTCATCAACCGCCCGAAATCCGGCTCACCGGCCAGATAGGCCCGACGGTTCGAATAGAAGCGCGCTTCATCCGTCCTCGTGTCGTCCCCGGTCCATGCCGCCGCGCCGATCCCGGCCTGTTCCAGCCGCCACAGCACGAAGCCGGGCAGGTCGAATTGACGGCGGTCAGCCACGACCCCTGGCGCGAAGAAGTGCTCGCAACCCGGATCGTGGTGGGTGAACCGGTCCATGAAGGTCGTGTCGACCTCATAGGAGGCCTGGGCGATACAGGGACCGACCACCGCCACGGTCCGTCCCGGCTCGGCCCCCAGCGCCTGCATGGCGGCGACGGCGCTGTGCACCACCCCGTCCAGGGCCCCCTTCCAGCCGGCATGAACCGCCGCGACCACCCCGGCCCCGGCGTCGGCCAGCAATATCGGGGCGCAGTCGGCGGTCAGGACGGCGCAGATCACGCCGGGCGTAGCGGTGGCCACGGCGTCGCCCTCGGGCCGCTCGCCCCGCCAGCCGGTCTCGGCCACCCGGGTGACGGCCGAATGGATCTGGTAGCAGGCGGCCAGGTCGTCCGGCGTCCCGCCCATCCAGGTCGCCGCGCGATCGCGGTTCTCGCGGACCGCGCCGGGGTCGTCGCCCGAACCGACCCCGGTGTTCAGCCCCTGGTACAGGCCGGTCGAGACCCCGCCTTCGCGGGTGAAAAAGGCGTGGCGCACCCCGGCTGCGGTCAGCAGCGGATGGGTGATCGGGTTCAGGGCGGTCATGGGGCGCTCCTCGATCGTCAGGCCTCGAACCCCGGGACGGTCAGGGTCCGGGGAGAAAAGATGGCGGCGGCCTTGAACAGGGTCCCCATCTGGTCGGACCCCGTCAACCGCTCCAGCTGACGCTGGATCACCGGGGCGGCGTCGGGCCGGGTGGTCATCAGCCGTTCGGCCCGGGCCTCGATGCCCAGCCGGCTGAGGAAGTCGCCCTGGTCGCGGCAGCCGGTCACATCGGCCCCGGCATGGACCGCGGCCTCCAGCACGGTGGGAAAGTCGGCCCACTGGGTCAGGTCGGCCTCGCCGGGCGTGGCCAGCGGGTCGATCTTCCTGTGGCGATGCAGGGCCTGCAGCGTATCGCCGGCCCCGGGTCGGGCCCGGCCATAGTCGATCAGCAGGGCCGCGCCCGAGGTGGTGCTGACCAGCCGGCCCAGATCGCGGCCGAAGGCGGCCTGCTGATCCGAAATCTCCAGCACCTGGCCGGGGCCCATCTCGAAATCCGGCCGTTTGAAGCCGCCGCTGATGGCCACCAGACCGAACAGCAGCTCGCCGTCGTCGCTGACGCCCACGCGTCGCTCGGCCCAGCCGTCCTCCGTCTTCACGAACTGGCGCGCCGGCATACAGTCCAGCACCTCATTGGCGATCAGGATCACCGGGGCGTCGGTCTCGATCCGCTCCAGCGACGTGACCCAGCGCGGATGGATGTCGCTGTCGGCCAGCATCCTGGCCTGCATCTCCCGCAGCGGGGCGCTGGGCTCGATCAGGATCAGGTCCACCGCCTGCAGGAAGTCGGGGGCCAGACGCGCCGCGCGCAGGGCGTCGGCCATCAGGGTGCCGTCGCCGGGCCCGACCTCGACCAGCCGCACCCGCTCGGGCGCGCCCAGCCGCTGCCAGGTCTCGACCGCCCACAGGCCGATCAGTTCGCCGAACATCTGGCTGACCAGGGGGGCGGTGATGAAGTCGCCGCGCGCGCCCAGGGCCGGCCGGGTCGCATAGTAGCCGTCCTGCGGATCATGCAGGCAGCGGCCGACATAGTCGGCGACCGTCATCGGTCCGGTCAGGGCGATCTCGCGCGCCAGCCGGTCCTTGAGCGCCATCAGGCGGCCGGGGGCTGGGTCGGGGCCGTGACCGGCGGGCGGCTCCACGCCCGGTAGATCAGCCAGACCCCGATCAGCATCATCGGCACCGACAGGATCATGCCCATGGTCAGGCCGAGCGGCAGCTGGTCGAGGCCGAAGTCCGGCTGGCGCACCGTCTCGAGCGAGGCGCGGATCAGGCCATAGCCCAGCAGGAACAGGCCGGTGACATAGCCGGGCTTGGCCAGCAGCCGGACCTTCCACACCGCGAAGGACAGGATGGCCAGCAGGACGATGCCCTCCAGCCCGGCCTCATACAGCTGGCTGGGATGGCGCACGACGTCGCCGGGGCCGGAGCCCATATATTCGCACGTCGCGCCATAGATGGCCCGGGCGTGATCGTTGCAGAAATTGACGCCCCACGGCACGTCGGTGGCCCGGCCCCACAGCTCGCCGTTGATGAAATTGGCGACCCGGCCGAAGGCGAGGCCGATCGGCACGACCGGGGCGATCAGGTCGCCGAGGCTGAGCATATTGATCCGGTTGCGGCGGGCGAAGGCGATCATGGCTACGGACACGCCGATCAGGCCGCCATGGAAGGACATGCCGCCGTCCCACAGACGGAACAGGGCCAGCCTCTGGCCCCAGTCCGCGCCGGTGAACAGGTCGCCATACAGCTCGGGGCGGTAGAACAGGGCATAGCCCAGCCGTCCGCCGAGAATGATGCCGAGCGTGATCCAGAGTACCAGGTCGTCCAGCTGCACCGCATCGACCGGCGGCCGGCCCGGGGCCCAGACGCTGGCGCTCTTGACCAGCCGCGCCGCATACCACCAGCCCAGGACGATGCCGGTGACATAGGCCAGGGCGTACCAGCGGATGTCCAGCGGGCCGATGCTGAACCAGATGGGATCGAACTCGGGAAAGGGCACGGGGACTCCTGCAATCGCCTGTCCCCGCCGTTTAGCAAGCGCCGCCGGGTCCGTCGCGGATTTTCAGTCGCCCCGTTTCCGCCCCACGGCCGGGCGATAAGCCGCAGCGACGTAAAGGATTCGTTCACCATAACCGGGGGACCATCCAGACACAGATGTCCGGCACGATCCGGACAGGAGACACCCCATGCAGACCCGCAACCCCATCCTCGACGAGTTCGCCAAGCTGACGACCGGCGCGATGGGACTGGCCCAGGCCGCCGGCGACGAGGCCAAGGCCGCCTTCCGCGCCCAGTCGGACCGGCTGGTCGCCGAGATGGATCTGGTCCGGCGCGACGAGTTCGATGCCCTGAAGGCCGAGATCGCCGCCCTGCGCGCCGAGATCGCCTCGCTCAGGACGGGAAAAGCCTCCGAATCCGGACAAAAGAAGCCTGGAAAGGGAACGTCCACAGCCTCGGTTCCCCCCAAGGACGCAGCCGGTTGAGCCGAATCTGCGAACACGCCTACCGTCAATTCATGGAGCGTGAGTCGCGCGACATGCCCGGAACGATTGGGACTGCCTGATGGACGCTGCGAGGCCCGAAGAGGTCGATGTCCCCTTTGATCCACTGGATGTGGTCGAACATGTGCTGACGGCAGAGAACCTGCCGTTTGATCGCACCGACGACGGCGACCTGGCCTTCGCCCTGGCCGGCGACTGGAAGGACTATGAGCTGTGGTTCGCCTGGCGGCCTGAAGGCGACTGCCTTCAACTGTGCTGCGCCCTGGACCTGCGGGTCACCAAGGGCCGGCGCAATGCCGCCTATGAGCTGATCGCCCTGGTCAACCAGCGCACCTGGCTGGGCCATTTCGAGGTCTGGGCCGAGGACGGCGAGATCGTCTTCCGCCATTCCCTGGCCCTGCCGCACGGTGAGCGTCCGACCCTGGCCCAGGCGGCCTCGATGATCGACGCCGCCGTCGAGGCGGCCGATCGCTACCACCCGGCCTTTGCCTTTATGATCAAGGGCAACAAGAAGCCGCAGGAAGCCATCGACGCCTGCCTGTTCGAGACCATCGGCACCGCCTGATCTCCCGACTGCGGGTGACATCGCCGGTCTGAAGCCATATGCCCTGCGCCTGAAGCGTCCTGACCGGTTGTCGGGACGCCGTCGATCCAGGAGCGCTCGCCGTGGCCAAAGCTGAAACCGAACATTCGTCCGCCCGTCCCGTGGTTCTGCTGGGCTGCGGACGGCTGGGCTCGGCCATCGCCGAGGGCTGGCTGGCGACCGGGGCGCTGGATCCGGCCGAACTGATCATCCTGACCCCGTCGGAAAAGCCGGTCGCCGAGGCCGCCCGCAAGCGCGGGGCCTGGATCAATCCGCCGCTGGAAGCCCTGGCCGACGCCCGGGTGCTGGTGGTCGCGGTCAAGCCGGCCAAATGGCGCGAGGCCGTCGCCCCGCTGATCGATATCCTGCCCGCCGACACCGTGATCGTCTCGGTCATGGCCGGGGTCCCGGGCGCGGCCCTGACCGAGGCCTTCGCCGGCCGGCCGGTCGTGCGGGTCATGCCGACCACCGCCGTGGCCCAGGGACGCGGTGTCGCGGCCCTGTCCTCGACCTCGGCCGTGGCGCTCAAGGCCGGGCGCGCGCTGTTTGCCCCGATGGCCACCGTGGTGGATCTCGATGACGAGGCGCGGATGAATGCGGCCACCGCCGTGGCCGGTTCGGGCCCCGCCTTCGTCTATGCCTTCGTCCAGGCGATGGCCGCCGCCGGTGAGGCCCAGGGTCTGGATCCGGTCGCGGCCGAGGCCCTGGCCCGGGGCGCGCTGCGCTCGGCCGGATCGGGGGCCGATACCGGTCGTCCGCTGGCCGACCTCGTGTCGCAGATCGCCGCGCCCGGCGGCACGACCCAGGCCGGACTCGACGCCATGGCCGCCGGCGTCGCCGCCCCGGCCACCGCGGCGATCAGGGCCGCCGCGGCCCGGGCCGAGGAACTATCGGGTCACTAGCCGACCGGCGACCAGATTGGCGGCCAGCCGGTCGAAGGCCCGTTCGGCGTCCTGCCAGGTGGTGAAGCCGTGCACATCGGCCAGGGTGGTCGAATACCAGTCATAGCGGACCGGCAGGTGCTGGCCGTCGGCGGTGATCACCTCGCCCTCGATGGTCGCGCCGCCGATGCTGACGCTGCGCTGGCCGTCGAGGCCGGGGCGGCTGGCCATCTGTTCGAAGGTCGGATGGTTCGGCTTGATGTCCACCAGCACCAGTTCGACCCGCGCCCCCTCCAGGGCTCCGGCCCGGGCCAGGGCGTCGCGGACGGTGACGGCCAGCCGGTCGGCCTCCCTCTGCACCTCGGGTTCGCCGAGGTCTTCCGCCTTCTGCTGCAGGTCGGGGCCGATGCTGACCCTGACCTCGGCCGGCTGGGCCTGGGCCGCCCCGGCAACGGCCAGGACGGCGGCGAGGGGGGCGAGGAAGGCAAGATTACGCATGGTCATCTCCGGGATTGGCCCTTTCCTGTTGAAGATGCGCCCGCGCCCCGGCCTTCGCCAGTGGGGTGCCGGAATTTGTGATCAGCCGGGCAGGCGGATCAGGGCGCGCAGTCCGCCCAGGTCGCTGCGCTCCAGGGTGATGTCGCCCCCGTGGCCGCGGGCCACGTCGCGGGCGATGGCCAGACCCAGGCCGACCCCCTTGCGATTCTGGTTGCGTGCGGGATCCAGCCGCGAGAACGGCCGGAAGGCCTCCTCATACATGTCCGGCGGAATGCCGGGACCGTCGTCCTCGATCACCACCTCCAGCCCGCCGGAGGGCAGGGGCCGGGCCGACAGCCGCACATGTTCGCCATGGGCGGCGGCATTGCCGGCCAGATTGTTCAGGGCGCGCTTGAAGGCCATGGGCCGGACGTGGGCGGTCAGGTCGTCGGCCACCACGACCTCGGCCTCGACCCCGGCGCGGCGGGCGTCCTCGGCGGCGGCATTGAGCATTTCGGCCACCATGACCGGCTGGGTCGCCTCGCCGGCCTCGCCCTGGGCGAAGGCGAGGTATTCGTCGATCATATGTTCCATCTCGTCGAGATCGCCCTTCATCGCCCCGGCGCGCTTGAACGGCGGGGCCAGGGCCAGCTCCAGCCGCAGACGTGTCAGGGGGGTACGCAGGTCATGGCTGACCGAGGCCAGCAGGGCGGTGCGCTGTTCGATATGGCGCTGGATCCGGTCGCGCATGGCCAGGAAGGCGACCGCGGCGGCACGGACCTCCCGCGCCCCATGCGGCTTGAACGGTACCGAGGTCTCGCCCCGGCCGAAGGCCTCGGCGGCGTCGGCCAGCCGTTCGATGGCCCGCACCTGGTTGCGAATGAACAGTATGGCCACAGACATCAGCAGCACAGTGGCGATGGTCAGCCACAGCACGAAGATCTGGGCCTGGGTGGCCACGGCCCGTTCGCGCGGGGCGATGATGCGCAGCACGCCGTCGGCCTGCTGCACCCGGATGTCGACATAGGCGGGATAGCGGGTGGTATTGTACCAGAACGGCTGGTCCAGCCGGGCCGACAGGGCCTGTTCCAGGGTGCGGTCGACCACGCCGATCGCGCCGCGTTCCTGTTCCTGCGGCAGGGTCGCCCCCTCCTGCAGCGCCACCGACAGCGACATGGCCCGCTGGGCCCGGTCGGCGATCACCGCCAGGTTTTCCGGCGTCGGCTCCTCGCTGTAGCTTTCGGCCGCCCAGGCGATGTCGCCGGCCAGGCCTTCGGACAGGCGGGCCGTCACCGTCTGCCAGTGGGCGTCGAAGAAGACCCAGGTCACCGCCATCTGCATGATCAGCACCGGCAGGACGATGATCAGCAGCGACCGTCCCCACAGCGAGGTCGGCAGCCGCCGCTTCAGGAACCGCGGCCACAACGCAGCGGGCAGGATGCGCATCGGCTCAGTCCGGGGCCAGCATATAGCCGACGCCGCGCACGGTCTGGAGATAGCGCGGGTTCTTGGGGTCGGCCTCCAGCTTGCGGCGCAGCCGGGTGACCTGGACGTCGACGGCCCGGCCGGTGATGTCGGCGGTGTCGGGCGACAGGCTGATGCGTTCGACCGGGGCGTGGGCGCTCAGGGCCAGGGTCTTCAGCAACTGGGCCTCGGCCTCGGTCAGGCGCAGCGGCGCGCCGTCCCGGGTCAGTTCCAGCCGCTCCATGTCGAACACCGCCGTGCCCAGCTTGATCTCGCGCGGCGACATCGGCTTGCCACCGGTCCGGCGCAGGATGGCCTCGATCCGCAGGGCCAGTTCGCGCGGGTCGAACGGCTTGGTCATATAGTCATCGGCCCCGCGCGACAGGCCCTCGATCCGGTCGTTGGCCTCGCCGCGCGCGGTCAGCAGCAGCACGGGCGTGCGCGAGGTCTCGGCCTTGCTGCGCACCCAGGTCGTCAGGTCCAGCCCGCTCTCGCCCGGCATCATGATGTCCAGCACCACCAGGTCGAACTCGATCAGTTCCATCAGCCGTCGCGCGGCCGCGGCATGGGCCGCGCCGGTGACGCGATAGCCGTCGCGGGCCAGATATTCCTTCAGCAGTTCGCGGATGCGGTCGTCGTCGTCGACGATCAGCAGATGGCGACCGACTCCGGCCCCGGCGACCGGACCCGAACGGCCGTTCGGACGTGATTCGCTCGCGCTCATGGCACGCCTCTGCGCATCCGGGCGTTGACCTCGGCGGCTACGGGCGCTCTAAACCGCACTTCTTCGCGGGAGACGTTATTCAATGGCCTTCGTTCCTTTCGACGATCGTGACGGCTGGATCTGGATGGACGGCGATTTTGTGCCCTGGCGGGAAGCGAAAACGCACGTTCTGACCCATGCCCTGCACTACGGCTCGTCGGTCTTCGAGGGTGAGCGTATGTACGGCGGTGAAATCTTCAAGCTGACCGAACACTCAGAACGCCTCCATCGTTCGGCGAACATGCTGGATTTCGACCTGCCCTACAGCGTGGCCGAGATCGACGCCGCCTGCAAGGAAACCTGTGCCCGTATGGGTCTGGACGACTGCTATGTGCGCCCGGTCGCCTATCGTGGCCCCGAGGCCGTCAGCGTCTCCGCCAGTCTCAACAAGACCCATGTGGCCATCGCTGTCTGGGAATGGCCCAGCTATTTCGATCCCGAGACCAAGGCGAAGGGTATTCGTCTGGAATGGGCCAAATGGCGCCGTCCCGACCCGCTGACCGCCCCCTCGGCCGCCAAGGCGGCGGGCCTGTACATGATCTGCACCATGTCCAAGACCGCAGCCGAGAAGCGCGGCTTCGCCGACGCCATGATGCTGGACTGGCGTGGCTATGTAGCCGAGGCCACCGGGGCCAATGTCTTCTTCGTCCAGGACGGTGTCCTGCATACCCCGCCGGTCGACGCCATCCTTGACGGCATCACCCGCCAGACCGTGATGCAGATGGCCGCCGCCAGGGGGATCGAGGTCGTGGTCCGCCACATCCGTCCCGAGGAGCTGGCCGATTTCACCGAATGCTTCCTGACCGGCACGGCCGCCGAGGTCACCCCGGTCAGCGAGATCGGCGAGTATAAATTCAAGCCCGCCGCCCTGTCGCTGGGCCTGATGGAAGACTACGGCCGGCTGGTGCGCCGCCTCTGATCAGAAGCGGGTGCTCAGGGTCAGCCGCGCGTTCAGCGGTGCCCCGGTCGAGATGTTGTTATTGTTGTGGGCGTCCGGGAAATAGGTCGCATCCAGCAGGTTCTCGACGTTCAGCTGCAGGTCGACGGCGTCGTTGACCCGGTAGAAGACGGCGGCGTCGACCCGGGTAAAGGCCGGTAGCCTTGTGGTGGCCGCCGTGGTGCGGATCGCCGCGTACTGGCCGGCCTGGTGGATGATGCCCAGACCGAAGCCCAGCCGGCGGCTGACGTCGTAGCGGTTCCACAGGCTGAACTGCTGTCGGGGTGTCTGGGCCAGACGGACCGAGTCATTGCCCTGCAGGCGGGCGTCCAGCCAGGCATAACCGCCACTGATCTGCCAGTTGGGCCGCACCTTGCCTGTCACCGCCAGTTCCAGTCCCTCGGTCCGCGTTTCGCCGACATTGATCGAGACGGTCGGATTCGACGGATCCGGCGTGGTCGCATTGGTCCGGTCCAGCCGGAAGAGGGCGGCGGTGACGTTGAGGTTGGGTCGAACGTCCCATTTCGCGCCGATTTCGTGATTGGTGAACGCCTCGGGCTCCAGGTTCTGCTGGGTCGTCGACAGCGTCAGGAACTGGTCGCCCGACCGCGGCAGGAACGACTGGCTGTAGCTGGCGTAGATCGAGACTTCGGCGCGCGGCTTGAAGATCAGTCCCAGGCGCGGCGAAACCTTGTCGTCCGCCCGGGCGAAGGGTCGGTCCGGGTTGGGTTGCAGATCGACGCCGGTGATGTCGAAGCGGTCGTAGCGCAGTCCGGCGACGATCTGGACGTGCTCTCCGAGGCTGATCTGGTCCTGGACATAGGCCGAGACCGATTCGACGTTCGAAACCGTGTTGCGGCTCAGCGCCGGGAAGGTCACCGTCGGGAAGACCGGGTTGGTCAGGTTCAGGGTCGAGCTGGACAGGACGCCGTTGCGGCGCTGGTTGGCCGAGTCCTGGTCGCCGTATTCGAGCCCGAACAGGAACTTGTGGCTCATGCCGGCCGCGGTCACGTCCCAGACCAGGTTGCTCTGGAGCAGCAGGTTCTGGCGCCGGGTCGGGTCAGTGTAGGCCGACAGCGGGACCGTGCCGGTCTGCGAACTGGCCGGGCCGCCGGCGAAGGCATTGGTGTAGACCTTGTCGTAGTCGCCATACAGGATCGTGGTCGAGACCTCGACATTGCTCGCCAGGGTGCCGTCGATCCGCAATTTGGCGATGTGCGCCTCTAGGGTCGTGCGGTTCACGCCCGGGACCCCGAAGAACTGGTCGCGATAGCCAGTCAGCGGCTTGCCGCCGAGCGACGGGACCCCGCGATCAACCACACGGTCGTCGTTGACGTATTCGTAGGACAGACCCGCGCGCCATCCGGAGCTAAGCTCAAGCGCGACATAGGGATTCACCGCGTACCGCTGGCCTTCGAAGAAGTCCCGGTGGTTGTCGAGGTTCTCGTAGACGGCGTTGATCCGGAGGGCCGCCGCGTCTCTGATCGGGGCGTTCACGTCCGCGGAAACGTCCCAGGCCCCGAGACTGTTGGCGCTCACCCGCCCCGAAGCGAAGGCCCCGCCGGCGCTCGGGGTCTTCTGCACCCGGTTGAGGATCCCGCCGCCGCCGCCGCGGCCGAAGATCAGCGCATAGGGGCCCTTCAACACCTCGACGCGCTCGACATTGTAGAGGCCACGGAAATACTGGGTGTCATCGCGCACCCCGTCGAGGAAGAAGTCGGCGGTGGTGTTCTGGCCGCGCAGCGTGACCTGGTCCCGGTTGCCCTCACCCTGGCCGACCGTGGTTCCCGGCACATAGTGCAGGACCTCGCCGAGGCTGTGCAGGGCCTGGTCGTCCAGTTGGGCACGCGTGATGACATTGATGCTCTGCGGCACGTTCAGCAGCGGGGTGTCGGTCTTGGTCGCGGTGACTGAATTCACCGCGACATAGCCGCGGCTCTGGCCCGTCACCAGAACGGGCTCCAGCTCCACGGCTTCCTGCGCCAGGGCAAGGGTCGGCAGGGCCAGAAGAATGGCGCTGGATGTCAGGAGGATACGCATGGGTCTGCCGGGTTGTTCTGGACGGGAGTGGCGGTGCGTAATGCGATGCATTATCATTAGCAAGAAATATTTCACCCGGGGTGGCGGTTGCCGCACCCTTGCGGGACAGGGCCTGCAAGGCCCCGGGCGCACCGTTCCGGCCCTGGCTCGCTTGCGCACCCGCAAGGTCTCCGGCAGCAAGGGAGCCTATTGGGGGAGTCGTCCATGTTCAGCCTTCTGAACCTGCAGAGCCTGTTCGGCCTGATCGTCATCATCGCCGCCTGCTGGGGCCTGTCCGAGAACAAGCGGGCCTTTCCCTGGAAGCTGGCCCTGGGGGCTGTGGCCGTCCAGGCGGGACTGGTGCTGGCCCTGTTCGCCATCCCGGGATCCCAGGGAGTCCTGGCCGCCGTGACCAGCGCCGTCGACGGCCTCAGCCTGGCCGCCGCCAAGGGCGCGCAGTTCGTGTTCGGCTATCTGGCCGGGGGCGACCAGCCCTATGTGGTCGGCAATCCGAACGCCCTGTTCACCTTCGCCTTCAACGTCCTGCCGCTGATCCTGGTGATCTCGGCCCTGTCGGCCCTGCTGTGGCACTGGA
>NZ_JAQSDK010000004.1 GCF_029945885.1 Brevundimonas sp.
GGCGCCGCGGCGGCGGGTGCGCCCCGAGCCCCCCGGCAGCACATCGCCCTCGACCAGTTCAGCCAGGCCTGCGGCATCGACGCCCGGCTTCAGGGTCAAATCGGTCGGCGGCTCCTCGCGGGCCGCCAGGGCCAGTCCGGCCAGGGCGGCCTCGCCATAGGTCTGGCGCCAGCGGGCGACGAGCCACTCGGGCAGATTGGATTCAGCCGTGGTCAGGCCCGGACCCTCGCGACCAATGCCGCGCAGCACGGCATTGACCAGATTCTTGTACGGCCGGGTCTTGGGGTCCCGTTCCGCCAGTTTGACCGCCGTCGACACCGCGGCAAAGGCCGGGGTTTCCAGCACCAGGGTCTGGGCCAGGGCGATACGCAGGATGGTGCGCACGGCCTCGGGCGGTGATTTCTGCAGGCGACGGTTCAGAATCTGGTCGATCTCGCCCAGCCGACGCAGGGCGGCCATGGCCACGGCCCGGGCGAAGGCCCGGTCGGGGCCCGGCAGGCCACTGACGGCCGGCAGGGCCAGGGCCTCGTCCAGACCACCACGGCGGATCAGGGCCCCGTTCAGCAGCAGGCCGGCGGCGATGCGGGCCTCGACGCCAATATCGGCAGACTCATCCGGCTCCAGCCGCTCGGGCTGCGGCCGTTCGGGACGCGGACCGCGAGCCTTGTCGGCCATGCGGCGACCGCGCGCGGCGGAGTCCCCGCCCTTGCTGCGCCCTTTCGGGGTTCCGCCACTCACACCGACACCTGGGTGCCCAGCTCGACCACACGGCCGGGCGGAATGTGGAAGAAGTCGGTCGGATTGGCGGCGTTGCGCATCAGGAAGATGAACAGCCGGTCCTGCCACAGCGGCATGCCCTGGCCGGCCGAAGCCACCACCGAGCGGCGGCCGAGGAAGAAGCTGGTCGACATAATATCGAATTTCAGCCCCTGTTTGCGGCAGAGTCCGAGAGCCTTGGGCACATTCGGCCTTTCCATGAAGCCATAGCTGATCGTCAGTTTCTTGAAGTCGTCGCTGATCGGCTCGATCGAGATCCGGTGAGCGGCGTCGACCCGGGGCGTATCGGTGGTGCGCACCGTCAGGACGATGTTTTTCTCATGCAGCACCTTGTTGTGCTTGAGATTGTGCATCAGCGCCACCGGGGCGATGTCCGGGTCCGAGGTCAGGAAGATGGCCGTGCCCGGGGCGCGGTGCGGCGGACGGGCCCGCAACATCTCGATCAGGTCGGCCAGGGGCAGACTGTCCTTGCGGGTCTTGGCTGTCAGGATCTGGGTGCCGCGCACCCAGGTCCACATCAACAGGATCAGGGCCGCGCCGAGCACCAGCGGGAACCAGGCCCCCTCCGGAATCTTCAGCATGTTCGACGTCAGGAACACCAGGTCCAGCGCCACCAGCGGACTGATGGTCAGCAGACTGAGCGGCAGGCTCCATTTCCACAATTTGCGGACGATGAACCAGGCCAGCAGGCTGTCGACGAACATCGAGCCGGTCACGGCAATCCCGTAGGCGGCGGCGAGGTTGGTCGAGGTCTGGAAGGTGACCAGCAGCACCAGAACACCGACCATCAGCATCATATTGACCGACGGAACGAAGATCTGTCCGGCCTGACTCTCGGAGGTGTTGCGGATGTCGATACGCGGCAGCAGGCCCAGCTGAACGGCCTGCTGGGTGACCGAGAAGGCCCCGGTGATAACGGCCTGGGAGGCGATGACGGTGGCGATCGTGGCCATGATCAGAACCGGCCAGTAGGCCACCTGGGGGACCATCATCCAGAACGGATTCTCGGCCGCGGCCCGGTTGTCGAGCACCAGGGCACCCTGACCCAGATAGTTCAGGGTCAGACAGGGCAGGACCACCCAGAGCCAGCCCTTGCGGATCGGCGATTTTCCGAAATGCCCCATATCGGCATACAGGGCCTCGGCCCCGGTCACGGCCAGGAAGACGCTGCCGAGGATGACGAAGCCGAGAAAACCGTTGTCGACCAGGAACAGCACGCCGTAGTGCGGCGACAGGGCCCGGAAGATCGAGGGGTCGTCAAAGATGTGCCAGATGCCCAGCCCGGCGAGGATCAGGAACCAGACCAGGGTCAGCGGGCCGAAATAGCGCGCCATACTGGCGGTGCCACGCGACTGGATCATGAACAGGGCGATCAATATGCCTGCGGCGATGGGCAGGACGAAACTGTCCAGCTGGCCCGAGACACCCGGCGCGTCGCGCAGGCCCTCGATGGCCGACAGCACCGACACGGCCGGGGTGATGACCCCGTCGCCATAGAACAGGGCCGCGCCACAGACACCGAGGATGAAGATCAGGCCGGACCGGCGACCGACGGCGTGCTGCGCCAGGGCCATCAGCGCCAGGGTTCCACCCTCACCCTTGTTGTCGGCCTTCATCAGGAAGACGACGTATTTCAACGTCACCACCAGGATCAGGGCCCAGAAGACCAGGGAGACCACACCGAGGACGGCGAGGTCGGCGGTGCCGCCACTCTTGGAATGGTGCAGGGCCTCGCGCAGCGCATACAGCGGGCTGGTGCCGATGTCGCCGAACACGACGCCGATGGCGCCGATGATCAGGCCCCATTTGCCCGCCTTGACGTGCCCGCCCTCGCCCGCAGCTGCAGGGTGCAGGTGGCGGGGGGCGACCGTCGCGTCGGATGCGGGCGTATCAGAAGGGGCGCCGGGCTGTTCGCCTTCGCCGTGGGGAGGGGCCCCGACCATGAACATCCTCCGGGTGCCGCAGAAGGCGGTCCCATCAAGAGCGGCGAGCCTTTAGTCCCTTTCCGTTTCGGGTTCAATCGTGGCCGCAGCACCGCAGGGACGCTGATTGTGTAACCCGCGCCGACGCCCTACCTTCACAATCACACCATGTCAGACAGTCAACGCTTTCCCGTCGCCGCCCATGTGCTGGCCTATCTGGCCCACAAGGACGCCTTTGCGCCCGGTCAGGCGATCGCCAGCGCCGTCCTGGCCAGTTCCGTGCCGACCAATCCCGTCGTTGTCCGCCGCGTCACCGCCCTGCTGGCGCGCGCCGGTCTGATCGCCACCCGTCCGGGTGCCTGCGGCGGGGCCTGGCTGCTGCACCGGCCGGAAGACATCGCCCTCGATACCGTACTGCACGCGGTCCACGGCTGCGCCCATCTCGGCTCACCACCGCCAGGAGCCAAGGGCTGTCCGGTCGGCGAGCACATCCCCCGTCAGGTCGGCAAGGCCCTGATCGCGGCCAATACCGCCGCCGGTGACGCCCTGTCACGGATTACCATCGCCGACCTCCTGGCCACGGATCCGCCGGCCCTGGCCGGCATCGTGCTGCCGGACCGGGCCGCGATCCCGGCGTGAGCCCACCCGCGCGCACCGTGCTCGTCACCGGGGCCTCGGCCGGCATCGGGGCCGCCGTCGCCCGGGTCTATGCCGCCGCGGGCTGGGACCTGGTCCTGACCGCCCGCCGTCGCGCGCCGCTCGAGGCCCTGGCCGCCGAGCTGACGGCCGCCCACGATTGCACCGTCACCGTCCTGACCGCCGACCTTGCCGACCCCGACGCCCCCGACCGGCTCGTCGCCGATCTGTCAGCGCGCGGCCTGACCGTCGACGGCCTGGTCAACAATGCCGGATTCAGCCGCACTGCGGGCTTTCTCAACACCGATCCCGCCCAGCATGCGGCGATGATTCGCGTCATGCTGACCGCCCCGGTCGCCCTGTGCCGACGGCTGGCCCCCGGCATGGTCGAGCGCGGCTTCGGTCGCATCCTCAATGTCTCCTCGCTCGCCGGCCAGATGCCGGCCACCGGCGGCGACACCCTGTACGGCCCGATCAAGAGTTTCCTGACCAAGGCCACGGCCGGCCTGCATCTGGAACTGCGCGGCACCGGGGTTCACGTCACCGCCCTTTGCCCCGGCTACACCCTGACCGAATTCCATGACGTCAACGGCACCCGGGACCAGGTCTCGGCCGCCTATCCTGCCTGGATGTGGCAAAGCGCCGACCATGTGGCCCAGGTCGGCTACCGGGCCTGCGAGGCCAACCGCCCGAAGGTCGCGCCGGGGCTGATGAACAATCTGCTGGCCGCCCTCGCCAAATATCTGCCGGACGCCGTGGCCCTGCGCATGGTCGGCGGACACGCGAAACGGCTGAAGCGGATCTAGGCCCTGCCGCGAAAGGGTTTCAGTGCCCGCCGGCCGGATAGGGAGCGGTCACATCACCGCTGAACATGCCGGGCAGGGCCTCGCCGAGGCCGGCCAGCATGAACTGGATGGCCAGGGCGCACAGGATCAGGCCCAGCACCCGCACGACGATGGTCATGCCGACATCGCCCAGGACGCGGCTGATCGGCCCCGTCATGGCGAAACAGACGAAGGTCGCCAGGCCGGCCGCGCCGATCGCCACAAGGCCGGCGATAGTCCCGGCCGCGCCCAGCTTCTGGGCCTCGCCCGCCTGGATGATGATGGTCGAGATCGCGCCCGGGCCGATCAGCAGCGGCATCGCGAACGGCACGACCAGCCGCTGGAAGCGGCGCTTGGCATAGCCGCGCACGTCGGCGGCGTCGGCCACCGCATCGGCATCGGCAAACATCTTGAGGAAGTCGCCGCGGGTCATGTCGAGACCCAGCAGCAGCAAAAGGATGCCGCCGGCGATGCGGAAGGCCGCCAGCGAGATGCCGAAGAACTGCAGTAACACCAGTCCGCTGAAGAAGAAGACGACGAGGAAGCCGACGATGAACAGGCACAGCAGGAAGGTGACCTGCATCCGCTGACGCGCGCTGGCCCCGGCGGTGGCGGCGGCGAAAATGGGAATATTGCCGATCGGATCGACAAGCGCGAACAGCGCCACGAACAGGTTGACCCCCAGATCGACCGCGTCCATTGCCTGCTTCTCCCACCCTTGGTGTCACCCCGGTCGGGCGCGACGTGTTTCACGTCCACCCTTAGCCGGTCATCCGGAGCCCGTCGATGACCTCTCCGCTGCTCAGCGATCCGCGCCTGATCGTCGGCCTCGACCTGCCCTCGATCGAGGCGGCCCGGGCCATGGTTGCGACCATCGGTGACGTCGTCACCTGCTACAAGGTCGGGCTCAGTCTGCTGGCCCGCCCGGGCGGTGTCGCCTTCGCCCATGAACTGCGGGCCATGGGCAAGTCCGTGTTCCAGGACTGGAAGCTGCACGACATCGGGGCCCAGGTCGAAGGGGCGGCCCGGGCCGTGGCCGAAGGCGGCTGTGACCTGCTGACCGTCCATGCCGAGCCCCAGGTGATGCAGGGGGCCGTGCGCGGACGCGGCGACCATCCGACGAAGATCCTCGCCGTCACCGTCCTGACCAGCCTGTCCCAGGCCGACCTGACCGAGATCGGCTATGGCTTCAGCCCGGCCGCCCTGGTCGAACGGCGCGTGCGCCAGGCTCTGGAGTGCGGTGTCGACGGCGTCGTCTCCAGCCCTCTGGAAGCCGCCGCAGCCCGGGCCCTGGCCCGCGCCGCAGGCCGGCCCGACTTTCTGGTGGTCACCCCGGGGGTGCGTCCCGCCGGGGCCGACCTCGGCGACCAGCAGCGTGTCGCCACCCCGGCCGCAGCCCTGACGTCCGGGGCCAGCCATCTGGTCGTGGCCCGTCCGGTCATCGCCGACCCCAACCCGCAGATGGCGGCGGCGCGCATCGCCGGCGAGATGGACGGGGTCGAGGCCCTTTTGGCCTAGCCGCGCTCGCCGGGCTCCTGGCGATAGTTGTGGAGCGGCGGCGGAGCCACCGGCGGCACAGAGTCGGGCGGCGGCAGATCACCGTAATAGCCGGGACCGGGCATCGGCTCATAGGCATGCGGCGGCGGCCCGGCGTGGTCACAGTCACAGTCGTACGCCCGCGCGTCCCGGCGATCGTCGCCTCCGCCACGGGAGACGTCCACGCCGTAGCCGGTCTCATAGGTCGACTCCTCGTGGTAGGAGTCCGCATAGGACGACTGCTCATAATAGGAATCCCGGTAGGTTTCCTCGGCATAGCGCGCTCCGTAGCGGCTTTCCTCGACCGCTCGACCACCGGACACAGACCCTGTCGATACCGTGCGATAGTCACGACCGAAGCCCCGCACCACATAGCCGAAGGGGCGGCTGGGCTCGGGACGTCCGCTGACATCGAGACCAAAGCCGATGCCACCATAGACCGGCAGGCCGACCGCATAGGCATCGCCGCCCCAGTAGCCGCCACCGCCGCTGTAGATGACGCCACCGCCCGCGCCACCGCGCACGGCACCCCCGCTCCAGGTGCGGGCCGTTCCATAGGCCGAAGCCGAAGCCCGGGCGCTGACATGGACGTTGACGTTGGTATTGCCGCCGCCCGCATGACCACAGCAGGGTCCCGGCGGCGGAGCCGGAGCCGCACAGCAGGGCGTCGACGGATGGTGGCCGCCACCGCGACCGCCGCCATGGCCGCCGGGGCGCTCGCCGGCCTGGGCCGGTCCCACGATCAGAAGGGCGGCAGCCGCCGCCGTCAAAAGGCTACGCATCAGGCCGATCCTCAATAACGATCGTCCCTTCTAGGCTCCCGACGTGCGGACCGGTCGCCCATGCACCGCGCGGGGGAAAGCCGGGCCGCCGATTTCCCCACACAGGGTTGAAACCGTCAGGGCCGGGGCGACCGGCCGTCAGAAATCGACGGCCAGACCCTTCTTCTCCCAGTCACCGTAGCGGGTCGGCTCGGGACCGGTCGGCCCGCCATGCTCAACCGCGGCCTCGGCGACAACCGCCCGGTCGCGACGCTCGGCCGCCTCCAGCAGGGCCCGGCGTGCCGCCGGAGTCAGCGGCCGTTCGGGCGTGGCCCCGGGCACATCGGCATTGAAGGCGGGTGCCGGCAGGTCGGTCGGATCGGTCACGGGCTCGGTCACGGGGCGGCACTCTCCGAAGGGGTCGGGACCCGACACATAGGCCAACCGGGCCGCGACGCCAGCGTCCCGGGACCGATCGGTCACAATCCGGCCCTTGCATCCCCGGCCGTCTGGCCCTTTAAGCGCGCCAAACACGCCTCCCCGCGTTCGCCCAAGGACCCGCGCCATGTCTTCGAACGAAAAGCCCGTCAAAAAGGTCGTCCTCGCCTATTCCGGCGGTCTCGACACCTCGATCATCCTGAAATGGCTGCAGACCGAGTACAACGCCGAGGTCATCACCTTCACCGCCGACCTGGGCCAGGGCGAGGAGCTGGCGCCGGCACGCGAGAAGGCGCTGAAGATGGGCATCAAGCCCGAGAACATCTTCGTGGACGACCTGCGCGAGGAATTCGTGCGCGATTTCGTCTTCCCGATGTTCCGCGCCAATGCCGTCTATGAGGGCCAGTATCTGCTCGGCACCTCGATCGCCCGGCCGTTGATCGCCAAACGCCAGATCGAGATCGCCCGCATGGTCGGGGCCGACACCGTCTGTCACGGGGCCACCGGCAAGGGCAACGACCAGGTCCGGTTCGAGCTCGGCTACTATGCGCTGGAGCCCGATATCCACGTCATCGCCCCGTGGCGAGAGTGGGAGTTCAAGTCGCGCGAGGCCCTGCTGGCCTTCGCCGAGGCCCACCAGATCCCGATCTCGAAGGACAAGCGCGGCGAGGCCCCGTTCAGCGTCGACGCCAACCTTCTGCACTCCTCCTCCGAGGGCAAGGTGCTGGAAGACCCGGCGGTCGAGGCCCCGGAATTCGTTCACCAGCGCACCATCAGCCCCGAGGATGCGCCGGATCGCGCCACCGTCATCACCATCGCCTTCGAAAAGGGCGACCCGGTCGCCATCGACGGCGTGGCCCTGTCGCCCGCCGCCCTGCTGACCAAACTCAATGAGTACGGCCACGACAACGGCATCGGCCGCCTCGACCTGGTCGAGAACCGCTTCGTCGGCATGAAGTCACGCGGCATCTACGAGACCCCGGGCGGCACCATCCTGCTGGCGGCCCACCGCGGCATCGAGTCGATCACCCTCGACGGCGGAGCCATGCATCTGAAGGACGAACTCGCCGTCAAATACGCTCACCTCGTTTACAACGGCTTCTGGTTCGCGCCGGAGCGGGAGATGCTGCAGGCGGCGATCGACCACAGCCAGACGCGCGTCAACGGCACGGTCCGGGTCAAGCTGTACAAGGGCAATGTCACCGTCATCGGTCGCGAGAGCCGCGACAGCCTGTACGATCAGGACCTGGTCACCTTCGAGGAGGGCGTCCAGGCCTATGACCATCGCGACGCGGCCGGTTTCATCAAGCTGAACGCCCTGCGCCTGCGCGTACTCGGCCGTCGCGACGCCCGCAGCCGCGGCTAGCCGACGGCGCCTTACCGCGATTTCACTTGAGTCGGGCCGGTCGGGGATCGATCCTCCGGCCCGAACTCAAGGAACCGCGCCATGATCAAGGCCCTGTCACTCGCCGCCGCCCTCGCCCTCGCCGCCCCGGCCCTCGCTGTTGCGGCCCCGCAGGCGGCCCCGGCCGCCGCCGAAGCCAAATCGCCCGAGGAGATCGCCTTCGAGGCGCGCGCCGACGCCTTCAAGGCGCGGATGGAGCAGATGCAGTCCGAATTCGGCGCGGCGATCGGCGAAGCCCATGGCGATGAGGCCCGGGGCATGGCCGCCGTCGACGCGGTTCTGGCCCGCTACCAGCCTGACATCACCAGCTTCCTCAATGATTTCGACCAGTTCATCGACACCCAGATCGCCACCAATCCGGACGAGACGGCCCATCAGGCCCTGATCGGGGCCAAGGCCGCAGTGCGGCAGTCCCTCGAAGGCCTGCCCGGTCAGATGCGGACCGGGGCCCGGACGGCGATCGCCGCCCAGACCCCGGCCGCCTAACCCCCCGTTTCGAACTGATGGACGGCGGGATCTTATCGTCCGGCCGTCGCTTCGCTGAACCGGACCCGGGTCCGGTCCATGCCACCGACCTCACCGGAAGGAATCCCGCCATGATCAAGGCCCTGTCACTCGCCGCCACCCTCGCCCTGCTGCCCCTGTCCACCGCCCTGGCCCAGGAGGCGACCAGCCCGTCCGAAGCGGCGATCGAACAGGCCGCCGCGGCCCTGGAGGCGCGGATGGAGAATTTCGGCGAGCGGGCCGCGGCCCTGTCACTGGACCAGACCCTGGCCGACGCCGAGCGTGAGACCCGCATGGCCGCCCTCTGGGCCGAGTATCAGCCGGACCTCAGCGCCTTCGCCGCGACGGCGGCCATGCATGCCACCGCCCTGGCCGCCGAGGCCCTCGCGGACATCGACCTCGAATCCCTCGCCGGCGAGGCCCTCGCCGGCGTCGACATGCAGGGGGCCCTGGCCATGGCCGGCGGCGTCGCCCGCAACGGAGCCTGGACCTCGAACGATCCCGAGCAAATGGTCACCTACGGCCTGATGGCCGACTATGTGCTGGGCCAGGCGATCGATGCCGTGGACGAGATGGAGGTGGACATCGACACCATGGACGCCGCGGACGACGCCGACGCGACCCCGGCCGCGCCCGCCGACTGATCCCTTCCCCTTGACCTGACCGCCGTCCCGCCCGACACGGCGGCATGGTCCTGCCCGTCGATCCGCACCTGTATGCCGCCTTCCTGGGGGTGATGGCCGTGATGGCCGCCACCCCGGGCCCGGCCAATCTGTTCTCCGTCGCCAACGGTGTGAAGCGCGGCCCGGCCGGCGCGCTCGCCGGGGTGCTGGGCATGAATGCCGCCACCCTGGTCTGGTTCGGGGCCGCGGCCCTCGGCCTCGGGGCCCTGGTCACCGCCTTTCCCGCCGTCTTCCGCATCGTCTCGATCGGCGGGGCCCTCTATGTCGCCTGGCTGGGTGTGCGCGCCCTGCGCGGCGTCTTCACCACCGCCGCCGACCCGGAATCCGCGACCATCCGCCTCGGCCGCAGCGCCGTCCTCGACGGCTTCATGGTCCAGATCGCCAATCCCAAGGCGGTGCTGTTCTTCACGGCCGTCCTGCCGCCCTTCCTCGATGTGAACCGCCCGGCCGCGCCGCAGCTGGCCCTGTTCGCCCTGGCCACCATCGGCATGGACGTGATCACCATGTCCGCCTACGGTCTGGGTGGAGCGGCGCTGGCCCGACGGATGGCCGAGCCCCGTTTCCGGCGCGGATTCGGGCTCCTCACCGGGATCCTCCTGCTCCTCGCCGCCCTGTTGATTGTGTCGCGCCTCTAGCGGGCGCTGGCGGCGGAACCGGACGGCCCAGCCTCCGTTTTCTTCCCAGCGACCCTTACGGGCCCTCGAGGAGACCTTGCATGAGACATCTGCTCACCAGACCGGCGGTGCTGGCGGTTGCGGCGGCGCTTGCCCTGTCCGCCTGCGCCACCGCCACGCCCTACCAGCCCGCCGGCTTCCAGGGCCAGCGCGGCGGCTATGCCGAGCAGCGGCTGGAGTCCAACCGCTACCGCGTGTCCTTTGCCGGCAATTCGGTGACCACGCGCGAACAGGTCGAGATGAGCCTGCTGCTGCGTTCCGCCGAACTGACGGTCCAGGACGGCTATGACTGGTTCTCGACCGTCAATCGCGCCACCGACCGCGACGTGCGCTACAATGCCACGCCCGATCCCTTCTATTATGAGCGGTACCGCTACTGGAGCCCGTACTGGCAGGTCTATCATCGCGGGCTCTGGAGCCCGTGGGGCGATCCCTTCGGTCGTGATTTCGACGTGCGCGAGATCGACCGCTACGAGGCGTCGGCCGAGATCGTCATGGGACGCGGGGCCAAGCCGGCCGACGATCCCAATGCCTTCGACGCCCGCGAGGTGATCCAGAACATCGGCCCGCGCCTGTCGCGCCCGAACTAGACGCCAGCGCCCCCGGCCGGCGGCCGGGGGCGGACCGTCATCCGACGCGGGGCGTCTTCAGCCGGCGTTTGTTGACGTGGCTTTCGGGGGCAGCGCCGAGGGCTTCGGGAATCTCGCCCTTGAAATAGAAGCGCTGCCACGCCTCCCTGGCCGCGTCCGGATCACCCGAGGCCAGTCGCTGGTTGAAATCGGTCCGGGCCCGGTTCCAGGCCTCGAACTGGCCGGACATGACCGGATTCGACTCCAGCGACCGGATGACCGGCTGGAACTGTTCGACCTTGCGATGCTCGATCAGGTTGATGAAGCAGAAGGGCTCGCCGCGCTCGAATTTGATCCGCCCCGGCCGGGTGAAGATCCAGTTCATCGTGAAGGGGAAGGGCAGCCAGTCGGTCTCGATCAGGCCGACCAGCGGCTGGATCCCGTCCTTCACATGGTTGGGTGAGCCCGAGCAGAGCATGCCCCAGCCCGGCGGGGTCCGGAACAGATACTGCGGATGCATGGTCAGCACCCCGCGCGAGAAATGCGAGGTGACGAAATGCTCCAGCTGAGCCGTCGGCCGTTCGGGGGTGATGGTGATATCGGCCTGGCTGGGCCCGCCGGTCCATTCGGCGGTAAAGCCGAACGGGCACAGTATTTCCCAGCCGGTCGTATTGGCCATGGTCAGCGGCAGGCAGCGATACGGATGGCGGCTGGCGAAGGCGTCCATCCAGTTGCGCGACTGGCGTCCGGGCACCAGGTCCGGCGGGCGCGCCGTCATCGGATAGCATTCCAGTTCCACAGTCAGGCTCCGGCAGGTATCGAAGGTGATGCCTTTTCCTAGACAGCGCCGATGACCGAAGACAAGCCACCCCTGTTCGATCGCGATCGCCTGCTGGACTGGCTGGCCGCCGCCGGCCTGGCCCGGACCACGCTCGACCATCCGCCGGTCTTCCGCGTTGAGGAGGGGGTCGAGATCAAGGCGGCCCTGCCCGGGGCCCACACCAAGAACCTGTTCCTGAAGGACAAAAAGGGCCGGCTGTGGCTGATCTCGGCCCATCAGGACACGGCCATCGACCTGAAACGCACCCCCGCCGCCATCGGCTCGGACCGGCTGTCGTTCGGACCCGAGGCCATGATGTGGACGACCCTCGGCGTGCGGCCCGGCGCGGTCACCGCCCTGGGCCTTATCAATGACGTCGACCGTCAGGTCACCTTCGTGCTGGATCAGCGGCTGTGGGAGGCGGACATCGTCAATTTTCACCCCCTGACCAATACGGCCACCACAGCCCTCGATCAGGCGGCGTTTCGCGGCTTTCTCGACCGGCTGGGGCGAACCCCGCTGGTGATTGATTTCGACGCTCTCGCTTGATGCCCGGCCCGATCGCAACCATCTGAAGCCTGACCCCCGTTCCCGCGCGCCTGTGGAGTGCCCATGACCCTGATCGACCCGACCCTTAAAGACGATGCCCTGATCAAGGACGGCTCCGATGCCGGCTTCATGGCCGATGTCGTCGAGGCGTCGAAGACGCGCCCGGTCATCGTCGATTTCTGGGCCCCCTGGTGCGGCCCCTGCCGCCAGCTGACCCCGGCGCTGGAAAAGGCTGTGCGTGCCGCCGGCGGGGCCGTGGCCCTGGTCAAGATCGACGTCGACAAGAACCCGGCCTATGCGGGCCAGCTCAAGGTCCAGTCAATCCCGACCGTCTATGCCTTCGTCAACGGCCAGCCGGTCGACGGCTTCCAGGGCGGGGTTCCCGAAAGCCAGATCCGCGCCTTCATCGACAAATTGACCGGCGGCGAGAGCGCCAATGCCGACATCGAACACCTGCTGTCCCTGGGTCAGGAATCGCTCGCCGTCGACGACATGGGCGGCGCGGCCCAGGCCTTTGCCGATGTCCTCAACCTCGAACCCGACAACCAGAAGGCCATCGCCGGCATGGCACGCGTCTATCTGATCGGCGGCGACGCCGACCAGGCACGCCAGACCATCGCCATGGCCCCGCAGGAGTCGACCGAGCCGGCGGTCCAGAGCGTGCGCGCCCAGCTGGCCCTGGCCTCGGCCGCGCCCGACCATGAGCCCTCTGCCCTCGAGGCCCGCGTCGCCGCCGACCCGGCCGACCACCAGGCCCGCTTCGACCTGGCCGGGGCCTGTGCCGCCGCCGGTGACTTCAAGGGGGCCGTCGACCACCTGCTGACCATCGTCCGCGCCGACCGCGACTGGAACGACCAGGTCGCGCGCAAACAGCTTCTGACCGTGTTCGAGGCCGCCGGGGCCTCGTCCGAGGTCGCCCGAGACGGGCGCAAACGCCTGTCCTCCATCCTGTTCGCCTAGGGGATCGATGATGGCCCAGGGCTATATCAAGGCCGCCGACCTGCCCCAGGTGGTGCCGGTCTTTCCGTTGCCCGGGACCATCCTGCTGCCGCGCGGCCAGTTGCCGCTGAACATCTTCGAGCCGCGCTATCTGAACATGATCGACGATGCCATGGCCGGAGACCGCATCCTGGCCATGATCCAGCCGTCGGGCGGGCCCGCCGATCTGCCGATCCTGTCACCGGTCGGCTGCGTCGGCCGTATCACCAGTTTCGCCGAGACCTCAGACGGCCGCTATCTGGTGACCCTGACCGGCTGCGCCCGTTTCCGCGTCACCGCCGAACTGCCGACCCAGGGCCCCTACCGACAGGTCCGGGCCGACTACTCAGCCTATGCGGCCGACCTGGTCTCACCCCCGACCGATCTGGAAATGGACCGCGAGCCGTTTCTCGACGCCCTGCGCGCCTATCTGGAGAACCGCGGGCTGGAGATCGACTGGGACACGGCCGAATCGGCCCCGCCCGAGGCCCTGATCAACAGCCTGTCGATGGCCCTGCCGTTCGAGCCGGCCGAGAAACAGGCCCTGATCGAGGCCATGACCCTGATGGACCGCGCCGAGGTGCTGACCGCCCTGATGCGGATCGACGCCGCCGACACCGGCGACGGCGAAGGCCCGCCGTCCATCCAGTAGTTGGCGCTACCGGCCGCTGGCCTGCTTGAGCGCGGGGCACCCCGGATGCGCGCTACCGGCCGTTGGCCTGCTTGAGCGCGGGGCCGTGATCCACGCTACCGCGACGGACGATCAGAGCGTATGACAGCCCCATGAGCGATAATTTCCACACCCCCGTCTCGGTCGATCCGCGCCTGCTCGAGACCCTGATCTGTCCGGTCACCCGGGGCCGGCTGACCTATGACCGCACCCGCCAGGAACTGGTCTCGAAAGGGGCCAAACTGGCCTATCCGATCCGCGACGGCGTGCCGATCATGCTACCCGAGGAAGCCCGCAAGCTGGACTAGACCATTTTTGTTTCGGGTCGAATCGACCCGAATCCAAAAAATGCTCCCGCATCAAGCCGGAGCGAAATCTGAGCCGGATTGGACGGCGTCCAGACCAACCGGTTTCGCTCTAGCGAGGACAACGACCGCGATCGGCCAGGGCTTCGTCGGCGCTGCACGGCCGGTCGATCAATTCCCAGCCCGCGCCCGCCCGGGCGACCATGGTCGACAGGCCGACCCAGAGTCCCTCGCGCGACCGCTCCTCGTAGCGACAGACCCATTCCGAGCCCTCCTCGGCGATAAAGTCGCAGCGCACCGCGCGCAACGGCGGGGCCTCGGCGCGATCCACCGCCAGTAACCGCGCCAGATCCGCTGCCCCCGGCCCCGCGGGCTGTCCCGGCGCGACGGAGGCACAGCCCGCCAGCCCAAGGGCCGCAGCTACAGCCAGACCGCGCATCAAACCGGCTCCCCCCTCAAAAGACGCGGCAGGTCGCCCGTCGCCCCGCCCGCCTCCTGCATGAAGGCCCGGCGCAGCGGACCGACCCGGTTGACCAGGGCGATGCCCAGATCGCGGGCCAGCCGCACCGGCGGCAGGTCGTTGGAGAACAGCCGCACAAAGGCGTCGAACCCGGCCGCCAGGGCCACATTGTCGAACCGCCGCCAGCGCGCATAGCGGTCCAGCACCGTCTCCGAGCCGATGTCCTCGCCCAGTCGCAGCGCCTCGGCCAGCACCTCGGCCAGGGCGGCGGCGTCCTTCAGCCCCATGTTCAGCCCCTGGCCGGCGACCGGATGGACCCCGTGGGCCGCGTCACCGATCAGGGCGATGCGCGGCGCGGTCAGCTGTTCGGCCAGAGACAGCGACAGCGGATAGACGAAGCGCGGTCCCTCGACCGTAGCCCCGTCCAGGAACTCGCCGAAGCGGCGCATCAGATGGGCCGAGAAGGCCGCGTCCGACGCCGTCCGCAGGGCTTCGGCCCGGCGCGTGGTCTCGGTCCACACCAGGCTGGCGCGCCGGTCGGTCAGGGGCAGGATGGCGAAGGGTCCGCCGGGCAGGAAATATTCATGGGCCACATTGCCGTGGTCGCGGCCCAGTCGCACCGTGGCCACCACGCCGCTCTGGCCATAGCCCCAGCCGACCGTGCCGATTCCGGCGGCCGTGCGCACCGGCGAGTTGCGGCCCTCGGCCCCGACCACCAGCGGGGCCTCCAGCACCGTGCCGTCGGCCAGGGTCACCCGGGCCCGGGCCGGACCGACCGCGACCGCGGCCACCGAGGCCGGGGCCCGGACCTCGATCCCGGCCGCCGTCACCGCCCCGGCCAGGGCCGTGCGGATGTGACGGTTCTCGACCATATAGCCCAGCGGCTCACCGCCGTTGCGGTCCCCGATCTCGTCGGCGTCAAAACGCAGATAGGCGGGGGAGGCGGCCTTCGACGCCGCACCGGGCCGCCGCCCGTCGGTGACCAGGATCCGGTCCATCCGGCAGGCCTGCGGCCGCAGCGTCGGCCCCAGGCCGATGGCATCCAGCATGCGGAAGGTCGAAAAGGCGATGGCCGTCGACCGCCCGTCAAAAGTCGGGGCCAACTGGGCCGGAAACGGCTGCGGATCGACCAGAACCACCTTCAGCCCGGCCTGGGCCGCGGCCAGGGCGAAACTGGCCCCGGCCATGCCGGCGCCGGCGATGATGACGTCATAGGAATCCGGCGTGCTCATGGGGGGGTTGTCGCCCCGCCGTGCCGCGCCGTCCAGTGGTGTGGAGGTCGCATGGCCGCCGGGGGCCGTCCCGTCCGTGAAAATCCCGGTCAATCCGGGGCTGGTAAACAGCCTCTTAACCCTGACCGGGTGACAAGGAGGGTCAGTTTCGTTTCCCGGATCGCCTCGCCATGTCCGCCGCCCTCGTCCTCGGCCAGCGCGCCTTCGACAGCGCCCGCATCCTGTGGGACGCGCCCTTCGTGGTGCGATTCCGCGGCGTGCTGCAGGCCCTGCTGGCGACCCTGCTGGCGGTGGCCCTGCTGTCGTGGAATCCGGCCGACCCCAGTCTCAACGCCGCCTCGAGCCAGGTGCCATCCAACTGGCTGGGAGCCAACGGGGCCCTGTTCGCCGACCTGGCCATGCAGTCACTGGGCCTGGCCGCCTGGCCCGGGGCCCTGCTGCTGATCGCCTTCGGCCTGGCCGGGGCCATCGGCGACGCGATCCAGCAACGGCTGAAGCCGACCCCGATCAAGGCCCTGGCCGCCACCGGCGGGGTCCTGGCCCTGTCGGCCGGTCTGTCGGCCCTGGCCGCCCCCGCCGCCTGGCCGCTGGCCACCGGTCTCGGCGGGCTGTGGGGCGACGGGATCAGCGGCCTGGTGGTTTCGACCCTGACGGCGCTGCGCATCCCCGGCGGGGCCATCTATGCCGCCCTGCTGTTCCTGCCACTGGGCCTGTGGAGTGTCGGCTATGCCGTCGGCCTGCGCCTGGCCGATCTGGGCGAGGGTGTGGCCTGGGCCCGGGGTCTGCGCCGTCCCGCGCCCGTCGCCGCCCCGGCCCCGCGCGCCGCGCGCCGCCCGCGGCCCCGGCCCGAACCGGAACTCGCGGCCGAGGAGGATCCGACCCCGCCGTGGTCCGCGCCGGCCCCGGTCCCGGCCCGCTCGGCCCCCGAGCCGAAGGTCGCCACCACCAAGGCCGCCAAACCCTCGAAACGCGCGACCGAGGACGGTCAGGCCGCCTTCGACTTCGTCCGGCCCAAGGGCGATTTCGACCTGCCGCCCCTGTCGATGCTGACCAAGCCGCCCAAACGCGTCGCCTCGGTCGACGAGGAGGCGCTGAAACAGAACGCCAAGATGCTGGAAGGCGTGCTGGCCGAGTTCGGCGTGCGCGGCGCGATCGACCAGATCCGGCCCGGCCCGGTCGTCACCCTGTACGAACTGGTCCCGGCACCGGGCGTCAAACACGGCCGCGTGGTGGCGCTGAGCGACGACATCGCCCGCAGCATGTCGGCCCGCGCCTGCCGGATTTCGGTCGTGCCCAACCGCAATGCCATCGGCATCGAACTGCCCAATGCCAAACGCGAGACGGTCTATCTGCGCGACCTTCTGGCCAGTGCCGAATACGACAAGCCGTCGCATCTGCTGCCGCTCGCCCTGGGCGAGACCATCGGCGGCGAGCCCTATGTCGCCGACCTGGCGCGCATGCCCCACCTGCTGATCGCCGGCACCACCGGCTCGGGCAAGTCGGTCGGGGTCAATGCGATGATCCTGTCGATCCTGTACCGGCTTTCGCCCGCCGAATGCCGTTTCATCATGATCGACCCCAAGATGCTGGAGCTGTCGGTCTATGACGGCATCCCGCATCTGCTGGCCCCGGTGGTCACCGATCCCAAGAAGGCCGTGGTCGCGCTGAAATGGACGGTGCGCGAGATGGAGGACCGCTACCGGCGGATGTCCAAGCTGGGCGTGCGCAACATCGCCTCCTACAACGACCGGGCCCGCGCGGCCCAGGCCAGCGGCGAGCATTTCGAACGCACGGTCCAGACCGGTTTCGACGACCAGGGCCGCCCGGTCTATGAGTCCGAGAAGATCCGCCCCGAGCCCCTGCCCTATCTGGTCGTGGTCATGGACGAGATGGCCGATCTGATGCTGGTCGCCGGCAAGGACGTCGAGGGCGCGGTGCAGCGTCTCGCCCAGATGGCCCGTGCCGCCGGTATCCATCTGATCATGGCCACCCAGCGCCCGTCGGTCGATGTCATCACCGGCACGATCAAGGCAAACTTCCCGACCCGGATCAGCTTCCAGGTCACTTCCAAGATCGACAGCCGCACCATCCTCGGCGAACAGGGCGGCGAACAGCTGTTGGGCCAGGGCGACATGCTCTACATGGCCGGCGGCGGCCGCATCACCCGCCTGCACGGGCCGTTCGTCGACGACAAGGAGGTCGAGGAGGTCTGCGCCCATCTGCGCGCCCAGGCCGAGCCCGACTATCTGGACCTGGTTACCGACGACCCGGACGGCGACGGCGACAATGCCTTCGGCGACGAGGGCGTCTCGACCGGCGACGACCTCTATGACCGGGCCGTGGCCGTGGTCACCCGCGACCGCAAGGCCTCGACCAGCTATGTCCAGCGCCGGCTGCAGATCGGCTACAACCGCGCCGCCACCCTGATCGAACGGATGGAACAGGAAGGCGTCGTCAGCCCCGCCAACCACGCCGGCAAGCGCGACGTGCTGGCCGGCCCGCCCCCGATGGCGTGACCGTGAGCGGGCGGCTTGCCTTGCCGGTCTTGAGCCGACTATCCTTTCCGCTTCCATGTCTCAGGCGTTCCAGATGACGGTCACGGTCTGTGCCGCAACGGGCAAATCACCGGGAGGTCGGCATGAAGGCCATCATCAAGAGCGCAGTCTTCGGGCTTCTCGGTAGCCAGCCGTTCGCAGCGAGACGGGCAAGGTCACTGGGCGGGACGGGCCGGGTCACCATCCTGAACCTGCACCGGGTGGCCCCGGCCGACGGCAGCGCCTACCCCCCGCTGGATCCGCAAATCTTTCGCGAGCTTCTGCGCTTCTGCTCCGCCAATTACGAAATCTGCGGTCTGCGCGATCTGCCGAAGAGGGCGGGAGGGGACAAGCCGGTCATGGTCCTGTCTTTCGACGACGGCTACAAGGATTTCATCGAATACGCCGTGCCGATCATGAGCGAATTCGGCCTCACGGCGAACCAGAACGTCATCCCCAAATGTATCGAAAGCGGCGAGCCGCCCTTCAATGTGGTGATGCAGGACTTCATCGGGCGCGCTCCCGAATCCCTTCTGGCTGACATGTCTATTCCCGGCTTCGACATGTCGACGGCCGGCACGGACCGGATGGTAATGGGGCACCGGATTTCGCATTTCATCAAGACCCGGCCAATGGCTGAGCAGGCCCTGTTGTCGGCGGCCCTGCGGCTCCAGTTCGAACGGGACGATGACTTCCGCTCCACGCCGCTGATGACGCGTGCCGAGGTCATCAGCCTGGCGAGCGACCACGAAATCGGTGCCCATTCGTTTGAACACGCGACCATGGGCTTCGAGAGCGACGCCTATGTTGCCGAGGACGCCAGGCTGTGCCGGGACTATTTCGACCGGGTTCTCGGCCTGCCCACCGACATCTATGCCTTCCCCAACGGGTCCCACTCCCAGCGTCAGATTGACCTTGTGGCCGAGCAGGGCTTTTCCATTCCGCTCTTGCTGGAAGAAGACTTTTCCGGCCACAACACATCGATACACCGCCGCTTCAGCTTTCATGCGGGCACCGTCGGCGAGGCGCGATTCAAGGCGTCAGGCGGGTTCCGGAATCGTTACCCGGTCTGACGGGCCGGCCATCGCATCATCAGACGCTTGGAAAGATTTCGCATGTCGACCGATCCGTACAGGCTGGAGCCCATAGATCCGACGTCGTTCAGCGCCCTGGTACCGCTGATGAGAGACGCATTCGGCCATAACGTCGACACGCGCTATTTCGACTGGAAATACCTCGACAACCCGGCGGGACCGGCGATCGGCCACGTCGCCATCGACACAGCCAGCGGCGATATCGCGGCCTTCTACGGCATGATCCCCGAACGCTATCGCTGGGGTGATCATGAAGCGGTCATCTACCAGTCGTGCGATACGATGACCCATTCCGATCATCGGCGGCGCGGCCTGTTTCAGCGATTGGCCAAGGCCACCTTCGCCAAGGCAGAGGCCCTGGATCCGGCCTTCTTCGCCTATGGCTTTGGTGGACCGACCTCCACGCCCGGCTTTCTGAAGATGGGCTGGGACATTGAAATCGACCTGCGCTTTCTCTTCCGGCCCCGGCTGCTGACACAGGTGTCCGGTTTCCTCGGCGAGCGAGAGACCCTGAGGATCGCAACCACGCCCGACGCCCCGCTGCTGGAACTGATGAAGGCCAACGAAGCGCGGCGTGAACAGTCAAAGGTGTTCGATGACGCCTTCCTGCTGTGGCGACTGGCCCAGCCGCGCCGCGCCTACACCTATGTGGTCGATCCCGGCGAGGCCTATGCCATCTATTACCAGGCCGACGGCCACATCTTCCTGTTCGACTTCTGGGAAGCGACCAACGGAAGCGGCACGGGGGTCCTGCGTCATGTGGACAGGGCCGCGTCAAAGCCCGGTAGCAAGGGTGTCCTGACCTTTGCCCAGACCAGCGGCACCTTTGCCCGTTCGCTCCGGTGCCATGGCTATCTCTCCAACCCGTTCAAACGGGGCCCGGCAACGGCGCGGATTCCGTTCATCACCTATGGTCCGGCCGGAATCCCCGGTGGCCAGACCGGTGCGGCGCGCGCATGGGATATCAGCCCTATCGATCACGACAGCTACTGACGCCCCTGCAGTCGATGGCGTGACGCCTCAGCAGGGTCCGGTCGTGCGTGGCGTCGTGCGCACCACCCGATAGACGGGCGCGGTGCCGTCCTCGGCCACGGGCACAAGGCCGACGTGGATGTGGCTGCCGACCGAGTCCGGTTCCAGCGAGGCGGCGATCACCGACGATCCCGCCTGGTTCATCGGCACCCAGATCCAGCCTTCCCCGACCGCGAGGTCGCGGGCCTCCAGCCGGACCTGCAGGGCCTCGGTCAGGGTGCTGGCCTCGCGCGTCTGGCGGGTGATCGGCTCGGTCCGGGTGACATGAAAGGCTTCGGTGGCCAGGGTCTGCGGGACGGCGGCGCACAGGTGGATTCCCTTGATCTCCAGGGCCTCGATCGCCGATCTGGCCTCCGGGGCCAGCAGATAGCCGCGTGGCCGCCGGCGCGTCTCGGTGACGCGCAGTTGGCGGGAATCCCGCAGTTCGGTGGCCGCGGTACTCGGCGCGCCGGTTTCGGCATCCATCAGGGGCAGGACGAAGGGCTGAACCGGCGGCTCATAGGCGACCGCCAGCGGGGCCCGCGATCCGGCCATGGACCGGCGGGCTGCCGCGACGGTGCGCCGCAGACGCGGCCCGTCAGCGGCGGCGGCCTGCAGCAGGCCCCGGGCGGCCAGATAGTGGCTGGCGACGCGACGCTGAAAGGCCTCGCGCCCGCCGCCGTTGCGCGACTCCAGCAGGAAGGAGACCGCCCCGGTCAGGCCGTAGTAGTTGCGCGAGATACCCGGCGAGGTGCCGCCGGTGACCAGCGGGCCGGTGGCCGGCATACCGCTGAGATAGACCGACGAACTCAGTCCGGCATCGCGGAGCTGCGCCTCCATGGCCGGCAGATAGGTCGTCCGCGCCAGCCGGGTGACGCCGGCGGGCACGCCGGGATGGGTCGCGTCGAGGATGGTCTGGTCGGCTTCATTCAACCGGCCGAACCGTTGCAGGGGACCGGCGGCCCCGTATTCGTGGGCGTCGACCACCAGATCCGGCGGCAGCAGGACCATGGCCGCCTGGACGCCGCGGCTCTCCGGCAGGGTCGCCAGAAGATGATCGCGATTCAGATCGAAATCGAGGCTGGTGCGACGGGTAAAGGCGGCGGCACCGTCCGGATTCATGCGTGGCACCACCACGACGGTGATCCGGTCCAGCAGGGGCGTCAGCTCCCCGTCGGCCAGGGCCGAGGCCAGGGCCAGCATCGCCTCGCCCCCGGACGGTTCATTGCCGTGTTGCTGACCCACCAGCCAGATGATCGGCCGGTTCAGGCGCCGCACGGCGGACAGGTCCTGCAGGCCCTCGGCGGTAAATACCAGCCAGGGCAGGTCGCGGCCCTCGGCCGTCTGGCCCAGCGCGCCGAGATACAGGCCGGGCGCGCGCGCCTTCAGACCGCGCAGATGGGCCTCCATCTCCACCTGGCTGGTAAATTCGGTTCGGTCGGCTGCGAGGCCGGGCGCATCCATGGCAATCGGCACATCGACCAGACGGGCCAGGACCGCCGGGGTCTGGCGATAGGGGGTTCGCGCCTCGGTCTGGGCCAGGGCCGTCGCCGGCAGGGCCGCCGTCAGCAGGCCGACAAGGGCCCAGGTACGAAGCGTCGACATGTTCATCTTGCGAAATTCCCCTGCGTTGTTCGATCCTAAGGCACTGCTCGAAACCGCACCAGACGACGCCGCCGGAACATTCGGCGATGAACGACGCTTCATCCGGCCGCCGGAATATGGTCAGGCTCGGGACATGGCTTCGACAAGCCGATCCCCCATATAGGCTGTTCCAACCAACCGTCCCGAACGGGAGACCCTGATGACTGTTTCACGCCGCGCCTTTACCCTTGGATCCGTTGCCCTGGGAACCGCCGCCCTGGCCTCGCTGGCGGCCCTGCCCGCCGCCGCCCAGGCCGGACTTTCGGCCGCAGATCGCGCCACCCTGGCCCAGGCCCAGACCTATCTGCAGAACCTGACCTCGGCCCGCGGCGATTTCGTCGAGACCGGACCCGGCGGCCAGCGTCGCACCGGCCGCTTCTGGCTGCAGCGCCCCGGCCGGATGCGGTTCGAATATACCGACCCCGCCGGCCTGCTGGTCGTGTCCGACGGCAACAACGTCAAACGCTACGATCCGCGCCTGAACGTCTTCCGCCAGGTGCCGTTGGGGGCCACCCCCCTGTCGACCTTCCTGGCGCGCAACGTGCGCCTCGACCAGGGAGTGCGCATCGACCGCGTCACCCGCATGGCCTCGGGGGCCTTCGCCATCACCGCCCGCGACTCCGGCAAGCCGAACGAGGGTTCGGTCATCCTGGCCTTCGCCGGCAGTCCGCTGCGGCTTCAGGAATGGACCATCACCGACGCCCAGGGCGGCCGGACCCGTACCCAGCTGACCAGCCTGGTCAATGAGGCCAACCTGGCCGCCAGCCTGTTCCGCCTGCGCGATCCGACCCGGCGCCCCGGCCGTGACTGAACCGGCTGTTACCCGGGGGTTTTGACTTTTTTCGTCGCCCGTGACACTTTGGACACAGGGCGACGTCCAACGCCCGCACCGCTCCGGATCTCATCCCCGTCCCGGGCGGCGCGACAGACACAGACTTCAGAGCGCCCGGCCCCCCGCCGGGCGCTTTTTTGTCGGGCCGTCGTCCAACCGGAGGACGGCGACAGCGCGAAAAGGCGGAGCCTTTTGATCGCGGCCCCCCTAAGGATGCCCCATGCTTCGTATCGCCACCTGGAACATCAACTCCGTCCGCCTGCGCATCGACCAGGTCGCGCGTTTCGTGACCGAGTCCGAAACCGACGTCCTGTGCCTGCAGGAGATCAAATGCCTGGAGGATCAATTCCCCCGCGCCGCCTTCGAGGCCATGGGCCTGCCGCACCTGAAGATCGGTGGCCAGAAGGGCTGGCACGGCGTGGCCATCGCCAGCCGCAAGCCGATCACTGCGGCCCCGGTCCTCGACGTCTGCCGCGAGGGCCATGCCCGCTGCGTCGGCGTCATGGTCGATGACGTCGAGGTGCAGAATTTCTACATTCCCGCCGGCGGCGACGTGCCGGACCGGGTCGAGAATCCGAAATTCGACCACAAGCTTGATTTTTATGAACGTCTGACCGCCGAAATGGCCGGCCGCGACCCGCAGCGACCCCTGGTGCTGGCCGGGGATTTCAACATCGCGCCCGGCGAGAACGACGTCTGGAACCACCGCTATATGTCGAAGATCGTCAGCCACACCCCGCTGGAGATCGAGACCCTGCGCCGGTTGCAGGCCGCCGGCGGCTTCGCCGACATCATCCGCGACCAGAACCCCGAACCGGCCAAACTGGCCAGCTGGTGGAGCTATCGCGCCGCCGATTTCCGCAAGTCCAACCGCGGCCTGCGCCTCGACCACCTGTGGACCTCACCCGGCCTGACGCCGGCGGTCGTGCCCGGCAGCGCCCGGATCCACGACACGGTGCGCGAATGGACCCAGCCCAGCGACCACTGCCCGATCACGATGGACCTCGACGTCTAGGGAACCCGCTCGCAGGCGGGGGTGTCGAAGATGAATCGCGCACCCTTCCGCACCAGATAGGGGGCTTGCTCCCGCCACCATTCTGCAGCGGCCGGCGCATGTTCCATCAGACACTCAACGGCCGTATCCGCCGCGACAACGTAGCCCGCGATCGGCTTCGCCCGGCCGATCAGGCCGAGAAGGTAATCTAGAACGATATTCTTCGGCCCACTCAGAACACCAAACCCGAGGGTTGATACGGCGTCCGGTGCCAGCAGCGGAATTTCGACCCCGATCCACGCATCCCGAACCCAGTCGGGTGCCTCTCCTTCGGGCCGGCGAACGATCCTGATCCGGAATGTCTTTTCGGACCAGGGCCCCGTCGTCACGGCTGCAGCCGGTAGCCGCCCGTGTCGGTCAGCAGCAGCCGGGCCTGGCCGGGCTCGGGCTCGATCTTCTGGCGCAGGCGATAGATGTGGGTTTCCAGCGTGTGGGTGGTGACCCCGGCGTTATAGCCCCAGACCTCGGCCAGCAGCTCCTCGCGCATCACCGCCTTGGCTCCGGCGCGATACAGGTATTTGAGGATGCTGGTTTCCTTCTCGGTCAGACGGATCTTGCGACCCTTTTCGTCGATCATCACCTTGCCGGCCGGGCGGAACTCATAGGGACCGATACGGAAGACCGCGTCCTCGGACTGTTCATGGCTGCGCAGATGGGCCCGGATCCGCGCCAGCAGCACGGCGAAACGGAACGGCTTGGTGACATAGTCATTGGCCCCGGCCTCCAGCCCCTTGACCGTGTCGGCATCGGACGCCTGGCCGGTCAGCAGGATGATCGGGGTCGTGACCCCGGCCGTGCGCAGTTCGCGGCAGGCGTCGCGACCGTCCATATCGGGCAGGTCGACGTCCAGCAGGATCAGGTCGGCGCGCACCTCGCGGCCCAGCCGGATCCCGTCCGTGGCGTTGGCGGCCTGGACGGTACGGAACTCCTCATGCAGCGCCAGCTGTTCGGCCAGGGCTTCGCGGAGGTCGTCGTCATCGTCGATGATCAGCAGGGTTCTGGGCGTGGGCATGTCACAAGAATGGCGAGGCTTGCCCCCCGCGCCAAGGCTTGAACGCGCGATTTCGGGCATTGATTGTCATTAGAGCCCCCTCAGAGGCCAATTCGTTCCCCGAACAGCGCCGATCCGACCCGCACATGGGTCGCGCCGCGGGCGACGGCCGCCTCGAAATCGCCGCTCATCCCCATCGACAGCACCGCCAGACCGTTGCGCCGGGCCAGTTCGGCCAGCAGGTCGAAATGCGGGCCGGGGTCGGCCTCGACCGGCGGGATACACATCAACCCCTCGACGATCAGGCCCAGATCGCGCGCCCGGGCGATCAGGCCCTCGACCCCGTCGACCGGAACCCCGGCCTTCTGCGGCTCGGCCCCGGTATTGACCTGGACCAGCACCCGCGGCGTCATTCCGCTGGCTTCGGCTGCCGTCGCCAGGGCCCGGGCCAGCTTTTCCCGGTCGAGGGTCTCGATCACATCGAACAGGGCCAGGGCCTCGGCCGCCTTGTTGGTCTGCAACGGTCCGATCAGCCGCAACTCCAGCCCGGGCAGGCCGGGCCGCCGCGCGGTCCAGCGTCCCTGGGCCTCCTGCACCCGGTTTTCGCCGAACACCTGCTGGCCCGCCGCCAGGATGGCGTCGATGGCGGCCGGCGGCTGGGTCTTGGACACCGCCGTCAGGGTCACCGAGGCCGGGTCCCGGCCGGCCACGCGGCAGGCGTCGGCGATCCGGCTCCGTACCCCCTCGAGGCGTGCGGTGATGGACGGGGCGGAAGAAGCAGGCAAAGAAGGGGTCATGATCCTGTCCGCGGACGCTGAAACCCTGTGGGGGGCCGCCACCGGTCTAGCCCGCGCCGTCGCCGAAGTCAGCCGCGACCCGGGCCGGCCGGCCCTGTTGTTCTTCACCGATCCGGCGCGGACCCCCGAGCCGTGGCTGACGGCGGCGGGCCTGCCGCCCGGCGCGGCGGTGGTCTATCGCAGCTTTGGCTCCCCCGACGCCCGGTCCGTGGCCGAGCGGCTGCGTGGCCTGACAGCGGAGCGGGGCGTGCGGCTGCTGATCGGCCTGGATGCTGACCTGGCCGAGGCGGTCGGGGCGGACGGCGTGCATTTGCCGGAGCGGGCGCTGGATCAGGCCGGCGAGTTGCGCCGCCGCCATCCCCGCTGGCAGGTCACCGGCGCGGTCCATTCGGTCGCCACCCTGGCCACAGCCCGGTCCCTGTCCGCCGCCGTCCTGTCACCGGTGTTCGCCGCGGGCGGGGCCTCGGCCCACCGTTCGGCCCTGGGGGTCGCGGCCTTCGCCGCCGCCGTGCGGGCCGCCCCGGTGCCCGTCTATGCCCTGGGCGGGATCAGCGCCGCCAATGCGGACACACTGGCGGGCTCCGGGGCCTGTGGCCTGGCCGGAGTCGCGTCGATCCAGACGGCCTTTGGCCGCGGGATCAGAATTTGAAGATGGATTCCAGCCGGAAGCGCGGTGCGGCGCGACGGTCGGTCTCGGGGGCGCGGGCCGGATCGGCGTCCGGCGCGGCAAGGCCTGCGGCGGCACCGACACGCAGGCGCGGATTGATGCGGTAATAGGCACCGGCCTCGACGTCGCCCCAGTCGGCGTCACGGCCGACGGGCTGGCTGAGGTTGAAATTCAGACCCCAGCGGCCGCTTTCGTTGAACTGCAGGCCCCGGCGCGGCGGGGTGGTGGCGGTGCGCGCGGCCCCGGCCTCGGACAGGGTCACGACGGGCGCGCGGCTCCGGGCGGTCTGGGCTGAGGCGTCGTCAGCCACGGCGAGAACCGCCAGGCCTCCGATGACTGCAGCAATGACCACGTTCCGTTGCATAATCCGACCCTGTTTCCGCGCCGTTGACCCGGTGCGGTCGTTTTGCGGTCCCGGCCACAAGACCGGAACACCCGTTGAATAAGACACCCGTGGTCTTTGGGGTCAACGGAAGGTGGGGACTCAATCGCCCGGATGCCAGACTCTTGTCGACTCCTGTGGCTCAAGCGTCACGGGAATTGGCCCGGAACGACTCGCGTGGCGGGCGATGTGGCTATCCGGGCGGGCCCGACGGGGCCCGGACGGGGGCCCCGTCGGGATTTTCCCGCGCCCTCGCCGTCGACTTCGCCTTGTCATCGCCCCTTTTCACCGTGTTATACAACGACGCTGCGGCGCCTGACCTCAAGCGCGGAGCCGTCGGCGCGCATCCTGAACCTTTCGGTGATGCGTTGACGTCCACTTCTGAACGGAGATTCCCTATGGTCCTGGTTCGCGGCGCTGCGGTCGCCCTGATCGCTTCCGGCCTGATGCTCTCGGGCTGTGGCGGCGTGCACCTGCCCGGCATGGGCCCCAAAACGGTCTCGGCCGACGCCCAGAGCGGAATCGGCGTCAACGCCTATCTGTGGCGCGCCACCCTCGACACCCTCAGCTTCATGCCGCTGCTGACGGCCGATCCCTGGGGCGGTGTGGTCAATTATGACTGGTACACCGATCCCCAGTCGCCGAACGAGCGCTTCAAGGCCACGGTCTTCATCCTCGACACCCGCCTGCGTGCCGACGCCCTGAACGTCACCGTGACCAAGGAAGTCCGCAACGAGGCCGGCCAGTGGACCGCTGCCCCGGTGGCCCCCCAGACCGAGACCGATCTGGAGAACGCCATCCTCACCAAGGCGCGCCAGCTGAACCTGTCCAACGCGGGCTGAGGCCCGCTTTTTCCAAAGCCTCTCTCAGGCCACCTCCCTGGGGAGCCCTCTTCAGGATAATCCGTGGCCCGCTACGAGCCCAAGATCACCGAACCCCGCCAGCAGGCGCGCTGGCAGGCGGCTGACGCCTTTTCCATGCCGACAGCCGGCACCGGCCGGCCCAAATACTATGTGCTGGAGATGTTTCCCTATCCGTCGGGCAACATCCACATGGGTCATGCGCGCAACTATGTGATGGGCGATGTCGTGGCCCGGTCCAAGCGGGCCCAGGGCTTCGACGTCCTGCATCCGATGGGCTGGGACGCCTTCGGTATGCCGGCCGAGAATGCGGCCATGGAACGGGGCGTCCATCCGGGTGACTGGACCTGGGCCAATATCGCGACGATGCGCGAGCAGCTGAAACTGCTGGGCCTGTCGCTGGACTGGTCGCGCGAATTCGCCACCTGCGATCCGGCCTATTACGGCCAGCAGCAGGCCTGGTTCCTCGAACTGTACAAACGCGGCCTCGTCTATCGCAAGGACGGGGTGGTCAACTGGGATCCGGTCGACAACACCGTCCTCGCCAATGAACAGGTCATCGACGGCAAAGGCTGGCGGTCCGGGGCCGTGGTCGAAAAGCGCAAGCTGAACCAGTGGTTCCTGCGCATTACTCAGTATGCGGACGACCTGATCGACGGCCTGGGCACGCTGGAAGGCCGCTGGCCCGACAAGGTCCGGCTGATGCAGGAGAACTGGATCGGCCGCTCCAAGGGTCTGCAGATGACCTTCGCCTGGGCCGGCGCGGCCCCGGCCGCGGCCCCGGACGGGCTGGAAATCTACACCACCCGGCCCGACACCCTGTTCGGGGCGTCCTTCATGGGGATCGCCCCCGACCATCCGATCGCCAGGGCCATGGCCGAAGCGGATCCGCAGGTCGCCGCCTTCGTCGCGGAATGCCGCGCGGGCGGCACGTCCACCGCGGACATCGAACAGGCGGAAAAGATCGGGTGGAACACCGGCCTGAAGGTGGTCCATCCGTTCGACGGGCGCGAGATCAGCGTCTGGATCGCCAATTTCATCCTGTCGGAATACGGCACCGGGGCCATCTTCGGCTGCCCGGCCCATGACCAGCGCGATCTGGATTTCGCGCGCAAATACGACCTGCCGGTCCTGCCGGTGGTCCGGCCCGAGGGAGCCGGTGACGACTTCGCCGTCGCCAATGAGGCCTATGTCGGTCCCGGCACCCTGTTCAACTCGAAATTTCTGGACGGCCTGTCGATCGAGGCGGGCAAGGTCGAGGCGATCGGCCGGATCGAGATCGCCGGCCAGGGCGAGGGCGCGACCATCTACCGCCTGCGCGACTGGGGCGTCTCGCGCCAGCGCTACTGGGGCTGCCCGATCCCGATCATCCACTGCCCGGCCTGCGGCGTGGTGCCGGTCCCGGCCGACCAGTTGCCGGTGGTCCTGCCGCATGACGTGACCTTCGACGTGCCCGGCAATCCGCTGGCCCGGCATCCGACGTGGAAACATGTGGCCTGCCCGGCCTGCGGCGTGGCGGCGACGCGCGAGACCGACACCCTCGATACCTTCGTCGACTCCAGCTGGTATTTCGCCCGCTTCACCGATCCGGCCGCGGCCGAGCCGATCAGCCGCGCCGCCGCCGACCATTGGCTGCCGGTCGATCAATATATCGGCGGGGTCGAGCACGCGGTCCTGCACCTGCTGTATGCCCGTTTCATCAGCCGCGCCCTCAGCGACGCCGGCCTGATGAACGTCCGCGAACCCTTCGCCGGCCTGTTCACCCAGGGGATGGTGGTCCACGAGACCTACCGGCGCGCCGACGGCCAGTGGGTCGAGCCCACCGACGTCGACCTGGTCAATGACGGCGGCAACCGCTCGGCCCGTCAGATCTCGACCGGTGAGGTCCTGACCATCGGCGACATCGAGAAGATGTCGAAATCGAAAAAGAACGTCGTCGCCCCGCAGCAGATCGTCGAGTCGTACGGCGTCGACGCCGGGCGATTGTTCGTCCTGTCCGACAGCCCGCCCGAGCGCGATGTGCAATGGACCACGGGCGGGGTCGAGGGTGCATCCCGCTTCGTCCAGCGGGTCTGGGCCGAGTTTGACGGCTTCAATCCCGACCGTCCCGGCGACGCCGCGGCCGATACCGCCCTGCGCCGCGAGACCCACAAGGCCATCCGCGCCGTCACCGAAGGGGTCGAGGGCTTCCGCTTCAACTCGGCCATCGCCAAACTCTATGCCTTCGTCGCCACGGTGCGGACCCACGACAAGGCCGGTGGTGCGGCCCGGCGCGAGGCCCTGTCGGCCCTGGCCCGGCTGGTCGCCCCCTTCACCCCCCACCTGGCCGAGGAATGCTGGGCCCGGCTGGGCGAGGCCGGCCTGGTGCTCGACGCGCCCTGGCCCCTGTGGGACCCGGCCCTGGCCGCCGATGACGAAGTGGTCCTGCCGATCCAGATCAGCGGCAAACGCCGCAGCGAGATCACCATGCCGCGCGGGGCCGCCGACGCTGACGTCGAGGCCGCCGCCCTCGCCAATCCGGCCATTCAGGCCTATCTGTCGAGCAACACTGTCTCGGTTCGGAAGGTGATCGTGGTCAAGGATCGCATCGTCAATCTGGTCGTCGGCTGATGCGGACCCCGTCTGCCCTGCTGGCCCTGGGCTCGCTGCTGGCGCTGGGCCTGTCCGGCTGCGGCTTCACCCCGCTGTACGGGGATGCGGGGGTCGGGTCCGGCCTGTCGCGCATCGCCGTCTCGACCCCGGACACCCGACTGGGCTACCGGCTGCGCGAACAACTGGACGACGCCCTCGGCCACGATACCGCCCGCCCGCCCCTGTGGCGGCTCGAGACCGTGGTCGAACAGTCGCGTCAGCCGCTCGGTCGCCGCATCGACGATACGGCCACCCGCTATGAACTGACCGTCCGCGGGGCCTGGACCCTGACACCGGTAACCGGCGGCACCCCGGTCGGCGGGGTCGAGGTGGTCACCACCACCTATGCCGCTGCGGACCAGCCCTATGCCGCCATTGCGGCCCAGCAGGACGGCGAGGACCGGGCCGCGGCCGTCCTCGCCCGTCGCATCCGCCTCAACCTGCTGCGCGCGCTGTCGGGGACGCCGCCGCAACCGTGATCCTGTCCAAACGCCCCGAGATCGATCGCTTTCTGGCCCGACCCGATCCGGCGATCCGGGCGATCCTGATCCACGGCAAGGACCGCTCCGGGGTCGGCGAACGCGCCGCTGTCCTGTGCCGCGCCATCACGCCGGACCTGAACGACCCTTTCAACGTCACCCTGCTGACCGACAGCGATATCGACGGCGACGAAGCCCGGCTGGACGAGGCCCTGACCGCCCTGTCGATGACCGGTGGCCGCCGACTGGTCAGGGTACGGCTGTCCGCAGAAAAGGCGGCGATCGACAAGATGCTGGCCGCCGCGGTCAAGGTTCATGCCGACGGCGGCTATAACCCCGATGCCGTCCTGGTCATCGAGGCCGGCGTGCTGGGCCGGGACTCGGCCCTGCGCAAGGCCGCCGAAGCGGCCAAGGGGGCCGCTGCCATCGTCTGCTACGAGGACGAGACCGGTGATGTGGCCCGAATGACGCGCGAGGCCCTCGCCGCGGACAAGGTCGGCCTGACCTCCGATGCCCTGGACCGGTTCGTCGGCCGCCTGCCGCGCGAACGTGGGCTGATGCGCCAGGAGATCGAGCGTCTGGCCCTCTATATCGGTCCCGGCTCGGGCCGGACCATCGATGTCGAGGAACTGGAGGCCCATCTCGGGGTCGAGCCGGACGCCTCGCTCCAGGACGCCGCCCTCCAGGCCTTCGGCGGCCGCCCCGCCCCGGCCCAGTCCGGCCTGCGCCGGGCCCTGGCCGAGGGCGAAAGCCCGGTCATGGCGGTACGTCAGGCCTCGATCCATCTGGGCAAGCTGCGCCGCATCAATGTGCTGCAGGCCAACGGGGCCAATGCCAAGGAGGCGGCCAAGGCCGCCGGCGTCTTCTGGAAACAGGAGGGCGAAATGCTGCGTCAGGCGCGCAACTGGCGTCTGGAGGACCTCGACCGGGTGCTGGACAGCATCAATACGGCGGACGTCGCCACCAAGACCACGGGCTCACCCGACGCCCTGCTGGCCGAACGTCTGCTGCTGGAAATCGCAGCCCGGGCGCGGCGGCTGGGCCTTTAACGAATCTAGCCCCGCTTGGAGGCCTTGCGGAAGGCCGGCTTGGCGAGGGCGGCGCTCTTGGCCGCCACCGCCCGCTCGCCGGTCTTGCCGCCGTCGAGACCGGCATGGGCCGGCGCGGCTCCGCGCTTGGCGGCGAGGACGCGCTTCAGGGCATCAGCGGCGGATTCGGGGGTCGGGATCTTGTCAGTCATGACGCCATTATAGCACGTCCCGGCTCAGGACCGCATCAGCCGTCGGCACAGATCGTCGAGCTGTTCCAGGCTGGCATAGCGGATGGTCAGCTCGCCCTTGCCGCGCCGGTCGACCAGCTGGACCTTCAGGCCGAGGGCGTCGGCCAGATCCTGCTCCAGCGACGCCACATCGGCATTGCCGCCGCTGGTGTCGCGCTCGCCACCGACCCGGGCCGGTTTGGGGCCCGCCGCCGCCTGACGGGCCAGGGCCTCGGCCTGGCGGACGTTCAGGCCCTGGGCCAGAACCTGTTCGGCCAGGGCCGCCGCATCCGGGGCGGTGATCAGGGCCCGGGCATGACCGGCCGACAGCCGACCCGCGGACACATGCTCAAGAACCCCCTCGGGGAGTTGCAGCAGGCGCAGCGTATTGGCCACGTGACTGCGGCTCTTGCCGACGATGCCCGCCACCGCGTCCTGGGTGCGGCCGAACCGCTCCATCAGCAGGGCATAGGCATTGGCCTCTTCCAGCGGATTCAGGTCGGAACGCTGCACATTCTCGATGATGGCGACTTCCAGCACCTCGAGATCGTCCATCGGCCGGTCGATGATCGGCACCTCGGTCAACCGCGCCAGCTGGGCCGCACGCCAGCGCCGCTCACCGGCGATGATCTGCCACATCCCGTCCTCGCCGGGCTGGGCCCGCACGAGAATGGGCAGCAATACGCCCTTGTCGCGGATCGAGGCGGCCAGCTCGTCCAGCTCGGCCGCGTCGAACTGTTTGCGCGGCTGGTCCGGATTGGGCTTCAGACTCTCGACCGGGGCCATCAGCACCCCGCCCGGCGTCGGGCCGCCGCTGACGGAGACGCTCTCGCCGATCTGTTCGCCCAGCAGGGCCGACAGTCCCCGCCCCAGGCCTCGTTGACGTTCTGACACTCTATCGATTCCGTTCTCTTGCATGGGTTCAGGCGGGCTGAAGCCGGCGCTGGCGCTCGCGCGCCACGACTTCACGGGCCAGTTTCAGATAGGCCTGGCTGCCGGCGCATTTCAGATCGTAGATCAGGGCCGGCTTGCCGAACGACGGGGCCTCGGCCACGCGGACGTTGCGCGGGATCACCGCGTCATAAACCTTGTCGCCGAAATGCGAGCGCACATCGGCGGCGACCTGTCCCGACAGGGTGCTGCGGCGATCGTACATGGTCAGGACCAGTCCCTGGATCTCCAGCGACGGGTTCAGGCTCTGCCGCACCATTTCGATGGTCTTCATCAACTGGGTCAGGCCCTCGAGGGCGAAGAACTCACACTGCAGCGGCACCAGCACCGCATCGGCGGCGGCCATCGCGTTCAGCGTCAGCAGGTTCAGCGACGGCGGGCAGTCGATCAGTACATAGTCATACCGGGTATGTCCGTCGCGACCCTGACCCTGCAGGGCGTCCCGCAGCCGGTACGAACGACGGTCCGCCTGGGACAGTTCGATCTCGACGCCCGACATGTCGCTGTCGGCCGGGATGATATGCAGGCCGGGCACCGAGGTCTCGACCGCCGAGTCATCGACCGACCGGCCGTCAACGATCACGTCATAGATGGTGATCCGTCGTGTTTCACGTGGAACACCCAGTCCGGTCGAGGCATTGCCCTGGGGGTCCATGTCAACGATCAGGACCTTTTCACCGATCGCCGCCAGGGCCGTGCCGAGGTTGATGGCGGTCGTGGTCTTGCCGACGCCGCCCTTCTGGTTGGACACCGCGAGCACCCGGGTCTGGCGCGGGCTGGAACGGTCAGGGGACACGGCGAAGACTCCGGACTTCAACGAGGCGGCCACGCGGATCACTGCGCGACACGGACAGGGCGGCATCAACCCGCCAAGTCTGGCGGGCGGCGGCCAGTTCAACTTCCGCCTTCTCGCCCTTGAGGAACAGGCCTTTCGCCCCCCGCTTGATGTAGGGTTGTGCATAACCCAGCAGGGTTTCCAGCGGGGCCAGGGCCCGGGCCGTGACGACATCGACCGACAGGCTCTGGGTCTCGGCGCGGCCGTTGATCACCGTGGCCGGCAGGTCGAGATTGGCCACGACGATCTCCAGAAAGCGGCAGCGTTTGCCCAGACTGTCGATCAGCCAGACATGGGCCCCGGGACGGCCCTTCAGAAGTATGGCCAGGACGAGGCCCGGAAACCCGGCCCCGGCCCCGAGATCGGCCCAGGTCAGGGCCTCGGGTTCGTGATCAAGCAACTGGGCCGAGTCATAGACATGGCGGTTCCAGAAGTCCGGCAGGCTGTCGGGCCCGACCAGATTCATCACCGCATTGGCCGCGACCAGCTCCTCGCGGAAAGCCTCGAGATCGGCCATCTGATCCGGCGTGGCCCCGGTGCGGGCCTGAAAGGCGGCCGCGGCCTCGGCGAGTTGACTGTCCATCAGGCGGCGACCCGGGCCTTCTTCACATACGACAACAGCGCGGTCAGGGCCCCGGGCGTCATGCCCTCGATCCGGCCGGCCTGGCCGAGCGTCAGCGGACGGACCAGGGTCAGTTTCTCACGGATCTCATGCGACAGCCCGCCGATGGCGGCATAGTCCAGATCGGACGGGACCTGCAGGTCCTCCTCGCGGCGCAGGGCCACGGCGTCGGCCGCCTGCCGGTCCAGATAGCTGGCATAGCCCGCATCGATCTCGACCTGTTCGCGCACCGCCGGGCTCCAGCCGGTGATGACCGGGTAGGCGGACTCGAACGCCGTCAGGTCGACCCCGGGATAGGCCAGCAAATCGCGCATACTGCGGCGCTGGCCATCGGCATTGACGCTCAGGCCGAGGGCCTGGGCCTGCTGCGGGGTGAAGCGGGTCTCGCGCACCAGACTCGCGGCCTCGGCCAGTTGGGCTGCCTTGGCGGTGAACTGCCGCGCGCGCGCCGGGCCGACGATTCCGGCGGCGATTCCGACCGGACTCAATCGTTGATCGGCATTGTCGGCGCGTAGAGTCAATCGATACTCGGCCCGGCTGGTAAACATCCGGTAGGGCTCGGTCACACCGCGCGTGACCAGGTCGTCGATCATCACCCCGATATAGGCCTGGTCCCGCCCCAGCACGATCGGGTCAGACCCGGCCGCGGCCCGGGCGGCGTTGAGCCCGGCAATCAATCCTTGAGCGCCCGCCTCCTCATAGCCCGTGGTGCCATTGATCTGGCCGGCCAGATACAGGCCGGGACGGCGCTTGACCTCAAGGGCGGGAGTCAGCTCGCGCGGGTCGACATAGTCATACTCGATCGCATAGCCGAAGCGGAACACGGCCACGTCTTCCAGGCCCGGCATGGTGCGCAGGAAGGCCGACTGGGTCACCGGCGACACCGAGGTCGAGATGCCGTTCGGATAGACGGTCGGATCGTCGAGACCCTCGGGCTCGAGGAAGACCTGGTGGCTGGTCTTGTCGGCGAACCGCACCACCTTGTCCTCGATCGACGGACAGTAGCGCGGGCCACGGCCCGTCAGATGGCCGCCATAGACGGCGCTTTCGCCCAGGTTGTCGGCGATGATCCGGTGGGTCTCTTCCGTGGTGTGGGTGATGCCGCAGGCGATCTGGGGCACGGTGATCCGGTCAGTCAGGAAGGAGAAGGGCACCGGGGTCTCGTCGGCGGCCTGCATCTCCAGCCGGTCCCAGGCGATGGTGCGCCCATCCAGCCGCGCCGGGGTCCCGGTCTTCAACCGCCCCATCTGCAGCCCGGCCCCGTAGAGGTCGGCGGCCAGCCCGGTCGACGGGGCCTCGCCGTCGCGTCCGGCCGGGATCCGTTCGTCGCCGCGATGGATGACGCCGTTCAGGAAGGTGCCCGTGGTCAGGACCACGGCGGCGGCGCGGATCTCGTCGCCGTCGCCGGTGACCACGCCGATGACGCGCTGCCCGTCGAGGATCAGCCGCTCGGCGGTCCCGGCGCGCAGGCTCAGGTTCGGCGTCTGGGCCAGTTCAGCCTGCATGGCCTCGCGGTACAGGCGACGATCGATCTGGCTGCGCGGCCCCTGGACCGCAGCTCCGCGCGACCGGTTCAGCAGGCGGAACTGGATACCGGAGACGTCACCGAGACGCCCCATGATCCCGTCCATGGCGTCGATCTCCCGGACCAGATGGCCCTTGCCCAGACCGCCGATGGCCGGGTTGCACGACATCTCGCCGATCGTCTCCAGCTTCTGGGTCAGCAGCAATGTGTCGGCCCCGGCGCGTGCGGAGACCGCCGCGGCCTCGCAGCCGGCGTGACCGCCGCCGATGACAATGACGTCGAACTTCAGCTTCATGGGGCGGGACATAGGGGAAAAGGCGGCCGAAGGCCACCGGGACGCTGTTTCACGTGAAACCTATTTGCCGATGCAAAAGGTCGAGAAGACCTCGCCGAGGATATCTTCAACGCCGATAGCGCCGGTCACCCGGCCGAGGGCGGTCGCCGCCCGACGCAGGTCGTCGCCGGCCATTTCCGGGCCGTGATCCAGCGCCGCCCGTCCGGCCTCGACCGCCGCCAGGGCCTCGACCAGCCGCCGGCGGTGGCGTTCGCGGGTCACCGCAGGAAAGTCGGTGCCGGCCAGATCCGCCATCAGTCGCGACGCGATCCGCGCGTGCAGATCGGCCAGACCCGCGCCGGTGACGGTGCTGACCACCACCGTATCCGCCCCCTCCTCCGCGACCGGACCGAGGTCGGCCTTGGTCAGGACGGTCAGATCGCCGGGCTGGATCAGGGTCGCGGCCTCGCCGGGGCCATCACCTGGCGCGCGGACCCACAGGCGTAACTCGGCCGCCCCGGCCCGGGCCCGGGCCCGGCGCACCCCCTCGACCTCGACCACATCCTCGCTCAGCCGCAGGCCCGCCGTATCCGACAGGGTTACCGCATAGCCGCCGATGATCAGCTCCGCGTCCAGAACATCGCGCGTGGTCCCGGCCACCGGGGTGACGATGGCCGCCTCGCGCGCCACCAGGGCGTTGAACAGCGAGCTCTTGCCGGCATTGGTCTCGCCGACCAGCACGATGCGATAGCCGGATCGCACGCGCTCACCGCGCGCCGCATCGGCCAGGGCCTGGCGCAGATCGGCAATCAGACCGTCCAGAACCGGACCGGCCAGCCGCGCCAGATGGTCCGGGACATCCTCATCGGGAAAATCGATCTCGGCCTCGACCAGGGCCAGGGCCTTGAGCAGGTCGGCGCGGAACCGGGCATAGGTCCGCGACAGCGCCCCCTCCAGCTGGCCCAGGGCCTGGGCCCGCTGGCTGGCCGTCTCGGCGTCGATCAGATCGGCCACCGCCTCGGCCTGGGCGAGATCCATCCGCCCATGTTCAAAGGCCCGGCGGGTGAATTCACCCGGTTCGGCCGGTCGAAGGCCCAGCACCGTCAGGGCCCCGGCCACGGCCTCGACCACAGCCCGGCCCCCATGCAGATGCAGTTCGGCGCAGTCTTCACCCGTATAGCTGGCCGGGCCCGGAAAGCGCAGCACCAGGGCCTGGTCCAGGGTCTGATTGTCATGCGTGAGGGCGCGCAGGCTGGCCATCCGCGCCTTCAGCCCTCCAGCGCCCAGGGCGGTCAGGGCGGCGTCCACCCCCGGACCGGACAGGCGCAGGATGGCGATAGCCCCACGCCCCGGCGGTGTGGCCAGGGCGAAGATGGTGTCGCTGATCAAGAACGTCTCCTCCCTGTCGCGGAGTGACGGGAAGGGGACCGCGAAGCGTTGGAGGGGTTGGACCCGTCTCCGCCAGTCGGCCCCTCCGTCACGCCGCTGACGCGCCGCGCCACCTCCCCGTCGCCTGGCGACAGGGAGGGGACAATCATGTCTTCGCGTTGGCGGCGGCGGTTTCCATCAATTTACGGAACTGGTCCTGGGCCTGCATGCCGAAACTGGTCCAGTTCTTCATCAGCTCTTCGGGCTTCATGGCCGACATATTCTCGTCCATGCGCCGCTTCATCTCGCTGACCAGATGATCATTCAGCGGCTCGACATTGGGCAGGCCCAGAAAGGCCCGCGCCTCGGCCGGCTCGCATTCGATCTCGATATTGACCTTCATCGCCGCTGTCTCCGTTTCACGTGAAACACAGAGCCGTCCGGGGACGGATCAGGTGTTCATCGACTGGAAGAAGTCGCTGTTGTTCTTGGACTGGCGCATCTTGTCGAGCAGGAATTCGATCGCGTCCTGCGGCCCCATCGGGTTCAGGATCCGGCGCAGCACATAGGTCTTGGCCAGCTGATCCTTCGGCGTGATCAACTCTTCCTTGCGGGTGCCGGACTTCAGCACGTCGATGGCCGGGAAGATGCGCTTGTCGGCGACCTTGCGGTCCAGCACGATCTCCGAGTTGCCGGTGCCCTTGAACTCTTCAAAGATGACCTCATCCATCCGACTGCCGGTATCGATCAGGGCCGTGGCGATGATGGTCAGGCTGCCGCCCTGTTCGACGTTGCGCGCCGCACCGAAGAACCGCTTCGGCCGCTGCAGGGCGTTGGCGTCGACACCGCCGGTCAGGACCTTGCCAGACGACGGCACGGTCGCATTATAGGCGCGGCCCAGACGGGTGATCGAATCCAGCAGGATGACGACGTCGCGCTTGTGCTCGACCAGGCGTTTGGCCTTTTCGATGACCATCTCGGCCACGGCCACGTGGCGGGTCGCCGGTTCGTCGAAGGTCGAGGCGATGACCTCGCCCTTCACCGTGCGCTGCATGTCGGTGACTTCCTCGGGCCGCTCGTCGATCAGCAGCACGATCAGGAAGACTTCCGGATGGTTCTTCTCGATTGATTTGGCGATGTTCTGCAGCATCACCGTCTTGCCGACCCGCGGCGGGGCGACGATCAGGCAGCGCTGGCCCTTGCCGAGCGGGGCGACGATGTCGATGACCCGGCCCGAACGATCCTTCAGCGTCGGGTCCTGGATCTCCATCGTGAAACGCTCGTCGGGATAGAGCGGCGTCAGGTTGTCGAACAGAACCTTGGTACGGACCGTTTCCGGATCCTCGAAATTGATGGTGTCGACCTTGAGCAGGGCGAAATAGCGCTCGCCCTCGCGCGGGCCACGCACGGCCCCGTGGACGGTGTCGCCCGAGCGCAGGCCGAAGCGGCGGATCTGCGACGGCGACACATAGATATCATCCGGACCCGGAAGATAGTTGGCACCGGGACTGCGCAGGAAGCCGAAGCCGTCGGGCAGGATTTCCAGCACGCCCGAGGCGATGATCTCCACCTCCTCGTCGGCCAGGGTCTTGAGGATGGCGAACAGCAGGTCCTGTTTGCGCAGGTTGGAGGCGTTTTCGATCTCCAGCTGTTCGGCGAAGGCGACCAGATCGGCCGGCGTCTTGTCGTTCAGCTCCTGCAGGGTAATGCGGCCGTTGGGCACGATCGACTCGCCATCATCGTCCTCGTCGTCCGACTCCTGGTCGACCATCGGCAGGTCCGTGGCCGCGACCTCGCGCTTGCCATGGTTATCGACATCGGGGGCTTCCGCCTCCGGGGTCTCGACGGCGATTTCGGTCTCGGGCGTGTCGGTCTGGTCGGTCATGGTCTTACAGGTCTGCGCGCGACCGCGAGGTCCCGCGAGAGGCGGGGTCGGGGCGGGCTTGGCGATGTCTGGCCTTGCGGCCGGAAGGAGAGGCGACGGGTCGTCCCGGGCACGGGGCCACGGGCGTCGCAGAAGAGAGGGGCCGACCCGGACAGATATGGAACGGCTCGCCGCCAGCGAAACCACGCCGGCCCGGTCAGGTCAAGCGGGACGACTCAGCCGAAGGTCCACTCCGTCGTCACTGACAGCACGGCGACCACGGCGATCAGGAAGGGGATCTCGTTGGACATGCGCCAGAAGCGACCGGTCCGCACCGAGGTCCCGGCCCCGATACGGCGGAACTCCCCGGCCAGAAAGCCGTGCCAGCCACTCAGGGCAACGACGGCCAGCAGCTTGGTCGCCATCCACGGTCGGGCCAGAAAGGCCCAGCCCTCGCCGAACCCATAGACATGGATGGCGATCATCCAGATCCCGAACACCCAGGCGGCGACCATCGCCGGATTGACGATGATCTTCAGCAGCCGGCGTTGCCATTCCCGCAGCAGGGCCTGCATCTCCGAACGCAGCGGCTCGGCCTTGTCCGCCTGTTCAGCGTCATAGGCATACAGGCGCGGCAGGAACAGCATCCCCGCCATCCAGGCGATCACCGCCAGGATATGCAGACCGCGCACGATGTTGAAGGCGTCGAAACTCATCCGGCCGGCTGCCCGGCCTGACAGGGACAGGCCTTCCAGCTCCCCTGGCAGCCCGGGCCGAACGGGGCGGTACCGGTCCGGCCGAGGGCCTCCAGCGTGGCCGTGGCCAGGGTGTCGATGAACGGAACCGCAACCCCGGGCGTCGGCACGCGCAGATAGGGATGGGTCCCGACCTGTTCGGCCAGTTCGGCGTATTCGATGTCCAGCTCGACCAGGGTCTCGATATGTTCGGAGACGAAGGCGATCGGGGCGATCACCACCCCGACCCCGTCCACGGCTGCCTTGCAGATGGCGTCCGGCGTTGACGGCCCCAGCCAGGTCATCGGCCCGACGCGGCTCTGGTAACAGACAGCCCAGTCGGTCAGCCCGGCCCGGGCGGCCACGGCGGCACAACCGGCCTCGATCTGTTCCTGGTAGGGGTCGCCCTTCCTGGTCACCAGACTCTCGGGAATGCCGTGGGCCGAAAACAGCACCCGCATCGGCCGGTCACCGGCCTCGTCCAGCCGGGCCCGCACGGCGGCGGCCTGGGTCTCGATCCAGCCCGGAGCCTGCGGATAACAGCAGACGGTCCGGGCCACCCCGGACCCCTTGTAGGTGTCGTTCCAGGCCTTCAGCGATGACTCGGTCGTCGTGGTCGAGAACTGCGGATACAGCGGCAACAGCACCAATTCATCCGGCTTCCAGGCCGTGACCCGGGTTGCGGTCTCGGCTGTCATCGGATGCCAGTAACGCATGGCTGTAAAGATCCGCACCGTATCGCCGGGCAGCCGTTCGGCCAGCATCGCTTCCAGCGCCGCAGTCTGGGCCTGGGTCTGGGGCAGCAGGGGCGACCCCCCGTTCCACTCGGTGCCCATCAGCGCATAGTTGGCCCGGGCCGGCTTTTCCCGCCGCGACGAGATCAGCCAGGCCAGCAGGGCCCGGAACGGATTGGGCAGGCCAATGATGGCCTTGTCGTTGAACAGGTTGAACAGGAAGGGCCGCACCGTCATGGCACTGTCCGGCCCGCCCAGGTTGAACACCACGACCGCGATGCGTCGTCCGCCGGATCCGGTCATTGGGCACCGATCCGCTTCAGAACCTGTTCGACATGGGCGATCGGCACATCGGGCAGGATGCCGTGGCCGAGGTTGAAAATCCACGGCCCGGATCCCCAGGCCTCCAGCAGCTGATCCACCCGCCGGTCCAGCCCGTCGCCGCCGATGCGCAGCAACAGGGGATCCAGAGCCCCCTGGATCGGCCGGATGGCCTGAACCCGACGACCGATCTCCAGCGGACAGGCCGTATCCAGAGCCACCGCCTGAAAATCCGTCTCCCGGGCATAGTGTTCCGCCAGGGCCGCCGAGCCGCGCGGGAAGCCGATCATCGGCACCGTCACCCCCAGTTGGCGCACCCGCCGCACCAGGGCCTTGTGCGGTCCCAGCACCAGCCGTTCGAACAGATCTTCCGGCAGGCCCTCGGCCCAGCTCTCGAAGATCTTCAGCACCTGGGCTCCGGCGTCGGCCTGCATCTTCAGATAATGGGCCGTGGCCTCGACCAGAACCGCCAGCAGGGCGTCGACCCCCTCGGGATCGGCATAGGCATAGGTCCGGGCCGTGGCCCGCTCGCCCTTGCCGATACTGCGGGCCTCGCCGTCCAGCATATAGGTGGCCACGGTCCACGGAGCCCCGGCAAAGCCGATCAGCGCCTTGTCCGGATCGAGGGCGGCCCGCACCAGGGACAGGGTCTGACCCACTTCCTTCAGCGCCTCACCGGCCCCTTCGGCCAGGTCCCGCATGGACTCAACCGACGGCATGGCTCCGAGCCGGGGCCCTTCCCCGGTCTCGAACCACACCTTCTGGCCCAGGGCCCGGGGGATCAGCAGGATGTCGGCAAAAACGATGGCCGCGTCGAAGCCGAACCGCCGCATCGGTTGCAGGGTTGCCTCGGCCGCCTTCTCGGGTGTCAGGCAGAAACTGATGAAATCCGGCGTCGTCGCCCGCAAGGCGCGATACTCCGGCAGATAGCGTCCGGCCTGACGCATGAACCAGACCGGCGGCCGGGCCGTGGTCTCGCCCTGGAGCACTCTGAGCAGCATGGGGTTCGTCATGCATTGGGCTTTACGGGCCGGGCCGGTTTCGCTCAAGCCTCGCCCTTCCAACCCTTCTTATAAAAGATTTGAAAAAGAATGGAGGCAGGTAGTTGGGCCCCGGGATGACGGGGACAAAACCGGCCTTGTCCCGTCCGGATTCGCCCTTGTCCACGGGGCCTCGTGCCCGGATCGCGGTCGACGGCCGGGGCTGTTGAAACCGGGGATAATCCTTAATGAAACCTTAACACGCGGGCCTTTCGGCCAGGCCGGAGCGCGGGAGGACGTCGGGGGCCGTTAAGGTTTTGTTAAGCCTGTCCCCAGCCGGTCGACGCCGGGCCCCGTGCCAGGGGACGGAGTCCGGCGAGGCGCGACGGATCGTCCCGGCTCATCCCCGCTCGCCGCTCCGGTCGGGTGCGGCTATAGAGAACCGTGCCCAGCCGGCGGCCGTCGGTCCCCGTCGGCGCCCGTCTTCGTCCCCAGGAGTCTCTGGTCTTATGAGCCTAATTCGATGAGCCCCCGCCGATGACCCCCGGTCGGGCCCGCCTGGCCACCTATTTCCACGTTCATCTGGTCTCCGACTCCACCGGCGAGACCCTGAATGCGATGGCCAAGGCCGTGACGGCCCGGTTCGACGGCGTCATTCCGATCGAGCATATCTACGCCCTTGTCCGGTCGCCGCGGCAGATGGAACGGGTGCTGGAGGAAATGGCTTCCGCGCCCGGCGTGGTGTTGCACACCATTGTCGACCGGGAGTTGCGCGAACAGCTGGAAGACGGCTGTCGTCGGCTCGACATGCCGCAGATCGGGGCGCTGGATCCGCTGGTCGGGGCGCTGTCCCGCTATCTGGGCGCGGCCCTGTCGACCCGGGTCGGGGCCCAGCACACGCTGGACAATGACTATTTCAACCGCATTTCAGCCCTCGACTTCGCCATGGCCCACGACGACGGCCAGGGCACGACCGAACAGCTGGAAAGTGCCGATGTCGTCCTGTGTGGCGTCAGCCGCACGTCCAAGACCCCGACCTGTATCTATCTGGCCCATCGCGGTATCCGCGCCGCCAATGTGCCGCTGGTCCCGGGCCAGGAGGACGGCGAACGGCTCGTGGCCCTGAAGAGCCCGCTGGTCATCGGCCTGACCGTGTCGCCGGATCGGCTGGTTCAGATCCGCAAGAACCGGCTCGACGGTCTCAACGCCCACCGGGCCTCGGCCTATGTCGATCATGACGCGGTGCGTGACGAGACGGTCAAGGCCCGTCGCGCCTTCGAGCGCCGGGGCTGGCCGGTCATCGATGTAACGCGCCGTTCGATCGAGGAAACGGCCGCCGCCATCATCAATCTGGTCAGTGAACGACGCACCCGTCGTGTCGGAGCCACCTGGTGACCGGCGCGCCCGGTGAACGCCTGATCCTGGCCTCGGGCAGCACGGCTCGCCGTGACATGCTGGCCGGGGCCAATGTGCCCTTCACCGTCCGCCCCGCCGATGTCGACGAAACCGCGCTGAAATCAGGACTGACTCATGTCGATCCGGCTGAACTGGCGCTGGAACTGGCCCGGGCCAAGGCCCTGGACGTGTCGCGCCACGATCCCGAGGCCTGGGTGCTGGGCGCTGACCAGACCCTGGCCTTTGATGGGGGGATGGTCAGCAAGGCCCCGTCCCTTGCCGCGGCCCGGACCCGGCTGGCCACCATGCGCGGACGCGCTCACCAGCTGCATTCCGGCGCTGCCCTGGCCCGCGACGGCCGACTGGTCTGGTCCGGGGTCGATACGGCCACCCTGACCATGCGCGATTTTTCCGACGCCTTCCTCGACGCCTATCTGGCCGCCGAGGGCGAGGCCCTGCTGGCCTGTGTCGGTGCCTACCGGCTCGAGGGGATGGGGTCTCAGCTGTTTGACTCCGTCGACGGCGACTATTTCACCGTCCTGGGCCTGCCCCTGTGGCCGGTGCTGGCCGAGCTGCGCCGCGTCGGCGTGCTGGCCCCGTGACCCGGCCCGTGACCCGACCCCTGACGCGGACCGCCGGGGTCGCCGGCCAGCCGATCGCCCATTCACTCAGTCCATTGATTCATAACGCCTGGATCGCGGCTGCCGGACTGGACGCTGTGTATCGCGCCCATGGCCCGGCGGATGCGGGGGAATTCGAGGCCCTGGTCGCGCGCGGCCGGACCGGACACCTGCGCGGCCTGAATGTTACGGCCCCCTTCAAGGAACAGGCCCTGGCCCTGGCTGATGTCGTCAGTCCGGCGGCCCTGGCCTGTGGCTCGGCCAATCTGCTGCTGTTCGATCCCGGCGGGGTCAGCGCCGACAGCACCGACGGCATTGGTCTGATGGCCGCCCTGGCGGAACAGGCCCCGGCGCTCGAGGTAAACGGGCGACCGGTGGTCGTCCTCGGGGCCGGCGGGGCCGCCCGGGCGGCGGTTGCGGCCCTGATCGTGGCGGGGGCTGATGTGGCGGTGCTGAACCGGACCCGGGCCCGGGCCGAGGCCCTGGCCGCCGATCTCGGGGCCAGGGTCGCCGGTCCGGCGGTGCTTGAAACGGCGGTCCTGGTGGTCAATGCCCTCAGTGTATCGCCCGAGATCGACCTGTCCGGCCTGCCGGACGACGCCGTGATCATGGACATGACCTATCGGCCGTTGATCACCCCCCTGCTCGCCGCTGCCCGGGCCCGCGGCCTGACGACCGTCGACGGCCTGGCCATGTTGATCGGTCAGGCCCGGCCGTCCTTTTCGGCCCTGTTCGGCGTCGATGCTCCGGATACGGACGTTCGTCGACTGGCCCTGACGGCGCTCGGCGAGGCGGGACAATGATCGTGCTGGGCCTGACCGGATCGATCGGCATGGGCAAGTCGACCACCGCGGCCATGTTCGCCGACGCCGGGGCCCTGGTCTGGAATGCCGACGAGGCGGTCCATGCCCTGTATGCGCCCGGTGGTGCGGCGGTGGGGCCGGTCGGTGAGGCCTTTCCCGGCGTGGTCGTCGACGGGGCCGTGGACCGGGCCCGGCTGGCCGGGGCACTCGGACAGGATCCGGACGCCTTTCGCCGGCTGGAGACCCTCGTCCATCCGCTGGTCCTGGCCGGTCGGCTTGAGGCCCTGGCGGCGGCGGAGGCGCGCGGGGTGAAACTGGCCGTGCTCGACATCCCTCTGTTGTACGAGACCGGCGGCGATGCCGCCGTCGACGCCGTCGTTGTGGTCACCGCCGATGCCGATATCCAGCGCCACCGGGTCCTGGCCCGTCCCGGCATGACGGTGGAACGGCTGGACGCCATCCTCGCCCGCCAGATTCCGGACGCCGAAAAACGTCGGCGCGCCGATTTCGTCGTCGATACCGGCCACGGACTGGGTCCGGCCCGGGCCCGGGTGGCCGAAATCGTGGGGACAGTCCTCGCGCCGGGCTGGATGCCGCCCCGACGGGGCCTTCCGGACAGCGACGAACCGTCCCATTAAGGGGAATGGCCCGCGAAATCGTTCTCGACACCGAAACCACCGGACTGGACCCGCGTCAGGGCCACCGGCTGATTGAGGTCGGCTGTATCGAGATCGAGGATCTGCTGCCGACCGGCCGCACCTTTCACCGGCTGGTCCATCCCGAGCGGTTGATCGACCCGGACGCCATCCGGGTCCATGGCATCACCGATGCCCAGGTGAAGGACGCGCCGAAATTCCGCGAGATCACCGCCGATCTGATGGAATTTCTCGGCGATGCCCCGGTCATCGCCCACAATGCCGCCTTCGACCGCGGCTTCATCAATCATGAGATGACCCTGTGCGGTCAGCCGGTCCTGCCTGAGGATCGCTGGATCGACACCCTGCAACTGGCCCAGACGCGCTTTCCGGGCATGGGCAATTCGCTCGACGCCCTGTGCCGCCGCTTCAAGATCTCGCTGGCGGAACGCTCGCTGCACGGGGCCCTGATCGATGCCCGGCTGCTGGCCGAGGTCTATCTGGAGCTGAAGGGCGGCAAGGAGCGGGTGCTGGATCTCAGCACGCGCGGCGGGGCGGCCGCGACCACCGCGGCCTTCATGGCCTCGGGGGGTCATACGCCCCGGCCCCGGCCGCTGGCCCCGCGCTCGCATCCGGACGAGCGGGCGGCCCACCGGGACTTTCTCGCCACCATGCTGAAGGACCAGTCGCTGTGGGCCGGCTATGGTCTGGACATGAAAAAGGCGTCCGTCGACTGACGAACGCCCCTTCCGGTATCTTGTCGTGCGGTGATCAGGCCTGACCCACCGGGGCTCCGCGCGCCACTTCTTCCTTGCGGGCCGCATAGATGGCGGCGAAATCGATCGGGTCCATCATGAAGGGCGGATAGAAGCCGCCGTCCGCCGTGGCCCGGGCGATGATCTCGCGGGCGAACGGGAACAGGTAGCGCGGGCATTCGGTCAGCAGCAGCGGCTCGATGTCGGCTTCCGAAACGCCCTGCAGGGCGAACAGGCCGCCGTACAGCAGCTCGACATGGAAGACCGGCATGGAATCGGTCGTGGCCTTGATCGACAGTTTCAGATCGACCTCGAACAGGCCGTCGGCCCGGCCCTGGGCATTCATCTCGACGCCCAGGTCAATGGCCGGCTTGCCCTCGACGCGCAGGCTGTCCGGAGCCTTGGGGTTTTCGAACGACAGGTCGCGGACATATTGCGCCAGGATGCGGAAGCCGGGACCCGGCGCGCCCGTGGTCTGGACACCGTTGCCATTGGGGGCCTTGGCGTCCGGGGTGTCGGAAGGGGGAGTGGAATCGGTCATGGACAGGTCGCCGTGGTCTCGAACGGGAAAGCCGGAACAGGCGGTTCAGCCTGCGGGTGAAGGCGCGCCGGTTAGCACGGCCCGACCCCCGGCGGCAACGTCGGACACCCTGGAGGAATTGGTCCTTCGGGCCTCACCGGGGGCCCCGGGGGGTGCGGCCCGCCTTGCAACACCCCATATCAGCCCCTAATCGTCAGTTTCCGCGCCCGCCGGGGGTTTTCCGGAGGGCCAGACCAAGGATACCCCTTGCCGGTCCCAATTCTGCTTATCGTCTCCGCCGTGGTGGCCCTGTTCGTCCTGTTCCAGCTCTATAATGTGCTGGGCAAGAAGATCGGCCGTCAGCCTGAGGACAATGTCCGTGCCCTGCCCAAGGTCGGGGCTGCTCCGGCCCCGGCGGGTACCGCCGACGCCGGATCGCGGTCGCCGGCCCTCGACGCCGCCGCCCTGGTCGCCATTTCGGGCCTGAAGGCCCGCGAACCCGGTTTCGATCCGTCGCGGTTCCTTGAAGGGGCCCGTCAGGCGCATGAATCGATCGTGCGCGCCTATGCCGCCGGTGATCGGGAAACCCTGAAGCCGTTGCTGACCGAGGCTGTGATGCAGTCGTTCGAGAGTGGAATCGCCGCCCGTGAGGCGCGCGGTGAGGTCGAACAGGCCGAATTCATCCATCCGCCGCGTGCCGATCTGGAACTGGCCACGGTCGAGGGTGACCGGGCCGTGGCCAAGGTCCGTTTCCTCGCCGAATTGCGCAATCGCGTCACACCCGACGGTGGCGAGGAACAGGTCGAGGAACGGCGCACCGCCGAACACTGGACCTTCGAGCGTGCGCTCGGGGCCGAGGATCCGAACTGGGTCCTGGCCCGGGTCGAACCCGCCAGCGCGTGATCGGCGGCGGCATGATCGCGCGGGGGTCCACGGCGACGGTCGCGATCCTGGCCGCCGTTCTGACCCTGTCCGCCTGTGCGACCACGCCCGTCGACGCGCCGGTCCCGACCGGGACGGTGCCGTCGCCGGTGGTGCCGGTGGTGCCGCCCCCTCGCCCTGAGACTCCGGTCGCCGTCACCGGCCAGTCCCTGACCAGCCTGCCGGGCTGGGATCATGAGGATCATCTGGCCGCCTTCAACGCCTGGCGTACCGGCTGTGGTGTCGCCCGCGAAGCGGCCGCCGCTGCCCTGTGCGCCCGAGCCCGGTCCATGGCCCCCGTCTCCCCGTCGGACGCCCGCACCTTCCTGGAGGCCGGCTTCGTCGCCATTCCGGCCCGGACCGAGGATGGCGGGCCGGGTCTGATGACCGCCTATTTCGCTCCGGAATATGTCGCCCGGCGCGAGGCTGATGCCGAATTCGACGCCCCCGTCCTGGCCGTACCCGCCGATCTGGTGCGCCGCGACGGCCAGGCCCTGCAGCGTCGGGCCGACGGCTCGACCGGTCCCTATCCCACCCGGGCGGTGATCGAAGCGGCGATGCCCGCTGCACCCCTGGCCTGGATGCGGGCCGAGGACCTGTTCTTTCTGCAGATCCAGGGATCGGGCTATCTGACTTTCGCCGACGGCGGCCGGGCCCGGCTGGCCTATGCCGCGGATAACGGGGCCCCGTTCGTCGGCATCGCCCGGCCGATGGCCCGTGACGGTCTGCTGCCGCCCAACGGCACCTCGGGCGACGCCATCCGCGGCTGGCTGGCCGCGCACCGCGGGTCCGAGGCCCGCGCGGTCATGGCCCTGAACCCCCGCTACATCTTCTTCCGGATCGACGCGGACGACGGCGGCGATCCGGCCGGAGCCGCCGGCATCCCCCTGCCCGCCCGTCGGGCCATCGCCGTCGACCCCGCCCACTGGCGCTACGGTGATCTGGTCTGGCTCAGTGCCGACGGTGGCAATCTGCGCGGGGCCCGCGGCAGCTACCAGGGGGCGGTGATGGCCCTCGACACCGGCTCGGCCATCCGCGGTCCGGTCCGCGCCGACCTCTATATGGGCCGCGGCGAGCCCGCCGGGGCCGAGGCCGGGGCCGTCAGACACCCGCTGTTGATGTGGCGGCTGGTCCCCCGGGTCTCTGGCGATGATGTGGGACCCGGCGGTCGCTAACCCCGGGTCTCCCGCCCCCCGGGCCTAGCGCCGCCTGAGGCCACCCAGAACCCCGCGCAGCAGTTCCCGGGTCAGGGTCGATCCGGCCGTGCGCAGCACTGATTTGGTCAGGGCCTCCATCGGCGTCTGCCGGGTCGAGCGCCGGGCCTTGGGGGCGGCGTGCGGCGCAGAGCGCGCCCGGGCCCGTTCCGCCTTTTCTGCGGCGGCCCCGGCCTTGTCAGCGGCCTTTTCGGCGGCATCCTCAGCCCGGGCCTCGGCCTCCGCGGCGGCCGCCTCGGCCGCGACCCTGTCACTGGCCGCGTGGCGCGCGACCAGGATTTCCTCGGCCGATTCGCGGTCGATCACCTGCTCATAGACGCCGCGCACCGGACTCTGGGCCATGACGGCGGCCCGTTCGGTCTCCGTCGCCGGGCCCAGACGCGAATCCGGCGGCCGGATCAGGGTGCGCGCCACCACCCTGGGGGCCCCTTTTTCGTTCAGGGTCGAGACCAGGGCCTCGCCGACGCCCAGGCTCTGGATGGCCTCGGCCGTGTCGAAGGCCGGATTGGGCCGGAAACTCTGGGAGGCGGCCTTCAGCCCGCGCTGATCGGCCGGCGTATAGGCCCGCAATGCATGCTGGATGCGGTTGCCCAACTGGCCCAGCACACTGTCGGGGATGTCAGCCGGGTTCTGGGTGACGAAATAGACCCCGACCCCCTTGGAGCGGATCAGGCGCACGACCTGTTCGACCTTCTCCTGCAGGGCCCGGGGCGCGTCGTTGAACAGCAGATGAGCCTCGTCGAAGAAGAAGACGAGGCGGGGTTTTTCGGGGTCGCCGATCTCCGGCAGCTGTTCGAACAGCTCGGACATCAGCCACAGCAGGAAGGCGGCATACAGGCGGGGGCTGGACATCAGCCGGTCGGCGGCCAGCACATTGACCTGGCCGCGCCCGTCCAGTCCGGTGCGGATCATGTCCTCCAGCCGCAGGGCCGGCTCGCCGAAGAAGGCCTTGCCACCCTGTTGCTCCAGCTGCAGCAGGCTGCGCTGGATCGCGGCGATCGAGGCCGGGGCCACATTGCCGACTTCGCGGCCGATGGTCTGGGCGTTTTCCGCGACATAGGTCAGCAGGCTGCGCAGATCATCGAGGTCCAGCAGCAGCAGCCCCTCCTTGTCGGCGACGTGGAAGACCACGGCCAGAACCCCTTCCTGGACGTCGTTCAGGTCCAGCATCCGGGCCAGAAGCAGGGGGCCGATCTCACTGACCGTGGCCCGGACCGGATGGCCCTTCTCGCCGTACAGGTCCCAGAACACCGTCGGGGCCGCCGCCGGCTTCAGGGTCAGGTCCATGCCCGCTGCCCGCGCCAGCAGCTTCTCGTTCGGCGTGCCGGGCTGGCAGATACCAGACAGGTCGCCTTTCACATCAGCGCAGAATACGGGGATGCCGGCGTCGGAAAAGCCCTGGGCCATGATCTGCAGGGTTACGGTCTTGCCCGTGCCCGTGGCCCCGGCCACCACGCCGTGACGATTGACGCGGTTGAACAGCAGTTCCTCGCGTTCGGTCGATTGGCCGAGGAACAGGCCAGCAGTGCCGGGTTCGGCCATGGGAGTCTCCGTATCTGGGATCGGACCAGCTTAGTGATCCGTTTGATCCGGACAATCCCGATTGACGTGGGCAGCCGACGCTTCGACAAGGAAGACCATGAAAACCGCCCACGCCGTTCCTGCTTCCGCGGTCTCGCGCAACGCCCTCGTCCTGCTGGCGGCGGTCGCCGCCGGTGCCGCCCTCTACTGGCTGCGGGATATATTGACCCCGCTGGCCCTGGCCATCTTCCTGATGATCATGATCGACGGGGTGAAGCGCGCCATCGAGGAACGCACGCCCCTCGATACCCGCTGGGCCGGAGTCGCGGCTTTGGTCGTGGTCATTCTGGGCTTTTTCGCCTCCATCGCCATCATCGTGAACGGGGCGGCGAGCTTCTTCACCGACGCAACGGGGGTGTCCTCGGGCATCGGCCCGCGCCTCGACCAGATCCTGGCCGATGTTTCCCACCTGTTTGGCGTCTCCACCGCCCCGACCGCCCATGACCTGATCGCCGGTTTCGATATCGGCCCCTATCTGACCCGGCTGGCGCTCCAGGTGCAGGGGGCGGCGTCCGGGGCCTTCTTCGTCCTCGTCTATCTGGGCTTCCTGCTGGCGTCCCAGGCCGGCTTCCGGACCAAGCTGGTCACGATGTTTCCCGGCCGCGAGGCCCGGTCCGAGGCCGTCGCCGTCTTCCAGCGGGTCCGGTCCGGGGTCGAGGGCTATCTGTGGGTCCAGACGGTGACCGGCGTAATGATCTGTGCGGTAGCCTGGCTGCTGATGCGGGTGGTGGGGCTGGACAATGCCGAGTTCTGGACCTTCGTCATCTTCATCGTCGGCTTTATTCCGGTCCTGGGCGGGGCCATAGCCGGCCTGGCCCCGCCGATCTTCGCCCTGGTGCAGTTTCCGACCTACTGGCCGGCCCTGATCCTGCTGGTGGGGCTGCAGATGATCCTGTTCGTGGTCGGCAACATGATCCAGCCGCGCATGCAGGGGGACAACCAGAACATCGACCCGGTCGTGGTGTTGCTGTCCCTGGCCCTGTGGGGCCAGCTGTGGGGCGTGGTCGGCATGTTCCTGTCGACTCCGCTGGCGGTGATGGCCATGGCCGTCCTCGCCGAGTTCAAGGGCTCCCGCTGGATGGCCATCCTGCTGTCGGGGGATGGTGAGCCCTATGTCGACAAGCCCGGGACCGCGCAGGCCCGGTCGACCCGCGTCAAGACGCCGCGGCCCCCGACCGCCGAACCGGACTGAATCACCCTTGCAGCCGCGCAAGGCCATCCCATTTCTGAATGGACGCCGCGGCCTCCCCCTCCCCCCAAGCCGCGGTGCCCGGTGGTCGGCGCTCTTCCCCTCCTGGCGTCGATCCAGAGCAGGCCGCCGGACGCAAGTCCGGCGGCCTTGTTCATGGACCCCCCCTCTCGTCCCGGTCGGGCCGTGACAGGGAGCGTTGCGGTTCCGCCACGGTCGCGCCGATAGTGCTTTTGGTCTTTCGCGCGCGCCGCCATTCGCCTAGTCAGCAGCAGTGCTGGCGTGGCGCGCACGGAGGAGTTTCCTCCGGGCCCGAAACCACTCTAGTGTCGCCCTGAACGTTCCAAGAGCGGCCCCTGCGCTGCGCTGAAAGAGACCCTGCCCATGTCCGGCGAAGCCCCTACCGCGTCTTCCCAAGCGATCACGCTGGAGGCGTTGGCAAAGAGCTTCGCAAAGGCCCTCGGCCGGCGGACCCTGGACACGGTCGAACAGTCCTATCTGCAGCAGGCATTCGACGACTATGCCGCTGACGAAACACCGGAAATCGCCGGGGATGACCTCGCGGTCCTGCTCGCCTCGGCCTGGCAATCGGCCTTGAACCGCAAGGCCGGAGACCCGGCCCAGATCACCATCGGTCTGTTCGCCGGTGCCGACGGACGGGCCACCGGCTGTGATGTGGTCCAGATCATTCAGGACGACCGGCCCTTCCTGGTCGACAGTGTGATGGGTGAGCTCGCCGAGGTCGGGGTGACCGTCCGGGGCCTGTTCCATCCCGTGGTCGAGATGGCCCGTGAGGGCGACAGGCCGGCCCGCGAATCGATGATCATCGTCGTGATCGATCCGCTGCCGCAGGAGCGTCGCGACGCCCTGGGTGACGGCCTGGCCCAGTCGCTCGCTGATGTGCGGGCCGCGGTCGTCGATCACGGCGCAATGAATGCCCTGATGGCGCGCTCGATCGCCCATCTGGAAGCCTGCCCCCCGGGGGTGGACCCGGCTGTGGTCGAGGAGAATCTCGCCTTTCTGAGCTGGCTGAACGACGACCATTTCGTCTTCCTGGGCGCGCGGGACTACGACTATCCGCGCACCGCCAGCGGTGGTTATGAGGCCGAGGCTCCCCTGGGCCAGTCCGTCGCGGGGCTGGGCGTGCTCAGCGATCCCGAGCGCACCGTGCTGCGACGCGCCAATGAACCGGCCGTCCTGACCAAACAGATGAAGCGTCAACTGGACCTGTCCGAGCCGGTCACGGTGGCCAAGGCCAACATCCGCTCCCGGGTCCACCGCCGGGCCTATATGGATTACGTCGGGGTCAAACGGTACGGCGCGGACGGTCGGCCGTCCGGCGAGACCCGGTTCGTCGGCCTGTTCACGGCCGAGGCCTATGATCGCACCGCCTCGCGGGTTCCCCTCGTGCGCCGCAAGGTGACCAATGCCCTTGCCCGCGCCGGCAAGGCCCCGGGCAGCCATAATGAGAAGCGCCTGCGCAACATCCTCGAAAACTATCCCCGGGATGAGCTGTTCCAGATCCGTGAGGACGAACTGCTGCAGATCGCCAACGGCATTCTCCACCTCTACGACCGCCCGCGGATCAAGATCTTCACCCGCAACGACCCGTTCGACCGTTTTGTCTCGGTCCTGGCCTTCATTCCGCGTGAGCGTTTCGATGCCGGGGTCCGCGAGCGGATCGGCCGGATCCTCGCCGACGCCTGGGGTGGCCGTCTGTCCGCCTGGTATCCGCAACTGTCGGACCAGCCGCTGGTGCGGATCCACTACATCATCGGCGTCACGGCGGGTAACCACCCGAGTCCGGACCTTGAGGCGCTGGAAATCGCCGTCGCCGAGGCCGGTCGGAGCTGGATCGACCAGTTCGAGCGGGCCGTGCGCATCGCCGGCTTCGAGGAGGTCTCGGTCGGACCCGTCAGTGCCAAATGGGCCGATGCCTTCGGGGCCGGCTATCGCGATCGCTACAATGCCGCCGAGGCGGTCGAGGACCTGCAGGCCTTTGATTGCCTGAATGGCTCCGGCCTGGTCGACGGCGGTGAACCGGTGGCCGTCCGCGCCTTCCGAACCCCGACTGACAGCTCCCTGCATTTCCGGTTCAAACTCTACCGGCGCGGTTCGGCCGTGCCCCTGTCCGACGTTCTGCCCATCCTCGCCGACATGGGGCTGAAGGCGCTTGAGGAATGGGGCAACGCCATCCGTCCGGCCGGCGATGATCCGATCCATATCCACGAATTCCTGCTCGAGGACCCGCGTGGCGACAGCCTGACCTTCGATGACGTTCGGGTGCCGTTTGAACAGGCGTTTTCGGCGGTCTGGTCCGGGCGTACCGAGAGTGACGGTTTCAACCGTCTGGTGCTGGAACTGGGGGTCGACTGGCGCGAGGCCGCCCTGATGCGCACCCTGGCCCGCTATCGTCAGCAGACCGGCCTTGATCCCAGCCAGGCGGTCCAGGAAGAGGCGCTGCGCGAATATCCGGAAGTGGCCCGCGCCATCCTGTCCCTGTTCAAGGCGAAATTCGATCCCGCCTATGGCGATGTCGCCAGCCGCGAGCCCGCCGTGACCGCTTTGGTCACCAAGATCGGACACCTGCTTCAGGAGGTCCGCAGCCTCGACGATGACCGGGCCCTTCGCCGGATCGCCCTGCTGGTCGAGGCCATCAAGCGGACCAACTATTTCCAGACCGGTCCCGACGGAAAACCGGCAGCCCATATCTCGATCAAGATCGCCTCGCGCGAACTTGAGAACCTGCCCAAGCCCAAGCCCTTCCGCGAGATTTTCGTCTGGGCCCCGAACGTCGAGGGCGTGCACCTTCGCTTTGGCCCCGTGGCCCGTGGCGGCCTGCGCTGGTCAGACCGCCGCGACGATTTCCGCACCGAGGTCCTCGGCCTGGTCAAGGCCCAGCAGGTCAAGAACGCGGTCATCGTTCCGGTCGGATCCAAGGGCGGCTTCTATCCCAAATTCCTGCCCAAGGGCGGCGACCGTGACGCCGTCCAGGCCGAGGCCATCCGGGCCTATACGACCTTCCTGTCGGGCCTTCTGGACATCACCGACAATATCGCGGCCGACGGTTCGGTGATCCATCCGGCCGATACCGTCGCCTGGGAGGGGGACGATCCCTATCTGGTCGTCGCCGCCGACAAGGGCACGGCGACCTTCTCCGACATCGCCAACGGCATTTCCGCATCCTACGGCTTCTGGCTGGACGACGCCTTCGCCAGTGGCGGCTCGGTCGGCTACGACCACAAGGTCATGGGCATTACGGCCCGGGGGGCCTGGGAGGCGGTCAAGCGTCACTTCCGCGAGATGGGCAAGGACATCCAGACCGAACCCTTCACCGTGGTCGGGGTCGGCGACATGTCCGGCGACGTGTTCGGCAACGGCATGCTGCTGTCGAAGGCCACCCGGATTCTGGCGGCCTTCGACCATCGCGACATCTTCATCGACCCCAATCCCGACCCGGCCAGCTCCTGGGTCGAACGCAAGCGGATGTTCAAACTGCCGCGTTCGTCCTGGCAGGACTACGACCGGACGAAGATTTCGGCCGGCGGCGGCGTCTTCTCGCGCGCGGCCAAATCGATCGAACTGTCACCGGAAATCCGGGCCGCCCTCGATATCGAGGAGACGGTGATGGATCCGGCCTCGCTGATGAAGGCCATCCTCCGGGCCCCGGCCGAACTGCTCTATCTCGGCGGCATCGGCACCTATGTGAAGGCCCCGAACGAGACCGACGTCCAGGTCGGCGACAAGGCCAATGACGCCATCCGCGTCGACGCCGGCGACCTTCGGGTCAAGGTGGTCGGCGAGGGTGCCAATCTCGGCCTGACCCAGGCGGGGCGGATCGCCTTCGCTCGCGACGGTGGGCGGATCAATACCGACGCGATCGACAACTCCGCCGGCGTCGACTCCTCCGACCATGAGGTCAATATCAAGATTCTGACCGGGGCGGCGATCGCCTCGGGAACCCTGAAGGCCGGGGATCGCAATGCCCTGCTGGCCTCGATGACCGATGAGGTCGGCCTCAAGGTGCTGGCGCACAACTACGACCAGACCCTGGCCATCACCCTGCAGCAGGCCGAGGGCAGCGGCGCGCTCGACGCCCAGCAGCGGTTCATGATCGGCCTGGGGGCGGCGGGCAAGCTGGATCGCGCGGTCGAGGGCCTGCCCGACGACCTGCGCCTGTCCGAGATGAAGGCCTCGGGCCAGGCCCTGACCCGGCCGGAGCTGGCGGTGTTGACCGCCTATTCCAAGATCGAGCTGTTCGACGATATCGTCGCCTCCACGGCCCCCGAGGACCCCTTCTTCGAAGAAACCCTCGTCCGCTATTTCCCCGGGCCGCTGGCGAAATTCGAAGCCGAGATGAAGCGCCACCGCCTGCATCGCGAGATCGTGGCCACCGTGTTGTCGAACGAGATCGTCAACATGGCCGGGCCGACCTTCCCGGAGCGGCTCAGACTCAGCGCCGAGTGCGACACCACCGCCCTCGTCATCGCCTTTGAGGCGGCCCGGCGGGTGTTCCGCCTCGATGAGGCCTGGGACGCGGTTTCGGGGCTGGACCTGAAGATTCCCGCCGAGGCCCAGACCGTCCTCTATCGCGAAATCTCGACCGTGCTGCGTCGCCAGACCTTCTGGCTGGCGCGCCGTGCGGCCCGGGCCGGGGCGACGGTCGACGGCCTGATCGCGGCCTATCGTCCGGCGGCCGATGCCCTCCGGGCCCGGGGCGGGGCGGTTCTGTCGCATTTCGAACAGGACCGGCTGGACAAGCGGGTACAGACCTTCATTGCCCTCGGGGCTCCGGTCAAGATGGCCAAGGCCGTCGCGCTTCTGCGTCCGCTCGTGGCCACTTCTGACATCGGCGATCTGGCGCGCGAGGCCAGCTGGCCCGAGCCGGAAATGGCGCGGCTGTATCACCAGGTCGGGGCGGCCTTCGATTTCGACCGGTTGCGCGCTGCCGCCGGAGCCGTGCCGTCAGCCGACCATTTCGATCGTCTCGCCGTCCGCCGCCTGATCGAGGACCTGATGTCCGAACAGATGGTCCTGACCCGCGCAGTGGCCCGATCGGCCGACAAGTCGGTGGGCGAGAGCGAGGCCACCGCCGAGCGGGCGGTCGACGCCTGGATCGGACCCCGCCTCAGGATCGTCGAGGGGGTTCGCGCCTCGGTCGACGAGATCGAGGCCTCGGGATCGGGCTGGACCTTCGCCAAATTGACCATCGCCAACGGGGCCATTCGCGAGGTCGCAGCCTCGGCGACCTGAAACCGGACCGGCCCCGGCACCTGCCGGGGCCGGTCCATGTCGGATCTTCGGCCGCAGCGGTCGGACCCCCGACGGTGTCCGAAAGGAGTGCCCGTGCCTCGTAAATTCCTGGTCGTCGTCGACGACAGTCCGGAGTTCGACGCCGCCCTGCGCTATGCGGCGCGTCGGGCCCGCTCGACCGGCGGACGGGTCGCCCTGCTGCGCGTCCTGCCCTCGGGCTCGGACGCCCACTGGTCGGGTGTGCGCGATGAGATCCAGCGGGAACTCCGGGCCGAGGCCGAGGCCCTGCTTAATCGTCTGGGCGAGGAGGCCGCAGAACGCTCCGGGGCCCAGCCCCTGTTCCTGATCGAGGAGGGTGAGGCCCAGGACGCCATCCACAAGGTCGTTCGGGATGATCCCGAGATCAAGATCCTGGTCCTCGCGGCCGGTTCCGGTGCCCGTGGACCCGGCCCGCTGGTCACGGCCGTGCTGAAACAGGGCGGTGCCTACGGTGGACGCAAACTGCCCGTGACCATCGTTCCCGGTGAACTGTCCGAGACGGACCTCGAAGACCTGGCCTGACGCCTGCCGGGCTTGAAACCGGCGCAGTGCGGGCGCATCTGAGGTCCATGTTCATCCAGACCGAACCGACGCCGAATCCCAATGTCCTGAAATTCCTGCCCGGTCGCGATGTCGCCACGGCCGGGTCGCGCGAGTTTCTGTCCGCCGATGCGGCGGCCGATTCCCCCCTGGCCGAAGCCCTGTTCCGGCTCGAGGGGGTGACGGGCGTCTTTTTTGCGACGGACCATGTCTCGGTGACGCGGAGCCCGGATGTCGACTGGACCAGCCTGAAGGCCCCCGTTCTGGCCGCGATCATGGATCATTTCGTTTCCGGTGCCCCCCTGATGCGCGGCGAGACCCCGGATGCCGACGGGCACGCCGAGGATGACAGCGAAGTCGTGGCCGAGATCAAGGCCCTGCTGGACAGCCGGGTGCGTCCGGCGGTCGCCCAGGACGGGGGCGACATCCTGTTTGATGCCTTCGACCCGGAAAGCGGCGTCCTGTCCCTGCGGATGCGCGGGGCCTGCGCCGGTTGTCCGTCATCCTCGGCCACGCTCAAGGCCGGGGTCGAGCAGATGATGAAACACTATGTTCCGGAAGTGACCCGGGTCGAACAGGTTCTCTAGCGACCGATATTCACGCGGTGATGAAACGTTTTCGTCCTCGCCACGCCGCGGAGACGATGCCATGTTTGTGCCATGCCGCGTTTTGAACCTGATCCTGCCGTTCGCCGCCTGGGCGAAGCCCTCGCCACCCTTCGGCGCGACCGCGGCCTGAGCCAGGCCGAGGCCGGGGCCCGTATGGGTATGACCAGCCAGGGCTGGGGTCTCTATGAGGCCGGCCGCCGGCCCGGGCTGTTCCGCCCGGATGTCCAGCGCCGGCTGACGTCGGCCCTCGACGCCACGGTTGAGGATCTTGAACGGCAGAACCTGATTCAGCCGGAGCCGGACCTGACCCCCGCCGGACTTGAGTCCCGGACGCGGGCGTTCCGCGGTCTGGTTGACGACGAGACCGTCGCCCTGCCCCGGTTGCAGCTGTCCAATGACGATCTCAGGCCCTGGGCAGCCTCCGGCGTGGTGCTGGTGTATGAGCCGGGCCGCTGGCCGCGCCGTGATCAGGGCTGTGTCATTCACATGGCCAACGGCGAGGCCCGGATCCGCCTCTATGACCGGGCCGACGCCGAGGCCCTTGTCGTTCACGGCGGCCCGGCCGGTCTTGCGGTCGAGGAGCGGATCCCCCGGTCGGCGATCCGCGAGGTCGCCGCGGTTGTGGCCCGGCTGGAACGTTAAATGAAACATAAATGTTGCCCCGTGCTCGGTTTCATGAAACAGTTTCGTCCGGTTCAGCCAGGGGAATCGGCGGATGGGCGTCAGGTCCGGAAACAGTGTGGATGCCTATGTCGGGGCGCGCATCAGTCTGAGACGTTCGGCGCTGGGCCTGTCGCAGACGGCCCTGGCCGGCGAACTGGGCATCAGCTTCCAGCAGGTTCAGAAATACGAAACCGGGGCCAACCGGATCTCGGCCTCGCGCCTGCACCGGATCGCCGGCGTTCTCGGCACCTCGGTCGGGGCCCTGTTTCCGCCCGTCGACGGTCGCGACGAGGCCCCGGACACGCCCGACTGGCTGGACCGGGCGCAGCAGCTTCAGGCCTCAAGCGAGGGCCGGGTGCTGGTCACGGCCTTTCCGCGGATCGAGGATGTTCGGCTGCGACGGGCGGTTGCCCGGGTGGTGGCGGCGCTGGCGCGTCGCGGCTGATCGCCGGTCACGGGATACGGCCATGAAATTGCTGGTCATCGATACAGCCCTGTCGCTGTGTACCGCGGCCGTGTTCGAGAACGGGACAGCCCTGGCCGTCCGGTCGGAGACCATGGTCAAGGGCCACCAGGAACGGCTGGCCGGCTTTGTCCGGGAGGCGATGGCCGAGGCAGGCATCGGCTTTGATGCTCTCGACCGGATCGGCGTCACCACCGGGCCGGGCTCCTTCACCGGCCTGCGCGTGGGCCTGGCCTTTGCCCAGGGGTTCGGCGCGGCCCTTGACCGGCCGGTGGTCGGCGTCTCGACCCTCGACGCCCTGGCGGCCTCGCTCCTCGGGGGGCTGCCGTCGTCCGGGTCCGTTGCGGCCCTGATCGATGCCCGCCGCGGCCAGGTCTATGCCCGGTTCTGGCGCGACGGTATCGCCGAAGGACCGGCCGAGGCCCTGTCGCTGGACGCCGCCGCGGCCCGGGTCGCGGCCCTCGGACCGGAACCCACCCTGGTCGGGTCGGGCGCGGCTCTGCTGGCGCAGGCCTGTTCCACCGCCCGGATCGTCGATCTGACGGGCCCGGTGCCCGCGGCCCTGGCTCGGCTGGTGGCCGCTGCCGATCCGCGTCTGGCCCCGCCGGAACCGCAGTATCTGCGCGCCCCGGACGCCACGCCCCCGACCCGTATGCCCGGCCAGCCCCGGGTTCCGGTCCTGTCGTGAGCGAAACGACCGTCGATCCTGCGGCGCTGGCGGCCCTGCACGCGACCGGTTTCGAGCGGGGGTGGAGCGCGACGGCCCTGGCCGACCTGCTGGATCAGCCGGGAGTGATGGTGATGACCGCGCCGGACGGCTTCATCCTGATCCGGGTCGTGGCGGACGAGGCCGAGATCCTCACCCTGGCGGTTCATCCTCAGGCCCGCGGGCAGGGGCAGGGGGCCCGGCTGACGTGCCAGGCCGCCGCGGCCGCCGCCGCGGCCGGAGCCCGACGTCTGTTCCTGGAGGTGGCCGAGGACAATACGGCGGCCCGGGCCCTGTACCGTCGGACCGGGTTTGAGGCGGTCGGCAGACGGCCGCGCTACTATGCCCGGGCCGGGGCCGCCCCGGTCGATGCCCTGCTTCTGAGCCTGAACTTGCCGGCACCGCTTCCCATAGGGTGATCGGCTGCCTATCCTCTCCGCCCATGGACCGGATCGAGAAACTCTGCGCCGACCGCGGCATGCGCATGACCGAGCAACGGCGCGTTATCGCGCGGGTGCTGTCAAACGCCGACGATCACCCCGACGTGGAAGAACTGTATCGCCGCGCCTCGGCGATCGATCCGCACATATCGATCGCCACCGTCTATCGCACGGTCCGTTTGTTCGAAGAGGCCGGGGTCGTTGAAAAGCACGATTTCGGCGACGGCCGCTCACGCTATGAGGAAGCCGGCGACGATCACCACGATCATCTGATCGACGCCAAGACGGGTGAGGTCATCGAATTCTTCGACGCCGAGATCGAGCGTCTGAAGACCGAGATCGCCGAACGGCTCGGGTTCAAGCTGATCGGTCACAAGCTGGAACTGTACGGCACGCCGATCGAGGGGGCCGAACCGTCCAAGCGCGAGGGCCTTATCTTCAACCGGCAGGCGCACCGTCAGGACAGCTGACGGGGCCGGTTGCCTTGTGAAGGCCGGGTTGGAAGATCATAAGCCGCACATGACCGAGATCCTCGCTTCGCCCGCTGTCGACGGTGGCGACGCCCTGCGCCCCGTGACGGGTCCGCGGCGTCTGTTCATCAAGACCTACGGTTGCCAGATGAACGTCTACGATTCCGAACGGATGGCCGATGTGCTGCGTCCGCTCGGCTATGAGACGACTGACACCGCCGAGGGCGCGGACTTCGTCATCCTCAACACCTGCCATATCCGCGAACGGGCCGCCGAGAAGGTCTATTCCGAGCTCGGCAAGCTGAGGGAGATGAAGCAGGATCGCGCCGCCGCCGGGCGGGGGGCCATGACCATCGCCGTCGCCGGCTGCGTCGCCCAGGCCGAGGGCGAGGAGATCATGCGCCGCCAGCCTGCCGTCGACCTGGTGGTCGGGCCACAGGCCTATCACCAGCTGCCGGAACTGCTGACCCGCACCGCCCGGGCCCGGGGCGAGCGGATCGGGGCCGATTTCGCGCCCAACGCCAAATTCGACGCCATGACGTCCGAGCGGATCGGTCCGCGCGGGGTCACCGGCCCGACAGCCTTCCTGACCGTGCAGGAAGGCTGCGACAAATTCTGCACCTTCTGTGTCGTGCCCTATACGCGCGGCGCGGAATGGTCGCGGCCGGTGGCCGACATCCTGACCGAGGCCCGGGCCCTGGCCGAGCGGGGCGTGCGCGAGATCACCCTGCTGGGCCAGAACGTCAATGCCTACAACGGCGCGGGCGCGGATGGTGCGCCCTCGACCCTGGCCCGTCTGGCCCATGCCCTGGCGGAAATCCCCGGTCTGGACCGGCTGCGCTATACGACCAGCCACCCCAATGACATGAGCGCCGACCTGATCGCCGCCCATGGCGAGCTCGACGTCCTGATGCCCTATCTGCACCTGCCGGTGCAGTCCGGCTCGGACCGGATCCTGCGGCTGATGAACCGCAAGCACGGACCGAAGACCTATCTCGACGTCATTGACCGCATCCGCGCGGTCCGGCCCGACATCGCCATTTCCGGCGACTTCATCGTCGGCTTCCCCGGCGAAACCGACCGGGATTTCGAGGACACCCTGACCCTGGTGCGGCAGGTCAACTATGCCTCGGCCTTCTCCTTCATGTATTCGCCGCGCCCGGGCACGCCGGCCGCCGCCATGGCCGCCCAGGTGCCGGACGCGGTCGCCCGCGAGCGACTGCATGCGCTGCAGGCCCTGCTGTTCGAACAGCAGACGGCCTTCAACGCGGCCCAGGCGGGCAAGACCCTGCCGGTCCTGTTCGAGCGCAAGGGGCGTAATCCGGGCCAGGCCATCGGCCGGTCCCCCTATCTTCAGTCGGTGCACGTCGACAACGGGGAGCATCTGCTCGGCCAGATCGTTGCCGTCCAGATCGAGAGCGGCCAGCAGAACAGTCTGGCGGGTCGCATTATCCAGCAGAAGGCGGCCTGATGGCGCGTGAGTCCGAGTTCCTGACCCTTGATGACCGGGCCCTGCGGGCCGTGATCGGTCCCAACAGCCGCCATGTCGCCCTCATCGAGGATGCCTTCAAGGTGCTGGTCGAGGCCCCCGGCGGCGGGGTGTCGATCAACGGCTCGGCCCGCGACCGGGCCAATGCCCGGCAGGTGATCGAATCCCTGGCCAAGCGCGCCGACAAGGGGGCCGAGGTGACCGAGGCCGATGTGCGCGCCATCATGGGCACGATCCGTGGTGGCGGCGTCAACGCCGACCCCATGGCCCTGCCGGTCGGCAAGCGCGGGGCCATCGTGCCCAAGACCAATGCCCAGGCCCGCTATCTGGAGATTCTGGCCCGCTGCGAGCTGAGCTTCGGCGTCGGCCCGGCCGGGACCGGCAAGACCTTCCTCGCCGCCGCCTACGGGGCCTCCCTGCTGCGGCGCGGTCAGGTCGATCGTCTGGTCATCACCCGGCCCGCGGTCGAGGCCGGCGAGAAGCTGGGTTTCCTGCCCGGCGACCTGAACGAGAAGGTCGATCCCTATCTGGCTCCGATCTGGGAAGCCCTGAATGACATTCTCGGCCCCGAGGACGTGCAGCGTCGTCGCGACAAGGGCGAGATCGAGGCGGCCCCGATCGCCTTCATGCGCGGCCGCACCCTCAGCCACGCCTTCGTCATCGTTGACGAGGCCCAGAACACCTCGCGGCTGCAGATGAAGATGGTGCTGACCCGTCTGGGGGAGGGGGCCCGGATGGTGGTCACCGGCGACCCCAGTCAGATCGACCTGCTGAACCCCCGCGATTCCGGCCTGGCCCATGCCCTGCGCATCCTGCGCGATGTGAAGGGGGTCGGGGTGCTGGAATTCGAGGCCCAGGACGTGGTTCGTCACGCCATGGTCGAACGGATCGTGCGCGCCTATGACGCCGATGCCGCCCAGGATCGGCCCCGGCCGGATCTTGAGGAGCGGGCGGCCCGATGATCGAGATTGTCGAGGATGACGCGGACGGCTGGTCCGCCGTCGGTGCGGACCTGTCCGGCGTGGTCGAACGCGCCGCCACGGCCGCGCTCGGCCGGGTCGAGGGCGAGGTGGTGGTGCTGCTGACCGACGACGCCGGCGTGCAGGACCTGAACGCCCGGTTCCGCGGCAAGGATACGCCGACCAATGTCCTGTCCTTTCCGGCCGCCGAGGGGGCCGGGGATCTGCTGGGCGACATCGCCCTGGCGTCGGGGGTCTGCCGGGCCGAGGCCGCGGCCCAGGGCAAGACCCTGTCCGACCATCTGAGCCATCTGGTGGTGCATGGCGTCCTGCATCTGCTGGGCCGCGATCATGAGGACGATGTCGAGGCCGAGGCGATGGAGGCCGAGGAGCGGTCGATCCTTGCCAGCCTCGGGGTCGCCGACCCATACAGGTCCGATGTTCAAGCCTGATCCGAACCACCCCCGCCACAGTCTGATCGTCCGCTGGGTCCGTATCGGACTGGCGCTGCTGGCCGGTGTGGCCACGGCGCTGGCCCATCCGCCGTTCGGCATCCTGCCGGGCCTGCTCGGCTATCCGCTGCTGCTGCTTCTGGCCGAACGCTCGACCACGGCGCGCGGGGCCTTCTGGATGGGCTGGCTGGCCGGATTTGCCTATTTCTTCATCGGCTGCTGGTGGGTGGCCGAGGCCTTTCTGGTCAATCAGGATCAGGCCTGGATGGCCCCGTTCGCGGCCAGCCTGCTGCCGATGGGCCTGGGTCTGTTCTGGGGGGCGGCGACGGTTCTGTATCGTCGGATCGCCCCCGCCGGCGTCTACCGGGTTCTGGTCTTCGCCGCCTGTTTCGCCCTGCTGGAATGGCTGCGCGGTCATGTCCTGACCGGCTTTCCGTGGAATCCGGCCGGGGCCAGCTGGAAGGCGGGCTCGGCCATGTCCCAGTTCGCCGCCGTGGCCGGTGTCTACGGCCTCGGCTTCGTCACCGTAGCCGCCGTCTCGGCCTTCGCCCTGCTGCGCGGGCCGGAATCCCGCCGCGACCGGGTCGCCGGCGTCGCGGCCGGGGTGCTGGTCCTGGCCGCCCTCTGGACAGGCGGAGCGATCCACCTGGCCCAGGCCCGGCTGCAGTTCACCGACACCCTGGTGCGGATCGTCCAGGCCGATGTGCCCCAGGAGTCCAAATGGACGCCGGAAGCCTATCAGGGCATCGTTGACCGCTATGTGAACCTGACCGCCCGGCCCGGCGACCGGGTTCCGGATGTGGTGATCTGGCCCGAGGGGGCCCTGCCGGCCACCGCCAATGAGGTTTTCGGGGCCGGTTCGCCCGATGCCGTCGCCATCGCCCGGGCCATGCGGCCCGGCCAGACCCTGCTGGTCGGTCTCGGCCGGGGCGAGGCCGATGTCACGGCCGAGGGCGCCGCACGCTATTTCAACAGCCTGTTTGTTCTCCAGGACGAGGGTGAGGCCGGGCTGCGGATCACCGCCATCTACGACAAACACCGTCTGGTACCTTTCGGAGAATACCTGCCGATGGGCCGGTTGATGAGCCGGCTCGGCGTGCGCAGCCTGGTGCATGTGCCGGCGGACTTCAGCCCCGGCCCCTGGCCGGCCGCGATCGCCGTGCCCGGCGCGCCGCCGGCCCAGCCGCTGATCTGCTACGAGAGCCTCTATCCGGGTTTCACCGCGGGGGGAGACGACCGGCCCGGCTGGATCGTCAATGTGTCGAACGACGCCTGGTTCGGCCGTACTTCCGGGCCGCTGCAACATCTGAACCTGGCCAGTTACCGGGCGATCGAGACGGGGCTGCCCGTCGTGCGATCCACGCCGACGGGTGTGTCGGCGATGATCGATCCCTGGGGGCGGATCGTTGCGAATGACCGTCTCGATCCCGGTGAGAGCGGCGTCATTGACGCCCTGCTGCCACAACCTGCGGCGATCACCCTCTTTGGCCGGGTCGGTGACCTGCTGTTCTGGCTGGCGGTTCTCGGCAGTCTCGGTTTCGCGCTGCCCCGGCCCGGCATCCGCCGCCGGCCGGCTCCGTCTCAGGCATGAGGATTTCTCTGATTTTGGATGACAGCCAGCGCCTGTGGGCGCATTGCAAAGATATCTGATAGAAAAAGGGCGCTGAGTTATAGCGATGGCGAGAGGCGGCGGCGAGGATGGTCCCCATCCGGTAGATCGGCATGTTGGCCGGAGAGTGTGCGAAAAACGGATCAGTCTGGGCTACAACCAGAGTGACCTCGGGCGAGCCCTTGGTCTCACCTTCCAGCAAATCCAGAAATATGAAAAAGGCGCGAACCGGATCTCGGCTTCGAAGCTCTGGGATATCGCCCGTTTCTTCAAGGTCGACATCGGCTATTTCTTTGAAGGGCTGAACCAGGTTGCCGGCGGAGTCGGTGAGGGCGGAACCCCCGCCTTCGACCACGACTTCCCCTCGACCCGCTACACCATCGAGATGTCGCGCCTGGCTCCCAAACTGTCGACCCGGCATCAGAAGCTGGCGCTCGAACTGGTTCGCGAGCTGAGCGAAAACGCTTCGGACAGCACCGCCGACTAGGTGTCTCAGGACGGGGGCGTCGACGCGCCGGTCCGGCCAAACGTCGGGGCGCGGGCCTTCTGTTCGGCCCAATAGGCGGCCCCGTCGTCCGGCTTGAACATGGTACGCGGCGTACCGTCCCGGGCCGCGACGGCGAAGGTGTTGGTCGCCGGCTCGTAGTACAGGACATCCCCGTTCGGACGGCGAACCGTTTCGACCCCGCGCGGCGGTCTGTCGACGAAGGCCCGCATGCTGGCCAGATAGTCACCCGACGAGCGCGCCCCGAACGCGGCACCATTGCGCTGGAACAGCCGTTCCACCTTGGCGTCGACGGTTTCGCGCCGGCCGGTCGTCACCGGCTGCCGGTCCGGCTCCGTTCCGACGGGCGAGGCGGCGGGCCCCGTCCCACCGGTCAGGGATACGGCCTCCCCGGTCCGGTCCCGGGTCTCGACGGCCGACCCGCCGTTGTCGCAGCCGCCGGGTCCGACGCTCAGCAGAAGTCCCGCGGTAATCATGACACCCATGGCAACAGGGTTGCGTGCCATGTTTCCCTCCATGCGTTAATAATGATCCACTCATAGTTGAAATCATCTGTTGCTGCAATGTTCCCGTCGGGACGCTTGCGTCTCGACGCCGTCACCTGCCGTCGCTAGAGGAGCGGGATGTCCGAGGTCTCGTTGAACACCCGCAGGATCCTGCTGATCGTCGGGGGCGGTATCGCCGCCTACAAGGCGCTGGAGCTGGTTCGCCTGTTGCGCAAGGCCGGGGCCGAGGTGAGGGCCGTGCTGACCGACGGTGGGGCGCAGTTCGTGACCCCCCTGTCGCTGGCGGCCCTGACCGGCCATCCGGTGCATCAGGCCCTGTTCTCGCCGGATGACGAAACCACGATGGGCCATATCGAGCTGTCGCGCTGGGCCGATCTGGTGGTCGTGGCCCCGGCCACGGCGGGCCTGATCGCCAAGGCGGCCAACGGTCTGGCCGACGACCTCGCCTCGACCACCCTGCTGGCGACCGACAAACGGGTCCTGATGGCCCCGGCGATGAATGTGCGCATGTGGCAGCACCCGGCGGTCCAGGCCAATGTCGCGCGTCTCGGGGGCTTCGACGGCCTGCACGGCGTGGCCCTGGTCGGGCCGGACGACGGCGAGATGGCCTGTGGCGAATTCGGTCCGGGCCGCATGGCCGAGCCGGCGGCGGTCTTCGCGGCGATCCGCACCCTGCTGGCCGATGCCGGGGGGCGGCCGCTGGCCGGGCGTCGCGCGGTGGTGACAGCGGGGCCGACCTTCGAACCGATCGACCCGGTCCGGGGCCTGACCAATCGCTCCAGCGGCAAACAGGGCTATGCCATTGCCGCCGCCCTCGCCGAGCGCGGGGCCGAGGTGACCCTGATTTCGGGGCCTGTGGGGCTGGACGCGCCCGACGGCGTGCATCGGGTCTGGGTCGAGACGGCGGTCGAGATGAAGGTGGCGGTTGATGCGGCCCTGCCGGCCGATATTGCGGTGATGAGCGCCGCCGTCGCCGACTGGCGCGTCGACGGCGTGGCCAGTGGCAAGATCAAGAAGGCCCCCGGCGGCCCGCCGTCCCTGGCCCTGATCGAAAATCCCGACATCCTGGCGGGCCTGTCCGCGCCCGGCCCGAAACGGCCCGCCCTGGTGATCGGCTTCGCCGCCGAAACCAGGGATCTCGAGGAGAATGCCCGGGCCAAATTGTCCCGCAAGGGCTGCGACTGGATCATCGGCAATGACGTGTCTGACGATGTGTTCGGGGCCGACAGCAATTCCGTGACCCTGTTCCGGCGCGGCGTGGCCGACGAGATCTGGCCGCGCCAGTCGAAGGCGGATGTCGCCCTCACCCTCGTCGACCGGATCGTCGACCATTTCGCCTGACCCGACCGGAGCCTGCCGTCCATGACGACCGTGCATATCGAACGCCTGCCCCATGCCGCGGGCCTGCCACTGCCGGCCTATGAGACCGCCGGCTCGGCCGGGATGGACCTGCGGGCCGCGCTCGCCGACGACCAGCCCCTGACCCTGGCCCCGGGCGCGCGCGCCCTGGTGCCGACCGGGCTGAAGATCGCGCTCGAGGCGGGCTATGAGGCCCAGGTGCGTCCGCGCTCGGGTCTGGCGCTCAAACACGGCATCACCTGTCTGAACGCGCCCGGGACGGTCGACAGCGACTATCGCGGGGAGGTGGGGGTGATCCTGGCCAACCTGGGGTCCGAACCCTTCGTCATCCGCCGGGGCGAGCGCATCGCCCAGATGGTTATCGCCCGCTACGCCCAGGCGACCATGGTCGCGGTCGAGTCCCTGGATGAAACCGCGCGGGGCACAGGCGGTTTCGGCTCGACCGGACGCTAAGCGGAGCCATTAGGCCGGGGCCGCGTTAACCCTCCGTCCCGCCAAGCTCGGCTTTGGGAAGGAGAACTGCGTATGGAGTCCCTGTTCGATTCGATCGGTGCGTTTCTGACCGGCCTGTTCAACCTCGCCCAGGGCGGGTTCGACGGCGTCAACCAGGTCATGGGTCTGTTGATCGCGGTGATCGCGGCGCTGATCATGACCGGCTGGAGCCGCCTGTGGGCGACCGCCCTGGGGGCCGCCTTTATCCATATTCTGATCGGCGTCGTTCGGCCCATGCTCGACGGCGGGGCCCTGGTCCTGCCGGCCCTGCTCAGCCTGGACTTCTGGATGACCGTCCTGGCCCTGTTCCTGGGCTATGCGATCGTCATTGCGGTCTTCTTCTTCATCCGGACCCTGGTCACCGGTGGAGCCCACGGACGTCGTCGCGCCGCCCATTGATCCGGGGGGGGGCGGGTTTGCCGCCCGCCCCGGATCAGGCCTGACGAAAGCCCAGGACGTCCTGCATGTCATAGAGGCCCGGCGGACGGCTGCGGACCCAGGCGGCGGCGGCCACGGCCCCGCGCGCGAACAACGACCGGTCGATCGCCTTGTGGCTGAGCGACAGGACCTCGTCCTCCGAGGCGAAAATCACCGTATGTTCGCCGACGATGCCGCCGGCCCGGATCGCGGCAAAGCCGATCCGGCCCGTCTCGCGCTCGCCGGTGATGCCGTCATAGGGCGGGCTTTTCAGGGCAGACAGATCCGAGCCGCGACCGACGGCGGCGGCCTCACCCAGCATCAGGGCCGTGCCCGAAGGGGCGTCGACCTTGCGGCGGTGGTGGGCCTCCAGCACCTCGATGTCCCAGTCCCGGGCATCAAGGCGCAGGGCCGCATGTTCGACCAGGCCGATCAGGACATTGACGCCCAGCGAAAAATTGCCGCTGCGGACGATGGCCACGCGGGCGGCGGCGGCGGTCAGTTCGACCTCCTGGGCCTCGCTGAACCCGGTCGAGCCGATCACCAGGGCAGGGCCGCCCCGTTCGGCGCAGGTCCGGGCCAGGGCGATCGAGGAGTCCGGGGTGGAGAAATCGATGATGACGTCGCACAGGCTGAGATCGGCGGTCTCGCCCCGGTCGAACCGGGCTGCGACCACCACGTCCTCGCGGGCATCCAGAACCTGGGACACGGCGCGACCCATCCGACCCCGGGCCCCCGAAATCCCGGCGTGGAACAGGGCGGTCACGCCGTGGTTTCTTTCGATCCCGGGCCGGAGCCGGCGGGCGGAGAGTCGCCACCGAGGATATCGGCCCAGAAACGTTTGGCCTTGCCGGCGAAATTCGAATTGCGGGGGCTCTGATCGGCACCGAAGGTGGCGGCCAGCTCATCCATCAGCTCGCGCTGGCGGGGTGTCAGATCGGTCGGGGTCTCGACGAACAGTTCGACCAGAAGGTCGCCACGCTGGCGGCCGTTCAGATGGGGCATACCCTTGCCCTTGATGCGGACCGTCTTGCCGGTCTGGGCCCCGGCGGGGACCTGGACCCGCGCCTTGCACTGGCCGTCGCAGGCTTCGGACACCAGGCAGGGGGCGTCGATCTCGCCGCCCAGGGCCGCCGTGGTCATCGGCACGGGCACGGTCACCAGCAGATCAAGATTGTCACGCTCGAACAGTTCGTGCGGCGTGACCGACAGGAAGACATACAGGTCGCCGCGCGGTCCGCCGCGCAGGCCGGCGTCACCCTCGCCCGACAGGCGGATACGGGAGCCGTCGTCGACCCCGGCCGGGACCTTCAGGGACAGTTTGCGGGTTTTGCGCACCTGGCCGTGGCCGTGGCAGCTGGTGCAGGGCTCGGCGATCATCTGACCACCGCCGCCGCAGCGGGGGCAGGTGCGTTCGACCTGGAAGAAGCCGTTGGCCTGGCGCACGCGGCCGGCACCCTGACAGGTGGTGCAGGTGACCGGCTTGGTGCCCTTCTTGGCCCCGGAACCCTCGCAGCTGTCGCAGGTCGCGGTCGAGGGGACGCCGATCTCGACGTCGGCCCCGCGATAGGCCTGTTCCAGGGTGATCTCGAGGTCGTAGCGCAGGTCGGAGCCGCGGCGCGGGCCGCTCTGCTGCTGGCGACCGCCGCGGCCGCCGAACACGTCACCGAAGGCGTCGCCGAAGACCTGGGAGAAGATGTCGTTGACGTCGTGGAAGCCCTGCTGGCCACCACCGCCGCCACCGCCGTTGACCCCGGCATGGCCGAACCGGTCATAGGCGGCGCGCTTCTGTTCGTCCGACAGGACCGTATAGGCCTCGGAGATCTCCTTGAAGCGGGCCATGGATTCATCACAGCCGCCGTTGCGGTCGGGATGGTGTTCCATCGCCAGCTTGCGATAGGCCGATTTCAGCCCGGGCGCGTCGATCGTGCGTTCGACGCCCAGAATTTCGTAATAATCACGCGCCATCAGGCGTTTGTCCTCTTACCCCTGGCCGACGGAGCGCGCCTCTTGGCGGGCGCGGATCCGGATCGGTCGACCCCACTGACATGGGGGCCGGGTCAAATGATGCAAGTTTCATGCAAAGGCCCCGCCTGCCGGCTGACAAGCGGGGCCCTTTTCATGCTGGCGGCCTGATCAGGCGCTCTTCTTCTCGTCGTCGTTGTTGTCACCTTCGCCCGAGACTTCCTCGAACTCGGCATCGACCACACCGTCGTCGGCGGGGGCCTCATCGGCCGCGCCTTCGCCCTGCTGGTTGGCGTACATCGCCTCGCCCAGCTTCATCGAGGCCTGGACCAGGGTGTTGGTCTTGGTCCGGATGTCCTCGGCGTCGGTGCCGTCCTTGGCCGCCTTCAGCTCGGTCAGGGCGGTTTCGATCGCCGCCTTTTCGTCCGCGCCGACCTTGTCGCCGTGTTCAGCCATGGCCTTTTCGGTCGAATGGACCAGGCTGTCGGCCGCATTGATGGCCTCGACCAGATCCTTGCGGGTCTTGTCGGCGGCGGCGTTGGACTCGGCTTCCTTGACCATCTTCTCGATGTCGGCGTCCGACAGGCCGCCGTTGGCCTGGATCCGGATCGACTGTTCCTTGGCGGTCGCCTTGTCCTTGGCGGTCACGTGAACAATGCCGTTGGCATCGATGTCGAAGGCGACCTCGATCTGCGGCATGCCGCGCGGTGCCGGCGGAATGCCCATCAGGTCGAACTGACCCAGGACCTTGTTGTCCGCCGCCATCGGCCGTTCGCCCTGGAAGACCCGGATGGTCACGGCCGACTGGTTGTCGTCGGCGGTCGAGAACACCTGGCTCTTCTTGGTCGGGATGGTGGTGTTGCGCTCGATCAGCGGGGTGAACACACCGCCCAGGGTCTCGATGCCCAGGGTCAGGGGAGTCACGTCCAGCAGCAGCACGTCCTTGACGTCGCCCTGCAGCACGCCGGCCTGGACCGCGGCCCCGAGCGCCACGACCTCATCCGGGTTCACACCCTTGTGCGGCTCCTTGCCGAAGAATTTCTTCACGGCTTCCTGGACCATCGGCATCCGGGTCATACCGCCGACCAGAACCACCTCATCGATGTCCGAGGCCTTGAGGCCCGCGTCCTTCAGCGCCTTGGCGCAGGGCTCGATGGTGCGCTGGACCAGGTCGTCGACCAGGGCTTCCAGCTTGGCGCGCGACAGCTTGATGTTCAGGTGCAGCGGGCCCGAGGCGTTCATGGTGATGAACGGCAGATTGACCTCGTACTGGGTCGTGGAGCTGAGCTCCTTCTTGGCTTTTTCAGCCTCTTCCTTCAGGCGCTGCAGGGCCAGTTTGTCGGACCGCAGGTCGACGCCCTGTTCCTTCTTGAACTCATCGGCCAGGTAGTCGACCAGACGCAGGTCGAAATCCTCACCGCCGAGGAAGGTGTCGCCATTGGTCGACTTCACCTCGAACACGCCGTCGCCGATCTCGAGGATCGAGACGTCGAAGGTGCCGCCGCCCAGGTCGTAGACGGCGATCTTCTGGCCTTCGTTCTTCTCGAGACCATAGGCCAGGGCGGCCGCGGTCGGCTCGTTGATGATGCGCAGCACCTCGAGACCGGCGATCTTGCCGGCGTCCTTGGTCGCCTGACGCTGGGCGTCGTTGAAATAGGCCGGAACGGTGATGACGGCCTGGGTCACGGTCTCGCCGAGGTAGGCCTCCGCGGCCTCCTTCATCTTGCCGAGGGTGAAGGCCGAAATCTGCTGCGGCGAATAATCCTTGCCGTTGGCGCGCACCCAGGCGTCGCCGGTCGGACCCTTGACGATCTCGTAAGGGACCATCTTCTTGTCCTTGGCCACCACCGGATCATCGAAATTCCGGCCGATCAGACGCTTGATCGCGAACAGGGTGTTGGTGGGATTGGTCACCGCCTGGCGGCGGGCCGGCTGGCCGACGAGAGTCTCGCCGCCGTCCTGGATGGCCACGACCGAGGGGGTCGTGCGGTTACCTTCCGCGTTTTCGATGACCTTGGGATTCTTGCCGTCCATGACGGCAACGCACGAGTTGGTCGTGCCGAGGTCGATGCCGATGATCTTGGCCATGGGCTCTTTCTTTCACTCCAGCGGCGGGCGATGCGGCGGCCTTCAAGAAGCGCGGCACAGGATCGCCCCCATACGGTTCAGGGGTCAGGGTGGTCCGGTCAGTCAGCTCCGCGACGTGTGGGGCCTTATCCGGTTGTTGCGGATATGGGAAAGACCTCAGGGGTCGCAAGGGCTTCGTGACGACGCAAGACGATTCCGGGGCCGATTTCCTCCCTGTTCCGGCCGGTTTTTGCGGGCGAACGGGTGCGCGACGTGCCAGGAAGCCGGGGATGGAGACGTCCGGTCAGCTTGAGACGGGTCTGCAAGGCTTCCGGTACTGGCCGGGTGCCCTGGAGCCGCTGGACCAGATCCGCCTGCTGGCCGAGGTCCGGGCGGTCGTGGCCGAGGCCCCCCTCTATCGCCCCGAGACCCCCGGCGGACGACCGTTTTCCGTGCAGATGACCAATTGCGGGCCGCTGGGCTGGGTCTCCGACCGCACGGGCTATCGCTATCAACCCCTGCATCCGGCGACCGGACGGCCCTGGCCGGCGATCCCGCCGATGTTGCTGGCGCTGTGGGACCGGCTGGCGGGCGCGGATGCGCCGCCGGATGCCTGTCTGGTCAATCTGTACCGGGGTCCGGCGCGGATGGGCCTGCATCAGGACCGGGACGAGGCGGACCTGACCGCTCCGGTCCTGTCGGTCTCGCTCGGCGATACCGCCGTCTTCCGCATCGGCGCAGCCGACGGGGGACCGACCCGCAGCCTGCGGCTGGCGTCGGGCGATGTCTGCGCCCTGACCGGGGCGGCCCGGCTGGCGCGTCACGGAGTCGACCGGGTGATTCCGGGGTCGTCGTCATGCGTCCCGGGCGGCGGCCGGATCAACCTGACCCTGCGTCGCGCCGCCGGGTTCAGGGTTTCGTGACTCGACGCCGGCCCGGTGCGCGGTCACTGTCCCGGCTCACAATCCTGCCCGGAGCCCTGCTGATGTCTGTGTTGATCCGGCCCGAGGGCCAGACGTCCAATGATTTCCGATTCAGCCGCCGTGCGGTCGGCGGCCTGTTCTTCGCCGGCTATGCCACAGCGGCCCTGGCCCAGGACGCCCGTCCCGTCACGACCAGCGCCGCCGGCCTGGTGACCGCGGACGTCACCTATCCCGCCCCCGACGGCTTCGACCTGCCGGCCTACGTCGCCCGGCCCGAGGGGGACGGTCCCTTTCCGCTGGTCATCGTCGTGTCCGAGATCTTCGGCGTGCACGAATACATCCGCGACATCTGTCGTCGCCTCGCCCGGGCCGGCTATGCGGCGGTCGCTCCGGCCTTCTTCGTCCGGGTCGCGGATCCGGCCCCCCTGGCCGACATGCAGCAGATCCAGGCCATCGTCGCCGCCGCCGGCTATGAGCAGGTGATGGGCGATGTCGCCGCCACCCTGGACTGGGCCAGCCAGCAACTCTGGGCCAATAGCGAACGGGTCGGGATCACCGGCTTCTGCTGGGGCGGCAAGGTGGTCTGGCAGGCTGCGGCGCGGTTCGCGGCGATCGACGCCGGCGTGGCCTGGTACGGCCGGCTCGCCCCGCCCGAGGGGGCGACGGCCGAGCAGTTGGCGTCGGGCGCGCCCTGGCCGGTCGATCTGGCCAGCGACCTGAAGGGTCAGGTCATCGGCCTCTATGGTGAAGCCGACCGGGGCATCCCGCTGTCGAGTGTCGAAACCATGCGGCTGGCCCTGGCCCGGGCCGGGGCCACGGGCGACGAGATCACCGTCTATCCCGGGGCACCGCACGGCTTTCACGCCGACTACCGGGCCAGCTACACACCCGCCGCCGCGGCGGACGGGTGGAGCCGGCTGCTCGCCCTGTTCGACGCCCGGCTGAAGGCCTGATCTCAGGCGGTTTCGTCGAACCGGCCGCCGGTCTCGTCGGCCTTGTCATAGGGGTTGGCGGCAGGACCGGATCCGGCAGCCGGACCAGACCCCTTGGTGGCCACAACCACCATGGCCGGGCGCACGGTGCGGCCGAACAGGGCGAAGCCGGGCTGCAGCGTCTGGACCACCGTTCCACCGGCGACCGTGTCCGAGGGCTGTTCCATCACCGCCTGGTGCTGGTGCGGATCAAAGGTCTCGCCGGCTTCGGGGGCGACCCGCTTCAGGCCGTTGGCGTCAAAGGCCGACAGCAGGGATTTCTCGATCAGCTCCAGGCCGGTCACCAGATTGGTGGCCACCGGGTCGGCGTCGCGCGGCGCGGCGGTCAGGGCCCGCTGCAGGCTGTCGGCCACGCCCAGCAGGTCCTTGGAGAAACGCTGGATGGCATAGGCGCGCGCGTCGTTCATCTGGCCTTCGGCGCGGCGGCGGGTGTTGTCGGCCTCGGCGGCCGCGCGCAGGGCGCGGTCCTTCCACTCATCGCGCTCGGCGATCAGGGCGTCGATCGGGCCGAGTCCGTCGTCGGGGGCCTCGGTGCCGCTCGCCTGGGCGATGTCGGCTTCCAGTTCGGTATCGATGGGGTTGTCGTTAATGTCGCTCACGTGTCCTGTCCGTCCAGCATTCTTCCCAGTACCCGGGCGGTATAGTCCACCAACGGGATCACCCGGGCATAATTCAGTCGCGCGGGGCCGATGACGCCGATGGCACCGACGACCCTCTGTCGGCCCGTCATATAGGGTGCTGCGATCACGGCGGAACCCGACAATGAAAACAACCGTGTTTCAGCCCCGATAAAAATGCGCACCCCCTGGGCTTCGGAGACGCCATCCAGCAGGCCGATCAGCTGTTCCTTCTGCTCCAGATCGTCGAACAGGACCCGGACCCGCTCCAGGTCCTCGGCGGTCTCGCGGTCCTGCAGCAGATTGGCGCGGCCGCGTACGATCAGTGACCGTTCGCGTTCGGCCCCGCCGGACCAGGCCGCCATACCATCCTCGACCAGACGGGCAGCGGCGGCGTTCAGGGCCTGGCGGGCGGCAGCCAGTTCGGCCCCCATCTCGCTGCGGGCCTCGGCCAGCGGGCGGCCCTTGAGCCGGGCATTGAGGAAGTTCGACGCCTCCTGCAGGGTCGAGGGGGTGACCCCGGCCGCCAGCGGCATGATCCGGTTCTCGACCGAGCCGTCGTCCCCGACCAGCACCGCCAGGGCCTGGTCGTGGCCGAGGGCGACGAATTCGACGTGTTTGACCCCGGCGTCGCGCACCGGCGAGGCGACGATACTGGCTCCGCCGGCCAGGCCCGACAGCAGGTTGGAGGCCTCGTCCAGCGCCTCTTCGAAGCCGCGCCCGCGTCCGGCCAGCCGACCGTCGATCTCGCGCCGTTCCTCGCTGCCGATATCGCCGATCTCGAGCAGGCCGTCGACGAACAGCCTCAGGCCGGCATGGGTGGGGATGCGGCCGGCGGAACTGTGCGAGGCGGCCAGCAGCCCGGCCAGGGTCAGGTCCTGCATGGTGTTGCGGATCGAGGCCGGCGACAGATGGACCCCGCCGCGCGACAGGGTCCGCGAGCCGACCGGGTCGCCGGTCTCGAGATAGGATTCGACGATGCGGCGGAAGATGTCGCGGGCCCGGCCGTCAAGCGCAGCCAGTCCGCCCCCCGCGGCGAGGGGGGTGGGGCCGAACGGCGAACGGTTGGGGGCATACAGGCTCACCCTTTCAGGATAAGCAGCGCCGCTCCCGCTTGCCAGAAGGAACGTCAAATGACCTCGATCCGTCCCTCGGAACGTCAACCCGATCAGCTTCGTACCGTGACGCTGGAAACCGGCGTCAACCGCTATGCCGAGGGCTCCTGCCTGGTGACGTTCGGCCATACGAAGGTTCTGGTCACGGCCTCGGTCGAGGACAAGGTGCCCGGCTGGATGCGCAACACTGGCCAGGGCTGGGTCACGGCCGAATACGGCATGCTGCCGCGGGCGACCCACACCCGGGGCCGGCGCGAGGCCGCCAGCGGCAAGCAGAGCGGCCGCACCCAGGAGATCCAGCGCCTGATCGGCCGCTCGATGCGGGCTGTGGTCGACATGAAGGCCCTGGGCGAGCGCCAGGTGGTGCTGGACTGCGATGTGATCCAGGCCGACGGCGGCACCCGGACGGCGGCCATCACCGGGGCCTGGGTGGCGATGGCCAGCGCCTTTGACTATCTGCGCGCCGAGGGGGTGATGAAGACCGATCCGATCCTCGACCAGGTCGCGGCCGTGTCCTGCGGCGTGTTCAACGACCTGCCGGTGCTGGACCTCGACTATGAAGAGGACTCCAACGCCGAGGCCGATTCCAACTTCGTCCTGACCGGAACCGGCCAGATCGTCGAGATCCAGGCCACCGGGGAAAAGCGCGGCTTCACGCGGCCCGAGTTCGACCGGCTGTTCGAGCTGGCCGAGATCGGCTGTACGGACCTGTTCGCCCTGCAGCGGGCGGCCCTGAAGCGCCAGGCCTGACCCGTCGCGGCCCCGGCTTTTCGCCCCGGGGTATCACTGTGTGCCGAAGCGGGGCATCGTGCGCGGTCGCGATCGATCCGGAGAGTCCGCCATGCGTCTTGTCCCCGCCTTCGCCGCCCTGGCCTTCCTGACGCTGGCGACAGCCTGCAAGCCCGCGGCCGAGGTCCCGGTCGATGCGACCGCTGTCGCCCCGGAATTGACCACGGTCATGCCGGTTGACGCCCCGCCGCAGGAGGAGATCGACCCCGCCCTGGCCCCGGCGGTCACCCTGGTCCCGACCATTCCGGCCGCTGAGCCCGGCAGCTGTCTTGAAGGGGTCGGGGCCGCCGCCGCCGCCCGGCTGGTCGAACGCTGTATCCAGGTCAGCCCGGCGACCCATCCGCCCTGCAATGCCCAAAACAGCTGCGCGATGATCCGGGACGAGATCGACCGGGCCTGTGCGATGTACGGGCCGGACGAGACCCGGCCGCCGGAATGTACGGCCTGATCGAGGCCTGGCCTCAGATCGCGCTGCGCGGCCGCAGCCAGTCCATGACGACTTCGTGGGCGGCCCGATCATAGACCCCCCGGGTGCCGGACAGTGGGGTCTGGTCCTGTTCGCTCGCGATCCAGCGCGGTACGCCTTCGGGGCGGAAACCGAAGCGGTCCCGGAAGGCCCGGACGAAGACAGTCTCACTGGTGAACCCCTGCTGGGTGGCGATTTCGGCCAGTGGCGGCAGGGGTCCGTGATGCATGCGGATCGAGATATAGGCCCGGTCCAGCCGCCGGCGCAGGATACTGGCCTGGACACCGCCGGTGGTTTCGAACGCCCGGTACAGGCTGCTGCGCGAAACACCGAGCGCGCTGGCGATCCGGGCGGTATCGATCGGCCCACTGGACAGCTGAACGTCGATGAGGCGCATCGTGCGATGACGGATGGTGCGATGAACCGCTTCGGCCTGGAGGGGCGTGATCGCGCCGGCCTGCCCCAGAAAGCGTTCCGCGATGACGAAGGTCGCCTCCATCGCCGCGACCCCCTCGTCCTCGGACAGGTCGTGGGCGACATCGCAGAGGGTGCGCAGGTGGGAATTGACCAGCCGCGCGCCGGGGCTGGCCGCCGGCAGGGTCAGGCCGTGCAGACCCCGTCCCGGCAGCCAGGACGGCAGGCTGGTACGCGGCACCAGCAGGTTGATACAGTCGATGCCATCGCTGCGCGTGGTCGACGGACGGGCCAGGTCGCGGAACTGCACCGTCCCGGCCGCGGCATCCAGGTTGCGACCGTCGCAATCGCCGATCGACCGGGTCTGGTTGATGATGACGCTGATGTGGTCGATGCCTGACCGCGCGATCTGGTCCGGGCCGCGCTTCAGGGTCTGGGGCACGGATCGGGCCCAGGCGATCGAGCCGGTGCCAAGCCGGTAGGCGGTGGTGCGGCTGCTGAAGCCGGTGGCCCCTCCACCGGCGACCCCGGAAACGTCATAGAGATCGGCGATCGACTGGCGATAGCCGTCAAAGGCTCCCGGACGGTCGTCGGACGACAGCGACCAGGCAACGCTGATGGGGCCGGACCGGGAACCTGGCTGATCGCCCAAGGGAACACGCGATGATTGAGCGACCGCTGATGCCGGCCATCATCAGCTATTGCAGAAAATTTCCAGCGGGGAAATGAGGAGTTTCAACGTTTACCTTGGGAAAGGGTCCGGGTTTTCAGTAGCTTCACCATATGGCTCCCGGCGGGCATGGGGCGGGCTCAAGCCCGCCATGTTTCGGCGAAAACACGCTGGAAATTCGCGCCCAGGACTTTTTCAACGACCCGGACGGGGTAGCCGCGTTCCAGCAGGGCCCGGGCGATGAGGGCCGGCCGGTCCGGCCGGTTCAGGCCGGTGACGAACGGAGGGCGTCCCTCGCCGGGGGCGGCCACGCCGGCGGCGGCGCGGGCAGCGATCGAGGCGTCCCACTGGGCCATACTGTCGGCCGAGGTGTCGAAGGCGGTCAGCAGGGCATCGCTGCCGATGCCCACATGGTCCTCGCCGCAGACCGACAGGGCATGAATCATATGGGCCAGATAGTCGTCCAGGGACTGCTGCGCCGGGCCGGGGCTGATGTAGCTGAGCCCGTAGATTCCGACGATGCCGCCGCTGTCGGCGACAGCCTTCAGAACCGCGTCACTCTTGTTGCGCGGATGCGGGTGGACCGCATCGCAGCCGGCATGGGTGACGGCCACCGGGCGGACCGAGGCGGAAATGGCCCCCAGGGTTGAGCGTTCGTCCGCATGGCTGAGGTCCAGGGTGACCCCCAGGGAGTTCATCCGGGCCACGGCCTCGTGGCCCAGCGCGGTCAGGCCGGATGAGGGCTGGGGCACCATGACGCCCGAGGCGAAGGGCGAGACCGTATTGTAGCCCAGCTGCATGACCCGCACCCCGCGGGCGCTGAAATGGTCGATAGTCTCCAGCCGGCCGTCCAGCATCTCCGCAGCCTCGAACGAATAGATGACGCCGACCCGGCTGGTGCGTCGGGCCAGCAGCAGGTCGTCGGCTGTCCGGATCTTCATATAGACGTCGGGACTGAGGCTGATCGCCGTATCGAAGGCCGTGAGGTCGGTATTGACCTCATCATAGCCGCCGGCCGATCCGCCGATGGTCATCTTGAAGGCGGTCAGGCCCGACGATCGCACCTGTTCCGCCGTGGCAGGATCCAGCGCCGCGGTATCGTCGAACGGGCCGACCAGATTGCCGTCGATCACCATCGCGTTCCGGTACAGGCGGGCGAATGCGTCATCGCTTGCCGATTCGCCCCGGGCGACCGGCGCGGCGCGCACGCCGCCGGGCACCAGGGCGGTCACGAGGGAGGCGGCGACAAGCGCCCGTCTGTTCGGCATCCAGGACATGTCAGGGACCTTCTCGGCCGGCGACCTGCCGACGCGTGGAATATGTAGGTGGCTACATATCTGGTCAACCCGGTTTTTGCAGGGGGGGATCGATGCGGTCGCTGATGCGGTCGAACATGGATTTGCGGGCCAGGGCGTCATCGAGCCGGTCCAGCGCCGCAACGACATCGCCGGCCTCGGCGTTCAGGTCCGCCGCGGCGGCGTTGAAGGCATCCCACAGGGGGGTCAGGCGTTCGACCAGTTCATGTCCGGCCGGGGTCAGGGACAGGCTGCGCCGACGCGCGTCCGCCGGGTCGGCTGTCGAGCGGATAATCCCCGCCTTTTCCAGCGAACGGCAGGCCTGGCTGACCGAGACATGGGTGATGCGGATCGTCGAGGCGAGTTCACCGACCGAGGCTGACCCCTTCAGGATCAACTGGTTGAGGATGCCGAACCAGCGCTGTTCGAAGGCCACGCCCCGCGCGGCGTAAATTCGGGTGCCGTCACCGTCGAGCCGCTCCGACAGCCGTCTCAGCCGCGCGCCGAGCGCCTGGCCGCCCTTGCTGCGGCTGTAGTCGTCGGTCGGGCGATCGTCCGGGGCTGTCTCGTCCTTGGCCATCGGTGACAGATAGCGGCGGCACTGCCGACCGCCAATCACAAAGGGTCCGGCCGGTTCGGGAATGATCGGGCTTGACCAAGTTAGATGATTAGCTAATCATTGAGCTATGAACCGGGTATTCAAGGCACTGGCTGATCCGACGCGCCGCAGGGTGCTGGAACTGTTGCGGGCGCAACCGATGACGGCCGGGGCCCTGTGCGACCATTTCCCGGTCTCGCGGCCGACCATGTCCGCCCATTTCACCGTCCTGCGCGAGGCTGACCTCGTCGACAGCCACAAACAGGGCACCACCGTTACCTACCGCCTCAAATTGTCGGTGCTGGAAGAGGCCCTGCTCGGCTTTTCCCAGACCTTCGGAATCGGTGCCGGGGGCACGGCGCATGCGGTGCCGACCGAGACCGGTTCGCCGGTCGACCTCTCCAGTAAAGGACCTGTCCCATGACCCTGAAGCGCCTGTTTCCCGCCCTGATTCTCGTCGGACTCCTGCTGGCTGTGGCCGGCGGGCTGCGCCTGGTCGAGAGCCAGGGTCTGATCGATGCCGACACCGCCCGGCGCGGCGTCCAGGTGGCCATCGGCCTGGTGCTGGCGGCCTTCGCCAACCGGATGCCCAAACAGGTCGGTCGCTGGCGTGGTGTCCTGGCGGACGCCCGCGAACGGCGGGCGCTCCGGGTCGGGGGCTGGTCCCTGACCCTCGCCGGCCTGGCCCATGCCGGGCTGTGGGCCTTTGCGCCCCTGGCCGTCGCCGACGTCGTGGCCATGGCGGTGGTCGCCACGGCAACCCTGGTCACCCTGGGCTTCGCCCTCTGGTCGATGGCCCTGTGCCGCGCGACCGACCCGGGTTCGGCCCCCTCCTGAACCCGCCCATCCGCACCCCATGAAAAAGGCCCCGCCGTTCCCGGCGGGGCCTTCGTCAATTCAGACCGGAGACCGGTCCGATCGTGTCCTAGTCGCGACGCGGACGGCTACGACCGCGGTCACCGCCACCGCCTTCACGCTTGCGGCCACCGCCGCCGGTGTCCTCGGTCAGCGCCGGCTCACCCCGTTCGGCGCGATCGGCGTTGATCTTGTCGGTCAGGTCCTCACCGGTGGTCTGGTCGACGACCTTCATCGACAGCTTGGTCTTGCCGCGATCGTCGAAGCCGAGGAATTTCACTTTGACTTCCTGGCCTTCGGACAGGACGTCAGCCGGATTGGCGACGCGTTCCAGGGCGATCTGGGACACGTGAACCAGACCGTCCTTGGCCCCGAAGAAATTCACGAAAGCGCCGAAGTCGACGACCTTCACGACCTTGCCGGAATAGATCATGCCGGGCTCGGGTTCGGACACGATCGACGAGATCCAGGCCTTGGCGGCATCGATCTTTTCCTGGTCGGAGGCGGCGATCTTGACGGTGCCGTCGTCTTCGATGTTGACCTTGGCACCGGTTTTTTCGACGATTTCGCGGATGATCTTGCCGCCGGTGCCGATGATGTCGCGGATCTTGTCGGTCGGAACCTTGATGGATTCGATCTTGGGCGCGTACTCACCGAGTTCGGTGCGGGCACCGTCGATCGCCTTGTCCATCTCGTCGAGGATGTGCAGACGGCCGGCCGAGGCCTGGGCGATCGCCTTGCGCATGATCTCTTCGGTGATGCCGGCGACCTTGATGTCCATCTGCAGGCTGGTGATGCCCTCGCGGGTACCGGCCACCTTGAAGTCCATGTCGCCGAGGTGATCTTCGTCACCCAGGATGTCGGACAGGATGGCGAACTCGCCCGACGGCTCGAGGATCAGGCCCATGGCGATGCCGGAGACCGGACGGATCAGCGGCACGCCCGCGTCCATCAGCGCCAGCGACGAACCGCAGACCGTGGCCATCGAGGACGAGCCGTTGGACTCGGTGATCTCGGACACCAGGCGGATGGTGTAGGGGAAGTCTTCCGCCGACGGCAGCATCGGACGGATGGCCCGCCAGGCCAGCTTGCCGTGACCGATTTCCCGACGGCCCGCGCCGCCCATCCGGCCGGTCTCGCCGACCGAATAGGGAGGGAAGTTGTAATGCAGCAGGAATTTCTCTTTGTAGGTCCCGGCCAGGGCGTCGACGTATTGCTCGTCCTCGCCGGTGCCCAGGGTGGCGACCACGATGGCCTGGGTCTCACCGCGGGTGAACAGGGCCGAACCGTGGGTGCGCGGGAAGACGCCGACTTCCGAGACGATCGAACGCACCTTGTCGAGGGCGCGGCCGTCGACGCGATGGCTGTTGTCGATGATGTCGCGACGCAGGACGTTGGCTTCGCATTCCTTGAAGGCCACGCCGAACCGCGAGGCGTCGACGCCGTCGGGGTTCTCGTCGGTCTTCACCAGGGCAGCGGAGGCCTTCTTCTTGGCGGCGCCGACCGCTTCGTGGCGGGCGTGTTTGGCGGCGTGGGTATAGGCGGCCTTGATGTCGTCGCCGACCAGCTTCTTGATGTCGGTGACGATGGCGGAGACGTCGTCGGCCTGGAAGTCGAAGGGCTCCTTGGCGGCGTGCTCGGCCAGGTCGATGATCGCGTCGATCACCGGCTGCATGCCGCGATGCGCGAACATCAGGGCGTTGAGCATGATGTCTTCCGACAGCTCCTTGGCCTCGGACTCGACCATCATCAGCGCGTCCTGGGTGCCGGCGACGACGAGGTCGAGCTGGCTGTCCGGAAGCTGGTCGAGGGTCGGGTTGAGGACGAACTCACCGTCGATATAGCCGACGCGCGCGGCACCGATCGGGCCCATGAACGGGACACCGGAGATGGTCAGGGCGGCCGAGGCGGCGATCATGCCCAGGACGTCCGGATCGTTTTCCATGTCGTGCTGCAGCACGGTGATGACGACCTGGGTCTCGTTCTTGAAGCCCTTGACGAACAGCGGGCGGATCGGACGGTCGATCAGGCGGGAGACCAGGGTCTCCTTCTCGGTCGGACGACCTTCACGCTTGAAATAGCCACCCGGGATCTTGCCGGCGGCGAAGGTCTTTTCCTGGTAGTTGACGGTCAGGGGGAAGAAGTCGAGGCCGGGCTTGGGCGCGCGGCCGTAGACGACCGTGGCGAGCACGACGGTCTCGCCGTAGGTGGCCAGAACGGCACCGTCGGCCTGGCGGGCGATACGGCCCGTCTCCAGCGTCAGCGGGCGTCCGGCCCAGTCGATCGTCTTGCGTTTGATATCGAACATGTTTTGTCTTTCGTCGTCCCGCGGGCGGATTCCGCGCGGGGTCCCATAATCGGGTGGAGCGTCGGGCGTTCAGTCCTTCGATCCGGAGGTCGCCGCGCCATCGCGGAAGACCCGGGAGTAAAAGAGGACCGGTCTGGCCCTCGCGTCATGCGCCGGAGAACAGCCTGCGGCGCGCAGGTCGACACTGGGTGCGGAACGAGGCGCGGACGTGACCGTCGCGCGCCTCGAGAAAGAATTCCGCGTTGGACTGCAGCCTAGCGGCGCAGGCCCAGCTTGGTGATCAGGGCGGTGTAACGCTCGCGATCGACCTTGGTCAGGTGGTCAAGAAGGCGACGACGCTGCGAGACCATCTTGAGCAGGCCGCGGCGCGAGTGGTTATCCTTCTTGTGGGTCTTGAAATGCTCGGTCAGGTTGGCGATGCGCTCGGTGAGGATCGCGACCTGGACCTCGGCGGAGCCGGTGTCACCCGAGGTACGGGCGTTGTCAGCAATGACCTCGCCCTTGCGTTCAGCAGTAATCGACATCGAAAGTCTCCAGGTTGGAGCCCCCGGGGTGCCGCTGCTTGAGCGACGTCAGGGGAGATTGAATACGCGGTCGGGTTCAAGCCGTCCGGCCCGCAACTCACAGAGCGCGACGAGCGTCTGACCCTGAAAGGCGGAAACGGTTCGTGAGCCCTCCCGAAGGTGGCTCTTGAGCGTTTCGACCTGTCTGGGGAGCAGTACGATCGGCCGTCCCTGCCGAAGCGAGAAGGCATCCTGATCCGTTACGGCCTGCTCCGGGATGTCGTCCAGGGCGGTCGCAACGGGAAGAAGACCTTCCAAGGCGGCGTCCCTATGCACCAGATCGGCGAGAATATCCAGTGTCACGGCGTTATCGGTCGAGAACGGACCGACCCGCTCGCGGCGCAGGGCCGAAACATGCCCCTCGGCCCCCAGCATCAGGGCCAGGTCACGTGCCAGGGAGCGGACATAGACGCCCTTTCCGGTCCGGATGGTGATCTCGACATGGTCGGCGTCGGGGCTGGCGGAGACGGCGGCCTCATGGATGGTGACGCGGCGGCTGGCCAGTTCGAACTCGGCCCCGTCGCGGGCCAGATCATAGGCCCGCTGGCCATCGACCTTGATGGCCGAAAAGCGCGGCGGGGTCTGGTCGATCTCACCGACGAAGGCGGGCAGGGCGGCGCGTACGGCCTCGACCGTGGGCCGCACATCCGATCGGCCGATGACCTCGCCCTCGCGGTCGACGCTGGCGGTCGAGACCCCCCAGTTGACGGTGAAGCGATAGACCTTCTGGGCCTCCATCATCTGGGACACGGTCTTGGTCGCCTCACCCAGGGCGATGGGCAGGATGCCGCTGGCCAGCGGGTCGAGCGTGCCCGCGTGGCCGGCCTTCTGGGCGTTGAACAGGCGCCGCACCCGGGTCACGGCCTCGGTCGAGCCCATCTCGAACGGCTTGTCGAGGCAGATCCAGCCGTGGACGGGGTCGCCCTTCTTCTGGCGGCCCATCAGGCGTTATCCTTTGGCCCTGCCGCGCTGCGTTCTGCCTGAGGGTCGGAATCCGGGGCGTCGGCCTCGTCGTCCTCGGGCGGGACGCGGAAGATGTCGGCCTGGACACGCGGGTTGTCGAGGATGCGGTTCAGCCGCTCGGCGGCGGCGAAGCTGACGTCGTGACGGAAGCGCAGGTCGGGGGTGAAACGCATCTCGATATGACGCCCCAGGGCTCCGCGCAGGAATTTAGCGTGGACGTTCAGAGCCTTGACGATCTCGTCGACATGGCCGGCGACCGGGTCGGTCTCGATGCCGGCCCCGAGCGGCTCGACGAAACAGGTGGCGTGCTTCAGGTCGGGTGACAGCCGGACCTCGGTCACGGTGATCGAGACGCCGGTCAGGGCCGGATCGCGGATCTCGTTCTCGCGCAGCACCTCGACCAGGGCGTGGCGGATCATTTCCGAGGCGCGCAGCTGGCGCTGGCTGACCGTGCCGGCCTTGGCAGCGGGCTTTGCGCCCTTGGGCTTGCGGTTGCTCATCGTGTTGTCCTTTACGCTCGCCGGGGGTCGGACCCGGACGAAAAAGCGAAGGGGCGGGGTCTAGTCCTGACGGGCCGTCCTGTCCAGTTTCGCCGCCCGGCTGGCGGTGGCCATGACCTCGGCCGAGGTCAGGCTGCGGGCAGGTCGCACCGGCAGGCCGGCGGCATTCAGCACGGCGGCGGTCCAGTGATTGCACAGGTGGCCGATCCAGAAGGACTCGCGGCCGGCGAAGAAGCGGGCGTCGTCGCCGGGGCGGGCCACGGCGAGCCGGGCGCGGCCGCCGGACAGGGCGAGCGCCGCCTCGATCCGGGTGTCGAGCGCGGCGAATCCCGCGGCGGACAGGCGCAGCGAGCGGCGACCGGCCGGGGCGAAACGCCGACGGGGATCGGTCAACTCGGGATCGAGCATGACCACCGACGGGTTGTCCCGGCCGAAGACGGCACGCAGGCCGTCACGGATCCGCGACTGGACCGGGCTGCGGTCGACATAGAAGCGGGCGTCACCCCATCCGACGAGCACCCAGTCGCCGGGCGGCAGAGTGCGGACGGCCTCGGCGAGGGGCCCGGGCCGGGACAGGAGGGCGGCGCGCGGCAGGACCAGATCTGTGTGGAAGCCGTTGTCGAGAATGTGGATCTCGACGCCCGGCTTGTCCGCCGGCCCTGGATACAGGGCGGGATCACCGGGGCGGGTCCAGGTCCAGAGGGCCGCGGCCAGGCCGAGGAGGGCCGCCAGGAGCAACGGAACCGCCAGGGTCCCCACACCGCCCGGCCGGCTCATCTAGAGGCTCGTCGGCGCCGGGGCGGGGGCGTCGAGGGTCGCGGGCCCGGGCGGCACCGACCATTCGCCGCGCCAGTTGTAGGTCAGGCGCACACAGTGCCGCAGGTTGCCGTCGGGCCAGCGGCCGACGGCGTGGATCTCAAGGGGACGCGCCAGTCGGACCCGCCCGACCGCGAGCCAGGTCTCATCCGCGCCCGGGCACAGGGCCCGACCGAGGCCGCGACCGTCGCCTTCCGGCGCGATGCTGTAGATGTTCGGGGCCAAAACGCCCTCGGGCAGGGCCTGGCGCACGCGGTCCGGCCCGCCGCGGCGGATGTCGGCCGAGCCGCGCTGGGTCGTGGAGATCAGACGCCTTACGCTGATGGAGCCGAACAGGCTGCGCTCGACCTCAAGGGTCACCCCCCGGGTCAGGGCCTGGGTGACGCGATCGGCGGCATCATAGGCCAGATAACGGGTTTCGCCGGCGGCCGCGGGGCCGGCCGTGGCCGTCAGGAGCAGGGTCAGGATCATCAGGCGACGCATCAGATCATCATCCGGTCCGGTTGCGGCGGAAGTCAGGCCAGTTCCCCCCGCCGCGCGGCGACGGGGGGAACTGCCGGATTACAGCGTGCGCTGGATCTCTTCGACGGTGAAGCACTCGATGTAGTCGCCGGCCTTGATGTCGTGGAAGCCCTGGAAATGCATACCGCACTCCTGGCCTGCCGGGACTTCGTTGACCTCGTCCTTGAAGCGTTTGAGCGTCGCGAGCGTGCCCAGTTCCAGAACCACCACGTCGTCGCGGATGATCCGGACCTTGGCCCCCTTGCGAACCACGCCCTCCGACACCCGGCAACCGGCGATCTTGCCGGTCTTGGAGATGTCGAACACCTGGAGCACGGCGGCGTTGCCGAGGAAGGTTTCGCGCTGGAGCGGAGCCAGCATGCCCGAGAGCACGCCTTTGATGTCGTCCAGCAGGTCGTAGATGATCGAATAGTAGCGGATCTCGACGCCTTCACGCTCGGCCAGGTCACGGGCCTGTTTCGAGGCACGAACGTTGAAGCCGAGGATGGGGGCCCCGGCCGATTTGGCCAGCTGGACGTCGCTCTCGGTGATGCCGCCGGCACCCGACATGATGGTGCGGGCGCGGACCTCGTCGTTGCCCATCTTGTCGAGCGAACCGACGATGGCCTCGGCCGAGCCCTGGACGTCGGCCTTGATGAGGACCGGCAGTTCCGAGACCTTCTTGGACTGCAGCTTGGACATCATGTCGACCAGCGAGACCTGGTTGATGCCGCCGGTGGCCTTGTCGCGACGCAGACGGTCACGATAGTCGGTCAGTTCACGGGCGCGGGCCTCGGACTCGACCACGGCGAAAGGTTCGCCCGGGCCGGGGGCCTCGTCGAGGCCGAGGATCTCGACCGGAATGGCCGGGCCGGCTTCATCCAGCTGCTCGCCACGTTCGTTGAGCAGGGCGCGAACCTTGCCCCAGGCGGAACCGGCCACGACGATGTCGCCGCGACGCAGGGTGCCGCGCTTGACCAGGACCGTGCCGACCGGGCCGCGACCCTTGTCCAGCTTGGACTCGATGACCACGCCTTCGGCCGAACGCTCCGGATTGGCGCGCAGGTCCATCATTTCGGCCTGGACCAGGATGGCCTCGATCAGGCCGTCCAGGTTGGTGCGATTCTTGGCCGAGACCTCGATGATCTGGGTGTCGCCGCCGAGGCTCTCCGAGATGACTTCATGTTGAAGCAGCTCGTTGATGACCTTCTGGGAATTGGCGTCCGGCTTGTCGATCTTGTTGACGGCCACGATCATCGGAGCCCCGGCCGCCTTGGCGTGCTGGATGGCCTCGATGGTCTGGGGCATGACGCCGTCGTCGGCGGCCACGACCAGCACCACGATATCGGTGACATTGGCCCCGCGGGCCCGCATGGCGCTGAACGCCGCGTGACCCGGGGTGTCGAGGAAGGTGACGCGGGCGTCGTTCGGAAGGCGGACCTGATAGGCCCCGATGTGCTGGGTGATGCCACCGGCCTCGCCCGAAGCGACGTCGGTGGTGCGCAGGGCGTCCAGCAGCGAGGTCTTGCCGTGGTCGACGTGACCCATGATGGCCACGACCGGCGCACGGGGCGTGGTGGCACCACTGTCATCGTCGGGAGCCAGGAAGCCGGTCTCGACATCGCTTTCAGACACGCGACGCACGGTCATGCCGAATTCGTCGGCCACCAGTTCGGCGGTATCGGTGTCGATGACGTCGGTGATCTTCACCATCAGGCCCTGACGCATCAGGAATTTGACGATGTCGACACCGCGCACGGCCATCCGGTTGGCCAGGTCGCCAACGGTGATGATATCGGGAATGACGACTTCACGCGGACGGTTCGGCGCATCGGTGGATCCACCCTTGCGCTTTTCCTTCTCACGTTCACGGGCGCGGCGGACCGAGGCCAGCGAGCGCATACGCTCGGCGGTATCACCGTCGCCGGCCAGGGCCTGGATGGTCAGGCGGCCTTCGCGGCGCTTGGGCTCACCCCGGGTACGGGACACGGCCTTGCCGGCGTCGGAGAACCGCTTGTCGCGATCATCCTCGGGCTTGAGCGGGCGGGCGAAACCGCCACCGGGCGCGCGGCTGGGCCGGGCGACCTCGGCCTGGGCCGGGGGCTGGTTGGGAGCGGGACGACCACCGGGACCGGTGCGCGGACCCGGACGGGCGGCACCGGGAGCCGGGCGCGGCGTCAGGGCCGAATAGCGGACCGGCTCGGCCGGACGACCGGCCGCGCCTTGCGGGCGGGCGGCCTGCGGACGGTCGGAATAGGCGCGTTCACCGCCACCCATGGCTTCTTCACGGGCCGAACGGCCACCGAAGGCCGGACGATCGGCGGGTGCGCGCGGCGGGGCCGGAGCCTTGGGCACGCGTTGGCCGAAATTGACGACCGGACGCGCCGGCGGGGCCGGTCGGGCCGGGGCCGGAGCCGGAGGGGTGACCGGGGCCGCGGGAGTCTCGACGACGGGCGCTGCAGCGACCGGGGCCGGGGCGGCCGGAGCCTCGACGACCGGGGCCTTGACCGGAACCGGAGCCTTGGGCGCACGGGCCGGGGCCTTGGCGGCCGGAGCCAGTTTGGACGCCTCGGCGCGCGCGGCTTCAGCCGCGGCACGGGCGGCGGCGGCGTCAGCCTGGGCGGCGGCGGCGGCCTTTTCGGTCGCCGAAGCCTGTTCCCGGGCCGCGGCGTCGCGGCGGGCCTGTTCAGCGGCAGCGGCCTGGGCGCGTTCGGCCTGGGCCTTGGTCGCCAGTTCGATGGCGCGGCGGCGGGCCTCCTGCTCCTCGGACGACAGGCTGCCGCCGGCGGGCTGGGCCGTGGCCGGGCGCGGGGCCTGGGGTGCGGGGATCTCGGTGCGCGGACGGGCGACGTCAAAGCCCTGGGGCCGTTGATGTCCGGGCGTCGAGCCGGGACGTCGCTTGGTCTCGACCACAACGGTCTTGGTCCGGCCGTGGCTGAAGCTCTGGCGCACGGTGCCGGTCGAGACCGAACCCGTGGGGCGTGGCTTCAGGCTCAGCGGCGCACGGGGGCCCGTCTGGGACGGCGTCGTGCCGCCCGCTGCAGGGGTGCCCTGGTCCTGGCCTTCGTTGGTCTTGTCGTTCTCGTCGCTCATCCGGTCGCTTTACTCGGGGCGGAGAATCCCGCCATCGTCTCGTTCAAACACAAATAGCCGCGCGTCGCCCTACCCCCCGTTCAGGAGGCAGAACCCCGCCCGTCAAAACCCATTCCAGGGGCTTCATCCGACCCGCTCTCGGTTCCGGTGCCAGGACGTTCCTGGAGCCAGTCCCGAGGGTGGAGCGGTCGAAATCCCGCCAGTCGTTCGACCTCTACGGTCCAGCGATCGGCCCGCCCGCCCACAAGCAGGACGGCGTGTATCGCATTTTCCAGCCCAAGGGCCAAACTCAAATCGTCCGCACTGAAGGTGCCGCAGACTTTGGGGGGCGGCTGCTGATGCCGGGCGAGGCCCAGAAGCTTGCCGCGACCGTCCTGGGAACCGTCGCTGGCCTCGATCAGCCAGGCCGCCTTGCCGGAGCGGATCGTCGCCGCCGACTTTTCGAACCCAGAGATAAGCACGCCTTCGCGCCGGGCAAGGCCCAGCTGGTCCAGAACCCGGCGCACCAGCAGGGTCTCGACGGTATCGGCCAGGTCGGCGGCCGGCCTGAGCGGGGCCTTGGCGGCCCGTGAAAACAGGTTTTTCTTCACCGCTGTCTCGATGGAGGCGCGGTCGGCGGCGACCCAGAGGCCGCGGCCGGGCAGTTTGCGCCCCAGGTCGGGGGCGACCGAGCCGTCCGGGGCGGCGACGAAACGGATCAGACGAGATTCCTCCATGACCTGGTGCGTGACCAGGTCGCGGCGTTCCCTATCGATCGTTGCGTCGCGCAATCCCATGAACGGCCCGGCTTCCCATCACGCGTCGACGGGGGTTTCGGGGTCCCCGGCGGGGACCTCCGTTTCGGCGTCGTCTTCGTCTTCGGCGTCAGCCTCGGCGGCGGGGGCCTCGAACACGGCTTCGGCGTCGAGCACGCCCTCCTCGCCGGCCTCTTCATACTCGGGCTCGGGTTCCGGCTGCGGCAGTTCCGAGGCGTCGATCCAGCCGGCGGCCACGCGGGCCTGGAGGATCAGCATCTCGGCATCGGCCTGGGCCATGTTGAAGCTTTCCAGCACGCCCGGGACCTTGATGCGTTCGCCGTCCTTGACGTCGAAGCCGCCGCGGATCTCGTCGGTGGCCAGGTCGGCCAGGTCCTCAACCGTCTTCACGCCACCCTCACCGAGGGCCACGGCCATCGGCAGGGTCACGCCCGGAACCTGCAGCACGCCGTCCTCGACGCCCAGCTCGATGCGTTTGGCATCCAGCACGGCGGCCTGTTTGGCCAGGAAGTCGGTGGCGCGGGCCTGGAGTTCCTCGGCCGTGTCCTCGTCAAAGCCCTCGATCTCGGAGATCTCATAGGGGTCGATGAAGGCCAGGTCCTCGATGGTGGCGAAGCCTTCGGTTACCAGCAGCTGGGCGATGACCTCGTCGACGTCCAGGGCTTCCTGGAACAGTTGGGTGCGTTCGGCGAATTCGCGCTGACGACGCTCGGAGTCCTGCGACTCGGTGATGATGTCGATCTGCCAGCCGGTCAGCTGGGAGGCGAGGCGGACGTTCTGGCCGCGACGGCCGATGGCCAGCGACAGCTGTTCGTCGGGCACCACGACCTCGACGCGATCAGCCTCCTCGTCGAGCACGACCTTGGAGACCTCGGCCGGGGCCAGGGCGTTGACGATGAAGGTCGGCTCGTCCGGGTTCCACTGGATGATGTCGATCTTCTCGCCCTGCAGCTCGGCGACGACGGCCTGGACGCGCGAACCGCGCATACCGACGCAGGCTCCGACCGGATCGATCGAGGAGTCGTTGGACAGGACGGCCATCTTGGCGCGCGAGCCGGCGTCGCGGGCGGCGGCGCGGATCTCGATGACGCCGTCGTAGACCTCGGGCACTTCCTGGGCGAACAGCTTGGCCATGAAGCCCGGATGGGCCCGCGACAGCATGACCTGCGGGCCCTTGGCCTCGGCGCGGACGTCATAGATGTAGGTGCGGATGCGGTCGCCGATGTTGAACACTTCGCGCGGGATCGAGTCGTTGCGGCGCATGATGCCCTCGCCCCGGCCCAGGTCGACGATGGTGTTGCCGTATTCGACGCGCTTGACCGTGCCGTTGACGATCTCGCCGACGCGATCCTTGAACTCTTCGTACTGGTTGGCGCGCTCGGCCTCGCGAACCTTGCCGGTCACGACCTGGCGGGCCATCTGGGTCTGGACCCGGCCGAATTCGAACGGCGGCAGGACCTCGACGTATTCCTTGCCGACCACGGCCTCGGGGTCGCGCTTCATCGCGTCGGTCAGCCGCACCATGGCGCTGTCGTTGAACTCTTCCAGCTCGTCTTCCGGCTGCCAGTCGTCCTCGACGATGGTGACGTGACGCGTCAGCAGCATCTCGCCGGTCTTGATGTCGATCTTGGCGCGGATGTCGTGGTGGGCCCCGTAGCGCGACTTGGCCCCCTTCTGGATCGCTTCCTCGATCGCCTCGACGACGATCTCCTTGTCGATGTTCTTCTCACGCGCGACGGCGTCGGCGATCTGAAGCAGTTCGAGACGGTTGGCGGAAATACCGGTGACGGCCATCAGGCTTTGTCCCTTTTGGTCTTGGTTGTCTTGGGAGAGGGGGTCTTGAGAAAGGTCTTCTTCGGCTGGGCCACGCCGCGCTGCGGCAGGTCCGGATCCTCGGCCGGGCCACCGCCGGGCTCGTCGGACTCGCCGCGGGCGGCGCGCAGGGCGGCCCCCCGGTTCAGCAGGGCGTCCGTCAGAACCAGCTTGGCGTCATGCAGCCATTCGAACGGCAACAGGGCGGTGTCCTCCTCGCCGTCCAGATCGATGGCGACGGTGTCACCCTCGGTCCCGGCCAGGATGCCCTTGAAGCGTTTGCGGCCCTCGACCATCCGGTCGGTCTCGATCCGGGCCTCGAAGCCTTCGAACAGGTCGAAATCCTTGAGCCGGGTCAGCGGGCGGTCGACGCCGGGCGAGGACACTTCCAGCAGATATTCGCCGGCGATCGGGTCGGCGGCGTCCAGCACCTCGGACACGGCGCGGCTGAGACGGGCGCATTCCTCGACGGCGATGTCATTGTCGACGGCGCGCTCGGCCATGATCTGCAGCCGGCGGCGCAGGGTGCCGCCCATCAGGCGCACGCGCACGATCTCCAGCCCGAGGCTTTCAGCGATCGGGTCGATCATTTCGAGCAGTTTGCGGTCTTCGGGGGTCTTGGCGCGCAAGGGAGGCGTAACTCAATAAAAAAGCGGCTGGCCGTCCGCGGGCCGCCGCTGTGAACGACGCCGTTGGACGCCGGTCTAACGATGTAGACCGCCGTATAGCCCCCTGTGCGTGATCTGGAAAGACCCCCCTTGGGACGGGGCGGGTGACGATTGACCAATCGGGACGATTATGACCACAGTCATTTATGACCACAGTCAGTTTGCGTGAACGAAAATACCTTCAGGCCCGCGCCCGCATAGAGCGGGAGGCTGTGGCCCTCTTCACGATTCATGGAATCGACGGCGTCACGGTGGATCAGATCGCCGCGGCCGCTGAAGTCGGCAAGGGCACAATCTACAACCATTTCGCCGCCAAGGAGGACATCGTCGCCGCCTTCCTGATCCGGCTGGATCGTCAGGCGCTGTCGGAATTTCCCGGCATCGCAGTCTCGGCGGCCACGCCGGCGGAGGCGCTGATCGAGGCCGCCTGGAGTCTGCTGGCGGCCAAGGCCGATCATCAGGGTTTCGTGCGGGCGTTTCTGTCCCGGCTGTTCATCGCGGACGGGCTGACCGCGAATCTTGCCGAATTCCAGCAGACGATGGACGCTGCCCTTGGCACCTTTTTTCGGACCCTTCAGGCACGGGACGACTGTGACGGCGACGCGGACGTCGAGACCCTGATCCTGACATTCAAGACCCTGCACCTGGGGTTGAGCGCCTTGTGGGCGATGGAGGGGCCCCCCTTCAGCACGGCGCGGCGCATGACCGAAGTCGAAATGACCCTGTTCGCGAAAGGCCTGGCCTCATGTCCTTCCTCGCCTATCTGATCGCCAATTTTGCCGCCTTGAGCGTCGCCGCCTTCGCGAGCCGGGTGGGCGGTCGCCGGCTCATGCTGGCGCTTGTCGTCCTCGGCTTTGCCGTGGGCTCCCTGAATATCATGATCGAGGCCTATGCCTTCGGCGTGACCGGCCCGGGGCAGACGGTTCGGGCCATGGCCACTCAGCTGCCGGTCTTCCTCGTCCTGGGACCGGCGGCGGCGTGGCTGTCCGACCGCTTCGGGTCCCGGGATGGACCGCCGCTCGCGCCGCGCATCACGTCGCTGCGCCTGCTGGGCGTCATCCTGGCCTATATGGGCCTGTATATGGCCGCCGGGTTGCTGGCCTACCCCCATGTTGAGGCCTTCTATGCCGACAAGGTCATGCCGCCGTTTGACCGGCTGCTGCTCCTCCAGGCGGTGCGGGCCCTGATTTTCGCGGTTGCCGCCCTTCCCCTGCTTCGGCTGTCGCCACGCTACGGTCCCGTGGTTCTCGGTCTGGCGTTTTCGGTGATCGGCGGGATCGCGCCGCTGCTGCAGGACAACCCCTTCATGCCCCCGCACATCCGATCGATTCACCTTGTCGAGGTCGGAATTTCAAACTTCCTGTTCGGCGTGGCTGTGGCCCTGCTGCTGCGGCCGGCACCCGCTCCGAAAATCGCGCCCGTCAGGTCGACCGACTGAATTCCAGGAAGATCGGCGCGGTGTCGCCCAGCTTCTTTTCCTCATAGCGGGTCACGACATGGTCGGCGGGCGGGGTCATGGCCCGCTGTGGCCACTCGCCCTCGCCCACATTGATCTCGGTCAGGCCGGGGGTGCGCTGCAGGCGTTCCAGGGCCCAGTCGGCATAGTCGGCCCAGTCGGTGACGAACCGGACCCGGCCGCCGGGCTTGAGCACCCGGGCGATGACCGCGGCGGTCTCGTCATTGAGCAGACGGCGCTTGTTGTGGCGGGCCTTGTGCCAGGGGTCGGGGAACAGGATCATGATCCGGTCCAGCGACGCGTCGGGCAGGGCGTCCAGCACGTCACGTGCGTCGTCGGCGTGCAGCCGGACATTCTTCAGGTCGCGATCGTCGATATGGCGCAGGGCCGAGGCCACGCCGTTGAGGAAGGGTTCGCAGCCGATCATCAGGGCGTCCGGATGGCGGGCGGCCTGTTCGGCCAGATGTTCGCCGCCGCCAAAGCCGATTTCCAGCCAGACCGTCCCGGCCTCCGGCATCAGGGCCACGGGGTCCAGCGGCCCGGCCTTCGGATCGGGCAGGGCGATCGACGGCAGCAGGGTATCGAACAGGGCCGCCTGTCGTGGCTTGATGGCGCGCGACTTGATGCGGCCGAACGAGCGCAGCGGACGTTCGATGAACGGGTTTTCGGGATCGGTGGACATGGGGGCCTTATAGAAAGGTCCGGGCCGGGGCGGGAGCCTTTAAACGCCGGTGCCGACCCGCCATCTATGCGGTCGGCAAGGGAGGGGCGGCGATGAAGGATCTGATCGGCTGGGGATTCGGACTGCTGATGATCGCCGGGGTGGTCTGGGCCACGCTGGCGATGGCCCGGTCGCGGCCGGCCGGCAAGCGCCGGGGCGGCCTGGGTCTGATGGCCGCGGCCCTGTTCGGGCTGGGTGCGGCCCTCGACCCGCCGCAGCGGCATATTGTTGAGGCCAAGGAGCCGCCGAAGGGCTCGCCGGAGACCGGCGAGCCCGGGATCGATGACTAGACCAGGGCCCTGAGCTGGTCGACCAGGTCGGTCTTCTCCCAGCTGAAACCGCCGTCGGCGTCCGGATCGCGGCCGAAATGGCCATAGGCGGAGGTCCGGGCATAGATCGGCCTGTTCAGCCCCAGATGTTCGCGGATGGCGCGCGGGGTGGCCCCGCCGATCATCGCCGGCAGGGCCGCTTCCAGCGCCGCCTCCGACACCTTTCCGGTGCCGTGCAGATCGACATGGACCGACAGGGGCTTGGACACGCCGATGGCATAGCTGATCTGGATGGTGCAGCGGTCGGCCAGGCCGGCGGCGACGACATTCTTGGCCAGGTAGCGGCAGGCATAGGCGGCCGAACGGTCGACCTTGGTCGGGTCCTTGCCCGAGAAGGCGCCGCCGCCGTGCGGGGCCGCGCCGCCGTAGGTGTCGACGATGATCTTGCGCCCGGTGACCCCGGCGTCACCATCGGGTCCGCCGATCTCGAAGATGCCGGTCGGATTGATGTGCCATTCGGTGGCGTCGTCGGTGAAGCCCTCCGGCAGGACCGCGAGGATGTGCGGCTTGACGATGGCGGCGACGTCGGCGGCCGACAGGCCCGCCGCGTGCTGGGTCGACAGGACGATCGAGGTGGCGCGTACCGGCACGCCGTTCTCGTACAGGATGGTGACCTGGCTCTTGGCGTCGGGCTCCAGCTGCGACCCCCCCGCGTGACGCACCTCGGCCAGGCGTTTGAGGATGTTGTGGCTGTACTGCAGCGTCGCCGGCATCAGCTCGGGCGTCTCGTTCGACGCATAGCCGAACATGATGCCCTGGTCGCCGGCACCCTCATCCTTGTTGCCGGCCGCATCGACGCCGACGGCGATGTCCGCCGACTGGCCGTGCAGCCGGTTGATGAATTCAAAGGTCTCCCAATGGAAACCGTCCTGCTCATAGCCGATGTCGCGCACGGCGGCGCGGACCGCGGCCTCGATCTCCTGTTCGACGCCGGGGGCCCACTGGCCGTCCCGGCCCATGATGCCATTGCCGCGGATCTCGCCGGCCAGCACGACCAGATTGGTCGTGGTCAGGGTCTCGCAGGCCACGCGGGCCTCGGGGTCCTTGGACAGGAACAGGTCGACAACGGTGTCGGAGATCCGGTCCGCGACCTTGTCGGGATGGCCCTCGGAGACGCTTTCGGAGGTGAAGAGGAAGGAGGAACGGGACAAGCAAAAGGCTCCTGGCCGGGGGGGACCCATCGGGGATTCCGGCAAACATATAAAGATATGCTTATATGTTCAAGGCGGCTGATGTCAGGAGTGCGGCGCGGCCGGCGGCTTGCGGACCGGGGTCCAGATCGCTGTGGCGCTGACGGGCGCTTCGCCAGCCAGAATTCGTTCCGCGACCCCGCCCAACAGGCAGTACAGGCCGAGGACTCCGAGAACCATGGAGGCAACAACGCCGGACCGGGGAGTCATCTCCGGCGTCAGGGCAATGGCCGCATACATAATGACAGTCATGGTCTGGAAGGCGGCCGCCACCAGCGGCCACCATCGGTTACTCTTCAGGGCCAGCCAGATCAGGCCGCCCAGAAAGGCGACCTCCAGCAGCGCTTCCGCCCATAATAGATTGCCGATCCGGATGTGCTGGACCAGGGGCCCAATGAAATACATGCACAGAAGAAGGGCGACCCCGCGCCGTTCCGCATGCCCGCCACCCAACCAGGCGAGCGGGAAGATAAAGATGATGGAGATCAGGAAGAAGGCCGGCAGAGGATACATGGCGAGGGTCCGTTCGGGTCCGGCGAATGGGCAGTGGGGTCGGCGGGTCGGTTGCCCGGCCCCGTCACTCGCCGGTGACGATCCTGTCGATCTCGCGGATCTGATGCTGGTAGCGGACCACCATCCCGAAAACGGCCTCGAGCATGACGGCACCGAGCACGATGAAGAGGCCGATGATCAGGAGGCGGAGCAGCCAGTTTCCGGGTGGGGGCCGGTAGCCGAAACGCCGACCTGGGCCAGAACCCAGCCCGCGCTCAGCACGTGTTTCAGCAGGTCGCGCGCGCTCGCCGATTCCGCCTCCGTCTCCAGGCTCTCCAGCAGATGAAGCCTCAGGGTTTCCAGTTGACGGCTCTGGTCGAAGCCGCTGAGGGCCGTCTCCAGATCGTCCCAGGTCCAGTGGGGCAGGGGGTTTGTCGCTCGGGTCATCTTCGGGCTCCGCTTGGGCAGAGCCATCTGATCCCGCCGTACGCGGCTCGCCCATGGGGTCATTCGTAGTCCCTGGTACGTTTGGGTCCAGCAGGGCCAGGGCGGCCTTGCGTCGGTTGACCCCCAGGCGTTGGCAGGCGGCATGCACATGCTTCTTGACCGTCGCTTCGGACAGGCCAAGGGCCGCGGCGATTTCCTTGTCCGTCCTGAAGGTGGTCAGGCGCAGACACTCTTCCTGACGGGCGGTCAACGGCGTCGGCATCAATGGCCTAGCGGGATAAAATCAAGGGAGGTCGCTCCGGTCGTCGGCCCGGTCTGGCCGTAGAGGGGAATTGAAGGGGTCTCAGTCCTGGCGACCAACAAGGCCAAGAGCGTCGGAACGATCCCGGATGATTGCGTAACATTCGCAGGCTTCGCTCTCAAGGCCGACCGGATCCAGGATCGTTACGATACCGCGGCTGTAGTCGATCAGACCCAGGTGTTTGAGCCGGTTGGCCACGCCGCTGATGGTGGTGCGCTGAACGCCGACCATGACCGCCAGATAGGTCTGGGTCAGGGGGAATTCCACGGCACCCATACGGTCCATCGTCATCAGCAGCCAGCGTGCCAGTCGCGCCGGGGCTTCATGCAGGGCATTGCAGGCCACGCCCTGCCCGGCCTCGACCTGGCTCGCCTGCAGTCGCTGCAACAGGAGCAGGAGCAGGGCGGGACTGGTCATCGCCCGCGCCTTCAACGCTTCGCTGGGCACGGCAATCAGTCCGCCGGCGATTTGGGCGAACAGGCGCTCGGTCGAGAACTCACCGGTCAGACAGGCCAGCCCGCCGCCGATCCCCTCGGTCCCCAGGGTTGAGACCTCGCACTGTCGTCCGTCGTTCAGGACGATGACGCTCGACAGGACGGCGCTGCTGGGAAAATAGACATGGCTGACCCGGGTGTTTTCGGGGATCAGAACCTGTCCGCGCGACACGTAAATTTCGCGCAGATGCGGCCTCAGGGCGACGACATCTTCTTCTCTCATAGATGATAGAACGCAGTTTCGAAAGCGCACGATGAAAAAGCCCCACCGAAGAGAGCGCTGGAACTACAAGAAATTGATATTCAGGAACAGCCATACTTTTCGTGGTTTAGAATCGAACAAATAAATACAACTTCTGACACTGTTAGTTATTTATCCGACACCATATGTCGGACGTCCAACATTTGCGCAAAGCTTTGGGTGATCGCTGCGATCGCGTGATAGGCGCGCGCCTCCCGGCCGCCTCCCGGCCGCCGCCCGGGACGACGAGGGCGGGCCATGCTCCGCTTCCGACAGATGAAGGCGCTGCAAAGTCCAGCTCCGTCCACGCCGCCTTCCACAACCACTTCAGCCAGGACCGTCACCGCATCAGCCGAGACGATTTCAAAGCCCGAAGATCGGCCGTCCTTGACGAATGGAAAAAGCTGGCTGCCTGACGATGAACTCCCCGCACCAGTCGCGCCCAGCGAAGACCAGTTAGCGTTGAACTGCCAGCCCCTCTCGACGCACCATCACATCGTACCAGTCTACCGCGTGTAGATGAGAGAATGCCGGATAGGTCAAACGGCCGGCCTTATGCTCAAAATCAACAGTCAATTGAAGGTCTGGTACGATTCTGGGGGGCGATATGGAATCGATCGTAAAGCCGGTTTCCATGCACGCGGCGACGAGGTCGGGAAGCTGCATCACGTGATAGAGGTAGTTTCCGTTAATTACGTTGATCGCGTGGTCAATTTTCTTCTGTAAATCAGAAGATAATGACCGGCGCTGGAAAAAATCCTTAATGTATACGAGCTCGCCGGGCTTCAAGACGTCGCGTGCTCCGTACAGTACTTGACGGATATTGTGGCTATGACCGAGCGACTCAAGAAATAACACACGGTCGAAATGGGCGTGAGGATAGAGGCTTGAAAGATCGTGATAATCGCCCTGTCGGATGGACACCCTGCCATCTAGACCCGCCGCCTCGATGGCCAGTTTCGCGTGCTCGGCCTGAACACGCGAGTTGGTCAGGCCTTCGACCTTCAGCGCGGGAAAGCGCTGCGCAAGCCAGGCGGCCGGCGCGCCCACGCCGCATCCGGCATCGAGGATCCGCATGCCGTCCTCGATACCGCACCGTTCGACATAGTAAGCCATCAGGTCGTCGGTATTGCGACCGCGGAAAGCCTGCAGGAAGGGCCCGGTCGAATCCAGATAGGCTTGTGTAAACTGGTCGTAGTAGTCGCTCACTGCCTTCGCGGAATGGCGGGTTCCGGCCGGTGAACTGGGCGGGGTTACACCTGTGCCCAGCACAGAATTGACTCGCCAACGGGCAGCCCGATAGGCGCGCCTGAGGAGCTGTATCATGCCCCGTGGGTGCCCTGCAGGAGTTCTGCCTCTGTAATCGCGCGGTAGCGGTAGGGCACCCGGCCGATATGTTCGAGCGTTTGGGGCTTTGCCTTGCAGTTGAAGCCGAAAAAGAACCTGTGATCGACGGCGTAGAGGTCCATCATCGGGCCATCTGGGCTATCCTCATCATAGTAATAATAGATATGGGGAACGCCGCGCGGCACCATGATCAGTTGAACAGCCGTGCGCCGGGTATCCGATACATTCGGATAGGACCAGTGAATGATGCTGTCATCCAAAGCGAGAATCTCGCCCTTTTTCAAATCCACCGGCACGATCAACTCGTGCTCCAGCTTGTGTTGCACCTCAGCGAATACATCCTCATGCGCCATATTTCCCGCGCGCATTCTGTTGAACCGATTGTGGCTGCCAGGCAGCACGCCCACCGTCCCATTCTGCTTGCTCGTATCGCCAAGTGGTATCCATAGCGATACAGATTTGTATCGGGGCTCATCCACGAACGAAGGGTTTTGGTGGATCGGCACGGAATCGCAGGCATCGCTCGGCCGCTTGTCGAAAACGTTGATGACGAGCGGTTCGTATTCCGGCAGCAGCGCTGTCACGGCATCTTCCAGATATTCCCAAATCGCATCGAACAGCCGTTCCTTGTAGTCGCCATCATTGCTGAAGGCGCTTAATTGGAATCGCGTCTCAATGTGCACATCGCCGCGATCCAGTGTCGTTTCGGCCGCTTCTATCACCCGAGCCAGCTGGTCGATCTTCTCGACGGGCAGGAAAGGAAACGTCGCGAAGCCGCGATCTTGCAGCGGACGATCAATCGCTTCGCTATCGAACGGCGTCCAGGCCCCCTCCCGCGGGGGATAGATCGAAAAATCAGGACCGTTGGCCAGGGCCTGCGGGCTGGCCGGCAGCGCCGGCTGGGAATTGGTCGGCACCACCATTAACAGGTGCCTGCGGACCTTTCCGAGAATCCGGCGCGCCTTGCGGGCGGCGCGGCGCAACAGCGAGCCGCGCGCCGGTGGTGCGCCCTCGTCTTCGCGCCACGCTTCCGAAGGCGTCGCGCGTGATCTGACGTCAGCGATGACGGCCTCCATCGAGGTTTCGCCGTTGCGGATTCTGTCCCCCTGGGAAATGAGTTCGACTAGTTCTTCCGGGCTGAGTTTCAGTTCCGGTTGCGCCGTCCGCCGGATCATCTCTGACTTGAGCCGTCCCGATACGAGCTCGACACCGTCATGGCCGAACAATTCGTCCGCTTCCATCGAGTAGGTCTCGATGACGTTCGGATTGTGCTCAGACCCGCAATGCAGCACGCCGCGACGCGTTTTCGGGACGCAGGCCAGCCGGATGGCGAAGCGCGGCTGGTCGGTCAGATTGTCGAGCGAGCCGTGAAGGATGCTTGAATCGAAAATCACCGCCTCGCCCGCATCTGCGGGCAGAGACTGCATCTGATCGGACAGGGCGGCCATGCCGGAAGAATAGGCCGGGATGATCCTGGGGCCGTGAAGTATGTCGAGCACAGAGTGGCTGCCGGGAATGACCTGCAGGGGCCCGTTTTTCTCAGTCACATCGACTAGCGGGCACCAGACATATATTGTCGGCCAGCTGTTATCCTCCTGGATCGTCCAATCGGTGTGCGGCGGAATAGCGCCTCTGCCCGGCGGCTTCACGAAGAGGGTGGCGTTCTGGATTCGATAGTCGACGAGCAGTTCGTCGACTATCGCGCCGAACTCGGCGATCGATTCCCGCCAGACCTCGTTCTTGTACGCCACATTCGAGTCCAGCTCGGTCATGTGGTAGGAGACTTGTTGAATCCGGCCATCTTCCGGCGAGAAGTTATCGTCAGGCCCGAACGCCGAAACCTTCGAGAGAAACCGCCCGGCGGCTTCCCGCGAAAGAAGTCTGTGCCGGACATAGCCTTTTTCGACAAATTGCGCCTGCAATTTTGGGTCTTTGAAATAGGCCTTCCTGGCATAAGCCGCTTCCCGGGAAGACGAAGCAGCTCCAGAAGCCTCTGAAACAATGTCCTTCATGCTTTTCTCACCGCTTCTGATCTTGTCCGCATTTTTCACGACCGCCAAAACCTCGCCTACTGCCAGTCCTGGCCCCGGTAACGGCCCCGAACGGATCAGCCTGGTTTTGATTTTACCAGCCCAGACATCAGCTTCCCTGTAAGCGATGCGCTCATCCCGATCCATGAGCATGTATTGCAGGCGATCAGGTTCATCCGGATCGATATAGGTATGAGCCCCCACCTTTTCGCTGGGCAGGCAAGCCATAATCAAGGCGCTCCTCCAATGGTCCGTCGTGTTGCGGCCGGATCGGTGCAGCGCTGAAGAATCGAAGAAAATCGCCTCTCCCGCCCGAATGGGAACGGGCAATGTCATTCTGCCGAGCTCTGAAAGCGCCGCTAAAAACGGCGGTTCAAAGCCCCGAAACGTCTCGAATAGCGCGTGAGTCCCCGGCACGAATTCCAGTGCGCCATTTTCAAGTGTCGTTTCGGTGAGGGCGCACCAGGCGGTGATCGTTGGCCATTCAAAATCTTCTTGAAGGGTATGATCCGCATGCAGCTTCAATTCGCCCTGTCCAGGCGGCTTCATAAACAATGTCGACGCCATGACACGGTAATCGCAGAGCATTTTTTCGACATGCGGCTGCAACCGGTCCTGGGTCAGCTGCGCCACTGCGCGCCGGTAGCCTTCATTCGGATGAAAGTTGGTGAGATGAGCGCTCAGGGCGTTCGGCCCGTTAACGTCAAAATCAATATCAAGCTGATCCCGGATCCGGTGCACGTCTTCGAGGATGGACGCCGCGTCCGCTGTCGATACAAGACGCCGAACCGCGAAGCCATTCGACCAGACTTCCGCCTGCAGCTCCGCATCCTTGAAGATCGGCCTGTCCTTCCACATTGAGACGATCCCTCCGGCACCCGGCACCCGGCAACAGGCCGGATTACACCTCATATGGCTCGCGCATCGCCAATTCGCTTATGTCGGACCAGGCTGACGGCAACTTCAATATTTGTCCGGCAGCGCTCGCAATTATAGAAATGCGCGATACGTCATCCTCGACGAGGAACGTTGCGTGATCTTTGTCGTATTCGAACTTCACTATGCCAAACGTAGTCTCTGGGTCAATCAATATGGCCCTTACACTGTAACGCCCGTAGGCGAGCGGCAGGTTCTTGATGTGGCAACACTTTTGGCCGGCACCCGGACGCAGCGCTACAGGATTAATGTCTGGCCGTTGAGCCAGACACGACGAGCCATCCGCCGACCAAATACTGACGCAAACAGGACCGTTCCTGGCTGATGGGCCCGGTAGTGAGCGGTGACGTCGACATTCCCCCCGGCCGAAGCCTGTGTCCGGGCCGGTCCGGCGACAGTGAAACCGCAAGCAGTGCCAGTGCTAGGGGGCTCTGCGGCTGTGCACGCGTCGGGATTACGGGGTCGGCCGACTGCGCGATCAACGCAGTGCTCGATCGGGCCATCAAAAAATAGCGCACCCTTCGTCCATCAGGGGGCCGCGGCTGCAGACTACCTGTATTTGCAATGTGTTGTGTGACACCAGGATCAGCGATCCGCCCTGGGCAAGATCCGCAGCGGGTCGTGCCCTGTCACCAGCCCCATGCCGGAAAGCAGACATTCGACAGCCGTGCTGGGAGCGGACGGCTCCGGGTTCTTTTCGGGGTCGGGATTGGTCCTTGGCATCCGGTCGCAAACCCGACCTCAGGCGGTCGGCGAGATAGCGCCCCTCATTGCTGAGCCCTTCCCTGCTGACAGGCACACCCGGTCGGGACCCACAGTAACGTCGTGCGGGAAGGCTTCCAGCCTTACCGCCCGATTGGTCCCTCGCCAAAGGTGCTCTGGAAAGGTGGTGCCGCTTAGGTGACGCGAACACCTGACCCCCGCATTGCGAAGGCCAGGGAAGGGAGGGATAAAAAGCGTTATCGTTCAGCGTTATAGCTTCCAGCGCGGCCGCCGATTTCGCCCCCCCAGTCTCTTCCCGGACTCGCCGGAGGGGTCGGTGAAGGCGTTTCCTAAGTTACGCGCTTTGACGTGGGAAGCGCCGGAATTTCCACCTGCGCTATACCTGCGCTATACCTGCGGGCACGGGCGTAAGGACTCGGTCGGCATCACTGTTTCACGACCGGGTGTCAGCGCGTGCGGCGGGTTCATGGCTCCGCAGACTGGCCTCCTTCCGTCCTCGGCAACCATGAATCGGATCACCTTGGAACTATCGGCACGTTGGAATTGAAATGAACATCAGGTCGCAAGCCAGATCGCAACGCCGGGCTATTCTTCAGCTAGGCGTGGTTCGATCTTCAGGCGTGACGCGCGGTCTGTTGATCGGGATCAGATCTTTCCATGGCCTCGTTCATCGCCAGGAACAAAGTTTCGGCGGTGATCGGTTTGGCGAGGTGAACGTCAGCGCCTGCGGCCCGGCTGGCCTCGACATGCTCCCGCATCGCATTGGCCGTCATCATCACAATCGGAATGTCCCGGCAGGGTGATGATGGCCCACGTATCATCTGCACGGCTTTAAGTCCGTCCATGACCGGCATCTGCATATCCATGAGGATGATGTCGAAGCTTGATGCGAACGCGGCGTCTACGGCCTCCTGACCATCGACCACACTGACAACCTCGGCCACACCAGCCAACATCAGCTCGGCCACTTTGCGGTTCGTGGGATGATCGTCAGCGACGAGCACGCGCAGGGGCCGTTCCGAGGGCTCGATTACCGCAGCATTCTCGCTCGTGCTTCTCGGCGCGGTGGCGGGTTCAAGCGGCAGCTCGAACCAGAAGGTCGAGCCAATACCTGGCTGGCTTTCACAATCCAGAACGCCTCCCATGAGCCCCACCAGATTTCGACAAATGGACAGGCCGAGGCCGGTGCCACCGAATTTGCGGGTGATCGTCTCATCCGCCTGCTGGAACCGGTCAAACAGCCGATCTTTCGTTTCCGGCGCAAAGCCGATCCCTGTGTCCGACACGGAGAATCGGACCAACCCGCCGGGCGTTTGTTCGACCGAGAGGACGATCCTGCCTGTGGAGGTGAATTTGGCGGAGTTGCTAAGGAAGTTTCCCAACACCTGTCGGAGTCTTAGCAGATCTCCAGTGTAATATTTACATAAACCATCATCGATAAAGTATTCGTAAGCTACATTCGAATTCTCACTCTGAAGTCGACACTTTTCGATATTGAATGACACCAGTTCCCGCAAGTCGAACGAGTCATTCGTTATGTTGAGCTCGCCTACATCGATCTTCGCCGTATCTAAAAGGTCCGACAGCAAAGCCGTGAGCGTTTCGCCGGACGATCGAATGATATCCAGCAGTTCAATTTGGTCGCGCCGGCCACATTTGCGTTTCAGAATGTCAGAGGCCGCCACGATTCCATTCAGGGGCGTACGCAGTTCGTGGCTCATGTTTGCCAGGAACGCCGATTTTGCCCGCCCGGATGCCTCGGCTGCGGTCAGCGCAGCTTGTAGCGCGATATTCATCTTGTGCTGATCGCTCACGTCCTCACTGACCGTGACAATATAGGCGGGCTTATCCTCCTCGAACGTCGCGACCTTCCTCGTCGTCCAATACTGCTCACCAGCGTCCATTGTCGTGACCAGTGCGGCCTGTTCGACCTTCATCTCCCTGGTGAGAATTACCTCCTGATCTTCGTCCCAAGACCGCTTCGCTTCTTCCGGGGGGAATAGTTCGTGAACGGTCTTCCCAACGGCCTCGTCAGACGACAGACCCGTAGCTGTCTCAGCTGCCTTATTGAGGAGGACAAACTTGCCGGTTTCCGCTTCTTTCACGACCAGCAGGACCGGCATCATGTCCATGATCGTGCTGTAGAATTTCTCTCTCCTCGCAACCGACCGCCGATCGTTTTCGGAGCGCCGCTCCACATCGATCAGTCGCGACGAGGTCTCGGACAGTCGCCGCTTAATCTCGGACGTCGCCAGCTGCGCGGCATGTCGGTCTATGATGTTTGATGCGAGGATCGAGAGGTTTTGAACCGAATGGAGCTGCAATCCCGTCGGCGATCTGGCGTCGCGATGATAGATCGCGATGACGCCCAGGACTCGTCCGGCCATGCCGCGGATGGGCTGCGACCAGCAAGCCCGCACACCAATCTCCTCTGCGAGGGGTTTGACGTTGGTCCACAGCGGATCGGACTGAATATCCTCGACAACGACAAGACGGTTGCCGAAGGCCGCGATACCGCAGGGTCCAGCATCCGGACCAACCGCTGATCCGCCCACCGCCAGGTCAAAGGCGTCCGGCAGGCTTGGCGATGCGCCCACGAGCAGATGCTCCCCGGTCTCATCCAGCAGCATGATACTGACCAGAGAGTCAGGGTGAACCTGTTCGGCATGCCTTACGAGGGCTTCCAGTGACTTGGACAGAGATAGGTCCGGGCCAAGCCCTTCCAGCGAAAATGTCTGTGAGGTCTGGTGCGAAACGGCGGCCAGATTTTCCTCGGCGGCGGCTCGACCGTTCGACTCGATATCCAATGACCTTCTCCGACCAGCCTTCTTCAAGGTGACAAGAACATGTCAACCGCCAAGGTTGGGTTAATCGCCTGAATCGATACCCCAAGTGACGTGGGTGCCCGGGGTGTGACCTGCTCCCCTGAAACTCTTCCAGGAGTAGCTAGAGTCCGTCCCTTGAGATGGCCCTCGTTATGGCTGGATGAGAAACGGGGGTCACGTCACAGTGCACCCATTGGGAACCCACACGACCACCCAGCGCAACGGCACTTCCGCCGCTCGCCCGTCGATGTCCTAGTTAGAGTGTCATTGGGGTGGTGGTGCCGCTTAGGTGACTCGAACACCTGACCCCCGCATTACGAATGCGATGCTCTACCAGCTGAGCTAAAGCGGCCTCTGTGCGCGGACGACGGAGGTCCGACGCGAGGAGCGCTGTTTATACGGGCCGGACCGGGTTGCCAAGCGCCGCGAGCAGCGACGCCTCGGTCGGATGGATCGCGATACGAATTTCGGCGAAGCCGGCCTGGTCAAGGGGGGCGGCGGCGGCGGCGGAAATCGCCACCAGCAGGCGTTCACGGGTGTCGGCCGGGGTCAGCTGCGCGGCCAGGGCGAGGGCTGCCCGGGGTGAGTGGACCAGAATGATGTCGACCTCTGCGGGGCCCGTGACGCCGGTTTCGACGGCCGCATAGAGGGGCAGGGCCCGCACGGTCACCCGTCCGGCGAGTTCGCCGCCCAGGTCGCCGGCGGGCTCACGCGGGCCGGGGGCCAGGATCAGGCCGCCGTCGGCCGGCCAGGCGGCGGTGATCAGGGCCGCCAGGTCATCCAGCGCGCCAGCGGCCGAGCGGACGTCAGCGAAACCGCAGGCCCGGGCCGCCTCCGCAGTGGCGTCCCCGACGGTGAAGACCGGCCAGTCGCGACGCGGGGTGCGGGCGGCGAAGGCGGCGACGCCGTTGCGACTGGTGAAGGCCAGGCCGGCCACTCCGGTCAGGTCGAGGGGGGTGTCGAGCGGTTCAAGGGCGATCACGGGGCCGATGATCGGGGTGAAGCCCCGTGCCGTCAGGGCGGCGGCGGTGCGGTCGGCCCCCGGCCGGGCCCGGGTGATCCAGACGCGGGGGCCGGATCCGTCCGCCCCGGCCATGGTCAGAGGTCGATCCGCTGGTCGCCGGCGGCGTCATGGATCTGGCGACCGACGGCCAGCCCCATGGTGCGGGCGGCGTCGACGACGTCGGCGGCGTGGATGTCGCCCAGCTCCCCGGAGCGGCGCCAGCGGGCCGTGCCGTCGGGGCTGAGCAGTTCGGCGGTCAGCAGCAGCCGGCCGTCGGCCCGGGTGGCGTGGGCCCCGATGGCCGAACGGCACGAGCCCTCCAGCGCCATCATGGCCCCGCGCTCGGCGGCCACGGCCAGGGCCGTCAGCGGATGGTCGAGGGCCGCGACCCAGGCGGCCCCGGTCTCGCCGTCGCGGGTCTGCAGGGCCAGGGCCCCCTGGCCGGGGGCGGGCAGGAACTGGTCGAGCGACAGCCGCTCGCGGATCACGTCAGCGCGACCCAGACGATTGAGCCCGGCGGTCGCCAGCAGGATGGCGTCGAAATCGCCGTCGGCCAGCCGGCGCAGACGCGTATCAACATTGCCGCGCAGCATCTCGATGCGCAGGTCCGGGCGCAGGGCCAGGGCCTGGGCCTGACGGCGCAGGCTGGCCGTGCCCAGCCGGGCCCCCTGGGGCAGGTCGGCGAAACAGGCAAAGGCCTCGCTGACGAAGGCGTCGCGCGCATCCTCGCGTTCGGGCACGGCGGCGATGCACAGGCCGGGCGGCTGTTCGGCCGGGACATCCTTCATCGAATGGACGGCGACATCGACGCGACCATCGATCAGGGCCTCCTCGATCTCCTTGGTGAACAGGGCCTTGCCGCCGATCTCGAGCAGGCGGCGGTCCTGGACCCGGTCGCCGGTGGTGACGATCTCGACCAGGGGGACGGCGGTGGCGATATCGGCCTCGGCCACACCCATGGCGGCGGCGATCGCGCGCTGCATCATGCCCGACTGGGTCAGGGCCAGGGCCGAACGTCGGGTGCCGATACGGATCGGGAAGGTCATGAGGCGTTGCGCACAGGGGATGGGGTCGTTAGCTGGACCCGATGAATACGGTCGCCGACTATAGCAGCGAGACAGGACGGGCAACCGGACCCGCGGGTTCGCTCCTCGTCCTGGGCCTTGAAACCAGCTGTGACGAGACCGCGGCGGCCGTGGTGCGGCTGGATCCCGACGGCACGGCCACCGTGCTGTCGTCGGTGGTGCACAGCCAGATCGATGATCATGCGGCCTTCGGCGGGGTCGTTCCCGAGATCGCCGCCCGCAGTCATGTCGAGATGATCGACGGGGTTACCCGTCGGGCCATGGCCGGGGCCGGGCTCGACTACGGGGCGCTGGACGGGATCGCGGCCACGGCCGGCCCCGGTCTGGTCGGCGGGGTCATGGTCGGCCTGGGCTTCGGCAAGGCCGTGGCCCTGGCGCGGGGCCTGCCGCTGGTGGCGGTCAATCATCTTGAAGGTCATGCGGTGTCGGCGCGTCTGGGGCGCAACCTGGCCTATCCCTTCCTGCTGCTGCTGGCCTCGGGCGGCCATTGCCAGCTGCTGGAGGTGCGCGGCATCGGCGAGATGAGCCGGCTGGGCTCGACCATCGATGATGCCGCCGGCGAGGCCTTCGACAAGATCGCCAAGGCACTGGGCCTGGGCTATCCGGGCGGACCGGCGCTCGAGCGGCTGGCCGAGACCGGCGACGGCAGTCGCTTCGACCTGCCGCGGGCCCTGCTGGGGCGCAAGGACTGCGACTTCTCGTTCTCGGGCCTGAAGACGGCGGCCTCCCGCCTGGCGCAATCCTGTGAAACTGATCAGGACCGGGCCGATCTGGCCGATGCGGTCCAGAGCGCCATCGCCCGCCAGCTGGCCGAACGCTCGCACCGGGCGATGCAGGACTGGCTCGACAGCCATGGCGCGACGGCGGCCCGGCCGATGTTCGTGGTCGCCGGCGGTGTGGCGGCCAACCGCACCGTCCGGGCGGTGCTGGAGGCGGCGGCGGCGAAGAACGGCTTTGATTTTCTGGCCCCGCCGATGGCCTATTGCACCGACAATGCCGCGATGATCGCCCTGGCCGGGGCGGAACGCCTGCAGCAGGGGCTGGTTTCGGATATCGATACGGCAGCGCGCCCGCGATGGCCGCTGGATGAAAACAAGGCGCTCAGCGATCCGATGCACAAGCCGGGTCGCAAGGGGGCCAAGGCCTAGGGAAACGACCGATGGAATTTCGTACCGCAGGGGTGATCGGGGCCGGAGCCTGGGGCACGGCCCTGGCCCAGGTGACCGGCTGGGCCGGGCTGGACACCCTCCTGCACGCGCGTGAGGCCGAGGTGGTCGACAGTATCCGCGATCACCGGGTCAATGAGGCCTTCCTGCCGGGCATTACCCTGGACGCCCATGTGAAGGTCACCGGCGACCTGGCCGATCTGGCGGGCTGTGACCTCATCCTGGCGGTCCCGCCGGCCCAGTATATGCGCGCTACCCTTGAGGCTCTCGCGCCGTTTCATCGATCGGGCGTCCCGGTGGTGCTGTGCGCCAAGGGAATCGAGCGCGGTTCGCTGAAGCTGATGACCGAGGTCCTGGCCGAGACCCTGCCGGACGCGCCGGCGGCCGTGCTGTCGGGCCCCAGTTTCGCCGGCGAGGTGGCGCGGGGCCTGCCCAGCGCCGTAACCCTGGCCTGCGCCGACGAGGCCCTGGGCCAGAGGCTGATGGTGGCCCTGTCGGCCCCGGCCTTCCGGCCCTATCTGGCCACCGACCTGATCGGGGCCGAGGTCGGGGGGGCGATCAAGAACGTTCTGGCCATCGCCTGCGGCATCAGCGAGGGCCGCGGTCTGGGGCGTAGCGCCCATGCCGCCCTGATCACACGGGGCTTTGCCGAGATGACCCGGCTGGGCGTGGCCATGGGGGGGCGGCCGGAGACGGTGGCGGGCCTGTGCGGTCTCGGCGACCTTGTGCTGACCTGTTCCAGCCCGCAGTCGCGCAACATGAGCCTGGGGCTGGCCCTGGGCGAGGGCCAGACGGTCGACCAGGCCCTGGCCGGCAAACGGTCGGTGGCTGAAGGCTATGAGAGCGCGCCGGCGGTGCGGGAGCTGGCGAAGCGGATGGGGGTGGAGATGCCGATTTCGGAGGCGGTCGCCGCCCTGCTGAATGGCGAGACCACGGTCGACGCGATGATCGGCAACCTGCTGTCGCGGCCGCTGAAGGTCGAGCGGCACTGATGGCCGAGGCGATTCCGGCTGATCGCAAACGGGTCTGGAAGACGCCGGCGGGCGTGGCCCTCTGCGTCGAGACCGCCATCGCCGACCCCGGATCGCGCGGGTTCGTCCTGCAGATCGGCGAGGCCTTCTTCCACGGCTTCGTCGTGCGCCGGCACGGCCAGGTGGCCGGCTATGTCGACCGCTGCCCGCACCAGGGCTTTCCGCTGGCGATCGAACTGGACCGCTATCTGACGCCGGACGGCGCACTGATCCTGTGCGGCTGGCACGGGGCGGTGTTCACACCCCTGACCGGAGCCTGTGTCGGCGGTCCCTGCGCCGGGGCGAAATTGACGCCGTGGCCGGTGGTGGCCGACAACGGCGTCATTCGAACGGCCTGACGTCAGGGCTTTTTGTCGGCGTGCTTTTCGCCGAAGGCGTCCTTGACCTCGTCCTCGGAAATCCGCTTGGACGGATCACCCTTCTGGCCGAGGTTCTGTTCTTCGGTGCCGTCGCCCATCATGCCGGGATGTTTCTCGGCGGGTTTGTCGGACGTGGGGTGACCCATGATCGTACTCCTTGAGAGATGCCCCTCTCAAACGACCGGGCGGCCCATCAGGTTCCCGGGCGTTTCAGCCGTTTCGCATTGGCCACGGCGGTGCGGTGGATCGGATCAAGCGCCTCGGCCTGGACCTTCAGCAATTCGGTATTGAGGGTCAGCATCTGGCCGGTGGCCCGGCCCCACCAGCCCACCGCATAGTTGTACTGCAGGGTGGCGAGGGCAGCCGGGTGGGTGGCGCTGGCCATGGCGGCGGCGGCGCGGCTGGCCAGGTGAATTTCATTGGCGGCGGACCGGGTCAGCCGGTCGGACAGGTCGCCGAAATTGCGGGTGACGGTCGAGACCGAGGCCGAGATGGCCTCGACCTTTTCCGAACTCATCAGCGAGATTTCCGCCAGATCAGCCTTGCCCGGATTGGCCAGGCCGGCGGCCATGATCTCCAGACGGGCCGAGATGACCTCGCCCGACGCGTGCAACATCTCGCCCCCGGCGACGGCGGTGTCGGCGGCGGACTGGTTGTTGCGGGCCAGGCGTCGGCCGTTGCGGGCCGCCTTCTTGATATGGGTCATCGCCGAGCCTTGGGCCGCATTCGTGTTCGGGGCAAGGCCCCGTCCCGTCTAGGGCAGGACCTCGGCCGAGAAGTCGGCCACGTCCTTGAGCAGGGCGGTGACCGAGGCGTCGATGATGCGCTGGCCCTTTTCCGGACTGGCCTGGGCCGGATCCGAGCCGATCCGGCCGTCGGGGAAGCGGGCCCGGTAGTCGAGGGCGTCGCGGATCGGGCCGACCGGGGCGATCTTCGGCGAATAGTCGGCCGTCTTGATCCGGTCCGGATAGGCGGCCTGGGTCACGGCGATCTCGGACGGGGTGGCGTGCATGCCGTGGCCGACCGGAAAGATCGAGCTGCAAAGGCTGTGAATGCCCGGCAGGTCCCACCAGTTCTTCAGCTTGAGCACGAAGGGCGGCTGCTCCTCGACGAAGCTCCACTCGGCGTAGATCTCGGCGAAGGTGGCCTCGATGGTGGCGACATTGCCGCCATGGCCGTTGAGGAAATAGATGCGCTCGAAGCCGTGGCGGCTGAGCGAGGAAACCCAGTCGGTGATGGCGGCCATGAAGGTCGAGGGGCGCAGGCTGATGGTGCCGGCGAAGGCCAGGTGGTGCTGGGCCATGCCGATGTTGAAGGTCGGGGCCACGATCAGGCTGTCGTCGGCCTTTTCGGCCGCATTGGCGATGATCTCGGGGCACAGCCAGTCGGTGCCCAGCAGGCCGGTCGGGCCATGCTGCTCATTGGAACCGATCGGCACGACGATCGTCCTGGTCGTCTTCAGGCGGGCGTCGATTTCGGGCCAGGACGACAGATGGATCAGCATGGGCGGGAACTCCGGTACAGGGGACTGAATCGCCTCCTACGCCGATCCGGGGCTGTCGCCAATCCGCTGCGGGCCGGTTCCGGTCAGTCGGGGGCGAAGGCGCGGATGAAGCGGCGCGCGGTCTCGCGGGCGCGTTCCGGGATTTGATCCGCGCCCGGATGATCGACCCCCAGCAGGGTGCGCAGATGGCTGTGGCCCAGTGCCATGCCCGAGAAGATCTCGGCGGCATGGTCCGGATCGGGCACGCCCAGCAGTCCGCGGCGGTTCTGTTCGGCCAGCCAGGTGGACAGGCGACGCAGGCTCTCGCCGGGACCGCCGTCATAGATGGCGGCGGCGATGTCCGGGGCCTCGGGCGAGACCATGGCCAGGCCGCGCAGCGAGGCCCCCGCCTCGCCGTGAACCACCTTTTCAAGCAGGGCGACGGCATAGGCGGTCAGCACCGTCTGCGGGTCGCCTTCCGAGCGCAGCGGGGCGGTGACGGCGTCGGAGCGTCGCGCCGCCAGGGCCCGGCCGACGTCGAGCTTGGAGGCAAAGCGGTTGTAGAGGGTCTGTTTCGATACCCCGGCGCGGCGGGCGATCTCGTCCATCGTCGCCGCCGCCCCCTTCTCGGCGAACAGTTCGGTGGCGGCGTCGAGGATGGCCTCGCTCTTGCGCGGATCGATCTGGCCGACAGCGCGGGACATCAGTGAGCCTCCACCGGCGGCGCGCCCGGGGCCACCTTCACCGGCCGGGCGAACAGGGTCACCACGGCGGCCACGGCGCAGGCGATGGCCAGCATGGCGAAGGCGTCGCCGAAGGCCAGGGTGGTGGCCTGGCGCTGCAGCATGCCCCAGACCGCCTTCAGGGCCGCCCCTTCCGGGTCGATCGATCCGGCGAAACGCTGACTCATACCCGCCAGCATCGCCTGCATCTGGACATTGGACTGGCTGATCCGGTCGGTCAGCTCGCCCATGTGCAGGGCCGTGTTGGTGGTCAGGGAGGTGTTGAGGAAAGCCAGGCCGAAGGCCCCGCCGACGTTGCGCGACAGATTGACCAGGCCCGAGGCGTTCTTGACCATGTGATCCGGCAGGGTCGACATCGTCACCTGCTGGGCGGCGATCATGGCCAGCATGACCCCGGCCCCACGCATGGCCTGGACCCCGGCAAACTCCCAGTACCCCCACTCCGCGGTCAGGGCCCGGGCGTCCCACATGCCCCAGGCGCACATGATGAAGCCGACGAACATCAGGATGCGCAGGTCCAGCCTGCGCACCAGTCGTCCGGCGAAGGGGGCGGTGGCGAACATGGCCAGACCCGAGACCACCATGGTGGTGCCGACCTCCGAGGGCGAATAGTCGAGCACCCGACCGAGGAACAGCGGCAGCAGGAAGGTGCCGCCGAACAGGGCCGCGCCGACGATGAAGGTCATGATGACACCGACGGTGAAATTGCGGTTGGCGAAGGCCCGCAGCTCGACGATCGGATTGTAGTAGGTCAGCGACCGCCAGATGAAGGCCGGGCCGGTAATGGCGGCGACGACGGCCAGCGCGAGGATGGCCGTGTCGGCGAACCAGTCCTTCTTTGACCCTTCCTCCAGCACGAACTGCATGCTCATCAGAAAGACGGCCATCAGGCCGAGCCCGAACCAGTCGAACCCCTTGGACAGGGACGGATCGCCCTTGTCGAAATTGGCGTAGCGACCGACCAGGAACAGCACCAGCATGCCCGGGATCACATTGATGAAGAACAGCCAGCGCCAGCTGAGCCATTCGGTCAGGTGACCGCCGAGCGTCGGGCCGACGGTCGGGGCCAGGGTGACGATCAGCCCCATGACCACACTGGCGGTGACGCGCTTGTCGGGCGGGAAGGCGGTGAAGGCGACGGCGAAGACGGTCGGGATCATGGCCCCGCCGACAAAGCCCTGCAGGGCCCGGAACAGGATCATCATGTCGATCGAGGTCGACAGGCCGGTGGCCACGCTCATGATCAGGAAGCCTGTGCAGGAGACCAGAAACACCTTCTGCGTGCCCCACAGGCGCGACAGATAGCCCGACAGGGGGATCATCACGACCTCGGGGATCAGATAGGCGGTCTGGATCCAGCTGATCTCGTCGGCCGAGGCCCCGATGCCCGCCTGGATCTGCGGCAGGGAGGCGGCGACGATCTGGATGTCGAGAATGGCCATGAACTGGCCGATCACCATCCCGGCGAAGCCGAGCAGCAGGAAGGTCCAGTTGATCTCGGGGGCGGCGGCTCCGGAGGGGGAGGCCGGGGCGGCGCCGTCGGTGACGGCCGCGGTCATTCCCGGACGGCCGGGACGGTCGCGGCCTCGGCCCGGCGCGGCTCATCGCTGCCGACCTGGGCGAAGCTCAAGCCGCCGGCGCTCTTCAGGTCGACGCGGACCTCAACCGACAGGCCGGGACGCAGGGCCGTGGCACCGCCTTCAGCCCGGTCGACAACGATACGCACCGGAACCCGCTGGGTGATCTTGGTGAAATTGCCGGTGGCGTTTTCGACGGGGATCAGGGCGAATTCCGAGCCGGTGGCCGGGGCGAAACTGTCGATGCGGCCCCGGATCGGCTGTCCCGGGAAGGCGTCGGCGGTGATCTCCACGGTCTGGCCCAGCCGCAGCCGGTCCAGCTGGGTTTCCTTGAAATTGGCCACGACGAAGGTGTCGCCCAGCGGCACGATCGACAGCAGTTGGCTGCCGGCATTGACCGACTGGCCGGCGCGCACGCCGCGGGCCCCGACGACGCCGCCGACCGGCGCGCGGATGATGGTGCGGTCCAAAGCGGTGCGCGCCTGGTCGACGGCGGCCCGGGCCTGTTCGACCGCGGCGAGACTCTGTTTGCGGGTCGAGCCGAGTACGGCGGCGGTGCGCTGTTCGGCGACGAGGGCGGCCTGGGCCTGGGCGACGGCGGCCTGGGCCGTGGCGGCCCCGGCCTGCTCGGTCTGGATGCGTTGCTGCGACACCCAGCCCTGCTCGGCCAGCTTGCCGTAGCGGTCGACCTGGGCGCGGGCCAGACCGGCCTGGGCCTGGGCCTGGGTCACGCCGGCGGCGCGCGAGGCGATCATCGCCTGTTCCTGGGCGGCGCGGGCATCGACATTGCCGACGGCGGCGATCAGGGCCTGGAGATTGGCCTCGGCCTCGGCCAGGCGGGCGCGGGCGTCGGCATCATCCAGCCGGACCAGGATCTGGCCGGGCTCGACGCGCTGGTTGTCCGCCACCAGGACCTCGACCACATAGCCGCTGATCTGGGGACTGACGAGGGTGGTGTCGGCCTGGATGAAGGCGTTGTCGGTGGTTTCCCAGCGCTGGTTGCCCAGCCACCAGATCGTGCCGCCGACGATGACGGCCAGGGCGACAATCACGGTGACGATCAGCGGCAGTCGCTGTTTGAGGGTGGGAGAGACGGTCATGGAAAACTCGAAATTGCGATCGGAGCCGGGGAGGCAGGCGGCTAAAATGGACTACAATGTCTAAAAATCAATAACGCTGTGTGCGCCGCAGCAAACACGTCATGTTTCAGCGCGCGTCACCGGGGCCGCTTGACCCGGCGGACGAGGACGGCGAAGCCCCTGGATATGGCCGAGCCAAAACCCCGTTCCCGCAAGCCGGCTCCACGCCCTGTCGTGTCCGGAGGCGTCGTCTTCCCGCCTGACCCCGACCGGGTCGAGGCCATTTTCGCGCGGCTGGCGGCGATCATGCCCGAGCCGAAGACCGAACTGCATTTCCATGATGCCTATACGCTGACGGTGGCGGTGGCCCTGTCGGCCCAGGCCACCGACGTCGCGGTCAACAAGGCCACGGACAGGCTCTTCGCCGTGGCTGACACCCCGGCGAAGATTCTGGCCCTCGGCGAGTCGGGTCTGACGCCGTTCATCGCCTCGATCGGCCTGTACCGGAACAAGGCGAAGAACGTCATCGCCCTGAGCCGGATCGTGCTGGAACAGCATGGCGGCGCGGTGCCGCTGAACCGCACCGACCTGCAGGCCCTGCCGGGCGTGGGGCGCAAGACCGCCAGTGTCGTCCTCAATGAACTGGGCATCGAACCGGCCATCGCCGTCGACACCCATGTGTTCCGCGTCTCGCACCGGCTGGGCCTGGCCAATGCCGCCACCCCGGACAAGGTCGAGGCCCAGCTGCACCGGATCGTGCCGGAGGCCTATCTGGCCAAGGCCCATCACTGGCTGATCCTGCACGGCCGCTACACCTGCACCGCGCGCAAGCCCAACTGTGTCGCCTGTCCGGTCGCCGACCTGTGCCCGTCACGGTCGGGGTTGATGGCCTGATACCGGCGACCTTGATCTCCATCAAGGTCGCGGAACGTCGTTCCGTCTAGCCTGTCTCCGGATCGGTGGGGATCAGGTGGACGGTTATGACAAATCCAGAGTCAGACGAGGCACCGGCCCGGCCCGTCATACCGGCCTGTGTGCAGGCCTGCAGCTTCCGGTCGGAGACCGACCATCGCGTCGCCAACCACCTGGCGATGCTGTCGAGCTATATCAGCCTGAAACAAAGAACATTCGAGGCGAGCGGCACCGTCACCCGCGAGGCGCTGCGCGGCTTCTGCCGCAGCCTCGACGCCCAGATCCGGGCGATCGGCCGCCTGCACCGGTTGCTGATGGCCGGTGGCGACGGCGTGGTCGATCTGTCGGCCGTCCTGCACGAGGTCGCCGCCGCCTTCGCCCATGACAGTGCCGCCTGCCGCATCGTCGAGGCGATCGAGCCCGGCTGTACGGTATCGGCAGAGCGGGCCTTGCTGATCAGCCAGGTCGCCAATGAGGCCATGAGCAACGCGCTGAAATACGCCTGCGCCGGACCGGGACCGGGCCGGATCAGCCTCGGGTGCCGGTCAACGCCTGCAGGCGGACTGGAGATGACGGTCAGCGACGACGGGCCGGGCCTGCCCGTTCCGGCCCGGCCGAACCCGGACGGCGGTTTCGGCCTGACCTTGATGGAGGACCTCGGCCGGCGTCTGGCTGCCAGGCTCGAACTCCGCTCGGGACCGGGCGGCTTGAGCGTGATCCTGACCGTCCCGGCCGCGGCCCCCTGAAACGGGCGGTGTGGCCTGACTCTAGAGCCGGGCCCGGACCGCCGCCGCCAGGCCCGCGCCGCGGGCCGGGTCATTGTCGAGATAGAGGTCGGGCTCGATCAGTTCGGCCTCCATCAGCAACCAGTTGCCGTCGGCGTCAGGCACCATGTCGATCCGGGCATACAGCAGCGGTTCATCGATCGCCGCCAGAACCTGTTGCGCCAGGGCCAGGGCCCCGGCGGGCGGATCGGGGACGGGCGTATAGAGGCCGCCGTACTGGACCTGGATGCGGAAGTCGCCGGGCACCGGTCGTTTGTTGACCGCATGGCTGAAGACGCCGCCGAAGAACAGCAGCGAGGTTTCGCCGGCGGTTTCAATGGTCGACAGATAGGGCTGGATCATCGCCGAACCCTCGGGCGCGTCGTCGACGGCCTCGCCCGGTGACAGGCGCAGGGTCTTCCACGCCCCGCCCGACACGGTCGGCTTGACGATCAGGTGTTCGGCACCGGTGCTGGCGAAGGCGGCGGCCAGCGTGTCGGCGGTGACCCCGTCACTCCAGATCGTTTCCGGCATCGGCACGCCGCGCCCGGCGAGACGGGCGAGGTAGCTCTTGTCCGAATTCCACGCCAGGACCGGGGCCGGATTGGCCAGGGGCAGGTCCGCCGCCGTCCAGGTCGCGCAGGCCCTGAGCCAGCGACGGTGGTCGCGGTGGTAGCCCCAGACGATCATCGGCAGGATCAGTGGATAGTCGGCCAGGCCCGCGGCGTCGTCGATATGGGCGGTCCAGGGCGTCGGGACCGCCTCGATGCCGACCACGGCCAGGGCCGCTGCGAGCCGGTCGCGCACGCCGGGCCACTGGCTGGCATAGGAGGGATCGGCGGGGTCGGGGGTCAGGACGGCGATACGGGTCATGGTCCGTTTTCTGACCTGAACCGGGCGGGGCTGCAACCGTGCCGACTGGCCAATCGTGGTCCCGGCGGCTATGGGGCGCGGCATGACCCAAGCAAACACCTCCGCCCGTTTCGACGTCTGTGCCGTCGGCAACGCCATCGTCGACGTCCTGGCCCCCTGTACGCCGGAATTCCTCAGTGCCCAGGGCCTGGCCCCCGGCTCGATGTCCCTGGTCGACGAGGTCCAGAGCGCGGCCCTGTATGACGCGATGGCCGCCGGGGTCGAGGCCTCGGGCGGCTCGGCCGGCAATACGGTGGCCGGTGTCGGTTCGTTCGGCGGACGCGCCGCCTATCTGGGCAAGGTCGCTGACGACACCCTGGGCCAGGTCTTCACCCATGATATCCGCGCCGCCGGCGTCGCCTTCGATACCCCGGCCCTCAGCGGCGGGGCCGGTACCGGTCGCTGCCTGATCAATGTCACGCCTGATGCCCAGCGTACCATGTCGACCTTCCTCGGCGCGGCCAACCAGCTGACCGTGGCCGACATCGACCCGGCCCTGATCGCCGACAGCGCCATCGTCTATCTGGAAGGCTATCTGTTCGACCCGGCCCCGGCCCGCGCCGCCTTCGAGGCCGCCGCCGAAGCGGCCCACGCCGCCGGGCGCAAGGTCGCCATCACCCTGTCGGATTCCTTTGTCGTCGGCCGCTGGCGGGCCGAGCTGCTGGCCTTCATCGAGGCTTCGGCCGACATCGTCCTGGCCAATGAGAGCGAGCTGCTGGCCCTGTTCGAGACCGAGGATTTCGAGGCCGCCGCGGCCCGGCTGGCCACGATCGTCGAGGTCGCGGCGATCACCCGCAGTGCTGACGGTTCGGTTATCGTGCGCGGTGCCGAACGGGTCGTGGTCAAGGCCGCGCCGGTCGGCAAGGTCGTCGACACCACCGGAGCCGGTGACCAGTACGCGGCCGGCTTCCTGCTGGGTCTGGCGCGCGGTCTGTCCCTGGCCGAAGCCGGGGCCCTGGGCTCGCTGGCGGCGGCCGAGGTCATCGCCCACTGGGGCCCGCGACCGATGGTGTCGCTCGAGCGGCTGGCCGTCGCGGCGGGACTGTCGCTGGCGGCCTAACCCGGCCGTTTCAGCGTCACATACAGCGCCCCGTCGCCGCCGTGGTGGCGGGCGGCCGCGGCATAGCCCGAGACGACCCCGCGCAGGGCCGGGCCGGTCAGCCATTCATGGACGGAGCCCCGGATCACGCCGGTGCCGCCGCGCCGGCCCTGGCCGGTGATGACCAGAACCGCGCGATAGCCGCGCACCTGGGCGGTGGTCAGGAAGGCGGTCAGGGCGTCCTGGGCCTGGAACCGGCCATAGCCGTGCAGGTCTATCCGCGCCTCGATCGGATCGCGTTCGCGCGACAGTCGCCGTTGACGCCGGGGTTCCAGCGATTCCGGCACGCTGCGGGTCGCGCCGGGGCGGGCGGTGCCGGCGGGTGTGGCCGCCGTGGCCACCGGCCGTGGCGTCGGCCGGGGCATTGGCCGGGGCGGAGCCGGGGCCGCAGCAGGATCGGCGACCGGTCCGGCGACGGCGATGCGCGGGGCCTTGACCGGTTTGGCCGGGCTAACCGAGCCGGTGACCCGGGTCCAGATACGCCGGTCTTCGGTGGTCAGGTCGCCGCCGCGTCGGGTCGCCATCAGGCGTCGTCGTCGTCGAAGGCGCGCGCGGCGTCCTGCGGGCCAGGCTCATAGACCACCAGATCGCCCGGCTGGCAGTTCAGCTCGCGGCACAGGGCGTCCAGGGTGGTGAAGCGGATGGCGCGGGCCTTGCCGGTCTTGAGGATCGACAGATTGGCCAGGGTGACGCCCACGCGATCGGCCAGCTCGGTCAGCGACATGCGCCGCTCGAGGAGGATGCGATCAAGCTGGATGCGGATGGCCATTAAATCTCTCTATCCGGCGGCGCAGGACGGGTCGACCCGGAGGGTGGCGCGAAGCGCCGGACGGGCGGAGGTTTTTGACGGCGCGGCCATGTCAGATGGTCAGTTCGGATTCGCGACGCAGGCGGGCCCCTTCGCGGAACACCTCGGCCAGGACGAAGACGACGAGAACGGAAAAGACCGGGGTCAACAGGTCGGTGAAACCCTGGGGGTCCATGATGCCGGGGGCCAGGCGGTCGGCGACCAGGCCCTGGGCCAGCCATTTGCCGCCGGTGACCACGGCCAGGATCAGGCCGATCTGGCGCAGGCGGCGCACATTGGGCGGCTGGAACGGATCGCCCAGCGTCAGGGTACGGAAAATCATTCGCAGATTGCGCAGGATCAGCATGAAACTGCCGAAGAAGGCGGCGAAGGCCCCGACCCCGAACAGCAGCAGGGGGCGGGTCAGCGGTTGCTGCAGTCCCCCGGAATCGTCGGTAACCGTCAGGTTGAGGTCGGCAAAGGGGATGAAGACCGCGGCGACCAGGCCGATGATCAGGCCGCCGGTGATGATGCCCAGCAGCACATAGGCGACGTCGAGGGCGATTTTCAGCAGGCTGGACACGGACCCCGGTCCGAGGGTCTTCAGATTGGGGGCGCGAAGGCTGCGCCCGGTCAGCCGGGGCAGGCGGGACCCGAGAGAGGCGATCGTCGGGCGGCGCATGCGCAGATACCTCGGGTCGGAACTAGGCCGCGGCGGCCGCGTGGGGTCCGACCGACCCACACGCGGTCCTATTCATCGCGGGCTTTGGGGGTGGCGTCAAAGCGGCCGGCAATCAAAACGCCTGAACCAGCGAGGCGATCAGGGCGGTCGGCAGGGCCGCCAGCAGGGCGGCATTGATGATCGCGTGGCCGACCTTTTCCATCCACAAAGAGGCGCTCATGGTATCCATCGTCTTTCTCCATCTATTCGGTGGGGGTGTTTTTTACCCCTCATCCGGTTGACCGCTGCAAGTCTGTTGCTCTTGTTAGCAATCAGGGGAACGGTGCGGCTGCCGTTCTTGAGGATCATAGATAGGCCGTGCGTGTCGGGATGTCATGTTACATATCGTTTAACGATATTAAACTTTGGCAAGGAATTGTTGCGAGGGCGTGATCGAGATGAATCTGAAATTAATCAAGGGAATGCGGCTGGTCGCGGCCACCCATAACCCCGGCAAGGCGCGCGAGATCGCCGCCCTGCTGGATGGAAATTACGAGATCGTCACGGCCGGAGCGCTGAATGTGCCCGAACCGGACGAGACCGAGAGCAGTTTTGCCGGCAATGCCATGCTGAAGGCTCGTCATGCGGCGGCCTTTACCGGTCAGGTCAGCCTGGCGGACGACTCCGGCCTGTCGGTCACGGCCCTGGACGGGGCCCCGGGCATCTTCTCGGCGCGCTGGGCCGGGCCGGACAAGGATTTCGCCGAGGCCATGGCCAAGGTCGAGGAACGGCTGGACGAGGTGGGGTCGCGCGATCGCAGCGCCTGGTTCACCTCGGCCCTGGCCGTGGCCTGGCCGGACGGCCCCTGTGTCGTGGTCGAGGGCCGGGTCGACGGCCGGCTGACCTTCCCGCCGCGCGGCGACCGGGGCTTCGGCTATGATCCGATCTTTATCCCCGAGGGCCACGACCAGACCTTCGGCGAGATGGAGCCGGCGGCCAAGGACGCGATGAGCCACCGCGCCCGGGCCTTCGAACAGCTGAAGGCGGCGCTGATTGACTGATCCGGTCCCTGATCCCGGCAGCGACATCGGCCTTTATGTGCACTGGCCCTGGTGTTCGCGGATCTGCCCCTATTGCGACTTCAACGTCGTACGCGACCGGGGCCGGGGCGCGGAACAGGCGGATCTGGTCGCGGCCATCCTGGCGGACCTGGAGGCCCAGGCCGTTCTGACCGGTCCGCGCCGTCTGGCCTCGATCTTCTTCGGCGGGGGGACGCCGTCGCTGATGGATCCGGCGGCGGTGGCGGCGGTGATTGACCGGGCGCAGGCCCTGTTCCCGCCGCGCGGCGGGATCGAGATCACCCTTGAGGCCAATCCGACCGACGCCGAGGCCGGGCGGTTCGACGCCCTGGCCGCCGCCGGGGTCAACCGGCTGTCGATGGGGGTGCAGGCGCTGGACGATGCGGCCCTGACATTCCTCGGCCGCAACCATTCGGCCGATGAGGCGCGCCGTGCGGTGGCCGTGGCCGCCCGGGCCTTCGACCGGTTGTCGATCGACCTGATCTATGCCCGCCCCGACCAGACCGTGGCCGGCTGGCGCGCCGAACTGACCGAGGCGCTGGACATCGGGTTCGAGCACGTTTCGCCCTATCAGCTGACCATAGAGCAGACGACCGCCTTCGGCCGGGCCGTGGCGCGGGGCAGCTGGACCCCGCCGGACGAGGATCTGGCCGCCGCCCTGTACGAGGCCACCCAGACGGTGCTCGAGGGGGCCGGGTTCGACGCCTATGAGGTCTCCAACCACGGCCGCGGTGTCGCCGCCCGCTCGGCCCATAATCTGCATGTCTGGCGCGGCGGCGACTATCTGGGCCTCGGCCCCGGGGCCCACGGGCGGCTGACGCTGGACGGGGTGCGCACCGCCACCGTCGCCCGACGCGGCATCGCCGACTATGTGGCGGGCGTCGCGGCCGGGACGCCGTGGAGCGAGCGCGAGACCCTGGACCCCCGCGCCGCCGCCGAGGAACGCGTCCTGCTGGGCCTGCGCACGGTCGAGGGGGTGGCCCTGGCGGAATTGGCCGTGCTGGAGCGGACCGTTGAGACCGGGGCCCTGGCCGGGCTGATCGCCGACGGGTTTCTGGCGGTGACAGCCGGGCGGGTGGTGGCGACCCCGGCCGGACGACCGGTGCTGGACGGGGTGCTGCGGGCGCTGCTGGTGTGAACCACTACCCTCTCCCGCCGGGAAAGGGAGGAGGAAACGCAGCCACCCCTTGAGCCGCCTGCCCCCCGCTGGCACGGTCCCGCCGATGACTGATCCCTCGCCCTTTCCGCCGACCGCCCCGCCGTCGCGCCCGGTCGCATCCGGCCTGTATCTGGTGGCGACGCCGATCGGGAACCTGCGCGACATGACGCTGCGGGCGCTGGATGTGCTGGCCGCCGCCGATCTGGTCCTGGCCGAGGACACGCGCGTCACCGGCAAGCTGCTGTCGGCCTATGGGATCAAGGCGAAGCTGGAGCGGTGCGACGACCATGCCTCGGCCCGGGCGGCCGAGGGGGCGATCGAACGGCTGAACGCCGGCGAAGTGGTGGCCCTGGTCTCGGACGCCGGCACGCCGATGGTCAATGATCCCGGCTTCGTCGTGGCCCGGGCGGTGATCGCCGCCGGCCTGCCGGTGCATCCGATCCCGGGGGCGTCCAGCCTGCTGGCGGCCCTGTGTATCGCCGGCCTGCCCGCCGACCGGGTGCTGTTCGCCGGCTTCCTGCCGCCCAAGTCGGGCGCGCGCAGGACGATGCTGGAAGAGGTCCGCACCGCGCGCCAGACCCTGGTCTTCTTCGAGAGCGGCCCGCGTCTGGCCGACAGCCTGGCCGATATGGCGGCGGTGCTGGGCCCGCGTCCGGCCGCCGTGGCCCGCGAACTGACCAAGCTGTACGAGGAATGCGTGCGCGGCACCCTGGCCGAGCTGGCGCTCGACCCCCGCTGTCAGGGGCCGAAGGGCGAGATCGTCGTCGTGATCGGCCCCGGCGAGGTCGAGGTGGCCAGCGAGGCCGACGCCGATGCGGCCCTGGCCGAGGCCATGACCCGGCTGGCCCCCGGCGAGGCGGCGTCGGAGGTGTCCCGGGCGCTGGATCTGCCCCGCAAGGCCCTGTACCGCCGGGCGCTGGAGCTGCAGGGGCGGGGATGAAACGGCTGCGCCCCGTTCCGGTGCCGGCGCGGCCCGTCCCGGGTCGGCGGCGGGCGTCGGGGCAGGCGGCGCATCGCAGCGGCCATGCCGGCGAATGGCTGGCCGCCCTGTGGCTGATGCTGCGCGGCTATCAGATCCTGGGCTTTCGCCTGAAGAGCCGGGCCGGGGAGATCGACATCCTGGCCAAACGCGGCCGGGTCCTGGTCGTGGTCGAGGTCAAGCGGCGCGCGACCCTGGCGGCGGCCCTGACCGCCCTGGGCCCTGTCCAGCTGGCCCGGCTGCGCGCTTCGGGCCAGGCGGTGGCCCGCGGACGACCCGGTCTGGCGGGTCTGACCCTGCGGCTGGATATGGTGGCGCTGGCCCCCGGGCGGTTTCCGCGTCATGTTAAGGATATCGAGACCGGGGGGCCCGATTTCCGTGATCCATCAGGACGCGACCACGACCCTGACGGCAGCCGGACTGGCTGACGACGACGATTTTCCGTTGCTTGAGGCGGCGATCGCCTGCGCCCTGCATGATGACCCGATGCGCGAGGCCGAGCCGGTGCGGCTGCTGGCCCGGCAGGCGGCCCAGCGTCTGATGGAGCGGATCGGCGGCGAACCGGTCGAGGACGCCCTGACCGAAACCCTGTCGTCAGACCTGCGGCTGACCGGTGACCTTCTGTATACGGGCGACCCGGCCAATACCGACATCATCGCCGTGGCCGAGCGGCGCCGTGGCCTGTCGGTCACCCTGGCCGTCTTCTATCTGGATGCCGCCCAACAGGCGGGCATCCCGGCCACCGGGGTCGACTTTCCCGGCCATTTCCTGGTGCGGGTCGAGACGGCCGACGGGCCGGTGGCGCTGGACCCGTTCAGCCAGGGCCAGCTGGTCCTGCCGTCCGAACTGACCCGCCGGGCCCTGTGCGCCGGCCTGACCCCCCATGTGGCCGACCGGCTGGACCTGCTGATGGCCCCGGTGACGGCGCGCCAGGCCCTGATCCGGCTGCAGGCCGTGCAGTTCAGCCGGGCCCTCCGGGCCGGGGATTTCGAGGCGGCCGAACGCTCGGCCCTGCGCCGCGCCCTGCTCGACCCGGACGATCACCGACCGTGGCTGGACGTGGCCGCCGCCCGCGAACGGCGCGGGGCCCTGACCGGGGCGCTGGAAGCCCTGTCCCGCGCCCAGGGTCTGGACGGCCCGGCCGGAGTCTGGTGCCAGACCAGCGTCCACCGGGTCCGGCTGCAGCTGAATTAGACGAATCCACGCCGTGTTGCGCCCGACCCCTTGAGACCGGGGCTGTGGCTGGTCACATAGAAGCCGGTCCGTCGTCCGGGCCGCCCGACGCCCACAAAGGATATTTGCATGCTCAAGGTCGCGATCCAGATGGATCCCATGGAGTCGGTCGACATCCTGGCGGACACCACCTTCATGATGGCGATGACGGCCCAGGACCGGGGTTATCCGCTCTGGGTCTATGATTTCCGCACCCTGGCCCTGGAAGAGGGCCGGCTGTCGTGCCGGGCCAGGCCGATGACGGTGCGGGCCGTGGCCGGCGACCATGTGACCTTCGGCGACGAGATCCGGCTGGATCTGGCCGAGGACGTCGATGTCATCCTGATGCGTCAGGACCCGCCGTTCGACATGGCCTATGTCACCGCCACCTATCTGCTGGAGACGGTCCATCCGAAGACCCTGGTGGTCAATGATCCGGCCGAGGTGCGTTCCGCCCCCGAGAAGCTGCTGGTCACCCAATTCCCCGGCCTGACCCCGCCGACCCTGATCAGTTCCGACCCGGTGGCCCTCGTCGCCTTCCACAGGAAGCATGGCGATGTGGTGCTGAAACCCCTGCACGGGGCCGGCGGCTCGGGCGTGATCCGTCTGAAGGCGGACGATCCCAATCTGGAGGCCCTGATCGAGATTCACGCCGTCGGCAGCCGCGACCCGCTGGTGATCCAGAAATTCATCCCGGCGGTGTCCAAGGGCGACAAGCGGATCCTGCTGATCGACGGCGAGCCGGTCGGGGCCATCAACCGCATCCCGGCGGCGGGGGCGGTGCGCTCCAACCTGCATGTCGGCGGTACCGCCGCCCCGGTCGAACTGACCGCCCGCGACCGCGAGATCTGCGCCGCCATCGGCCCGACGTTGAAGGAACGCGGCCTGATCTTCGTCGGCATCGATGTGATCGGCGACTGGCTGACCGAGATCAACGTCACCTCCCCCACCGGGGCCCAGCAGCTGAAGGCCTTCACCGGCGTCGACGCCGCCGCCCTGATGTGGGACGCGATCGAGGCGAAGCGGGCGGGGTAACCCCGCCGACGTCCCTGGCTTGACCCTTCGCCGGGTTCGTGATTTGTTCTTTCCCGTATAACGGGAGGGTGCCATGGTCGCTCGCGTGGTGACGGTGGCCTTCGACGGGGTCGAGGCGCGCCGCGTTGATGTTCAGGTGCAGCTGGTTGGGGCGGCGGTGCCCAGTTTCACCATCGTCGGCCTGCCGGACAAGGCGGTGGCCGAGAGCCGCGAACGGGTGCGCGGGGCCTTCGCCGGCATCGGTCTGGGCCTGCCGCCGAAACGGATCATCGCCAACCTGGCCCCGGCCGACCTGCCCAAGGAGGGCAGCCATTTCGACCTGGCCATCGGCCTGGTGCTGATGGCGGCGCTGGGAGTGATCACGCCCGACGCGCTGGACGGCTGGGCCGCCATCGGCGAACTGGGGCTGGACGGCCAGATCGCCCCGGTCGGCGGGGCCCTGCCGGCGGCGGTGGCGTCCTCGGCCATGGGGCTGGGCCTGATCTGCCCCGAGGCCAACGGGCCCGAGGCGGCCTGGGCCGGGGATGTCGCCATCCTCGCCCCGCGCTCCCTGATCGGCCTGATCAACCATTTCAAGGGCAGTCAGGTGCTGCGCCCGCCCGAACCGGGGCCGGTGCGCGCCGGCGGGGTCGTGCCCGACCTGCGCGAGGTCAAGGGTCAGGAGAGCGCCAAACGCTCGCTCGAGATCGCCGCGGCTGGAGGGCATAATTTGCTGTTTGTCGGGCCGCCGGGCTCGGGCAAGTCGATGCTGGCCCAGCGGCTGCCGGGCCTGTTGCCGCCGCTGACCCCGGCCGAACTGCTGGAGACCTCGATGGTCTGGTCGGTGGCCGGGCTGATCGAGCGCGGGGCCCTGACCCGCGACCGGCCGTTCCGCAGCCCGCACCATTCGGCCAGTATGGCGGCCCTGACCGGCGGTGGGTTGAAGGCCCGGCCGGGCGAGGCCTCGCTGGCGCACAATGGCGTGCTGTTTCTGGATGAACTGCCCGAATACAGCGCCCAGGCCCTCGATTCCCTGCGCGCCCCGCTGGAAACCGGCGAGATCGTGGTGGCCCGGGCCAATGCCCATATCCGCTATCCGGCCCGGTTCCAGCTGATCGCGGCGATGAACCCCTGCCGCTGCGGCATCGGCGGCGGCGGGCGCGGGGCCTGTGGCAAGGCCCCCCGCTGCCAGCGCGACTATCAGAACCGGATCTCGGGCCCGATGTTCGACCGTATCGACCTGACGGTGGAGACGCCGCCGGTGACCGCCGCCGACATGGCCCTGCCGCCCCCGGCCGAGGGCACGGCCGAGGCCGCGGCCCGGGTCGCCGTGGCGCGTGAGCTTCAGGCCGGACGCGCGCGCGAGGCGGGCCTGGCCCCCGACCAGGCCCTGAACGCCCGCGCCTCGGGCGAGACCCTGGACCGGTTCGCCGCCCCCGACGCGCCGGGGCGGGCCCTGCTGATGCGGGCGGGCGAGGCCGGGGGGCTGACGGCGCGGGGCTGGGTGCGGACGCTGCGACTGGCCCGGACCATCGCCGATCTGGAGGGGGCGAACGGCGTGGTGCGCCGTCATATTGCCGAGGCCCTGGTGCACCGGCGCACGCCGGTCGGGCCCGGGACCGGCGACGCCGTGCCCTGGTCAGGGGGTGGGGACCCGGCGCTATCGACCGCCCGCGCCCCGCCTTGAGCCGCCCTTAACGGTTGTGCGCCATGGTGCCTGTCGGAGATCGATGATGACACGACCGGCGAAGAATATCGCAACAGGCACCCCGGCGACCCCGGAGCCGCCCGACGGGGCCGAGCAGCAGTTTCTGCGGCTGATGAGTCATGAGATGCGCACCCCGCTGAACGGGGTCATCGGCATGCTGGGCCTGCTGACCCGGACCCGGCTGGACGGGGCGCAGCGCGCCTATGCCGAGGCCGCGCGCCAGTCGGCCGAACATCTGCTGGGCCTGGTCAATGACCTGCTGGACTATGCCCGGCTGGAGGCCGGCAAGCTGGAGTTCGACGCCGCCCCGGTCGATGTCGAGGGCCTGGTGCGCAGTGTCGCCGAACTGCTGAGTCCCCGGGCCCATGAGAAGGGGCTGGAACTGGTCTGGTCGGTCGCCCCCGACGCCGTCGATGTGATGGCCGATGAGGGTCGCCTGCGCCAGGTCCTGTTCAACCTGGCCGGAAACGCCGTCAAATTCACCGAGACCGGCGGGGTCCATATCTCCGTCGAACGCGTACCCCGGGCGGGTCCCCGGCCGCGGCTGGCCTTTATCGTCGAGGATACCGGACCGGGCATTCCGGCCGAGGCGCGCGCCCGCATCTTTGAGGAGTTCGGCCATGTCGACGCCTCGGACGCGACCCGGTTCGGCGGGGCCGGACTGGGTCTGGCCGTGGTCAAACGCCTGGCCGATGCCATGGGCGGCAAGGTCTCGGTCGGTAACCGGCCCAGGGGCAAGGGCTCCCGCTTCCGCTTTGAGGCCAGTTTCGACGCCACGACGGACCTGCCTGAACGTGGCCGGCCGCTGGACGGTCAGGCCGTGGCCGTGCTGTCGCCGGACGATCTGGTGCGCCGGGCCGCGATCGACCAGATCGAGGCCTCGGGCGGCACGGTTCATCCGGGCGCGCCGGTCATCCTGGTCGACCATGCCCTGGCCGCCGTGGCCGGCGAGGCCCTGGCCCCGCGCCCGGAAAAGGGCCGTGCCATCGTGCTGTTGCGGCCGTCGGAACGCGACCTGATCGCCCGCTACCGCACCGCCGGCTTCCACGGCTATCTGATCAAGCCGTTGCGGCGCGCCTCGCTGGCGGAACGGGTGCTGGCCGTGGCCAATCCGACCACCACCCAGACGCCCGGCCTGCCGCCGCCGCCGCCGGCCGACGACGACCGGGTCGCCCCGATCCGCTTCGCCGGCACCCGGGTGCTGCTGGTCGAGGACAATCCGGTCGGGGCCCTGCTGGCCGCGACCCTGCTGCGCCGCGAGGGCTGTGCGGTCGAGACCGCCGCCAACGGCCATGAGGCCGTCGCCGCCCTGACCCGGGCCCGCTACGACATGGTCTTCATGGATATGCGGATGCCGGGCATGGACGGCCCCACGGCGACCCGGGCGATCCGGGCGCGCGGCGACACGACCCCGATCGTGGCCCTGACCGCCAATGCCTTCGCCGAGGACCGCCGCGCCTGTCTGGAAGCCGGGATGGACGACCATCTGGTCAAGCCGCTGGAACCCGAGGGCCTGCGCCGTTCACTCGCCCGCTGGACGAACCGGCAAACGCGCGCCAAGGTCGTCGGCGAATAGAGGGCGCGAGGCGTCCGGGAGAGACGCTTCGATGACCGAGACACCCGCCGCGCAGACGGCTGAGCCGGATATCGCCCCCAAGGGTCTGGCCGTTCTGAAAGCCGCCTTCCGGGATCGTCGCACCCTGGCCATGCTGTTGCTGGGCTTCTCGGCCGGCCTGCCCTTCACCATGCTGATCGGGACGCTGAACGCCTGGCTGGGCGAGGCCGGGGTCTCGATCGCCACCATCGGCATATTGTCGTGGATCGGCCTGTTCGCCGCCTTCAAATTCCTCTGGTCGCCGGTGGTGAACCTGTTCCCGCCGGTGATCGGACGGCGAGTGGGGCGCCGGCGTTCCTGGATGCTGGGCTGCCAGCTGATCATCGGCGGGGCCCTGCTGGTGATCGCGGTTTCCAGTCCCGAGGGCGGCACCCTGGGCCTGTTGGCCGGTGCCGCGGCCCTCGGTGCTTTCGCCTCCGCCACCCAGGACATCGTCATCGACACCTGGCGCATTGAGGTGGCCGGGCCGGGTGCGCCGATCGACCTGCTGTCGACCATCTATCAGTTTGGTTTCCGCACGGCGGCCCTGGTTGGCGGGGCCGGGGCCCTTCTGCTGGCCGACGTCGCGGGCTGGCCGGCGACCTTCACCATCGCCGGCTTGCTGATGGGGCTGGGCCTGCTGGGCACGATCATCGCGCCCGAACCGGAACCGGCACCGCCCCAGGCCATCGCGAAAGAGCGGCTGGGATCGCCGAAACTGCGGCTGTTCGCCCTGATCGCCACCCTCGCGGCCTGGATCTGGGCCGCCTTCATGCTGATCAATTTCATGGTCACGGCCCTGAACACCTCACCGGCCCCGAGCGCGACCGAGTTCACCGCGACCTGGGGGCCGTGGATCATCGCCGCCGCCGTCCTGCTGCCGTGCGGGCTCGCCGGGTTTGTTGTGTGGCGCGGTCGGCAGCCCACGCCCGCGACCGACGCCCGGCCGCTGGTGACGACCCTATATGACGCCATCCTGGCCCCGCTGGTCGAACTGATGGGGCGTCTGGGCTGGGGCGCGCTGATCGTGCTCGGCCTGATCCTGACCTATCGGATCACCGACGGAGTCTGGGGCCCGTTCGCCTATCCCTTCTACATGGGCGATGTCGGCGGAGCCCTGGGCCACACCAAGACCGAGGTGGCGCTGGCGTCAAAGACCTTCGGTGTGGTCATGACCATCCTTGGCATCGGCCTGGGCGGATGGGCCCTGCTGGCCATCGGTCGGATGGCGTCGCTGGTCGTGGGTGCCGTGCTGGCCGCGGCGACCAACCTGCTGTTCGCTGACCTGGCCATGGGCGCGCCTGTGATCGGCAGCTTCATGGCCTCGACCGGCCTTTATGCTCTGTTCGGCAATTTCGGCATCGGTGAGCCCATGGCCCGACTGATGCTGGCCATCGCCGGCGAGAATATTGCCGGCGGCTTCGCAGGCGCGGCCTTTGTGGCCTATCTGTCGGCCCTGTCGAGCAAGATGTTCGGAGCGGTTCAGTTCGCGGTCTTCACCTCGCTTGCCCTGCTGATCGGCACACTGGGTCGCGGCGCGCTGGGCGAGATGATCGAGACGCACGGCTTCGCCTGGGTGTTCGTCTTCGCCGCCGCTCTCGGCGGGGTGACTGTCATATTCTGCGTGCTGGAGTGGATCCGGCTGGCGGCCGGGCAGCGCAAGATGGATGCGGAGGCCGGCTGACCCGGTCGATCGCCGGCCGGTGCTTCCGGCCGGCGATCTGCGGGTTCAGCCCTCGCGCACGCCCTCTTCATAGGCGGCGAAGGTCGCGGCGGTGATCATTTCGCTGACCGAGGCCCCGAGCGAGACGATCTGCACCGACTTCTCGAGACCGACCAGCAGCGGGCCGATCACGGTCGCCCCGCCCAGGGCCTGGACCAGGCGGGTCGAGATCGAGGCCGAATGGATGCCGGGCATGACCAGGACATTGGCGTCCTTGGACAGGCGCATGAACGGATAGGCCGAGCGGGCCTCGGGATCGAGCGCCAGTTCGGCCGGCATCTCGCCCTCGTATTCGAAATCGACGCCGCGCTGGTCGAGGATGCGGATGGCCTCGCGGATCATCTCGCCGCGGTCGCCCGGAGGGTCGCCGAAGGTCGAATAGGACAGGAAGGCCACGCGGGGCTTGCGGCCCATGCGGCGCACGGTGGCGGCGGCCTGGATGGCGATCTCGGCCAGCTCCACCGCATCGGGCAGTTCGTGGATCGAGGTGTCGGCCACGAACAGGGTGCGGCCCTTGGCCAGGACGATCGACAGGCCGACCAGCCGCGAGGTGACGTCGAGGACGCGGCGGACCTCCTTCAGCACCATGTTGAAATTGCGGGTCGTGCCGGTGACCACGGCGTCGGCATCGCCCTGGGCCAGCATGGTGGCCGCGAAATAGTTGCGGTCCTGGTTGATCATCCGCTGCACGTCACGGCGCAGATAGCCGCGGCGCTGCAGTTTTTCGTACAGGAAGTCCGTGTACTGAACGTTCTTCGCCGAGACGCGGGCATTGACGATCTCGATGCCCAGATCGTCGAAATTCAGGCCGGCCTCGGTGGCGTTCTGGCGGATCAGATCCTCGCGGCCGATCAGGATGGGCGTGCCCAGCTCGGCCTGTTTGAAGGCCCAGGCGGCGCGGATGACCGTGGTCTCCTCGCCCTCGGCGAAGACGATCCGCTTGTTCGGGGCCGCGCGCACCGCCGAGGCGATCTTCTGCATCAGGGCCGCCGACGGGTCGACGCGCTGGCGCAGCTGGATGCGGTAGGCGTCCATGTCCTCGATCGGCTTGCGCGCCACGCCGCTGTCCATCGCCGCCTGGGCGACGAAGGGCGGAATGTACCAGATCAGGCGCGGGTCGAACGGCGAGGGGATGATGTAGTCGGGGCCGAATTTCAGCTTGCGGCCGCGATAGGCGACGGCGACCTCGTCCGGCACGTCCTCGCGGGCCAGCTGGGCCAGGGCCCGGGCACAGGCCACCTTCATCTCGTGATTGACCTGGCGGGCGCGCACGTCGAGCGCGCCGCGGAAGATGTAGGGGAAGCCGAGGACGTTGTTGACCTGGTTCACATAGTCGGACCGGCCGGTGGCCATGATGGCGTCGGAGCGCACCGAGGCGACGTCCTCCGGGGTGATTTCCGGGTCCGGATTGGCCATGGCGAAGATGATCGGATTGGGGGCCATCGAGGCCACCATCTCCTTGGTGATCGCGCCCTTGGCCGACAGGCCCAGGACCACGTCGGCCCCGACCATGGCCTCGGCCAGGGTGCGGTGCGGCGTGTCGGTGGCGTGGGCGGCCTTCCACTGGTCCATGCCGGTGGGCCGGCCGATATAGACCACGCCGTCCCGGTCGACGATGGTGGTGTTCTCCTTGCGCACCCCGACGGCCTTCATCAGGCCGATCGACGACAGGCCCGCGGCCCCGGCCCCGGCCAGGACGACCTTGATGTCCTCCAGCTTCTTGCCGACGATATGGGCGGCGTTGATCAGGCCGGCGGTGGAGATGATGGCGGTGCCGTGCTGGTCGTCATGGAAGACCGGGATGTCGAGCAGGTCCTGCAGCTCGCTCTCGATGACGAAACATTCCGGGGACTTGATGTCCTCGAGATTGATGCCGCCCCAGGTGTCGCCGATGTTCTTGACCACGGTGATGAATTCGTCCGGGTCGGTGGTCTTGACCTCGACGTCGAAGCTGTCGACATCGGCGAAGCGTTTGAACAGCACGCATTTGCCCTCCATCACCGGCTTGGACGCCATGTGCCCGAGGTTGCCGAGGCCGAGAATGGCCGTGCCGTTGGAGATGACGGCGACCAGATTGCCCTTGGACGTATAGTCGTAGGCCTTGTCGACATCCTCGGCGATGGCCAGCACGGGGATGGCGACGCCCGGCGAATAGGCCAGCGACAGGTCGCGCTGGGTCGCCATCGGCTTGGTCGGGGCCATCGATATCTTGCCCGGCGTCGGATTGCGGTGGAAGTCCAGCGCATCCTCGTCGGAGAAGGTCTGTTTTTCGGTCAGGTCGGGCATCAGCGTCTTTCGGGGTCTCGGGAGGGCGTCATCTGTTCCTGGAGCGAAATCGGTCGGGTTGGACGCGGTCCAGCCCGGCTCAGATTTCGCCCCGGCTTGATACTGGACCATTTTCTGGTTTCGGGTCGATGCGACCCGATACAAAAATGGTCTAGAGCGGGCGGCGGGGGGCGACAACGGGGCCCCGTCGCATTCCTTACCCAGGGGCAGGCTGAAGGGTCAGGGTGCCGGTGCGTTCGATCTCGACCGGGCCGGTCATGAAGACATGACCGCTGGCCTCGTCCCAGTCGATCCGCAGGGTGCCGCCGTCGACCTCGACGGTGGCCGAGCGCCCGGTCAGGCCCCGGCGGCTGGACGCGACCAGGGCGGCGCAGGCCCCGGTGCCGCAGGCCCGGGTCAGGCCGGCCCCGCGTTCCCACACCCGCAGGCGGATGCGGTCAGGGGCCAGGACGTTGGCGAAGCCGACATTGACCCCCTGCGGAAACAGCGGGTGGTGTTCGATCAGGGAGCCGGAACCGCGCACAAAGGCGTCGTCCTGGCGGTCGGTGAAGAAGACCACATGCGGATTGCCCATCGAGACCGCGCCGGGGGTGTGCAGCAGGGGCGCGTCGATCGGGCCGACCTGCAGCTCGATGCCGCGGGTGTCCATCGCCTCCTCCAGCGGAATCTGGGTCCAGTCCAGTCGCGGCGCGCCCATATCCACCTTCACCTGGGCCGTGGTCGTCGACCCTTCGGGACCTCCTGACCCGACAGGGCCTGGAACGCGCCAGGCCGTGGTGGGTCCGCCGAGGGTGTCGATGGTGACGCGATCCTTGCCGGTCGACTGCATCAGCAGCCAGCCGACACAGCGCAGGGCATTGCCGCAGGTCTCGACCACGCCGCCGTCGGCATTCCACACCCGCATGAAGGCATCGGCGGTGTCCGACGGCTCGATGGCGATCAGCTGGTCGCAACCCTGGCCGGTGTCACGGTTGGCGATGGCGCGCACCTGGGCCGCCGTCGGGGTGAACGGGGTTTCGAGGGCGTTGACGACGACAAAATCGTTGCCGGCACCATTCATCTTGACGAAGGGGCGGGTCATGGAGCCCCCAGCCTATAGACCCGGAACGCCCTGCGGCGAAGGGATGCTGTTTCCGCCGGTGACAAAGCGGGGTATCGCTGGCCCATGAGCCGTTCGGACGATGTCGAAAAACCCGAGGGTCTGCGCCTGCGCGCGCGCATCCGGGCCCTGTATCACGGCTCATCCGGGACGGCGGTGCGCTTCCGTCTGGCCGTGCTGGTCATCGACGTCCTGATTGTCGGCTTCTTCGTGGCGGCCCCGCTGCTGAAGAGCGATGCGATGATCTTCTATGTGATCGACTATGTGATCGCCGCGGTGCTGGCGCTGGACCTGGCCGCCCGGGCCTGGGCCTATTCTGACGTAAGGTCCTGGCTGAAGAAGCCGATCGTCTGGGTCGACCTGTTCATCCTGGCGACCCTGCTGTTCCCGGCCTGGCTGTTCAACCTCGGCTTCCTGCGCGTGCTGCGGCTGTGGACCCTGATCAATTCGGACTTCTTCTGGCGCACGGTCGGCCGTCGCTATGACGACACCCGGGTCGAGGACACGACCAAGGCCGTTGTGGCCCTGGTGACCTTCGTCTTTGTGGCCACCGGCTTTGTCTACACCAGCTTCATGGGCCGCTACGAAGGCATCACCGGCTATATCGACGCCCTGTATTTCACCGTCACCAGCCTGACCACGACCGGCTATGGCGACATCCTGCTGCCGGGCAACTGGGGGCGGCTGGTGTCGATCGTCATCATGCTGGTCGGGGTGACCCTGTTCGTGCGGCTGGGCCAGACCCTGCTGATGCCGCACAAGGTCGTCTATCCCTGCCCGACCTGCGGCCTGCAGCGGCATGATCCCGATGCGGTCCACTGCAAGGCCTGCGGCGAGACCCTGTGCATTCCCGATCCCGGTCGCTGATTTCAGATGACAAAACCGTAAGGGCGCGCGCGCTGCCTTGTCCCGTGACGGTCGGCGGTTAAGGTGCGGTTCCTCAAGTTCCGGAAACGCCAGCATGATCCGTCCCGCCGCCACGCTCGCCATCCTCCTGGCTTCCACTGCTCTCGCGACAGGCGTCATGGCCCAATCCCCCGCTTCCCCGCCCAATCCCCCGCTCGTCGAGGGCGGTTTCGCCACCTCGGACGCCACCGACCCCTGGCTGTGGCTGGAAGAGATCGACGGCGATCGCGCCATGGCCTGGGTCAACGAACAGAACACCCGGTCGCTGGCCGTGCTCCAGGGCGATCCCCGCTATGAGGGCCTGCACCAGCAGGCGCTGGAAATCGTCCAGTCGCGCGACCGCATCCCCGGTCCGGGCTTCAACCACGACGGCACGATCGACAATTTCTGGCAGGACGCCGGCCATGTGCGCGGCATCTGGCGCACCACGACCCTGGACAGCTATCGCGCCGAGACGCCGCAGTGGGAGACCCTTCTCGACATCGACGCCCTGTCGGCGGCCGAGGGACACAACTGGGTTTGGAAGGGCGCGACCTGTTTGCCGCCCGAGGACTCCCTGTGCCTGATCTCCCTGTCCGACGGGGGCAAGGATGCGGTGACGATCCGCGAATTCGACCGCACCACGAAGACCTTTGTCAGCGACGGCTTCGTCCTGCCGGAATCCAAGGGCGACGCGACCTGGGTCGATGCCGACACCCTGTTGATCGCCCGCGATTTCGGCGCGGGCTCGATGACCAGTTCGGGCTATCCGATGATCGTCAAACGGCTGACCCGCGGCCAGACGATCGACCAGGCCGAGACCGTGTTCACCGGCCAGCCCGACGATGTCTCGGTCAGCGGCTATACGTTGCGTGACGCCGACGGGGCGGTGCGGGCCGTGCTGATCAATCGCGGGATCACCTTCTATGAGGGCGAGACCTGGCGGCTGAACGAGGACGGCACCACGACGCAGCTGGCCCTGCCGGCCAAGTCGCAGATCGACACCCTGGTGCAGGGGCAGGTGGTCGTCACCATCAAACAGGACTGGACCGCGCCCTCGGGCCAGGCGTTCCACACCGGCGACGTCATCGCCTGGCCGCTCGATGCCTGGCTGGCCGATCCGGCCACCCCGGCGCGGCTGATCATCCGGCCCGGCCCGCGCGAGGCCGTCGAGGGCATGAACGCCACCCGCAACCGCCTGGTCGTGGCCCTGTTCGAGAATGTCCGCGGCGCGGTCTATGTCTATGAGCCGAACGCCGACGGCGACTGGGCCCGCACGCGTCTGGACCTGCCGCAGAACGTCACCGTCGGGGTCGGGTCGGCCTCCGAGCGCGATGATCAGGTCTTTGTCAGCGTCGCCGGCTATCTGAACCCGTCCAGCCTGTGGCTGGCCGATGCGGCCACGGGTGCGGTCGACGAAGTCAAATCCCTGCCGGCCAAATTCGACGCCTCGGGCATGATCGTCGACCAGTATGAGGCCCGCTCGGCCGACGGGACGATGATCCCCTATTTCGTGGTCCATCGCGACGCCATGGCCAGCGACGGCTCGAACCCGACCCTGCTGTACGGCTATGGCGGGTTCGAGGTGTCGATGCTGCCCGGCTATTCGGCCACGGTCGGCAAGCTGTGGCTGGAGCGCGGCGGCGTCTATGTCGTGGCCAATACCCGCGGGGGCGGCGAGTTCGGCCCCAACTGGCACGAGGCGGCCCTGCAGCAGAACCGCCAGCGCGCCCATGAGGATTTCCAGGCCGTGGCCCTGGACCTGATCGCCCGCAACATCACCAGCCAGCCGAAACTGGGCATCATGGGCGGCTCCCAGGGCGGGCTGTTCATGGGGGCGATGCTGACCCAGAGGCCGGACCTGATCAACGCCGCCGTCATCCAGGTGCCGCTGTTCGACATGCTGCGCTTCAACAAGCTGCTGGCCGGGGCCTCGTGGCAGGGCGAATACGGCAATCCGGACATTCCGGCCGAACGGGCCTGGATCCAGGCCTATTCGCCCTATCAGAACCTGCGCAGCAACCAGCCCTACCCCGAGGTCTTCATCCATACCTCGACCAAGGATGACCGGGTCCACCCCGGCCACGCCCGCAAGGCGGCGGCGCGGCTGCAGGAACTGGGCTATCCGGTCCTGTTCTACGAGAACACCGACGGTGGCCACGCGGCCGGCGCCAACCTGCGCGAGACGGCCCGCCGCCTGGCGCTGGAATATACCTATCTGACCCGCCGGCTGATGGATCAGCCGGCGCAGGAGTAGACCCGATGAACCGACTGATCCTGTCCGCCGCCATCCCGGCCCTGCTGCTGGGGGCCTGCGCCACGATGCCGGGCGATACAGTCGCCCCGCCCGTGGCCGTTGCCGAACGTGCGGCCCCGCCGCATTTCCCCGCCGACCTGACCCCGGCCGGGGTGGCCGCCGCCGACGATCATCTGGATCTGGAACAGGTGCATGGCGAGGCGGCCATGGCCTTTGTCGCGCGCGAGAACGCGGCCTCGCTGGCGGCCCTGACCGGCGACCGGCGCTATGAGACCTACCGGTCCGAGGCCTTTGCCATCCTGTCGGCCACCGACCGGATTCCGGGCCCGGCCTTCCTCGGCGACGGCATCGGAAACTTCTGGCAGGACGCGGCCAATCCCAAGGGGGTGTGGCGGCGCACGACGCTGGACTCCTACCGCTCGGCCGATCCGCAGTGGGAGACCCTGCTCGACATCGGGGCCCTGTCGGCGGCCGAGGGCAAGGACTGGGTGTTCAAGGGGGCCAACTGTCTCGCGCCCGACGAAACCCGTTGCCTGGTCAATCTGTCCGACGGCGGCAAGGACGCCGTGGTGGTGCGCGAGTTCGACACCAGGACCAGAACCTTCGTCGCTGACGGCTTCACCCTGCCGGAAGGCAAACACCGGATCGAATGGCTGGACCGCGACACCCTGCTGGTGGCCACGGACTTTGGGCCCGGCACCCTGACCGAGAGCGGCTATCCCTTCATCGTCAAATCGCTGAAGCGCGGCCAGACACTCGAACAGGCGACGGAGGTCTATCGCGGCGATATCTCGGACGGGGGGTACGGGGTTAGTCCGTCAGTGTATCGCGACAAGGATGGAAAGGTGCTGGCCGTCATCGTGTCACGACCGCTGGACACCTTCAGGCAGGAAACCTGGCGAATTGTCGATGGGCGGCCGGGGAAGCTGGACCTGCCGGAGCGGCTTTCCATCTACGGAATCATGGGCGACGAAGAGTGGCCCACGATCGTATTCTCCCCCGATGAGCCTTGGACCTATCACATGGCTCGCTCCACGGTCCGGAACATCGAGGGCCAGGAATTCAAGCCCGGCTCGCTGCTGGGCGTCGCGCTCTTCGCCCTGGAGCCTCTGGAGTCAGATTCTTCCGGAGAAGCTGCTGAAGAAGTGACTATCTCCCGGGTCGACATCTTCCAACCGACCGAGCGGCAGTCGGTTCAAAGTGTCCGCGTTATGGACGGCTACGTCGTGGCGGCCGTGTCGGACAATGTTTCTGGTCGCCTCGTCACTTTTGAGAATCGGGGAGAATGGGGTTGGGATCGCCGCGACATCGCCACCCCTGAAAACATCACGGTCAACCTGGGCGACTCTTCTAAGGCGACCGGGCGCTTCTTCTATTCCGTCGAGGGCTTCCTGACGCCGCCTACGCTGAGCCTCGGCGATGTGGACGACGGATCGACGCAGGTGCTGAAATCCAGCCCCGCCCGCTTCGACGCCTCGACCCACGTGGTCGAACAGTTCGAGGCTACCTCGTCCGACGGCACGAAGATCCCCTATTTCGTCACCCGCCCGCGCGATCTGGTCATGGACGGTCACGCCCCGACGATCATGTACGGCTACGGCGGTTTCCAGGTGTCCAAGCCGCCGGCCTATATCCCGGAAATGGGCAAGCTGTGGCTCGAGAAGGGCGGGGTCTATGTCAATGCCAACATCCGCGGCGGCGGCGAGTTCGGGCCGGACTGGCACCAGTCGGTCCTGAACGAGAACCGCCAGCTGGCCTTTGACGACTTCGCCGCCGTGGCCCGTGATCTGGAGGCGCGCGGCATCACCTCGCCGCGCCGTCTGGGCATCTATGGCCGCTCGAACGGCGGGGTCCTGACCTCGGTCATGGTCACCCAGCATCCGGAGCTGATCCATGCGGCGGTGATCGAGAGCCCGCTGATCGACATGCTGCGCTATCACGAACTGCCGGCCGGGGCCTCGTGGATCGGCGAATACGGCGATCCGCGCATTCCGGAAGAGGCGGCCTGGATCGCCGGCTATTCGGCCTATCAGCAACTTCGTCCGGATGCGGACTATCCCCGCGTCTACATCACCACCAATACCCGCGATGACCGGGTCCATCCGGGCCACGCGCGCAAATTCGCGGCCCGTCTGGGCGATCAGGGCCACGATCACCTCTATTATGAGGAAACCTCGGGCGGCCACTCCAATGACGCCGACCCGGTCGCCAATGCCCGCCGCTGGGCCCGCCACTATGTCTATCTGGCCCAGCAGTTGATGGACTAGAGCGAAATCCGGACGCCCCTCACGCGAAAATGAGCGGCGGGACCCTGCTGTCGGTGGTTAAGCTGTCGGCCATGAACCAGAGGGGCTGGATATTGGGGGCGGCGGCGGTGGCCGTGGGGCTGATGGCGGCGGGGGCGACCCTGCCGCCCGAGCCGCGCTCGGCCGCTGTCCAGCCGGTCGCCCGTCTGGTCCGCACCACGCCGGTGGTGCTGGAGCTGTTCACCGCCCAGGGCTGCGCCGGCTGTGCCGAGGCCGACCGGATGGTCGAGGAGGTGGCCGACGCCCCCGGGGTCATCGTCCTGACCTATGGCGTCGACTACTGGGACTATCTGGGCTGGGCCGACACCTTCGCCCGGCCGGAGTTCGCCGCGCGTCAGCATGCCTATCGCCAGGCCCTGCGCCTGCGCTCGGTGTCGACGCCCCAGGTGGTGATCGACGGCCATCGTCAGGTGTCGGGGGCCCGGTCGCCCGAACTGCAGACCGCCATCGATGAGGAATCGGACCGCCGGGACTTCCCGCCCGAGATCGAATTCCGCGCCGCCGGCGACCGGGTCGGGATCGGCTCGGGCCGTCCGCCCGAGGGCGGGGCCGAGGTCGTGGCCGTCACCTATACGCCCGGCCTGCAGAGCGTCCAGATCGACCGCGGCGACAACCGCGGCCAGACCGTGCGCCAGCTCAATGTCGTGCGCGACGTGACCCGTCTGGGCAGCTGGACGGGGCGGTCGGCCCTGTTCGACCTGCCACCGGAATCAGACGACGGCGATGCGGTGGTGATCCTGCTGCAGGCGCGCGCCGACCATCGCATCCTGACCGCCGCCCGGCGCTAACCCGGAATCAGGCCCCGGCCTTCTTCGCGAAACCCCAGGCGGCGTCGGCCAGCGGCTGGACCTGGGCCGCCATGGTGCGGGCATGGCTGCTGGCGGCGGTGCCGTCACGGACCCGTCCGGCAATGCCCTGGCAGATGGCCGCCAGCCGGAACAGATTATAGGCGAACAGCCAGTCCAGGTTCTGCGGCCCCGGAACCCCGGCGGCGGCCGCATAGCGGTCGACCGTCTCGGCGATCGAGGGGATGCCCAGGGCCTCCAGATCGGCCCCGCCCAGGCCGTTGCGCAGGGTGGCGGGAATGACCCAGCCGATCAGCAGATAGGAGAAGTCGGCCATCGGATCGCCCAGGGTCGACAGCTCCCAGTCCAGCACGGCCCGGACCTCGGATTTCTTCGGGTCGAGGATCAGGTTGTCGAGGCGGAAATCGCCGTGGACGATCCGGGTCGGGCCGTCAGCCGGCAGGCTCTCGGGCAGGAAGGCGATCAGCCGGTCCATGGCCGCGACGGGCTCGGTCTCGGAGGCCCGGTACTGTTTGGTCCAGCGCCCGACCTGGCGCATGAAATAGTTGCCCGGCCTGCCGTAGTTGCCCAGGCCGATGGCGGTCGGGTCGAACCGGTGCAGGGCGGCCAGGGTGTCGGTCTGGGCCTCGTAGATGGCGCGGCGCTCGGCCGGCTGCAGGCCCGGCAGTTTCAGGTCCCAGAACACCCGGCCCTCGACCTTGTCCATCACATAGAACATCGAGCCGATCACGGCGTCGTCGGTACACAGGGCATGGGGCCGGGCCACCGGATAGCCGTGTTTGTGCAGGGCCGAGATGACGGTGAACTCGCGATCGACCGCATGGGCCGACTGCAGCAGCACGCCGGGCGGCTTGCGCCGCAGCACATAGGTGGCCGAGGGGGTGGCCAGCTCATAGGTCGGATTCGACTGGCCGCCCTTGAACTGGCGGATGGTCAGGGGGCCGGCATAGCCGTCGATATGCTGGCTCAGCCAGGCCCCGAGGGCGGCCTCGTCCAGCGCGTGGCGCGGATCCACCGCGCGGGTGCCCGAAAAGGCGGTCTGGGCGTCGTTCAGGTCAGTGTCGGTCATTGTGCGGCGATGATGGCGGCCCGGACCGCGCTTTGCCAGCCCTTGATCAATCGCGCCCGCTCATCCGGGGCCATGCGCGGGGTCCAGACGGTCGGGGCGGCACCCGCCGCGTCCCCAAGGTGGTCGATCAGGCCGATGCCCAGGGCCGCCAGCCGGGCCGCGCCCAGGGCCGTCATCTCCTGGAAGGGCGGGCGTTCGACGGTGACGTCGCAGATGTCGGCGACGAACTGCATGGCGAAGCCGTTGGCCGTGACCCCGCCATCCACCCGCAATACCGCCAGCCGCGGGGCCCCGTCGGCGACGAGGGCGTCCAGCAGGTCGCGGGTCTGGTAGGCCAGGGCCTCCAGCGCGGCGCGGACGAAATGGGCCGGGCCGGAATCCCGGGTCAGGCCGGTGATCGTGCCGCGGGCGTCGGGCTGCCACCAGGGCGCGCCCAGGCCGGTGAAGCCCGGCACCAGATAGACGCCACCATTGTCATCCAGCGACCGGGCCATGGCCTCGGACCGGGCCGGGTCGTCGATCAGTCCGACGCCGTCGCGCAGCCACTGGATCGCCGATCCGGCCGAGAAGATCGACCCCTCCAGGGCCCAGGCGACATTGTCCCCCAGCTGATAGGCGAGGGTTCCCAGCAGCCGTCGGGTCGAGATCACCGGCGACCGGCCGACATTGGCGACGAGGAAGGCCCCGGTGCCATAGGTGATCTTGGCGTCGCCCGGATGCATCGCCCCGTGCCCCACCAGGGCCGCCTGCTGGTCCCCGGCCGCGCCGTGGATCGGCAGGGACCCGCCAAACAGACTGGCCTCGCAGTCGCCCAGATGGTCGCTGCAGCCGTGGATATCCGGCAGGGCCTCGCGCGGCACCCGGAACAGGGTGCACAGGTCGTCGCGCCAGACCCGGGTCTCCAGATCCATCAGACTGGTGCGGCTGGCATTGGTGGCGTCGGTCACGTGGCGGGCCCCGCCGGTCAGCTTCCAGATCAGCCAGCTCTCGATCGTGCCCAGCTTGACCTCGCCGCGCAGCGCCCGGTCGCGCGCCCCGGGCACGGCGTCCAGCAGCCAGGCGAATTTGGTGGCCGAGAAATAGGGGTCGAGGATCAGGCCGGTCGCCGCCTGGACCATCGGCTCGTGACCCTCGGCGGTCAGCCGGGCGGTGACGTCGGCGGTGCGGCGGTCCTGCCAGACGATGGCCCGGTGCAGGGGCTCGCCGGTGGCGGTGTCCCACAGGACCGAGGTCTCGCGCTGGTTGGTGATGCCGATGGCGGCGAAACCGTCGATGCCCCCGGCCTCGGCGATCACGGCCCGGCAGGTGCGCAGGGTGGCGTGCCAGATCTCGGCCGCGTCATGCTCGACCCAGCCGGACTGCGGGAAATGCTGGGCCAGTTCGACCTGGCTGACCGCCACGGCGCTGAAATCGCCCTGCGGCGACACGGCGAAGGCGATGGCGCGGGTCGAGGTGGTGCCCTGGTCGATGGCGAGGATCAGCCGGTCCATGAATTCCCTTCGCGGTGGTTCAGCATTCCATCTTACGCAGAGCCGGCGTCTGGGGTTAAGTGGCCGGATGCGTATCGCCTCCTATGCCGGCGTTCAGGACGCCGCCCGCCAGATCGCCCGCGTCGCGGTGCGCACGCCGCTGATCGAGAGCCCGGCGCTGAACGCGCGGGTGGGCGGTCGGGTGCTGATCAAGGCCGAAACCCTGCAGAAGACCGGGGCCTTCAAATTCCGCGGGGCCTATAATCGCATCAGCCGGCTGACCGACGAGGAGCGTCATCACGGCGTCGTCGCCTTTTCGTCCGGCAACCATGCCCAGGCCGTGGCCGCGGCGGCGCGGATGATGGGCACCCGCGCCATCATCGTCATGCCGGCCGACAGCCCGGCGGTGAAGATGGAGGGCGTGAAGGCCTATGGCGGCGAGGTGCGCACCTACGACCGCTACAGCGAAAGCCGCGAGGCGATCGCCGAGGCCATCGCCGCCGAGCACGGCTGCGTGCTGGTGCCCCCGTTCGACGATCCGCTGATCATCGAGGGCCAGGGCACGGTGGCGCTGGAACTGCTGGACCAGGCCAAGGCCGTCGGGGCTGTGCCGATCGATCAGCTGTTGTGCGGCCTGTCCGGCGGCGGCCTGATGGCCGGGATCAACCTGACCCTGGCGGCGACCGCGTCCCACACCCAGGTCTTCGGCGTCGAGCCGCTGGCCTATGACGATACCCGGCGGTCGCTGCTTGCGGGCGAACGGCGCGGCCACGGGCCGGTGACGCGGCCGTCGATCTGCGATTCGCTGATGTCGCCGCAGCCGGGTGAGCTGACCTTTCCGATCAACCGCCGGATGACGGATGTGCTGACGGTCAGCGACGCCGAGGTGGCGGCGGCGGTGGCCTTTGCCTTCAAGGGGCTGAAACTGGTGGTCGAGCCGGGCGGGGCCGTATCGCTGGCGGCGCTGCTGGCCGGGAAACTGCCGGTCAAGGACCGGGTCACGGCCATCATCCTGTCGGGCGGCAATGTCGACCCGGCCCTGTTCAGCGCCATCATCGAAGATCGCTACACACCGGAAACCTGGGGAACCACACCATGAGCCAAGCCGAACACACGGGCGCGCCGACGCCGCCCGCCGCCCTCGCCGGACTGGTCGGGACCGAGGTCGGGGTCAGCCGCTGGATCCTGGTCGACCAGGCCCGGATCGACGCCTTCGCCGAGATCACCGAGGACCGGCAATTCATCCATATCGACCCGGTGGCGGCGGCCAAGACCCCGTTCGGCGGCACCATCGCCCACGGCTTCCTGACCCTGAGTCTGCTGTCGGCCATGACCTACGATGCCGTGCCCCCGCTGGAAGGCGTGGTGATGGGGGTCAACTACGGCTTCGACAAGGTTCGCTTCCTCGCCCCGGTTTCGGCGGGCTCGAAGGTGCGCGGCCGGTTCAGACTGGCCTCGGCCGAGGACAAGGGGGGTGGCCGCTGGCTGCTGAAACACGAGGTCACGGTCGAGATCGAGGGCGGCGACAAGCCGGCCCTGGTGGCGGAATGGCTGGGGATGCAGGTGGTCGGCTGAACCGCCGCGACCGGGGACGGGGTCTGGGAGGGCCGGGACAATGACGGATCAGGGATCTGCCGACGCACAGTCGGCCGACCATGAGGTCGACCGCAGCGACCGGCTGGTCATCCTGGCCTCGTCGGTCGGGACGGTGATCGAATGGTACGACTTCTATCTGTACGGCGCTCTGGCCGTGATCATCAGCAGCCAGTTCTTCTCGGGCGTGAACGAGACGACCGGCTATATCTTCGCCCTGATGGCCTTTGCCGCCGGGTTCGCGGTGCGGCCGTTCGGGGCCCTGCTGTTCGGGCGGCTGGGTGACCTGTGGGGGCGCAAGAACACCTTCCTCGTCACCATGCTGCTGATGGGACTGTCGACCTTCGTCGTCGGCCTGCTGCCCTCCTATGCGGCGATCGGCCTGGCGGCCCCGATGATCCTGGTGGCGATGCGGCTGATCCAGGGCCTGGCGCTGGGCGGGGAATACGGCGGGGCCGCCACCTATGTGGCCGAGCATGCGCCGCACGGCAAACGCGGCCTCTACACCAGCTTCATCCAGATCACGGCCACGGCGGGCCTGCTGCTGAGTCTGGTCGTCATCATGGGGGTGCGGTTCGCGGTCGGTGAGGCGGCCTTCCTCGACTGGGGCTGGCGCGTCCCCTTCCTCGTCTCGATCCTGCTGCTGGGGGTTTCGCTGTGGATCCGGCTGAAACTGGCCGAGAGCCCGGCCTTCGCCCGGATGAAGGCCGAGGGTCGCGGCTCGACCTCGCCGCTGAAGGACAGTTTCGCCCGCTGGCCCAATCTGAAACTGGTGCTGATCGCCCTGGTGGGCCTGACCGCCGGTCAGGCCGTGGTCTGGTACACCGGCCAGTTCTACGCCCTGTTCTTCCTCGAGAAGACGCTGAAGGTCGATGCCGGCCTGACCAATATGATGGTGGCCATCGCCCTGCTGCTGGCCACGCCCTTCTTCGTCTTCTGGGGCTGGCTGTCGGACAGGGTCGGCCGCAAGCCGATCATCCTGACCGGCTGTCTGGTCGCGGCCCTGACCTATTTCCCGCTGTTCCACGCCCTGACCGACGCCGCCAATCCGCAACTGGCGGCGGCGACGGCGGCGTCGCCGGTCACGGTCCATGCCGATCCCGCCGACTGCAATCTGCAGTTCGACCCGATCGGCAAGACGGTGTTCAACCAGTCCTGTGACCTGGCCAAATCCTACCTGGCGAAGGCAGGGGTCATCTATGTCAATGTGGCGGCCCCGGCGGGGGCTGTGGCCGAGGTCCGGATCGGCGATGTGGTGGTGCCGAGCTTCCGCGGCGAGACCCTGCCGACCGTCGAGTTCAGGGCCCGGCAGACGGCCTGGAACGCGTCCCTCGGCGCGGCGCTGGCCACGGCCGGCTATCCGGCAAAAGCCGACAGTGCCCGGGTCAACAAGCCCGTGGTGGTGGGCATCCTGTTCCTGCTCGTCTTCTATGTGACCATGGTCTACGGCCCGATCGCCGCGGCCCTGGTCGAGATGTTCCCGACCAATATCCGCTATACGTCGATGTCCCTGCCCTACCATATCGGCAATGGCTGGTTCGGCGGCTTCCTGCCGACCACGGCCTTCGCCATGGTCGCGGCCACCGGCAATATCTACTACGGCCTGTGGTATCCGGTGGTGGTCGCCCTGGTGACGGCGGTGGTCGGCTTCCTGCTGCTGAAGGAGGGCAAGGACGTCGACATCCACGCCTGACGGGTCAGATGACGGTCAGGCCGCCGTCGACGGTCAGGGCATGGCCGGTCACATAGGCGGCGGCGTCCGAGGCCAGCCACAGCACGGCGGCCGCGACCTCGGCGGCCTCGCCGACCCGGCCCATCGGGGCGAAGACGCCCGGGTCCATCGCCGGCTTGCCGGCCCGTTCCGACATCCGCTCCATGGCCCGTTCCAGCATGGCGGTGCGGATCGGTCCGGGGCAGACGGCATTGACCCTCACCCCCTTGCGGCCGGTCTCGGCGGCGGCGGATCTGGTCAGGCCGACGACGGCGTGTTTGCTGGCGGCATAGGCGGCGCGGCGCGGGGCCCCGACCAGGCCGGCGACCGAGGCGGTGTTGACGATCGACCCGTGACCCTGGGCGGTCATCACCGCCAGCTGGTGTTTCAGGCACAGCCAGACGCCCTTGACGTTGACGGCCATGATCCGGTCGAACAGGGCCTCGTCGCCACTGGCCAGCGGGGTGTCCTCCTCCTCGATCCCGGCATTGTTGAAGGCCACGTCGAGACGGCCGAACTCGGCGACCGTGGCCGCCACCAGCTCGCGGACGGCCTCGCCGTCGGTGACGTCGACGAGTCGGGCGCTGACCCGGCCGCCGAGCCCGGCCACCTGTCGCCGGGTCTCTTCCAGCAGGCCGGGGTCGCGGTCCGACAGGGCCAGGCTGGCCCCGGCGCGGGCGAATTGCAGGGCGGCCTCGCGGCCGATGCCGCCACCGGCCCCGGTGATCAGGACGATACGGTCCTGGAAACTGCTCGTGCCGGTCATGTCGCCCTCCAGACGGTTACGCCCTTTCGCTAGAGGGCTGACGTCGGGCAAGCCAAGCGATTTCGAACGGGGGTCAGCCCTCGCCGAGGCAGCGCAGCGCCACTTCCAGATTGCGCAGGCCGTCCTCGCCGGTCACGGCCGGGGTCTCGCCGGTGCGGATGGCGTGGGCGAAGGCTTCCAGCTCCTTCTTCAGCGGCTCGGCCGGCCAGCTGTTGACGGCGCGGGTCTGGTAGGAGCCGTCGGCCTGCTGGCCGAAATATTCCGTGACCTGACGGGTGATCAGGTCGGCGACCACGAATTTGTTGGCCGTGGCGACCTGCAGGGTGCGGACCTTGTAGGGGGTGACCCAGTTGGTGGTGATGTGGGCGATCGTCCCGTTCTCCAGCCGGAACTGCAGCAGGGCGGTGTCCTCGCGCTCGGCGCGGGTGCGGGCCAGCTGCGGCTGGACCTCGGTGATCTCGGAATCCGTCAGGTGGCGGATGATGTCGATGTCGTGCACCGCCAGGTCGATGACCACCCCGACCTCGCCCATGCGCGGCGGGAAGGGGCCGACGCGGGTGATCTGGATCGAGATGATGTCGTCGCCGTCGATGGCGCGTTTGACCGCCTGCACCGCCGGGTTGAACCGTTCGACCTGGCCGACCATCAGGACCCGGTCATTGGCCTTCGCCGCATCGATCATCCGCTGGGCATCGGCCACGGTGGCGGCGATCGGCTTTTCGACCAGCACATGGACCCCGGCTTCCAGCAGGGCCACGCCCAGGTCGGCGTGGTGCCGGTTCGGGGTGGCCACCACGGCGGCGTCCAGCCCGGCGGCGACGAATTCGGCGGCGGTGGTGAAGGCCCGCGCCTCGTACAGTCTGGCGACGCCTTCGGCCGTGGCCGCGTCCGGATCGAACACGGCGGTCAGGTCGAAGTCACGGATGTCGGACAGCACCCGGGCGTGGTTGCGGCCCATGACGCCGGCACCGGCGACACCGACCTTGAGCGGGGGGAGGGAGTTGGTCATGCGGTTCAGCCCTTGTAGCTGGCGACGGCGGCGACGATCCGGTCCTGGGTCGCCGCGTCCAGATCGGCGTGCATCGGCAGGCTGATGACCCGCTCCATCAGCCGTTCGGTGACCGGCAGACCCTGGGGTCCGCGCGGATACATCTCATAGGCCGGCTGCAGGTGCAGCGGGATCGGATAATAGACGGCCGTCGGCACGCCCTGATCCTTCAGATGGGCGGCGAGGCCGTCGCGGTCCGCATGCTCGATCGTATACTGGGCCCAGTTGGAGACATTGCCGGCCGGCACGTCGGGCACCGCCGCCACATGGGGACGCAGCAGGTCATTGTAACGGGCGGCGACGCGGTTGCGCATGCCGATCTCCTCGCCGAACACCTTGAGCTTCTCGATCAGGACCGCGGCCTGGATGGTGTCGAGGCGCGAGTTCAGCCCGATGCGCATGTTCAGATATTTGGTGTCGTGCTCGAAGGTGCGGCCGACCAGATCGCGGGCCACCGCCTTGCCGTGCACGCGCAGGGAATCGATCATCTGGGCCAGGTCATCGTCATTGGTCAGCACCGCCCCGCCGTCGCCGTAGCAGCCCAGCGGCTTGGCCGGGAAGAAGCTGGTGGTGGTGATGTCGGCCCATTTCAGCGGGTGGTCGCCGTTGATGGTGCAGCCGAAACCCTGGGCCGAATCGGCGATCAGCTTCAGCCCGTATCTGTCGCAGATCGCCTTGATGGCCGGATAGTCGGCGGGCTGGCCGAACAGGTCGACGGCGATGACCACCTTCGGGGTCAGCCGGCCTTCCCTGATCGTGGCCTCGATGGCGGCCTCGAGGTGGCCGGGGTCCATATTGTAGGTCGTCGCATCGACGTCGACGAAGACCGGCTCGGCATCGAACCAGGGCACGACCTCGGCGGTGGCGGCGAAGGTGAAGCTGGGCACGAACACCGCGTCGCCGCGGCCCACGCCCCAGGCCATCAGCGGCAGGGCCAGGGCATCGGTGCCGTTGGCGCAGCCCAGGGCATGTTTGGCCCCCCCGAAGGCGGCGAGGTCGGATTCGAACTGGCGCACCTGCGGGCCCATGACCCAGGCCCCGCCGACGACGGCGGCCTGGACGGCGGCCTCGATGCGGCCGTCGAGACGAAGGCGCTGGGCCTGAAGGTCGATGAAGGCGATGGTCATGACGGGGTTTCTCTCATCAGGCGTCGGCGTGTTCCGGCTCGCAGCGGCGCGGATCGGGGCCCAGGGCTGGGCGCCTCCTACCAAACCGTCCCCACCCGGGACAAACGCTACAGGGTCACTTCACGTTGCGGGTTGCAACGCGACCGCGGGGCGCCTTAAGCGACCGGGGCAGGGTGGAGTGCATTAGTGACGACCAGAACGACCAGCGCAACCGGCCAGACGACGGGCGGGAGCGTGCCTGCCGTGTTTCTCGATCGTGACGGCGTGTTGATCGAGGACACCGGCTATCCGCACCTCGAATCGCACCTGACCCTGATCCCCGGGGCGGACGGAGCGGTGCGACGCCTGAATGCGCTGGGTTACCTTGTGGTGATCGTGACCAATCAGTCGGGCGTGGCGCGCGGCCTGTTCACCGAAACACAGATGCACGCCTTCAACGATCTGATCGTCCGGCGGCTGGCGGCCAGGGGGGCCCGGATCGGGGCCGTCTATGCCTGCCCCTTTCACAGCGAGGCGCGCGACGAACGCTATTTCCATGCCGACCATCCCGATCGCAAACCGAACCCCGGCATGATCACCCGGGCCATCACCGACCACGGCATCGACCCGGCCCGCTCGTTCATGATCGGTGACCGGCCGACCGATCTGGAGGCGGCGAAGCGTGCCGGCCTGCCCGGCTTCCTGTTCGAGGGCGGCGATCTGGACGAATTCGTTCGCGATTTGCTGGGCGGCTGATCGCAATTCCCGCGACGATGAAATAGGCTGGACCGCCCGATCCGGAGAATTTGTCATGGCGGAATACGCTGAACGTCGCTGGACCTCGGCGGATGGACTGAGCCTGTTCGCCCGCGACTACGGCGGTGCCGACGGTACGGCGCGTCTGCCCGTCATCGCCATCCACGGCCTGACGCGCAACAGCGCCGATTTCGACACCATCGCCCCGCTGATTGCCCAGAGCGGCCGCCGCGTGCTGGCCGTCGACGTGCGCGGCCGTGGCCGCTCGGACCGGGCCCCCGACCCGATGACCTATTCGCCCGAGGTCTATGCGCGCGACATCCTGGCCCTGATGGACCAGGCCGGAATCGACAAGGCCGTCTTCCTCGGCACCTCGATGGGTGGACTGATCACCATGGCCATCGCGGCGATCCGTTCGCGGGTGATCGCGGCGGCCATCCTCAATGACATCGGCCCCGAGGTCTCGCCGGTCGGCCTGGCCCGGATCGCCGCCTTTACGGGCCAGGCGGTCGAGATCGCCACCTGGGACGACGCGACCGACTATGTGAAGGGGCTGAACGCCGCGGCCCTGCCCCACTATACGGACGCCGACTGGGCCGCCTTCGCCCGCCGCACCTTCCGGGACGGCACCGAGGGGGCACCGGTACCGGACTATGATCCCGACATCGCCGTGCCGATCCGGGCCGCCGGGGGCAAGGCCCTTGTCCCGAATCTGTGGCCCTTCTTCCGTCGCCTGACCCGGGGCCGGCCGGTGCTGCTGGTGCACGGCGAGACCTCGGACCTGCTCAGCCCCGAGATCGTCGACAAGATGCGCAAGGCCGCGCGCAAGATGGCCTATGTCCGGGTGCCTGGCATCGGCCACGCCCCGATGCTGGACGAGGCGGAAGCCCGGGCGGCGATCTTCGAATTCCTCGCCGGCGTCAAATAGCGCCGGACAGGGCGATCAGACCTTCTTGACGAACTCGGTGCGCAGGACCAGGCCGCGCACCTTGTCGACATTGGCCTCGATCTCGTCCTCGTCGCCGGTCAGGCGGATGTTCTTGACCAGGGTGCCGCGCTTCAGCGTGACCCCGCCCGAGCCCTTGACCTTCAGATCCTTGATCAGGGTGACGCTGTCACCGTCGGCGAGGATGTTGCCGTTGGAGTCCTTGGTGGGGGTATCGGTCATGGCGGGGCCTTTGCGCAAAGCGCTGCAATAGGGGACGCGGGGTCGGTCTGGCCAGAGGGCCGTCGCCTCAGTCCCCCGGAATATTGGCATCCAGCTCGTCCAGCCAGACCCGGGCATTGCCGTCGGACGGGGCCCGCCAGTCGCCGCGCGGCGACAGGGAGCCGCCGGTCACCACCTTGGGCCCGTTGGGCAGGGCCGAGCGTTTGAACTGGCTGGTCTGGAAGAAGCGGACCAGGAATTGGCGCAGCCAGGCCTTGATCACCGGCAGGTCATAGGCGACGCGCTCGGCCTCGGGCGTGTGGGCGGGCCAGTGGCCGGTGGCCGCGTCCTTCCAGGCCTGATGGGCCAGCCAGGCGACCTTGGACGGGCAAAAGCCGAACCGGGTCACATGGAACAGGAAGAAGTCGTTCAACGGATAGGGCCCCACCGTCGCCTCGGTCGACTGGATCCGGCCGTCGGCCCCGGCCGGGACCAGTTCCGGCGAGATCTCCGTGGCCAGCACCGCCTTCAGGGCCGGGGTCGCCGCCGCCCCGACCAGATCGCCGTCGGCGACCCAGCGGATCAGGTGGCGGATCAGGGTCTTCGCCACCCCGCCGTTGACGTTGTAGTGGCTCATATGGTCGCCGACGCCATAGGTGCACCAGCCCAGGGCCAGTTCCGACAGGTCGCCGGTGCCCAGCACAAAGGCCCGGTTCTGGTTGGCCAGCCGGAACAGATAGTCGGTGCGCAATCCGGCCTGCACATTCTCGAAGGTGATGTCGTGCACAGGCTGACCGTCCGCATACGGATGACCGATGTCGGCCAGCATCCGCTCGGCCGCCGGACGGATGTCGATCTCCGCCCCGGTCACCTCCAGCGCCCGCATCAGGGCCCAGGCACTGGCCTTGGTCGTCTCCGAGGTGGCGAAGCCGGGCAATGTATAGGCCAGGATGCCGGTGCGCGGCAGGTCCAGCCGGTCGAAGGCGCGGCAGGCGACCAGCAGGGCCTGGGTCGAATCCAGCCCGCCCGAGACCCCGATCACCAGCCGTTCGGCCCCGGTGGCCGTCATCCGCCGCATCAGGCCCTGGACCTGGATGTTGAAGGCCTCATAGCAGTCGCGATCCAGCCGGGCCGGGTCGTCGGGCACGAAGGGGAAGCGGTCCAGCGGCCGCAACAGGGTGTCGGTGTCGTCGCGGCCGGGGGCGCTGAACGGCACCACGGTGGCGGCCTCGCCCTCCAGCCGGGCGCAGTCGGCGAACGTCCCGTTGCGCAGCCGGTCCAGGCCGATGCGGGCGACGTCGACATCGGCCACGGTCAGGTGGGATTCCAGCGAAAAGCGCGGGCCCTCGGCCAGTTTCGCGCCCAGTTCATGGATCGTCGCCTGTCCGTCCCAGGCCAGGTCGGTGGTGCTCTCGCCCCAGCCCGAGGCGGCGAAGACATAGGCGGACTGGGTCCGCACCGACTGGCTGGCGCACAGAACGGCCCGCTCGTCGGCCTTGCCGATGACGATGTTGGAGGCCGACAGGTTGCAGAGGATCCGCGCCCCGGCCAGCGCCGCCCGCGTCGACGGCGGCAGCGGGGCCCAGAAATCCTCGCAGATCTCGACGGCGAACACGAAGCCCGGCCGGTCATCGGCCTCGAAGATCAGCCCCGGCGCGAAATCGACGCTCTCGCCGTTCAGGACCAGCACGTCCTCGGCCCGTCCGGCGGCCGGCGAGAACCAGCGCTTCTCATAATATTCGCGATAATTCGGCAGGTAGGATTTGGGCACCACGCCCAGCACCTGACCATTGGCCAGCACCACGGCGCAGTTGAACAGGGCGTCACCATTGCGCAGCGGGGCCCCCACGACGACCACCACCCCGGCCTCACCGGCCACCCCGGCCAGGCCGGCGATCTGGCGCTCGACCTCGGCCAGCAGGGCGTCCTGCATCAGCAGGTCGTCGATCGCATAACCGCTCAGCGACAACTCCGGAAACACCAGCAGGTCGACGCCTTGGTCCCCCGCCTGACGGATCAGGGCGGCGTGTTCGGCGGCATTGGCGACCGGATCGGCGATATGCACCACCGGCGTCGCGGCGGCGACCCGGACGAAGCCGTGGGTGGCGGCGCAGTGGAAGGGGTGGGCTTCAGGCATCGAGGGTTCCGCCGACAGGTCAGCCCCCTTGTATCAGCCGGAAGCTAACGATCGCAAAAGCTCCCGCCGCTTTCGTCATCCCGGACAGGCGCAGCGCGATCCGGGACCCGGCGGCGCGCGAGACGACGCAAAGGATAGGGCCGCTCAAGCGATGGGGCTTAAGGGCGGAACCGCGAGGGCCGCCAGCCTGTCGCCCAAACGTTGGGCAGAGATTGCGAAGGCGGCGGCAAAGCGCTGAAGCAAGCATAAGGGCGACAAACAAACATAATGCTTGCTTTATTTTTAGAGCAAGCATATATGTGAGAGTGCAGCAAGCATGGAGCGTCGAGTGACCACGCATCAAAGCAAGGGCGGCAGGGCCCGAGCCGAAAAACTCACCCCCGAACAACGTCACGAAATTGCGAGCGCAGCTGCCCGTGCCCGCTGGACAGAGGCTTCGAACCTTCCGAAGGCAACCCACACCGGGACGCTCAAGATCGGCGAAGCAGAAATCCCGTGCGCGGTTTTGTCCGACGGAACTCGGCTTCTGACGCAGGCCGGGTTCCTTCAGGCCCTCGGACGATCAAGCAAGCCGAAAGGACGCTCCCAGCAGCCGACCGACGGTTTGCCCCCGTTCTTGGCCACAAGAAGCCTTAAGCCGCTGATTACTGACGAAATTTTAGCGACAACGGTTCCGGTTGTCTTCATCACGCCGACCGGAGGCAAGGCCCTTGGATACCGAGCGGAGCTACTTCCGAAGGTGTGCGACCTCTTTCTAGAGGCGCGCGCTGGCGGCCTACTGACCGCGCAGCAGCAGCCATTGGCGTTGCAAAGTGAGATGCTGGTTCGCTCGCTCGCCAAGGTCGGCATCGTCGCATTGGTCGACGAAGCGACAGGATTTCAAAACGAACGAGATCGGGACGAGCTGCACAAGCTCTTGTCTGTCTATCTTTCCGAAGAGCGGCTGGCATGGGCGAAGCGGTTTCCTGATGAGTTCTATCGCCAGATTTACCGCCTGAAGGGGTGGAAGTGGCCGGTCGGCAGAGCGAAGACGCCGTACCTGGGACACATAACAAACGACATCGTCTATGATCGCTTGCCCGAGGGCGTTCTGCCAAAACTGCAGGAACTCAACCCCACCGACCAAGACTCAAAGCGACGAAAGTTCAAGCACCATCAGTTCCTGTCCGAGAACGTGGGGCAGCCCGACCTGCGCGACCACATCCTTCAGATTCTTCCCTTGATGAAGATTTCCAAGTCGTGGGAAATGTTCAAACGTCACCTTGATAATGCCTTTCCCAAGCCGGGAACGCAGATTGAAATGGACGTCGACCCGCTCTGAGCCTGTTTGACGCTAAACATGACGTTCAGATACCGATCAGAAAAACCTGCCCTCGTCCAAGCACGCGTAAATCCTGAACACAGGCCAAGGCGCTTTGGACGGCGGAAACGTCCGCGCTGAGATCCACGGAGAGATGTTTCAGGGCGTTATGGCGGCCCGCGTCAGGGGCAACCCGGGCAAGTGCAGCGCGCTCGGGCACTCGGGAACCACAGAACCTCGCGCTGATGTTCGCAATCCGCGAAAAAACATCCAACGAAAACCGGCCGCTACAAAAAAGCCCGGCCAATCGACCAGCCTCCGTCCCGCGACCCGTATAATGCCCCCGGATCTCCAAACCGGGGTCCGGCACCCCGGGACAGCCCCCGGTCGATGTGGACTCAGTGGACTCAGTGGACTGTGTTTTTTCCCGACCCGGCCGGTCCCGCCGACCCGGCCCCCCTCAATTGTCGGGGTTCGCGTGACGCGGCCCCCGCTGTCGGCTAAGCGGACAGAATGAACGACACGCCGAAAAAGGGCTGGCTCTCGCGGCTGAGCGAGGGTCTGGGCCGATCCTCGAAACAGATGACCGAACAGGTCGTCGCCACCTTCATCCGCGAGCCGCTCAGCGAGGCGGCGCTGGAGCAGCTGGAAGAGCATCTGATCGAGAGCGATCTGGGCCCGGCGGCCTCGGCACGCATCGTCGAGCGCTTTCGCGACCTTCGCTTCGGCAAGGGTGCCGACGAGCGCGAGGTCAAGGAGGCCCTGGCCGAGGCGGTCGCCGCCGAACTGCTGCCGCGTCAGGCCGCCTATGCGCCGCTGAACGGACCCAAACCCTTCGTCACCCTGTTCGTCGGGGTCAACGGCTCGGGCAAGACCACCACCCTGGGCAAGATCGCCGCCGACCTGACCGGTCAGGGGGCGAAGGTGATGATCGTCGCCTGCGACACCTTCCGCGCCGCCGCCCGCGAACAGCTCAAGGTCTGGGCCGACCGCGCCGGGGCCGATTTCGAGAGCCGCCGCGACGGGGCCGACCCCGCCGGCCTGGCCTTCGACGCCTATACGAAGGCGAAGGCCGAGGGCTATGACGTGGTCCTGATCGACACCGCCGGCCGGCTGCAGAACAAGTCGGCCCTGATGGACGAACTGCTGAAGATCGTGCGGGTGCTGAAAAAGATCGATCCCGACGCCCCGCACGAGACCCTGCTGGTGCTGGACGCCACTGTCGGCCGCAACGCCCTGGCCCAGGAACAGATCTTCGGCCGGACCGCCTATGTGTCGGGTCTGGTGATGACCAAGCTGGACGGCACCGCCCGCGGCGGGGTGCTGGTGCCGGTGGCCCAGGCCTCGGACGCCCCGATCAAGCTGATCGGGGTCGGCGAGGGGATCGAGGACCTGCAACCGTTCGACGCCCGCGCCTTTTCCCGCTCGCTGGTCGGGCTTGAGGACTGACAATGACTGACGAGACAACGACCCCGAACGGCGCGCCCGCGCCCAAATCCGGCCAGTGGATCCGGCAGGCCGTCGACTTCGGGGCCCTGCTGGCCTTCGCCGCCGCCTATTTCATCACCCGTGACATGATCAAGGCCACCTGGGTCCTGGTCATCGCCTCGGCCCTGGCCCTGGCCGTCGGCTTTCTGGTCGAGAAGCGCTTCGCCCCCCTGCCGCTGATCACCGGCCTGTTCGCCCTGGTGTTCGGCACCATGACGATCGTCTTTCAGGATGAGAGCCTGATCAAGATCAAGCTGACCGTGCAGAACGCCCTGCTGGCGGTGGTTCTGCTGGGCTCCCTGCCCCTGAACAAGTCGCCGTTCAAATATCTGCTCGGGGACGCCATCCGCGTGACCGACCAGGCCTGGCGGGTACTGACCCTGCGCTACGGCCTGTATTTCGCGACCATCGCGGTGGCCAATGAGCTGGTCTGGCGCACCCAGTCGGACGGCACCTGGGTCCAGTTCCGGGTCGGCCTGTTCATCCTGGCGATCGTGTTCGGCCTGCTGCAGATCCCCTTCATCATGAAGAACCTGCTGCCCACGGCCGGAGAGCCCGGACCGATCACGCCCGATCCGGGCATCTGACGGGTCCGGAATGCGGTGGGCGCACCAATTGTCTTCAAACCGACAGGTGATCCGTCGTCAAACCGTAAAGCGCGCCTGCTAGCGCTACGGGACATGCCGAGGGGATACGGTTGATGGTCAAGTCCGGAAAACAGGCGCGACGGAACGGACAGCTGTCCGGATCGCCAAGCCATCTGATGCACCGCGCGCTGCAGCTGGCGCTCGACATCTATGCGACGGAGACCGGCCCGGACGGCCTGACCCAGCGTCAGTTCGCCGTGCTGGAGGCGGTGTCGCAGAAGTCGGGCCTGACCCAGACCGATCTGGTCCGGGCGACCGGGATCGACCGCTCGACCCTGGCCGATCTGGTGGCCCGGATGACGACCAGGGGGCTGCTGGACCGCGAGCGCTCGACGATCGATGCCCGGGCCATGGCCGTGCGGCTGTCGGAGGCCGGTGCGGTGGCACTGGAGGCGGCGCGGCCCCGGGTCGAGGCGGCCGACAAACGCATCATGGCCCTGCTGCCCAAGGGCAAGCGCGAGGGTTTTCTGGCCCTGCTGGCGGGCCTGGCCTCGGCGGCGGACGAGGCTCCGGACAAGGCCCAGGCCGAGGCGCGGGACGCCAAGAAGGCGCTGAAGGAGGCCCGCAAGGCCGAACGGGCCGCGAAAAAGACGGACAAGCCGGTCAAGCCGGAAAAGGCGGCCAGGCCTGACAAACCGGCCAAGGGCAAGAAGGCACCGGCCGCGGCCTGACCGGTCTAGACGCGAATATCCAGCAATGCGCCCGGCCGGCCGGGCCGGTCCGGCGACGGCTCGACCCGGGCGGATCCGGCCGGGGCGGCCCGGTCGGCCGGGGCCTCGGTCAGCGCCGGTGCCGGGGTTGCCTGCACCTGACCCAGGGCGGCGCGGAAGAAGGCGGCGCGGGCCGCATCGGTCGCGGCGGCTGCCGGGCGGGTCAGGCCTGTACCGGGCAGGGCGGCGGGCATGTCGGGTCGAATCGCGCTCATCCGGAGACGGTTAACCATTCCTGTCGAAAAAGGGTTAACGCGCCCGGCGGCTCGACCAATCAGCGGCGGGTGGCTGTGGGCAGGGGCCGCGGCGGGGCCTGGATGGCGTCGACCAGACGATCGACGTCGGCCTGGTCGATCAACGGCCCGGAATGTTTGGCCACCACCTTGCCCAGGGCGTTGACGGCAAAGGTCTCGGGCACACCCGAAACGCCGAGGTCGAGCCCGGCCCGGCCCTCGCGATCGACCAGCACCTTGGCGAAGGGGTCGCCGAAATCATCGAGGAATTTCCGCGTGTCGGCCGGATCGTCCTTGTAGGCGACGCCGACCACGGCCACGCCCCGGGCCTTCAGGGCCAGCAGGGTCGGGTTCTCGACCTGGCAGGGGGCGCACCAGGAGGCGAAGACATTGACGATCATCGGTCGCCCGACCCCGGCGGTCTTGAGGTCCAGGAAGCCGGGTCCGGCCGTGTCGCCGGTCAGCATCGGCAGGACGGTCTCGGGGATCGGCTGGCCGACGAGGGCGTCGGGCTTGAAGGCCGGGTCGCGCTTCAGCGACCAGCCGATGAACAGGGCGGCCAGGGCCACGACCACGGCCAGGGGGATCAGGGACAGCCAGCGGTTCATGCGGCGGGCCCGGTCGGGTCGACGGCGGCCGCTTCCAGCGCCGCCAGATCACGTGACCAATGCCGTGCGGCGCGGCTCGCCCGCACGACCAGACCGCCCAGCACCAGGGCGCTCAGTCCCCAGGCGGGCCAGACAAAGGCGGCATAGGTCCCCATGTCGAGGTCGGGCATCTCAGGCCTCCAGGGCGGCGCGGGCGCGCAGGGTCAGGACCCGGCGGCGGGTGATTTCGGTGCGGATGGCGGTCAGCCACAGGGCCCCGAACAGGGCGGCATAGGCGGCCATCATGGTCAGCAGCGGCACGAGAAAGGCCTCGCTCAGCGACGGCCCGCCCATGCGCAGCAGCGAGGCGGGCTGGTGCAGGGTGTTCCACCAGTCGACCGAGAATTTGACGATCGGCAGGTTGATCAACCCGACCAGACCCAGGACGGCGGCGGCGCGTCCGGCCCGGACCTCGTCATCGATCGAGGCCCTGAGGGCGATATAGCCGAGGTAGAACAGGAACAGGATCAGGACTGACATCAGCCGGGCGTCGCCCCAGGCCCACCAGGCCCCCCACATCGGCTTGCCCCACAGGCTGCCGGTGACCAGGGCCAGGGCGGTGAAGGCGGCCCCGGGCACGGCAGCGGCGCGGGCGGCGGCATCAGCCAGCGGATGGCGGAACACCAGGGCGAAGAAGCTGGAAATGCCCAGTGCCGCATAGGCCATCAGGCCCAGGGTGGCGGCCGGGACATGGACGAACATGATCCGCACCGTATCGCCCTGCTGATAGTCCTCGGGGGCGGTGAACGACAGCCAGGTGCCCACGGCCAGCAGCACGGCGGCCAGCGCCCACAGGCCCGGTGTCACGGGGCGGGTGAAGCGCATGAAGCGCTCGGGATTGGCGAGACCGAACATGAGGCCTCCTTAGCGACCAAACGCGCATCGCGCCACATGGCCGGACGCGACCGATCGCGCCGGGGTGGGTCGGACCCTCAGCCCTGGGCGTTGCGGATCGCGGCGGCCCCGGCGAAGGGGCCCAGACTCATGGCGAACAGGGCATAGGCAGCCAGCAGGGCCAGGGCCGGAGCCGGGTCCATACTGTTGGCGGCCCGCTCCAGCGCCCCGGCCCCGAACACCACCGGCGGAATAAACAGCGGCAGGACGACGATGGCGATCAGCAGGCCGCCGCGCCGCGTGCCCAGGGCCAGGGCCGCGCCGAGGGCCCCGGTGAAGGCAAAGCCGAGGCCGCCGATCGCCGCCGCCAGGGCCGTCAGGGGCAGCAGGTCGGGGGCCAGGCCCAGGGTCAGGGCGGCGACCGGGGCGGTCAGGGCCAGGGGCAGGCCGGTGGCCAGCCACTGGCTGACGGCCTTGACCGCGAACACCGCTTCCAGTGGCAGGGGGCCGGTGGCCAGCAGGTCCAGCGCCCCGTCCTCGAGGTCGCGCTCGAACAGCCGCTCCAGTGACAGCATTGAGGCCAGGGCCAGGGCCAGCCAGGCGATGGCCGAGGCGATCGGCTTCAGCCCGACCGGATCGCCTCCGGCGGCCAGCGGCACCAGCACGGTCAGACAGGCAAAGAAGCCACAGGCCAGCAACGGCCCGCCGCCGCCACCCCAGGCCAGGGACAGTTCGCGCCGGAACAGGACGGCCAGGGCGATGCGGGCCGGGCTCATCGTCCGGCCCCCAGATCGAGGGCCCGGGTCGGGATGGGCAGGGGGTCGTGGACGGCAGCCAGGATCAGACCGCCCCCGTGCAGGTGCCGGGCCATCATCTCGCCGACCACGGTCCGCCAGCGGGCATCCAGCGGGCTGAGCGGCTCGTCGAGCAGCCACAGGGCCCGGGGCGAGCCGATCAGACGGGCCAGGGCCAGGCGACGGCGCTGGCCGGCGGAAAGTTTGCGAACCTCGAGATCGAGCAGGGGGGTGAGGCCGAGAACCGCGATGGCCTCCTCGATGCCCTTGTGGCTGTGACCCAGCCATTGCGACTGGAACATCAGCTCATCGCGGGCGGTGCGGGCGGTCTTGAGGCCGTCGAGATGACCCAGCAAATGCAGGCCGTGGGCCCGGGCCTCCGGGGGGTCGATCGGGTCGTCGTCGGCGTCGCGGAAGGCGACGGTGCCGGCTTCGGGCCGGATGAAACCGGCGACGGCGCGCAACAGGCTGGTCTTGCCCGCGCCATTGGCCCCGGTCAGGGCCACGGCCTCGCCGGCGGCCAGCGTCAGGTCCAGATTCCGGAACAGCACACGTTCGCCGCGGACGAGCGTGAGGTCGGTGACGGACAGGGCGGTGATCATGGCCGCATATCCGCACAGAGGGGCCGGGGGGCCAAGTTGAGACCCGTTCTCAATATCCATGACGGCATCGTGGATACATGGACTGACGCGTCGTCACGCATTATGTACGCGCTTGCCGCAGCAGGCTGTCGCCGCGCGCGGCGGGGACCTGTGTGCCCCGCCGTCTGTCGCGCGACCGCGCAACCGGATGTCCGGGCGGCTTTGACCAGAGGAAGCTCTCCATGCCGTCAGTTGACAGCCTTACCACCCGCCGGGACATGACCGTCGGACGCAAGAAATACGCCTATTACAGCCTTCCGGCCGCCGAGGAAGCCGGCCTGGCCGGGATTTCCCGCCTGCCGCGCTCAATGAAGGTGCTGCTGGAGAACCTGCTGCGCAACGAGGACGGGGTTTCCGTCACCGAGGCCGACCTCAAGGCCGTCGCCGCCTGGATCGACAACAAGGGTTCGGTCGAGCACGAGATCGCCTTCCGTCCGGCCCGCGTGCTGATGCAGGACTTCACCGGCGTTCCCGCCGTGGTCGACCTGGCCGCGATGCGCGATGCCATGACCGCCCTCGCCGCCGACCCGTCGCGGATCAACCCGTTGACGCCCGTCGACCTCGTCATCGACCACTCGGTCATGGTCGACTATTTCGGCACCCCGGGGGCCTTCACCAAGAACGTCGAGCGTGAATACGAGCGCAACATCGAGCGCTATAAATTCCTGCGCTGGGGTTCGTCGGCCTTCAACAATTTCCGCGTTGTCCCCCCCGGCACCGGCATCTGCCACCAGGTGAACCTCGAGAATCTGGCCCAGACCGTCTGGACCGTGGCCGAGGGCAAGGCGACCGTCGCCTATCCCGACACCGTGGTCGGCACCGACAGCCACACCACCATGATCAACGGTCTGGCCGTTCTGGGCTGGGGCGTCGGCGGCATTGAGGCCGAGGCGGCCATGCTGGGCCAGCCGATCCCGATGCTGATCCCCGAGGTCATCGGCTTCCGCCTCGACGGTCGCCTGCCCGAGGGGGCCACGGCCACCGACCTGGTGCTGACCGTGACCCAGATGCTGCGCAAGAAGGGCGTCGTCGGCAAGTTTGTGGAGTTCTTCGGCCCGGGCGTCACCGCCCTGACCATCGAGGACCAGGCCACCATCGCCAACATGGCCCCGGAATACGGCGCCACCTGCGGCTTCTTCCCGGTGTCCCAGGCGACCATCGACTATCTGACCGCCACCGGCCGGGACAAGGCCCGCGTCGCCCTGGTCAAGGCCTATGCCGAGGCCCAGGGTCTGTGGATCGACGAGAATTCGGAAGACCCGGTCTTCACCGACATTCTGTCGCTCGACATGGCCGAGGTCGTGCCGTCGCTGGCCGGTCCGAAACGCCCGCAGGACAAGGTCGCCCTGACCGAGGCCGCCCCGGCCTTTGAAACCGCCATGGCCGAGGTCTTCTCGCGACCGGACGCGACCGCCCGCTTCCCGGTCAAGGGCCACAAGTTCGACATCGGTGACGGGGACGTGGTCATCGCCGCCATCACCAGCTGCACCAACACTTCCAACCCGTCGGTGATGATCGCCGCCGGCCTGGTGGCGCGCAAGGCCCACAAGCTGGGCCTGAAGGTCAAGCCGTGGGTCAAGACCTCGCTGGCACCCGGCTCGCAGGTGGTCACCGACTATCTGACCGCCGCCGGCCTGCAAGCCGACCTCGACGCCATGGGCTTCGATCTGGTCGGCTACGGCTGCACCACCTGCATCGGCAACTCGGGCCCGCTGGACCCGGCCATCTCGCAGACCATCAATGACAACGGGATCGTCGCCACCTCGGTGCTGTCGGGCAACCGCAATTTCGAGGGCCGGGTGAACCCCGACGTCCAGGCCAACTACCTGGCCTCGCCGCCGCTGGTCGTGGCCTATGCCCTGGCCGGCTCGATGCGGATCGACATTTCGAAGGATCCGATCGGTCAGGACAAGAAGGGCAAGGACGTCTTCCTGAAGGACATCTGGCCGACCTCGAAAGAGATCGCCGACATCCAGAAGAAGTCGGTCACCCCGGCCATGTTCGCCAAACGCTATGCCGACGTCTTCAAGGGCGACAAACACTGGCAGGGCATCGCCATCGAGGGCGGCCAGACCTACGCTTGGGACGACGCCTCGACCTATGTGCAGAACCCGCCCTATTTCGAGGGCATGACGATGGAGCCGGCCCCGGTCACCGACATCGTCGAGGCCCGCGTGCTGGGTATCTTCGGCGACTCGATCACCACCGACCACATCAGTCCGGCAGGTTCGATCAAGAAGACCTCGCCCGCCGGGGTCTATCTTACCGATCATGGGGTCGAAACTCTCGACTTCAACAGCTACGGCGCGCGTCGCGGCAACCATGAAGTGATGATGCGCGGCACCTTCGCCAACATCCGCATCCGCAACAAGATCACGCCCGAGATCGAGGGCGGTGTGACGAAGCATTTCCCGTCGCAGGACACCATGTCCATCTACGATGCCGCCATGCGCTACCAGGCCGAGGGCCGGCCGCTGGTCGTGTTCGCCGGCAAGGAATACGGCACCGGCTCGTCGCGCGACTGGGCGGCCAAGGGTACCCGTCTGCTGGGCGTCCGCGCCGTCATTGCCGAGAGCTACGAGCGGATCCACCGCTCGAACCTGATCGGCATGGGCGTGGTGCCGCTGCAGTTCAAACAGGACGGCTGGACCAAACTGGGTCTGACCGGCGAGGAGATCGTCACGATCCGTGGCCTGTCCGACGTCAACACCGGCAAGCTGCGTCCGCGCCAGGACCTGTGGGTCGAGCTGTTCCGTCCGTCGGACGGCAAGATGGCTCGCTTCCCGGTCCGCTGCCGGATCGATAACGCGACCGAACTCGACTACTACAAGGCCGGCGGCGTGATGCCCTATGTGCTGCGGAACCTCGCTCGCGACTAGGCGGTGCGGGCCTGAACGGGCCGAAGACAATCAGGGGCCGGCGGAGACATCCGCCGGCCCCTTTTGTGTTTCAGGCCTTGGGCGGGTCCAGCAGCATGGCCTCGGCCAGCAGACGGGCCTCGGCGGCGCGGCTGGATCCTCGGCGCCAGGCGACCACGATCTCGCGGCTGGGGGCGGTGGCCGAGATCGGTCGGATGACCACGCCGGGCATGTCGGCCAGGCCGGCATCGACGGCCATGCGCGGCAGGAAGCTGACGCCGAGGCCGGATGAAACCATCTGGACCAGGGTGTGGAGCGAGGTGGCGGCGAAGACGTCGTCTCCGCGCGACGGCTCGATGTCGAAGGCGGCCAGGGCCTGATCGCGCAGGCAGTGGCCGTCCTCCAGCAGGATCAGGTCCTCGGCCTTCAGGGCCCCTGGGTGGATGGCCCCGGGCACGGCCAGCCGGTGGCCGACCGGGGCTGCGGCCAGGATCTCGTCGTCGCCGATACGGGCATGGTCGATGCCCGGAGCCGAATAGGGCAGGGCGATCACCGCCGCATCCAGATGGCCGGCCTTCAGTCCGGCGATCAGGCGGGGCGTCAGATCCTCGCGGATGAACAGGCGCAGGGCCGGATAGGCGGCGTTGAGCCCCGGCAATTTGTTGGGCAGCAGGAAGGGGGCGATGGTCGGAATGATGCCCAGGCGGAAGCGACCGGACAGCGGGCGACCCGCATTCCGGGCCGCCTCGACCAGATCCTCGGTCCGGGCCAGGACGTCCTCGGCCCGGCGCACGGCCTCGGCACCGACGGCGGTCAGCTGGACATTGCCGCGCGTGCGCTCGACCACCGGGGCCCCCAGAATCTTCTCCAGCTCCTGTACGCCCGACGACAGGGCCGGCTGGCTGACGTGGGCGGCCTCGGCGGCGCGGCTGAACGAGGCGTGTTCGGCCAGGAGCTTGAGATACTGGAGCTGTCGCAGGGTGGGGAGCATGAGAGCGATATAAGGGTTCGCTATCATGAGATCAAAATCTATCGGCTGACTTCATCGAAGGTCGAAACCCCCGGTGTCCCGGTCCCCGAAATGTCGGGGACCGGGAGGTCAGGCGATCAGGCCTCGGCCCGGCGCGCCGACCGGGGCAGGTCGAAGCGGTCGGCGTTCATGACCCGGGTCCAGGCGGTGACGAAGTCGCGGACGAATTTCCCGTCCGCGTCGGCGGCGGCATAGACCTCGGACACGGCCCGAAGCTGGGAGTTGGAGCCGAACACGAGGTCCGTGCGGGTCGCCGTCCATTTTTGCTGGTCGGTGTCGCGATCGGTGCCGATGAAGGTGTCGTCGCCGTCATCGTCGACCTGTTTCCACGCCGTACCCATGTCGAGCAGGTTGACGAAGAAGTCGTTGGTCAGCACGCCCGGCCGGTCGGTAAAGACGCCGTGCTTCGACCCGCCGTGGTTGGCTCCGAGAACCCGCAGCCCGGCGACCAGCACCGCCATCTGCGGCGCACTGAGCCCCAGAAGTTGCGCCCGGTCGATCAGAAGTTCCTCGGTCGGGACGCTGAATTTGACCTGCAGATAGTTGCGGAACCCGTCGGCCCGGGGTTCCAGCACCTCGAAGCCTTCCGCGTCGGTCTGCGCCTGCGTTGCATCGGTGCGGCCGGGGGTGAAGGGAACCGCGACGGCATGGCCGCCGTCCTTCGCCGCCTTCTCGATGGCCACGGAACCGCCGAGAACGATCAGATCGGCGATCGAGACCGTCTTGCCGCCCGCCTTGTCGAAGTCCGCCTTGATGCCTTCCAGCACCTTCAGCACCCGGCCCAGCTGGTCGGGCTGGTTGACGTCCCAGTCCTTCTGCGGGGACAGGCGGATGCGACCGCCGTTGGCCCCGCCGCGATGGTCGGACCCACGATAGGTCGAGGCCGCGGCCCAGGCCGTCTGCACCAGCTCGGATACGGTCAGGCCCGAGGTGAGGATGTTCTGTTTCAATGCGGCGATGTCGGTCGCGTCGATCACCGGGCCGGCCAGGGCCGGGATCGGATCCTGCCACAGCAGGTCCTCGGCCGGCACGTCCGGGCCGAGGTAGCGGGCCTTGGGCCCCATGTCGCGATGGCACAGCTTGAACCAGGCGCGGGAAAAAGCGTCGGCGAACTGGTCCGGATTGGCCCGGAACCGCTCGGAAATCTTGCGGTAGGCCGGGTCCATCTTCATCGCCATGTCGGCGGTGGTCATCATTGTCGGCACACGGCGGTCGGGATTGTGGGCCGCCGGGGCCATGTCCTCGGGCTTCTGGTTGACCGGCTGCCACTGTTTGGCCCCGGCGGGGCTGGTGACCAGCTCATAGTCATAGTCGAGCAGCATGTGGAAATAGCCGCCGTCCCACTGGATCGGATTGGGTTTCCACGAGCCCTCGATGCCGCTGGTGATGGTGTGGTCGCCGATACCGCTCTCATAGGTGCTGTGCCAGCCAAGCCCCTGCTGGGCGATGTCGGACCCTTCGGGTTCGGCTCCAACCAGCGAGGCGTCGCCCGCGCCATGGCATTTGCCGAAGGTATGGCCGCCGGCGGTCAGGGCGACGGTCTCCTCGTCATTCATACCCATTCGGGCGAAGGTCTCGCGGATGTCGCGGCCCGATCCGATCGGGTCCGGTTCGCCGCCCGGCCCCTCGGGGTTGACGTAGATCAGGCCCATCTGGATCGCGGCGAGGGGGTTCTCGAGCACCGTCTCCTCGGTGATGCGGGTCTTGCCAAGCCACTCCTCCTCAGTGCCCCAGTAGATGTCCTTCTCAGGCTCCCAGACGTCGGCCCGGCCGCCGCCGAAGCCGAACACCGGCCCGCCCATCGATTCGATGGCGACATTTCCGGCCAGGATCATCAGGTCCGCCCAGGACAGGCTGGCCCCGTATTTCTGCTTGATCGGCCACAGCAGCCGGCGCGCCTTGTCGAGGTTGGCGTTGTCGGGCCAGCTGTTCAGCGGGGCGAACCGCTGCGAGCCTGACGAGGCCCCGCCGCGGCCGTCGCCGCTGCGATAGGTGCCGGCGCTGTGCCAGGCCATGCGGATGAAGAAGGGGCCGTAGTGGCCATAGTCCGCCGGCCACCACGACTGGCTGTCCGTCATCAGGGCGGTCAGATCGCGTTTGACGGCCTGGTAATCGAGGGATTTAAACGCCTCGGCATAGTCGAAGTCCGGCCCCATCGGGTCGCCGTTGATCCCGTGCTGATGCAGGATGTCCAGCGACAGCTGGTTCGGCCACCAGTCCCGGTTGGTCCGGCCGAGAAGGGACCTGACCGCTGCCGGGCCCCGGGCCGGGCATTTGAGGGGATCGCCGCCTGATTTGCCGTCCATGACTGATCTCTTTCCGTGATGAGTATGATTCCAGCCTAGGTCGCGATCTATGCAAAGACAAATCGATAAAGATTGTTCGAAATAACAGTTAAATCTATACAGGCCGTCACGAAGTCCGCCTCCTCGACATAGATTCTGTTTATTCGCACCTGCAAAATGATCGATTTGACTTCGCAACTGCGAAGGGCCATTTCACCGGTCATCGGCGGAGCGCTCCCCCTCTCCGCCGTCTTTTTTGTCCCTAGTCTGTCAGGAATTCATATGCTCGGTGTTGGTGAAAAGTTGCCGGAATTCAAAGTCATTGGCGTGAAGCCGGGCTTCAACGACCACGAAGAAAACGGCGTCTCGGCCTTCGAACCGATCACCGGCGAGAGCTTCGAGGGCAAGTGGAAGGTCATCTTCTTCTACCCGAAGGATTTCACCTTCGTCTGCCCGACCGAGATCGCCGAGTTCGCCTCGCTGGCTCGCGAGTTCGACGACCGCGACACCGTGGTCATGGGCGGCTCGACCGATAACGAGTTCGTCAAACTGGCCTGGCGCCGTGACCACGCCGACCTGAACAAGCTGCCGATCTGGCAGTTCGCCGACAATGGCGGCAAATTCGCCCGTCAACTGGGCATCCTCAACGAAGAGGAGGGCGTGGCCCTGCGCGCCACCTTCGTCGTCGATCCGCACAATGTCGTGCAGCACGTCTATGTCACCAACCTGAACGTCGGCCGCGCCCCGGCCGATACCCTGCGGGTCGTTGACGCCCTGCAGACCGACGAGCTGTGCGCCTGCAACCGCCCGGTCGGCGGTGAGACGCTCGCTGCCTGAAGGCGGCTGACCCCGTGATGGAAGGCGGCGGCGTTCGCGTCGTCGCCTTCCCGTCACCCGCCACATTCTTCGGGCGCTACGCCCGGCTCGCGGAGCCTCGCGGCCCGAGCGCGGCTGCGCCCGTCAACCAGACCAGCCCCCATCCGGCTCACGTAGCGAGCGACCGCGTCGCGCGCGATAGCCCACCAAGGAATCAAGATGTCGATTGACGCCCTGCGCGACCTGATGCCCGCCTATGCCAAGGATATCTCGCTGAACCTGTCGTCCCTGGCCAGTGAGACGGTGCTGAACGACCAGCAGAAATGGGGCTGTTTCCTGGCCTGCGCCCATGCGGTCGGCGTGGCCCCGGTGGTGCGGCTGATCACGGCGGCGGCCAGTGAGGTCCTGACCCCGGAGGCGGCCTCGGCGGCCAAGTCGGCGGCAGCCATCATGGGGATGAACAACATCTACTATCGTGGCCTGCATCTGATGCAGAACACGGAGTACACGACCCTGCCGGCCCGGCTGCGGATGAACGTTCTGGCCAATCCGGGCGTCGACAAGGCCGATTTCGAACTGTGGGAACTGGCCGTCAGCACCCTGAACGGCTGCGGATCGTGCATGGACGCGCATGAGGCGGCGCTGAAGACCCACGGCGTGCCCAATACCCAGGTGCAGGCCGCGATGCGTATCGCCGCCGTGGTCCACGCCGCCAGCCGGATCACGGCCTCGGAGGCGGCACTCTCGGCGTAGGGCGTATCCGGGGAGCCCAGGCGGCCCATCGCGCGAACTGATCCGTCAGAACCTCATCGACCGGCGCGGCCAGGCTGCCGACACCATCGCCCTCGACGACATAGGTCAGGGTCAGCACCTGGTCGCGCCCGATGGTGTCGGTCCATCCGAAGGTCAGGGAGGCCCGCGTTGCCCGCCCCTTGAGCGGCCCGAGCGGTGCGTCCAGCCGAACCCCGTGCCGGGCGTCCACTGTGACGACACGTCCGTGCTCAAAGGCCGAGCCGTCGTCCATCTGCTCGCAGAAGCAGGCCCCCGGCTCGAGCGGTAGCGACAGGTTTGCCGCGTTGTTGCTGTAGGTATGGTCTGCGTTCCACCAATGACGGACGTCGCCGACCGCGAGGAAGGCCTGGCCCCATCCGGCATTAACCGGCGCACTCATGCGCAGGGTGAAACTGTCATCCTGGCGATCGACCACCTCGGCGGCCGCCGGCTCGGCAACACAAAGGCCCAGGGCCGTCGCGCTCACAATTGCTTTCAGCATTCCGGATCCTCCCGGGCGGATCGGACGACCAGTGGTCGCCGCCGTCAAGTCAGGCCGGGTTGAAGGTGAGGGGTTCGCCCCAGAACTGGGCCACCAGGTCCGACTGCGGGCCCGCCTTGCCGGTCGTCAGGAATTCACGCCCGCCGTCCACACCAAGATCATAGTCCGGGTGACGCAGGAAATAGCGTTCGAGGGCGTCGGCCACCGCGGTCGGCTGGTGGATCACCGTGGTTCCGGGCGGCAGGGCGGCGGCGAACAGGTCGGCGACGATCTCATAGTGGGTGCAGCCGAGGATGGCCTTGTCCGGGTGCCGGCCTATGCGGCGACGCAGGGCGTCGACATGGTCATCGACGACCAGTTTCAGCTCCTCGGCGGGCGCACCCAGTTCGATCAGTCCGGCAAGGCCGGGGCAGGGTTCGGAAAAGACCGCGAGGTCCTCGCGACGCTTGTCGATCTCGATCTCATAGACGCGGCTCATGGCCGTGGCGGCCGTGCAGAAGACGCCGGTGATGTCGATCGCCTCGATCTTCTCGCCCCCGAACCGTTCCGAGCGTTCCGCCTCGAAAGCCCAGGGCAGGCCGGTGGCGGCCTCGATGGTCGGGACGATGATGCCGAGCACATTGACCGGGCGGCCATGGCGGGCCCGGGCCTCGGGCACCCAGGTCTGCTGCAGCCGGCGCAGGGCGATGGCGCTGGCGGTGTTGCAGGCCAGGACGATGACGCTGGCCCCGGCCTCGAACAGTCGTTCACAGCCGGCCCGGGTCAGGTCGACGATGTCCTCGCCGCCGCGCCCCCCATAGGGGGCGTTGGCCTGGTCGGCCAGATAGATGAAGTCCCGCCGGGGAAACCGTCGGGTCAGTTCGCGGTGGACCGTCAGCCCGCCCACGCCGGAGTCGAATACGCCTATCGCCATGGTGCGGCCTTTAGCCGTCCGGCCCGGCCACGTCCAATGTTCAAGATTACGCTCCGTTCATGTGACGGTCAGGCGCAATAGGCCTAGGGTGGTCTATCAGACACATTCCAGATCACGGAGCGACCATGCACAGACGCCATGTCCTCATCGGAGGCGCGAGCCTCTTCGCCCTTACGGGCTGCGCAGCCAACGGCCTTGATATGGGGGGGGCCTCGCCGGCCACCCTCGCGGAAGACGCCCGCGTCGCCCGGACGGTGTTGCCGGTCCAGACCCCGCGTGCGGAACTTCTGCAGCCGTGGACCGGCCCCTATGAAGGCGTTCCGCCCTGGGGCCAGGTCACGGCACCCAAGCTGCGCGCAGCCCTGCTGGAAGGCATTGAGTTGCAGCGCGCCGAGATCAACGCCATTGCCAATAATCCGGAGCCGCCGACCTTCGCCAATACAATGGTGGCCATGCAGATGGCCGGCGAGCCGCTGGATCGCGCCGGTGCCATCTACGGCGTCATGACTTCCAACATCGGCTCGGACGACTATCAGGCGGTGGACACCGAGGTGTCGCCGCTTCTGTCGGCCGCAGGCGACGAGATCACGTTCAACGAAAAACTGTTCCGGCGCGTCAAGGCGGTGGCTGACGGTGCCGCAGCGGCCGGCCTGACCGCTGCGCAGACCCGAATCGCCGAACGCTCGCGCGACGCTTTCGTCCGTAACGGTGCGGCCCTGAACGCCGCCGGCAAGGCCGAACTGGGTCGTATCAACACTGCCCTGTCCAACGCGTTCACCAGCTTCGGCCAGAAGGTTGTCGCTGACGAGAACGCCTACACCCTCATCCCGAACGAGGCCGGCGTCGCCGGCCTGCCCGCGTCGAACAAGGCGGCAGCAGCTGCCGCCGCCCGCAGCCGCGACCTGACCGGCTTTGCCATCGTCAATACCCGCTCCAGCGTCGACCCCTTCCTGTCCTTCGCCGACGATCGGGCTCTGCGCGAGCAGGTCTGGAAGAAGTTCGTCAATCGGGGCGACAACGGCGACGGCAATGACACCAATGCCATCATTGCCGAGATCGCAAAGCTGCGGGCCGAGCGCGCGGCCCTGCTGGGCTTCGCGAACCACGCCGAATGGCGGATGCAGGACACGATGGCGAAGACCCCGGCCGCCGCCATGAGCCTGATGAACCGGGTCTGGGCTCCGGCCAAGGCGCGGGTCACCGAGGAGGTCGCCGACATGCGCGCGATCGCCGGCCACGACATCGAGCCCTGGGACTATCTGTACTATGCGGAGAAGGTCCGGAAACAGAAGTACGATCTTGATCAGAATGAGCTGAAGCCGTATTTCGAGCTGAGCAACGTCAAGCGCGGGGCCTTCTACATGGCCGAGCGTCTGTACGGCTTCGAGTTCACGCCGCTGCCGGCGGGAAGGGTTCCGGTCTTCCATCCGGACGTCGAGGTGTTCGAGGTCAAGGACAAGGCCAGTGGTCGCCATGTCGGTCTGTTCTATTCGGACGACTTCGCCCGCGCCGGCAAGCGCTCCGGGGCCTGGATGACAACCTACCGCTCCTATTCGGCCTACGACGGCATCGACAATGTGCTGGCGTCGAACAACAACAATTTTACCAAGGCCGAAGGCGGCCAGCCGGTGCTGATCTCGCTGGATGACGCCGAGACCCTGTTCCACGAGTTCGGCCACGCCCTGCACTATCTGTCATCGCAGGTGGTCTATCCGGCCCTTGGCGGGACGCCGCGCGACTATGTCGAATATCCGTCGCAGGTGCATGAGCACTGGGTGCTGTCGCGCCCGATCCTCGACGGCTTCATGAAGCATGTGGAGACCGGCCAGCCGATGCCGCAGGCACTGGTCGACAAGGTCGAAGCCGCCTCAACCTTCAACCAGGGCTATGCCACGGTCAGCTATCTGTCCTCGGCCCTGGTCGACATGGACCTGCACACCCGGGCCACGCCGCCGACCGACATCGATGCCTTCGAGCGCGATAGCCTCGCCCGGCTGGGAATGCCCAAGGAGATCGTGATGCGGCACCGCCTGCCGCAGTTCAATCACCTGTTCACCTCGGATGCCTATTCCGCCGGGTACTATTCCTACCTGTGGTCCGAGGTCATGGACGCCGACACCTGGGCCTATTTCGAGGAGTCGGGCGACGTGTTCAATCCGGATATCGCCGCCCGCTACAAGGCGATCATCCTGGCCGAGGGCAACACCACCGACCGTGCCGAGGCCTATCGCCGCTTCCGCGGCCGTGATCCCGATGTGACGGCCCTGCTCAGGGTGCGGGGCTTCCCGGTCAGCTAGGACCGGCGACCCGAATGAAAAAGGCCCGGCGGATCGCTCCGCCGGGCTTTTTTCATGTCCGCGGCGTGGCGGTCAGCCGCTGTTGCGCAGGCCCGCGGCGACGCCGTTGATCGTCAGCAGAATCCCCTCACGGACCCGGGGGTCGGTGTCTCCAGCGCGACGTCGCCGGATCAGTTCGATCTGCAGGTGGTTCAGCGGCTCGATATAGGGCAGGCGCAGGCGGATCAGTCGGTCCAGCTCGGGCTGGTCACCCAGCAGGTCGTCCTGGCCGCTTATGGTCAGGACCGCGTCACGGGTGCGGTCCCACTCCGAGACCAGGGCCCCGTAGATGCGGTCGGCCAGGGCAGCGTCAGGCACCAGATCGGCATAGCGGCGGGCGATGCTCATATCGGCCTTGGCCATGATCATCTCCATGTTCTGCACCAGGGTGCGGAAGAAGGGCCATTCGGCGGCCATGGCCTGGAGTTCGGCCATGTCGGCCCCCTGAATGGCCGAGCCGAAACCGTACCAGCCCGGCAGCATAACCCGCGACAGCGACCAGCTGAACACCCAGGGAATGGCGCGCAGGTCCTCAATCGCGGTCGAGGCGCTGCGTGAGGCCGGGCGCGAGCCGATCTTCAGCTCGGCGATCTCGGCGATCGGGGTGGCGGCACGGAAATAGTCGACGAAGCCATCGGTCTCGTAGACCAGGGCCCGGTAGGCGGCCATCGAGGCGCTGGACAGACCGGCCACGGTCGCGCCGTGGCGGGCGGTGAAGGTCTCGTCCGGGGCCGGGCGCAAGGAGGCCAGCAGGACCCCGCAGGTCAGGGCGTCGAGATTGCGCCGCGCCACATCGGGCTCGCCGTATTTGTTGGCGATGACCTCGCCCTGTTCCGTGATGCGGATCCGTCCGTCGACCGTGCCCTGGGGTTGGGCCATGACCCCGGCGAAACTGGAGCCGCCGCCGCGGCCGACGGCTCCGCCGCGACCGTGGAACAGCTGCAGCCGCACCCCGGCCTCGCGGGTGACGTCGAGCAGGGCGCGCGACGCCTCGTGCAATTCCCAGGTCGAGGTCAGATAGGAGCCGTCCTTGTTGGAATCGGAATAGCCGATCATGACTTCCTGCACGCTGCGGGCCCGGGCTACGGCCAGGGCCGAGGGTTCGGTCAACAGCCGCGCCAGGGTCGCCCTGGACGCCCGCAGGTCATCGATGGTCTCGAACAGGGGGGCCGCCTGGATCGGGCAGGCCCCGGGCTCGGACGGCCGGTACAGGCCGACCTCCTTGAGCAGAAGATAGACCTCCAGCAGGTCCGAGGCGGCGTCGGTCTTGGAGACAATATGGGTGCGCAGGGCCCGGGGGCCGAAGCGGGCCAGGGCCCCGGCGGCGACCTCGAGAATCGCCCGTTCCTTCAGGGTCTCGGGGGCATAGTCGGCATAGGGGCTGAACAGCGGACGCTCGGAGGCCAGCTCCGACGCCAGCAGGGTCATACGGGCTTCCTCATCCAGGGCCAGATAGTCGGCGCAGACCCCGGCGGCGCGGAACAGGTCGGCGACCACCCGCTCATGGACGTCGGCGTTCTGGCGCAAATCCATCGTCGCCATGTGGAAGCCGAACACCTCGGCGGCGGTGATCAGATGGGTCAGCCGGTCGTCGGCGAAGGCGTCGCCGTGGTGGGCGATCAGGCTGTCTCGCAGCACCCGCAGGTCGGCGCGGAAGGCGTCCGGGCCGCTGTAGGCGGGGGCGGCGAACGGCGCGGGGCGGGCGGCCGGCATCCCGGTCAGAACCAGATGGCTCGCCGACAGCCGGGCGTAGATTTCGGACAGGGCGCGGCGATAGGGCTCGCCGGCGCGGTGGGGAGACGTGTCACCGGAGGCTTCGGCCAGGGCGCGCAGATCGTCGCTGATCCCGGCCAGGGAGTCCGACAGGCTGAGCTCGGCCCCGAGGGCGTTCACCTCCTCCATATAGAAGCGCAGCACGGCCCGGGCCTGGGTGCGGAAGGCGGCCTCCAGCACGGTGGCGTCGACATTGGGATTGCCGTCGCGATCGCCGCCGACCCAGGTGCCGATATGGATGAAGGGCGGCAGGTCGGGGGCGTTCAGTCGGCGACGCCAGTCGGCCAGCTGGGCCGGGGCGGCCAGCAGGAAGACGCGTTCGAGGAAGGAGACCACGGTGTCGATCTCGTCCTGGACCACCAGGCCGGTGGTGCGCACCAGACGCGTCGCCCACAGGATCACGGTCTGGCGACGCAGGCCGCGGGTCAGTTTATCCGGCGCGCAGGCCAGATCGTCGCGATCGCAGGAATCCAGCAGGTCGCTGACGGCGGCGATGCGATCGAGCACACTCTTGCGGCGGACCTCGGACGGGTGGGCGGTCAGGACCGGTGAGATCAGGGCCCCGGCCAGCAGGTCGCGGGCATCCTCCGGGGTGCGGTCAACCTCGGCCAGACGGGCCAGCGCCCCTTCGGGGGTGTCGGCGCGGGCACCCTCGGCGGACAGGGCGCGGGCATGGCGTTTACCGGCGCGGTCCTCGGCGACATTGGCCAGCAGGGAGAAGGTGGCGAAGCCGTGGGCCAGGCCGACCGCCTGGTCGAGCGACAGCTCGGCCAGCAGGGCCTCCAGCGGCCCGGTGTCGTGGGCCTCGGGATCGCGGTGATAGGCGACCGAGGCCTGGCGAACCGCCTCGATCCGGTCGAACAGGGCCGGTCCGCCCTCATCCCGGATCACATCGCCGAGCAGACTGCCGAGCAGTCGGACTTCTTCGCGCAGGCGGTCGTCGGTGGCGGGAGACATGGCGGGGTCTTTCGGGAGAGGATGAGCGGACAAGCCTATCGGGATGGCGGTGGACGGGCAGTGCCTATGGTAACGCTGAAACCCGATGTGTGCTCCGTCGCGGGGCCAGCTTGTCTTTGGCCGGGTTTTCGCGCATAAGCCCCGGCTTCCGGCGCAAGTGAACCTCGCGTCTCCACCCACACGACAGCTTTGTCGGTGGTGCTACCGCGCTTCGCGCTACTTGAGCACGGCCCTGTCGGGCTCAAGTAGGTCGACAGACCGTTAGCCCCCGAGAGAGAACGAGGTGGGCGAGAACCCCCTGCCGACGTGATCGTCGCCAGGGGATATTTCTCTATGGGGACCGAACCAACTCGTCGGTGCTGAGCGCCCGTTTTCTGGATTCAGGTCATTCTGGCCTGAAGCGAAACCGGGCATGAGGTTTATATGTTCGAGGCCCTGAACGAGCGACTGACAGGCGTTTTCGACCGGATCACCGGGCGCGGCGCGCTGTCCGAAAAGGACGTGGCGGAAGCCATGCGCGAAGTGCGCGTGGCCCTGCTGGAGGCCGATGTCGCCCTGCCGGTGGTCAAGGATTTCATCGCCTTCGCCACCGAACGCGCCACGGGCGAGGATGTGATCCGCTCGGTCAAGCCGGCCGATCAGGTGGTCAAGATCGTCTATGACGGTCTGGTCGAGATGCTGGGCGGCGAGGAGCCGACCCCGCTCAATATCAACGCCACCCCGCCGGCCGTGATCCTGATGGCCGGCCTGCAGGGCTCGGGCAAGACCACGACCTCGGCCAAGCTGGCGCTGCGGCTGACCAAATTCGATCGCAAGAAGGTCATGATGGCCTCGCTGGACACGCGTCGTCCGGCGGCCATGGAACAGCTGGCCACCCTCGGCAAACAGATCGAGGTCGCGACCCTGCCGATCGTCGAGGGCCAGTCGGCCGTCGAGATCGCCAAGCGGGCGCTGCAATCGGCCAAACTCCAGGGCTTCGACGTCCTGATCCTCGACACCGCCGGGCGGATTACGCTCGACGAGGCCCTGATGAACGAGGTGGCCGAGGTCGCCCGGGTCTCGAACCCGGTCGAGACCCTGCTGGTCGCCGACAGCCTGACCGGCCAGGATGCGGTGCGCACCGCCGCCGCCTTCCATGAGCGCCTGCCGCTGACCGGCCTGGTCCTGACCCGCGCCGACGGCGACGGGCGCGGCGGGGCCATGCTGTCGATGCGGGCCGTGACCGGCCTGCCGATCAAATATCTCGGCTCGGGCGAGAAGGTCGACGCGCTCGATGTGTTCGACGCCCGCCGGGTCGCCGGCCGGATCCTGGGCCAGGGCGATATCGTCGCCCTGGTCGAGAAGGCCAGCCAGGAACTGGACCAGTCCAAGGCCGAGGCCATGGCCCGCAAACTGGCCAAGGGCCAGTTTGACCTGAATGACCTGTCGGCCCAGCTGCAGCAGATGGCCAAGATGGGCGGCCTGCAGGGCATCATGGGCATGCTTCCGGGCGTGGCCAAGATGAAGGCCCAGATGGCCGACAACAATATCAACGACAAGATGATCGCGCGTCAGATCGCCATCATCAGCTCGATGACCAAGACCGAGCGCAGGAAGCCCGACCTGCTGAACGCCAGCCGCAAGAAGCGGGTCGCGGCCGGGTCCGGCGTCGAGGTGCAGGAGATCAACCGCCTGCTGAAACAGCACCGGCAGATGGCCGACATGGTCAAGTCGTTGTCGCGCGGCGGCGGCAAGAACCTGCAGAAGATGGCGGCCATGATGGGCGGCCTGCCCGGCATGGGCGGCGGCGGGGCCGACATGGCCCGGCTGAAGGCCATGGGCGGCGGCAAGATGCCGGAACCCTCTGCTGACGAAATGAAAGCCATCCAGGACCGGCTCTCCGGCCTGGGCGGCGGACAACTGCCGGGAGGCCTTCCCGGCCTGCCGGGCTTCCCTTCCAAGAAATAGAATTAGAACCCTAGAAAGAGACTGAAAATGCTGAAGATTCGTCTGGCCCGTGGTGGTGCCAAGAAGCGCCCCTACTACTATATCGTCGTTGCTGACTCCCATTCGCCGCGCGATGGCAAATTCATCGAGCGCGTCGGCACCTACAACCCGATGCTGCCCAAGGACGGCGACAAGCCGCGCGTCACGCTCAAGGTCGAACGTATCGCTGAATGGCTCGGCAAGGGTGCCCAGCCGACCGACCGCGTCGCCCGCTTCCTGAGCCTGGACGAGACCCTGGGCCAGACGGTCAAATGGACCCAGTCCAACAACCCGAACAAGGCTGTCCCCGGCAAGAAGGCCCAGGAACGCACCGCCGAGCGCGCCCAGCGCGAGGCCGACCGCGCCGAGGCCGAGGCCGCTGCCAAGATCGAAGCCGCCGAAGCTGCCGTGAAGGCCAAGGAAGAGGCGGCTGCCGCTGCTGAAGCCGCTAGGAATGCCCCGGCTCCGGAGCCGGAAGTCGTCGCCGAGGAGGCCCCGGCCGCCGAAGCCGCTGCCGAAGAGACCCCGGCCGTCGAAGCTGCCGCTGAAGAGGCTCCGGCCGCTGAAGCGGCTGCCGAGGAAGCCCCGGCCGAAGAAAAGACCGAGGCCTAGGCCTCAGCCGCCCGCCCCCGGCCTGTGCCGGGGATCAGGTGACAGAAGGCAGCGCCCGAAGCCCGGGCGCTGCTTTTCTGTTATCCGGGGGCGAAAGCGGGAACGGACGTCATGACGGCATCAGACACTCTTATCCTCGTCGGCCATGTGGCGGGCGGCTTCGGCGTGCGCGGCGAGGTCAAGATCACCGCCTATACGGCCGACCCCCTGGCCCTGACCGCCTATGGGCCGCTGCTGCGGGCCGACGGCAGCCACGCCCTGACCGTGCTGACGGCCCGTCCGACCAGGGACGGCATCGTCGGCCGGGTGAAGGAGGTCGAGACCAAGGAACAGGCCGACGCCCTGCGCAATCTGAAACTCTATGTGCCGCGCGACCGCTTCCCCGAGCCGGAGGAGGACGAATTCTACCTGGCCGACCTGGTCGGTCTGGAGGCGCGCGATCCCGAAGACTCGGTGCTGGGCACGGTCCGGACGGTGCAGAATTTCGGGGCCGGCGACATGCTGGAAATCACCCCGGCCACGGGCGGGCCGACCTGGTTCGTACCCTTCACCCGGGAAGCCGTGCCGGACCTGCACATCGCCGACGGCTGGCTGCGGGTGGTGCGCCCCGAAGAGGTCGGTGAGCGCGAACCGGACTAGAGCGAAATCGGTTGCGTCGGGCCGGGAGGCCTAGCTGTTGTCTTCGACCGGGGCCCCGGGGGCATTTTTTCTGACCGAGTCGATGGCGTTCTGGGCCGAGGCCTTCGAGCTGTAGCCCTCGGACGCGAACATGATCTCGGAATTGTATTTGAAGCGCACCCGGAACTCGCCGGCCTTGTCCTTGTAGATTTCGAATTTGTGGGCCACGCGGCAGTCTCCTGTGTCGGCCCCGGCGTGGGGCGGACACAGGCTGTCACAGTCAGGCTCGGGGGCAAGGCGTGAAACCGGGGTTTCCCGACACAGGGCCGTGATGACCGACCGCGCCCACTATCGGGAGGCCCGTGTAAAAGGGCGCTTGTGCCGCCGGTTGTCCTTCGGATTCACCAGCAGTCCGAGAGCTGGGCGTCGACCAGGTCATAGATCTGTTTCGGCGGGCCCGACCCGAGGGATTCCAGCGTCAGCTGAACCGGCGCGTTTCCGGAATCCCAAGCGGTAACCCACACCAGATGCGTCTGGTGCAGGCTCCCCATCACCGGTGCGGGGGTCGGAAACTGGTCCACCGAAGGTTGGCGCAGCTCGACATTCGGCAGCGCCAGCCGCTCCAGGGCGACAACGACCGAGAACAACGGCGCGCACGACACGGTTGAGGTCCAGGCGACGACGCGGTCATCTCCGGTCCGGACCTCGCGCCGCGCATGCCAGATGGACGACTCCGTTCCGGTCCCGTCCGCCGAACGCGTCTCATACAGGCTGATGGCCGTTGAGGCGGCAAACTCCCGAGTCTGGATGATGACCGCCTTCGGGCGTGACTGTTCGAAAGGCTCCGCCTGCAGTTGTTGAAGCCAGTCGACCGGGGACGGCGCGTTGATCGCTCCAGCCAGCAAGATCGTCAGGAACATGGTTGCGCCTCCGGGTTCACTTCGGGACCCGGGTTGTCGCTGCTCTGATCGGAACTCTAGTCGTGAACACGAATTGCAAAATCCGAGGTCGGATCATTCTGATCCCGTGACACGATGTATGTTCGGAAATTGCGCTGAGTCCAGTCGCTGAACGTGTTCAGTCTTGTCCAATCGGCCGCTGACGGCTCCATTTGCGGAGAAGGATGAGAGTGAATCTCGCCGATCAAATTAGCTTGCGTCATGCCACTTTCGTCGAAGTTGAATGTGCCTGTCATTGGATCGCCCCAGGTAATTGGGCCGAGATATATGCTCCCGTCCGGGTGCTGATATATTTTGGCACCGAACTCCCGTTGATACAGGCCAGTGTCACCCAGTTCCGCTGCTTTGACTTTGAATCCAGAAAACGCTTCCGCTCCGGTCGCATCGGCGTTCCAGACAGCAGCCAGCACGGAGTCCGCGCAGGGATCCGGCATGACCTCTTCAAGCGGGTCCGGCAGTTCCCCCGTTTCCGGGACTTCCCCGGTGGTCTCGTCCTTGCTGCCACCGCCCGGGAACGACCCTCCGGGCCACCGGCGCTGGCCGACGACGCTGATGTCGCCCGGGTTGGTCACGGCTCGCCTCCTGTCTGTCAGAGACGGCGCGATGCCTGAGGGCCGGTTGCGCTCCGAATCAAGTTCCCGTTAAGAGGGAATCGAGTATCCGGCGAGACCCGGCCTCAGCCCTCCTCGTCGCCGGCCAGGCCCATCATGTGGAAGCCGGCGTCGACGTGGATGATCTCGCCGGTGGTCGACAGGCCCAGGTCCGAGCACAGCCACAGGGCGCAGCCGGCGACCCCCTCCATCGAGGTGTCCTCCTTCATCGCGCTCATGGCCCGGCCCTGGCTGATCATGCCGCGGCCGCCCGAGATGCCGGCCAGCGACAGGGTGCGCATGGCCCCGGCCGAGATGGCGTTGACGCGGATGCCCCTGGGCCCCAGGTCGCGGGCGATGTAGCGGGTCGCCGCCTCCAGCGCCGCCTTGGCCACACCCATGGTGTTGTAGTTGGGGATGGCTCGCTCGGAGCCGAGATAGGTCATGGTGATCATCGACCCGCCATTGGGCATGATCTTCGACGCGCGCCGGGCCACGTCGACGAAGCTGAAGGCCGAGATGTTCAGGGCCAGCAGGAAGCTGTCGCGGCTGGTATTGTCGACGAAGGAGCCCTTCAACTCGTCCTTGTTGGCGAAGGCGACGGAGTGGACGACGAAGTCGATGGTGCCGAATTCCTTTTCCAGCTCGGCGAAGGCGGCGTCCATCGAGGCGTCGTCGGTGACGTCGGCCTGCAGCAACAGTTTCGCGCCGACGCTCTCGGCCAGCGGGCGCACGCGGCGCTCCAGCCCTTCGCCCATATAGGTAAAGGCCAGTTCGGCCCCCTGGGCGGCCAGTTGCGAGGCGATGCCCCAGGCGATGGAGTTGGAGTTCGCGACTCCCATGATCAGGCCCTTCTTGCCCTTCATGAGGTCACCCTTGGGCATGTTCCAGCCGCTCTCGCTCGCCATGGTCTGTCTCCTGATCTGTTGGGCCGAGCGTTAGCAGGGGGCCGCGCGCGGGGAAAGCATCAGCTGTCGGCGTCCGCCGTCTGACGGGCCCGGCGTCGCGCCAGCCGCATCAGCATCGGGCTGGCGCTGACCCCGTGGATCACGATCGAGGCCAGGATGATGAAGCCGACAATGGCCCACAGCCGCTCACTGCTGCCGAAGTCGCCGTGGTTGAGGGCATAGGCCACATAGTAGATCGAGCCGATGCCGCGGATGCCGAGGAAGGCCATCAGCAGCCGCTCGCGCCACGGCTGGGGCGAACCGATCATGGCGATCAGGCCCGCGACCGGCCGCACCACCAGCAGGATGGCCAGGCCGATGGCGGCGTCGGTCCAGGTCAGGGCGTCCAGCAGGCCGTTGGCCAGGGCCCCGCCGAACAGCACCAGCAGCAGCATCATCAGCAGCCGTTCGAACTGGTCGGAGAAGTCGTGCATCTCCTTGTGGAAGTCGTGGTCGCGCTCCCAGGCCCGGATGGTCAGGCCGCAGACGAAGACGGCGAGGAAGCCGTAGCCGTGGGCCAGTTCGGCCAAGGCGTAGCAGAGGAAGGTGGCGGCCAGGGCCACCAGGCCGTCGCCGAGGCGCGACAGGCCCGTCCTCTGGCTATGAAAGATCAGATAGCCGAGGCCGCGCCCCACCAGATAGCCGACCCCGGCCCCGGCCAGCAGCTTCCAGACGACATTGATCGTGAACCAGTCGGTCAGGGCCGCGGTCGAGGCCAGGCCTCCGGCCGCGGCGAGGATGGCCAGATGCACGAAGGGAAACGCCAGGGCGTCGTTGAGGCCGGCCTCGGAGGTCAGGCCGAAACGGACCTCGTCCTCCTCGCCGGAACTGGGTGGACCGACCTGGACGTCGGCGGCCAGCACGGGATCAGTCGGGGCCATGGCCGCCCCCAGCAGCAGCGACATGGCCAGGCTGAAGCCCAGACCCATGAAGCCCAGAAAGGCGGTGGCGATGATGGTCAGGGGCATGGCCACGGCCAGCAGCCGCCAGGTCGAGCCCCAGCGTCGCCAGCCCAGCGGCCGGTCCAGCTTCAGTCCGGCCCCCATCAGGCTGATCAGGACGACCAGCTCGGCCAGCCGTTCGGTCAAGGTGTCCCAGGTGCGCGGGTCGGGATCGAAGGACAGGACCCCGGTGCTGAACACCACGACGCCGATGGCGACACACAATATGGCCAGGGTCAGCGGCCAGCGTTTCAGCCCGACGGGGGCCCAGGACACCATCAGGATCACGGCCCCGAGGCCGAGCAGGAACAGGACGTAGGGATCGGCGGTCAGGGTCGTCACCTCATGCAGGAGACAAGCTAGCGCACCGGACCCGGTTTGGCTCCCGTCCTCAGACCTTGCTGAGGATCAGGGTGCCGTTGGTGCCGCCGAAGCCGAACGAGTTGGACATGACGTGGGTCAGGGGTCCGTCGTGGCGTTTGCGCAGGATCGGCATGCCCTCGAACTCAGGGTCGAGGTTTTCGATATGGGCACTCTCGGCCGCGAAATCGTTCTTCATCATCAGCAGGCAGTAGATCGCTTCCTGGGCCCCGGCCGCGCCGAGCGAATGGCCCGTCAGGGACTTGGTCGAGGAGATCATCGGCATCTGGTCGCCGAAGACGTTACGGACCGCGCCCATCTCCTTGGAGTCGCCGACCGGGGTCGAGGTGCCGTGCGGGTTCAGATAGTCGATCTTCGGATTGCCGGCCATGTCGAGCGCCAGCTTCATGCAGCGTTCCGCGCCCTCACCCGAGGGGGCGACCATGTCATAGCCGTCCGAGTTGGCAGCATAGCCGGTGACCTCGGCATAGATGGTCGCGCCACGGGCCACGGCCCGCTCATATTCTTCCAGAACGACGATGCCGGCCCCGCCGGCGATGACGAAGCCGTCGCGGGTGGCGTCATAGGCGCGCGAGGCCGTCGACGGGGTGTCGTTGAAATTGGACGACATCGCGCCCATCGCGTCGAACATGTTGGACATCGACCAGTCGATGTCCTCGCAACCGCCGGCGAAGACCACGTCCTGCTTGCCCCAGGCGATCTGTTCGGCACCCGCGCCGATGCAGTGGGCGCTGGTCGCGCAGGCCGAGCTGATCGAATAGTTGATGCCCTTGAGCTGGAACCAGGTGGCCAGCACGGCCGAGGGCCCCGAGGCCATGGCCTTGGGCACGGCGAACGGGCCGATACGCTTGGGCGAGCCCTTTTCGATGGTGGTGGCCGCCGCCTGCAGGATGACCTGGGTCGAGGGACCACCCTCACCGACGATCAGGCCGATGCGCTCGGACTGGATCTCCTCGGCGGTCATGCCGGAATCCTTCCGCGCCTCCTCGAAGGCGATATGGGCCCAGGCGGTGCCGTTGGCGAGGAAGCGGGCGGCGCGGCGGTCGACCAGCGGGGCCCAGTCCTCGGCCTTTACGCCCAGCGACGGCGGGGCCCAGACCTGGCTGCGAAAGCCGTGTTCGATGTGATCGGGGGCGGCGACCACGCCCGAACGCGCCTCGCGCAGGGAGGCTGTGACCTCATCGGCTCCATGACCGATGGAAGAGACGATACCCAGACCGGTGACGACCACACGCCGCATGCTGACTTCCTTACCTAAATCCGTATCCGCGTTGACCGCGGTTGTTGTTCGCCGCGGCTCAGTCGCCGGACGGAGCGCCGGAGACCGGGGCGGCTCCAAACAGGCCGACCCGCATGTCCGATGCAGTATAGATGGGGACGCCGTCGGCTTCGAGCACCCCGTCAGCGATCCCCATCACCAATCTGCGATTGATGACCCGTTTGAGGTTGATCTTGTAGACCACCTTCTTGACGTCCGGCTGGACCTGGCCGGTGAATTTGACCTCACCGACGCCGAGGGCGCGGCCACGGCCGGGGCCGCCGATCCAGCCCAGGTAGAAGCCGACCAGCTGCCACATGGCGTCGAGGCCGAGGCAGCCGGGCATGACCGGATCGCCGATAAAATGGCACTGGAAGAACCAGAGGTCCGGATGGATGTCGAGTTCGGCCTCGACATAGCCCTTGCCGTGTTCACCGCCGTCGCTGTTGATCGTCACGATCCGGTCGAACATCAGCATGGGCGGGGCCGGCAGCTGGGCATTGCCCGGGCCGAACAGTTCGCCGCGGCCCGAGGCCAGCAGGGCCTCGTGATCGAAGGACGACGGGTATTTCGACTGGGTCACTCAGGCGCTCCGGATATCTTTCGACCTGCGGCGCATCGCGCTGCATGGGGCCGGTGTTGCGCCGGGTTACACGAGCCGGGCGGGCGGCTCAACCAGCGGGCAGCCGGTCCGGTCCCTGTCCCGCCGGACGGGCCGCATCGCACAGGGGGTGCCGCTCGGTTCCGAACACGGCCTCGGCGCGCACCCAGCCGTGCAGCTTGCGGGCGCGAATGCGGCACCAGCCTGATTCGCACTCATCCAGCGGAACGATGGCGCGGGCGGACAGGCGCGCCCGCAGGGGGGATTCGTCGGAGCGTCCGGTGTGGACCGGAACCTCGACCGCCGTGGCATTGAAGACGGTGCGGCGACCCGAGGCGACCGTGCGGTGGATCCAGGCGATCGACCCTTCGGGATCGCAGACCTTGCGCCACTCCCGGGTCTCGGCGATCACCTGAACCGGCAGGCCCGCGGCCCGGTATTCCCACAGGATACGGTAATCGAGGCCCGGACCCTGACGGGCGCGGACCCGGGATGACTTCAGCGTGACCCAGCGCGGTACGTCGAGGCCGGTCGGGGTGGGACGTCCGTCGGGCATGGTGGCCCCGGCCCCGGCCATCAGGCCCAGGCCGATCGCGACCGCCCCGAGGGCGATACGCTTCGACAGGCTTTGGCGGCGGGGGACAGCTTTGCTAGACACCGGTGTGAAATCCGTCGCGGGCGGGCGTTGCGAGCGTCTCTGCCCGCCGTCACCCGTCAATCCGAAGGCTCCGAATGTCCGTCCGCAAGCTTAAGGTCGTATTAACCAGACGCCTGCCCGACGCGGTCGAGACGCGGATGCGGGAACTGTTCGACGCAGAGCTGAACCTGACCGACCGGCCGATGGATCGGGCGGCGCTGGAGGCGGCCATGCAGCGCGCCGATGTTCTCGTGCCGACCATCACCGACGAGATCGACGCGAGCCTGATCGCCGGGGCCGGCGAGCAGTTGAAGATGATCGCCAATTTCGGGGCCGGGGTCGATCATATCGACATCGACGCGGCGGTCGGGCGCGGACTGATCGTCACCAATACGCCGGGGGTGCTGACCGAGGACACGGCCGACCTGGCGATGGGGCTGATTCTGGCGGTGTCGCGCCGCATCGTCGAAGGGGCCCAGGTGGTGGCCGCCGGGGGATTCGAGGGCTGGTCCCCGACCTGGATGACGGGGCGCAAACTGTGGGGCAAGCGGCTGGGCATCGTCGGCATGGGCCGGATCGGCCAGGCCCTGGCGCGGCGGGCCAGGGCGTTCGGCATGCAGGTCCACTATCACAACCGCAAACCGGTCCCGGCCATGATCGCCGAGGAGCTGGGGGCCACCTACTGGGACGACCTGGACCAGATGCTGGCGCGGATGGACCTGATCTCGCTGAACTGCCCGGCGACGAAGGATACCTATCATCTGATCTCGGCTGAACGGCTGGCGAAGCTGCAGCCGCATGTGATCCTGATCAACACCGCGCGCGGCGAGCTGATCGACGAGGCCGCCCTGGCCGAGGCGGTCAGGACCCGCAGGATCGCCGGGGCCGGGCTGGACGTGTTCGAACAGGAGCCGGTGATCCATCCGGGCCTGCTGGGCCACGCCAATGTGGTGCTGCTGCCCCATCTGGGTTCGGCCACCATCGAGGCGCGTCAGGACATGGGCGACCGCGTCATCGGCAATATCCTGACCTATCAGAACGGCCACCGGCCGCCGGATCGCGTCATTCCCGCAATGCTTTGAATTCCATGACTTGACGACGCCGGGGTCTGCGGGGCTTGATGCCCGCGAGGGTTCGGGGGAATTGTCTGTGCAACTTATCCGTATGATCGGGGTGGCCTTTCTGGCCGCCGGGTTCACCGTGGCAGGTCTGCTGCTGCCGTCGCCGGCGCGCGCCGATCCGCCGACCATCGCCGATTTCGTTGCCGATCCTTCCGTGAGCGGGGCCAGTCTGTCGCCGTCCGGCCGCTATCTGGTCTGGGTCGCGCACGACGGCGACCGCAGCGACATCCAGGTTCGCGATCTTCAGGAAAAGACCGTCATGGTCCTGACCGGCGGGGAGGCGCGCGAGAGTTTCGGCGGTGTCTATATCGACTGGATCCGCTGGAAGACCGACGACCGGCTGGTGATCGGGATCACGCGGATGGAGGTCAGGCGATCGGGCAATCGCGACACCGGCGACATCCGGTCCTACCGTTACGGCCGGTCGGTCCTGTCGATGTCCCGGGACGGCACGTCGCACATTCAGCTCAAGGCCCCGGACACCAAGGATACGCGGCCGGGCGAGGTGCTCGACCTGTTGCGAAACGATCCGGACAACATCCTGATGATCTATCGCACGGCCCTGGGCTCGCTGGACGTGGCTCGCGTCAATATCCTGACCGGGGAGGCCGAGCAGGTCCTGACCGGCCACCGCCGGGTCCTCGACTATGTGACCGATCGTGACGGTACCGTCGTCGGCCGCATCGCCTATCGCCGCGTCGGCCAGATCGAGATCATGGAGGCGCTTGAGGCGGACGGCAGCTGGTCCGAGGTCTATCGCCTGCGGCGCAACGAGATTCGCGACCTGCCGGACTACGAAATCCTGGGCGGGACCGGAGCGCCCGGCAAGGTCTATGTCGCCGTCCAGCCCGAGGCCCCGGAAGGGGACGACACCACGGCCGCCGTGCATATCTTCGACTTCACCAGCCGCACCATGGGCCCGGCGATCTGGCAGCAACCCGCTTATGATGTGACCGGCATCCTGCAGAATGCCGACTCGGGGGAACTGGTCGCCGGCTGCTACTGGGCCGACATCTATCGCTGCGACTTCCTCGATCCGCAGGACGATGCGGTCATGTCGGGAATCCGCCGCTTCTTCGGCGAGGGCTGGAGCGTCTCGGTGGTCTCCCAGGCGCGGGACGGTGGGCGCTGGCTGGTCCGGGCCTCGGCCCCCAACAATCCCGGCGAGCTCTTCATCTTCCACGTCGACGAGCGACGCATGGAATATATCGACGCGGTCTATCCGCGACTGCCCGAGACCGCCCTCGGGACGATGTCGCGGATCGACTATACGGCGGCCGACGGCCAGCCCCTGTTCGGCTATCTGACGCGCCCGCCGGGGGCGGCGCCCGACGCCGTCCTGCCGCTTGTGGTCATGCCGCACGGCGGACCGGAGGCCCGGGACTATCTGACCTATGACACCTGGGCCCAATTCCTGGCCACACGCGGCTACCAGGTGTTCCAGCCCAATTTCCGCGGCTCGGCCGGCATGGGGCGGGCTTTCGCCCAGGCCGGCTATCGTCAATGGGGTCGCCGGATGCAGGACGACGTCACGGCCGGGGTCGACCATCTGATCGCTGCGGGCCTGGCCGAGTCCGGCCGGGCCTGTATCGTCGGGGCCAGCTACGGGGGCTATGCGGCGCTGCAGTCCGGGGCCAGCCAGCCCGACCTCTACCGCTGTGTCATCTCGATCGCCGGTCCGTCCGACCTGGTCACCATGTTGCGTTGGGTCTGGACCGAGGAGGGGGCGAACTCCGACAGTTACGAATACTGGCTGAAGGCGATCGGCGATCCGCGGGATGACCGGGCGGCGCTGGACGCCGTGTCGCCGATCCGGGCGGTCGACGACTGGCGTCTGCCGGTGCTGTTGATCCACGGCGAGGCGGACACGGTGGTGCCGGTCAGCCAGTCGCGGGACATGGAGCGGGCCCTGCGCCGTGCCCGAAAGGATGTCCACCTCGTGGTGATGGAGGGGGCCGGCCACAGCCGCTGGCTCAGCCGTGACGAAACGCGGGTTCTGAGCGAGATGGAATCCTTCCTGGCCACCCACCTTCCGGCCGGCGGGGCAGGTCCGGTCCCGGCCGTGGACACGCCGGTGTCGGCCGACTGAGATCAGCCGCCGGCGCACACCGGACAGGCGGGGTCGGCGGGCAGGGCCACGGTCCGTGCGGTTCCGGCCAGGCCCTCGTAGAGCATCAGCCGGCCGGACAGGGGCGTGCCGGCCCCGGTGATCCGTTTGATCGCCTCAAGGGCCGCCATGGCCCCGATCACGCCGGCCAGGGCCCCGACGACCCCCGCGCGGGCGCAGGATTCGGCCTCGGGCGGAATGTCAGGGACCAGGCAGCGGTAGCAGGGGCGGCCTTCGAAGACCGCGACCTGACCGCTCCAGCGGCCCAGGGCCCCCGAGACCAGCGGGACGCCGGTGGCGACACAGGCGGCGTTGACCGCGAACCGTGTGCTGAAATCATCACTGCCGTCGAGCACCAGGTCATGACCGGCGATCATCCCGGTGGCGGTGGCGGCCGTCAGCCGTTCGGCCAGGGCCCGGATCGCGACGCCCGGGTTCAGGGCCTCCAGGCGTTCGGTCCCCGCCTCGACCTTGGCCCGGCCGACGTCGGCGGTGTCGAAGACGATCTGGCGTTGCAGGTTGGACAGGGCCACGGTGTCGTCGTCGATCACGGTGAGGGCACCGACCCCTGCTGCCGCCAGATACAGGGCCGCCGGCCCGCCGACCCCGCCGAGGCCGACGATCAGCACCCGGGCCCGGGCCAGGGCCTGCTGTCCCGGCCCGCCGATCTCGGCCAGGACCAGGTGACGGGCGTATCGCTCGATCTCGATGTCTGAAAAGTTCACCCGCGAACTCTAGCGCGGGTCCGGCGTCGGGTCACCCCGGCGGGGTCAGGCGGCGACGCGCCAGGACTGGGGGCAGGCCCCCAGCAGGGTCCGTGCCTCCTCGGCGCTCAGCTGCGTCAGGTCGCGCTGACCCAGTCGCCGGCTGACTTCGCGGGCCGGCACGGCGCAAAGCGCCATCGGACTCTTGATCCGGCGACTGTCGATCGGGTCGTCACTGAGAATGCGCAGGCTGCAATGGCGGGGATCGGTCGAGAGGCGGCGCATCAGCCGGTCGATGTCGGCGCGGGCTCCCTCGACCGCCTGCAGGATCTTGCCGCCATGGAACAGGACGGCGCTGCACAGGTCGTCGCGCCGGTTGTTGCGTTCCGAAACCCCGAGAATCTGGGCGATCGACAGGGTGGTCGTGCCTGTGGGGCCAACGGCGTCGCTCACGAAGATCAGCCGGTATAGCAAAGCTTTGGCCCAATTTAGACAGGTTAAGGGTACGTATTAACAATGTAACGGATTACATGGGCAATAATATGGCTTTGGGTCCCGTTGAAACTTCATGGCTTTCGCCTTGATGTGCTTCAATTGCGTCGCCATCTGCCCTGCATGACCCAATCGCATCCGACCTTCCCCGACTGGCACGGCACCACCATCCTGGCGGTGCGACGAAACGGTCTCACCGTGATCGCCGGCGACGGCCAGGTCTCGATGGGGCCGACCATCGTTAAGGGGGCCGCACGCAAGGTGCGCACCCTGGCGGACGGCCGGGTCCTGGCGGGTTTTGCCGGGGCCACCGCCGATGCCTTCACCCTGATCGAACGGCTGGAGGCCAAGCTGGAACAGTATCCGGACCAGCTGGCCCGGGCCTGTGTCGACCTGGCCAAGGACTGGCGTACGGACCGGTATCTGCGCCGGCTGGAGGCGATGCTGCTGGTGGCGGACGCGACCTCCATCTTCACCGTGACCGGCGTCGGCGATGTGCTGGAGCCCGAACACGGGGTGGCGGCGGTAGGATCGGGCGGCAATTTCGCCCTGTCGGCGGCCCGGGCCCTGATCGATCACACCGAACTCGATGCCGAACAGGTGGCGCGCAAGGCCATGGCCATCGCCGCCGAGATCTGTGTCTACACCAACGGCAATCTGACGGTCGAGGTTCTGGGTGACCGGTCTCCGGCGACGGAGGCAGCCCGATGACCGACCTGTCCCCCCGCGAAATCGTCTCCGAACTGGACCGGTTCATCGTCGGCCAGGACGAGGCCAAGCGCGCCGTGGCCGTAGCCCTGCGCAATCGCTGGCGGCGCAAGCGCGTGCCGGAGGACCTGCGCGACGAGGTCACGCCCAAGAACATCCTGATGATCGGTCCGACCGGCGTCGGCAAGACCGAGATCGCCCGGCGGCTGGCGAAACTGGGCGGCTCGCCCTTCCTCAAGGTCGAGGCGACCAAATTCACCGAGGTCGGCTATGTCGGCCGCGACGTCGACCAGATCATGCGCGACCTGGTCGAGAGCGCCCTGGTGATCGTGCGTGACAAACGCCGGTCCGGGGTCAAGGCCCGCGCCGAAGGGGCGGCCGAGGAGCGGCTGCTCGACGCCCTGGTCGGACCGGGGTCGCAGCCCGCGACCCGCGACAGTTTCCGCAAGAAGCTGCGCGCGGGCGAGCTGGATGACAAGGAGGTCGAGATCGCCCTGACCGATACCAGTTCGCCGATGCAGGGGTTCGATATGCCCGGCGGCGGCAATGTCGGCATGATCAATCTCGGTGAGATGCTCGGCAAGATGGGCGGACCGCGCAGCAAGACGGTCAAGCTGCCGGTGCGCGACGCTGTGGGCCCGCTGGTCGCCGAGGAGAGTGACAAGCTGCTGGACCAGGAGAGTCTGACCAAGGAGGCCCTGCTGCTGGCCGAGAACGAGGGCATCGTCTTCCTGGACGAGATCGACAAGGTCGCCGCGCGCCAGGGCACCTCGGGGGCCGATGTCTCGCGCGAGGGGGTCCAGCGCGACCTGCTGCCGCTGATTGAGGGCACCACGGTCTCGACCAAATACGGACCGGTGCGCTCGGACCACGTCCTGTTCATCGCCTCGGGGGCCTTCCACGTCTCCAAGCCCAGTGACCTGCTGCCGGAGTTGCAGGGACGATTGCCGATCCGGGTCGAGCTGAAGGCCCTGACCCGTGATGACCTGAAGCGGATCCTGGTCGAGCCCGAGGCCAATCTGATCCGCCAGAACCAGGCCCTGCTGGCGACGGAGGGGGTGACGCTGGTGTTCACCGACGACGCGGTCGAGGCCCTGGCTGATGCGGCGGTAGCCGCCAATGGCGCGGTCGAGAACATCGGGGCGCGGCGGCTGCAGACGGTGCTGGAAAAGGTGCTGGAAGAGACCAGTTACCGGGCCGCCGACCTGTCGGGCCAGACCGTCACCTTCGACGGGGCGGCGGTGCGCGACAAGGTCGGTGATCTGGCCAGGAATGCGGACCTGAGCCGGTTCATCCTGTAGCGCCTTACCAGGCGATCAGGCCGAGGTGCTCCAGCAGGATGCGCGTGCCCATGCCGATCAGCAGGATGCCGCCGATCAGTTCGGCGATGGGACCCAGCCGGGTCCCGGCGGCGCGGCCGACCAGCATGCCCAGGGTCGCCAGCACGAAGGTGGTCAGGCCGATCGATACGGCAATCACGCCGATGTTGACGCCGAGAAAGGCCAGGGAGACGCCGACGGCGGCGGCGTCCAGGCTGGTTCCCACGGCGGTGGCGACCAGGGCCAGCCGGCCCCGGCTTCGCGGGCGGGCGGGGGCCGCGTCGTCGGGAGAGGGGCTCCGGGTCGCTTCCCAGATCATCTTGCCGCCGACCAGGCCCAGCAGGCCGAAGGCGATCCAGTGATCTACCGACTGGACGAAATCGGCCGCGGCCAGGCCCAGGGCCCAGCCGAACACCGGGGTGACGGCCTCGATGATTCCGAACACCAGCCCGGCCCTGAGGGCCTCCGGCAGGGTGGGGCGATGCACGGCCCCGCGCCCGATGGCGGCAGCGAAGGCGTCGGCGGACAGGCTCAGGGACAGCAGCAGAATGGTGATCGGGGACATGGGTCGGGACTCCACCGGATGCGTGACAGCACACCCCCGCCCCGGCCGGTGCCGGACAGAGGGCGCGCTGGTCTCGCAAGGCGGATGGTCCGCTGATCGCACCACGCACCACGGAGGTGCGAGTGTGTTGATACGATCCCGGCTGGGCGATGCCGGCTGCTACTCCCCAACCCCGCGGCTTCTAGAGACGCCGGTGGTCGGGATCAAGCGTCATTCCCGCGCCTTAAATCCCGGACGATCTGTGTTATAAGGCCGGCCTTCCCCCGTTTTCGCAGGATCATCGCCTTGAGCGTCACGCTCGATCTTTCGCGTGTCTCCACGCCCGCCACCCCCGCGCCCGTCACCCTGTCGGGGATGACGCGGACGGCCCTGCGCGAGGCCCTGATCGCCGCCGGCGTCTGCCCGCCCGAGAAGGCGAAGATGCGTGCCACCCAGGTGTGGCGCTGGATCCATTTCTACGGCGTCACCGACTTTGCCCTGATGACCGACATCGGCAAGGAAACCCGGGCGAAGCTGGCCGAGGTCTTTACTGTCGCCCGGCCCGAGATCGTCGAACGCCAGGTGTCGAAGGACGGCACCCGCAAATGGCTGATCCGTACGGCACCGGGCATCGAGGTCGAGGCCGTCTACATCCCTGACGTCGGCCGGGCCGGTGCCCTGTGCGTCTCCTCCCAGGTCGGCTGCACCCTGAACTGCACCTTCTGCCACACCGGCACCCAGAAGCTGGTGCGCAACCTGACCGCAGCCGAGATCGTGGCCCAGGTCCAGGTCTGCCGTGACGACCTCGAGGAATGGCCCAAATTCGGCGAGGACGTCACCGACCAGGACGAGCGCCGGCTGTCGAACATCGTCTTCATGGGCATGGGCGAGCCGCTCTATAATCTGGACCATGTCGCCGACGCGATCGAGATCATCTCGGACGGCGAGGGGATCGCCCTGTCCCGGCGTCGCATCACCGTCTCGACCTCGGGCGTGGTGCCGCAGCTGGAGCCACTGGGAACCAATACCCAGGCCATGCTGGCGATCAGCCTGCATGCCACCAATGACGCCCTGCGCGACGTGCTGGTGCCGCTGAACAAGAAATATCCGCTGGACCAGCTGATGGCCGGCATCCGCGCCTATCCCGGCATCTCCAACGCCCGCCGGGTCACCTTCGAATATGTGATGCTGAAGGGTATCAACGACAGTCCCGAAGAGGCGCGGGCGCTGGTGAAATTGATCGAGGGCATTCCCGCCAAGGTCAATCTGATCCCGTTCAACCCGTGGCCGGGCACCGACTATGAGTGTTCGGACTGGAAGACGATCGAACGGTTCGCGGCCATCCTCAACAAGGCCGGTTATGCCTCGCCGATCCGCACCCCGCGCGGTCGCGACATCCTGGCCGCCTGCGGCCAGCTGAAATCCGAAAGCGAAAAGGTCCGCGCCTCCGCCCTGCGCAAGGCGAACCCGGACGCCGTCGTGGCCGCCTGAATCCCGGGGGCCTGGTCGGGGTCCCCGAAACGCACCGTCACCTTTCTTGACCGGGTGTGGCCCGCCGACGCTTGCGGATCACGTCCGCAATCAGGCAAGGATGTTTTGCTTTCGTTCGCCGGAATTTCCATGGACCCCTCGTCGCTTACCAATGTTCTGTCCAGCCCGGAGGTGCAGGCGTTCGCCAGCGGCTTCCCGGTCATGGTCATGCATCTCGGCCTGACCCTGGCCCTGCTGGTCGTGGGCGCGGCGGTCTATGCGATGCTGTCCCCGTGGAAAGAGATCGCGCTGATCCGCGACGGCAATTCCGCTGCGGCCGTGGCCTTTGCCGGCATTCTGGTCGGCCTGGCCGTGCCGCTGGCCGTCTCCCTGTCGGTCTCGACCTCGGTGCGCGACATCGCCATCTGGGGCGTGGCGACAGTGGTGCTGCAGCTGTTCGCCTTCCGCATCGTCGACACCCTGCTGACCGGCCTGCCGCAGCGTATTCGTGAGGGTGAGATCTCGGCGGCGGTGCTGCTGGTCGGGGCCAAGCTGGCCACGGCCCTGATCCTGGCAGCGGCCCTGACGGGCTGACGCGCCCATGTATTTTCCTCGCCTGCCCGACTGGCTGATCTACGGTGCCGTCGTCGGCGTGCTCGTGGTGGTCTCGCTGGGCCGCCGTGAGAATGCGGATGCCCCGCCGGCCCCACCGCCGCTGGATCAGATCGAGGACGCCCTGCTGGGACCGGTGACCCCGTTCGACCCCGCGGTCACGGTCAATGCCCCCGACTCCCTGTTCCGGCCGACCGCCGGCACCGCCTTTTCCATCGCCGCCGATGGTCGCTGGGTCACCGCCCGTCATGTGGTCGAGGGCTGCCGCAAGCCCGCCCTGGTGGTCGGAGGGGGGCGCGCGGTGGCCGCTGCCGTGCGTCTGGCCCCGCGCGCCGATGTCGCGGTCCTGATCACCGAGGGCGGTCCCCCGGCGGTGCCGGTGGCCCTGAACCGGCCGCTGCGGTCGGGCCAGCGCGCCTTTCATCCCGGCTTCCCGCAGGGCGGGGCCGGTGAGGTCACCACCCGCCTGCTGGGTCGCGAAACGCTGAAGGGCCGCGCCCGTGGCCATCGCGAGGAAGAGGCCCTGGCCTGGGCCGAGGTCGGCCGCACGGCCGGACTGGACGGCACCCTGGCCGGACTGTCCGGTGCGCCGGTGCTGGACCGGCAGGGGCGGGCGCTGGGTGTGACCATCGCCCAGGCCCCGCGTCGCGGCCGGATCTATACGACGGTGCCCGAAGGCTTCAGCGCCGCCCTGCGCGGCCTGCAGGAGGCTGATGAACCGCTGCTGGGCGAGCCGGTCACGATCGACAACTATGGCCGGGTCGCCGACGCGATGCGGCGCGACCTGCGGGTGGCCCAGGTGGTCTGCCTCGGCGGCTGACGACCGGTGCCCCCGCCCGTCGGGCGGACGGGGGCTTGTGACCCGCTCTAGTGCAGCGTCGCCGAGTCCAGGTTCAGGTCGGTCAACGGGATGACCTCGACGTCCGGATGTTTGGCGCGCAGGGCGTCGATGAACTGGGCCGCGTCGCCGACGATCACCAGACTGGCCTCATTGACCGGCAGATGGCGGGCGAAGGCGGCCTCCAGCTGTTCGGGCGTGACGGCACGGACCCGGCCGGCATAGGCGGCCAGTTCGCTCATCGGCAGGTCGTACAGGGCCAGGTTGGCCACCAGACCGCCGAGCCCGTCGACCGTCTCCAGCGAGCGACCGAAGCCGCCGATCAGGGTTGCCCGGCGCGGGGCCAGGTCCGCCTCGGTGGTCGGGGTGGTCGCCAGGCTGGCGATCTCGGCCAGGATCAGGTCGGACACCTCCACGGCGGCATCGTTGCGGGTCTGGGCCGAGGCGGTGAAGACGCCGACGTCCTGACGGGCTCCGAGCGAGGACCCGGCCCCGTAGGACAGGCCGCGCTTGATGCGGATCTCCTGATTGAGCCGCGACGAGAAGCCCCCCCCCAGCAGGGTGTTGCCGACCGTCAGCGGGAAATAGTCGGCGTCGGTGCGTGACACGCCACGGATGGCGGCCACGACGGCGGCCTGACCGGCACCGGGCTGATCGATGACGATGATCCGCGGGCTCAGCACTGTGCCGGCCGGGTGGGCGGCGGTCGCGGCGGCGTCGGCCGGATTGCGCCAGTCACCGAAGGCCTGCTGGGCCAGGGTGCGCGCCTCGGCCGGGGTGATCTTGCCCGAAAACACCAGGGTGGCGTCCGACGGCCGGTAATAGGCCCGGTGGAAGGCGGCGACATCAGCGCGGTCGATGGCCGGGATGCTGTTGACCGTGCCACCCGACGGTGCCCCGTAGGGGGCCCCGCCGTAGATGACCCGGGCCACGGTCTGGGAGGCGATGGTCCCGGGCTGACTCAGGGCCACACGCAGGCCGTCCAGCGTCTGGGCCTGCTGCCGCTCCAGCTCCTCTGCGGCGAAGGCCGGATTGCGCACCAGGTCGGCCATCAGGGCCATGGCCTGGGGAAAGACGTCGGCCGGGGCATTGGCATAGACGTTGGAGAAATCGACGCCCGATCCGGCCCCGACCGAGGCCCCCAGCTGTTCGATCTGGGTGGCGATCTCCGGAGCCGACTTGTCGGCCGTGCCCTGGGTCAGCAGGGCGGCGGTGAGGGCGGCGACCCCGGCCTTGCCGGCAGGATCCTCGGCCGAGCCGGCCTCGAAGCTGAGCCGGGCCGAGACCAGCGGCAGGCCTTCGGTCGCGGCGACCAGGACACGCAGGCCGTTCGACAGGCGGAAGTCCGACACCAGCGGCGTGACCGGGGCGATCTCGGTCCCGGGCTGGGGCAGGGACAGCCGCTGTTCTGCAGGCAGCAGGGTCGCGGGCGTCCCGACCGGGGCCAGTTCGGCCAGGGTCACCGGGGCGTCGACATTCATGTTCTGCACCGAGGCCGGATGCTCGTCGTCGGCCGGCAGATAGCGCATGGTGATGCTGCGGTCGTCGGTCAGATAGCGCCGGGCCACCCGCTGCACATCGGCGGCCGTAACCGCCTGGATGTCGGCGATCTCGCGGTCGGCCACGCTGGCGTCGCCGGTCATGATCAGCACATTGCCGAGGGTGGTGGCGCGGTCATCGACCGACTCCCGTCCGCGCAGGGTATTGGCGACCAGTTCGTTCTTGGCCTCGGCCAGTTCGGCGGCGCTCACCGGTTCATCGCGCAGTTGGGCGATCTCGGCCTTCAGGGCGGCGATGCCCGCCTCGGGCGACTGGCCCTGGGTCATGATGGCATAGGCGGTCAGATTACCGGCCTGCTGGGCGAAGTCCGGGTTGGACCCGATCTGGGCGGCAATCTGCTGGTCATAGACCAGCGACCGGTACAACCGGCTGCTCTCGCCGGTGGAGAGGACGCCGTCCAGTACCGTCAGGGCGGCGCGGTCGGCGTCGCGATAGGCGACGGTCGGCCAGGCCATGACCACGGCGGGCAGGGGCACATTGGGGGCGTAGAAGGTGGCCTCGCGCGGTCCGGTCGGCTCGGGCTCGACCACGTCATTGGCCGGCATCGGGGTCGTGGGCCGCTTCAGCGGGCCGAAATACTGGTCGATCCAGGCGTTCATCTGCGCCGGATCGAAATTGCCGGCGACGATCAGGATGGCATTGTCGGGTCTGTAGTAGGTCTGGTGGAAGCGCAGGACGTCATCGAGGGTGGCGGCGTCCAGCTCCTCGATCGAACCGATCCCGGGACGGCGGTAGGGCGAGTCCAGATAGATGGTCTGGGGCGTGAACAGGCCGAACAGCCGACCATAGGGGCTGGCCAGGATCCGCTGGCGGTATTCTTCCTTCACCACGTCTCGCTCGGAATCGAAGGTCGGCTCATCGACGACCAGCGACCCCATCCGTTCGGCCTCGGCGAACAGCATCCGCTGCAGATGGTTGGCGGGGACGACCTCGTAATAGGCGGTCATGTCGTCGGCGGTGAAGGCGTTGTTGAAGCCACCGACATCCTCGGTCAGCCGGTCGAAGGTCTCGGGCGGCAGGTTGCGCGTGGCCTTGAACATCAGGTGTTCGAACAGGTGGGCGAAGCCCGAGCGACCGGCCGGGTCGTCCTTGGAGCCGACCCGGTACCAGACCTGGACCGTGACGTTCGAGGTGTTGGCATCCAGGGCCGAATAGATTTCCAGGCCATTGGCCAGGGTGCGCCGGGTGAAGCCCAGCGGCGGTACCTCGATGCCGGTCGGTGCCGTGTCGGCGACGGTGACAGTGACGGCGGTGGCCGGAGCTGCGGCCTCATAGGCCCATGCGGGGCTGGACGACAGCAGGGCGACCACGGCGGCGGTGGTGATCAGACGAAGTTTCATGCGTGGGTTCCCGGACGGCCCCGTCAGGGGCTTTTCACAACCCTATCAGGGCCGCGCCTCCACGCACGTTACGGAGCTGTAATGTCAGGCCGTGGTCAGGCCGTGGTCTGGCCGAAAACCTCGACGCCGATTTCGCCGTCGGTGGTCAGCCAGGCGCGCTTCATCCCCTGGCTGTTGAACGGATGGGCGATGTGGCCGTCACGGTCGAGGGCGATCAGGCCGCCGTCGCCGCCAAGGTCACCGATCTCGGTGATCACGGCGCGGGTGGCGTCGTCGAGGCTGGCCCCGGCGGCCACGCGCCAGCTGACCTGGGCGCAGGCGACCGTGCGGATGAAATACTCGCCCTGACCGGTGCCCGAGACGGCGACATGGCCATCGGCCCAGCTTCCGGCCCCGGGGATGGGGGTGTCGCCGACCCGGCCCGGCATCTTGCCGAACACCCCGGCGGTCGAGGTGGCGGCGGCCAGGCGACCGGCCGAGTCGAGCACGCAGCAGCCGACGGTGCCGTGCGACAGGGCCCCGGCCAGCACATCGGGGGCCGTGCCGGGCGGATGGTTGTCCTCGCCCTTGCCGGCGTGGGTGAACCAGGCGGCCTCGTCGCCGATCGCCTCCAGCCCCTGGTCATGGGCGAACAGGGCCGCGCCCTCGCCGACCAGCATCACGTGGGGGGTCCGGTCCATCACGGCCCGGGCGGCGCGGACCGGATTGCGGAAGCCCTGCAGGGCGGCGACGGCCCCGGCCTTGCGCGTGGCCCCGTCCATCAGACTGGCGTCCAGCTCATAGGCCCCGGCCAGGTTGGGCGAGGCCCCGCGCCCGGCGACATAGAGGCCCGAGTCCTCGAGCATCACCGTAGCCTCGACGGCGACGTCGAGCGCCGAGGCCCCGGCCTCGAGCCGGATCTTCATCGCCTCGACCACGGCACGCATGTTGTCGATCTCGCGATCGTAGTTGCGCTCCGGACGGGCACCGGCACCGCCATGGAGAATAAGGGCGTGTCGGGTCATGGCTGGCTCTTCCCTGGGGCGGCGGCGACCGCTAGCGTTCTGTCTCGCGCCGTCGCCGGGCGGTTTGTATTCGACCTGTCCATGCGCGTGATCCGGCGGTCCGTGCAAGTTTCACGGCCTCCCCGTGACGCCGAATTCTGGCGGTTTCGGGTCCCCCGGTCGCCAGATCCGGCCCACCTTTCAGGAATTTCGACATGCGTGCAGTACTCTCCAAGACCCCCGGCGGCCCCGAGACCCTGGTGGTCGAGGAGGTTCTGGATCCGACGCCGATGAAGGGCGAGGTGATCATCGAGGTGAAGGCCGTGGGGATCAATTTCCCCGATACGCTGATCATCGAGGATCGCTACCAGTTCAAGCCCGCGCGACCGTTCTCGCCCGGGGGCGAGGTGGCCGGGGTGATCGAGGCGGTCGGCGAGGGTGTCAAACATCTGCGCAAGGGCGACCGGGTCATCGCCGTTCCGGGCTGGGGCGGTCTGGTCGAACGTCTCGCCGTGCGGGCGGACTCGGTCATCCCCATTCCCGACGGCATGGATTTCGAGACCGCCGCGGCCCTGATCATGACCTATGGCACCAGCTATTATGCGCTGAAGGACCGGGCCCTGCTGCAGCCGGGCGAAACCCTGCTGGTGCTGGGTGCGGCCGGGGGTGTCGGTGCAGCGGCGGTCGAGCTGGGCAAGGCGATGGGGGCCCGGGTGGTGGCCGCCGCCTCGACCAATGACAAGGTCGAGTTCGCCCTGGACCTGGGGGCTGACAACGGCCTGATCTACCCCTCGGGCAAGCTGGACCGCGAGGCCCAGAAACAGCTGTCGGGCGAGTTCAAACTGGCCACGGGTCGCGACGGGGCCGACGTCGTCTATGACGGGGTCGGTGGCGACTATGCCGAGCCGGCGCTGCGGGCGATGGACTGGAACGGTCGCTATCTGGTCGTCGGCTTTCCGGCCGGGATTCCGTCCCTGCCGTTGAATCTGACCCTGTTGAAGTCCGTCTCGGTCATCGGGGTCTTCTGGGGGGCCGCCGTGGCGCGCGATCCGGCGGGGCATGCCGCCAACATGGCCGAGCTGTTCAAATTCTGGAGCGAGGGCAAGATCAAGCCGCGCGTCAGCCGCACCTTCCCGCTGGAACAGGCCCATCTGGCGATCCAGGCCCTGGGCGACCGCAGCGCCATGGGCAAGATCGTGGTGACGGTCGAGTCCTGATCCCGGGGCGGGTTCAGTCGCCTTGGAGGCGCTTCAGGGCCTCGGCGGCGGCATCCCGGTGTCGGCGTTTGATGTTGGCCCCCAGCATGGCGATCATGGCGGCGATGACGGCGGCGTCGTCGGTGAAGCCGATCCCGGCGAAGACGTCGGGAATGGCGTCGATCGGCATGACGAAATAGGCCAGCGCCCCCAGCATCAGCCCCTTGGCCGCCGCCGGGGTTTCGGGGTCCCGGGCCGCGTACCAGACACTGAGCGCCTGGTCGGCGAAGGGGATGCGGGCGGCTGTCCGCCGGATCTTGGGCCAGAAACCGCGGGCGACCCGTGTCTCATTGACGCGCTGCACCGACGGAATCAGGGCGCGGGCCGGATCCAGCGCGGCGTCCGGGTCGGCGGGTTTGGCATTGTCGGTCATGGCGGCTAAAGCCCCGCGATACGCTTACGTTCATTCCAATATAGGGGCTCCGGCCATGAAACTCGACAGTTCGATCGCGGCCGTGGTGACCGGCGGGGCCTCTGGCCTGGGCGAGGGCACGGCGCGCGCCATCGCCGCCACCGGGGCCCGGGTCGCCCTGTTCGACCTCAATGAGGAGAAGGGCGAGGCCATCGCCCGTGAGATCGGCGGGGTCTTCTGCAAGGTCGACGTCACGGATGACGCCTCGGTCGCCGCCGCCTTCATCAAGGCCCGGGCCGCCCATGGCCAGGAGCGGCTGCTGGTCAGTTGCGCCGGGATCGCCACCGGCCAGAAGACCGTGTCGCGCAAGAAGGACACCGGCGAGATCCGCGCCCATGACATGGCGTCCTTCGAGCGCACCGTGCGGGTCAATCTGTTCGGCACGTTCCGCGTCCTGTCGCAATCGGCGGCGGGAATGGTGACTCTGGAGCCGATGGCGGACGGCGAGCGCGGCCTGATCGTCAATACAGCCTCGGTCGCGGCCCAGGACGGCCAGGTGGGTCAGGCGGCCTATGCGGCCTCCAAGGGCGGGGTCTATGCGATGACCCTGCCGGTGGCCCGCGATCTGGCCCGGGAAGGTATCCGCTGCAACACCATTCTGCCCGGTATCATGTGGACGCCGATGATGGCCGACATGGACCAGAAGATCCAGGACGCCCTGGCCGCCCAGATTCCCTTCCCCAGTCGTCTGGGCACACCGGCCGACTATGCGTCCCTGGTGCTGGAACTGGCTCGCAACGTCTACATCAACGGCGAATGCATCCGTCTGGACGGGGCGATCCGGATGGCCCCGCGCTGATCGCCGGAAGCGGATCGCTCGAGGCTGATCGCCCCGGACGATCCGCATCGTCTTTTGGGCGCTATGGTCGCGACGCGGTCGCTCCCGGCCCGAGCGCCTCCGGCCTGGGACGGGACGCGGTCGCTCCCGACATGAGCGCAGCGCGAAGCGCCAGGCCGAGTCGGGTCGAGAAGGCGAAGCCTTCTCAGCGCGGCTAAACAAAAGCGGTGAAACGAAAAAGGGGCTTGCGAGGGGGCCGGGGTGTCCGCTATACGCCCGCCTCTCGACGAGACGGATCGCCCATGCAGGGCCCGTCGCGGAGTGCGGGCGTAGCTCAGTGGTAGAGCACAACCTTGCCAAGGTTGGGGTCGAGAGTTCGAATCTCTTCGCCCGCTCCAGTCGAGAAGTCTGTCCCCGGCGCGGCGCGGTCTTTCGCGCCCTTCGCCAGGGGCATATCAGACCCATCCCCGCCCGCCGCCCGGAGTCTTTTGCCGGGGCCAATCGTCGCGTTTGAGCTCACATCCCGTCCAGGGTTGGGGGCGGAGTGGCGACTCGCTTCACAGGGGTGCCACAATCCTGCGGTTCGCCTCTTGCAAGGTGTCGCGGGCGAGGCGCGCAGGGCGCCACTTTGGGACGATCGCGCATGTTCATGGAAGGTGAGGTGAACTGGGTTCTGCTGTTGGGCGGCACATGTGCCGTGCTGGCGGCGATTACCCTGGTCTCCCTCTGGTTCGCCCTGACCCACCGCGTGCGGCACGTCAGCACCAGTGACCAGCTGGACATGGTCCAGAAGGTCGCCGAGGCCGCCGACCGCCGGCTGCTGGAAACCCTGAACGCCATTCCGGTCGCCCTGGTCGAGACCGACCGGGCCGGGAAATTCGTCTTCGCCAACCGGGCCGCCCACCAACTGCTGGGACGGCGCGACGCCGAACTGATCGGCCTGCGGTTCCATTCCGCCACCTGGGGCATCACCTATCCCGACGGCCGTCCCGTGCCGCCCGACCTGCTGCCCAGCGCCCGGGCCCTACGCGGCCAGACGGTCAAGGGGTTCCAGCATCTGATGGCCAATCCGGCGACCCGCCGCAAAATGCTGGTCTCGGTCACCGCCATGCCGATCGAGGACACGCGCGGCGAGGTGACCGGTTCGATCGCCGCCATCGTCGAGACCGAAAGCCTGACCCAGCCCGAGCCCGCCCCGGTCGAGATGATCGAGGTCCCGGTCGCCCCGTCCGATCCGTTGACCCGTCGCGTGTTCGAGGCCGCTTCCAGCGCCCTGGTGGTGGTGGATGCCGACGGCCGGATACGGGAAGCCAACCGGACCGCCCTCGGTGTGCTGGACACGGTCGCCGACCTGACCGGCCAGGCCTTTGTTGATGTCTTCCTCGACGCGGCCGACCGGGTCTCCGGCCAGGCGGTCCTGCAGGCGGCTGTCACGGGCAGGGAGGTGAACGACCCGATCCTGTCCGGGATGGAGTCGGACCGTCCGGTCCGCTGGTCCCTGTTGCCCTTGCTGAATGAGGCCGGCGTGCCGGACGCCGTGCTTCTGGCCGGCGAACGGGCCGAGGGCCGCGGCGAGGCGGATGCGGCGGCGGCGGCGGCGGCGACGGTGGAGGTCGTGACGGCCGAGGCGGCTGATCGCGAGGCGGCGCTGGTGGCCGAGGCTGTTGCGGCCCGTCATGCGGCGGATCAGGCCCGTGCCGAGGCTGTGGCTGCCCATGAGGCCGCTCGCAAGGTCGAGGCCGATGCCCGCGCCGAACTGGAGGGGGGTCGCCGCATGGAGAGCGTCGGCCGGCTGACCGGCGGTGTGGCGCATGATTTCAACGCCCTGCTCGGCGTGATGACCGGGGCCCTGGACATGATGTTGCGCCAGGCCGACGATCCGGGACGGATCCGGCGACTGGGCCAGGCCGCCCTGGCGGCGGGCCGCAAGGGCGAATTGCTGACGCGGCGGCTGACCGCCTTCTCCCAGGGCGACGATTCGCCGGTGTTGCAGGTGCTGGACGCGGGCGTGCTGTTGCGCGGTCTCGAGGGCAAGCTGCGCGACCAGGCCGGTTCGGGCATCGACCTGATGATCGAGGGGCCGTCGGAAGAGGTCCGGGTCCGTCTGGATCCGGTCGCCTTTGACGGCGCGGTCCGGGCCCTGCTCGCCAATGCGATCGAGGCCCTCGACGGTCGGGGTTCGGTCGCGGTGCGGCTGGAGGCCCTGATGGAGGGCGGGGTGCGGCTGAGCGTGCGGGATTCCGGTCCCGGCATGGACGCCGAACTCGCGGCCCGCGCGGTCGAACCCTTCTTCACGACCAAGGAGGGGGCCGCCGGTCTGGGCCTGTCCCAGGCCTATGCCTTCGCGCGCCAGTCCGGCGGGGTCCTGTCGATCGACAGCCGTCCCGGTGACGGGGCCGAGGTGGCCATCACCCTGCCTGCCAGCGCCTGAGGCCCGACGACCCGGGTCTGGTCTCGACCCCGAAACAGTGGTTAGCCTTGTCCCGAAACGGGAGGTTCAACCATGAAACTGCTGCGCTTCATCCTCGTCCTGGTCGTCATTGCCTATGCCGGCTGGCTGGCCTGGCCGATCGTGTCCCCCTTCCTTGAGGGGGCCTCCCCCGGGGCCGCCGCGATGCGGGCCGGTGCCGAGGCTGCGGGCGGAGGCCTGCCCACCGCCGTGCTCTGGATCGCTGCAGCGGTCCTGTATCTGGTGGCGGCCCTGATGCTGGGGGCGGGCAACCCCAGGGCGGCGATCGCCTATTTCCTCGGCTTCATCGCGGATGCGGCCCTGCGACTGGCACTCGACAGCGGGGGGAGCGGCAGCGACATCGCCGCCCGCTCGGCCGAGGCTGTCGGCCCGGCCACATCCGGTCTCGGGATCGATCCAGCCTGGCTGGTGCTGGCCATCCTGCTGGTTGTGGGCGTTCTGGTCGTGCTGGCCAGTCGTCGCCGGCGTCGGGTCCGGACCCCGGGACAGCTGACGATCTGAGGCGGCGATCCGACCTGTTGCGCAGCGCAACCCTGTTTGATCGCCTCCGGGACGCCTATATCGGCTGTGACAGTTGACGCCCGCAGGGCGGACGCTAGGTTCCGCGCGCTCCCCCCGCGCCCGTTCGAGACCCAGAGGATTTCATGGCCGAAGCCAATTCGTATGACGTCATCATCATCGGTGGCGGACCGGGTGGCTACAATGCCGCGATCCGCGCCGGCCAGCTGGGGATGACCGCAGCCTGTATCGAGATGCGCGACACCCTCGGGGGGACCTGCCTTAATGTCGGCTGCATGCCGTCCAAGGCCCTGCTGCACGCCTCCGAAATGTATGAGGCCGCCAATACCGAGTTCGCCACCCTGGGTATCGAGGTCAGCCCCAAGCTGAACCTGGTCCAGATGATGAAACAGAAGGCCGAAAGCGTGGAGGCCCTGACCAAGGGCATCGAATTCCTGTTCAAGAAGAACAAGGTCGACTGGATCCGCGGCCGTGGCCGCATCACCGGCCCGGGCAGGGTCGAGGTCACCGCCGCCGATGGCAAGACCACCACACTGTCGGGCAGGAACATCGTCATCGCCACCGGCTCCGAGCCGACCCCGTTGCCGGGCGTGTCTTTCGAGGCCGGCAAGGTCATCGACTCGACCGGCGGCCTGTCGCTGTCGGCGGTACCCAAACACCTGATCGTCATCGGGGCCGGGATCATCGGCCTGGAGCTGGGTTCGGTCTGGCGTCGCCTCGGGGCCGAGGTCACGGTGGTTGAATATCTGCCGCGTATCAGTCCCGGCATGGACAGCGACCTGGCCAAGGCCTTCCAGCGCGTCCTGACCAAACAGGGTATGACCTTCAAGCTGGGCTCAAGGGTCACGGGAGCCAAATCGGGCAAGGACGGCGTCGAACTGACCGTCGAGCCGGCCGCCGGCGGGGCCGCCGAGACGCTGAAGGGCGATGTGGTCCTGGTGGCCATCGGCCGCCGTCCGTATACGGACGGACTCGGTCTGGAGACGGTCGGGCTGGAGCCGGACAAGCGCGGTGTCATCGGCAATGATCATTTCCGTACCGGCAAGGACGGGGTCTGGGTCATCGGCGACGTCACCACCGGTCCGATGTTGGCCCACAAGGCCGAGGAGGACGCGGTCGCCGTGATCGAACTGATCGCCGGCAAGGCCGGACACGTCGACTACAACCTGGTGCCGAGCGTGGTCTATACGTCGCCGGAAGTGGCCTGGGTCGGTCAGAGCGAAGACCAGTTGAAGGCCGACGGGGTCGCCTACAAGGTTGGCAAATTCCCGTTCAGCGCCAACAGCCGCGCCAAGATCAATCATGAGACCGAGGGTTATGCCAAGGTGCTGGCCGACGCGACGACCGACCGGATCCTCGGGGTGCACATCCTCGGCCCCCAGGCCGGCGAGATGATCGGCGAGGCCTGTCTGGCCATGGCCTTCGGCGGGGCGTCGGAAGACATCGCCCGCACCAGCCATGCCCACCCGACCCGGTCCGAGGCCGTCAAACAGGCGGCCATGGGCGTCGAGAACTGGACCATGCAGGCCTGACCGGCGGCGTCTGGCTCGCCGGTCGGTTCAGCGCGCGGGTCGGGGCCGGGCGACGGCCGGTGAAGGCCACGGCATTGTCCGGGAAGTCCAGGGTCACCTCGTGGAAGCGGCTGAGCACGTCGGCCCCCAACAGCAGGGCCGGCCGATCCGCCATTTCGAGGGTCTCGAAACAGTGAAGGTCGGCGAACAGCAGGGGGGTTGAGCCCAGCCGGGTCAGGCCCAGCCTGAGATCGTCGACCTGCAGCAGGTCAGCGTTCAGCCGCTGTCCCGTCACCCCATAGACCCGCACCGGTCGGGGGGCGCGTCGCCGGTCCGGATTGCGGGCCGAGATCGCCCGGCTGAGCGCCAGATTGCCGATTGAATACTGGGCCCCGCTGTCGACGAAGGCCGAGGTTGTCTGCCCGTCGACCTGCACCTGGGTCAGGACCAGCTGGCCATAGCGCCCCCGGACGGTATTCATACGGCCCCTGCGGATGCGTGAGCCGGTCTGGACGTCCCCGCCCAGGACAATCCGAACCCCGCGCAGGGTCAGGGTGGCGGTGCGGCGCGCCACGTCGAACATCAGGCGGAAACGGCTCAGGACATCAAGGCCGATCAGGCCGTCTGCGCCCAGTTGATCGCGCTGGAACACCGGGCACTGCAGCTGCGGAAAGCCCATGCCGTTCAGGTCCAGCCGCTCGACCCTGACCGTGCGGGCCATGGCCGCTTCGGTGATGCCGTGGACCAACACCGGGTCACCGGCCGGCAGGCCCAGGCGATCGGCGACCGTATCGGCGATCGAGGTTGTGCCTGCCCCGGTGTCGATCACAAAGACAAAGGGGCCCTGTCCGTTGATATAGACCCGGGCTCCGACCCGGTTGAACAGATTGGTCAGCAGGCGGATTTCGGCGACATCGGCGGCGGGCGCGAGCGGCACGGCCTCCCGGGGCCCGTTGTCCTGGGCCCAGACGGGCGCGCCGCCGAATCCCCCAAACGTCGCACCGAGCCCGGCGAGCAGGAGTCTGCGATCAGGTCCTGGTGTTCGATCGACGGTCAGGGCGGACTCCCCGGCGGTTTCGATCGTCATGTTAAGCCGGGTTTCGGCCCGATGGCGAATCCGCGACGGTCAGGCGCGCGGGTGGGCGGCCGCATAGGCCCCCATCAGCCGTTCAGCGTCGACGGCCGTATATTTCTGGGTCGTCGACAGGCTGGCATGGCCCAGCAGTTCCTGGATGATGCGCAGGTCCGCGCCCGCCCCCAACAGGTGGGTGGCGAAGCTGTGGCGCAGGGCGTGGGGCGTGGCGCTGTCGGGCAGGCCCAGCCGCCCCCGCAGGGTCTGGACCGTGGCCTGGACGTGGCGCGGGCTCAGCGGCCCGCCCCGGCGCGCCCGGAACAGGGCGTCGGACGGCTGCAGTGGAAACGGCACCAGGGCCAGATAGGCGTCCACCGCCGTGCGCACGACCGGCAGGACCGGCACCAGCCGCGTCTTGCCGCCCTTGCCGGTGATGCGCAGGGTCTCCGGCACCGGAGCGTCGGCCCGGGTCAGGGACAGGCCTTCCGAAATTCGCAGGCCGCAGCCGTACAACAGGGTCAGGACCGCCCGGTCGCGGGCCGCCTCCCACGGGGGCAGGTCGGGATCGGCCTGCGGTTCGTGCAACAGGCCGCGCGCCTGGTCCTCGGTGATCGGCCGCGGCAGGGACGGTTTGACGCGCGGGCCGCGCACCAGGGCGACCATCGGGGACGGGGTGTCCAGTCGGCGGTCGAGAAACCCGTGCAAGGTGCGGATCGCCGACAGGGTCTGGCTCAGGGACCGGGCGTTCAGCGGATGATCGCCGCCGCGACGCTCGGCCAGATGGGCGCGAACCTCGGCGGCCGTGACCGTGCCCAGGTCCGCGAGGCGCTGGGCCGCGCCGCGATGCCGTTCGAGGAAGGCCAGATACTGCCGTCCGATATGGCCATAGGCCTCCAGCGTCCGCGGCGACAGCCGCCGTTCGTGGGCCAGATGTTCGAGCCAGGCCGACAGGGCGGCGGCGGCGGTCAGTTCAGGATGGGCCATCGTTCGGCCGTGCGTTCGACGACCCGGGCGATGAAGGCCACCAGTTCGCAGCCCATCTCCGGCGTAAAACCGTCCGCCTCGGCCGAGGCGAAGGCGCACAGGGCCGGGCGGCTGGTGGCGTCAGCCCCGGGAAAATGGGGGGTCATGCGGATCAGGGCGACCGATTTCACCTCGGCGTCCGGGGCGCTGAACAGGTCGAGTTCGTCAAAATGGGGGCCCAGCCAGGTCAGGCCATGGTCGCCCAGCAGGCCGTCGACACCGCCGGCTTCAAGACTACGCCAGCCGAAGGGAACGCCGCCGGGCTTTTCCACGGCAATGGCGGCCCCGGCCAGGCCGAAACGCCCTTGTGCCACCGCGTCGAGCCGGCGGGCGAGATCCGACGGATTGCGGGCTTCCAGCAGGTCGAGGGCGGCGACATGGGTCTGGGTCTGGGCGGCGAAATTGGCGCGGGCCACGGCCTCGATCCGCTTGCGGGCGTCGGCCTCGCGCTCGGCGGCGGCCTCCAGCCGGGTCAGGGCGGCCCGGCCGAACTCGACGACATTGCGGCCGTGCGGCTTCAGACCGATCTCTTCCAGCAGGGTCCGGTCGTCGAGCAGGAAATGCGGATGGGCCTGCAGCCAGGTGCGGATTTCCGGCCAGTGCGGCGCGTCGGTCTCGACGTCCGGAAAAAGATCAGGCGTACCGTTCAACAAGATCTCTCCCGGAACCCCGTCAGGGGCGCGATTACAGAATCGACTGACCGGTCTTGCCCCAGTCCGCCAGGAAGGCATCAAGACCCTTGTCGGTTAACGGGTGCTTGATCAGGGCCTTGAAGGTTTCGGCGGGCAGGGTGGCGGCGTCGGCCCCGGCCAGGGCGGCGGCCGTGACCTGTTCGGGATTGCGCAGCGAGGCGGCCAGGATTTCGGTGCTGAAATCATGGATGTCGAACAGGGTGCGGATGTCGTCCAGCAGGCCGATTCCATCAGCGCCGACATCTTCCAGCCGGCCGACGAAGGGCGAGACGAAGGTCGCCCCGGCCTTGGCGGCCAGCAGGGCCTGGGCGGCCGAGAAACACAGGGTGACGTTGGTGCGGATACCCTTGTCGGCAAACACCCGCGTCGCCCGCAGTCCGTCCCAGGTCAGGGGCAGTTTGACCACGACATTGGAGGCGATGGCGGCCAGTTTCTCGCCCTCGCGCACCATGGTCTCGAAATCGGTCGCCACGGCCTCGGCGGAGATCGGCCCCTCGACGAGGGCGCAAATCTCGGCGATGACCTCGGCGATGTTACGACCGGATTTGGCGATCAGCGAAGGATTGGTGGTAACGCCGTCCACCATGCCCGTGGGGACCATGTCCTTGATGACGGCGACGTCGGCTGTGTCGAGGAAGAGTTTCATGCCGCTGGTTCTAGCCGAGGGGGACAGACAGTGAAAGTCGCCTCCGTGCTCATTCCCCTGCCGGTGGCCGAGGCCTTTGACTATGAGGTGCCCGCGGACCTGGCGCTGGAGCGCGGGGATCAGGTCTCTGTGCCGCTGGGCCCGCGCCTGATCCGCGGCATTGTCGTCGAGGTGCGCGAGACTACCGGATCGAACCGGCGGCTCAAGCCCGTGGCGGCGCTGGTTGATGATCCGCGCCTGCCGCCCCGGACTGTCGACTTCGTCGAATGGGCCGCGCGCTGGACCCTGAGTCCGCCCGGCGAGATGGCCGCCGCCGCCCTCAAGGGGCTGCGCGCCCCGCGACCGCGCCCGGAGCGCCGCGTGCGACGCATCGGAGAGCGGGAGCCGGGCCGGGCCACCCCGGCGCGAACGGCGGTGCTGGCGGCCCTGGCCGAGACATCGATGACGGCCGCCGATCTGACCCGGGTCGCCGGGGTTTCGGCCGGGGTGATCAAGGGTCTGGTCGACGAGGGGGTGCTGGAAACCGTCGAGATCACGGCCGAAACCGCCTTTGCTGCACCGGATCCGGACCATGCCCCGGCGACGCTGAACCCGGATCAGGCGGCGGCGGCGGATGCCATCGCCGCGGCCACGGCCCGGGGCGGCTTCGAGCCCTTCCTGCTGGACGGGGTCACCGGCTCTGGCAAGACCGAGGCCTATCTGGAGGCCGTGGCCCGGACCCTGAGGCGCGACCCGGCGGCCCAGGTGCTGATCCTGCTGCCTGAAATCGCCCTGACCCAGGACCTGATCGCCCGTATCACCGCCCGGTTCGGCGCGGCCCCGGCCGAATGGCATTCGGGCGTGACCCCGCCGCGCCGCCGCCGGGTCTGGGAGGCCGTGGCCGCCGGGACCTGCCCGATCGTCGTCGGGGCCCGCTCGGCCCTGTTCCTGCCCTTTCCGAACCTGAAGCTGATCATCATCGATGAGGAGCACGACGGCTCGTTCAAACAGGAGGACGGGCTGGTCTATCACGGGCGCGACCTGGCCGTGGCCCGGGCGCGGATCGAAGGGGCAACGGTGGTCCTGGCCTCGGCCACCCCGTCGCTGGAGACATTGTGGAATGCCCACGGCGGTCGCTACGGCTGGCTGAAGCTGGCGGCGCGGCACGGGGCGGCGGTCCTGCCGGATATCGCCCTGCTGGACCTGCGGCAAACCCCGCCCGACCCCCAGACCTGGCTGTCCCAGCCCCTGCGCGAGGCGATCGGCGAGACCTTCGCCCGCGGCGAGCAGACCCTGCTGTTCCTCAATCGCCGCGGCTATGCGCCGGTGGTGCTGTGCCGGGCCTGCGGCCACCGGCTGACGGCTCCCGACACCGACAGCTGGCTGGTCGAGCATCGTTATACCGGGCGGCTGGTCTGCCACCTGACCGGCTTTACCATGGCCCGGCCCAAGGCCTGTCCGTCCTGCGGGGCGGTCGACTCCCTCGTCGCCGTCGGCCCCGGGGTCGAACGGGTCGAGGAGGAGGTGCGCGCCCTGTTCCCCGAGGCCCGCACCGCCGTGTTCAGTTCGGACACCGTGCCCGATGCGAAATCGGCCCGGGCCCTGATCCAGAGCATGGTCGCGGGTGAGATCGATATTCTCGTCGCCACCCAGGCGGCGGCCAAGGGTCACAACTTCCCCAACCTGACCCTGGTCGGGGTGGTCGATGCCGATCTCGGCCTGCGCGGCGGTGACCTGCGCGCGGCCGAGCGCACCTTCCAGCTGCTGACCCAGGCCACCGGCCGGGCCGGCCGGGCCGACCGGCCGGGTCGGGCCCTGCTGCAGACCTGGACGCCCGACCATCCGGTGCTGCAGGCGCTGGCGGCCGGCGACCGAGACGGCTTCGTCGCCGCCGAACTGGCCGAACGCGAGGCGGCGTCCCTGCCGCCCTACGGCCGGCTGGCGGCCCTGATCCTGTCGGGCGAGAATGCGGTGGCGGTGGAGACCACGGCCCAGGCCCTGGCCCAGGCCATTCCCAATGCCGAACGGCTGGAGGTCTATGGGCCGGCCGATGCGCCGCTGGGTCTGATCCGGGGGCGGCGGCGCAAACGGCTGCTGGTGCGGGCCGACCGCGACGTCGACCTGCAGGGCTTCCTGCGCGCCTGGCTGGCCCGGGTGAAGGTGCCGGGTTCGGTTCGGCTGACCGTCGACGTGGATCCCTATAGTTTTCTTTGAAGCGCTACCGCTCGCGCCACGGGCGCTCGCTGCTTGAGCGCCAGGCGGTGTCGGGTCGGGAGGTCCCGGAGGGCCGACGACCGCCGCCCGACAGAATGCCGCGGTTAGCGCGGTCCGGTCAGCCGGATTTCGAACAGGATCGGCCAGTTCTTGCCGGTGACGAACAGGCGGCGACCGTCCGGGTCCCAGGCGATGCCGTTCAGCACCGCGTCGGTCGGATCCAGTCCCGATCGGTCGGGCATCAGGCCGGTCAGGTCGACAATGCCGTTGACCCGGCCGGTGGCCGGATCGATCCGGACGATGAAGTCGGTCTGCCAGACATTGGCCAGGACCTGGCCCTCGATCCATTCCAGCTCGTTGAGCCGGGCCAGGGGCTGTCCACGCAGGGTCACCGGCACCTGACCGGTCTCGGCCAGGGTGTGGGGATCGAGAAACCGCAGTGTCGCCGTGCCGTCGGACAGGATCAGCCGCTCTGTGTCATGGGTCAGGCCCCAGCCCTCGCCCGCATAGGTGAACTCACCCTTCGGCTCGAGGTCGTCGGGACCCCAGATGAAGCCCTTGCCGCCCTTCCAGGTCAGGGTCAGGACGCGGTCGCCGAAGGCGGTCAGGCCCTCGCCGAAATAGGCGCTGTCGAGGTCGCGTCGCTGCAGCACGACCCCGTCTTCCAGCCGAACCCGGCGCACGGTCGACGGATTGCGACCGGTGCTCTCCAGCAATTCGCCGTTCCGGAACTCAAGGCCCTGGGTGAAGGCCCGGGGGTCGTGCGGATAGCGGTTCACGATCTCGAATCCGTAGACCGGAATGGCGGCGGGCGCGGGCGGGGCCGCCGGTGCCTGGGCCAGGGCCGGAACCGGAGCCAGCAGTAGAAGCAGGAACAGTCCGGCCCGGCGCATGATCAGGCTCCGGACGAGTTGACCACGGGCGGGTTCAGTTCCGCCTCATGGGCTTCCCGTGCCGCGTGTTTTTTCTCGGCGGATCGGCGGCCCATCATGTTCAGACCCTCCACCAGGCCCGAGAAGGCCATGGCAGTGTAGATATAGCCCTTGGGCACATGGACGCCGAAGCCGTCGGCGATCAGCACCATGCCGATCATCAGCAGGAAGCCCAGGGCCAGCATCACCACGGTCGGGTTCTTGTCGATGAAATTGGCCAGCGGGGTCGCGGCCAGCAGCATCACGGTGACGGCGACGATCACCGCGACCATCATGATCGGCACATGATCGGTCATGCCGACGGCGGTCAGGATGGAATCGACCGAGAAGACCAGGTCCAGCATGATGATCTGCACGATCGCCGACCCGGCGTTGGCGATGACCACATCCTTCTTGTCGAGCATGCCAGAGGTCGGGCTCGGGTCGACGGTGTGGTGAATCTCCTTGGTCGCCTTCCACAGCAGGAACAGGCCACCGGCGATCAGGATCAGGTCACGCCAGCTGAAGGCCGTCTCGAACAGGGGCGCGCCATGTTCGATCGGGCCGGTCAGGCCCAGGTCGAACACCGGCTGGGTCAGGGCGACGATGAAGCCGATCGTCGCCAGCAGAGCCAGGCGCATGATCAGGGCCAGGCTGATGCCGATGCGGCGCACCCGCGGGCGGTCCTTTTCGGGCAATTTGTTCGACAGGATCGAGATGAAGACCAGATTGTCGATCCCCAGCACCACCTCCATGATGATCAGGGTGACGAGGGCCAGCCAGGCCGCCGGGTCGGTGAGAAGGGGTGTGATGCTGTCGAACATGAAGGGGGTCCCGGATCAGATGATCTGTGCCTCTGGTAGCGGCAGGGCGGTCCGCCATCAAGCGACCCGAGTGTCGCCCCCGTCGCCGTCCGGCACCACGCTGACCAGGGCACCCGGTCCTCCGCCCGCCAGGACGGCCGCGCGGACGGCGGCGTGGCTGGCGGCGCTCTGGGCCTCGACATAGATGCGGCCCGCCTGGGGATAGGCGGCGCGGATGCGATGTTCCAGCCGGGCGACGGTATTCTCGACCTGGGCCGCAGACAGGGCATTGTCGAAATCGAGGCTGAGAACCACGAGAATCTCGTTCGGCCCGAAATGCATGGTCTTGGAGTCATTCAGGCCGACCACGCCGGGCTCTGCCCGGGCGATGGTGGCGATCCCCTCCCGGGTCTCGGGATCGGCGGCCTCACCGGTCAGCAGGCTCTGGCTCTCGAAGGCCAGGAAGGCCGCCGTCAGGGCCAGGATGAGCCCGATCACGACCGAGGCCACGCCGTCCAGCACCGGCAGGCCCAGCCACTGGCTGGCCGCCAGGCCGACCAGGGCGACCACCAGACCCGCCAGCGCCGCCGTATCCTCGAACAGGACGGTGAAGACCGTCGGGTCCTTGCTGTTGCGCACGGCGGCGAGGAAGGGGCGGCCGGCGCGCTCGCGGTCGAAGGCCCGCAGGGCGACATACCAGGAGGCCCCTTCGAACAGGATGGCCAGACTGAGCACCAGATAGTTGATCCAGGGCGTCTGGATCGCTTCGGGGAATTCGATCCGGTGGATGCCGTGCAGGATGGAAATGACCGCGCCGACGCCAAAAATCAGCACGGAGACGACAAAGGTATAGAAATACAGCTGCAACCCGTGACCGAACGGATGGCTGGGCGTGGCCGGGCGCGCCGCCCGTTTCAGCCCGATCAGCAGCAGGATCTGGTTGCCGGTGTCGACCGCGGAATGGATCGCCTCGCTCATCATCGCCGAGCTGCCGGTGAACAGGGCCGCCACCAGCTTGGTGATGGCGATGGCTGTATTCCCGGCGAGGGCCGCGAAGATGACGTTCCTGGATGTCGAAGCGGCCATGGGCGAAACGGGGTCCGGATAGAGGCGCGGTGATCGACGGGAGCGTCGCTGCGACCCTATCGTTCCGTTCGCGTCGGTTGCGAGCGGGAAAAGCCCATGCTATCAGGCGCCCGGCTTCCACGGGGCGTTTCTCACGAAACGGCCCTTGGCGTGCTTTCCTAAGCATTTCAAGCCTTTGACCGGCACGGACCCCGTTGCCGGTCGCGACCCGAACGCTTCGATCTACGCTTTCCCTTGGGCGGACCTAATAAGTGGCTGACGAATTCAGAACGACAGAAGTCGGCGCGCGCTATGCAAAGGCGCTGTTTGACCTCGCTGGCGAGACCGGGTGTCTCGACGCTGTACGCGCCGACCTGGCCGCCCTGCGCGCTGCCTGGGGCGAGAGCGCGGACCTGCGCCGTCTGGCCAGTTCGCCGGTCATCTCGGCCGATGACCAGCGCCGTGGCCTGGTCGCCGTGGCCGAAAAGGCGAAATTTGACGCCACCACCGTGAAATTCCTCGGCCTGCTGGGCCAGAACCATCGCGCCGGTGACCTGCCGGCGGTGATTGCAGGCTTCGACGCCCTGTATGCGCAACAGGCCGGCATCGTCGCCGCCGAGGTGGTTTCGGCCGCCGCCCTCGACGCCGGGCAGCTGCGCAGCATCAAGGCCGCCCTGACCCAGGCCCTGGGCAAGGACCCCGAAATGACCGCCCGCGTCGATCCGTCGCTGCTGGGTGGATTGAAGGTGAAGGTCGGCTCGCGCCTGTTCGACGCCTCGCTGAAGACCAAGCTCGACCAGATGAAATTCGCCCTCAAGCGGGCCTGATCCAACACCAATTGACGACCGGGCCCGCGGGTCCGGACCCAAAAGACGAAAGCCAGAGAGCCCATCATGGACATCCGCGCCGCCGAAATTTCGGCTATCCTCAAGTCGCAGATCGCCAATTTCGGCGTGGAAGCGGACGTGTCCGACGTTGGACAGGTTCTGTCCGTCGGTGACGGCATTGCCCGCATCCACGGTCTGGACAATGTCCAGGCCGGCGAGATGATCGAATTCCCGAAGGCCGGCGTGAAGGGCATGGCCCTGAACCTCGAGCGCGACAACGTCGGGGCCGTGATCTTCGGTCAGGACAACCAGATCGCCGAGGGCGACGAGGTCCGCCGTCTGGGCGAGATCGTGGATGTTCCGGTCGGCAAGGGCCTGCTGGGCCGCGTCGTCAACCCGCTGGGCGAGCCGATCGACGGCAAGGGCCCGATCGAGTTCACCGAGCGTCGCCGCGTCGACGTCAAGGCCCCGGGCATCATCCCGCGCAAATCGGTGCACGAGCCGATGCAGACCGGCCTCAAGGCCATCGACACCCTGATCCCGATCGGCCGTGGCCAGCGCGAGCTGATCATTGGTGACCGTCAGGTCGGCAAGACCGCCGTGGCCATCGACGCCATCCTGAACCAGAAATCGACCAACGCCGCCGCCAAGGGCGAGGGCGAGAAGCTGTACTGCATCTATGTCGCCATCGGGCAGAAGCGCTCGACCGTGGCCCAGATCGTCAAGACGCTCGAGGAGCGCGGTGCGCTGGACTACACCATCGTCGTCGCCGCCACGGCGTCGGAGCCGGCCCCGCTGCAGTTCCTGGCCCCGTTCTCGGGCACGGCCATGGGCGAGTTCTTCCGCGACAACGGCATGCACGCCCTGATCGTCTATGACGATCTCTCCAAGCAGGCTGTGGCCTATCGCCAGATGTCCCTGCTGCTGCGCCGCCCGCCGGGCCGTGAAGCCTATCCGGGCGACGTCTTCTATCTGCACAGCCGCCTGCTGGAGCGTTCGGCCAAGCTGAACGCCGACTACGGCTCGGGCTCGATGACGGCCCTGCCGCTGATCGAGACCCAGGCCAACGACGTTTCGGCCTACATCCCCACGAACGTGATCTCGATCACCGACGGCCAGATCTTCCTCGAGTCCGACCTGTTCTACCAGGGCATCCGCCCGGCCGTGAACGTCGGCATCTCGGTGTCGCGCGTGGGCTCCTCGGCCCAGACCAAGGCGATGAAGAAGGTCGCCGGCTCGATCAAGGGCGAACTGGCCCAGTATCGCGAGATGGCCGCCTTCGCCAAATTCGGCTCTGACCTGGACGCCTCGACCCAGAAACTGCTGGCCCGCGGCGCGCGCCTGACGGAACTCCTGAAGCAGCCCCAGTACAGCCCGCTGACCATGGAAGAGCAGGTCGTCTCGGTCTACGCCGGTACGCGTGGTTACCTCGACGGCATCGCTGTCGGCGACATCGGCCGTTTCGAGACCGAGCTGCTGGCCCGCATCAAGTCGTCGAACGCCGGCCTTCTGGACGGCATCCGCGCCAAGAAGGATCTGACCGCCGAGCTCGAGGCCGAGCTGAAGTCGGTGCTGGACGCCTTCCTCAAGACGTTCGCCTGAGCCTGGTCGGATAGCGAGAAAGTAGCGCCGGATGGCCAGCCTCAAGGAAATGCGCAATCGGATCGGAAGCGTGAAGTCCACGCAGAAGATCACGAAAGCCCTGAACATGGTCGCCGCGGCCAAGCTGAAGCGTGCCCAGGATCAGGCTGAAAGCGCCCGCCCCTATGCCCGCAAGATGGCCGCCGTGATCGCCAATCTGGCGGCCGGGGTGTCGGGCGATGGCGCGCCGAAACTGCTGGCGGGCACGGGTTCGGACCAGAAGCACCTGATCGTCGTCGCCACCGGCGACAAGGGTCTGGCGGGTGGTTTCAACACCAACGTCATCCGTGCCGCGCGCGAGCGCATCAAGACCCTGATCGACTCCGGCAAGGATGTCCGCATCATCGCCGTGGGCCGCAAGGTTCGCGACGGCCTTGGCCGTCTCTATGGCGACCGCATCGTCCGCACCTTCGAGATGAGCGACCACAAGGTCGTCGGCCTGCCCGCCGCCGAGCCGATTGCCGCCCTGATCGCCGAGGAGTTCGAGACCGGCAACGCCGACGTCGTGACCCTGATCTACAGCCGCTTCCAGTCGGTCATCGCCCAGGTGCCGACGCCGAAGCAGCTGATCCCGGCCGTCGTCGACGGTGACGCGCCGCCGATCAACCTGAACGGCGCCGCCTATGAGTATGAGCCGTCGGAAGAGGAAATCCTCGAGACGCTCCTGCCGCGCAACATCACGACCCAGGTGCTGGCCGCGCTGTATGAGAACCAGGCCAGCTTCTTCGCGGCCCAGATGGCTGCCATGGACAATGCCACGCGCAACGCCGGCGACCTCATCAATGCCCTGACGCTGAGCTACAACCGCAAGCGTCAGGCCCAGATCACCACCGAACTGATCGAGATCATCGCCGGCGCCGAAGCCCTCTGATCCGATCCCCGCCCTGATACGCCACGCACGACCTTCCGAACGGAACGAACCGATGACCGACACAACCAAGAAACCCGCCGCCAAGAAGCCCGCCACCAAGGCCGCTCCGAAGGCTTCCACGGCCGCCGCGACCGGCAACACCGCCTTCACGGCCGGCACCGGCGTGGGCAAGATCGCCCAGGTCATCGGCGCCGTCGTTGACGTCGAGTTCACCGGCCAGCTGCCGGCGATCCTCAACGCCCTGGAAACCCAGAACGTCGACCAGAAGACCGGCAAGCCGTTCACCCTGGTTCTGGAAGTCGCCCAGCACCTCGGCGAGAACATGGTCCGCACCATCGCCATGGACACCTCGGAAGGCCTGACCCGCGGTCAGGCCGTGGTCGACACCGGCACCTCGATCCTGGCGCCGGTCGGCCCCGGCACCCTCGGCCGCATCATGAACGTCGTCGGCGCGCCGATCGACGAACAGGGCCCGATCAAGACCACGATGTACCGTCCGATCCACCGCGAGGCACCTTCGTTTGAAGAGCAGTCGACCTCGTCGGAAATCCTCGTCACGGGGATCAAGGTCATCGACCTGATGTGCCCCTATACCAAGGGCGGCAAGGTCGGCCTGTTCGGCGGTGCCGGCGTGGGCAAGACCGTGACCATGCAGGAGCTGATCAACAACATCGCCAAGGCCTACGGCGGTTATTCGGTTCTGGCCGGCGTGGGTGAGCGCACCCGCGAGGGCAACGACCTGTATCACGAGATGATCGAGTCCAACGTCAACGTGGACCCTGCCAAGAACGGCGGCTCGACCGAGGGCTCCAAATGCGCCCTCGTCTACGGCCAGATGAACGAGCCTCCCGGTGCCCGCGCCCGCGTCGCCCTGACCGGTCTGGCCCAGGCCGAATATTTCCGTGACGAAGAGGGCAAGGACGTCCTGCTGTTCGTCGACAACATCTTCCGTTTCACCCAGGCCGGTTCCGAAGTGTCGGCGCTGCTGGGCCGTATCCCCTCGGCCGTGGGCTATCAGCCCACCCTGGCCACCGAGATGGGCAACCTTCAGGAGCGGATCACCTCGACCAAGAAGGGCTCGATCACCTCGGTCCAGGCCATCTACGTCCCCGCCGACGACCTGACCGACCCGGCCCCGGCCGCCTCGTTCGCCCACCTTGACGCGACGACCGTGCTGAACCGCGACATCGCCGCCCAGGCCATCTTCCCGGCCGTGGATCCGCTCGACTCGACCTCGCGCATCATGGACCCGCTGGTCATCGGCGAGGAACACTACCGCGTCGCCCGTTCGGTCCAGGAAGTGCTGCAGCAGTACAAGGCGCTGAAGGACATCATCGCCATCCTCGGCATGGATGAGCTGTCCGAAGAGGACAAGCTGATCGTCTCGCGCGCCCGCAAGATCAGCCGCTTCCTGTCGCAGCCGTTCTTCGTGGCCGAGCAGTTCACCAACGCCCCGGGCAAATTCGTGTCGCTGGAAGACACGATCCGCTCGTTCAAGGGCATTGTCGCCGGCGAATACGACCACCTGCCGGAAGCCGCCTTCTACATGGTCGGCGCGATCGAGGAAGCCGTCGAGAAGGCCCAGAAGCTCGCCGCCGAGGCGGCCTGATCCATGGCCGGCAAGCTGCAGTTCTCGCTGGTGTCGCCTGAGCGCGAGGTCTTCACGGGCCTCGTCGACCAGGTCGACGCCGCCGGCGTTGAGGGCGACTTCGGCGTCCTGCCGGATCACGCCCCGTTCATGACCGCCCTGCGCGAAGGCCGGGTCACGGTCATCGACGGCAATACGCGCCGTGCCTTTGACGTTCAGGGCGGCTTTGCCGACGTCAACGCCGAAGGCCTGACGATCCTGGCCGAGCACGCGGTGGAAGTCGCCGCGACCTGATTTCCGGTGACGGGCGCGGCCTGAACCGCCGCCGCCCTGTCCCACATACGACCTCGAGGCCACGTCCTCCCCCGGATCTGCGGGGTTGAAGTCCGGGACGGCCCGGCACCTTCAACGTGGAGGGCCGCCATGGCCTGGGTCTATCTCGTCATCGCCGGACTGCTCGAAATCGTCTGGGCCTATTTCATGAAACAGTCGGCGGGGTTCACCCGCCTGTGGCCCAGTGTGATCACCTTCGTGACCATGGGGATGAGCTTCGGCCTGCTGTCGATCTCGATGAAGGCCCTGCCGCTGGGCACGGCCTATACAGTCTGGACCGGCATCGGCGCGGTCGGGGCCTTTGTCGTCGGGGCCCTGTGGCTGAACGAGGGGGTGCATCCGATGCGGGTGGCCGCCGCCGGCCTGATCGTCGCCGGACTGGTCCTGATGCGGCTTGCGCCGGGCAATGCGGTTTAATGCCGGCGTGGCCTAGCCGGCCAGGTCCGTGAAGGCGGCCACGACCTGCGCATAGACGTCGCGCTTGAACGGCACGATCAGGTCGCAGGCCTCGTCCAGCCGACCCCAGCGCCAGGCGTCGAACTCGATCTCGCCATGGGCGTCCAGATCGATCTCGGAGTCCGGCCCGGTGAAGCGATAGGCGAACCATTTCTGCTTCTGGCCCAGCCAGCCGCGCGCCTGTTTGGTGCCGCCGTAGCCGACCGGAAACGCATAGGCGATCCAGTCGTCGGTTGCCCCCAGCGGCTCGACCGAGCGGACGCCGGTCTCTTCATACAGCTCGCGCCGGGCCGCGATCTCGAACGCCTCGCCGTCGTCGACGCCGCCCTGCGGAAACTGCCAGCAGTGGGGGGATTTGCTGCCCGCACGCCGGCCGTACCAGACGCGCCCGTCCGGGTGGAACAGCACCACGCCGACATTGGCACGATAGCGGGACAGGTCGGGCGCGGGCGCGGTCATGATCCCACCCTTAGCTTCCGGTCCCGATGCGGTCGAGCGGCTTAGCGTCCGGGCCGCTGGGCCATGGCCGAGGCGGGGGCCAGTTGCAGGCCACGGGCGTCCAGTCCGGCGCTCCAGCGGGCGACGGCCTCGACCGTCACCGGATAGCTGAAGCCGGTGCCCAGGGCCTGGCCGCGCGACTTGGCCAGGGCCTCGATGGCGTTCAGCTGGCCGACGATGGCGGTCGGGGACTGGGTCTCGTCGATGACCCGGTCGGCGCTGGCGCGGGACCAGGCCCCGGGCTTGTGATTGGCCGAGCCGTCGTCGACGAAGGCCACGCCGCGGCGGCGCAGCACGCCCATAAAGGCGGTCATCCCCGTCTCCGAGGTCATGAACCGGTCACCCAGATAGTTGGTCACGCCGAAATAGCCGGTCGCCCGGCCCAGCAACCAGGCCATCCGGGCCTGGATGTCATTGGCGTCGGCCTCGGCCAGCAGGGTGTAGGGGCCGGGATCGTTGTCGGGATAGCCGGTCGGCTCCATCGGGATTTCGATCATCACCTCATGGCCCTGGGCCCTGGCCAGGTCGATCCAGCCCTGCAGGCCCTCGGCATAGGGAACGAAACTCAGGGTGACCTCGGCGGGCAGGCGCTCGATGGCGGCGCGGGTGGTCACGGCATTGAGGCCGAGGCCGCCGACGATCACGGCCACGCGCGGCTTGCCGTTGGCACGGAAGGGGCGGGCATAGGCCTGGGCGGGCACCCGGCCGTCGGTGGCGATCATCGGCAGGGGGCCGCTGGGGCCAGGCTGGCTGAGGCCGGCGATCGGGCTGGCGGGCAGGGGCTGGGCCTCGCGCCGCGGTGCGGTAATGCTGGATCCGCCGGCCACGGTGGCTCCGTCGGGCAGGGTGATCAGGGCCTCGCCTCCGGCCGCGCCGCTCGGGTCGAGCCCGGCATCGGCCGTGGTCAGGTCCTGGTACAGGCCCATGGCCCCGGCCGAAAAGGCGTCGAGGCCGGACGGGGCCTCGGGCGGGGCGACGGCCTCGCGGGTCAGCGAAACCCGGGCGGAGGGGGTTCCGGCCCGGGGGTCGCCCAGTACGGTCAGGAACAGGGCCGCGGCCCCCAGCAGCAGCAGGCCGGCACCGGCCACGGCGGCCGGCGGCTTCTTCATCACCGCCAGAACCGGGGCCGCCCGTTCACGCAGGCTGCGACGCGCCGGGGGCGTACCGGCGGCGGCGGCGAGGGCGGACTGGCGTTTGGCGAATAGGGACAAGACGGTACGCTCGGGTCGGGGACCGTGCGCACGGCCCTCTTCGAGAGTCAGAGTGCCCGACGCCGGTTAAGAAACCCTAACGCGGCGTTCACCATGCGGTGGCGACTATTTGGCCGGGGCCGCCGCGGTGACGCCGTCGACCGCACCCTCGGGCAGGGTGACCACTATACCGGCCGGCGGGGTCTCCAGCCGGTCCAGATGCCCACCGGCCCGAAGCACGTCAAAGGCCCGCTGCAGCTGATAGTCCGTGGCCTCGTCGAAGTCTTCGCCGGGCGCTTCATAGGGGGTATGGGCTCCCCTGCGCTCGGCCCCGATCGAGGCGTCCAGGGCCGTGGCATAGGCGGCTTCGGAATAGATGAAGCTGGAGCGTGACACGATCCGGGCCTCGGCGGCCGAGCGCGCCACCTCGAGGTCCGGCTCAATGCCGATCTTCTGGATCGAGCGCCCGGACGGCGTGTAGTAGCGCGCCGTGGTGATCGACAGGGCCCCGTCCGCCCCGCCCCTCAGCGGAATTACGGTCTGGACCGATCCCTTGCCGAAGCTGGTCAGGCCGACCAGCGTGGCCCGCTCCTGGTCCTTCAGCGCGCCGGCCACAATCTCCGAGGCCGAGGCCGAGCCGTAGTTGATCAGGACCACGACCGGCAGGCCACCGGTCTGGTCGCCGGGCCGGGCGGCATAGCGTTCGATCTGGTCCGGCTTGCGCCCGCGCTGGCTGACGATCTCGCCGCGTTCGAGGAAGGCGTCCGAAACATCGATGGCCGCCGTCAGCAGGCCGCCGCCGTTATTGCGCAGGTCGAGGACATAGCCCTTAAGGGCCGGGTTCTCGCGCTTCAGGCGCGAGATGGTCTCGGTCAGCTCACGGCCGGTATTTTCGTTGAAGGTCGAGATCCGCAGATAGCCGAACTCGCCCTCGACCCGGCCGGTGACCGATTCCACCTTGATGACCTCGCGGGTCAGCGTGACCTCCAGCGGATCCTCGCCGTCGCGCAGGAAGGTGACGTCGACCGTGGTGCCGATGGCCCCGCGCAGCTTTTCCGACACCTGGGTCACGGTCAGGCCGGCGGCGTTCTGGCCGTTGATCGACTGGATCACATCCCCCGCCTGGACGCCGGCGCGGGCGGCGGGCCCGTCATCCATCGGCGAGATGATCTTCACCAGCCCGCCCTCGGAGGTGATGGTCAGGCCGACGCCGGAATACTGGCCCTCGGTACGCTCGCGCAGATCGCCGTAGCCGGCGGGGGGCAGATAGTTGGAATGGGGGTCCAGCGCCGTCATCATGCCGGCCAGGGCCGCCTCGATCAGCTTCTTGTTGTCGACCGGCACCACATAGGCCTGCTCGGTCAGGGCCAGGACGTCGCCGAACAGTTCGACCATCCGGAAGGTTTCGTTGCGCGGGGTCTGGGACACGGTCGCGGCACTGACGCCCACCAGGGTGAGAACGGCACAGCCGACGAGAAGCAATTTACGCATTCGGTCTTTTCCAGTGGGCCTGCGACGGCCCGTCCGTCACTCACAAGCGATGTGGTCGCGACCAAATCGTGGCCGTGCCGGGTTTCGGCGATAAAATCAGCGTCATCACGCCTTGGGAAGCGGTTTCGCGTGCCCCGGGCGCGAGCCGACCGGTCATTTCAGCCACGGGGCGGGATCGATCGCCCGTTCGTCACGCCTCAGACCGAAATAGACCTCGCCATCGGCCCCGCTGCGTCCCAGGGTCTCGCCGTCGTCGACGCGGTCCCCGGCGCTGACCGACACGGCTTCGAGACCGGCCACGACGACGCGCCAGCCCGGACCGAGGTCGAGGATGACGACCTGGCCCCAGTCATCGAGCGGGCCGGCGAAGGCGACCCGGCCGGTGGCGGGGGCCGCCACTTCGCGACGGTCGGCGCGCCAGCGCCAGCCGTCGCTGCCGGCCCCGAACCGTTCGGACGGACTGCCGCTGACCGGCGGCGTCAGCCGGCTGCGGCCGGCGGGCAGGCGGGCGGTGCGACTGACCGTCTCGACCTCGCCGGTCGGGACCGTGCCGCCGAGACTGCGAATCCGGGCCTGCAGCACGCCGGCGGCGCGTTCGGCCTGTTGGGCCTCGCTGCGCAGCACGGTCTGAAGGGCGCTCTTGCGGGCGGACAGGCTCTCGATCTCGGCCCGGCGATCGCCTTGGGCGCTTTCGACGGTGAACAGGCGTTCGCTGGACAGGGCCGCCAGCCGGCGCACCCGGCCGATCTCGGCCTGCTGGTCGGTCAGGACCCGGACCCGGGCCTGGATCTCCGGGGCCATGGCCTTGAGCAGGATGGCGGCCCGCACCGTCTCGGTCGCGCGCGTCGCCGGGATCAACAGCGGCGGCGGCGGGCGACGGCTCATCATCTGCAAGGCCGACAGAAGGCGCGACTGTCGCCCCCGCACGCGCGACAGGTCGGCGATCAGGGCCGCCTCGCGGGCCCCCAGTTCGCGCAGCCGGGTCCGCTGGGCGGTGATCTGGCGGTCGTCGGTGGCCACGGTCGTCCGCAGCTGGGTCAGCTGGCGATCGAGGTCGACGATCTCGGCCGCGGCCTCGGCGGCCTCGGCCCGCAGCCGGCGGCCCCGGGCCTGTTCGTCGCGGAACTCGGCCTGTAGCCGGGGCACCTCATCGGCGGGCGCAGGCTGGCCGACGGCCGGGACGGCGACGATCAGGCCGAGGACGGCGAGGATGAGGGCGCGACGCATCAGTCGCGATGATAGGGCGAACCGGCCAGGATGGTCACCGCCCGGTACAGCTGTTCGGCCAGCATGGCCCGCGCCAGGGCGTGCGGCCAGGTCTGGGGCCCGAAGGCCAGGGTCGAGGCGGCGGCGTCGAGGACGCTGCGGTCCAGACCGTCCGCCCCGCCGATGGCGAAAACCAGCCGGCGCTCGCCGCGATCCCGCAGGTCGGCGACATGGTCGGCGAAGGCGCGGCTGGAGAAGGTCCGGCCGCGTTCATCGCAGGCGATCAGATGCGTTCCCTCTGCGGCCTTGAGGATCAGCTCGGCCTCGGGGGCCTTGCCGGCCTTGCGCGGTTCCAGGTCAACCAGCTCCATCGGCCCGAGGCCGAGGGCCCGTCCGGCCAGGCCCGCGCGTTCGGCATAGTCCGCGGCCAGAGTCGCCTCTGGCCCGCGTCCCGGCTTGCCGATCGCGAGGATGGCCAGCTTCATCGGATGGAAATCAGGTCGAGGAAACGCGGTGGCCGCTGTCGACCGACCAGATCTTCTCGATGTTGTAGAAGGTCCGCACCTCGGGCCGGAACAGGTGGACGATGACGTCACCGGCGTCGATCAGGACCCAGTCGCAGTGCGGCATGCCCTCGACCTTGGCCTTGCCGAGGCCGAATTCCTTGACGGCGCGCTGCAGGTGGTCCGCCAGGGCCCCGACGTGACGATGCGAACGCCCGGAGGCGACGATCATGGTGTCGGCCATGGGGCTCTTGCCCTTGAGGTCGATCAGAACGATGTCCTGGGCCTTGTCCTCGTCGAGCTTGGCCAGGATCGCCTGTTCCAGCGGGGTCGAGCCGACGGGAAGGGGAGCCTGCAGACCGTCTTCGTTATGGATGGGTTCGATCGGGTCCATCTCATGCGCCGCGTTCGAGGCGGCGCTGTCTTGCGCATCGTGCGCGGGCGAGGGGGTCAGCGGAGGGCTCCGGGGAGGTTCAATAAAGCGGCCTTCTAGCACGAACCGCAGCCGCCGTCACGCGGCGGGGAATTGCAGCCGTGCAGCCCGGATCGCCGTCGAGGATCGCGGGTTCAACGGGGCCGGCAGATAGGTCCAGGCCGGCGTCGGGGCGGTCGGCAGAAGCCGGGCCTGTCCGGCCGGCAGTCTGAAGGCGGCGAACCGCCGCGCCGCCGGGGCCGTGCGGCTGTTCAGCAGGCTTCCCGGCCGGGCGATTACGGCCACCGGCATCAGCCGCATGATGTCGGTCCAGCCGCGCCACAGGTGGAAACTGGCCAGGTTGTCCGATCCCATCAGCCAGACGAAATGGACGCCCGGATGCCGCGCGGTCAGGGCCCGCAGCGTGTCAACGGTCCAGCCGGTGCGGATGCGGCTCTCGACGTCCGAGACCACCATGGCCTGGCCCGAGGCGGCCATGGCGGCGGCCGAACGGGCCGAGGCCATCCGTTCGGACAGGGGGGCGGTGTCGGCCGTGTCCTTCAGGGGGTTCTGCTTCGACACCATCCAGATGACCCGGTCGAGATCGAGCCGGCGCATGGCCGTTTCGGCGACATGGGCGTGGCCGTCGTGGGCGGGGTTGAACGAGCCACCGAACAGGCCGACGCGCATCCCCGGAGCCAGGTTGAGCCCGTCTCGCAGCGCCCCCGGACGGGGACCGAAGGCCTGTGCGGCCGGACCGGCATGGAAGAAGGACAAGGCGGGCTCGCGCGGACTTATGCTCACAGGGGAGCTAACACGCGCCCGCCCCCCTGTCGCGCCTCTATCTTCGTCCCCCGTCATCGCCCGGAGGCCGGGCCTCAGGGCCGGGTCTGGCCCTTGCCGCGGATCACATATTTGAAACTGGTCAGCTGCTCGGCCCCCACGGGGCCACGGGCGTGCAGCCGGTCGGTGGAGATCCCGATCTCGCCGCCGAAGCCGAACTCGCCGCCGTCGGCGAACTGGGTCGAGGCATTGGCCAGGATGATGCCGGCGTCGGCCTCGGTCAGGAAGCGTTCGATGGCCTTGTCGTCGGTGGCGATGATCGATTCCGTATGGCCCGAACCGTAGCGGGCGACGTGATCCAGGGCGGCGTCGATGTCATCCACGACCCGGACGGCGATGACCGCCGCCAGGAATTCGGTACTCCAGTCCGCCTCGGTGGCGGCGATGGCGTTCGGCACCAGGGCGCAGGTCGTTTCATCGCCGCGGATCTCGCAACCGGCGGCGGTCAGGTCGGCGGCGATCAGCGGCAGCAGGCTGTCGGCGACGGCCCGGTCGATCAGCAGGGTCTCGGCCGCGCCACAGACCGAGACGCGGCGCATCTTGGCATTGACGGCGATGGCCCGGGCCGTGGCCGGGTCGGCGCTCTGATGGACATAGACGTGGTTGACGCCCTCCAGATGGCCCAGCACCGACACCCGGGCGTCGGCCTTGACCCGCTCGACCAGCGAACGGCCGCCGCGCGGGATCAGCAGGTCGATCGATCCGTCGAGACCGGTCAGGATGTGGCCGACGGCGGCGCGATCGCGGGTGGTGACGATCTGCACCGTGTCCGCGGACAGGCCGGCCGCCTCCAGGCCCTCGACGAGGGCGGCGTGGATGGCCAGGTTGGAGCGCAGGCATTCCGATCCGCCGCGCAGGATCACGGCATTGCCGGCCCGCACCGCCAGGGCGGCGGCGTCCGCGGTGACGTTGGGCCGGCTCTCATAGATGATGGCCAGCACGCCGATCGGCGTGCGCACCCGGGCGATGTCCAGGCCGTTCGCAGGCGTCCAGCGCGCCGTCTCGACCCCGACCGGATCGGGGATGGCGGCGATCGATTCCAGCGCGCCGATCACGCCGTCCAGCCGGGCCGCGTCCAGCGCCAGCCGGTCCATCATGGCCGTGGCCATACCCTTGGTTGCGGCGGCCTCGAGGTCGGCGGTATTGGCGGCAAGGACCTGATCGGCCTGTTTGCGCAGGGAGGAGGCCATGCCGGCGATGGCGCGGGTGCGGACCTTGGGCCCGGCCAGGGCCAGGGCGCGGGCGGCCTTGCGGGCCTTCTTGCCCATGGCCGTCATCTCGGTGGCGAGGGCATCGTCGGGTCGGGGCGGGGCGGTTGTCGCGGCGTCGGTCTGTGTCATTGTCATGCCCTCAAGGTTGTCTCTTTTGCCGCAAATTCAAGGGCAGCGGCCTCTGGCACGACACCGGTTGAGTTGGACGAGGTCCAACTCGGCTCAGATTTCACTCCAGCTTGAATCCGGACCATTTTCTGGTTTCAGGTCGATTCGCCCTGAAACAAAAATGGTCTAGCGCAGGGCCAGATCAGCCGTGTGGACGACCTCCGGGCCGGCCTCATAGCCCAGGGCGGCTTTCAGGCGCGTCGAGCGCAGACCGATGATTTTCGAAAGATCCTGGGCGTCGAAACGCACCAGGCCACGGGCGATCTCGGCGCCGTTTTCGTCAAGAATCTCGACCGGATCGCCCTTGCCGAAATCACCGGTCGCCGACAGCAGGCCGACGGCCAGCAGGGATTTGCCGCGCGCCAGCGCCCGGGCGCAGCCCTTGTCGACCCGCAGTTCACCGCGCGTCGCCAGCGAGCCGCCGATCCACAGCTTGTAGGCGGCCTTCACCGTGGTCGAGGCGGCGATCAGGGTGCATTTACGCCCTTCTTCCAGCGACAGGGAATCCTCGGCCTTGGGCTTGCCCTTGGCGATCAGGGTGGCGCAGCCGGCCTCGGCGGCGATGCGCGCGGCCATCAGCTTGGTGGCCATGCCGCCGGTGCCGACTCCGGCGTCGGCATTGGCCCCGGTGGCCATGGCCTCGATCTCGGGCGTCAGGGTCTCGATATAGGGGATGTGGGTCGCATTCGGGTCGACTCTCGGGTCGGCCGTGTACAGGCCGTCGACGTCGGACAGCAGGATCAGCAGGTCGGCGCTGATCATCTGGGCCACGCGGGCCGCCAGACGGTCGTTGTCGCCGTATTTGATCTGTTCGGTGGCGATGGTGTCGTTCTCGTTGAGGATCGGCACCGCCCCCATGTCGAGCAGGGCCCCGACGGTGGCGCGGGCATTGAGCCAGCGCCGCCGCGTCTCGGTATCGTCGCGTGTCAGCAGGATCTGGGCGGTGACGATGTCGTGCTCGTCGAAGACCGACTCCCAGGCGGCCATCAGCATCGATTGACCGGCGGCGGCCGAGGCCTGTTTCTTTTCGAGGCCGGCCCCGCGCGCCATGGACCCCAGGCGGCGGCGTCCCAGGGCCACGGCTCCGGACGAGACCACCATCACCTGTTTGCCCTCGGCCTTCCACTCGGCGATGTCGGCGGCCAGGTCCGTGAGCCGCACCATGTCGACGGCGTCGGTCTTGGGGTCGACCAGCAGGGACGACCCGATCTTGACCACGATACGGTCGGCGGCGGCGATCGCGGTGGCGGCCAGCGGCGGGTCAGACAGGGTCAAGGGGCCCACTCCTCAGGCGCTGCAACGATCACGTCGCCCAGGGAATCGATCTCGCCGCGGGTCTTGCGGACCTCGGCCCAGGCCGCCCGCAGCAGTTCGGTGACCCCCTCGCCGGACACACCCGAGACCAGCATCGGCCGGCGACCGGCCACGGCCTCCAGCTCATCGGCCTTCTGTTCACGCATCTCCGGGGTCAGGGCGTCGATCTTGTTCAGCGCCAGGATCTCGTTCTTCTCGGCCAGGCCCTCGCCATAGGCCTCCAGCTCGGTGCGGATGATGCGCCAGGCGGCGGCGACATCGTCCTGGGTGCCGTCGACCAGGTGGATCAGCGAGGCGCTGCGCTCGACATGGCCGAGGAAGCGCGTGCCCAGGCCGGCCCCGTCGCTGGCCCCGGCGATCAGGCCCGGGATGTCGGCGATGACGAACCGCTCCGACGGCGACAGGTCGACCATGCCCAGGTTGGGCACCAGGGTGGTGAACGGATAGTCGGCGATCTTGGGCCGGGCCTCCGAGGCGGCGGCCAGGAAGGTCGATTTGCCGGCATTGGGCAGGCCCGCCAGGCCGATGTCGGCGATCAGTTTCAGCCGCAACCAGATCCAGCGCTCCTGGCCCTCCTGACCCGGGTTGGCGTGGCGCGGGGCCTGGTTGACCGGGCCCTTGAACCGGGTGTTGCCCCAGCCGCCGTTGCCGCCGCGCAGCAGGCACTCACTTTTGCCGACCTCGTCCATGTCCAGCAGGACGGTTTCCTTGTCGTCGTCCAGCACCTGGGTGCCGACCGGGACCTTGAGCACCAGGTCCTCGCCCTTGGCCCCATGCATCTGCCGACCCTGGCCGTGGGTGCCGGTCGGGGCCTTGAAATGCTGCTGGTAGCGGTAGTCGATCAGGGTGTTCAGCCCGTCGACGGCCTCGATCCAGACGCTGCCGCCATTGCCGCCGTCCCCCCCGTCGGGACCGCCGTTGGGGATGAATTTCTCGCGCCGGAACGAGACGGAGCCTGCGCCGCCGTTACCGGAACGAATGTAGATCTTGGCCTGGTCGAGAAACTTCATGCGCGGCTTATGCCGCAACTGCGAGGCAATTTACAGGCAGGGTGCACGCAAGGTGATCTCCCGCCCCGGACCAGGGCGGGAGACGGGCAGGATCTAGCCCTGCGGCCAGACCCCGAACGGATCGGACCAGGACATGCCCAGGGCCTCGGCCACCGCCGGATAGGTGATCTCGCCCTTCAGCACATTCAGGCCGCGCGCCAGGTTGGGGTCCTTCTTCAGCGCCTCCAGACCATGGTTGGCCAGGGCCAGGCCGAACGGCAGGGTGGCGTTGTTCAGGGCCTCGGAACTGGTGCGCGGGGCCGCGCCCGGCATGTTGGCGACGCAATAGTGGACCACGCCGTCGATGACATAGGTCGGATCCTCGTGGGTCGTGGCCCGCGAGGTCTCGAAACAGCCGCCCTGGTCGATGGCGACGTCGACCAGCACCGAGCCGTTCTTCATCGCCTTCAGGTCTTCGCGCTTGATCAGCTTCGGAGCCGAGGCCCCCGGGACCAGCACGGCCCCGATGATGACGTCGGCCTTGACCATCTCCTCGTCGATCGCATTGATCGAGGAATAGCGGGTGATGACCCGGCCCTGGGTGACCTCGTCGATATAGGCCATGCGCGGGATCGAGCGTTCCAGCACCACGACCTCGGCCCCGAGGCCCATGGCCATACGGGCCGCGTTCAGGCCGACGACGCCGCCGCCCAGAACCAGCACGCGGGCCGGGGCCACGCCCGGGACGCCGCAGAACAGCAGACCCATGCCACCGTTGTGCTTCAGCAGGGTCTCGGCGGCCGAGAAGACGGCGATCCGGCCGGCCACTTCCGACATCGGGGCCAGCAGCGGCAGGCCGCCCCTGGCGTCGGTCACGGTCTCATAGGCGATGGCGGCGCATTTCGAGGCCAGCAGGCCCTTGGTCTGTTCCGGGTCCGGGGCCAGATGCAGATAGGTGAACAGGATCTGGTCCTCGCGGAGCATTTCCCACTCGACCTTCTGGGGCTCCTTGACCTTCACGATCATGTCGGCACCGGCGAAGATCTCGGCGGCGGTGGCGACGATGGTCGCCCCGGCCTTCCGGTAGTCGTCGTCGGTAAAGCCGGCCCCGACTCCGGCACCCTGCTGGACCGAGACGGCGTGGCCGTGGGCGACGTATTCCCGCACTGCGGTCGGCGTCAGGCCGATGCGGTGTTCATTCTTCTTGATCTCGGTGGGGACGCCGACGCGCATGACTGTTTCCTCTGGCTGGGACGGGCCCGTCCTGTGCCGGACGCCCCGTTTCAGGTGACAATCTATCGCCCTATGGCGCGCAGGTTCCTGTTCTTTTTGCTGACTGAACGGCATACAGTCGCAGAATCTGCGAAGGATCGCCGCAATTGAAGACTGTTTCTGCCGTCACCCTCGATGAGACCGATCGCCGGATGATCCGCGCCCTCCAGGGCGACGGCCGCATCACCAATGCCGATCTGGCCCGGACCGTGAACCTGTCCGAGAGCGCCTGTCTGCGCCGGTTGCGGGCGCTGGAGTCGGCCGGGGTCATCAGCCGCTACGCCGCCATCATCAATGAGCGGGCCGTGGGCCTGCCGATCAGCGTCTTCGTCACCGTGACCCTGTCGTCCCAGTCGGAGGCCATGCTGACCGCCTTCGAGACCGCCATCGCCACCGTGCCCCAGGTGGTCGAATGCTATCTGATGACCGGGGGGTCGGACTATCTGCTGCGGCTGGTGGTGCGCGACGTCGACGATCTGGAGCGGGTCCATTCGAAGGAGCTGACCCGCATCCCCGGCGTGACCCGGGTCTCGTCCAGCGTCGCCATGCGCACCGTGGTCAAGCGCGGGGCCCTGCCGGTGTAACGCTTGTCACGGGCCCGGAGATGCCCATCTCTGTGGGCGGACAAACCCGGGGGAACCGATGGACGGCCGACAAACAATCGTCTGGCTGGGCTTCGGCCTGCTGGCCGCCCTGGCCGCCCTGCCCGGGCTCGCCGCGGGCGGTGCGCCATGGCTGCCCGTGTTCCTGTGCGGCCTGTGTCTGGCCTGTGCCGTCCATCAGGCCAGCCGGACCCGGGTGACGGAGGCTGTCGGCGAGGTCCTGGCCGGCTCGACCCTGCGCCTTGTTGTGATTGTGGTTGGCGTGGCTCTGGTCTGGCAACTGGTGGGTATCGAGCTGGCCTTCCTGATGGCCGGTGACGTGCTGGCCTATGTCGAGGTCGTGGCCGCCGTCAGCCTGATCGCCGCCAACACCCGGCTGGCTGCGGTCCGGGCCCAGGTGGCGCGGCAGGTTCGGGCCCTGGGTGCGGCCCTGTCTCTCCGGCGTACCGGAATCAGGCGCTCTGTCCGGGCGCTGCGCCGGGCCCGCCGCAAACGGCCCCGTGCCGACGATGCCGAAGGGCGAGCGGTCCGGGCCTTCGCCTGACCGTCCCGCGCGCCGTCAGTCCCCGACCGTGTGCAGGTCCCGGCCCTTGGTCTCGGGCAGCCAGACCAGGGCCACCACCACCGCGATGGCGGTGAAGACGATCGAATACCACAGGCCGAAATAGATATTCCCCGACCAGGCCACCAGGGCGAAGCTGGCCGCCGGCAACAGGCCGCCGACCCAGCCGGTGCCGATATTGTAGGGCAGGCTCATCGCCGTATAGCGCACCCGGGTCGGGAACAGCTCGACCAGGGCCGCGGCCTGCGGCCCGTACAGGGCGGTCGCGGCGACCATGAAGATCATCAGGATTGCGAACACCAGCGGCAGGTTCATCCGCGCCGGGTCGGCCTTGTCCGGATAGCCGGCCGCGGCCAGGGCCGCGCGGATACGGGCGTCGACGTCGGTGCGGGCTGCCTTCAGCGTGGTCTTGTCCAGACCCGTCCCCTCGACCGAGGCGATGGTGGTGTCGCCGACGCGGACGCTTGCCAGGCTGCCGGCCGGGGCGTCGCTGTTGTCGTAGGAGATGCCCGCATTCGACAGGGCGTTCTTGGCGATGTCGCAACTGCTGGCGAAGGCGGTCTTGCCGATGGGGTCGAACTGCACCGCGCAGGTGGCGGGGTCGGCGACCACGGTGACCGGGGCGCTGATCTGGGCCTCGGCCAGGGCCGGGTTGGCCGCCCTGGTCAGGGCGTGGAACCCGGGGAAGAAGGCGACCAGGGCCAGGATCATGCCGAACAGCATGACCGGCTTGCGCCCGACCTTGTCCGACAGCCAGCCGAAGAAGACGTAGAGTCCGGCCGAGGCCACGGTGATGGCCAGTACCAGCTGGTCGACCAGGGCGACGTCGACTCGCAGCACCCGTTCCATGAAGAAGCGGGTGTAGAAATAGCCGCAGTACCAGACTGCCCCCTGGGCCACCATGATGCCGAACAGGGCGATCAGGACGAAACGCCCGTTCTTCCAGGTCAGGAAGGCCTCGCGATAGGGGGCGCGGCGTTCGCCCCCTTCGGATTCCATCTGCACATAGGCCGGGCTCTCACTCAGCTTCAGCCGGATCCACAGCGACACCCCCAGCAGCAGGGCCGAGATCAGGAACGGAATGCGCCAGCCCCAGGCGTCGAACGCCTCGGTGCCGAGGATGGCGCGCGTGATCAGGATCACGGACAGGGCCCCGATCAGGCCGAAGGCGGCGGTGGTCTGGATCCAGCCGGTCAACAGGCCCCGCTTTTTCGGCGGCGAATGCTCGGCGACATAGATGGCGGCCCCGCCGTATTCCCCGCCGAGGGCGAAGCCCTGCAGCACCCGCATGGTCAGCAGCAGGATGGGGGCGAGGATGCCGATCTGGCCATAGTCGGGCAGCAGGCCGATGGCCACGGTGGCCAGGCCCATCAGGGTGATGGTGACGAGGAAGGTGGTCTTGCGCCCGGTGCGGTCGCCGAACCAGCCGAACACCAGGGCCCCGAGCGGTCGTACGACGAAGCCGACCCCGAAGGTCAGCAGGGCGAGGATATAGCCGGTGGCCTCGCCGACGTCGGCGTAGAAATGGCGCGCGATGACGGTGGCCAGCGAGCCGAAGATGAAGAAATCATACCATTCGAAGGCGGTCCCGGCGGCCGAGGCCACCACCACGGTGCGCAGGCTCGGCCCGGACTTGCCGTCCATCGCGGATGCATCTGTGGTCATCGGTCGTCCCCCCGGAGCGTCGTTCTGGCGGCATCGTCTGGCGGACACCTGCGCTCGCGATGCTAGCGACCCGCCCGGCTGGCGCAAGGGCCAGGCGGTTCACCGGGGTCCGGATGTCGAAAACCCCGCCGGCGGGGGGGCCGGCGGGGCTCTCTTCAGCCGGCCGCGTCGTGAGGGACGGCGCGCGGCCGGGCAGGCGTTGGGCTGACGGAACGGTCCTAGCAGGACCGGCCTTCGGCACAGTTTTCGACGGCGGTGCCGGCGGCCTGGGCGTCTTCACCGACACCGGCGATCGTGTTGCAGGCGGCGGTGGTCATGGCGGCGGCTGCGGCGAACAGAATGAAAAGCTTGCGCATTGAAAGACTCCTGAAAAGCCAACTGGCTTCTTGCCGGAACTCAACGTGCCGGGACCCTCGGGGTTCCCAGGTCCGCGGGGTCGACCGGAGTGACGGCCTCGGGCGTGGCGAAGACCATGCGGGCAATGGAGCCACCGCTGGGTGAGGGCACGATTTCGGCCGTGCCGCGCAGCTGTTTGGCGAAGGCCCCCATCAGGGTGCGGCCCACACCGGCCTGTCGTGTCTCGTCGACGCCCGGGCCGTCATCCTCGACCTCCAGCACACTGGTGTCGCCGCGGACCTGGAAGCGGACCTTCAGGTCACCGCCCCGACCGGCGAAGGCGTGTTTCTGGGCATTGGTCACGGCCTCGACCAGCCACAGGGCCAGCGGGGCCAGCTTGTCCGGATCGACGACCAGCGAGTCCGCCTCGACCGAACTGGTGATCACCGGCCCCTGGCCGGTGGCGCTGGCCACCAGCTGGCCGACCAGGTCGGTCAGGAAGATGCGGGCGTCGGCATAGCGCAGGTCGTCGCTCTGGTAGAGGGTGCGATAGATCAGGGCCAGGGCGGCGATCCGCTGGCGGGTGTCGCCCACCGCGGCCCGGGCCGGACCGTCGGTCAGGGTCCGCTGTTGCATCGACAGCAGCGATGAGATGATCTGCAGATTGTTCTTCACCCGGTGGTGGATCTCGCGCATCAGCGCGTCCTTCTCCGACAGGGAATCGGTCAGGGCCTTGTCCCGGGCGATGATGGTCTCGGCCAGGGTGTCGAGGGTCGAGGCCAGCAGGCGGATTTCCGACGGGGCGTTGACCGCCTGCAGCGGGCGCACCGAGAACCGGCCCCGGGCGTAGATGGCCGCGACCCGTTCGAGATAGTCCAGCCAGCGAATGATGATCCGTTCCGAGACCAGCATCACCGCGGCGAAGGCGGTCAACCACGCGGCCAGCGGCAGGATCAGCACCCCGACCGGATTGAGCCGGGCCCAGGACAGCAGGCCGGGGGCCGGGGCCGACAGCAGCACATAGACGTCGCGCCCGGCCAGGGCCGCACCGGCATAGTCCCGGTGCCGGCCCTCGCGATCGTCGGCCTCGAACACGGCCGAGGACCCGTCGCGGGCGCGCTGGACCCAGCCCTGCAGCGACCGGCCACCACCCAGGACAAAGGCACCGGCGTCGGTGGCGGTCAGGATATTGCCGTCGCCGTCGGTCAGGGCCGCCTCCGAGCCTTCGGGCAGGGCGCGGTCCGAGGTGTCGGGCTGCAGGCTGGCCAGCGGGATCAGGGCGATCATGGCCCCGTCGAACGTTCCCATCGGCCGCTCCAGCCGGATGGCGACGATCAGGTTCGGCTGGGAGCCGGTCGAGACCGGGGCCCGGGCCAGGACCATCGATTCACCGCCGCGCAGCCGGGCGAACCAGTCGCTGCCACGCACGGCGACATCCCGGTCCGCCGAGGATGGCGCGCTGCTGGAGGCACAGACCTGCTGGCCGGTCGCGCTGATCCGGGCCAGGCCGTCCAGACTCTCGAGTCGGTCGACCAGGGCGGACAGGCGCGGTTCGCAGAAGAATTGCAGGGATTCCGGACGCAGCGCCTGAAGCAGGACCGCGGTGCTGTCGAGCCGGGACTTGGCCCCGGCCGCGCTGCGTTCGGCGGCCAGCTGCAGACCCGACCGCCGGGCCTCGGCCTGGTCGCGGAAGTTGGACTGGGTCTGGATCGCGGCGAGCAGCAGGATCGGCAGCAGGGCCAGCGCCATGGCCAGACCGATGCGGAAGCGGATGCCCTGGAACGGCCGGGCCGAGGCTCCCTGTCCGAGCGAGCGCCCCAGCCTGACCATCATCTAGCCTTGCCGGGCGCCGCTCAGGCGGTCTGCATCGGCCAGGATGGAGCGCATGGCATCGCCGGCGGAGCGACCGTCACGGGCGTAGCCGCCGCGTTCCAGTGTCGCCTGCAGGGCCTTGCGGGCCCGGCTGACGCGGCTCTTCACCGTGCCGACCGCGCACTGGCAGATCGCGGCGGCTTCCTCATAGGCAAAGCCGCCGGCCCCGACGAGCGTCAGCGCCTCGCGCTGCTCCTCCGGAAGGGTGGCCAGGGCCAGGCGCAGTTCGTCCAGGGCAACCGGGGCCTCGGGGTCGTCGACGGCGACCAGGGTCCGCTCGGCGGCCTCCTGGTCAAGCTGTGACTGACGCCACGAACGGCGCTTTTCGGAATAGAATTGGTTGCGCAGGATCATGAAGGTCCAGGCCTTCATATTCGTGCCCATCTGGTAGCTGGCTCGCGCATCCCAGGCCTTCATCATCGCGTCCTGGGCCAGGTCGTCGGCCGCGGTCGGGTCGCCGGCGAGGGTCCGGGCAAAGGCGCGCAGGTGCGGGATCAGCGCGACCAGCTCCTTCTTGAACGCCGGATCATCGGCTGACGGGGGTTTGGGCGGGGCGGACATCGGGCCGGATCCGCTCATGTGCCGCTTCCGCGCGACGACTTCTCATCGGCGCGACGCAGGATTTCCAGGAATTCGTCCGGCACCGGTTCGTTGACGACCTCGTCGAACAGATGCCGCAGCTTGACGCCGATCGCCTGCTGGCGAAGGCGTGCCTCCTCCAGCCCGGCCTCCCCCTGTGTTGCCGGCGGATCGGTTCTCGGAGGATTGGTTGTCTTATTCATCGAATGAACGGCCGCCACCCAGACATCATTGGTTCCAGGATGCCGACAACGCCAGCCCTGCCCGGGAGTTCCGACATCGGGCAAGAATAATGCTCAAGCTTCTTCACCTGTGTGGGAACCGTTGCCGATTGGATACGTTGCAATCAACTGTCGCGCTTCGGAAACGCCGGATCGCCTCACTGTCGGGGATTACGAATGAGCCTACTGGCCAGACTGGCACCGCACCTGCCCTATGTTCGGCGCTACGCCCGCGCCCTCACCGGTGACCAGACCACGGGTGACAACTATGTCCGGGTGGCGCTGGAGGCGCTGGCGGCCGGTGAACGGCAGCTGCCCGCGGACATGACCCCCCGGGTCGCCCTCTACCATGTCTTCCATGCCATCTGGGTCTCCACCGGGGCCCGGCTTGAGGATGGCAGTGGTCTCGATGGCGGCGACGACGCCTCGCGGCGACTGATGCGGATCGCGCCGCGCTCGCGCCAGGCCTTCCTGCTGACGGCCCTCGAAGGCTTCACCCCGTCCGAGGCGGCCCAGGTCCTGGGCTCCGACGCCCATGACGTCGAACGCCTGATCGGCGAGGCCCAGGCCGAGATCGATGCCGAACTGGCCACCGATGTCCTGATCATCGAGGACGAGGCCATCATCTCTGCCGACATCGAGAGCCTCGTCACCGAACTGGGTCACCGGGTTACCGGCATCGCCACCACCCACGACGAGGCCGTCGACGCCGTCGCCCGTCACCGTCCGGGTCTGGTGCTCGCCGACATCCAGCTGGCTGACGGCTCGTCCGGAATCGACGCGGTCAAGGACATCCTGAAACGGGTCGATGTGCCGGTGATCTTCATCACGGCCTTCCCCGAGCGTCTGCTGACCGGTGAGCGACCCGAGCCGACCTTCCTGATCACCAAGCCGTTCCAGCCCGAGACGGTCAAGGCGGCGATCAGCCAGGCCCTGTTCTTCCACCCGTCGCGGCAGGCCGCGGGCGTCTGACGGGCGGCGAGGCCTGCCAGCGGGTTTTTTCGCCTCTGGCGGGAACTTCCGTGCGGACGGGCGGTTTCGGTTTTGCGGGAACGGCAACGCCCCCCCGATACCAGAGGCCGGCGAAAGCCGGTCTGCCGTTTCCGCACCTCATTCCCGATGATGCCGACTGGACGGGCCCGAAAGGGTCCGTCCATTTTCTTTGCCGGATTACCGGCCGCGGCACCGTCAGCTCTCGACATGGGCACCACCTTCGCCACAATGCCTTGTGCCGGACGCGCCAACGCGCGGGTGAAAAAGGAGAACTGTGATGACGCAGGTAAATCGTCAGTGGGTCCTCCGCCAGCGGCCCAAGGGCCTGGTCAAGGCCGGTGATCTGGAGCTGGTCGAGAGCCCGGTGCCGGACCTCAAGGAAAATGAGGTGCTGGTCCGCACCATCTATCTGTCGCTGGACCCGACCAACCGCACCTGGATGAACGACGCCGAAGGCTATCTGCCGGCGGTCGGGATCGGGGATGTGATGCGCGGCCTGACGCTGGGCGTGGTCGAGCAGAGCCGGTCGAACCGGTTCCGCCAGGGCGACATCGTCTCGCCGGTATCGGGCGGCTGGGCCGACTATGCCGCCGTGCACGAACAGGGTCTGCGCCAGGTTCACCGCGCCTCGGGCCTGCCCCTGACCGCCAATCTCTCGGTCATCGGCATGACCGGCATGACCGCCTATTTCGGCGTCACCGATGTCCTGAAGGCCCGGCCGGGCGAGACGCTGGTGATTTCCGCCGCCGCGGGGGCCGTCGGCTCGATCGCCGGCCAGATCGCCAAATTGCGCGGGGCCCGGGTCATCGGCATCGCCGGCGGTGCCGACAAATGCCGCTGGCTGACCGAGGACCTCGGTTTCGACGCGGCCATCGACTACAAGAATGAGGATGTCGGCGAAGCCCTGGACCGCCACGCGCCCAATGGTATCGATCTCAATTTCGAGAATGTCGGCGGCGACATCATGATCGCGGTCTGGAACCGGCTGAAACCCCATGCGCGCATGGCGGTCTGCGGCCTGATCTCGGCCTACAACGCCACCAAGGCTCCGCCGTCGCCGAATTTCTCGCGCATCATCACCCACCGGCTCAACGTCCAGGGCTTCCTGGTGCTGGACTATGCGCCGCGCGCCCGCGAGATGGTCGCCGAAATGGCCCCCTGGTTGGTCGACGGCGCGATCAAATGGAAGGTCCATGTCGACGATGGTCTGGAGGGGGCTGTCGGCTCGCTGAACCGCCTGTTCACCGGGGATCACGACGGCAAGCTGCTGGTCCGGGTCTCCGAAGAACCGGCAGGCTGACGGGAGCCGACCGATGAGTGATCCGCTGCACATCCATTTTGAGGACGTGGCCGTCGGTGAGGTCATGTCGCTCGGGGCCTGTGCGGTGGACCCGGCCGCCATGGAGCTGTTCGTCGACCGGTTCGCGCCGGGCTGGGACACGGCCTATGGCGCGCCCGATGCCATGGTCTATGCGCTGTGGAGCCGGCTGGCGGCCGACAGGTCCGCCGGCTGGGCCCAGAGCAAGGTCCTCGCCGTGGACGGGTTGCGGTTCATGCGCAATCCGCCACCGGGCGAACTGATGCGCGGCCGGATGACCGTCGTGGGCAAGGACCCTGTCGGCGACGACAAGGGGATCGTCATTGCCCAGCATGATCTGCTGGACGAGGCCGGGCGGCTGGTCTTCTCCTGCCTGACCCGGGCGCTGTTCGCCCGCCGCTAGAACGACGCCGCGACACGCACGCAGAAAAACGCCCCGCCCGGCGAACCGGACGGGGCGTCTGTCATTCAGGACGTGTCGCCGGCCCCGGATCCGGTCCGGGGGCCGGGCGGACGGCCTCAGGCGTTGGCGGCGGCCGGGGTCTGGGCGGCGCGCTGGAAGGTCATGGCAATCAGACGATCCCAGCCCAGCAGCGAGACCAGGTGGGCGTAGATCTGGCCCAGGGCACCGTTGTCGCGCAGCTCGGCCAGCTTCTTGGCCGGCAGGGCCTTCAGCTTGTCTTCCGAGACGGCGTAATAGTCGGCCAGCTTCTGGGGCGTGCCGGTCGTGCCGTCAGGGTTGCGGGGCGTGAACACCGCGTCGCGGATTTCCAGCAGGTCCAGGTCCGTAAGAACCTTGACGAAGGCTTCCGTGCGCATCCGCTCCTGTTCGAAGCTGTTGCAGAACTCCATCGCCTGTTCGGTGTAGGGGCTCGGCTTGCCGTCGACGAACAGCGGCGCAGCGCCGCCTTCCTTGACGAATTCCGCGGCGCGATCGATGCACAGGATCATGCGCTTCTGTGCGTCGTCATTGGCGAAGACGAACGGATAGCGGCGGATATAGGCCGGGATATAGGCCTCGGGGCGGAACTCGCCGGTCGGCTCGATGAACAGGTTCTCGGTCGGGCGCAGGCCCATGACCGCGACCGGCTGACGCGAGTCGCCGACGAAGATGACCGGATAGGACAGGGCCGCGGGCGCGAACTCGGTCACGGTCAGCGGCACGACATGGCTTTTGGCCACGAAGGCATAGGGCTTGTCGACCGGATCGACGCCCAGCTTGCCGTGATGCTCCGCCGAGAGCGGCTCGGGCTTGTCGTAGAACAGGACGTTGCCGGCGAGCCCTTCGGAGGTATTTGCAGTTGTGTCAGTCATGGACGCGATGAGGCCCCGGAATTGAAGGAAGACGGGGTTCTAGCCCAGACATGCCCGGGCGGCAAACACGGTCTCGCCGGTGGCGAGCGAGATGGTAAATACCCGCCCGTAAAGGGGATTTCTCCGACGGCCTTTCTAGAAACGGTAGGTGACCCCGACGCGCAGGTTGCGACCGGGCAGGGGGGCGATGTCCTTGAGGAAGGACGCGTGTTCACGGGCCTCGACATTGGTCAGGTTGTGCAGCTCGCCGAAGACCGTGACGTTGTGGTCCGCAAACGGATGCAGCGCCCCGGTCAGATTGACCATCGTATAGCTGTCGGTCGGCAGTTCGAACGCCGTAACCCGGTCCTGGGCCCCGACGTGACGGACCTCCACACCGGCGTCGACCCGGCGTGACGACCAGGCCAGCTGCGCCCCCGCCGACCAGGGCGGGATGCGGGCGGCGGGGCCGAAATCAGTCTGGGCCCGGACCATGTCTGCCGTTCCGCTCAAGGTCAGGCTGCGGTCACCGTCGACCCAGAGATCGTAGCTGGCCTCGGCCTCGAAACCGCGGAAATCAGCCTTGGTCTGGACGTAGTCAAAGATCGGCAGGCCGGAATCAACGTCGTCGACGCCGGTCGGGCGCAGGTCGATGAAGCCGTCATAGTGGGCGGTATAGACATGCAGGTCGGCGGTCAGCGGGCCGCTGGCATAGTGCATCGTGGCCTCGATCGAGGTGGCGACCTCGCTGTCGAAGGTCGGGTCGCCATGTTCGTAGGCGGCGGTGGCGACATGGGCCCCGTCGGCGAACAGTTCGACCTCGCTGGGCGCACGGGCGTTGCGGGCGATGGTCAGGCCCAGGAACAGCGGCCCCGACGGGCGGACGAACAGGCCGGCCGAGGCCGAGACATTGTCGAAGGACAGGTCGACCAGGGGGCTGTCGACCCGGTGGCTGTCGAAGCGGATTCCGCCCTCGATGCCCCAGGCGTCCCGGTCGAGCCGCTGCACGGTGTAGAGGCCGTGTTCGCGGGTGGTGGTCCGGGGCACATAGGCCTCGGCACCGGCGGCATCGAAATCGCGATTTAGCAGCTGACCGCCGATGACCCCCTGCCAGCCGTTGCGCGGCCTCTGGATCAGCTCCAGCCGCCCCTCATAGCCATTGGAAAAGAAGACGGTGCCGGTGTCCGCCCCCTCGAACTCCGTATGGGTATAGTCAGCATAGGCCGCCCCCAGCCGGACCTTGTCGAACCATGGGGTGCCGAGTGTGTGTTCGCCGCGCACGTCATAGCGGGTCTGCTCCAGCTGGATGGTCACGTCCGGCTCTGCCACGGTGCCGTAGGTCGAATTGGTCGTCTTGACCGAGCCGCCGAAATAGCCCGCATCGCCGACCCACGACAGGCCGGCCCCCAGCTGGTCGATCGCCGAGGCGCTGTTGACGACGGTTGATGCCCAGGGCCGCGGCACGCTCAGCGCGTCGGCCAGACGCTGCGACATGGCTGGACCTGAAATCCCGTAGTCCTCGCTCTGGTGCGTATAGCCGTCGATGGTGAAGACCAGGGGGCCGAGGTTGGTCTTCAGGCTGGCCCCGCCGCCGCGGCCGTTGTCGATGCTCGACAGCTGGGTCGAGACATGACCGTCGAGACCGTTTTCGGCCCGGGTGGTCGGGACCCGTTCGTCGATGATGTTGACCACCCCGCCGATGGCCGAGCCGCCGAACACCAGGGTCGAGGGTCCGCGCACGATCTCGATACGGCTGGCCTCGGCCGGGTCCACCGCGACCTGGTGGTCCGGCGACACCGAACTGGCGTCGATCAGCCCGAGACCATTGGTCAGCACCTGGACCCGCGGCCCGGACAGGCCCCGGATCACGGGTCGGCTGGCACCCGGGGCGAAGCTGGAGCTACGCACGCCCGGCAGGCCATTGACCAGATCGCCGAGCGTCGCCGCCGGGGCCACGGCCAGCTGTTCCGCGCCCAGAACCTCGACCGCCAGCAGGCTGGCGCGATCGGTTACCCCGAACGGGGTCCCGGTGACGATGACGTCCTCCAGCCGGGCCGTATCCTCCGGCACCGGGGTCTGCGGCGTGGTCTGGGCCAGGGCCGCGCCGGACAGGGCGGCCCAGCCGCTGGCGGTGAGAAGCAGGATCCGGGAGGTGTGGGTCAGGCGCATGGGGAACACTCGGCGACGGAGGAGGTCTTCTGTTATGAGATAACATCACAAAAGGTCAAGGTCTGGATGTTGCGGGACGGGGTCCGACCGACTAGCTGTGTCCCATGGGCGACGCCTGCCATCATGATCATGCCGTTACCGGACCGGGACCTGCGGCCGTCAACGCGGCCGTGGCCCGGGCCACGGCCCGCTGTCAGGCCGACGGCGAACGGATGACGGCCCCGCGGCGCCGGGTCCTGGCCCTGTTGCTGGCGGCGGGCGAGCCGATGAAGGCCTATGATCTGATCGCCGGCTATGGCGAGGACGGCCAGGCGGCCAAGCCACCGACCGTCTATCGGGCCCTGGAGTTTCTCGAACGGCGCGGCCTGGCCCACCGGATCGCCTCGATCAGCGCCTATGTGGCCTGCAGCGGCGGCGACCAGGCCCATGCCGCCGCCTTTCTGATCTGCGACTGCTGCGGCGCGACCGAGGAGGTGACGCCCGGCGCTGCCGACGGTCTGGCCCGGGCCGCGGCCACCGCGGGCTACCGGATCGAGCGCACCACCATCGAGGCCCACGGCCTGTGCCCCGGCTGCAGCGCCGCCACCTGACGTCACGGAAACTGGCGCGGTGGCCGGCGAAGGCTTAACTGCAAGGAATGGATGCCATCCGTCTCTCCCCGCCCCGCCGTATCAGCCTGCCGGTGGCCAATCGCTGGGGCGAGGGCCGGATGGCCGTGCTCGATTTCGGCGACGCCGACCGGCCCGTCGACCTGGTCTTCGTCCACGCCAACGGCTTTACGGCCCTGACCTACCGGACCCTGCTGGCCCCGTTGTCGGGTTCCCTCCGGCTTTGGGCCCCGGACCTGCGCGGCCACGGCGGCACCACCCTGCCGGCCGATCCGAACGGACGCCGCAACTGGGCCGACCACCGCGACGATCTGGTCGCCCTGCTCGATGCGATCGACGGCCCGCCGGTGGTCCTGGCCGGCCATTCGATGGGGGCCACCAGCGCCCTGCTGGCCGCCGCCGAACGGCCGGACCGGGTCTCGGGCCTGGTCCTGTTTGACCCGGTGATCTGGAGCCGCTGGGCCGTGGCGGCCTTCCAACTGCCCCTGCTGGACCGGATCGCCTCTCGGATTCCGCTGGTCAAGGCGGCCCGCCGGCGCCGCGCCGTGTTCGACAGTCGCGAACAGGCGATGGCCGCCTATTCCGGCCGCGGGGCCTTCAAGGGCTGGCCCGAAATGGTGCTGGCCGACTATCTGGTCGATGGGCTGGTCGAGACCGAAGAGGGATTGACCCTGGCCTGCACGCCGGACTGGGAAGCCTCCAACTACGCCGCCCAGAGCCACGACCCGTGGCGGGCCCTGCGTCAATATCAGGGGCCGGTTCGCATCCTGCGCGGGGAGACCGGCTCAACCTGCCGAATGCCCGACCGGCCGCGCGGCCTGCCCCATGTCACGATCGAGACCGTTCCCGGCGCGACCCATTTTCTGCCGATGTTGCGTCCCGACATCGCGCGCGATGCCCTGTTCGAGGCGGCCGTCTAGAGCGAAATCGGCCTGGACGCGATCGTGTCCAGGCTCAGATTTCGCTCCAGATTCATGCTGGAGCCTGATTCACGGCATCGGCGGAATCGCGAAGCGATTCCTTCCCAACCGATCAGGCTCTGGACTGGCGTCCGTCCCCGCCCGGCGCTAAACCGCGCCTCAACCACGCTCGAAACGACTCCAGGGAAACGCTTCATCATGCGCGACATCAACCATTTCATCGACGGCGCTTCGTTCACCGGAACCTCGGGTCGGTTCGGCGATGTGTTCAACCCCAATACCGGTGAGGTCCAGGCCCGCGTTCAACTGGCGACGGTGGCCGAGATGGATACGGCGGTCCAGGCCGCCCAGGCCGCCTTCGAAGGCTGGTCCACCACCAATCCCCAGCGCCGCGCCCGGGTGATGTTCGAATTCAAGCGCCTGGTCGAGGCCAATATGCAGGAGCTGGCCGAACTGCTGTCCAGCGAACACGGCAAGGTCGTCGCCGACTCCAAGGGCGACGTGCAGCGCGGTCTCGAGGTCATCGAATTCGCCTGTGGCATCCCGCATGTGTTGAAGGGCGAATACACCCACGGGGCCGGCCCCGGCATCGACGTCTATTCGATGCGCCAGCCGCTGGGCGTGGTCGCCGGCATCACCCCGTTCAACTTCCCGGCCATGATCCCGATGTGGATGTTCGGCGTCGCCATCGCCGTCGGCAACACCTTCATCCTCAAGCCCAGCGAGCGCGATCCGTCCCTGCCGGTGCGTCTGGCCGAACTGATGATGGAGGCCGGCGCTCCCGCCGGCGTGCTGAACGTCGTCCACGGCGACAAGGTGGCCGTCGACGCCATCCTGACCCACCCGCTGGTCCATGCCGTCAGCTTCGTCGGCTCGTCCGACATCGCCCACTATGTCTACCAGACCGGGGCCGCCAACCATAAGCGGGTCCAGGCCATGGGCGGGGCCAAGAACCACGGCATCGTCCTGCCCGACGCCGACATGGACCAGGTGATCAAGGACCTGTCCGGGGCCGCCTTCGGCTCGGCCGGCGAGCGCTGCATGGCCCTGCCGGTGGTGGTACCGGTCGGCAAGAAGACCGCCGACGAACTGCGCGAGCGGATGGTCGCGGAAATCCCGACCATGCGGGTCGGCGTCTCCTCGGACGAGGGGGCCCACTACGGCCCGGTGGTCTCGTCCCAGCACCGCGACCGGATCGCCGCCTGGATCGCCACCGGCGTCAAGGAGGGGGCCGAACTGGTCGTCGACGGCCGTGACTTCAGCCTGCAGGGCCACGAGAAGGGCTTCTTCATCGGCCCGTCCCTGTTCGACCATGTCACCCCGGACATGAGCGCCTATCAGGAGGAGATCTTCGGCCCGGTGCTGCAGATCGTCCGCGCCGCCAGCTTTGAGGAGGCGCTGAGCCTGCCCAGCAAGCACCAGTACGGCAACGGCGTCGCCATCTTCACCCAGAACGGCCGCGCCGCCCGCGACTTCGCCAGTCGCGTCAATGTCGGCATGGTCGGTATCAATGTCCCGATCCCGGTGCCGGTCGCCTATCACACCTTCGGCGGCTGGAAGCGGTCGGCCTTCGGCGACACCAACCAGCACGGCATGGAGGGCGTGAAATTCTGGACCAAGGTCAAAACCATCACCGCCCGCTGGCCCGACAGCGAGCTGGAACACACCGATTCCAGCTTTGTCATCCCGACCATGGGCTGACGGTCCTGCGGCCGGTCCGGCTTCCGGGGGCGCAATCCCCCGGGGTTCGGAGCCGGCCCATTCGGTGCTAAGGGTTAATACGCCTGAACCGTGAAGCTGGAGTGCTCCCCGTATGCGTCGCTTTTTCATCTGGTCGGCCCTCGCCGCCCTGATCGGTCTGATCCTCGCCGGCGGTGGCTACTGGGCCTACTGGAACTACTATGCCCGCTTCCAGCCGGTGGTGATCGCCACCCACCAGGCCGAGATCCAGCGCCTGCTGGACGAGGCGTCCTGGCTGTCCGGTGGCGGTGGCGGCGAGCCCCTCTACATCATCGGCTATCGCGACTCGGCCGCCATGCAGCGCTATGAGCGCGATGAGGTGCCCAAGCTGCGCGCCGCCGGGGTCGAGGCCCGGATCATCGTCTTCGCCCGCGCCGATCGTGAGGGCCTGGCCCAGTCGACGGCCGCCGAACGGGCCACGGTGGCCGAGCTGTGGCTGACCCGGGACTGGTCGCTCTATCAGCGCTGGACCGCCACCCCGACCAGCGCCTGGAGCGCGGCGGGCATTCCCGCCGCCGACGGCAATCTGGCGCGCGCGGCTGTGGTCGAGGCCGGACGGGCCTTCGTCTCCCGGTTGACGGTCGCGCTGAAGTCCGAAGGTCTGGGCACCGGCTATCCGCTGATCGTCTGGCGCGATCGCGAGGGCTTCATGAAGGCCTGCGCCTGCAATGACAGCCGCTCCTGGGCCTTTATCCGCGACGACCTGAATGCGCCTGACCGGGTCACATCGCCCGGGTCGGGCGAGCCCGTGCCCATGGCACCGGGCGTGGCTCCCGAGAGTCTGCCCTATCCGACCCTGCCGCCGCTGGCAGCGGCCGCTGACGAGGCTCCGGCTGCCACACCGACCCCGGCCCCGGTCGCCCCGCGCGCGCCGCCGCAGGCCACCCAACAGGACGACGCCACCTTCTTCTGACCGGTGGTCAGAGAATGCGGTCGCAGATCGCGATCAGCCGCTCGACATCGGCCCGGTCCTGATAGAGGCCGAAGCCGAAGCGGATCGTGTCGTCGCGGACGTCGGTGACGACATTGGCGTCCAGCAACCGGGCCCGCCAGGCCTGGGCGTCCGGATGGCGGAAGGCCAGGAACCGCGCCCGGCGGCCGTCATTGGTCAGGGGATTGATCAGCTCGGCCTCGGCCAGCTGACCGGCCTGTCCGGCGACCACGGCGGTCTCGAACTGCTGCATAAGGGCGCGGGCATGGTCGGCGATCAGCGCCGTGGTCAGCCCCTGCTCGTCCAGCATCCGCCGCACACCGTTGAACCGGTACAGGGGGGTGGCATCGAAGGTGGCCCCCCAGAAGCGGCCGGCGTCGGCGCGATACTGCACCCCGTCCGGCGGCCCCATCAGATTGCCGAACTCGGCGAACCAGCCGGTGGCGACCGGCCGTTCGCAATAGCCGTCCGGCGCGTGCAGGATGCCCGCGCCCTCGCCCGACATCGCGTATTTATAGCCGCCGGTGACATAGAAGACCCGGTCCGCCACCGCCGACAGATCGGTCGGGGTGGCCATGAAGCCGTGATAGCCGTCGACCACCACCCACGGACCGGCGGGATCGGCCAGCGCGGCCAGGTCAGCGATGCCGCCAAACACCTGTCCGGTCTTGAAGAAGATCTGGCTGATCACGATCAGGTCGAATTCGCCGGCCCGGGCCGCGGCCACGAACCGGGCGTCGAAGGTGTCGAACGGGGCCAGGGGCACCCGGGTCACGACGGCCTCGCCGGCCTCCTGCCAGCGGTCGGCCTGACGCCGGAAGGCATGGAATTCGCCGTCGGTCGACAGGATCCGCACGGGTTTGCGGGCGATCCCCGAGAACAGCCGCAGCAGGAAGTCGTGGGTGTTCGGCGCGAACACCACCGTGTCCGGTGACGGCAGGTTCAGTTCGTTCGCCACGTGGCGCTGGGCCTCGGGCACGACGTTACCGAAGATCCGGTCCCATTTGCGATCGGCGTGCTGGTTGGCTTCCAGCCAGGCGCGGATATGGCCGTCAAACGACGCGTCCGGCCACAGATGATGACTGTGGGCCGCGAAATGCAGGCGGTCGGGGTCCAGCGACAGGGCGCGGGAGAACAGGGGCTTGTGGCTCAAGGTCGTCTCCTGCGCCGTCCGCGGCCCCTAGACCAGGGCCCCGTGGCAATGTTTGAACTTGCGGCCCGAACCACAGGGACAGTCGGCGTTGCGGCTGGTTCGTTCCCAGCCGGCCGGCAGAAGCTCGACCGGCAGGCGCGAGCGGTCGTCACCGTCCAGCCGGCCTTCCGGCAGCTGGGCGTTCGGATTGCCCATCTCATTTTCGCCGGTGCCCGGGTTCAGGTGAATTTCCTGGAATTCGGGCATTTCCATCTCGGGCGGCGACTGGAAGCGGAACTCGACCGTCATCAGCCAGCGGGTCACGCTGTGACGCAGTTCGCTGAGCAGGGTCTCGAACAGCGAGAAGGCCTCGGTCTTGTATTCGTTCAGCGGATCACGCTGGCCGTAGCCGCGCAGGCCGATGATGCCGCGCAGGTGGTCCAGGTGGACCAGGTGCTCGCGCCAGGCCATGTCGATCATCTGCATAAGGAACTGCTTCTCCAGACCGCGGGTCTGGTCGGCCCCGATCAGTTCCAGCCGTTCGGCGGCCCGGGCCTCGGCCGCGGCCTGCAGCCGCTCCTCGAACTCCTCGTTGGAGACGCCTTCCTCGGCGGCCCAGTCGTGCAGCGGCAGTTCCAGGCCGAGAGTCGCGCGGACCTTCTCGTCCAGGCCGTCGATATCCCACTGTTCGGCGTAGGCCTTGGGCGGCAGATAGCGGTCGACCAGGTCGGTGACCACGTCCTGGCGGAATTCGCCGACCAGTTCCGACAGGTCCGTGGAGTCCATGAACTCCTGGCGCTGTTCGAACACGGCCTTGCGCTGGTCGTTGACGACGTCGTCGTATTTCAGAAGGTTCTTGCGGATGTCGTAGTTGCGCGTCTCGACCCGCTTCTGCGCGGTCTCCACGGCACGGTTCAGCCACGGGTGGCTGATGGCCTCGCCCTCGGCCACGCCGAAGCTGCGCATGATCGAATCCAGACGGTCGCCGGCGAAGATGCGCAGCAGGTCGTCCTCGCAGCAGAGGAAGAATTTCGACGTGCCCGGGTCGCCCTGGCGGCCGGTCCGGCCGCGCAGCTGGTTGTCGATCCGGCGGCTCTCGTGGCGTTCGGTCCCGAGGACGAACAGGCCGCCGGCCTCGAGGGCCGTGGCCTTGTGCACGGCGATGTCGGCCTTCAGACGCGCCTCTTCGGCGGTCTCCATCTCGGGGGTGATCTCGATGGCCAGGTTGCGCTGGTCCTGACGCCATTTCTGCAGGCGCATTTCCAGGTTGCCGCCCAGCTGGATGTCGGTGCCGCGGCCGGCCATGTTGGTGGCGATGGTCACTGCGCCGGGCAGGCCCGCATCGGCGACGATGAAGGCTTCCTGCTCATGCTGGCGGGCGTTCAGCACACTGTGCGGAATGCTCTTGCCGGTGGCGTACTGGATGTCGAAGGCCTCGTCGCCGATCTTGGCGGCCTCCTTCTCGCGGCCGGCGTACTCGGCCTTGGGCGTGCGCGAGATCTCGACCTTGTAGGCGTAGGTGTTGAGCATCTCCGACAGCTGTTCGGACTTCTCGATCGATACCGTACCGACCAGGATCGGCTGGCCCTTCACATGGCATTCGGCGATCTGGTGGGCGATCGCGGCATTCTTCTCGGCATAGGTCCGGTAGACCTCGTCGTCGTAGTCGATGCGCTGGACCGGGCGGTTGGTCGGCACCTCGAGGACGTCCATCTTGTAGATGTCGAGGAATTCCTGGGCCTCGGTCGCCGCCGTGCCGGTCATGCCGGACAGCTTGGTGTAGAGGCGGAAATAGTTCTGGATGGTCACCGAGGCCAGGGTCTGGTTCTCGGGCTGGATCTTGACGTCCTCCTTGGCCTCGATGGCCTGGTGCAGGCCTTCGGACAGCCGGCGACCCGTCATCATCCGGCCGGTGAACTCATCGATCAGCACGACCTCGCCGGCCTTGACGATATAGTCCTTGTCCCGCTGGTACAGGGTGTTGGCGCGCAGGGCCTGGTTGATGTGGTGGACCAGGGTCACGTTCGGCGCGTCGTACAGGCCGGTGGTGTCCTCGGCGAAATGGCCGCCGGCCTCCATCAGCTCCTCGATCTTCTCCGAACCCTCCTCGGTCAGCAGGGCCTGGCGCTGCTTTTCGTCGAGATCGAAGGTGGTCGGGTCCTTGATCAGTTCCTTGATGATGACGTCGACGATCTTGTACAGGTCCGACCGGTCCTCGGTCGGGCCCGAGATGATCAGCGGCGTGCGCGCCTCATCGATCAGGATGGAGTCGACTTCGTCGACGATCGCGAAATTATGCGGCCGCTGGACCATTTCGCGCCGGTCATAGACCAGGTTGTCGCGCAGATAGTCGAAACCGAACTCGTTGTTGGTGCCGTAGGTGATGTCGGAATTATAGGCCGACTGGCGCTGGCCCTGGCTCAGGCCGTTGACGATGACGCCGACCTCCATGCCCAGGAAGCGATAGACGCGGCCCATCCATTCGGCGTCGCGCTTGGCCAGATAGTCGTTGACGGTGATGACGTGGACGCCCTTGCCCTCGAGCGCATTCAGATACACCGGAGCCACGGCGACCAGGGTCTTGCCCTCGCCGGTCCGCATCTCGGCGATCCCGCCGTCGTGCAGGATCATGCCGCCGGCCAGCTGGACGTCATACTGACGCTGACCCAGAACCCGTTTTGACGCCTCACGCGAGACGGCGAAGGCCTCGTTCATGATCTTGTCGAGGGTTTCGCCCGCGTCGATCCGGTCGCGGAAGGTCTGGGTCATCATCCGCAGTTCGTCATCGCTGAGGGCGGCGAACTTGTCTTCCAGGGCATTGATGCGCTGAACGCGCGTCATGAAATCCTTGACCTTGCGGTCGTTGGAAGAGCCGAAAAGTTTCTTGGCGAAGCCGAGCATGGGCGATCCGAAGGCGGTCGAGCGTCTGAAGGCTCTGAACAGGGCCCGAGAGGGGCGGCGGTGGACGACGCGAGAGACGTCCTGACCGGAGACGGCCCCGGCACCTGCTAAAGGTGCCCGCGAGGGCCGCAAGAACGATCGAAAACCCCTCGACTTGGGCGCAGCCGGGACTTAAGCACCGACCTTATCCCTGTCAACGCGAGGGGCTTTGCGCCCATAGTGGAATCGCCCCGCAACAGCAGGACGGAGCGGCCTCAATGCGAATTTCGCGCAAGCTTCTGATTACCGCCGTCATGGCCTCGGCCCTGGCCGTTTCCGCCTGTTCGCGCGGCGGCGGCGATGACCGCCCGCCCCAGCCCGGCGATCGCGCCGTGGCCCGCGTGCAGGACGGGACCATCTGGGCCTCGGACGTCAAGCGCGAGGCTGTGGCCCAGGGCCTGGTCGGCGAGGGCGAGCCGCTGGACATCACCTCCGACCTGTTCCGCCGCGTGCTCGACGAGGTCATCGACCAGAAATTGCTGGCCCGTGAGGCTGAACATCGCGGTCTGGACAATTCGGTCCTGGCCCAGCGCCGGCTCGAGGCGACCCGGGAACGGATTCTCGGCGACATGCTGGTCGAGAACGTCGTCAACGGCCAGATTTCCGATCAGGCGGTCCAGCGCCTCTATCAGGAGCAGCTGCGTCTGGCCCGGACCTCCGAGGAGATCCGCGTCCGCCTGATCCTGTCCCGGACCCGCGAGGAGGCCGACGCCGTGATCGGCATCCTGGCCCAGGGCTCGTCGTTCGAGGCCGTGGCCATGGAACGCTCGGCCGACGAGGCCACGCGTTTTTCCGGCGGCGATCTCGGCTATTCGACCCTCGACGTCATGCCCCGCGCCTATGCCGACGCCCTGCGCGACAAGCCTGCCGGCTCGACGGTCGGCCCGTTCCAGACCGAAGGCGGCTGGGCCGTGCTGCGGGTCGAGGACCGGCGCAAGGAAAGCCCGCCCACCCTGGACCAGGCCCGGCCGCAGATCGTCCGCTACCTGACCTATGAGGGGGTTCGGCAGTTGCTCGAGGAGCTGCGCGGCAAGGCTGAAATTGACAATCTTCTGCCCGCCGACACGGTCCGCCCCGCCGAGGAACCGGCCTCCGCCGCTGACGCCCCGACGGCGACGGCGACGGCGACGGCGACGGCGACGGCGACGGCCACGCCCGCGACCACTGCCCCATGAGCCGGTCGCCCAGACAGTCCCGCTCCGCCACCAGCCAGAAGATCGAGACCGCCATCGAAAAGGCGCTCGATCCCCTGTCCGCGGTGATCAAGCGCGCCACCCGGGCCCCGGTCGCGACCGGGGCCACGGCTCCGCTGCCGGCCGGCGGCAAGCCGGGACTGGCGATCTCGCCCCTGGCCGTGCCCTTTCCCGACATCCCGCCGATCGGCGGGGTCCAGATCGCCACGGCCCGGGCCGGCTTCTACAAACATGAGCGCGACGATCTGGTCGTCTTCCATTTCGCCCGCGGCACCACCTGCGCCGGGGTCTTCACCCGTCACAAGATCGGTTCGGCCCCGGTCGACTGGTGCAAACGCCAGCTCGGGGCCCAGGGCGGCGGTGAGGACGTGCGCGCCCTTGTGGTCAATGCCGGCTGCGCCAATGCCTTCACCGGCAAGGCCGGGGCCGACGCCGCCCGGCGCACCGCCTCCGAGGTCGCCAAACGCTTCGGCTGTCGCCAGCGCGATGTGATGCTGGCCTCGACCGGGGTCATTGGCGTGGTGCTGGATGATCGCAAGATCAACGCCCGCCTGCACCAGATCGAGGAAACCCTGGACGCCGACGCCTGGGCCCAGGCCGCGCGCGGCATCATGACGACCGACACCTTTCCCAAGGGCAGTTTCGCCGAGTGCGAGATCGACGGCCACACGGTCCGCGTCGCCGGCATCGCCAAGGGGTCGGGCATGATCGCCCCGGACATGGCCACCATGCTGGCCTTCATCGTCACCGACGCCGACATTCATCCGAACGTGCTGCGCGCCATGCTGGGCCTGCATGTGCGCACCACCTTCAACAGCGTCACCGTCGACGGCGACACCTCGACCAATGACACCTGCCTGCTGTTCGCCACCGGCAGCAGCGGCGCGCCGCGCATCGGCCGGGTCGGGGATCGTCGCCTCAAGGGGTTCGGCGCGGCCCTGGACCGGGTCATGCTGGACCTCGCCCACCAGCTGGTCAGGGATGGCGAGGGGGCCTCGAAATTCGTCAAGATCACCGTCGAGGGGGCCGAGTCCCCGGCCTCGGCCCGCAAACTGGCCAAGTCGATCGCCGACAGTCCGCTGGTCAAGACCGCCATCGCCGGCGAGGACGCCAACTGGGGCCGGGTCGTGATGGCGGTCGGCAAGACCGAGGAGGCGGTCGACCGCGACCACCTGGCCATCCGTTTCGGCCCCCATGTCGCCGCCGTCGACGGGGCCCCGTCGCCCAACTACGACGAGGCGGCGATGAGCGCCTATATGAAGAATTCCGAGATCGAGATCACCGTCGACGTCGGCTCCGGCCGCGCCTCGGCCACCGTCTGGACCTGCGACCTGACCAAGGGCTACATCGAGATCAACGGCGATTATCGCAGCTGATTGTGGTAGGCTCGAACGCATGAACAGGATCGACTCGCCGCTACCCGACGCTGCCCTCAGCGACCAGGAATTCGATGCCTTGGTGGAAGGGACTCTGTCCGCCGAAGCGCTCGAGCGGTTGCGGGGCCAGGTCCAGGCCGCGCTCGACAATCCGGATGACTCTGTCAGTCACGACCAGGTCTGGACGCGGCTGGAACAGCGAATGAAACGTGCCGTCACCCGGGCCGCTTGATCTGCTCTACCGTCGCGAGGCGCTGCGCGATCTGGATAACCTCTTCGATTTTATCGCCATGGAACGACCACTGGCGGCCGAGCGGTTCCTGCTGGAAATCAAGAGGTCCTGCGAAGGGCTGCGCTGGTTCCCGTTCGTTGGCCGACAGATCGACCCGAACGATGATCGTGTCAGGGTGTTGAGCGTTCGGCGTCGCGCCGCCATCAAATATGTTGTCACCGCCACGACCGTTCATATTCTCGCGGTCAGCTATCGCGGCCGTGACCTTTCCGCCTTCTTCGCAGGACGCCGCTGATGACCCTCCCCACCGTCCTCGTCGTCGCCGTGGCCCTGATCGATGTCGACGGCCGGGTGCTGATCGCCCAACGGCCGCAGGGCAAGCAGCTGGCCGGCCTGTGGGAGTTTCCCGGCGGCAAGGTCGAGCCGGGCGAGCGGCCCGAGGCGGCCCTGATCCGTGAGCTGAACGAGGAACTGGGTATCGACGTCAATGAGGCCTGCCTGGCCCCGTTCGTCTTCGCCAGCCACGCTTACGAAACTTTTCACCTCCTCATGCCACTGTATCTGTGCCGTCGCTGGTCCGGGACGGTGCAGAACCGCGAGCATGCGGCGCTGAAATGGGTGCGGCCGAACCAGTTGTCGGACTATCCCATGCCTCCGGCCGACGAACCCCTGGTCGCCTGGTTGCGCGACCTGCTCTGAAACCGCCCGTCGATGGAGGGGCTGATGCGACGCTTCCTCTCCCGTTTCCGGCGCGACGACTCCGGGGCCACCTCGATCGAGTACGGCATCATCCTCGCCCTGATGTTCCTGGTTATCCTGTCCGCCCTGACGGCCTTCGGCGGATCCAGCAGCGGCATCTTCAACACGGCCATGAACACCCTCCGCGCCGCCATCGGTGGCTGACCCGGGTCAACTGACGGGCCTCACCCTTCGCCGGTCTGCTCCGTCACCCCCAGCGCATCCGCCAGCCGCATCCTGGCCGAACCCCGGGGCAGGGGTTTCTGCTGGCTCTCGTGCGGGGCCCAGCCGGCCAGGTGCACGATCTCGAAGGTCGCCGGAATCCGCCCGTCCGCCTCGCCATGGCGTTCGGCATAAAGCTGTGCCGCCCGCGCCGCGATGGTCCGGGTCAGGGGCCGGGTCACACCCGCAAGCACATTGGTCTCGCCCATGGCTCTCAGGTCACGGACCAGGGCGAACAGGTCCGGATAGCGCACCGTCACCCGGTCGACGTCCGTCACCGGCAGGGCGAACCCCGCCCGCTGCAGCAGGGCCGCCCCGTCGAAACCGTCGGCGAAGGGCGAGACCCGGGCCTGGGCCCCGTTGCGGCTCTCCATCTCGGCCTCGGTCAGCACCCCGCGAAGTTCCTTCAGCGTCCCGGCCCCCAGCAATGTCCCCAGGAACAGGCCGTCGGGCTTCAGGGCGCGGCGGATCTGGCTCAGCGCGCCCGGCAGGTCATTGGCCCAGTGCAGGCTCATCAGCGACACGGCCAGGTCAGCCGACTGGTCGGCGATCGCCAGCGGCCCGGAGCCCGGGGCCGCCCGGCCGGCCATCTCCCCCACCACCCGCACCGGACCGACCCGTCCGGCGGCGATACTGTCGGCCAGCAGGGCGGCGAACGGTTCCGGCTGGGCCGACAGGTCGACGACTTCGGCAAAGTCGCGCAGGATGACCTCCAGACTGGCCACGGCATTGTCGGCGGCCCGCATGTGCAGAAAGTCCGCCTCGCCGAACCGGCGGGCGCTGCGGGCCAGACGCGCGGCGCGGCGGGCACTGTCGAAGATCACGGGGGGGGCGGTGAGATTCATGGGCGTCCAGAATGGGGGCTGGCGCGATCGATTGAAAGCCGCGCCGGGCCTGATCGTGCCGACCCTTCGCGACCTGGGGCGGGATCTGACCGATCTGGTCCTGCCACCCCTGACCCATGACAGTCGTGAAGTCTCCGGCTCCTCCGGCCTGGCCGCTGACGCCTGGAGCCGGGTGGTCTTTCTCGAGGCCCCGGTCTGTGACGGCTGCGGCGCGGCCTTCGAGGCCGATGGCGGGACCTTTGCCGCCGACCGCTGCGCCGCCTGTATCGCCGCCCCCTATGCCTTCGCCCGGGCCCGCGCCGCCTGTGTCTATGACGAGGCCTCGCGCGGCCTGATCCTGAAATTCAAACACGGCGACCAGCAGCAGTTCGCCGACCTGTTCGCCCGCTGGCTGTCGCGCGCCGCTGCCGACCTGCTGGCCGGGGCCGATGCTGTGGTGCCCGTGCCCCTGCACCGGCTGCGGCTGCTGGACCGGCGTTTCAACCAGGCCGCCGAGATCGCCCGGCCCCTGTCGCGGCGGGCGCGGCTGGACTATCTGCCCGACGCCCTGATCCGGGCCCGCCACACCCTAAGCCAGGGCGGGCGCAGCGCCCGGGGCCGCCGCCTCAATGTGAAATCGGCCTTTGCCGTCCCCGAGGCGGGCCGTCGCCGCATCCGGGGCCGGCGCATCCTTCTGATTGATGACGTGTTGACCACCGGAGCCACCGCCGAGGCCTGCAGCCGCGCGCTTCTGGCGGCCGGTGCCCGGGCCGTCGACCTCGCGGTCGTCGCCCGGGTGCGAAACGCGCGCGAACTGCCTATCTAGGTCCGTGCGCCCATCAAGGAGTCCCCATTGCCTGACGTGACTGTCTACACCAAGCCCGGCTGCCCCTACTGCACCATGGCCCTGTCCCTGCTGAAGAAAAAGGGGATGGTCCCGACCGAGATCGTCGCCTCGCGCGATCCCGCGAAGAAGCAGGAGATGATCCAGCGTTCGGGGGGGCGGATGACCTTCCCCCAGATCTTCATCGGCGACACCCATGTCGGCGGCTCGGACGAGCTGCACGCCCTTGACCGCAAGGGTGAACTGGACGCCTTGCTGGCCGCCTGATGACCCGGTCGCTCGACATTGCCCTGATCCAGACCCGGACCCCGGCCACGCCGGAGGCCGCCTGGGCCCATGTCGAGCCGCTGGTGCGCGAGGCCGCCGCCCGTGGTGCCAGACTCATCCTGACGCCCGAAGGCACCAATGTGCTGGAGCAGCGCCGGGACCGGCGTGCGGCGGTCATCACCGATCCGGACACCGACCTCGTGGTCGGCAGGTTAAGGACCCTGGCCCGCGAACTGGGCGTGTGGATCCTGATCGGCTCGGCCATCGTCCGCTCGGGCCTCGAGGGCGACGATCGCGCGGCCAACCGCGCCATCCTCGTCGATGACCGGGGCCAGGTGGTCGTCACCTATGACAAGCTGCATGTCTTCGACGTCGACCTGCCCAATGGTGAGACCTACAGGGAGAGTTCGGCGGTGCGTCCGGGTGACACCGCGGTGGTTGCTGAAACCCCCTGGGGCCGTCTGGGCCTGACCATCTGCTACGATATCCGCTTTCCGCATCTGTACCGGGCCCTGGCCCGGGCCGGGGCGGCCCTGATCGCGGTCCCGGCGGCCTTCACCGTCCCGACCGGCGAGGCCCACTGGGAAACCCTGCTGCGGGCCCGGGCCATCGAGACCGGCTGTTTCATCCTCGCCCCGGCCCAGGGCGGCCCCCACGAGGACGGCCGTCGCACCTGGGGCCATTCGACGGTCGTCGGCCCCTGGGGGGAGATCATCGCCCGTCGCGACGACGATGCGCCCGGTGTGTTGCTGGCCACCCTCGATCTGGACGCGGTCGATCGCGCCCGGACCGCCGTGCCCCAGCTGCGACACGACCGTGCGTTTGCGGGGCCGGCATGATCCGCTACGCCCTGTCCTGCGCCAACGATCATCCCTTCGAGGCCTGGTTCGGCACCTCGACCGACTATGACGACCAGGCCGCCCGCGGCCTCGTCGAATGTCCGGTCTGCGGCTCGCGCGCGGTGTCCAAACAGATCATGGCCCCGGCCGTCGCCGGCACCCGCAAGACGGCGGCGACCTCAGCCGACCCGGCGAAGATGCAGGCGATGATGATGCACGCCGCCCGCGAGGTCCGCGCCCATGTCGAGGCCAATTTCGACTATGTCGGCGACACCTTCGCCCGCGAGGCCCGCGACATCCACGAGGGCCGCAGCGAGAAGCGCGAAATCTACGGCGAGGCCACCGGGGCCGAGGTCCGGGCGCTGAAGGAAGACGGCGTGCCCTGTGCCGCCCTGCCGGCCGCGCCCCCCGATCCGTCGAAGCTCAATTGAGCGCCCTGAACTGGCGGTCCATGACGGCAGCCGACCTCGACGCCGTCGCCCGGATCGCCGTCATCGGCTTCCCCGACCATTTCGAGGGGCGACCCTGTTTCGAAAATCGGCTGACGCTGAACCCGTCCGGTTGTTTCGTCCTCGCCGCCGGTGACGGTGAGCCGCAGGGCTATCTGGTCGCCTATCCGTGGCGCGCGGATTCGGCTCCGGCACTGAACACCCCGATCCCGGCGATCCCGGCGGATGCCACGGTGATCTATCTGCACGACCTCGCCCTGATGCCTGGGGTCCGGGGCGGCGGCTGGTCCCGCCCGATCATTGAGCGGATTGCGGACGACGCCCGCGCCGCCGGCTGGCCCGCCCTGACGCTGGTGGCGGTCAACGACGCCGCGCCGTTCTGGGAACGGCACGGCTTCACTGTCGTCGAGGCCCCCGGCATGGCGGGCAAATTGGCCGGTTACGGCCCCGGTGCCCGTTACATGAGCAGACGCCTAGAGAACTAGGCTGCGGGTCCAGCCCTTGGCCGCCATGCATTCGCGGAAGGCTTCACCGAGCTGGCCCTGGCCGGTTGAGGCGCGGCACGTGTCGCGGGCGGCGGCGAATGGCTGGGCACCCTCGCCGTGCCAGGCAACCTCGCCTTCGGCACCATTGATGGTGACGCAGCCTGACGTCATCAGGGTGGCGGACAGGGCGGCCAGGATCATGAAGCGCTTCATCGGGTGACTCCGTTCGGGATGACCCCTTGTGTCACCGTCACGCTTTTCTTTCCCGTTAAATTGCAGAAAGGTATGGGGATTTCTCCCACCCGCATCAGTCCCGGGTGGCGACCATCATATAGTTGATGGCGGTGTCGTCGCTCTCGCTCCAGCGATCGGCCAGCGGATCATAGGCCAGGCCGAAGGGACCGCTGACCGCCAGCGGCTCGGTCGACAGCATCCGCCGGATTTCGTCGGGCTTGAGGAACTGTTGCCAGTCGTGCGTCCCCGGCGGCACCCAGCCCAGCACATATTCGGCGGCGATCTTGCCCAGGGCCAGGGCCTTCAGCGTCCGGTTCAGGGTGGCCACGATCATCAGGCCGCCCGGCTTCACCCGTCGCGAACAGGCGCGGATGAAGGCCTCGGGGTCGGCGACGTGTTCGATCACCTCCAGCGTCAGCACCACATCGAACGGCCCGGCCCCCTCGGCCTCCAGCTGTTCGACCGTGGCCGCGCGATAGGCGATCTCCAGGCCCTGTTCGGCGGCATGGGCCCGGGCGGTGCCGATATTCTCGCTCGAGGCATCGACGGCGGTGACCGCGAAACCCAGCCGCCGCATAGGCTCGGCGATCAGCCCGCCGCCACAGCCGATGTCCAGCAGGCTCAACCCGGCGAAGGGGGCGCGGGTCTTCACGTCGCGTCCGAACCGCTCGGCGGCCCGGTCGCGCACGAATTTCAGCCGCGCCGGATTGAATTTGTGCAGCGGCGCGAACGGGCCGCGCGCATCCCACCATTCGGCCGCCTGGGCCGAGAACCGGGCCACATCGGCCGGATCGATACTGGGCCCCGCCGCCCTGGTCTCGGATTCAGGCGGGCTTTGGGGTTTGCGCGTCGTCAGGGTGTCGTTAGAAGCGACCATGGGCCGAGGGATGAACCCGTCGGCCGTTCCATGCAAGACGGGGGCGCGCTGCCACGATGACGCGGCTGGTGATGAAATTCGGCGGCACCTCGATGGGCGACCTCGATCGTATCCGTCGGGCGGCGAGGATCGTCGCCGCCGAGGCACGCGCCGGGCACAGCATCGCCGTGGTCGTTTCGGCCATGGCCGGCAAGACCAATGAGCTGGTGGCCTGGACCGACGGCGCGGGCCGCGCGGCACCCGGCCTGGCCATGACCGACGATGAATATGACGTGGTCCTGGCCTCGGGCGAACAGGTCACCGCCGGCCTGCTGGCCCTGACCCTGCGCAATCTCGGCCACGACGCCCGCAGCTGGATGGGCTGGCAGGTGCCGATCCTGACCGATGACGTCCACGGCCGCGCCCGGATCGACGAGGTCCCCGGCGACGTGCTCGGCGCGGCCATCGACGCCGGCCAGATCGCCGTGGTGCCGGGCTTCCAGGGCGTCAGCCGCACCGGCCGGATCACCACCCTGGGCCGCGGCGGGTCCGACACCTCGGCCGTCGCCGTGGCCGCCGCCCTCGGCTGTGCCTGCGATATCTATACCGACGTCGACGGCGTCTATACGACCGACCCGCGCATCGAATCCCGGGCCCGCCGCCTCGAAAAGGTCTCCTATGAGGAGATGCTGGAGATGGCGTCCCTGGGGGCCAAGGTGCTGCAGACCCGTTCGGTCGAACTGGCCATGGCCAAACGGGTCCCGGTGCGGGTCCTGTCCAGCTTTATCGAACCCGACGCCGCCGGCGTCCTGCCCGAGAAATCCGGCACCCTGATCTGCGACGAGGAGGAAATCGTGGAGAAACGCATTGTGAGCGGTGTCACCATGAGCCGCGACGAGGCCCGTATCAGCCTGCTGGGCCTGCCCGACAGCGTCGACCGTCCGGCGGTGGTCTTCACCCGCCTGGCCGAGGCCAACGTCAATGTCGACATGATCGTCCAGTCGCCCAGCCGCACCGAGGGCACAGTCAATCTGACCTTCACCACTGGCCGCCGCGACGCCCTGCGCGCCGCCGAGCTGATGCGGGAGGGCCAGGCCGACATCGGCTTCCAGGACATCCGCGTCGACGAGGACGTGGCCAAGGTCTCGGTCATCGGCGTCGGCATGCGCAGCCACGCGGGCGTGGCCCAGACCATGTTCCGCGCCCTGGCCGACAAGGGTATCAAATTCCAGGCGATCTCGACCTCCGAGATCAAGATCAGCGTCCTGATCGACGCGGCCTATGCCGAGCTCGCCGTGCGGGCCCTGCATTCGGCCTACGGACTGGAAGCTGTATAGGGTCATTTACGCAGTCGCCCCTTCGGGCGTCTGAACGGGAGCGGCGATGCCAAAAGGCGGCGGATTGACGACGAGGGGGCCACGGAACCTCCTGCGCCAGATCCGCGAGGCCATGGCCGGCGCGGCCCCGGCCCAGGATCGTCTCGACATGGTCGTGCGCACCATCGCCCAGTCGATGGTCGCCGAGGTCTGCTCGATCTATCTGCGCCGCGCCTCGGGTGAGCTGGAACTGTTCGCCACCGAGGGCCTGAACCGTGACGCCGTCCACAATACGCGGTTGCGGCCCGGCGAGGGCCTGGTCGGCGAGGTCGCCCGTATGGCGGCCCCGATCAGCCTGTCCGACGCCCCGTCCCACCCCAGTTTCGCCTATCGCCCGGAGACGGGCGAGGATCCGTATCACGCCTTCCTCGGGGCCCCGCTGCTGCGGGGCGGCCGCGCCATTGGCGTCCTCGTCGTCCAGAACCGCGCCGAACGTCGCTATGACGACGAAGAGGTCGAGGACATCCAGACCATCGCCATGGTCCTGGCCGAGACCGTGGCCTCCGGCGAATTGCTGGCCCAGGACGAACTGCGCGACGTCGAGGTCGCCCCCCACCGTCCGGAACGGCTCAAGGGCCAGAGGTTCGCCGAGGGCCTGGCCTATGGCCATGTCGTCCTGCACGAACCGCCACTGGCCCCCGAACAACTGCTGTCCGACGACCCGGACGCCGAGGGGGCCCGCCTGTCCCAGGCCCTGTTCGCGCTCAAGGCCAATATCGACCACATCCTGGAAGGCGGGCAGGGCAAGCTGGCCGGCACCTCGTTCGAGGTGCTCGAGACCTACCGGATGTTCGCCGACGACCGCGGCTGGAACCGCTCGCTCGAGGATGCGGTCCAGAGCGGCCTGACCGCCGAGGCCGCCGTCGACCGGGTGCGCAACGAACACCGGGCCCGCTTCGCCCAGGCCCGCGACCCTTACATCAAGGAGCGGCTGCACGATTTCGAGGACCTGGCCAACCGGCTGCTGCGGGTCCTGGCCGGGGACCGGCCGGGCGATCGCGAACTGCCCGACGACGCCATCCTCGTGGCCCGTAACCTCGGCCCGGCCGACCTGCTGGAATATCCCCGTCACAAGCTGCGCGGCCTGCTGCTCGAGGAGGGATCGGCCGCCAGCCACGCCGCCATCGTCGCCCGGGCCCTGCAGATCCCCTGCGTCGGTCGCCTCATGGGCCTGCGCGACCGCCTGTCCGAGGGCGACCTGGTCATCGCCGACGGCGAGGCCGGCGAGGCCTATCTGCGCCCCCGTCCCGACATGCTGGAGGCGGTCCAGTCGCGGATGGAGGTCCGGGCCCAGCGCCGGGCCGAGTTCGCCAAGCTGCGCGACACCCCGGCCGTCACCCTGGACGGCACCCGTATCACCCTGCTGGCCAATGCCGGCCTGGCCGTCGACCTCGAGAACCTGAACGACACCGGGGCCGAGGGCATCGGCCTGTTCCGCACCGAATTCCAGTTCATGGTCTCCGAGGAACTGCCGCGGCTCGACGCCCAGACGGCGCTCTACAAACTGGTGCTGGACGCCGCCGGCGACCGGCCCGTGACCTTCCGCACCCTCGATGTCGGGGGCGACAAGGTGCTGCCCTATCTCGAGACCGAGCGCGAGGAGAACCCCGCCCTGGGCCGCCGCGCCATCCGCCTGGGTCTGGACCGGCCCGGCCTGCTGCGTCTGCAGCTGCGCGCCCTGTTGCAGGCCGGGGCCGGCCGTGAGCTGCGGGTCATGTTCCCGATGATCGCCACGGTCGACGAATTCCGGGCCGCCCGGGAACTGGTCGAGGTCGAATGCCGGTGGGCGCGGCGGCGCGGCCGGACCCTGCCGGACCGGCTGCGCGTCGGGGCGATGATCGAATGCCCGTCCCTGCTGTGGCATCTGGACGCCCTGCTGCCGATGACCGATTTCGTCTCGATCGGCACCAACGACCTGTTCCAGTATATGTTCGCCGCCGACCGGACCAATCCGCTGGTCGCCGACCGCTATGATCCGATGTCACCACCGGCGCTCAGGGCCCTGGCCGAGATCCAGAAGAAATGCGCCGACACCGGCACCCCGGTCTCGGTCTGCGGCGAGCTGGCGGGCCGTCCGCTCGAGGCCTTCGCCCTGATGGCGCTGGGCTTCACCCGGCTGTCGGCCCCGGCCGGCGGCGTCGGTCCGGTCAAGCGGATGATCCTGTCGACCGACCTGACCGCGGCCCGCCGCGGCATGGCCAGCCTGCTCGGCTCCTCGGCCGGCTCGATCCGCAGCGAGCTGGAGTCCCTGGCCCGGAAATTGAACGTCGCGATCTGACGTGTCTCCCGACGGCACAGTCCCGTCCCCTGGGCGGTGACTGCGGGATATGCCTAACAAATCGTTGATCGGTCGGCTCTAATGAGTTATCCACAAGACGAGTTTGAGGGTCCTCCGGGGGGAGGCCTGAACTGTCAGCATCATGTGTTAGGCGGTTCAGGGTCGAGTACGACACAGGGGGCTTCCGTTCCCGGGTCGAGTGTGAGGTCGGGCGTCATGGCGCTGGATACGGGGAATATCCCCGATGAGTTTCGGGACCATCCCGACTGGAAGGACCCTGCGCCTTCCATCGTTGAGGCGGTGACTCTGGGTGAGGGCCTGCGGATGGCGCGCGACGCCTCCGGCAAGTCGCTGGCCGAGCTGTCGACGATCACCCGTGTCCACACCCGCTATCTGACTGCTCTCGAACAGAATGACTTCTCCATCCTGCCGTCGCGGGTCTTCTCGACCGGCTATGTACGCGCCTATGCCGGGGCCCTCGGGGTCGACGAGCAGCTGGCCGTCGAGCGCTTCAAACGCGAATGCCCCGATCCGTCGATGCCGCTGCAGGCTCCGGTCGGTGTCGCCTTCGAGGAAGTCCGTCGCTATTCGCCGCGCCTGATCGCCGCCGGCCTGGCCCTGGTCCTGGCCGTGGTCGGCTGGAATGTGTTCCAGCGCGTCAGCCTGATGCGCGCGCCGCACCCGTCGGCCCTGACCGCCACCCCCGAGAGCTGGACCCTGGGGGCCGTGCCCGGTCAGGACGGCCTGATGCGGCTGTCCGCACCCCAGCCCGCGCCGCCGGACCAGACGGTGCCCGCCTTCTACATCACCCCGGGCCTTGAGGCCCAGCTGACCGGGATCGCCCCCGGCTCGGCCGAGGCCCTGGCCGCCGCCGCCGCCGATGCGGCCCCGGTGCAGAAGGCCTTCAATCCGCGCGGGGCCATCTACGGGGCCTCGGCCACCGCCTCCCAGGTCGTGCTGCAGGCCCGCAAGGCCGCCAGCCTGGTCGTGCGCATGGGCGACGGCCGGGTGCTGTTCGCCCGCCAGCTGGTCGCCGGCGAAGCCTGGCGCGCGCCGGACGGCGTCTCGGCCACCATCGACACCTCCGACCCGACCGCCTTCGACGTCTATCTGAACGGCGAGCATGGCGGCGGCCTCCAGGCGGTGCTGACGCCGTTGGCCCAGCTCAACAGCCGCGCCCAGGCCCTGGCCCGCCAGACCGCCGCGGCGGTCTCGGCCCGGGCCGAGGCGCGCGAGGCTGCGGCCGTCGCCGTCCAGGTCGAGGTCGCGGCCCCCGAGGCCCCGGACGTCATTCCCGGCTGAATCGACGCAGCCCCTGTCCTGCGCCGTGGTTTCGCGTCGCCGGATCGCCTATATGGGCCGGACATGAGCGAGCTTTCCCATATCCGTCCGTGGCGCCACATCGAGCGCCGCAAGAGCCGCCAGATCATGGTTGGTTCGGTCCCGGTCGGCGGTGACGCCCCGATCAGCGTCCAGTCGATGACCAATACCCTGACCTCGGATGCGGCGGCGACGATCGACCAGATCCGCCAGCTGGAAGAGGCCGGGGCCGACATCGTGCGCGTCTCCTGTCCCGACGAGGCCTCGACCGCCGCCCTGGCCACCATCGTGCGCGAGTCCCGGGTGCCGATCGTCGCCGACATCCATTTCCACTACAAACGCGGCATCGAGGCCGCCGAGGCCGGGGCCGCCTGCCTGCGCATCAATCCCGGCAATATCGGCAACGCCCAGCGCGTCCGCGACGTGGTCCAGGCCGCCCGGGATCACGGCTGTTCGATGCGGATCGGCGTCAACGCCGGCAGTCTGGAGCGCGATCTGCTCGAGAAATACGGCGAGCCCTGTCCCGAGGCCATGGTCGAGTCCGCCCTGAACCACGCCCGCATCCTGCAGGACCACGACTTCCACGAGTTCAAGATCTCGGTGAAGGCCTCCGACCCCTTCCTGACCGTGGCCGCCTACCAGCAGCTGGCCGAGGCCATCGACTGTCCGCTGCACCTGGGCGTGACCGAGGCCGGACCGCTGCGCTCGGGCACGATCAAATCGGCCATCGGCATGGGCAATATGCTGTGGTCCGGCATCGGCGACACCATCCGTGTCAGCCTCGCCGCCGACCCGGTCGAGGAGATCAAGGTCGGGTTCGACATCCTCAAATCGCTGGGCCTGCGCCACCGCGGCGTCAACATCATCGCCTGCCCGTCCTGCGCCCGCCAGGGCTTCAACGTCATCGAGACGGTCGGCATCCTCGAGGAAAAGCTGGCCCACATCACCACGCCGATGTCGCTGTCGATCATCGGCTGTGTCGTCAACGGCCCGGGTGAGGCTCTCTATACCGACGTCGGCTTCACCGGCGGCGGGGCCGGGTCCGGCATGGTCTATCTGAACGGCAAGATGGCCCACAAACAGCTCAACACCGGCATGGTCGACGAGATCGTCCAGCAGGTCGAGGCCAGGGCCGCCGAGCTGGACGCCGCACGCAGGGTTGTGGCCTTGCCGGTTGTCTCCGCAGGGTAGTATTCGGTTGCGGCCCCCTTAGACCGGGCGCATATTCCCCCCATGCCCGCGCTCTCGCCCATAGAATCCGAGTTCGCCTCGACCGAAGAGGCCGAGGCCTATGACGTCTGGTTCCGGGCGCGTGTTGAAGCGTCACTGGCTGATCCCCGGCCTGCCGTCCCGCATGATGACGCCGTCGCGAGGATCGATCGCGCGCTCGCCAAGTCTGTATCCAGGACCTGAGCCGTGCTTCCGACGGTCTGGTCAGAGACGGCCATCACCGATGTTGAGCAAATCGTCAGCTATATCGCAGCGCGCAATCCTGCCGCCGCCCGGCGAATCCGTGACCTGATCGTTGATACAGCCCGGACGTTGGGGGACCATCCCCATGCCTATCGGGCCGGTCGTGTGTCGGGCACACGGGAGGTGATCGTTCATCCCAACTATGTCCTGATCTATCGCGTAGAGGCGGATGCCGTAATGATCATCAACGTCTTCCATTCCGCTCAGCAGTATCCCCCCGAATGAAACTCTATTTCGCCGCCCCGTCCCCCTTCGTCCGCAAATGCCGGATCGTCGCCCGCGAGAAGGGGCTGTCCGACCGGATCGAGGAGATCGCGGTCAATCCGTATGAGAATGCGCCGGAGCTGATGGCCACCAATCCGGTGGTCCAGGTCCCGACCCTGATCGCGGCGGACGGCCTGCCGCTGACCGACAGTCCGGTGATCTGCGACTATCTCGACACCCTCGGCGACGGGCCCCGCCTGCTGCCCGAGGCCGGCGCGGACCGGCTGCGCGTGCGGCGGATGGAGACCCTGGCCAATGGCGCGCTGGAGATGGGCGTCAAATGGCTGCTGGAACTGCGTCGCCCCGAATCCGAGCGCTCGCCCTCGTGGATGGCGCGCTGGACCCTGAACCTCGACCGGTCGCTGGATGCGCTGGAAGCGGTCCGGCCCGATCCCGCCGTCCTCGACATGGGCACGATCACCGCCGGGGTCGCCGTCACCTGGATCAGCTTCCGCCACCCGGACCACGACTGGAAGACCGGTCGCCCGCATCTGGTGGCCCTGCAGGCCACGCTCGAGGCCCGGCCGAGCTTCGTGGCGACCCGGCCGGTCTAGATGGTCTAGGGAGCCAGTCCGGCGAGCTGGAGGCCCTGATAGCCGGCCAGCACGATGATCAGCACCCCGACCCCGTAGGTCAGCAGCCGCGCCGGGACGCGTTTGGTGATCCAGCCGGCGAAGGGGGCGGCGATCAGGCCGCCGACGATCAGGCCGCCGACGGCGGCGGCATGATGCTCCAGCGCCCCGCCGGACCAGCGTCCGGTCACCAGGGCCGCGAGGAAGGCCGCCGATATGGCGATGGTCACCAGAAGTTCGGCGGTGTTGACCGTGCCGATGGCCCGGCGCGGCTCGGTCCCGGCCCCGACCAGGGTCGAGGTCACCGTCGGGCCCCAGCCACCGCCGCCGATCGCATCCAGCAGGCCGCCGACAAAGCCCAGCGGGCCGCTCCAGCGCAGCGGAAACAGGCGCAGCCGCACGTCACGGGCCGCCCGCCACAGCACCCAGATGCCGATCACCAGCAGATAGGCCAGGATGTAGGGCTTGATCCGGTCGCCGGGCACGCCGGTCAGCACATAGGCCCCGACCGCCCCGCCGATCATCCCGCCCGCCGCCAGCGGCCAGAACAGGGACCACAGGATATTCCGGTGCATCACATGCGACGCGGCCGAGGCCCCCCCGGTGAAGATCTTGGCGACATGGACGCTGGCCGAGGCCGCGGCCGGGGGCACGCCAAAGGCCAGCAGCACCGTATTGGCGATCACGCCATAGGCCATGCCCAGGGCCCCGTCGACGATCTGGGCCAGCAGGCCCACCGCCAGAAACAGCAGGAAGACGTCCATTCGGGTACCCGTGCGGCATCGGCCACCGTGGTGACGCCTTCCTGCGTAATGCGCCCGGCGCGACGGCGGAAGCGGGGGTGACGCGCTTGTGACCCGCCGTCCGTGGGCTGTGCCCTCCATCGACAGGTGACGCCCTGCACGCTAGAGCGAAATCGGTTGGGTTGGACGAAGTCCAACCCGGCTCAGATTTCGCTCCAGTTTGAATCCGGGCCATTTTTTGGATTCAGGTCGGTTCGACCTGAAGCAAAAATGGGCTAAGGCTCCGCCCCTCCGGAATTCAGGATGTTTCCCCCGTGCGACTGCCCCAGGCCCGGCTCGATCAGGTACTCGACCGCTTCCACCAGGTGGAGGCGCGCATGGGCGCGGCCAGCGACGGCCAGGAGATCGTGCGCCTGTCGAAGGAACATGCCGAGCTCAAGCCGGTGGCCGATGCGGTGATGGCCGTGGCCCGGGCCCGGGCCGAGGTCGCCGACCTGCAGGCCATGGCCTCTGATCCCGAGATGGCGGCCATGGCCGCCGAGGAGCTGGAGGCCCTGAACGAGACCCTCCCGGGGCTGGAGCGCGAGGTCGCCCTGTTGCTGGCCCCGCGCGACGCCGACGAGAACGCCTCGGCCGTGCTGGAAGTCCGCGCCGGTACCGGCGGCGACGAGGCCGCCCTGTTCGCCGGCGACCTGTTCCGCATGTATTCCCGCTACGCCCAGACCCAGGGCTGGAAGGTCGAGGTCGATTCCGCCACCGAGGGGGACGCCGGCGGCTTCAAGGAGATCATCGCCACCGTCAACGGCGACGGCGTGTTCGGCCGGCTCAAATTCGAGAGCGGCGTGCACCGGGTCCAGCGCGTCCCGACCACCGAGGCCGGCGGTCGCATCCATACCTCGGCCGCCACGGTCGCCGTCCTGCCCGAGGTCGAGGACGTCGAGATCGACATCCAGGACAAGGACATCCGCATCGACACCTTCCGCGCCTCCGGCTCGGGCGGCCAGCACGTCAACAAGACCGATTCCGCCGTGCGCATCACCCATTTCCCGTCCGGGATCGTCGTCACCTCGTCCGAGAAGTCGCAGCATGTGAACCGCGACAAGGCGATGAAGAACCTGCGCGTCCGCCTCTATGACCAGCAGCGCCAGGCCAAGGACAATGCCCGTTCCGACGCGCGCAAATCCCAGGTCGGCTCGGGCGACCGCTCCGAGCGGATCCGCACCTACAACTTCCCCCAGGGCCGGGTCACCGACCACCGCATCGGCCTGACCCTGCACAGCCTGCCGCAGATCCTCGAGGGCGACATCGACCCCCTGCTCAACGCCCTGATCGCCGAGGACCAGGCCGCCCGTCTCGCCGACCTCGAAGCCGAGTTCAACTAGCCCCGGCCGGACAGGGTGCCGGTCCGATCGTCGTTTTCAGGAGCCTCATGCACACAGCCCTGGTCGTCGCGCACCCTGGTCATGAATTGCGGATGTCGGCCTGGGTGCGGCGCGCGCGGCCGCGGCTGTCGATCATCGCCCGCGGCTCGCGCTCGGGCCAGTCGGAACGGCGGATCGAGGCCAGCCGTCGCCTGGCCGATGTGCTCGGGGCCGTGCCGACCGCACCATTCGGGGCGGCCTTTGATGTCGACCTGTACCGCTGGATGATGGCCGGGGACGCGGCCCCCTTTCTGGACCTGGTCGACACCCTGGCGGCGGGCTTTTGCGCGGGGGCGGTGACCACTGTCGTCACCGACGGCTGGCAGAACTATAATCCGGTCCATGACCTGACCCATCTGATGACCCGGGTCGCCGCCGCCGAGGCGGGACAGACCCTCGGCCGGGCCGTGACCTGTCTCGACTATCCGGTGGTGCTGGGCGATCTCGCCGCCGCCCCGGCCGGCCCCGCCGTCGCGGTCCTCGACCTCGACCCGCAACAGCGGGCGGACAAACAGGCGCTGGTCGATCGCTATCCCGAAATCGCCGACGACGTGGCCAGCCTGTCGGCCAGCGCCGGTCCGGCCGCCTTCACCCGCGAGTCCCTGCACCGGCCGCTGCCCCTGGCGGACCTGATCCCCACCGACCGCCCCCCCCTCTATGAGGCCTGGGGCGAGGACCGGGTCCGCGCCGGCGTCTATGCCGAGGCCCTGCGCTGGTCCCATATGGTGCCGATCGTCAGCCGGCTGGCCCGGCGGCTGGAGGCCGCCGGATGACCGGGCTGCGGGTGCTGATCACCAATATCACCCTGGCCGGCCGGACCGGGACCGAGATCGTGGTCCGCGACCTGGCCCTCGGCCTGGCCCGGGCCGGCGACCGGCCGATGGTCTATGCGCCGCGATCGGGGCCGATCGCCGACGCACTGCGCCGAGCCGGCATTCCGGTGGTCAATGACATCGCTGCCGTGCCCGCGACCCCGGACGTGATCCACGGCCATCATGTGATCCAGACCGCGGTCGCCCTGGCCCGCTATCCGCAGGTGCCGGCGGTCTTTGTCTGTCACGACCGGGAGGCCTGGCATGACACGCCGCCCCGCCTGCCCGGGGTCCGCGCCTGGGCCACGGTCAGCGACAGCTTCCGCACCCGGGTCGCCGCCGATACCGGCCTGGCCCCGGAGGCGGTGCAGCTGGTGCTCAACGGTGTCGACACCGACCGGTTTCAGCCGGGCCCGGCCCTGCCGCCACGCCCGCGCCGGGCCCTGGCCTTCGCCAAGAACCAGGGCCATCTCGACGGCATCCGCACGGCCTGCGCCCGGCGCGACATCAGCCTCGATGTGGTCGGGGCCGCGGTCGGGCGGATCGTCGACGCACCCGAGGCCCTGCTCCCGGCCTATGACCTGGTCTTCGCCAGTGCCCTGACGGCGATCGAATCCCTGGCCTGTCTGCGGGCGGTGGTGGTGTGTGACGGTCGCGGTCTGGCCGGGATGGCGGACCTGCCGACCTATGAGGCCCTGCGCCACGGCAATTTCGGGGTCGGCACCTTCACCGGCCCGGTCACCGCCGGGGCGGTCGGGGCGGCGATCGACCGCTATGATCCGGTCATGGCCGTGGCAGTGGGGCAGCGGCTGCGCGCCGAGGCCGGACTGACGGCCTGGACCGATCGCTGGCGCGCCGTCTATGCCGGGATCCTGGCGAGCCCGGCCGGGCCGGAGGACAGCGAGGCCCGCAACCTGGCCCTGGCCGTCCATCTCCAGACCTGGGACCCGGCGGTCGCGCCGTCGTCCTGGACCGCCGAGCGGGCGAGCCTGATCCGGACCCTGGCCCGGCTCGGCAGCGGGCTGGAGCCGCTGGATCCCGGGGTGTCCGTCGCCGCCACGGACGGCGATCGCCTGGCCCTGACCGGATTTCATACGCCGGAAGCCTGGGGGGTATGGTCGGCGCAACCGACGTGCAGCCTGCGCTTTCGCCCGGCCACGGCGTTCGGTCCCGGCCGCATCCGCCTGCGTCTGGCCCCGTTCCTGCCGGCCGGCTCGCCCGACGCGCGCCTGACGGTCACCCTCAACGGCCAGCCGCTGGGCGAGCTGTCGTTCCCGGGCGCGGACGGTGCCGAGCCGCGCGATGTCTGGTTCGCAGTCGATGCCCTCGACGGGGTGACCGACGCCTGGCTCGGCTTCCACTCGACCCCCTGCCGCTCGCCGGTCTCGCTCGGTCTCTCGGCGGACGGGCGTCGTCTCGGCTTCAGCCTGATCGAGGTCGCGATCGAGCCCGACTGACGCCCGGCTCAATCTCCGTCGGGCGGCGGCGTTCCCCGCTTGCGCCCGTCGCGCCGGATGCGCCGGTTCATCAGCCGGTTGGACAGGGCCTCGGCGTGTTTCAGGGTAAAGGCCAGGGCCGCGGGACTGCCCAGCCTGGCCCCGACGCTGTCGGCGACCACCGCCCCGCGCTCGCCGATCGGCCGGACCGCACCGGTGGTGGTGTCGATCGCGGTCTGGTGTTCGATCTCGGCGTTCAGCTCGGCCCCGAGGATGATGATCTGCACCGACAGCCAGGTCCACAGCAGGAAGCCCATCATCGCCGCCAGCGGCCCGTAGGCGGCGGTGCGCACGAAGGTCTGCAGATACCAGCTGAACAGGAAGGACACCGCCAGGCTGGCCGTGGCCGCGAACACCGCCCCCGGGGTCAGCCAGCGCCAACGGGCGCGGCTGCGGCACGGGCCAAACCGGTAGATGGTCGCCAGGGCGATTCCATAGCCGACCAGCAGCACCGGCCAGCGCAGCGGGGCCAGGTAATTCCATTCCGCGGCCAGGCCGAATACCCCCAGCACCAGCGGTACCCCGACCACCAGGGCGGCGGTCAGGAACACCGCCATCAGGCCGGACAGGGTGAAGGCCATGCAGATCAGGTTGTAGTGCAGGAAGTTGCGACGCTCGACCTGGTGGTAGGCGACGTTGAGCCCGTAGAACAGGGTCTTGATGCCGCTGTTGGCCACCCACAGCGACAGCAGCAGGGTCCAGGCCAGGGTCAGGGTCATCTGCGGCTTGGTGGTCTCGGCCAGTCGCTGCATCTCACCGCCGAGGAAGCCCGCCACGCCGGACGGCAGCACCGAATACAGGAATTGCAGCCGGTTCCAGGCGTCGGCCGGATCGGCGAACAGGCCGTAGACGGTGACGAAGGCGGCCAGGGTCGGGAACAGCGACAGCACGATGAAGAAGGTCACGCCCCCGGCCAGGAAGCCGACCCGGTCGCCGAAATAGGAGACCCCGACCCGCCACAGGATGTCGCTCCAGCCGCGGTGCGGAATCTGGATCGGCCGCCGCGCCAGCCGGCCGCGACCGGGCTCGCGCGCCTCGAACTCCTCCGGCGTCGGCGGCGGGGGCGGCGGTTCGGGCGGACGGAAGCCGCGCAGGTCCAGCCCGACCCTGTGGCCCTGGCGATGCAGCAGATGGATGGCCCCGGCCCCGGCGACCAGCCCGCCGGCAACCGCCCCCAGCAACCGCAGCAGGCGCAGGCCGGATGACGCCCTGGCGGGTGACGATGACTTCGATCTGGTGCCCATCGGCGCTATCAACGGCCTCCGTGTTGCGGCGTTCCGCTTGAAATCGCCCCAAAGCCGCGTCAAGCAGCCTTCATGACCGATAGCACGCCCGCCCCGACTCTCGTCACCGCCTGGAAAACCGCCCAGGCCCGGCTCAAGGCCGGCCGCATCGACAGCCCGGCCATCGACGCCCGCCTGTTGCTCGAGGTCGCCGCCGGGGTCGGCCGCACCGACATCCTGACCGATCCGCACCGGGCCCTGACCCCCGACCAGGCCGCCGCCTATGCGGCGATGATCGACCGCCGGCTGAAGCGCGAGCCGGTGTCGCGCATCCTCGGCCGCAAGGGGTTCTGGAAGATCATGCTCAACGTCACCCCCGACGTGCTGAGCCCGCGCCCCGACACCGAGGCCATTCTCGACGTCGTCCTGCTGGCCTTTCCGCCCCAGGCCGCCTTCCAGATGATCGATCTGGGCACCGGTTCGGGGGCGATCCTGCTGGCCGTCCTGGCCGAGCGTCCGGCCGCGCGCGGCATGGGCACCGACATATCGTCCGAGGCCATCGCCGTGGCCAAGGAGAACGCCGCCAATCTCGATCTCGACGCCCGCGCCAGCTTCCTGCGCACCGAATGGGCCACCGGCTTCGGCCCGGGCACCTTCGACGTGGTGGTGTCCAATCCGCCCTATATTCCCAGCGGAGACATCGCCGGCCTCGACCCCGAGGTGCGCGAGCACGATCCGCACCTGGCCCTGGACGGCGGCCCCGACGGCCTGCAGGCCTATCGCGACCTGGCCCCCGAGATCCATCGCATCCTCAAGCCGGGCGGCGTCTTCGCCGTCGAGATCGGCTGGGACCAGGGTCCCCAGGTCAAGGCCCTGTTCGCGGCGGCCGGCTTCGCCGACGTCAAGGTGGTCAAGGACCTGTCCAACCGCGACCGCGTCGTCACCAACGGCCCGGACCCGCGCACCAACCCGATTCCGAAGATGTAATAATCCTGCCCCGTCAGGGGCGGGGGGCCAGCCGAACAAACCCCTTGGAAACCGGCCCGTCCCGCGCTAAGCCTTGAACTGTCTCCCACCCAAAACGCACGCCTTGGACCGCTTCAGGCCCATCCACGCGCGCTCGGGGCATGTGATGGTCGGGCCGGGTCGCCCGGCGAGCCACGGGGCGGCAACGGATTTCCGGATACATCGTCAGCGGGGATTGGCCCCGAACGAGACGGAACGAAGACACGGACGGCGACAGGCTGCAGCATGCAGACCGCCCGTTCCCCTGAAAAAGCACGGTAAGTTTCGATGAGAGATTTCAAGGGCATGAAGCGTCAACGCGGACGCAACAGAAAGCCCGGCGGCGGTCCCAGCAACGCCAACAGCAGCAATCCGAACCGGTCGTGGGATTCCCAGGGCCCGGAGAACATCAAGGTCCGCGGCAACGCCCAGACGGTCTATGAGCGCTATCAGCAGCTCGGCCGCGATGCGACCGCCGGCGGCGACCGGGTGCTGGCCGAAAACTACATGCAGCACGCCGAACACTATTTCCGCGTCCTGCGCGCCCTGCAGCCGCAGCGTTCGGTGTCGGAGATCGCCGCGCGCGAGCTGTCCAACCAGGGCTATGACATCGATTTCGAGGACGAGACCGGGGCCCAGGCCGCCGCCTTCCTCGCCGCCCAGCAGGCCGCCGACCGCGCGGCCCAGGGCGACACCGGCGACACCCAGGGCGACGGCAATGGCCAGGGCGGCAATCATCAGTCCGGCAACACCGCGTCGGGCAACCCGCAGTCCGGCAACGGCCAGCCGCGTGAATGGCGCGACCGGGACGGCAATCGTGAGGCCCGCCCGCCGCGCAATCGTGACGATCGCCCGCGCGAGGATCGTCCTCGCGACGACCGTCCCCGGGATGACCGGCCCCGCGACGAACGCCCGCGTGAGGATCGTCCGCGGGACGACCAGGCCCGGGACGACCAGCCCCGCGCCGAGGGCGACGCCGACGGCGGCCGCCGCGAGACGCGCCGCGAACGCTGGGAACGGCGCCGCAACGAACGCCCGGCCCGCGGTGAGGGCACCGACGGCGAGAGCGCCGGTTCCGACGACGACCAGTCGCCCGCCGCCGCCGCGCCTGCGGTCGAGGCCGCCGAGGCCGCACCGGCCCGGACCGAGACCCGCGCCCGCCGCCCGCGTGCCGAACGCGCCCCTCGCGACGAGTCCGCTGACGACGCCCCGACGGCCCTGCCGGGCTTCCTGACCCGCGCGCCGGTCGCGGCGGCCACACCGGCGGTCCCGGCCGAGGCCACCGACGCCCCGGTCGTCAAACGCCGGGCCCCGCGCAAGAAGGTCGAGGCCCCCGCCGGCGACGAGTGACCCCTGCGGGGTTGCGGCCGGTCTTGACGGCGGCGGCCCCGACGGCTTCTTGGGGCCCGTGCTCTCCGGAAGGACTGTCCATGCGCGCGCGTCTTCGCCTGTCGATCATCATTGTCGCTGCTGCCGCCACCCTGGCAGCCTGTGCCTCCGCGCCGCCGCCGCCGCCGCCAGGACCGACGGGCCCGACGGGCGCGGTACTGCGCGACTGGCGCAGCATCATCACCAGCACCGACCGCGACCGCTACAACCGCCGTCAGGCGGCCTGGACCCTGGCCCTGCAACAGGCCCGGCGTCAGCCCGGTTCCGGTGACCTGGCCGGGCTGGGCGATCTGATCGACCCCGCCGCCGCCCTGCCGGGGGTCATCCCTCCGGTCGGCGACTACCGCTGCCGCACCGTGAAACTGGGCTCCCAGGGCGGCGAGGCCGGGCTCGGCTATGTGGTCTATGACTGGTTCGCCTGCCGGATCGACCAGACCCCGAACGGGCTGAAATTCTCCAAATTGACCGGATCCCAGCGTCCCGGTGGCCTGCTGTTCCCGGATAGCCGCGATCACATGGTCATGCTGGGGTCGGTGGCCCTGGCAGACGAACCGCCCGCCAACTCCTACGGTCAGCGCCCCGAGCGCGACCTCGTCGCCGTGCTGGAACGGATCGGTGCGCGCCGCTGGCGGCTGGTCATCCCCTGGCCCCAGAACGAATCCAACCTCGACCTGATCGAACTGGTGCCGGTCGGCTAGGCGGAAAGACTCCCGACTTCGCTTGACCGCCCGACCCCGACCCGTGACTCTGGTCCCGCGTCGGGTGTTCCGGCGCATGTTTTCAGGGGGTTCACATGCGCGGTATCGGCGCCACCATCAGTATGGTCGTTCTACTGGCGATCGTTCTCGGCATCGCCCTCGTCGGCATGCCCACCTACAACGTCTATTCCAAGCAGATGAAGGGCAAGGCCGCCTATGAGGAGGCGGTCCAGAACCGCCGCATCCGCGTGCTGGAAGCCCAGGCCGCCCTCGATTCCGCCGAGCTGACGGCCCAGGCCGAGATCGCCCGCGCCCGCGGCACCAACGAGGCCAACCGCATCATGGCCGAAAGCCTCGGCGGCCCCGACAACTACCTGCGCTGGGCCTATATCAACATGCTGCAGGAAACCGCCGGCCAGGGCGACCGCCAGGTCATCTACATCCCCACCGAGGCCGGCCTGCCCATTCTCGAAGCCGGCCGCCGCGCCGCGCCGTAGGCCTCACCCCGCCGCCTCCGGGCGGCGGGGACGGTCCCGTCAGACCTTGGTCAGCTTCAGGTCCTGATAGTCGTACGAGAAGTCGATGTCGGGCGAGACGCCCTTGACCGTGGCCCGCACCGGCCGGCCGTCCTCGATCTCGAAAGTGATGAAGGCGTCCTCCTCGCGGGTGTCGGGGAAGCGGGTGCGCATCATCTCGCCGTCATAGGGTTCCAGCGGGCCCTGCAGGGCCGGATTGTGGGTGAAGCTCAGATACAGGCCGGTGCGGGCGTTGCGGCCGCGGCCGGTGGTGCGGGCCTCGATGGTGATGTCCCCGTACCAGGGGTCGCGCCAGGTCCCGGCATAGGCCGACAGCGGCAGGGAGGGTGCGGCCCCGGCGGCCTGTTTGGCGTCGATCTCGACCGCGGCGGCCAGCGACTTTTCGATGCCTTCCTCGTTGCGGCGCACCGAGTCGGCGATCCAGTCGAAATCGGTCCTGGCCATGCAGATGTCGGTGATGCCCGAGCGCAGGGCCCGCAGCAGATAGCTCTCCTCGGCATTGGAGAAGACCGAGAAGCCGATGTTGCGGCCCGGGATCAGCATGGTCGCCGAAATCCCGCCGGGCGAGCCGCCGCCGTGGCTGACCAGCCGCTCGCCGCGATAGTCCTGGACCTGGAAGCCCATCGCATAGGTCGAGGCGATGGCGCGGCCGGGCAGGGCGGCGGTCGGCCCCTCGGACGACGTGACGATGACGTTGGGCCGCCACATCTCCTTCGCCGTCTCTTCCGAGAACAGCCGGCTGCCGTCGGGCAGGGCCCCCATGGCCAGCCGCACGGCGATCCATTTCGACCAGTCGACGGCGCTGGCGCAGATACCGCCCGCCGCCGCCGCCGAGTCCCAGTTCCAGATGGCGGCGATCGAGTCGGCGATCGGCCGCATCGGCCCCTGGTAGCGCAGCGGCGGACCGGTGCGGGCGTGGGGCAGGGCGGACTTCTGCGGATCGGCCAGGCTGGCCATCGGCACGGTGTCGGTCATGCCGACCCGGTCGAGGATCCGGTCCTGGACAAAGTCTTCCCAGCGCTGGCCCGAGGCGGCGGCCAGCACCTCACCGGCGACCACGAACATCAGGTTGCAATAGTGGTAGCCGGCGCGGAAGCCGTATTCGATCGGCACGAACGGCACCCGGGCCATCACCTCTTCACGGCTGCGATCGCTGTTGGGCCAGAACAGCAGGTCCCCGGCCCCCAGACCGAAGCCGGCCCGGTGGCTCAGGGTGTCGCGCACCGTGATCCGCTCGCCGATCACCGGGTCCGACAGGGTGAAGCCCGGCAGATAGGTCCGAACCGGCTCGTCCCATTTCACCTTCCCCTCGTCGACCATCATGGCCAGGCCGGCGGCGGTGACGTTCTTGGAGTTGGAGGCGATGGCGAACAGGGTCCGGTCGTCGACCCGCCGCGCCTCGCCCATCTTCCGCACGCCATAGCCGCGGGTCAGGATGGCCTGGCCGTCCCGGACCACCGCCACCGACAGGGCCGGCTGGTCGGGAAAGGCCGCCATCGCCTGTTGCACGAAGGCGTCGATCGCCGTGGCCAGGTCGGCATGGTCATTCGCCGCCGCGCGGGCCCAGGCGGGCATCGCCGCCAGGGCGGTCCCGCCCGCGGACAGGGCCAGGGCGGAACGGCGGGACAGGGTGAGGGGGTGGACGGGCATGGCGGTCTCCGGTGTGCGGGACGAGGCTAGACCATTTTGGCCCCGGGTCGAGCCGGGGTGGCAGCGCCCCGGTTTCGCCGCAACCGCGACGGGGAGGTAACGGTCTGAAATCGTGCGGTCATGACGCAAAAGTAACTAGGGGGCGGTTCGTCTGCCTGTTAACCGCCGAACGAGTCGGCGCCCCGGGTGGACGCAGGACCTTGAAGGGGCTGACGCCATGATCCGACTGAAGACCCTGCTGCTCACCGGCGCGGCAACGATGGTTCTTGCGCCGCCCGTCCTGGCCCAGACGGCCCCGCCGCCCGCCCCGGCCCTGGCCGCCACGCCGGCGACGGAGGAGCCGCCGGCCGAGGCGGCGTCGGCCGTCGCCGATGTCGTGGTCACCGCGCGCGCCACTGATGTGCGCACCTCGATCGATTCGGTCAGCTACAGCCTGGCCAATGACCTGCAGGCGACGACGGGCAGCCTGGCCGACGCCCTGCGCAATGTGCCTTCAGTGGACGTGGACCCCCAGGGCAATGTGTCGCTGCGCGGCGATTCCGGGGTGACCATCCTGGTCGACGGCCGCCCGTCGGGTGTGCTGTCGGGCGAGGGGCGGGCCCAGGCCCTGCTGCAGCTGCCGGCCGACCAGTACGCCCGGATCGAGGTGATGACCAATCCGTCGGCCGCCTACAGTCCCGAGGGGTCGGGCGGGGTGATCAATCTGGTCACCAAGCCCCGTACCGCGCGCCCGGGCACCCAGACGACCGGCTCCATCCGCGCCAATGTCGGTGACAATGGTCGCTGGAACCTGGGCGGCAGCGGCTCCTGGCAGAAGGACAAATTGACCCTGTCGGGCGACCTCAGCTACCGGGTCGATCCCAACCGGTTCGGGTTCAACCGGCTGCGCGAGCAGCTGGACCCGGTGACCGGGGCCGTGGTCTCGACCACCCGCAACGACCAGGCCACCGTCTCCGACCAGACCGGCACCGTCGGCCGGTTCGCCGTCGACTACCGGCTGAGTGACCGTACCCAGCTGACCGGCGAACTGCGCGGCGTTGCCTTCGAGGGGGACCGGGGCGGCCCCGGCCTGTTCGAGACGCGCGACGCCGGCGGGACCGTGACCGGTGCCTATGCCCGCGACGACAGTTCCGCCTTCCGGTTCCGCAACGGCGGCGCGACGGCGCGGCTGCTGCACCGGTTCGACGAGGCCGGCCATGAATGGTCCGGCGAGCTGCGTTATGACGTCAATGACATCGAGAATGCGGGGTTGGCCCTGACCCGCTTCCTGGTGCCCGCGGGGACGGATCTGGTCGAACGCAACGACCAGGCGCAGAACCAGGTCACCCTCGGCTTCACCAGCGCCTATGTCCGCCCCACGGCCGACGGCGGCAAGGTGCGGCTGGGCTATGAGGTCACCGAGGTCCGCCCGGATCAGGAGGTCACCTTCAGCCGCGGTCCGTCGGCGGGGACCCTGGCCGTCGTGCCGGGCCTGAGCAACCGGTTCGAGGCGCGCCAGACCGTGCATGCGCTGTACGGAACCTGGGAGCGGCCGCTGACCGAGGCGTTTTCGGCCCAGGCGGGGCTGAGGCTGGAACAGGCCGACATCCGGGTCGAGGATCTGACCGGCGGCACCTCGGCGTCCCAGGACTATTTCCGCGCCTATCCCACCGCCCATCTGCAGTATCAGCTGTCCGAGACCCAGACCCTGCGCGCCAGCTATTCGCGCCGGATCCAGCGGCCGCAGCCGGGGCAGCTGAATCCGTTCGTGAGCTATGGGGACCCGCTGAATCGCCGCTCTGGCAATCCGGATCTGGAGCCGCAGGAGACGGATTCGTTCGAGGCCATGTGGCAGAAGCGTCAGGGTTCGACCTTTTACCAGCTGACCGCCTATCTGCGTGACACCGACAAGGCCTTCACCGAGACGGTGACGGACCTGGGCGGCGGGGTGCTGCTGACCCGGCCCGAAAACCTGGGCGGGCGGCGCGATACCGGGCTGGAGGCCACCGCCAACGGCCAGCTGCATGCCAGCCTGCGCTACAGCGCCAGCGTCAATGTCTTCCGCCAGGCGATCGACGCGGGCGGCATCGCCGGCGGCGGCGACCGGTCGGCCACCCTGGCCAGTGGCCGCGCCAGTCTGAACTGGCAGCCGACCCCGACCGATTTCGTGCAGCTGTCGGGATTCTGGCAGGGCGACAGCCTGCTGGCCCAGGGCCGGCGCGAGGGCGGCGGCATGGTCAATCTGGGCTACCGGCGCAAGCTGAGCGAGACCCTGTCGCTGAACGTCACCGGGCGTGACCTGTTCAGCGGGTTCAACAGCGCCTCGGTCTATGAGACCCCGTTGTTCCGGGAGCGGACCGAACAGAATATCCGGCTGAGGGCCTTCTATATCGGCCTCAGCTGGAGCCTGGGCGCGGGGCCGCGCCGCCAGCCGGAACAGTTCGACTTCTCGACCGGTCCGGCGGGCGGCTGACCCCTTGTGTGGCTGGTCGGCCACACCCACCTTTGCCCTGGATCAAGGCGTCGCTTGTCGCAAGGGCGCAGCTGATCGATCATCCGCCGCTCCAGGGGACACGCCGTGAATCTCGAACTCTATACCGACCGCGCCAAACAGGCGATCCAGTCCGCCCAGTCGCTGGCCCTGGCCCGCCGCCACCAGCAGTTCGCGCCCGAGCATCTGCTCAAGGTGCTGCTGGAGGAGCGCGACGGCCTGGCCCGCAATCTGATCACCGCCGCCGGCGGCGACCCCGCCATGGCCGAGACCGCGACCGAGACCGCCCTGAAGAAGCGCGCCCAGGTCACCGGCGGCTCGGGCCAGGTCTATCTGGACGGCGATACCGCCCGCGTCTTCGCCGCCGCCGAGGCCGCCTCAAAGGCCGCCGGTGACGCCTTCGTCACCACCGAACGCCTGCTGGCCGCCATCGCCCGCGAGGGCGGGGTTGCCGCCGAGGTGCTGAAAGCCTCCGGCGTCACCGCCCAGGCCCTGGACGCGGCCGTCGTCGAGCTGCGCAAGGGCAAGACCGCCGACTCCGCCGGGGCCGAGGACGCCTATGACGCCCTGAAACGCTATGCCCGCGACCTGACCCTGGCCGCCCGCGACGGCAAGATCGACCCGGTCATCGGCCGCGACGAGGAGATCCGCCGCACCATCCAGGTCCTGGCCCGGCGCACCAAGAACAACCCCGTCCTGATCGGCGAACCCGGCGTCGGCAAGACCGCCATCGTCGAGGGCCTGGCCGTGCGCATCGTCAACGGCGACGTGCCCGAGAGCCTGAAGGACAAGACGGTGATGGCGCTCGACATGGGCTCCCTGATCGCCGGGGCCAAATACCGTGGCGAGTTCGAGGAACGGCTCAAGGCCGTGCTGGGCGAGGTCACCGCCGCCGAGGGCCAGATCATCCTGTTCATCGACGAGATGCACACCCTGGTCGGGGCCGGCAAGGGCGACGGGGCCATGGACGCCTCCAACCTGCTCAAGCCCGCCCTGGCGCGCGGCGAGCTGCACTGCGTCGGGGCCACCACCCTCGATGAATACCGCAAGCATGTGGAGAAGGACGCCGCCCTGGCGCGTCGCTTCCAGCCGGTCTTCATCGAGGAGCCCAGTGTCGAGGACACCATCTCCATCCTGCGCGGCATCAAGGAGAAATATGAGGTCCACCACGGGGTGCGGATCTCCGACTCCGCCATCGTCGCCGCCGCCACCCTGTCGCACCGCTACATCACCGACCGCTTCCTGCCGGACAAGGCCATCGACCTGATCGACGAGGCCGGCAGCCGCGTGCGCATGGCCGTCGATTCCAAGCCGGAATCCCTCGACGAGATCGACCGCCGTCTGGTCCAGCTCAAGATCGAGCGCGAGGCCCTGAAGAAGGAGTCCGACAAGGCCTCGGTCGCCCGGCTCGAGAAACTGGAGGACGAAATCGCCGACCTCGAGGGCCAGTCCGACGACCTGACCGGGCGCTGGAAGGCCGAGAAGGAAAAGGTCGGGGCCGGGGCCCAGCTGCGCGAGACCCTCGACCGGCTGCGCGCCGAACTGGCCGCCGCCCAGCGCGCCGGCGACCTCGGTCGCGCGTCCGAGATCGCCTATGGCCAGATCCCCGGCATCGAGAAACAGCTGGAACAGGCCGAGGCCAATGAGGCCGACAAACAGGGCCCCCTGACGCCCGAGGTCGTCGACGCCGAACAGATCGCCCAGGTCGTGTCGCGCTGGACCGGAGTTCCGGTCGACAAGATGCTGGAGGGCGAGCGCGAGAAACTGCTGGCCATGGAAGAGGCTCTGGGCAACCGCGTGGTCGGCCAGGACGAGGCCCTGACCGCCGTGTCCGATGCGGTGCGCCGCGCCCGCGCCGGTCTGAACGACCCCAACCGCCCGCTCGGCTCCTTCCTGTTCCTCGGCCCGACCGGCGTCGGCAAGACCGAACTGACCAAGGCGCTCGCCGAATTCCTGTTCGACGACGAGGCCGCCATCACCCGGATGGACATGTCGGAATATATGGAAAAACACAGCGTCAGCCGCCTGATCGGCGCCCCTCCCGGCTATGTCGGCTATGACGAGGGCGGGGCCCTGACCGAGGCGGTGCGGCGTCGCCCCTATCAGGTCGTGCTGTTCGACGAGGTCGAAAAGGCCCACCCCGATGTGTTCAACGTCCTGCTCCAGGTGCTCGACGACGGCCGCCTGACCGACGGTCAGGGCCGCGTCATCGACTTCAAGAACACCCTGATCATCATGACCAGTAACCTCGGCTCCGAATACCTGTCACAACAGGCCGAGGGTGAGGACGTCGCGGCCGTGCGCCCCATGGTCATGGAGTCGGTGCGCGCCCATTTCCGCCCCGAATTCCTCAACCGGATCGACGAGATCATCCTGTTCAGCCGCCTCGGCCGCGACCAGATGGCCGGCATCGTCCGCATCCAGCTGTCGCGGTTCGAAAAGCTTCTCGCCGACCGCCGCCTGACCCTGTCCATCGACGACGCCGCCCTCGCCTGGATCGCCGACCGCGGCTACGACCCGGTCTATGGCGCGCGCCCGCTGAAACGCGTGATCCAGAAGGACCTGGTCGACCCGATCGCGAAGAAACTGCTGGCCGGGGATATCGAGGACGGCTCGGTCATCGGGGTGACAGCCGGGGCGGATGGCTTGGAGATCGGCAAGGTGCGGGTGCACTAGCCACCACCGCTCTCCCCTCCGCTATCGTCATCCCGGGGCAAGCGGCGCAGCCGCGCTGACCCCGGGACCCAGCGGCGCGGTCGCGCGAGCGATCGCGAAATCTGTCCGCCGCACCCTGCCAGACCGTTTCGCACCGCCCCCCCTGCTGTCGTCATCCTTCGGCGAGCGCCCGCGCTTGCGGGCGGGAGACCGGAGGACCCAGCGGCGCGCGAGCGTAGCGAGGGCGAGGGGCCGCACCGACCGTGCCAGACCGTTTCGCGCGCCGCGCGCCGCGGGGTCCTCCGGTCGCGGCTGCGCCGCGCCGAAGGATGACGACAGCGGAAACCGGCGAGGTCTTTTGCCAAAACCCGCGCATCGGTGACAGTCGAACCCCCGCCGATTCAACCCCCTGACCGTTTCCCCACCCAAACTTCCCGCCCCACCTCCAACCGCGCCGATAATACCCCCGTCCCGTCGCCCGGGGGCTCGCTCGGCCGGCGATCCGCAGCGGCGGCGGGAGCGGATGGAGCGGGCGCAACCCGGAGCCGGACCCTGCGGGGTCGCTGGCCGAGGGGATGCGAGGTCGAGCCGGGTGGAAGGCCGGACGGCCGAGGGGGCGGGGTGGATACCCGCACCGGTCCAGGAGATGGTCGCTGCCATCCCTGCCCGCCGCGTGCAGAAGGATCCCTCGTCAACAGCGAGGCCCACGGTCCGCGCATGTGGAAGCCCGTCCGCGCGGAGCGTCTGACGTTCGCCGAAACACACAGTCATACGGTCTCCGGGCGGACGCCCGGCGCTCCGCCCATGCCCCCATCACCGCAGCGTTCCGCGTGCGGCGCCTTGTCATGGGTGACGGGCGGCCCGCCCTGCCGGGGGACGTCCCGGTCAGGGACGACTCCGCCTCAGGCGGCGGCGGTGGCGTCCGGGGACGAGGCGGTCAGCAGCCGGTCCATGGCCGCATACAGGGCCTGGTGGCTGATCGGCTTGGCCAGGTGGGCGTTCATCCCGGCGGCCAGGCAGCGGGCGGCGTCGGCGGGCATGGCGTCGGCGGTGACGGCCAGGATCGGGGTATGGGCGACGGCACCGGGCAGGTTGCGGATCATCCGGGTCGCGGCCAGGCCGTCGACGCGCGGCATCCGCACATCCATCAGGATCAGGTCGAACAGGCCGGCCCGGGCCATGTCGACGGCCTCGTCGCCGTCGGCGGCCTCGACCACCTCGCAGCCGGCCGCCGTCAGCATCAGCCGGGCGACCTCGCGGTTGGACGGGTGATCATCGACGACCAGGACCCGGGGCGCACGGGCCTCGGTCTCGCCGGTCGCGGCGGGACCTTCGCACGGGTCGATGGCCTCGCCCGCCTCTGTGTCAGCGGCGGGCAGGGGCAGACGCAGGGTGAAGATCGCCCCCTCGCCGGGACGGCTGGCGACGCTGATGGCCCCGCCCATGATGGTCGCGTGACGTTTGACCAGAGCCAGGCCGATCCCGGCCCCGCCATGGCAGCGGCTGATGGAGTCGTCGCCCTGGACGAAGACCTCGAACAGGGCGTCGGCCCGGGCCGTATCCAGGCCGCAGCCGGTGTCGGCGACGGTGATGACGACGTCGCCGTCGATCCGGTCGGCGACGACGCGGACCGTGCCGCGGTCGGTGAATTTCACCGCATTGCCGATCAGGTGATTCAGGGTCTGGCGCAGGCGGCGGCGATCGCCGGTGACCGATCCGCTCGCGGTCGGGCGGATTTCCAGCGTCAGCTCGACCCCCTTGTCGGCCGCGGCCGGTCGGCCGGTCTCGACGGCCGCCGTCAGCAGGGTCGACAGCACCAGGGGCTGCAGGTCCAGGGATTCGTCGCCGCGCGACACCTCCAGCACATCCTCGACCAGCATCAGCAGACACTCCCCCGACCGCTGGATCTGGTCCAGCTGGACGCGGGCCTCGGCCTCCATCGCGGGCCGGCGCGCCAGCACCTCGGCATAGCCGGTGACGCTGTTCAGCGGGGTGCGCATCTCGTGGCTCATCAGGGCCAGGAAACGGGTCTTGACGGCATCGGCCTCCTCGGCGCGACGACGCGCGACCTGGGCGGCGGTGGTCCGCGCCTGCAGCCGGGCCACCAGCCGCCGGCGGGCCGACATCACCGTGCTCACCGGCAGGGCGGTGACGACCACGGCCAGCAGGAACAGGTAGAAGATGTTGAGCCGGTGGATGACGAGCGGCACCGCCTCCAGTCCGGGGATGTCGACCATCCGGGTCAGGGCGATCGGCCCCTGTCCGGTCGCCGTGCTGAACCCGCCGACCACCGCGACCAGGATCACGGCGCGGGCCACCCAGACCGGCGAGGTGCGGAAGGCGATCAGCAGCAGGGGCGGAAAGACCAGGAAGAGGATCCCGGCCAGGGGCTGGAAGAAGACCCCGGCGGTCACGCCCATCAGCAGGACCATCAGGCCCAGGGTCTCGGCCGGGCTAGCCGGGGCCGAGTCGCGGAACCGATGCGATTTGGCGATCAGCAGCAGGACCGGGGTGACCATCAGCATGCCGAGGATCTCCATGGCGGAGTAGCGCGCCACGGTGAACAGATACAGGGTCAGGCTATAGGGCCGCAGCGAGGCGGCGACCGTGACGATCAGCAGGGCCGACAGCAGGACGGCCGGCGTCACGGCCAGAAGGGCGAAATTGGCCAGACGGCGCGGCTGGCGCAGGTCCAGCGCCGCCCCGCCGACGCGACGGGCGATCAGGCCGGCCAGGCAGACCTGGCCCAGGTTGAGCACGGCGTTGAGCCACAGGAAGGGCATCGGATCGCCGCGCACGATATTGGCGAGCAGATTGATGGTCAGGCAGGCGGCCAGAACCGAGACGGCCTTGCGACGGTGCAGCTGGAGCAGGGCGGCGAGCATCACGCCATTGGCCGGCCAGATGACCACGGCCCCGAAGGTCCGGGCGCTCCAGATGCCCAGCAGCAGACAGGCCGAGAACAGGACCACATAGGCCCAGGCCGGTGGCCCGGAGGCCAGGCCTCCTTCGTGTCGGAACAGTCGCCAGCGACCGTGCATTCGGCCCCTCCTGACCAACGGATTCCCTTGATCCCACAGAGAGGTTAAATTTGAGATGCCACGGGTCGCGGGGGATTCAGACGGGGTCGGCGATCTCCGCCGTCGGAGCGGGGGCGTCCTGCAGGGCCGCATGGCGCGACCGCTGCCGGCGTTCGATCATATGGGCGACCAGCCACAGGCTCATGGCCCAGGCGGCCCCGACGCTCCATCCAGCCAGGACGTCAGTGGCCCAGTGGGCGGCCAGATAGACCCGGGTCGCGCCGATCAGCAGGGCGATCAGAATGGCCGCCCCCAGGACAAAGACCTTCAGGCGTCGCCGCGGCAGGGTCCGGGCCAGCAGCACCCCGACCGTCAGATAGAAGACCGTCGACAGCAGGGCGTGACCCGAGGGGAAGCTGGCGTTGACGGTCTCGACCGCCTGGAAGATCGCCGGAGGCCGGGCCCGTTCAAACACCCCCTTCAGCCCCTCACTGAGCGCCACCCCGCCGCCGAGGCCCATCAGCAGCAGTACGGCCGACAGCCGCTTGCCCTGGATCAGCAGGAAGGCGACGACGATGGTGGCGAACAGACCCAGCACGGCGATACCGCCCAGGGAGGTGATGTCACCGGCCGCGACCTGCAGCCACCAGGGGCCCCAGGCGTCGGACGGATCGATATTCGGCCGCACCGCCGCCAGCACGGCCTGGTCGAAGACCTGGCCGCCGGCCTCGCCGGTCTCGTCGGCCAGGCCGGCAAAGGCCAGGACACCGAGGGTGACGATGAGGAGGCCGCTCAGAACGGCCATCTCGGTTCGCGCCAGATGCAGGAGGTGGGACAGGGTTCCGGTCGCGGACTTCAGGGCCATCGGCTGCTAACGGCCAAGCTGGCCGCCCGTTCCACCCCGACCGGGTTCACGGCTTCGTGATCCGGGGCCGACATCGCCTGTCATGCCCCCGTCATCCGGTTTCCCACAGGCTCATCCCGCCTTCCGTAGCGATTCGGGCAGAAAGTGATCGTCAAGCCCGTTGACGGGTCGTTAGCCATCTGCGCCCCATATGTGGGCTTGGGGAGCGCTTCGGCCACTAGATGATGTGGTTGGGGCGCGACAGCAACGATCAACGATTTTAGTTCAGGGCGATAAAGCAATGGCTGGCGGCGAAGCTTTGAAGACGGTTGAATTCCAGTCGGTTGCGGCTGCGGACACGGCTGATCGCCCGCTGCTGTCGGTGGTTCCGTCGCTGCAACTGGACCGGTCGCGCGACGACCTGCTGACCGCCTTCGGCAAGAAAACCCTCGAGGACCGCTATCTGCTGCCCGGCGAGAGCTACCAGGACATGTTCGCCCGCGTCGCCACCGCCTATGCCGACGACGCCGACCACGCCCAGCGCGTCTATGACTATATGTCCAAGCTGTGGTTCATGCCCTCGACCCCGGTGCTGTCGAACGGCGGGGCCGATCGCGGCCTGCCGATCTCCTGCTTCCTCAACGCCGTGGCTGACAGTCTCGACGGCATCCAGTCGGTCTGGAACGAAAATGTCGCCCTGGCCTCGAACGGCGGCGGCATCGGCACCTACTGGGGCGGCGTCCGCTCCATCGGCGAGAAGGTCAAGGGCGCGGGCCAGACCAGCGGCATCATCCCCTTTATCCGCGTGATGGACTCCCTGACACTGGCCATTTCTCAGGGCTCGCTGCGTCGCGGCTCGGCCGCCGTCTATCTGGACGTCCACCACCCCGAGATCGAGGAGTTCCTCGAGATCCGCAAACCGTCGGGCGACTTCAACCGCAAATCCCTGAACCTGCACCACGGCATCAACATCACCGACGCCTTCATGGAGGCGGTGCGCGACGGGCGCACCTTCGACCTGCTGTCGCCGAAGGACCAGGAGGTCATCCGCACGGTTGACGCCCGAAGCCTGTGGCAGAAGATCCTCGAGATCCGCCTGCAGACCGGCGAGCCCTATCTGATCTTTTCGGACACGGTGAACCGCCAGATGCCGCAGCATCAGCGCGATCTGGGCCTGAAGGTCAAACAGTCCAACCTGTGTTCGGAGATCATGCTCCACACCGGCCGCGACCATCTGGGCGTCGACCGGACCGCCGTCTGCTGCCTGTCCTCGGTCAATGCCGAGACCTTCCTCGAATGGCGCGAGGAGCCGAAATTCATCGAGGACGTGATGCGTTTCCTCGACAATGTGCTGGAAGACTTCATCCGTCGCGCCCCGCCGGAGATGGCCGCGGCCGTCTATTCGGCCAAGCGCGAGCGCTCGGTGGGTCTGGGCCTGATGGGCTTCCACTCCTTCCTGCAGGCCCAGGGAGTCGCTTTCGAAAGCGCCATGGCCAAGTCGTGGAACATGCGGCTGTTCAAGCATCTGCGCCGCGAGGCCGACAAGGCCAGCCGCCTGCTGGCCGAGGAAAAGGGGGCCTGTGAGGACGCCGCCGAGCGCGGCGTGATGGAGCGGTTCAGCCACAAGCTGGCCATCGCCCCGACCGCCTCGATCTCGATCATCTGCGGCGGCACCAGCGCCGGCATCGAACCGATCCCGGCCAATATCTATACCCACAAGACCCTGTCGGGCTCCTTCGCCGTCAAGAACCCCTATCTGGAGAAGATCCTCGGCGAAAAGGGTCTGGATACCGATGCCATCTGGTCGTCGATCCTCGAGCATGAGGGCTCGGTCCAGCATCTCGATGGGCTGAACGACGACGAAAAGTCGATCTTCAAGACCGCCTTCGAACTGGACCAGCGCTGGATCGTCGAACTGTCCGCCGATCGCACCCCCGAAATCTGCCAGGCCCAGTCGATCAACCTGTTCATCCCGGGTGACGTCAACAAATGGGACCTGCACATGCTGCACTGGTCGGCATGGGAGCGGGGGCTGAAATCCCTTTACTATCTGCGGTCCAAATCGGTGCAGCGGGCCGCCTTCGCCGGTTCGGAAGACAAGGTCGAGGCCGAAATCGACCCGAACCAGCCGGATCTCTTCAGCGCCGCGCCCACCGACTATGACGAGTGCCTCGCCTGCCAGTAGGGCGAGGCCGTCGCCCTGACGGCACGCGACCGGTCAGGACAGATGCCTGCCCTGGAACCCGTGTGTGACCCCGACGTTTGCGTCCTGGTCGCACATTGCGAAAATGTGTGTTGGCGAACAGGGGCATCTGATACAGGATTTCCTATCGCTAACGGACTGAGGGGCCCGTTGATGCGTCTGGCGACGATCATGTCTGGAGTGGGGATGGCGCTGATCTGCGCCAGCGCCAATTCGGCCATTGCCCAGGCCGCGCCGACCTCCTGGATCGTCGACACCGCCGTTGCGCTGGACGAACCTGCGCCGGCCACAGTCGCCGAGCTGCTGATCCAGCTCGATCATCACGCATCCCTGAACGACACCGACGCGGGCGGTTTTGCGCCGCCGCTAGAGGCGTCAGACCGGTTTGTGGATTCCGGTGCCGCCCCGCGCGCCACGGACCACCGTGATATCTGGTTCGAGACTCCTGAATTTACGGATCGCCTGCGCCTGCGCACCGAGGGAATCCTGCGCCGCGCCGACGGGGCCCCGGTGCCCGTCAGCCCGCTGGACGCGGCGGCGCTCGAATCCGAACACTATGACCTCAGCTATATCCGGGGCTGGCCGGCCACCCTGGGCTATACGGCCTCGGGCCTGGAAGTGACCCTGACCCCGCACGCCGGGCTCGGGATCGGCACCCGCGGCGGCACGGCCGAAGCCGGGGCGATCCTGAAGATCGGCACGGATATGGAGCATCTGGTTCCCGCCGGCAGCACGACCTTCGGTGAGCGGGCCCGCTGGTACATCTATGCCGCCGGATCGGGACGGGCAGTCGGCTATAATTTCGCCCGTACCCGTGACGGGGAGTTTGCCCGCTCCGGTGTCAGCCATGATTCCAGCAATTTCGCCGGTGACGCCTCACTGGGCGTCGCCTTCCGCAAGGGCGACCTTCAGAGCTCGATCGGCGTGATCTATCGCGAGTTGGGCCCGTCTGACCTGCGCACCGGCTATGGTGTCGATACCGATATATCCGAGGGCGTGTTCGCCTTTCAGCTGTCGATCAAACCCGGCTGGTGATCACCGCCCGGACGCCGGGTCGGCCGTCGCCACCACGCCCTCGCGCCGGTCATCGGCTCCCCCGTCCCAGTGGCCGTCGCGCCAGAGGCCACCATGCAGGCCGGAGTTCTCGCTCGCATTGGGGCGTAGCTCGATGCCGCGCGCCGCCAGATCCGCTGCCAGGGCGGCGGCGAAACGGTCGGTATCGGCCCCGAAGCCGTCACCCTTGGCTACCAGGTTGGGCAGGTCGAAGGCGGTCTGGACCGGGAGGTTCCAGTCCAGGGTCGCGATCAGGGCCTTGGCGTTATAGGCGAGGATCGATGAGCCCCCCGGTGACCCCAGGGCCCCGACCAGCCGCCCCTGACGGTCGAGGATGATCACCGGTGACATCGACGAGCGCGGCCGCTTGCCCGCCGCCACCGCATTGGCGGCCGGACCGCCGTCGGGCCGGGTGGGTTCGAACGAGAAGTCGGTCAGCTGGTTGTTGAGGAAGAAGCCGCCGGTCATACGGCCCGAGCCGAACACGCTCTCGACCGTTGTGGTCATGCTGACGGCATTGCCGGCGGCGTCGACGATGACGACATGCGAAGTTCCGGCGGGTTCGGCGGTTGCGTCCGCGCCCCGAAAGATGCCCCCCGGCGGTGTTCCGGCCGCAGCGGCCCCGTTCAGGCCCGGTGCCAGGGCCGCCCGACCGGCGACATAGGCCGGGTCCAGAAGTCCGGCGACCGGCACCCCGACAAAGGCCGGGTCACCGACATAGCGGTTGCGGTCGGCGTACATTAGCCGTTGCAGCTGGGCGAAGGCCGTCCAGGCCGCGGCACTGTCAGGCCCCTGATCGATGTCCGGAGTCTGTTCCGCCATGGCCAGAAGCTGCAGCAGGGCCACGCCGCTGGACGGGGGGGGCGGGACGCAGATCACATAGATCCGGTAGGGGCGGCACAGGGCCCCGCGCTCGATCGGGCTGTAGGCGGCGATGTCGGCCGTGGTCAGGTCACCGGGCCGGGGCGCTTCGGCCACGGTGGCGGCGATGCCCTCGGCAATCGGGCCGCGATAGAAGGCCTGCGGCCCGCCCGCGGCGATCCGCGCGAGGGTCTCGGCATAGGCCGGATTTCGCAGCCGGTCCCCGGCACCATAGCGGCCGCCGTCGGGCCGGGTGAAATAGGCGTCGGCCCACCCGGTACGGGCCTGTCCGGCGGGGGCGGCGATGAAGCCGGCCAGGCGCGGGCTGACAATGAACCCGTCAAGGGCCAGGGCTGCGGCGTCGCCGAACAGCCCGGCCCACGCCAGGGAGCCGTGATCGTGCTGGGCCAGGCCCAGCATGGCCACGACGCCCGGCGTGCCGGTCGAGCGCCCGCTCAGCACCGCATCACCGAACCCCAGCGGCTTGCCGTCCTCATAGAAGAGCCGGGCCGTGGCCGAGGCCGGGGCCGTTTCACGCCCGTCATAGGCGGTGACCTCGCCGGTGGCGGCGTCGAAATGCATCAGGAAGGCCCCGCCGCCGAGACCGGACGACTGGGGTTCGACCAGGCCCAGCACAGCCTGAACCGCCACCGCCGCATCAACCGCCGACCCGCCGCGTTGCAGCACCGCCATCCCGGCCGCGACCGCCAGCGGATTGGCGGCGGCGACGAACGGTCCGCGGGCGGGGAGCGGGGCCGCTTCCGCGGCGGTGACCGCTCCCGGCACCGTTGGCCAGCGCGGCAGGGTCCCGCAGGCCGTCGTCACGGTCAGAACGACCGACAGGGACAGGACGGCGAGCGACGAACGGACAGGGCGCATGGGCGGTCTCGGCAAGGGCGACGGACAGACCCCAGACCTAGGCTGCGCTCCCCGCTTCGCCAAGCCCGCAAAAACTCTCCGAACCGGCTTGCGCCCCGCCGGCCGAGCGGCTAGATACCCGCCCTCGCCGTAAAGGCCTGTGCGCGCCCGTAGCTCAGCTGGATAGAGCATCAGACTACGAATCTGAGGGTCGGACGTTCGAATCGTTCCGGGCGCGCCATTTTCCTTTAAGTGTTGTTTTAACTCATCTTTCCGGTTTCCCGGCGATGGGTTTATCAACCGGATTTACAACTATTTGGACACCGCCCGGCACCGGCCTCGATCCGGTGCTCGCGCTTGGTTTATCGTCGCATTTTGATGCCAAAGGGTCCGGCGGCCCGACGCACCCACTCACGGATCTGCTATGGCAGCGCCGCTCTGGCGATTGCCCCGAGAGCTGACGTCGAGAACGCCGGATCAGAGTTGCGTGTCGCATGGCGAAGGGTCTTGATCACCTCCGCCTCGTTGGCGCTCATAAGTCGCCTCTCCAGGACCTCGATGAGTATGGACGGGGCGGTGTCGTTCCTCGCCTTGTATTGACGAAGCCAAAGGACGAACAGGGACACCATGTCGACCCTGAGCAGTTCGGCGATCTTGGGAAGGCGTGACAGTGGGACAGCTGTCCGTCCTGTTCGCCACATCGAGATGTTGTTCGCAGCCATGAAGCCGAACTTGCTTGCGGCTTCGTCATTGGTGAGGCCAGTAGATCCCCATTTGGCATCTATGAACTCAGACAGCGGGGATGTTTTTGCGGACTTTGATGCCACGCGAGGACGACCAGCTTTAGACATTATACTTCTTTCTGTTGAACAATATCGTTCAAGCAGGATCAATACACTGACTACTTATTCCCTCTGTCGGCGATGTTGATCACATATCCACTTGCCGGACCATCCTCTAAACATCGTCGAGCACCAACGCGCTCAGCATGTCTTCTACAATCGCTCTGAACCGGTGCTGGACGCGCAACTCTGGTGCTCCGGTCCGGTAGCGAACGAACCGCGCGAAATCGCTCCAGCGGACTCGCTGTAGAGTCGCCCGCACGCTACGTGCAGGTCGATGATATTGCCCTAACCGTGTCCCGCTTCGCCGAGCAATTCCTCGGATCGTGTTCCACAGAACCCCGGGACCGATGACAACCCGCTCAGCGCCAGAAGAAACATAGGCGCGGCCCCACAAATACGACGCTGAACGACTGCCTTGTCCGTCGAAGGTGGAGCTTTCGATTACGAGTATCGACTTCAACCTCTAGTGTGGGGTTTGACCCGTCCAAGACTCCGGGTAGTTCTTGAAAGTCGACGGCAGATCGACAAGCGCGGGGACGTCGATGATTTTCAAACCGAACTGGCTCATTCGGTCGGAGGGTTCTCTCGCCTATCGCCGAGCCGCCCGATGAAGGTTTCGATCCACGACCACTGCTGCGGTGGGGAACGAGTGCCACCCGAACTCCTGGCGGAAATCATCAAGGCGGCCGAAGTCATTGATGTGCGCGCTGAGCGGGGTGCCGCCCCCCAGATTCGCCGTCAGTTCATGGCCAGCCTGAGGGAGGATGGCTGGTCTGGAGAGATCACCGTCTCACGGGACTCCGACGTCACCATCACCTCCATGCGCAAAAAGGTCGGCCTCTGCCTTCAGACCGGCAACATGGCGAGGATGTATGCTGACCTGATCAAGCTGCAGACCCTCTATCTGGACAATGCTATCGAAGCGGCAGTCATCGTCCTGCCGTCGCAGCCCCTAGCGCTCGCTATCGGCAGCAACATTGCCCAATCTGCTCGACTCGAGCGGGAGCTCGAAATCTACCGCAAGGCCTATAATGTGCCGACGCTCTTGCTCGGCTTGGAGTGAGCATGACCAACATCGCCATGCCTGACACCCCGAATGGCTCACGCTTTGGCTGGACAAAACCCGCACGCCGGGAAGAGTTCGAAACCCGCGGAAAGGCCGAGGGACTTCCGACCTACCGGGTGGTCTTCCAGGGGCAAACCAAGGACTTTCCCATCATTAGGGTGCCGATCGACCTGCCGAAATACCGGATGGTCAATGGCCGGACGGCGTCCCTGCAGGTGGAACACCTCGCGCTCAATCCTGACGACCGGCGCGACCTGTTCATCGGCGACCCCGAGATGTGGGACGCGCAAGAAGCCCAGCACGCCTTGTTGATCCAGCTCGGCCGCCAGTCGGAGCTCGATAAATATTTCGCTGACCCGGCGCACAAGCAAGTCGACCCGCTCCTGCTCGATCAGGACGGGTTCGCAGTGAACGGCAATCGGCGCCTCTCCGCCTGGCGCGATCTGATCCACAGCGATCCGGCCAAATACGGTCATTTCGAGCATATCGATGTCGTCGTCCTCCCTCACGCCACGGAGAAGGAGATCAACCAGCTGGAGGCGCGCCTTCAGATCGAGAAGGACATCCGCGCCGAATACGACTGGGACGCCGAAGCCAATATGATGCTGGTGAAAATGGAGCGGTTCGGCTTCACGCCGGCCGACCTCTGCCATCTTTACAAGATGAAGGAGGGCGATCTCCAGCAGCTGCTCGATATGCGCGAATACGCAGACGAATACCTCAGATCGCGCGGAAAGACCGACATGTGGTCCGAGGTTTCATCCCAGGAACACACGTTCCAGAGGCTGGTGCAAAGCCGTGGCAAGCTGTCCGGGGGCGTCGGGCGCAAGGAACTGTTTAAGGAAGCCGCCTTCGCCCTTATCGACGATCCGAGTGCTGTCGGCCGCCTCTACACCGCCATCCCCGAGCTCGCCCTCAGCTTGGATAAGGTCACGGAGCGGCTGGCGGGTGAGTTCGATGTGGCGTCCGATGTGCATGATGACGAGCTCGACGCACTGTTCGGTGGCGGAGTCGCGGACAATGCCTCAGATCGGGAGGCGGCCTTGGCCGCAGTTCTGCGCGACGAACAGAGCCTGCCCCGAGCCCGGGAAATCATCGCGGACGTCTTGGAATCCGAACGACAGCTCAAGAAGGACAACAAGAAAACCGGCTATCTGCTCGACATGTGCGCCAAAGCGAACAGCGCCCTGACTGTCGCGGCCAAGGACGGTCTGCGGCCGGAATCGAAGCTCGGCGGCGTGGAAAAACAGCTGAACGAGATCGACGCGAGGGTTGCTGTGATCCGGGCGTTCCTGGCCCAGCATGCTAAGGCTTGATTACACCCCACGGGACGGTCGGGCCCGGTTCTCCTGGAATGCGGCCGACGCAGGCTCGCCGTGGCTGGCGATGCTCAAGCGTGTCGCCTACGACACCAGTCGAGACACCTCGCTGGATGGCGTCGCTGCATTCACCCTGCCGTGGTGGGCCTTTGCCGGCGCGCGCGACGAATTCCTTCAGGTGTTCCGCGCGCATGGCTTGCGGCCGGGCGCGGGTCTCGAAATTACTCCGGAGGCCACGCGACTGCTCCAGCAGTCCAGGCGTGTGGCCGAGACCTATTACGCCGCTGCTGAAGCCGCCCCCCTTCCGATTGATGAGCTGACAGCGGGCCTCGCCTCTGCGGGATTCGCTCGGACCCTCTCGGATCGACAGAGTGAGAACGTTGGCCGGATGGCCGCTCTACCGGCTGCCGCGACCTTCTCGGTCCCTGGCGCGGGCAAGACCACGGAGGCGCTGGCCTTTTTCACCCATCGAGCCGAGGCGGGCGATCGTCTCTTGGTGATCGCGCCAAAGAACGCCTTCGCGGCTTGGGATGAACAGATCACGGAATGCCTCCCGAGCCTCGGCGCGGAGTTCGTCAGACTCCGCGGTGGTCGGGAACGAATCCGGAGCGCCCTCCTGGCGGACCCGCGGTTCATGCTGATCGGCTACCAGCAATTGACCAAGGTCCAGGACTTGGTCGCCCAGCACCTTGCCCAGCATCGGACCTTTGTCTTCCTCGACGAAAGCCACCGCATCAAATCCGGCGTAGGCGCGGCAAGCGCCCGGTCGGTCATGAACCTGTCCCATCTCCCGGTCGGCAAACTGATCATGAGCGGCACGCCCATGCCCCAGTCAGTCGCCGACCTGCTGCCCCAATTCCGCTTCCTCTACCCGGAGATTCCTGCGGTCGAGGAAACGGTCATCGACCTGATGAAGCCGATCTACGTCCGGACCAACAAGGCACAACTGGGCCTCCCAGAGGTCACTCGGACCCTCGTCAGCCTCACGATGGCGCCGGTTCAGCAGGAACTCTACCAGTTGATGCGGCTGGAGGTGGCGCGGGAAGCGTCTGCCCTGCTGGACGCCCAAGGACGTCAGGCCTTTCGATCCTTGGGCAGGTCCGTCGCTCGGCTCCTGCAATTCGTGTCCAACCCCTCGCTCTTGTCGAGCCAGATCGGTTTCGCGCACCAAGACTTGCTGTCGGCAGTCCTTGCGGAAGGAGAGGGTCCCAAGCTCGACTACGTCCTGAGGCGCGCGCGACGACTGTCCCGTGAGGGACACAAGGTTCTCATCTGGTCCTCCTTCGTTCGCAACGTCGAATATATGGCGTCACGGCTCTCCGACCTTGGTGCAGTTTACATCCACGGTGGGGTGGACGCGGGCAGCGAAGACGACAGCGACACCCGCGAAGGCAAGATCAAGGCCTTCCACGATGACGAGACCGTCCGGGTGATGGTCGCGAACCCGGCTGCGGCGAGCGAAGGCGTGAGCCTGCACCGCATCTGTCATCATGCCATCTATCTGGACCGGACGTTCAACGCCGCCCACTACCTCCAGTCCGAAGACCGCATCCACCGCTTCGGCCTTCCGGCAGACCAGCAGACCCTTATCGAGATCGTGGAATGCGCGGGCAGTGTCGACGAGACCGTTCGAACCCGTCTCGGGTTTAAGATCGGTGAAATGGCGCGAGCGCTTGAGGACTCGTCCCTCGCCCCCGACCCGATCCCGATTGATCCGACCGACGCCGAGGCCGAGGATCCGGAAGAGTATGCAACGGGCCTCGCGCGCGACGACATTCGCGCGTTGGCGGATGATCTGGGCCGACCCGGGTGACGGTCCCCTTTTCGCCCGGGCTTGCCCAGTCGGGCCTCGCGCTGCTCGAGCTAATCAGCCGCATGCCTCTGAGCGCGCCGGATTTGCTATCAGGCCTTGCCAAGGTCGGCGGCATGCCATCGTCGGCCGCCCTGGAGTTATCTCAGTCACTGAACTGGCTGGTCGTTACCGACACCGGCCTGCTCAAGGCCAGTCCTGCGGGCCTGCGGGTCGCGGCCTGTGAGGGATATCAGGCGGCACTCCGCCGGATCATTATCGACCATGCCGAGGCTCTCTCGCCGGACTGGTTGCAGAACGCGCCATGGGGCCGATCCCGGGTCCTCTCGTTCTGCCCCGTCGGCGTGCACCAAGTCCTGGTCGAAGCCGGCGTCGCCTCTGGAACAGGCGACGCGGTCGTGGCCTTCTGGGACCACCTCGCCGCCTTGGCCCGCGGTCGGCGCGATGACCGGCTTCTCGAAATCGGCCGGCGCGGAGAGCGTCTATCAATCGCTTACGAACACGCCCGGACTGGGGTCGAGCCTCGCTGGATCGCAATAGACAGCAACCAGGATGGCTTCGACGTCCTGTCGATCAGGGCGAGCGATGACCGAACGCCCCTGTCCATCGAGGTGAAGACCACGACGAGCGTCGCCGGCGGACTTCACCTGACCCGCAATGAGTGGGATCAGGCTTTGGACAGTCTGGCTCACCTGTTTCACCTCTGGATCGTAGGGGGCTCAGGCTCGCCAAGACTGGCCGTCGTCACGGTCGAGACGATGGCGGATCATATCCCGAGCGACATCGGAGCCGGAGAATGGCGCGAAGTCCTGATCCCGATCCGCGAGTTCGAGGCGATCTTCGCAGAGCAGGCCGTCTGATCAGGCAGCCTCGGCCTTGACCTGCTCATGCCATGTCAGACTGTTGAACCAGGCACCGACCAACATTCCGCTGAAGATCGCCAAGGCGTTATGGGTCAGCTTGCGAGAGCCCGGAATGCTCTCGGTCACCTCGCCCTCCGCTGCCGCCTCCAGGACATATCCAATCGCCGCGTGCTGAATATCCGCAGAAGCGGCCTCCACGTGGACGAGCACAGCGGCCGCCAGGTCCCCAAGCAGGTCCGTCACCTCATACGGGCCCAAACCGCTGGCCCGGCGGGTCCAGACCTGCTGGAGGTTCGCCGGCGAACTGGTCCGCAGCCGCAGCTCGGCTTGGGCGAACTGCGCCCCGGTCGCCATCTGGACGCGCTGGACGAATGCCGAGTCCTGAAGCTGCTGGGTCAGCTCAGCGTCGAGTTCGATTTCCCGGATATCTATCGACGGGCCGAAGAAGAACCGGACGCGCCAGGCCCCCTCTCCGCCCCGGGCGTTGGCCAGCTCGAACCGCATTCCGCTCTTGAAGCGCAGGCCAGGCAGCGCCGCACGGAAGCTGCGCCCCGTCGGATAGGTTCGTCCTTCGGTATTCGGCGGCGTGACCCGTGACTTCGCCTTGGGAACGCGCAAACTCCGACCCGCGTCCAAAAAGGTCGGGAAGGCCTCAGCGGTCACGCCTCTGGCCGCTTGGGCGACGAGATATGTGAAGGTGGGGGGGATGGCATTACCCACCATCTTCGCCTTCTCCGCAAAGGAGCGAGCATAGAATTGATAGGTGACCGGGAAGCCCTGCAACGCGGCCCGTTCGCGGATGTTCAGACGGCGGAAACCCGCACCGTCCGCTATAACGATGCTCTCGCGTGACACCCGGGTGCAAGTGGCGGTCACCGTGCGCGCCGGGACGTCCATCGAGTCCGGAAATGCCATATTATTGTAGACCGGATGATAGGTCTTGGACTCCCGGTTCATGCGGAGCTCTTCCGCGTTCAATGCAGGCTCGATCTCCCGCTCCGTTACCGCAGAGGCCGGAAGCACGCATCCCCAGACGGGGTCGAGAACCTCGCTGGAGGCGATCGCCCCAACTACATTACCGAGCGTCCGGCGTGGCAGTTTGGGCCGATAGCTCTCGATCAGGTCGAACGGAATGCGTCCCGCGATACACCGCCGCCGGGACTGCGGTGTGCCGTAGTCGGAGAAGTCTATGATTACGATCTGCGGCTTCAGATGGCGGAAGCGATAAAGCGGGTGTTCGGGCTCACGCAGGCCATGCTCCAGAACGCCGGCGACCCGGGGGACGTTTTCCAAAGCCCAGTAAGTCGGCTTCAGATGCTCGACAATTTCGAGAAACTTGATGAGATCCTTGAGACCCTCTTCGAGGTTCCCGCCTCCACCCCTGTTGGAATAGGAGAACTCGGTGCATGGCGGACTACCGACCACCAGGTCAATGTCCTGGGGAAGGTCTTCCAGTCTTAGCTTCCGGATATCCGTCGGCTTTACATCGCCGCCGTGGTTCCCGTTGTGGGTATCTACGGCCGGCTGCCACCATTCGTAGGAAGCGACTACGTCCACGCCGGCTAGGCGCAGCCCGAGGCTCCACCCGCCGATACCGGCATAGAGGTCGATAGCGCGCACTGAATCCACTCCGGCGCGACTCGCGCCCACGATCATTGGTGAGCACGCAGTGTAGCGAACTCGTCGGCACCCGCAAGATCCAAACTGACCCTCGGCCGACTTCGCACCCCAAGCCCAGTAAGGACAAACGACTGGGGCACCGAAACACATCAAGCGCGAACCGGTCTATTTCACAAAACCGGGGTCGTCATCGAAGTCCTTATAGGGACGCTCCGGGGCCGCCATACCGAGGTTTGCGGCCCGCTGATAACGGCCAATCATGCGCCAGAGCCCCCAAACGGTTTTTTGAGCCCTGCAGGTCGCACTGCGTTGCCTTGAAATAGGCCGGAGAGCCACCTCGCCTCTATAAGGCGAAGCCGAGAAGTGGTGCCAGATTTCCCCGACCAGGGTCAGCTACCCGTCGCCATCTCTTGGACTTCCACTATCCAACGACAGGTTCGAAGAGCCATGGGTCCTGACGTTCCAGGAGCGCTATAGCTCTCGCGTTCTGCCATGGCGGCGGGGAAATGTGATACCGGCGCCTATCAGTCGCGAGCGCGAGGTGGACGATACCCCACGGCCCGTCCTTCTCGAAGACCCGCTCTAGGTCCGCCTTGATCGAAGCTCTGGTCACCGGGGCGAACAACTCGTCTGACTTTGCTCGCCGAACCCCCTCGTCGACGATGACCTGGACCGCGCGGGCGACGAGGCTCCTTGCCCTGGTGGTTTCATCGATGCTGCCCCGTTGGGATCGCACCACGTCGAACTTGTAGTCGGGATTGAGGACCAAATCCGCCCCGGTGCCCGACAACCACCAATGGGTTCTGCCGAAAATCCATTTCAGCCCTTTCCGACCGGCATCGATGGACACCAGCTGGTCGAGCCCGGAGTAGTTGAACAGCCTCAGCCGATCGTGCGTATTTTCGTCCCCGTAGGCGAAAGCCATGGCGTCCTCCGTCCACTGCTCGAGGGAGGTGTCGAAATGGCGGGAGATCTCGATCCTGAGGTCATCCTTTAGGCGTCGCTTAAGCCCGGTCAGGAACGCTTCGATCGCTGGCTCATCCCCAAGGCTTGGGACCTGGAGGCAGAGGCGACGGATTGACGTCTTGTCGACCTCGGCGACCAGTTCGAGGACGCGGTGCGCGACCCAGCCTCGTGCCTGTTCACTGGATTCCCAAGCGTCGGAACTGGAGAGGCACGAGCCGAACGCAGCGTCGTGTTCGACAGTGAGACGGATCGGGTCTCGGGCTGCGATCTTGAGCCGGAAGTTGGTCTGGGTGAAGATGTGCTCGAAGCCGGCCCACGCCAGCTGGGAGGAGACAGACCGGGGCATCGGGGTGCCGGCCGTGGGCGGGGTCATCGGATTTTTCTTGGGGCTTCATTCGGACGCGAGGAGCCTGGAAACACCAGGTTGAGGCCGGAGAGATGAACTCGCCGGGAAGTCTCACGTCATTGCAAATGATACCATATTTCGACCGGATCGTCGATCAGCCCCGAGGCATTCTTGCCCGCACCGCTTCCCAGCCCCCTCGTGCGGCGTCCCGGATTTCAGCGGTCGATGCAAATAGCTTTCTGTCTGTCAGCATCCTCGTCACGTTGATCTGCTTCACCGTGTAATGAGCCCACCAGATCGGATCCTTGAGGAACGCCGACATCTGACTCAGACCCTTGCCTTGGGCGCTCCCCCATCCGCCGGCATCCCGGAGTGCTCTGTCGATGTCGAGGTAGTCGATGCGGGAGGCGTGCTCATATGCACCGTGGAGGTGGAACCCCTTCGGGTCCTGCTCCATGACGAACCAGAACTCGGGAGCATCCGCCTCGAACCTTCTCTTGAGGGTGTCCCGGACCTGGTTCTGAACGAAGCTCACCGGCCCCCTTGATGACCTCAATGCCTTCGCTGATGCATCGTGACTGATGCGAAGGTTGATGGTCCGACCTCCCCTCTTCCCGGTCTCCACGGCCAGCGCCAACACCTTCAACGGCAGGGTCGTCTTCTCCCAGTGAGGTAGTTTGTATCCTGGGAGGGTTTTCTTGATTTCGGCCCCTACTGAACCCGCCGACATCGGCTGCCCATTCCGGTCCGCGATCCCAGTGATCTCAAGGTATCTCCGGTCGGCCTGGAGCATCCGCCGCTTCCCAGGGCTGGCAGATTTGGACGCTCCCTCTCCCTGCTCGGCAGCCCGATTGGCAGCTTTGGTGGCGAAGATTTGCGGGCTCGCCTTCAGCGCAGCCAGGTTCCAGTCCATGATTTTTTGCTTGAACGCGAGTTCGACCGCTCGCTCGGCATACTCCAGGGGATCTGCGATGCCGGTATCCATGGCGCGCTTGTAGGCTTCGTTGAAGGTGTCCCGGTTTTCGTCCGCTGAGACCGCCTTCGCAGCCAGCTCCTTCCGGAGCCTCACATCCCATTCCGCCCGGAGGTCGGGGTCCTCCATCTCGAAGAGCGTATCCTCGATCCACTGCTCATCAGCGGGCGATAGAATGACATCAGGACGCTGGGACACGCGCTACTCCGCATCAGAGCGGAGCCGACTGTTCGGGGCCGACACTTCGAGACAGGCGGTAAACCGTCGCCCTCCCGATCCCAAGCTCCTTCGCGACCCGTGTGGCACCTATCCCAGATTTCAGCAGTCGTTGAACCTCTGCCGCATCGATGGAAGCTGGGCGTCCCAGATAGCGGCCCGCAGCCTTCGCCTTTTCTATCCCCTCTCGCTGCCGCTCTCGTTTTAGGTCGTTCTCGAACTCGGCAACGGCAGCCAACATGTTCAGCATCAGCCTACCACCGGAGCTGGACGTATCGATCGCACCCTGCTGGATCGCCTTGAACTCGACCCTCTTGGCTATGAGGCGATCGACGATTTCCCGGAGGTCGGTCATGGACCGAGCCAGCCGGTCGAGTCTGGTGACCAGGAAGTCGTCGCCGTCCCGAACATAATCGAGGGCGAGCGCGAGCTGGGTGCGCCCGTGTTGGCTGGTGCCGCTGATCTTCTCCTCGAATATCTTGGTGCAGCCGGCAGCACGTAGCTGATCCACCTGGACCTCCAGTGATTGGCCGGTCGAACTGACCCGCGCGTATCCGATGGTCGCCAAGCGATGCTCCTGTCTTGTTTGGTTCTAGAGCATAGACCGAGACCGTCTCGGAAGTCGGGCATTAACCCATACGAGACGCACTTTCCCGTCTCATGGCCGCGCCTCGCCGGGTATACCTAAATGGTCCACCACCATTCCTAGTCATCTGCTCGCTATCCCGCTAAGCTTCATGGCTAGATTGACTGGAGTGACTTTAATGACGCCTCTTGAGGTCCTGAAGGCATCTTCGTTTGGCCGCAGGACCGCCGAAGAAGAACACGACCACCTTCAGCAGTATTTCGTGGAAACTGAGCAGTGGACAAAGGTATTCTCCGGCGACGTTGACATTATTTACGGGCCAAAAGGGTCCGGCAAGAGCGCTATATACAGCCTGATCATAAAGAACGAAGCTACGCTATTTGACCGTGGCGTGCTTATTGTTCCCGGGGAAAACCCTCAAGGCGCCCCCGCATTTCAACATCTTCGCGACGACACTCCAGACGGTGAGTTTGAGTTCGTAAGTCTATGGAAGCTTTACGTCCTGACCCTCTGCGGTCAGTCGATTAAAAGTTACGGCTTCAAGTCGAAAAAAGCGCAACAGGTTGTGCAAGCACTCGAAGATGCGGGGCTGCTCCCGACCCATTTTACGCTTTCTAAGATAGTTAAATACGTTCTCGAATACGTTCGGCAGAACTCAAGCGTAGAGGCCGTAGAAAACTCGATGCAGTTCGACCCCGTGACCGGCACCCCAGTCGGGGTGGCAAACAAGATTTATCTGAGAGAGCCAAGTTCGATCCAGGCGAAGCTCGGAGCGGTGTCTATCGATGAGCTTTATCAGGTCGCTAATGACGCACTGAAGGAAGAGGGCATTCAGATCTGGATCGTTCTGGATCGACTCGACGTGGCCTTCACGGACAAGCCCACCCTCGAGGATGAGGCCCTCAAGGCGCTCTTCAAGTTTTATCTCGACACCAAGGGAAGCTCACAGATCCGGCCGAAGATTTTCCTGCGAACGGACATCTGGCAGTCGATCACGAAGCAGGGTTTTCGGGAGGCGAGCCATATCGAGCGTTCAAAAACGATCACCTGGAAGGAGGCCGACCTCATCAACCTCGTTGTCCGTCGGCTTCTCTCCAATCAGGCGATTTGCGAATATTATAATGCCGACAAAGCAGCCATTTTGTCTGACTTCAAGAAGCAGACCGATTTCATCTATCGCGTCTTCCCCGATCAAGTGGACTCGGGCGGCAATAAACCAAGCACAATGACCTGGATATTGTCGCGAACTGCCGACGGAACGAAAGAGTCGGCCCCACGAGAGGTAATACACCTATTGAACGAACTCCGGGAGGAGCAAATATCCCGGCTTGAGCGTGGTGAAAGTTTCCCTCAGGGCGAACGTTTGTTCGAGCAGGTTACATTCAAGGAAGCTCTTCCTGCAGTTTCTAAAGTTAGACTAGAGCAGACCATTTTTGCTGAGTTTCCAGATGAGAGACCATTCGTAGAGGCTCTGACAGAGCAGAAGGCAACCCATACTACGCCCACCTTGGCGAAGCTTTGGTCCGTCGAAGAGGCGGAGGCTTCGAAGATCGTGGGCCGATTGCTGGAGATCGGCGTGCTTGAGAAGCAGGGAGCCTTCTGGCGCGTGCCGTTTCTCTATCGTCCGGCTCTGTCATCCATTCAAGGAAGCGCCGACGACGCCTGAGTAGTGCGCCGCGACGAATGAGAACCATGGTGGTTAATCTGGGCAACTGTCTGCTGAGGCGCAACAGCGCCACCAAATGTGCGTCCAATCTCACTCGGCTTGGCGCGCGGAGTTCCGCAGATGCCCCAGCTCAACACCCTGGTAAACGATACGCCCGATCTCCCCCGCCAGCATCCTGAGCTGGCCCGTCCGCTTGATGGGGTCGTCCGGAATATTCTGGGTGTAGATTTGCACGCTGCTCTTCAGATCGCGCCCCGTGAGACGGCGTCGAACTTCGTCAGACGGTATTGTTGCCACCGCCTCCTGTTCGAATGTGTTCCTGAAGCATTTAATCGATCCGCCATCGGCCTTGGCGTCCGCGTCCGCCAGGATCGTCCGGTTGAAATGCCGCATGATGGGGCTGTTCGACAGTGCTTTTTTCTGTCGGGTGCCGGTGATCGTCTCGTTGAAATACTGCTGGATCGCGAGCGAGAAAAACTGACCTTCTGAGCGGACCAGCTGCGCATTCGCGAACTCCATAAAGCCCATCGAGATGAGCTTCGGGTGAACAGGCACCATGCGCTTCGACTGGAGGTTTTTGAGCCTGCGCGTCTCGCTTGGGCGGAAAATGAAATGCGGAAACTCATGATCGACAATGACGTCATCGACCTGAAGGCCTACTACCTCGGATGACCTCGCTCCGGTGAACAGCAGCAACAACGGGATCCAGAACCGATCGTCGCGCACCTTCACCGGCCCGGGTTTCTGGATCCCCTTTGGCAGTAGCCCTTCGCTGCAGCCCGCGAACAGGGGCTGACGGAAAATCCGGTTGAGTTCATCCGTAGAAAACGCGCGGCCCGTGTCCTCCTCGGGGGGAACAATCGCACGGACCCCGGCGGCGGGAGAAGCGACTATGTCGGTTCGGCGTTCGGCGAAATCGAGCACAGTTCTCAAGCCCGACAAATGCTTATTGACAGTTTTCGGGCTGAGCGTCGCCGCGACGAGGTCGCCGCTGGCCAGCGCCTGGATCTGCTTTTTGGCCGATAGGTTTCGCCACTTCGCGGTCAAAGCATTGACGTCCGGCAACTTGAGCAGCTCGTCGTTAAATATCCAGATGTGCCGTTTCGTGATCGCGCCGATTGGCAAGTCTCCAACCAGGTCGCCGAACAGCCTGACGGCGCGATCCTTGCCAGACAGCATGCGCTCGCCTCTAGCCGCCTTCGTCTGGCGAAGCGCAGGCATATAGACTTGGTTGAAATAGTCGCTCAGCGTCATAGCCGAGTTGTCGTCCGGGTGGACAAGGATCGAAGCGGGTGCGCGCGAGCTGAGCGTAGCCGGAGGTGCAGTCGGTTGCCTTCCACATGCGATGTCGTTGATTGCGATCTGGGCTTCGACCAACGTGGAGGCGCAACGGTCAACGACGGCGAGAAAAGCGGGCGAGTCGCCCGGCGTCATGCCTAAGTCCGAAAAGTAGCGCTCTGCCGCCCAGCTAGCGACAGCTCTGCGTTCAGCCGGATCGTCGGACAGCAGCGCGCCTGCCCATGTGTTTCGCGCAGCCGCTGACCGTTCACGGCTGGCTTCTGCGCGCTGCGGTGTATTGGTCTTCAGCGCATCACGAGCCAAGGTGCCTGATTGGCTCTCCCATTGCCGTAGTTCGTTGTCGAAGAGGGACGCCAGGTAGCCGTCCAGGTCGGGGGCAGCCTGCGCCGCTCTGACCGCCGCAATGTCTCCACGAAGTTTCACCCGCAGCACGTCTGCTTTGGCGTTGCCAAGTCGCACATCGGACGTGCCCAAGGACCGGATGACGTAGGGCTTGCCGCCGCTGGCTGCGCCCGTGAAGGCTGGGGCGACATCAACTGGCAGCGGGAAACGGAGCTCAAGCATGCCGCCTGATCGGCGCTGAACGTTTTCTCCCAAACGTTCATTTCCTGGACTTCTTTTTCGTCCCACGCGCACCCGTTTCGATCAAACACAACCCGATTTACAACGTCCATAGCAGCAATCGAGAACGTAAGTGTCGGCTTATTATTGGTTTTCTTTCAAACCAGTGGGTTATAATCCCAGTTCCGACACAGATGGCTTCATCGTTCCGGGCGCGCCATTTCTTTCCCCAAATTGTTGCCAGTTGAAGCATTGGCCTGCGGCGGAGGCCGGCCGGTCAGCTGGCGCATTACGCATATCGACTGGGCGTCGCGCGCCGCCGGCTGACGCCGGTGCAGGGTTTGCGGGCGACCTAACGGCCGGCTCGACCAAGCAGTTCAATCAGTTCCTCGGCCTTGGCGCGCCGGTCGAGGGGGTCGTCGCCCGTCATGGCCCCCATCACGCAATGATCCAGGTGGTCCTTGAGGACCTCGGTCTCGACCCTGTGCAAGGCGGCGCGGACTGCCTGGAGTTGCGTGAGCAGATCGATGCAATAGCGATCCTCCTCAATCATGCGGGCGATGCCTCGCACCTGTCCCTCGATACGGTTCAGGCGGTTGATCAGCCTGGGTTTCGTTTCGGTCTGCATCCAATTCCCCGGTTTGATCGTTTCCATATACCCCGGACCGGTATCTTGCGCTATACCCCCTATGGGTATATATCGTCATCAGGTCCAGCCAGGAGTCTGTCATGTCAACGCCCGCACATTCGCGCCCGACCGGTCACGACTGCTGCTCAAACCTATCCGCCGCCGGGAGCGCCCAAGCCGTCGATCCCGTGTGCGGTGTGACCGTCGCCCCCGCGACCGCGACCCATCGCGCCACGCATGAGGGCGAGGAGCATTTCTTCTGCTCGGCCGGGTGCCGGACCAAATTCATCGCTGACCCGGATCGCTATCTCGGTGCCCGGCCGGAGCCCGAGGCGGCGATCCCCGGCGCGATCTACACCTGTCCGATGCACCCGCAGATCCGCCAGGAGGGGCCGGGGTCGTGCCCGATCTGCGGCATGGCGCTGGAGCCGGAGACGGTCACCGCAGAAGCCCCGGTCAATCATGAGCTGATCGACTTCACCCGACGATTCTGGGTCGGTCTGGTCCTGACCCTGCCGGTCTTCGTGCTGGAGATGGGCGGCCATCTGTTTGACCTGCATCGGTGGATTCCGGGCCAGACCTCGAACTGGATCCAGTTCGGGCTGGCGACGCCGGTAGTGTTGTGGGTCGGCTGGCCGTTCTTCGAGCGGGGCTGGGCTTCGCTGCGCAACCGCAGCCTCAACATGTTCACCCTGATCTCGATCGGCATCGGCGCGGCCTGGATCTACAGCGTCGTCGCGGTGCTGTTCCCGAGCCTGTTTCCGGCAGCGGTGCGCGGCATGGACGGCAGCGTACCGGTCTATTTCGAGGCGGCGGCGGTCATCACCGTCCTGGTCCTGATCGGTCAGATTCTGGAGCTGAGGGCCCGCGAACAGACGTCCGGCGCGATCCGGGCCCTGCTGGACCTGACGCCCAAGACGGCGCGGCGGGTCCGCGACGACGGCACCGACGAGGACGTCTCGCTGGAGCAGGTAGGTGTCGGCGACCGGCTGCGCGTGCGGCCCGGTGAACAGGTGCCGGTCGACGGGGAAATCCTTGAGGGCCGGGTGTCGATCGACGAGTCGATGGTGACCGGTGAGTCCATGCCGGTGACGCGCGAGCCGGGCGGCGCGGTTGTGGGCGGCTCGCTGAACCGGACCGGGTCATTTGTGATGCGGGCCGACAAGGTCGGGGCAGGCACCCTGCTGTCGCGGATCGTCCAGATGGTGGCCCAGGCCCAGCGCAGCCGCGCGCCGATCCAGCGTCTGGCCGATGTCGTCTCGGGCTGGTTCGTGCCGACTGTGATCGCCGCAGCCGTTCTGGCCGCCGTCATCTGGGGCCTGGTCGGACCGGAGCCGCGGCTGACCTATGCGCTGATCGCCGCCGTGTCGGTGCTGATCATCGCCTGCCCCTGCGCGCTCGGGCTGGCCACGCCGATCTCGATCATGGTCGGGGTCGGGCGCGGGGCCCGGGCCGGGGTGCTGATCCGCAATGCCGAGGCTCTGGAGCGGTTCGAGAAGGTCGATACCCTGGTGGTGGACAAGACCGGCACCCTGACCGAGGGCCGACCGTCGGTCACAGTGATCCAGCCCGTGGCCGGGTTGGAGGAGGCCGAGCTGCTGCAGCTGTCCGCCAGCCTCGAACGGGGCAGTGAACACCCGCTCGCCGACGCCATTGTCCAGGCGGCGAAGGCCCGGTCCCTGACCCTGTCCGAAGCCCGTGAGTTCGACAGCCCGGTCGGTCGCGGCGTCACCGGTCTGGTCGACGGCCGTCGGGTGGTGCTGGGCAACAGCCGTTATCTGGGCGAGCTGGCCATTGACGTCTCGGCGCTGGAAGCCGGGGCCGAGGCCCTGCGTCATGACGGGGCCACCGCCATCTTCGTCGCCGTCGACGGCCAGGCGGCCGGGGTGCTGGGCATCGCCGACCCGGTCAAGGCGACCACCGCCGACGCCATCATCGCGCTGAAGGCCGCCGGATTGCGGCTGGTGATGATGACCGGCGACAACCGCACCACGGCCGGGGCTGTGGCCCGGCGTCTGGGCATCGACGATGTGCGGGCCGAGGTTCTGCCGCAGGACAAGGCCAGCGTGGTCGAACAGCTGCGCGCCGAAGGCCGCGTCGTGGCCATGGCGGGAGACGGGGTCAATGACGCCCCGGCCCTGGCCGCCGCCGATGTCGGCGTGGCCATGGGCGCGGGCTCGGATGTGGCCATCGAGAGCGCCGCCGTCACCCTGCTGAGCGGCGACCTGCAAGGCATTGTGCGGGCCCGGCACCTGTCGAAGGCGGTGATGGCCAATATCCGCCAGAACCTGCTGTTCGCCTTCGGCTACAATGCCCTGGGTATCCCGATCGCCGCCGGCCTGCTGTACCCGACCTTCGGCCTGCTGCTGTCCCCGGCCCTGGCGGCCCTGGCCATGTCGCTGTCGTCGGTCAGCGTGATCGGCAACGCCCTGAGGCTGCGGTCGGTCAAACTCTAGGAGCGGCCGATTTTTCGCTCCGATGCTTCACCTTTGCGGTTTGGTCCGTGTTGCCCGATCATGGGCCATGGGAGGCAGGACGAAGTGACCAACGATCTTCAGTCAGCATCCAGAACCCTGTGGCTGTCGCGGGCGACCGTGGGGGCCATCCTGCCCAACTGCCTCGATGAACCGGCCGAGGATCAGACCCGCATCTGGCTCGGCGACTATTTCCGGGCCGCCGAAGCCCGGACGGCGGCCTCGCTCGATGAGGCGCTGGGCCTGACTCCGCGCCCGCTGGTGCGCGGCACTACTGACTTCGTCCTCGCCCAGGCAGCCAGCGAGCCCACACTGGAACAGGCCATGCGTCGCACGGCCGAGGCCTACAACAAGCTTCACGGCGGAGCCTACAACCGGGTCCGCCGCATGAACGGTCTGCTGATCTACATCATCGACGACGCCCACTTCCCCTATTCTGACATGCCGTCCGCCGCGGTGAGCCTGATGCTCGAATGCGTGCTGATCCACCTTCACAGCTGCTTTTGCGCTCTCACCCACAGTGAATTGACGCCGTCCGTGGCCCATGTCGCCACACGGCGGGCCCCGGGTGAGGGGGACGGGGCCATGCGGCTGTGGCCGTGCGACGTGCGATGGGGCCGGCAGTGGTATGCCCTGGCCTATAGCGACAGGGTGGCCGCCGCACCGGTGGCCAGCGCGGGGCCGCGACCCTCGGCGGCGACCGTTCAGAGCCGGCTGATGCATCTGGTGGAGCGCCGCGAGGCCGAGCTGTCGCATGGGTCCGACCTGCCCGCCCTCGTCCGGGCCCTGCTGCGGCTGGATCCGGCCTGCGACCAGGCGTCGGCCGCGCGCCAACTGGGGTTGAGTCCGGCGACCCTGCGCCGGCAACTGGCGGCCGACGGCCTGCCGTTTCGACGACTGCGCGACGAGATCCTGAACGACCGTGCCCGCCTGGCCCTGCTGGGTACCGAACCGATCGCCGAGATTGCCGAGGCCCTGGGCTATTCCGATGGACGCAGCTTCGCCCGCGCCTTCAAACGCTGGAACGGCACCTCGCCGCGCCGGACCCGGTGAGCCTGTTCGGATCGCGCCGCAGTACTTGAGCGAAATTGTCCCTTGCGATGCGGCGCTTCCGTCATCGACAGCGGGCGGGCTGCCGACCTAGCTGGTTCCCAACGCGTCACAGAAGTCGCGATGGGGAGGTCGAGATGAAATACCGGGCAATTCTGGCGGGCGCTTCGGCGATCGTTCTGTCGATGGCGACGGCCGTTCAGGCGCAGGCGCAGAACGTGACACCGCCGCAGCCGGAAGCCACCTATGGTGTGGGCGAGATCATCGTCACCGCGCGTCGCCAGTCGGAGCGGCTGCAGGACGTACCCTCGGCGGTGACCGCCTTCTCCAGCGAGACCCTTTATCGCAACCAGGCCCAGACCCTGGGTGACCTGCAGTCCCTGGTGCCGAACCTGTCGCTGCACGTCGGCGATGCATCGAACGCGGTGATCTATCTGCGCGGCATCGGCCAGATCGACTCGATCTCGTTCAACGATCCCGGCGTCGGCGTCTATCTGGATGACGTCTATCTGGGCCGGGTCCAGGGCTCGTTCCTCGAGGTGGTCGACCCCCAGCAGATCGAGGTTCTGCGCGGCCCCCAGGGCACGCTTTACGGTCGCAATACGATCGGCGGTGCCGTCAAATTCACCAGCGAAAAACCCAGCGCCACGCCCGAAGGCTATATCGAGGCGGCGATCGGCAGCTATGACGAGCGCCGGGTACGGGCGCGTCTGTCAGGACCGCTGGGCTCCGACCAGCTGCTGGGCTCTATCGCCCTCGCGTCGTCCAGCCGCGACGGTTACACGACCAATCTCAATGACGGACAGAGCGACGGTGACAAGAATCTGATCGCCGGCCGGGCCACCCTCCTGTACCAGCCGACCGATCAGTTTTCCGCCAATCTGACGTTCGACGCGTCGCAGAGCCGTCCCGACCGGTCGCGGACCCCGCATCGGGAAACGCCGATCTATTCGATCAACACCGGGGCCATGCGACCGGTCATCGCCGATCCCTATGCCGTCGACGTGACCTACAACGACCTCGAACGGCTGGACACTTCGGGCGTCGCCCTGACGCTGACCTATGACTCGGGTCCGCTCACGTTCAAATCCATCAGCGCCTACCGCGAGATGGAATATCGCACCCACCTGGATCTGGATGCCTCGCCCGACGAGTCGTTCGGCATCTATGATTTCGAGACCCAGGACCAGACCAGCCAGGAACTGCAGGTCCTCTATCACAGCGACCGGGTGTCGGCGGTCGGCGGCCTGTTCTATTTCCAGGAGAATGACACCACCTTCGGCGGGGCGGTTGCCCCGGACTTCTTCCTCGATCTCGGTTTCATCCTGCCCTTCCCGTTGAACTCGGCCGGCCTGCGCGTGTCGGACAATGAGAGCATCGCCGCCTATGGCCAGGTTGACTATGACCTGACGGACCGGGCCAGCCTGACGGTGGGCCTGCGCTATACCCACGAGACCAAATCCACCGACAACCGCGGTGAATTCTTCCTGCCGGCGACGGCCGCGACCGCCGAGGATATGGAGCGTCTGTTCGGCCAGGGCCTCGGCTATGGGGCGAGCGGATACCAGGCCAAACAGAGCTGGGACTCGTTCACGCCCCGTATCGCGCTGAACTACAAGGTCTCGGATGATGTGCTGGCCTATGTCAGCGCCGCCCAGGGCTTTAAGAGCGGCGGCTTCAACGGACGGATCACCACCGCTGCCCAGGGCTTCGAGCCCGAGACCCTGTGGAGCTATGAGGCCGGACTGAAGTCCGACCTGTTCGACGGTCGGGCGAGACTGAACCTGGCCGCCTTCTTCCAGGACTATACCGACCTGCAGCTGAGCCGCTTCGCCGCCGATCCGATTACGGGGGATTTCACCTCGGTGTTCGACAATGCGGGCGGCGCGGAATTCTACGGGCTGGAGGCCGAGTTTTCGGCCCAGATGTCGGAGGCGCTGCGGTTCGACGGCAACCTCGCCTATCTGCACAGCGAATATACGGAATATATCGACCTCGGCGTGGACATCAGCGATCAACGCAAGCTGGTGAACGCCCCCGAGTGGAGCGGCCGGGCCGGCCTGACCTATGACCTGGCACTGGGCGGGCTGGGCGACCTGACCCTGTCCGGCGGTGCCGCCTATCGGTCGAAGACCTATCTGACCGTGTCCAGCAGCGAAATCCTGGCCCAGGACGCCTACTGGCTGTTCGACGCCTCGATCCTGTTCACGCCGCAGGATACCAACTGGACCGTCCTGCTGAGCGGCAAGAATCTCGGCGACGAAGCCTATATGGAACACGCCTTCGACCTGAGCGCCTCGCCGGGCGTGCAGATGGGCTATTACGGCGTACCGCGCACCGTTACCCTCGACGTGCGGTATCGCTTCTGATGGCCTCCTCGGGGCTCGACCCGGAGGTTACGGCCCTGATGGCGCGGATGGGGGGCGATCTGGCCAGTGCGCCGATGGACCCCACCGTGGAGCAGCGACGCGAGCTGATGACTTGGATGTGCCACGCCTATGGACCGCCGATGGCGCGGGTCAAGGCGGCGCAGGACCGGTGGATCAGCACGCCCGCCGGCCCCCTGCGGTTGCGCATCTACTGGCCGCGTCGGTTCAGCCTGAGGCCGCCGGCTATGGTGCTGAACATCCACGGCGGCGGCTGGGTTCTGGGTGGGCCGGAGTCCTACGAACGGGTCTGTCGCGCCTATTGCGACCGGGGGGATGTGATTGTCGTCGATGTCGACTATCGCCGCGCGCCCGAGCACCGCTTTCCGGCCGCGATCGACGACTGTGAAGCCGCCCTGGCCTGGGTGGCCGCGAATGCCCGTACCCTGGGCGGCGACCCCAAACGGTTGATGGTCACCGGAGACAGCGCGGGCGGGGCGCTTGCGGCGGTGACCTGCCAGACGGCAAAGGTGCCGGTCCATCGCCTGGTTCTTCTCTATCCGGTGATGACGGCCGCCCCCGATGCACGGTTCGCCTCGCGGACAGAGCTGGGCGACGGCCGGTATTTCCTGCGCGAGTTCGACATCAGGCGGGCCGAAGATGAGTATCTGGAGCAGGCTTCGCAGGGTGCGGATCCCCGCGTCTCGCCCCTGCTCGCCGCCGACGAAACGCTGCGAGGACATCCACCGACCCTGGTCGTCACCGCTGAATTCGACCCGTTGCGGGATGAAGGCCGCGCCTATGCCGATCGGCTGAAGGGGCTGGGCGTGCCGGTGGAGTATGTCTGCGTGCCCGGAACCATTCACGGGTTTGTCCTGTTTGCGGGGGTCCTGAAACGCGGGCAGACAGGGCTGAACCGCATCGCGCGGGCCTTCAGGTCCTGATCTGAAGCCGGTCCCGGTCCGAACGCACCGGAAGCGCTTCACATCCGGCACCGTGCAGGCTAGACCGGCGTGCGCCCAGGAACCCGTGCGGTTTCGAGCCGGTGCGGCCGTAGTTCAGAGGTAGAACGTCAGCTTCCCAAGCTGAATGTCGTGGGTTCGATTCCCACCGGCCGCTCCAACACCCCTTACACTTCGCCAGGTCTCCCGCCGTTCGCCGGACGCGGTGGGCCATCCGGCATGGTCTGATCCTGTTGTCGGGTCGGCTCAGTCGCGCGACCAGACCACCACCCCGTCGACCACGGTGAGCATCGCATGGCCGTGCGGAATCTCGGCGGCCGGCACGGTCATCAGGTCGATGTCGAAGGCGGTGAAGTCAGCGCGCTTGCCGACCTCGATCGTGCCCAGTTCGGCCTCGCGGAACGAGGCATAGGCCGGCCACAGGGTGAACATCTTCAGCGCCGTCTCACGCGACACCGCCTCCTGCGGCCGCCAGTCGGGGCCCTGGAAACCGTCGAGATCGCGGCGGGCCACGGCGGCGTAGAATTCGATCAGCGGATCGCCGCGTTCGACCGGGGCGTCGGACCCGCCGACGACGATCACCCCCATGTCGACCAGGCTATTCCAGGCGTAGGCCCCGTCCAGCCGCGCGTCGCCCAGCCGGGCACCGGCGAAATGGAAGTCACCGATGGCATGGCTGGGCTGCATCGAGGCGATGATCGGCAGGTCGCGGAAGGCCGCATAGTCGGACGGCCGCAGGATCTGGGCATGTTCGATCCGCCAGCGGGGATCCGCGACATCCCACTGATCAAGCGGCACCGCGCGCATGGCGGTGGCGTACCATTCAGTGACCTCATGGTTGCCGCGATCGCCGATGGCGTGGGTGGCGATCTGGATGCCGGAGCGCAGCGCGGCCTCATAGACGGGCACGGCCGCCTCGCCGTCGATCTGCATCAGGCCGGTGGTCTCTGGTCGGTCGGCATACGGTTCGAACAGGGCCGCCCCGCGCGAGCCCAGCGCCCCGTCGGCATACATCTTGACCGCCCGGGTGATGACCCGTCCGTCCGCAACCGAGCGGGGGCCGGAGGCGAACAGGGCTGCGGCACCGTCGGGCGTCACGCTGTTGTAGACGCGGATCGACGCCTCGCCCGCTTCGGCCATCTCTTCCATCAGGGGCACGTCGTCCCAGGGCGCGCTCATGAAATGGATGCCGGTCCAGCCATAGCGGGCATAGACGGCAAAGCCGGCGCGATACCTGTCCCGTGCGGACACGGGATTGTCTCCGATTTGGCTCCAGAAGCCCCCCAGCAGGTCCATGGCGGCATCGACCAGCAGGCCGGTGGGTTGGCCCGCCGCATCCTTCAGGATCTCGCCACCCGGGGGCGCGACGGTCGAGGCATCGATTCCCGCCGCCGCCAGGGCGGAGGAGGAGATCACCGTCGCATGGCCATCGGCGCGCCACAGCGCCACCAGCCGCCCGGGCGCTGCCGCATCCAGATCGTGGCGCGTCAGGAACCGCCCCTCCGGCCAGCGGGTCTCGATCCAGCCCCGGCCGAGGATCGGTCCCTCGGGATGGGCCTCCGCCCAGGCTTTCAGCCGCGCCATGGCCTCATCGACCGATGCCGAGCCCTCGAGGTTCAGCTCCATCTCGCGCGCGCCGATGCCGTCCAGATGGGCGTGGCCGTCGGTAAAGCCGGGAAACAGGGTCGCGCCCGCCAGGTCGATGTCGGTCAGGCCGGTGGCGTCCGGCGCGTCGGCGGCCCGTCCGGCGAAGACGATCCGGCCATCGCGCACCTGGACCAGTTCGGCCCGGGGCATGGCCTCGACCCCGGTATAGATCGGTCCGCCGTGGATCTGCAGATTCTGGGCCATGGCCGGGACGGCTGCACCGGCGAGGAGCAGGGCGAGGGCGGTCACTCTCAGCATCGAACGAATCCTTGGTTCAGGACGGACAGGGTGCGGACGGGCGCGCGGACGTCGCGCGCCCGTCCGTGGAGGTATGAGCCTACTGGCCCGTCGGAACGCCGACGAGCGCGTCGACCGAACCCGAGGTTACCGGATGATAGCCGGGCCGGGCCCGGGCGTAGATCCGGGTGGCGATCGGCCGGCCCCAGTCACCCTCGGCCCAGAGGCTGGTGAACAGGGGCATCACGAATTTGCGTCGGCCCTGGCTGGTCAGGAAATGCTCCAGCGTCGGCACCGCCGGCTGGTAGCGATGGGCCACGGCGATCTGCAGCCAGCCGAACAGGACCTCGGCATTGCCTTCGTCGCGCAGCTTCAGGGTCGATTCCAGATCGGCCAGCTGCGGGGGGGTCAGCCAGTCGGTTCCGGCGCGCAGTCCGGTCGGACGCCAGGCGAGGAAATGCTGGCGTTCCTGGGTCGACCAGCCGGACCACGGAATGGCCGAGGCCGGTCCCTTGTCGGCGAAGAAGGCCTTGGCGGCGGTGTCGACCGTCGTCAGGGCTGTCGAGACCGGCGCGATGGCGTTCGACGGCAGTCCGGGCTGATAGACCCAGTTGTCGAGCTGCAGCCGAGTCTCGAGGGCGGCGTCGCCCTTGACCAGGTGGGTGCGGATGTCGGTCAGGAACTGGGCCGAAGACATCGGACGGAAGGCGTTGCGCTCGAAATAGCCCTTGAGCCAGACGTCGAAGGCGTCGCGGCCGACGATGCGCTCGACGGTGCGCAGGAAGGCGGCCCCCTTCTCATAGGGGATATCATTGAGACCGTCGTCCGGGTCACGCCCGGTCAGATCGACGTGCATCCGGGTATCAGCGGCGGGCATCGTCTTCAGGCTGGACTGCAGGTCGTTCCAGCCCAGGACCTGAAGCATCAGGGCCCGGTCACGCCCATAGACCGACTCCATGATGCGGTTCTCGAAATAGGTGGTGAAGCCCTCGTTGAGCCAGATGTCCGACCAGGTGGAGTTGGTCACCAGATTGCCGGACCAGCTGTGCGCCAGCTCATGGGCCACGAGGGAGACCAGCGACTTGTCACCCGCCACCACCGTCGGGGTGGCGAAGGTCAGGCGCGGGTTTTCCATGCCGCCGAACGGGAAGGACGGCGGCAGGATCAGCAGGTCGTAGCGGCCCCAGCGATAGGGGCCGTACAGGGCCTCGGCCGCATCGACCATCTGGCCGACTTCGGAGAATTCGGCCTTGGCCGCGTCCAGACGGCTGGGTTCGGTCCAGACGCCGGTGCGGCTGCCTTCGCTGGCGAAGGCAAGGTCGCCGACCGCCAGGGCGATCAGATAGGGCGGCACCGGATTGGTCATGCGGAAGCTGAAGCTGTGTTGGCCGGTGCCGGCGGCCTTGCCGTCCGGAGTCAGCATCTCGGCGCTCATCACCGCCTTCAGGGCGTCCGGCACGGTGATCTTCGCGGAATAGGTCTGGCGGATGCCGGGGCTGTCCTGGGTCGGGATCCAGGTGCGGGTCAGGATCGCCTGGCCCTGGCTGAACAGATAGGGCTGTTGCCCCCCGGCCGTCTGGGCCGGGGTCAGCCATTGCAGGGCCGCCGCGTCGGGGCGGGTCGCATAGCGGATGACGATCTTGCGCTGCTCACCGGCCTTGAAGGCGGGGAAGGTCACGGTCAGGGGCTGACCCATGACCGGGTCGATGGCCCCGAGCACGAACGGCAGGGCCGTTCCCGCCTCATCCGTGATGGCGCGGATGTCGAGGTTGCGCACGTCGAGGATGATCTGGGTGGCCCCGGGCTCGGCCGTGATGTCGAGCGTGGCCGTACCGGACAGGGTCTTGGTCGCGAAATCAGCCGTCAGGTCCAGGTCGACATTGCGGACGCGGGCGATCTCGGGCCGGGCGAAGGAATGGATGTCACGGACATACTGGATCGGGGCCGTGGCCGAGGCCGGCAGGGGCGGCATGTCGGACTTGCCGCCGGGCTGGCCGCAGGCTGCGAGGACGGCGGAAAGGGCCAGGGCGGACACCAGTCCGGTCAGTTTGCGGTTCATTGAACGCTCCGTTGACGTGTTGGACGGGAGACAGCCCCCTCCGCCGGCAAAGATCAAGGGGCGCGTCTCAGGAGGTTGCGGGTCGGGCCGGGCTGTGCGCGCTGAAAAGCCGTCCCCGTTCGGCGAACAGGACGGCGGTCAGTGCCAGGATACCGCAGCCGGTCACGCCTAGGGCCAGGGGGGCCACCGATCCGTTGAACTGCTGCCCGATCAGGAAGCCCAGGGTCGAGCCGGCCGTTGTCGAAATGAAGCCCTGGGCTGACGAGGCCGTGCCGGCGATATGACCCATGGGCTCCATCGCCATCGCGCCGAAATTGCCGGCGATCAGGCCGAAGCAGAACATGGTCAGCCCCTGCAGGATGGCAAAGGTCCAGATCGTCTCGTGCCCGCTCAGGGTCACGACCGAATGGGTGAGGCCGATGATGATGAACCCGAGCAGGGCGGTGTGCGAGATCAGGCGCGACCCGAGCCGTTCCACCAATCGGGCATTGAGCAGCGAGGCAATCGCAACCCCGCCGGCCATCAGGCCGAAAAAGGTGGTGAACAGGGCCGGTTCGTCGAACACGTCGAAGAATATCTGTTGCGAGGAATTGATGAAGCCGAACAGGGATCCGGTGATCGCCGTCATCGCCAGGGTGTAGCCCATCGAGCGCCGGTTGGTCAGGGCCTCGCGGAAGGCGGCGGCGATGCGATCGACCTTGATCGGCAGGCGGTCCTCGCGGTGCAAGGTTTCCGGCAGGCGGAGCGCGGCCCACAGGGTGAAGGCTCCGCCGGCCAGGGCCAGGACGCCGAAGATCCACGGCCAGGGGGCCACGTTCAGGATCAGCTGACCGAGCGTCGGGGCCAGGATGGGCACGCCGAGGAAGACGAGAAAGCTCAGCGACATGACGCGGGCCATGGTCCGGCCGCTGTAGCGGTCTCGCACGATCGACACCGCCAGCACCCGCATCGCCGCAGCCCCGACGCCGGTGCAGACCCGGGCCAGGATCAGGGCCTCGAAGGTCGGGGCGAAGGCGGCGATGACGCTGAACAGGACATAGAGGCTGAGCCCGACCATCAGGATCGGCTTGCGGCCGTAGCGGTCCGCCAGCGGGCCGTAGATGATCTGGGCCACGCCGAAGCCCAGCAGATAGGCGGTAATGACCCACTGGCGGCTGTTCTCCGTGACGACGCCCAGGGCCGTGCCGATGGCGGGCAGGGCGGGCAGCATCGCGTCGATGGCGAGGGCATTCAACGCCATCATCATGGCGATCAGGCAGACGAACTCGGGAAAGCCCGGCCCTTTCGGTCTGACGGCGACAGGCGGACGTTCGATCATCGCCTGCATGTGCGCGCTACCGGATTGGACCGCAACCGCGAGGCCGGGATTTGATCGTGGCGTCACACGAGGTGATCGGCGGCGCGAGGACTGTTACGAGGCCGTACCGGCGATGCGCCGCCCGATCCGCCATTGCAGGAGCTGACCATGGCCGACGCTGCCTTCCCCGTCACCGTCTTCCACAATCCGGCCTGCGGGACCTCGCGCAAGGTGCTGGCCGCGATCGAGACGGCGGGACTGACACCGGAGGTCGTTGACTATGTGAAGACCGGATGGACCCGGGAGCAGCTGACCGACCTGTTCGCTGCCATGGACAAGACCCCGCGCCAGCTGATGCGCACGACCGGCGACCTGGTCACCGACCTCGGCCTGTTGGACCCGGCCGTCTCCGATGACGCCCTGCTGGACGCGATGGTCGAGCATCCGATCCTCGTGAACCGGCCGATCGTGAAGACGCCGAAGGGTGTGAAGCTGTGTCGCCCGGTCGAGACCGTGCAGGACCTGCTGCCCGGCTAGGCGGCCGGTGCCAGAAGGGCCAGCAGGGCGAAACTGGCCAGCCAGTGCTCGCCCATATAGTCGCCGGTCACCTGCGGCAGGGCCACATCGAGATGGCGGGTGGCCGCCGTCAGGGCCACGGCCCGCCGGGCGTCGTCCGCCGGCAGGGCCGAGGCGATGCCGCGCCAGCACCAGGCGCGGCTGAGATTCAGTCCGTCCAGATGGGCGATCTTGCCGTCGCTGCGATCGCTGACCGAGGCCGGGGTGAACAGGGTCTGCGGCTGTTGTTCCGCCAGACGCGGCAGGAACCGGTCCAGCCAGTCGACGAAGCTGTCCGGGGCCAGGGCCCGGCGCATCAGCTCGGCCTCCATCAGGGCCGGTGACAGGAACTCGTCCTGCGACGGTTCCCACGCCTGGCAGTCGCGATCCTCGCCGTGCCAGGCGATGATCCGCTCGCGGCACAGGGCTGCCAGGGCGGCCTCTCCGGCTTCATCGGCATAGTCGAGTACGAGACGGAGGGCGAAGGCGGTGTTGTAGTGGGTGCCGACCCGGACCGGATAGGTCGACAGTGGCAGATAGGCCATGAACCGCTGCACGAAGGCGTCGGCGAGCGGTTTGAGCGCGGCGGCCCAGCGCCGGCCCGGGTCTGTCTGATGCCGGGCCAGCTCGGCCGCGAGCATCAGACACCAGGCCCAGCCATAGGGCCGTTCGAATCCGCGACTGGACGGACGCGCCAGATAGGCAACCTCCGCAGCGATCTTGTCAGCCGTAAACAGGCTGTCGGCGAGGGCATGGATCCGCCCGGCCTCGGGCCCCTCCGGATACAGACGATAGACGGTGAACAGGGTCCACCAGCCGTGCACGCAGGAGTGCCAGTCGAAACTGCCGAAGAAGACCGGATGCAGGGCCCGAGGTCCCTGCGCATCGGCGGCCGACTCGAGCACGTGATCCAGCTTGTTTGGATATTCGCGCGTCACATGGCCCAGGGCGGTGCGGGCATAGAGGGCGGCGATGTCGGGGGTGAGGACGGCCATCAGAAACGGAAGGCCAGAAGGTACATCAGCACAATATTGATCCCCAGCATGATCAGGGCGGTGGGCATCTGGGCCCGGATGACGCCGTTCAGCGGTGAGTTGCGGTCGGGCAGTTCCAGCAGGTTGGCCGGCACCACATTGAAATTGGCGGCCATGGGCGTCATCAGCGTCCCGCAGAAACCGGCCAGCATGCCGATGGCGCAGACGATCGCCGGATTGCCACCGAACTGGTAGATGACGAAGGGCAGGCCGATCGCCGCCGTCATCACCGGGAAGGCGGCGAAGGCATTGCCCATGATGACGGTGAACAGGGCCATGCCCAGGCAGTAGGCGACCACGGCGATCAGGGCCGAGGTCATTGGCACCGCCTGGGTCACCAGTTCCCCGACCACCCCGCCGACATTGGTGGCGAGGAAGACCGCGCCCAGCGAGGCCAGCATCTGCGGCAAAAGGGCGGCCCAGCCGATCGAATCCATCAGCCGCCGCCCTTCCTGAACCGGTGCCAGCACCGGGGGGCGCAGCCAGGCCATGGCCACGGCGAGGGCGATGACACAGCCCAGGCCGAGGGCGATCAGCGTGGTCTGGACCGGCGCGATCAGCCAGGCACCGGCGGCGGAATGTTTGGCGGCCAGGGTTCCGCCGACGGCCACGACCGGCACGATCAGGGCCGGCAGGAACAGGGCATTGCCGCGCCGCGCGGCGCTGGCGAGGCGAACCTCGGGACCGGTCGTGGCCGGCCTGGCGACCCCCAGTCGCTTCAGCCCGCCGATGGCCACCAGCGCCAGAACCAGAATGCCGTTGCCCAGTCCGCCGAGCCAGGTACCGAACAGCATGGAGGCGGCGATCAGACCCCAGAACAGGGCGCTGCGGATGCGTGTCGGATGCTCGCGGTCGCGCAGGGTCAGGACGGCAAAGGCGAGGAACATCAGCCCCACCACCAGATAGGCGTGTTCGAGGGTGATCACTGGCCCACCTCCCCGTCCGGACCCGCCGCAGGGGCGGTGTCCGCAATCTCCCGGTGGATCGACCGGTCAAACAGCAGCAGTCGCGCGCCGTGCACGACGAAGGCCGCGATGGCGGTCGGTATGGCCCAGATCGAGATCTGCAGGGGTTCGACGATCAGCCCCGCCTGTTCGAGGAAGCCGACGATCAGCACGATCGAGCCGATGGCGATGAAGATGTCCTCGCCGAAGAACAGGCCGATATTGTCGGTCGCGGCGGACATCCCGCGGATCCGGAAGCGGACCCGGTCAGTCAGGGGCCTGCCGGCCTCGACCTCGGCCGCCCCCTCGGCCATCGGGGCAATCAGGGGGCGGACCATCTGCGGATGCCCACCCAGCGACGTCAGGCCCAGCGCCGCGGTCGCCTGGCGCACCAGCAGATAGCTGACCAGGAGCCGCCCGGCGGTCGCGGCCCGCACCTTGCCGACCAGTATCCGCGCCCGTTCCTGTAATCCCTTGCGTTCCAGCAGGCCGATCACGGGCAGGACCAGCCAGGTGATATGGAAATAGCGGTTGTCGTTGAAGGCGTTGCCGAAGGCCGACAGGGTGTCGATCGCGGCCTGCAGCAGGGCCCGGGGTTCGACGCCGGGGACGACCACGGCCATCACGCCGGTGACGATGGCGGCGGCCAGAATGACCAGCAGCGGATTGATGCGGGCGACGAAGCCGGCCACGACCACCGCGATCCCCAGAAGCACCAGCATGTTGAATTCCCCCGAACGTCCGTGATGGTGACTTGGAACGGGGGACGATGAAAGCCCCCCGCGAATGCCCGCGCCTAGCGCTCCGGCGGTGGCCCGAATCCGCCGCCGCCCGGGGTCTCGATGACGAAGACGTCGCCCGGCTGCATCTGCACCTCGGCCGTCGAGCCCAGGGCCTCATGGGTACCGTCCGCGCGCTCGACGCTGTTGCGTCCGACCGCGCCCGGCAGGCCGCCGGCGACCCCGAAGGGCGGCACACGGCGGCGGTTCGACAGGATGGCGGCGGTCATCGGTTCGAGGAAGCGCACGCGGCGGATCACGCCGTCGCCGCCGTGATGGGCCCCCGCTCCGCCCGAACCGCGCCGGATCGAGAAGGAGTCCAGCCGCACCGGAAAGCGGGTTTCCAGAACCTCGGGATCGGTCAGCCGGCTGTTGGTCATATGGGTCTGGACCGCGTCGGCCCCGTCGAAATCCGGTCCGGCACCCGAGCCGCCGGCGATGGTCTCGTAATACTGGCGGGTCTCGTCGCCGAAGGTGAAATTGTTCATCGTCCCCTGGCTGGCGGCCAGCACACCGAGGGCACCGTAGAGGGTGTCGACCACCGCCTGACTGGTCTCGACATTGCCGGCCACGACGGCGGCCGGATAGCGCGGGCTGAGCATCGACCCCTCGGGCACGATCAGCTCGAGCGGTTTCATACAGCCGGCGTTCAACGGAATGGCGTCGTCGACCAGGGTGCGGAAGACGTAGAGGACGGCGGCGCGGGTGATCGACAGCGGCGCGTTGAAATTATTGTCGCGCTGCGGGCTGGTGCCGGTGAAGTCGATGGTGGCCCGCCGCGCCACCGGGTCGACGTCGATCCGGACCCGGATGATCGCGCCGTCATCCATCTCCAGCGCGAATTCGCCGGGCTTGAGCACGGCCAGCACCTGGCGCACGGCCGCCTCGGCATTGTCCTGGACGTGGCCCATATAGGCCTCGACTGCGGCGCGACCGAAGGCGTCCACCATGGCCTCCAGCTCCTGGGCCCCGCGGGCGCAGGCGGCGACCTGGGCCTTCAGGTCGGCCAGGTTCTGGTCGATGTTGCGGGCCGGCCAGCGACCCGAGCTCAGCAGGGCCCGGGTCTCGGCCTCGCACAGTCGGCCCTCGTCGATCAGCAGGACGTCGTCGATCAGCACGCCCTCCTCCTCAACCGTGCGGCTGCCCGGCGGCATGGAGCCCGGGGTGATGCCGCCGATATCGGCATGGTGGCCGCGGGCCGCGACGAAAAAGGCCGGGGCGTCGTCGTCGGGCAGGAAGACCGGCATGATGACGGTGATGTCGGGCAGGTGGGTGCCGCCGTTCCACGGGGCATTCAGCATATAGACGTCGCCGTCGCGCAGGCCGCGGCCGTCACGGGCCTCGCCCCGGGCGCGGATAACGGCGGCAATACTTTCGCCCATCGATCCCAGATGCACCGGGATGTGCGGGGCGTTGGCGATCAGGGCCCCGCCGTGATCGAAGACGGCGCAGGAGAAGTCGAGCCGCTCCTTGATGTTGACCGAATAGGCGGTGGCCCGTAGCGCCTCGCCCATCTGTTCGGCCACGGCCATGAAGCGGCTGTTGAACACGGCCAGCAGGATGGGATCGGCGGCCGTGCCTGCGGCAAGACGCGGGGCCAGGGGCGCGACGCGCTCGAGAATCAGGTTCAGTCCGGCATCGGCGGTGGCCCGCCAGCCGGGTTCGATCACCGTGGTGCCGGTCTGTTCGAGGACGATGGCCGGACCGTCGACAATGGCCCCGGCCGTCAGGGTCTCGCGCCGCACGATCGCTGTGTTGTGGTCGCTGCCGGCCATGCGGATACGGGCTGCGGGGATGGGCGCGCTCCCCGCTGTCGACGGCGGGACGGCTGCGCGTTCCGGCGTGTCGGACCGGCCGGTGGCCTCGGCCTCCAGACTCTCGACGATCAGGGCCTTGTCGCCGGCAACGAAGCCGAAGCGGCGACGATGCAGGGCGTCGAAGGCTGCCCGCATGGTCGCGACCGGGCCGAAGGGGACGGCCAGGGCCGTGTCGGTGCCGTCATAACGGATTCGCGCCCGGACCCGCGTCTCGACGGAATCGAAGGCCATGGCCTGGGTCACCAGCTCGGTCCGGGCCAGCTGTTCAAGAGCGCTGGCGCGCTGCTCCAGCGGGCGGGCCTGGTCATCGGCCAGGGGCAGGGCCACGGTCTCCTCGCGCAGGGTCCGCACCGCCGCCAGTCCCATGCCGTAGGCCGACAGGACACCGGCCAGGGGGTGGACCATGACCCGGGTCATGCCGAGGGCGTCGGCGACCATACAGGCGTGCTGGCCGCCGGCTCCGCCGAAGCTGTTCAGCACATAGGTGGTGACGTCATGGCCGCGTTGGATGGAGATGGCCTTGATCGCCTCGGCCATGTCCTGGACGGCGATGGCGAGAAAGCCCTCGGCCAGTTCAGCCGGGGACATGGCCTGGCCGGTCGCGGCCTCAACCTCGTCTGCCAGGGCCTCGAACCGGATGCGCACGATATCGGCGTCCAGCGGCTGGTCGGCCGAGGGGCCGAAGACCGGCGGGAAGAATTCGGGGCGCAGCTTGCCCAGCATGACGTTGCAGTCGGTCACCGTCAGCGGGCCGCCGCGACGATAGGCGGCCGGCCCCGGCACGGCCCCGGCGGATTCCGGCCCGACCCGCAGCCGCGCGCCGTCGAAGCGGCAGATTGAGCCGCCGCCGGCCGCGACCGTATGCACGGCCAGCATCGGGGCCCGCAGCCGGACCCCGGCGACGATACTGTCGGAGGTGCGTTCGAATTCACCGGCGTAGTGGCAGACGTCCGTGGAGGTGCCGCCCATGTCGAAGCCGATGACCCGGTCGAAACCGGCGGCGGCCGCCGTTTCGGCCATGCCGACCACACCGCCGGCGGGACCGGACAGGATGGCATCCTTGCCGCGGAAGGCGCGGGCACCGGTCAGGCCGCCGTTCGACTGCATGAACAGCAGGGGCGTGTCCGCCCCCAGTTCGGTTTCGACCCGGTCGACATAGGCCCGCAGCACCGGCGACAGATAGGCGTCAGCCACCGTGGTGTCGCCGCGGCCGACCAGTTTGATCAGGGCCCCGATCTCGTGGCTGACCGAAACCTGGTCGAAGCCGACCTCCCGGGCGATGTCGGCGAGCCGGGCCTCGTCGGCGGTCCAGCGCCAGCCGTGCAGCAGAACGATGGCCAGGGCGCGAAAGCCGGCGGCATGGGCGGCTGTCAGTCCGGCGCGGGCCGTGGCCTCGTCCAGCGGTTCCAGGACCGTACCGTCGACCGCGACCCGGGCGTCGATCTCGATGACCCGGTCGTAGAGCTGGCGGTTCAGAACAATGTGGCGGGCGAAGATGTCGGGACGGCTCTGCCAGCCGATGGCCAGGGCGTCGCCGAAACCGCGGGTGATGGCCAGGACGGTCGGCTCGCCCTTGCGTTCCAGCAGGGCGTTGGTCGCGACGGTGGTGCCCATGCGGACGGTCTCGACCCGGCCCGGCGGCAGGGGGCCGGGTCCGGCGTCCAGCAGGCGACGCACACCCTCGACGGCGGCGTCGGCATAGTGTTCGGGATTTTCCGACAGCAGTTTGCCGGTCAGGACGCGGCCGTCCGGCGACTGGGCGACGATGTCGGTGAAGGTGCCGCCGCGATCGATCCAGAAGCGCCAGCCCGGCTGTCGGTCGTCACGGGTCATCGGGCGGCTCAGCGTTTGCGGAAACGGGCGGCGTCGCCGGCGAGGGACGCGCCCCAGGCGTCGGGCTGTTCGTCGTCAGGCTGGAACGGCAGTTCACCGGCGACACCGCGAATGGCCAGCCACAGCTGGGTGCTGAAATGGTCGAGCATGCGCAGCGGCTTGCGGCGGTCATCGGTGACGTCCCAGCCCTCGGCGGCGAAGGCCTCGATCTGGCGGGCCTGGGACGCCTGGTCGATCCCGTCCCAGCCGTCCGGTCGGGGCAGGGCCTCGGCCTCGTCGGCAGTCAGGCCGAAGACAGCGCGGGAGCAGGCATCGATCTCGGGGAATTCGGCGCGGGCGTCCGGCTCGGCCCAGGCCCGTTTCATCAGCGCCCGGTATTCCAGGTCATCGATGCCGGGCAGGTCGATCAGGCGGCGCAGGCGGGGCGATGCGGTCATGGGCATGACTTAGCGTCCGGCTGCGCCGGGCGATAGTCACCGGCGCGTGAGGGTGCTGGCGGCGGCCGCGTCGGGAGACTAGACTGGATCTGCCCTGACCGGAGAGACGCGCGATGAGCGACGAGATCGTCTTCTATACCAATCCGATGTCGCGCGGACGGATCGTGCGCTGGATGCTGGAAGAGCTGGGCCAGCCCTATCGCACCGAGGTGCTGGAGTACGGCACGACGATGAAGGCCCCGGCCTATCTGGCCATCAATCCGATGGGCAAGGTGCCGGCGGTGGCGTACCGCGGCGTGGTGGTGACCGAATGCGCCGCCATCTGCGCCTGGCTGGCCGACGCCTTTCCCGAGGCGGGCCTGGCCCCGGCGTTTGACGATCCGGCCCGCGGCACCTGGCTGCGCTGGCTGTTCTTCGCCGCCGGACCGCTGGAGGCCGCCGTCACCGCCAAATCGCTGGGCCTGCTGGCTCCGGCCGACAAGGCGATGCAGGCCGGCTACGGCAGTTTCGACTCCGCGGTCGACACCCTCGAAACCGCCGTGGCCGCCGGCCCGTATATCCTCGGTGACCGGTTCAGCGCCGCCGACGTCTATGTCGGCAGCCAGATCATCTGGGGCCTGATGTTCAAGACCCTGCCCGAACGGCCGGCCTTCCAGGCCTATGCCGAACGTCTCTCGACCCGGCCGGCGGCGGTGCGGGCCCGGGAGATCGACGACGCCCTGATCGCCGCCGCCAAGACCGTCTGAACCCATCCCCCTGAACTGGAAGGAGACCAGCCGATGCGTACCTCCCTCGCCTTGATCGCCCTGCTCACCCTGAGCGCCTGTGCCACCGGCACCGTCGGTGACTCGCAATACCAGCGCGAACTGACCGCCCTGGAACAGAGCTGCCGCGACCGCGGCGGCGTCCTCGTCTCCACCGGCGCGATCACCGGCCATCCGGGCACCGAGTTCGCCTGCCACATCAGCGGCCCGGCCACCCGCATCGATCGCTGACTCCGACGCGAGCCGGACGGCACAGGACGTCGCTGCTCCCCGACCGGGGGTGGCGGCGTCTTGCCTTTTGCACTGCAATATCGCATCAGCAGCCGTCATCACGGACCCGGCCTCGACCGGGTGGCTAGCCTGGGTGCCGATCCCCCGGGAAACGGATCGATCCCGGACATCCCGCGCCTGTCGCGCCCGGTCGATCCAGCGACGGACCCTGACGGAATGACCCTGATCGCCAACGCCCGCCAGCAATGGCTGGCCAATCCCCGCAAGGACCTGCTGGCGGGCACGGTCGTGGCCCTGGCCCTGATCCCCGAGGCCATCGCCTTCTCGATCATCGCCGGGGTCGATCCGGCCGTCGGCCTGTACGCCAGTTTCGTCATCGCCGTGACCATCGCCTTCGTCGGCGGCCGTCCGGCCATGATCAGCGCCGCCACCGGGGCCATGGCCCTGTTGATGGTCACCCTGGTGCGCGATCACGGGCTGGAATATCTGTTCGCCGCCTCGATCCTGACCGGCATTTTCCAGGTCGCCGTCGGCCTGCTGCGGCTGGGGCGGTACATCAAATTCGTCTCGAAATCGGTGATGACCGGTTTCGTCAACTCGCTGGCCATACTGATCTTCATGGCCCAGCTGCCCGAGCTGATCGGGGCCAATTGGCAGACCTTCGCCATGGTCGCCGCCGGCCTGGTCATCATCTACGGCCTGCCGAGGATCACCAGGGCCGTGCCGTCGCCGCTGGTGGCCATTGTGGTGCTGAGCGGCCTGGCCGTGTGGATGGGGCTGGACGTGCGCACCGTGGGCGACATGGGCGAGATGCCCTCGACCCTGCCGATGTTCCACCTGCCGCAGGTGCCGCTGACCTGGGAGACCTTCGCCATCATCGCCCCGGTGGCGGCGACCCTGGCCTTCGTCGGCCTGCTGGAGAGTCTGCTGACCGCCAATCTGATCGACGACATCACCGACACCCCGTCGGACAAGGACCGCGAGACGCGCGGCCAGGGCATCGCCAACATCCTGTCGCCCCTGTTCGGCGGCATGGCCGGTTGCGCCATGATCGGCCAGTCGATCATCAATGTAACCAGCGGCGCGCGCGGGCGGCTGTCGACCCTGTGGGCCGGGGTGTTCCTGCTGTTCCTGATCCTGGTGCTGCAGGACTGGGTCGCGGTCATTCCCATGGCCGCCCTGGTGGCGGTGATGATCATGGTCTCGATCGGCACCTTTGACTGGGGCTCGATGCTGAAGCTGCGCGAGACGCCGATGCAGTCGTCGATCGTGATGCTGGCCACCACCGGCACGGTGGTCCTGACCCACGACCTGTCCAAGGGGGTGATGCTGGGCGTGATCCTTTCGGCGGTCTTCTTCATGCGCAAGGTCGGCAAGACGGTGGTGGTGACCGAGGTCGACTCGCCCGAGGGCGAGCTGTGTTACGCGGTCAGCGGCCAGCTGTTCTTCGCCTCGGCCGATGTGTTCGCCGCCGCCTTCGAACATCACGGCCACCCGACCCGGGTCGAGATCGACATGACCGAGGCCCATCTGTGGGACCTGACCGGGGCCGCCGCCGTCGACAAGGTGGTGTTCCGCTATCGCCGCCAGGGGGCCGAGGTTGTGCTGACCGGCATGAACGCCGCCAGCCAGACCCTGGTGACCCGCGTCGGCAGGCACGAGCGACAGCATCTGCCCGAGGGGGCCGGGGCGCACTGATCGCGGGCAGGGGCCGACCGCCTGTCGGGCAGGCAGGCCAAAGGGCCGCGCCGGTCCGGCTGCGGGTATGGGGGCGTGGGCGGAGCGCCGGGCGTCCGCCCGGAGACCGTATGACTATGTGT
>NZ_JAQSDK010000005.1 GCF_029945885.1 Brevundimonas sp.
CCAAGAAGAAGCTGCAGGACGGCACCATGTGGCTGATGCAGAACGGCATGGCCAACCCGGACAACGCCGGGGCCGCCTCGACCGACTATCTGCACATCTTCGGCCTGACCGCCCTGGCCTATCTCTGGGCCCAGATGGCCAAGGCGGCCCAGGCCAGGATCGACGCCGGCGACACCGACCCCTTCTATGTCACCAAGCTGCAGACCGGCCGCTATTTCGTCGAACGCATCCTGCCCGACGCCGAGTCCCATCTGGTCAAGATGAAGACCGGCGCGGACGTGCTGATGGACATGCCCGCCGAGGCATTCTAGCCCGTCTGTCTCCTCCCCGTCGCGCAGCGATGGGGAGGTGGCGCGGCGCGCCTTCGCGCCGTGACGGAGGGGCTGTCGGCCCAGGACTCGATCCGGTCCGGCGGTCTGTTGAAACTGTGCGGCGGAGCCACCCCTCCACCGCTTCGCGGTCCCCCTCCCCACGGAGTGGGGAGGAGACAAGATCATGAACGTCCTTCAGACCCCCGAACCCGATTTCATGCAGGAAGAGGACATCACCCTCTTCTCCGACAGCGTCGGCAAATGGATCGACGAGCATGCGCCGCCAGAGGCCGTGCAGTCGTGGATCGCCAACTCCTCCGTGCCCCGCGAACTGTGGAACCAGTCGGGCGAGGCCGGTCTGCTGGGCCTGTCCATGCCCGAGGAAGACGGCGGCATGGGCGGCGACTATCGCCATGAAGTCGTGCTGATGCGCCAGCTGGGCTGGAAGGGCGCGGACCATTTCGGCATCTCGCTGCATAATGCGATCGTCATGCCCTACATCTGGCACTACGGCACCGAGGAGCAGAAGGCGCGCTGGCTGCCGCGCCTGCTGACCGGCGAACTGGTCGGGGCCATCGCCATGACCGAGCCGGGCGCGGGCAGCGACCTGCAGGGCATCAAGACCACCGCCATCAAGACCGGCAACCAGTATGTGGTCAACGGTTCGAAGACCTTCATCACCAATGGTCAGCTGGCCAATTTCATCATCGTCGTGGCCAAGACCGACCCGACCCTGGGGGCCAAGGGCACCAGCCTGATCGTGGTCGAGACCGACGGGGCCGACGGCTTTGAACGCGGTCGTAACCTGCACAAGATCGGCATGGAGGCCAATGACACCTCCGAACTGTTCTTCAATGAGGTCAAGGTTCCGGGCGAGAACATCATCGGCGGCACCGAGGGTCAGGGCTTCGTCCATCTGATGCAGCAGCTGCCGCAGGAACGGCTGAACATCGCCGTCCAGGGCGTGGCCGCCGCCGAGCGCGGCCTGCAGGAGACCCTGGCCTACGTCAAGGAACGCAAGGCCTTCGGCAAGCGGATCCTCGACTTCCAGAACACCCAGTTCAAACTGGCCGAGGTCAAGACCAAGCTGACCGTCGCCAAGGTCTTCGTCGACCACTGCATCGGCCTGCACCTGAAGGGTCAGCTGGACGCCGTCACCGCCTCGATGGCCAAATACTGGGTCACCGACATCCAGGGCGAGACCATCGACGAAATGCTGCAGCTGCACGGCGGCTACGGCTATATGAACGAATATCCGATCGCCCAGCTGTACAAGGACGCCCGTGTCCAGCGCATCTACGGCGGCACCAACGAGATCATGAAGCTGCTGATCGCCCGGTCGCTTTAGGGAAACACCCATGCGAAAGACCGCCAGGGAACGTCTGGCCGAACGCGAGGCCCGGGCCCGCTCGGAACTGCTGGACAGCCTGCTGGACCCGTGGATCGGCGGGGCCGGCAATGCCGCCACCCTGGCCCGGCTCGGCCCGGTCGATCCGCTGGACGCGACCCAGGTCGCCCGGGCGATGCGCACCGACATCGTGCCGGCGATGGCCGCGGTGACGCGCGAGACCCAGACCCGCATCCGCGCGGCCCTGACCGTGCTGGCCCACAGCGACGGCGCGGAATTCCGCGCCTACTGGCTGGACCTGCGCCCGCCGTTCGGCACCACCGAGGCCGAGGCTGACGCCATCTTTCCGGTGCTGGCAAAATCCCTCGGCGTGCGACTCCCCGAGACGACGCTCGAAGGCTAGGATCAGACCATGATCCGTCTGTACGTTCGCGCCGACCTCGCCCCCGGCACCACCCTGACCCCCACGCCCGAACAGGCCCGGTATCTGACCGGGGTGATGCGGCTGTTTCTCGGCAGCGAACTGCTGCTGTTCAACGGCCGTGACGGCGAGTGGCGCGCCACCATCGCCGAGGTTCTGAAACGCGGCATCGTCCTGCGCGCCGAGGAACAGGTCCGCCCCCAGGCCTTCGGCCCCGACCTCGAGCTGATCGTGGCCCTCGTCAAGAAGTCCCGGGTCGAGACCATTGTCGAAAAGGCCGCCGAACTGGGCGTGCGCCGGGTGCGCCCGACCCTGACGCGGCGCACCAATGTCGAGAAGGTGCGACTGGACCGGCTCGACGCCATCACCGAGGAGGCGGCAGAACAGACCGGCCGCCTCGACGTCCCGGCGGTCGACGATCCGGCCAGGCTGGACGCGATCCTCGACGGCTGGGATCCGGCGCGACGGCTGATGTTCTGCGACGAGACCGGCGGCGCGCCCGCCTTTGCCGCCCTGACGGCGGCCGGCCCCGGCCCCTGGGCCATATTGATCGGACCCGAGGGCGGCTTCGCCCCCGAGGAGCGCGAGCGGCTGCTGGGCCTGCCCTTCACCACCGCCGTCTCCCTCGGCCCGCGCATCCTGCGCGCCGACACCGCCGCCATCGCCGCCCTGACCCTGTGGCAGGCCGCCCTGGGCGACTGGGACCGCTAGAGTTGGCCGCGGCGGCGGATACAGGCAGGATGGACTGATGTTCAACGAACTGGCCCTGTCGACCCTGATGGCCCTGCTGGTGGTGGGGCTGCACGGCTTCGGCCTGATGGGCCTGGGACGACTCCTCGAACTGTACGAGACCCGGATCGGCGGCGTCGGCGTGGCCGGCCCCCTGTGGCAGCACGCCGCCCTGACCATTGCCGTGGTGCTGGGCCTGTTCGTCATCCACGGGGTCGAGATCTGGCTCTATGCGGCCCTGTACACGGCGATCGGCGCGGTGCCCGACCTGCGCGAGGCGGTCTATTTCTCCAGCATCAGCTATGGCTCGATCGGCTACAGCGACGTGCTGATGGCCCCGCAGTGGCGACTGCTCGGCGCGATCGAGGGCGTCGGCGGGGCGATTCTTCTCGGCTGGTCGGTCGCCTTCTTCGTCAGCGTCATGACCCCGTTCACCGCCCCGAGGAAACGCCGCCCGCGACACGACGATACCCCTTGAGCCGGAGGCCTCCGGCTCCCATCTAGCCACGACAGGCCGTACGCTCCCCGCGACGGACAGGGGAATGCACCATGGTCGAACAGGAACCGCTCTCGTTCGCGCAACTGACCGCCGTCATGTCCGACGGGGCCAAGCCGAAGGACCAGTGGCGTATCGGGGCCGAGCACGAGAAATTCGGCTTCGACCGGAATACCCTGCGCCGCCCCGGCTATGCGGGCGACCACGGCATCCTGGCCATGCTGACCGGCCTGCAGCGTTTCGGCTGGAGCCCCGTCGAGGAGGCCGGCCACGTCATCGCCCTCGAGCGCAGGAACAGCGAGGGCTATTCGGCCTCGATCAGCCTCGAGCCCGGCGGCCAGTTCGAACTGTCGGGCGCGCCGCTCAAGGACATCCACGACATCTGTAACGAGACCGGCCAGCACCTGATGGAGGTGAAGATGGTCGCCGACGAGATCGGCCTCGGCTTCCTCGGGGCCGGGTTCGATCCGCTGTGGGCCCGCGAGGACATCCCGGTCATGCCCAAGGGCCGCTACGAGATCATGCGCGCCTATATGCCGAAGAAGGGGGCGCTCGGCCTCGACATGATGCTGCGCACCTGCACCATCCAGGCCAATCTGGACTTTGAGTCCGAGGCCGACATGGTGGCCAAATTCCGCACCAGCCTGGCCCTGCAGCCGATCGCCACCGCCCTGTTCGCCTGTTCCCCCTTCACCGAGGGCAGGCCCAACGGTTTTCTGAGCGCCCGCGCCAATGTCTGGACCGACACCGACCCCGACCGCACCGGCATGCTGGACTTCGTCTTCGCCG
>NZ_JAQSDK010000006.1 GCF_029945885.1 Brevundimonas sp.
AGGGGGATTGTTGGCGAACACCTCGCATTCCCCGCCGTCGTCATCCTTCGGCGAGGCGCAGCCGAGACCGGGGGACCCAGCGGCGCGCGGAGCGCGATCTGTTCAGGCACGGTCGCTGCGGGCATTTTCGCCCTCGCTACGCTCGCGCGCCGCTGGGTTCTCCGGTCTGCGCCGCAAGCGGCTTGCCGGAGAATGACGACAGCAGGGGGGGGGGGCGGTGCGAAACGGTCTGGCAGGGTGCGGGGGACAGGTTTCGCGATCGCTGCGCGACCGCGCCGCCGGGTCCCCCGGTCGCTTCGCGCCGGCGGATGACGACAGTAAGGAAGGGGTGGCCCAAATTTCATCCGGGTAATATTGACGCGCCGGTTTCATCCGGGTAAATCCGGCGCATGACCCAGGCTCCTGACATCATCTGCACCGCCTTTGCCGGCCATCGTCTGATCGGGCGGGGCGCACCCCGCGACGTGGTGGCGGCGGTCAAGGCGGCGAGCGAGGCGGGGGAGGCGGCGGTGCTGATGTTCAATGACGCCGACGCCCGGCCGCTGGAGTTCGACCTGCGCGGCGACCTGGAGGCGGTGCGGGCGCGACTGGCCCCGGCGGCCGCCGAGCCGGAGAAACGTGGGCCGGGGCGGCCGAAACTGGGGGTGACGGCGCGCGAGGTGACCCTGCTGCCGCGCCACTGGGACTGGCTGGCGACCCAGCCGGGCGGGGCCTCGGTGGCGTTGAGGAAGCTGGTCGAGGCGGCGGCGCGCGCGAGTGAGGGGCCCGACCGGGTGCGGCGGGGACGCGAGGCCGCCTATCGCTTCATGACCGCCGTGGCCGGGGATCTGCCGGGGTATGAGGCGGCCACGCGGGCCTTGTTCGCGGGGGATGCGGACGGGTTGGCGACGGCGACGGCGGGCTGGCCGGAGGCGGTGCGGGCCTATGCGGCGGGGTTTGTGGCGGGGGGATAGCCCCTCTCCCGGCGGGAGAGGGGTTGGGGAGAGGGCTTACGGTGTCACCCGGGTCGCACGGTAGCCCCTCACCCTTTCGCGCCAGGACGACGGCGAGGCCGTCGTGCGCTCAAGCCCTCTCCCGCCGGGAGAGGGAAGCGTATTGCCTACCCCACCTTCACCCGTGTCGCCGCCTCGGGGAGATCCTCGCCGAACGCCCGCTGGTAGAATTCCGCGATGGTCGGGCGTTCCAGCTCGTCGCATTTGTTCAGGAAGGTCAGGCGGAAGGCCAGGGCGACGTCGCCGTTGAAGATGATGGCGTTCTGGGCCCAGGTGATGACGGTGCGGGGGCTCATGACGGTGGAGATGTCGCCGTTCATGAAGGCGTTGCGGGTCATGTCGGCGACGCGGACCATGGCGGCGATGCGGCGTCGGCCCTCGGCGTCGGCCCATTCCGGCACCTTGGCGGCGACGATCTCGCCCTCGACGTCATGGTCGAGGTAGTTGAGGGTGGTGACGATGTTCCAGCGGTCCATCTGGCCCTGATTGATCTGCTGGGTGCCGTGGTACAGGCCGGAGGTGTCGCCGAGACCGATGGTGTTGGTGGTGGCGAACAGGCGGAACCACCGGTTCGGGCGGATGACGCGGTTCTGGTCCAGCAGGGTCAGTCGGCCCTGGGCCTCCAGCACCCGCTGGATCACGAACATCACATCGGGGCGGCCGGCGTCATATTCGTCGAACACCAGGGCAACCGGGCGCTGGATGGCCCAGGGCAGCATGCCCTCGCGGAATTCGGTGATCTGTTTGCCGTCCTTGAGGACGATGGCGTCCTTGCCGACCAGGTCGATGCGGCTGACGTGGGCGTCCAGATTGACCCGCACCATCGGCCAGTTCAGCCGGGCGGCGACCTGTTCGATATGGGTCGACTTGCCGGTGCCGTGATAGCCCTGGACCATCACGCGCCGGTCGAAGGCGAAGCCGGCGCAGATGGCCAGGGTCGTCTGCGGGTCGAAGCGATAGGCCGCGTCGACCTCGGGCACATGGCTGTCGCGCGCCTCGAACATCGGCACGATCATGTCGGAATCGACCCCGAAGGCCTCGCGCACCGTCACCTTGCGGTGCGGTTCCAGCGTCAGCAGGGGATCGGGCGTGGCGTCGAGGGGAGAGGTCATGGACAGACACTTATGAAACCGCAGGGGCGGGGTCCAGCGCTGTGGCCGCGGAATTCGCTGACCGGCCGCCCGCCGATCAGGCCAGGCCGGCCTTCTTGAGAATCTTCCAGGCGCGGATCACGCTCTGCAGCTTGGCCTCGGCCCCGCGGTCGCCGCCGTTGGTGTCGGGGTGAAACCGCTTCAGCATCTCGTGGTAGCGGGCCTTGATATCCGATTTCTCGGCACCCGGCTCGAGGCCGAGGTCGGACATGGCGGCGCGTTCCAGCTTGCCGACGCGGTGGTCGTCAGCGGGATTGACCTGTTCCTGGGTGCGGCGGTCGAACAGGCCGAAGCTGTTGCTCCACGACCCGGACGGGCCCGTGTGGGCCTTGCCCAGCTTGGCGGCGTTGCCGGCGGCCTCGCGCGAATTCTTGCTGGCCTTCATGTCCCAGGTCGGGCGGCCACCGGTCATGGCCTCATTTTCCTGGGCGGCGCGGACCTGGCCCTCGCTCATGCCGGCGTAGAAATTCCAGTTCTTGTTATAGGTCCCCGCATGGGACTGACAGAAGTCATAGAAGTCGTTCAGCCTTTCACGCGACTTGGGCGCGCGGGCCGTGGCGGGCTTGCTGCAGTCCGGCCAGTCGCAGGCCTTCTCGCCCGGCTTCAGGTGCAGGACGTCCTTCTCCGCGGCCTCTTCCTCGGCGCGTTGCGGCTTGATCCGCATATCCTTGAATCGGGGCGTATATTGAAAATCAGCACTCATGCCCGCAAGTGTAGGGGGGAATTGGTCATCATCAAGGAACTACCGATGCCGGAAGGCCCAATCGCGACAATTATCCGCGAAAAACTGACATCGGCCCTGAATCCGGAGCGTCTGGAGATCGAGGACGACAGCGGCCGCCATGCCGGTCACCACCACGATGGCGGCATGGACGCGACTCCGGGGGGCGAGAGCCACTTCAACCTGACCGTGGTCTCGGCCAGCTTCGAGGGCCTGGGACGGCTGGCGCGGCAGCGGGCCGTGACCGAAGCCCTGCGCGCCGAATTGGCCGGACCGATCCATGCCCTGTCGATCCGGACCCTGACCCCCGCAGAAGCCCGGGTCTGATTTCCCGGAAACTGCCGTTTCATGAAGGGGCGAATGTTCACTCCATCTTAGCGGGTTAGCCCTAGCGTCTAATCGGGTTGTGATCCGTGGGGCGGTAAATGGTTGAATCCGATGCGATAGATAAGGGTCTTGCCGGTGATCAGCGCCCCGGCGAGGCCGCTCAGGCCCTGCGGGCCATCCTGCAGACCCAGTATCTCCGCTATCTGATTATCTTCAGCTGGGCCCTGGGCCTGCTGGGCACCATCGGCATGACCCCGGCGGCGATCTGGCTGGTCAGCACCCTGGCGGCCGGCACGCTGCGCGGTGCCGTCGAAAAACGCATCAGTGATCGTGTGGGCAGCGGCTGGGGCCTGGTGTTCCCGGCCGTGGCCACCGTCACCACCGCCGTCTGGGCCGTTGCGCCGCTGCTGGCCTGGTTCTCGGACGCGCCGTTCGGCCGCGCCCTGGCCATGACCCTGCTGGTCTGCGGCTATGTTCTGGTCTTCTCGCAGCTTCGAAGCTCGCCGCGTCAGGCGCTGGTGATTTCGTCGCCCTATGGCGTCGCGGCTCTTATAATTCTGGTGAGCCTGTGGGGCACGCCGGTGTTCTGGTCCTTCCTCGGCGTCGTGCCGTTCACCGCCGCCGGCCTGTTCGTTCTGGTGATGATGACGATGCTGCGGGAAGAGCGGATCCGCGCCTTCCAGGAGCATCAGGCCCATCTCATCGAGGAGCTGGAGACGGCCCGTGACCGGGCCAATGCCGCCAGTGAGGCCAAGTCCAACTTCCTGGGGGTCATTTCCCACGAGCTGCGCACGCCGATGAACGGTGTCCTCGGCGCGGCCCAGCTGCTGAGCGCCACGCGACTGGAAGAGACGCAGCGCGAATATCTGTCGATCATCCGCAACTCGGGCGACAACCTGCTGTCGCTGCTGAACGACATTCTCGACATGACCAAGATCGAGGCCGGCAAGATGACTTTCGAGGTCGTCGACGTCGTCGTCGAGGATCTGCACAAGCGCGTCGTCGGACCGTTCCAGGCCCAGGCCGAGGCCAAGGGGCTGACATTCAACCTGATGAACGAGGGCGAGCTGCCGGCGACCGTCAAGGGTGATCCGTTGCGGGTCTGCCAGGTCATCCAGAACCTGCTGGCGAACGCGGTGAAATTCACCGACACCGGCGAGGTCACCTATACCGTCCGCGGCGAACGTCTGTCGGACAAGCGGGTTCGCTTCGATTTCGAGGTGAAGGACAGCGGGTCCGGCATCGCCCCCGAAGACATCGAACGTCTGTTCCAGCCCTTCACCCAGGTGGACGGCTCCTCGACCCGCCGCTTCGGTGGCACGGGTCTGGGTCTGACCATCTCGCGTCGCATGGCCAATATCATGGGCGGCGATATCGCCGTGACCTCGACCTATGGCCAGGGCTCGACCTTTACCTTCAGCGTTGAGGCCGAGGTCGTCGAATGGGCGCGCCAGGCACCGGCCGTGGCCATCGAGGCCGAGGTCAGTGACGGGCGTCACCTGACGGTCCTGGTGGTCGAGGACCATCCGGTCAATCGCATGATCCTGGAAGCCTGGATGGGGTCGGCGGGTCACGTTTCGGCCACGGCTGAAAACGGCCAGATCGCCGTGGACATGGCCCAGAGCCAGGCGTTTGACCTGATCATCATGGACGTCAATATGCCGGTCATGGACGGGCTGACGGCGACACGGGCGATCCGCGACAGTGTCGGGCCGAATGCCGATACCCCGATCGTGGTCCTGTCCGCCTCGGCGCGGAACGAGGACCATGAAGCGGGTCTCGAGGCCGGTGCCGACGCCTATCTGAACAAGCCGATCGACTTCACCGCCCTGGCGCGGGTGATGAACCGTGTCGGAACGGGTCGCGAAGGCTTGCGCGCCCTTGACGCTGAAGGCGAAAACGTGGCCGCAGCCTGAACCATCCGGGCAACCGCTCGGGCCCCTAGGCCTGCGAAGCTGAGACCGCTCCGCCTGTCAGGGGGCGGTCCTGCCACAACGGATCATGATCGTCGGTCAGGCCGACCAGTTGCAGGAAGCCGATGACCGCCACCGCCCGCGCCGGTGCGGCCCGGGCCAGGAACATCTGCGGCGGGGCCTCGGCCCGGACCAGCAAGGGCAGGACCATCCAGCGGTCGGTGAAGCGGCGAACGTCAATATTGGGGTCGGCCTTCAGGTGCGGGCAGTATTTCAGGGACCGGTCGACGCAGGCCCTGTGCAGCGGGGCGATCGCCCCGGCGTCGACCAGGACCTGATCATCGGCGACCGAGGCCGGAAGCCCCTCGATATGGCGACCGCCCCGCAGCGTCCCGGCGCTGACCGGGTGGGCGACCTGGGTCCAGCGATCGTCGACCGGGGTCGGCTGGCCGCACATCGGACACAGCATGCGGCTGACGGTCAGGCGCTGACGGACCGCGTGATTCTGCGAATAGAGCGGCTTGCCGACACCGGGATTGTCCTGCTGGGCGATGGCCAGGGCCCCGCCGACGCTGGGGCAGGGGCGGACACCGAGCAGCGCTTCGCCGGTCCAGCTGGTGACCCAGGGGACGTCGACGCCGACCTTGAGCGAGGATTTCTGCACGCACTGCTCCCGTGGGCCGTGGGCGGGGCGGAGCCCGGTCCGCAGTCTACAATGAATTGCGGGGCGCGGGGTTCACATCCGGGCGCAGGGCGTTAGACCCGGAGCATGATCAAGCTCGATACCTCCCTGAATGACGCCGTGGCCGCCGGGCAGAAGGCGATCACGGTCGATGCCGCCATGCTGGTCAAGCTGACCGACATGGCCGGCAGCCTGGCCATCAACCTGACCATCGCCCTGCTGATCCTGATCGCCACGGTGTTCGTGTCGCGCTGGGCGTCGAAGGTGACCCGGCGCGCCCTGTCGCGGGTGCGCGGCTTCCAGGACGACCAGACCGTCCTGGCCTTCGCGGCCCAGGTGGTGCGGGTGATCGTCTATGTGATCGGCCTGATCGCCGTGCTGCAGCGGCTGGGGGTGCAGACCACCTCGATCATCGCCGTGCTGGGTGCCGCCTCGCTGGCCGTGGGCCTGGCCCTGCAGGGCACCCTGTCGAATGTGGCCGCCGGCGTGGTCCTGCTGATCCTGCGGCCCTACAAGGTCGGCGATGTGATCGACATCGGCGGGGCGAGCGGGACGGTGCAGCGCCTCGACCTGTTCACGACCCAGCTGGCCAATGCCAATAATCACAAGATCGTCGTGCCCAACGGCAAGGTGCTGGGTGATGTGATCCTGAACCTGTCCGGCCAGACGACCCGGCGCATCGAGATCAATTTTACCGTCGGCTACGGCGAGGACCTGAGTCAGACGCGGCAGGTGCTGGCGACCATGGCCGGGGCCCACGAGAAGGTTCTGGCGGATCCCGCGCCGTGGACCGGGGTCACCGGCCTGCTGGACAGTGCCGTGCAGGTAACCCTGCAGGCCTGGGTCAGGTCGGGCGACTGGTGGCAGACCCAGGCCGACCTGATGCAGGCCGGCAAGGAGGCGCTGGACGCGGCGGGGATCGAGATTCCCTTCCCGCATCAGGTCGAGGTCCCCGCCAAGGGGGTTTCCTTCGCCCGCGTGGTTGCCGTGCCGACCGACGAAACCCAGGGAGACTGACGGATGCGCTACGATTTCGGGTCTGACAATACAGCCGGCATGGCCCCGGCGGCGCTCGACGCGATCGTCGCCGCCAATGACGGGTTCGCCCGCGCCTACGGGGCGGATGACGTCACGGCGCGCGCCGCCGACCAGATCCGCCAGAGGCTGGACGCCGATGCCGAGGTGCGGTTCGTGTTCAGCGGTACGGCGGCCAATGCCATCGCCCTGTCGATGCTGGCCTTTCCGCATGAGGCGGTACTGGCCCATCATGCCGCCCATATCTGTACCGACGAGACCGGGGCCCCCGGTTTCTTCGGCCAGGGCGTCGGCCTGATCGGCCTGCCGGGCTTTTCCGGCAAGATCGAGCCGGTCGCCCTGAAGGCGGCCCTGGCCGAGCCCGAGGTCGGCCACCGCCAGCCGCCGGCGGCCCTGTCCGTGACCCAGTCCACCGAATACGGCACCGTCTATACCGAGGAGGAGCTGCGCCATCTGATCGAGCCGGTGAAGCTGAAGGGCTATGGCGTCCATATGGACGGGGCCCGGCTGGCCAATGCGGCGGCGGCGGGGTTCGACCTGACGCAGATCGCGCGGCTGGGCGTCGATGTGCTGGTGTTCGGCGGGGCCAAGGCCGGGGCCAATTGCGCCGAGGCCCTGGTGATCTTCGACAAGTCGCTGGCGCGCCGGATCGACAACCGGCTGAAACAGGCCGGCCAGACGGCGTCCAAGGCGCGCTTCCTGGCGGCACCCTTCCTCGGACTGCTCGAGAGCAGGGCCTGGGAGGACGGGGCGGCCCACGCCAATCTGATGGCCCGGCGGCTGGCGGCCGGGATCGCCACCCGCTCGCCCTTCACCCTGGCCCATCCGGTCGAGGCCAATGCGGTGTTCGTGCGCATGCCCGAGGCCGCCCACGCCCGTCTGAATGCCCTCGGCTGGGCCTGCTACCGGTTCGATGACGGCTCGGTGCGGTTCGTCTGTTCCTGGGCGACCCGGATCGAGGCCGTCGACGAAATTCTGGACGCCATCGCGGGTCTGGACTGAGGACCGAAGGTCGCGGCGGACCGAAACGGGGTGATCCCGCGCGGTTCTGCGGCTAGGCTTGCGCGCCTGATGAGGAACCCGGGCCCGGCAGGGGCATTGGGTGGAACGGGAGCGTCAACGGTGACGACAGGCAACAGCGGACGTCATCGCGAATGAATGCACCGGCCCGGATCGACACGACCGAAGCGCGCGATATCGCTGCCTATCGCCGGGTGCGATCGGCCATGCCGGCCCTGGCTGCGGGACTTGCGCCGGAAGATCTTCAGGCCCAGTCCATGCCGGACTGCAGTCCGGGCAAATGGCATCTGGCCCATACCAGCTGGTTCTTCGAGGCCATGATCCTGGCGTCCCGGCCGGACTATGAACCGGTCGACCCCCGGTTCCAGACCCTGTTCAACTCCTATTACGAGGCGCTGGGGACCCGGGTCGGGCGCGGTGAGCGCGGTCTGATGACCCGGCCGTCCCTGGCGGCGGTGCTGGACTATCGCAGCGAGATCGACCGGCGGATGGTCGCCCGGCTGAACGCCGGGGGACTGGACGCGGCGCAACGCTATCTGCTGACCCTGGGCCTGCATCACGAGCAGCAGCATCAGGAGCTGTTCCTGATGGACCTGCTGCACCTGATGTCGCGCTCGCCGCTGGACCCGGCCGCCTATGCGGTCGAGCCGCGGACAGGCGCGCCCGAGCCCGCGCGGGGCGGACGGACGCGGTTCGCCGGCGGACGGATCGAGATCGGGGCCGGGGCCGGGGGCTTCGCCTTCGACAACGAGCGCCCGGCCCATCCGGTCTGGTCGCAGCCGTATGAACTGGATCATGATCTGGTGACCAACGGCGAGTGGATGCACTTCATCGCCGACGGTGGCTACACCCGCCCCGACCTGTGGCTGGCCGACGGCTGGGCCACGGTCCAGGCCGAGGGCTGGGACGCCCCGCTGTACTGGCGGCGGGAGGAGGCAGGCTGGACCGTCCTGGGGCTGGCGGGGCGGCACGGGGTCGATCCGCAGGGCGCGGTGCGCCACATCAGCTTCTATGAGGCCGACGCCTATGCCCGCTGGGCCGGGGCCCGGCTGCCGACCGAGGCCGAGTGGGAACATGCGGCGACCACGGCCGGTGCGGCCTTCACCGGCCTGTCCGCTGAGGTGTGGCAGTGGACATCCAGCGCCTACGCCCCATATCCCGGCTTCAGGCCGACCGAAGGCACCGCGTCCGAGTACAACGGTAAATTCATGGCCAACCAGATGGTGTTGCGGGGCGGATCCTTCGCCACGCCGCCCGGTCACGCCCGGGTCAGCTATCGCAACTTCTTCTATCCGCAACAAAGGTGGGCCTTCATGGGACTTCGACTGGCACGGGACATCGAACCCGGGACGGCGACCACGGACACCGACGAGGACGGCGGATTTCGTGCGGCGCTGGTTGCGGGCCTGAGCCAGCCACAGAAGGCCGTCTCGCCGAAATGGTTCTATGACGCCGAGGGTTCGCGCCTGTTCGAGGACATTACCCGACTGCCCGAATACTATCCGACGCGGCAGGAGGCGACCCTGCTGCGCGAGGTCGCCCCGGAGTGGGCCGCCGAGTTCGGACCCGGATCGGTTCTGGTCGAGTTCGGCTCGGGGGCCAGCGAGAAGACCCGTATCCTGCTGGATGCCGGTCGGGACCTGGCCGCCTATGTGCCGATCGACATCAGCCCCGAGGCCCTGGGTGAGGCCGCGGCGCGAATTGCGGCCTCCTATCCGCAGCTGACCGTGGCTCCGCTGGTCAGTGACTTCCTGGATCTGGACACCCTGCCGGCCGGGGCCGGGCCGGGGCGGCGAATCGGCTTCTTCCCCGGGTCGACCATCGGCAATCTGGAACCGGCCGAGGCCGTGGCCTTCCTCAAGGCGGCGCGGACCCTGCTGGGCGAGGACGCCCTGTTCATTCTCGGTGTCGATCTGGTCAAGGAACCGGCCACCCTGATCGCCGCCTATGACGACAGCCAGGGGGTGACGGCGGCCTTTAACCTGAACCTGCTGGCCCGGGCCAATCGCGAACTGGACGCCGATTTCGATCTGGACGCCTTCCAGCACCGTGCGCTCTGGAATGCGGGCGATTCCCGGATGGAAATGCATCTGGAGGCGACGCGCGACATGGCGGTCCGGCTCGGGGACCGGCGCATCGCCTTCGCTGCCGGTGAGACGGTCCATACGGAAAGCTCGCGGAAATTCACCGAACAGTCGCTACAGCGTATGGTTGAGACGGCGGGCTGGACGATGGCGCGCTTCCGGTCGGGGCCCGCGCCCTCGGTCGCCCTGGCCCTTCTGCAGGGCTGAGACCCGGCGCGTCCTGCGCCGGGTCCGTTCCTACTCGTCGGCTGCGGGGTCCTTGCGGGTCCCGTGCGAGGCTTCGCCGCCCTTGCGGCCGGCCTGGGCGGCGAGGCTGCGGTCCTGGGAGAAGCTGCGCTTTTCGCTGGGGACGCTGGCCCCGCCCTTGCGGGCAATTTCACGCTGACGCTCGGGGTCCATTGAGGCGAACCCCCGTCGCGAAACACCGGAAGCCCGGGTGGGTTGACCTTCGGCCATGGTGCGATCCTTTCAAGAAGACAGTGACGGTCGCCTTCTGAACCCGGGGGTCGGCCGGAGGTTCCGGCGTGCGACCAATCGGGCCGCAGGCTGATCAACGGCCGTCGGCTGGAATCACCCGCCCCCGGTGGGAAATGGGGGAATCTCGACGCCCGGATCATTGGCGGGGCCGGGGTCGAAATCGGGCAGGTCGTCGGGCGCGCCGCCGGGGTCGATATCCGGCCCCGGGGTGCCGGGCGGCAGGATTTCAGGGGCGGGCGTATCGGGCCAGGCGGGGGCGGGATCGGTCATGAGGTATCCTTTCACCCCATCAACGTTCGCGACCCGTGTGCGTTCAGCCGGGTCGGCGGATCGGCACCCCGGAGGTCAGGACGGACCGCTGGCCGGGCGGGCGATCGGAGCCCGACTCATCGCGGCATCGGAGACATAAGGATTGTCGCGTCGCTCGGCCCCGAAGGTCGAGTGGGACCCGTGCCCCGGCACGAAGGTGACGTCATCGCCGAGCGGCCACAGCCGGGTGGTGATGGCGTTCAGCAGGTCGGCGTGGTTGCCGCGGGGAAAGTCGGTCCGGCCGATCGAGCCGCGGAACAGAACGTCGCCGACCTGGGCGAAACGCGCGGCCCGGTTGAAAAACACCACATGGCCGGGGGTGTGGCCGGGGCAGTGCAGCACCTCCCACGCGGTCTCACCCAGGGTCAGGCGATCGCCCTGGCCGAGCCAGCGGTCGGGCTTGAAGCTGCGGGCGGTCGGCAGGCCGTAGGTGCGGCCCTGTTCCGGGATGCCGTCGATCCAGAACTGGTCGTCCGGGTGGGGGCCGATGATGTCGACGCCGGACTTTTCCTTCATCTCGGCCGCGCCACCGGCGTGGTCGAGATGGCCGTGGGTGATCCAGATGGCGTCGAGAGTCAGGCCGCGCCGGGTGATTTCTGCCAGAATCCGGTCGATTTCGGCCCCGGGATCGATGACCGCGGCCTTGCCGGTTTTCACGCACCAGACGGTGGTGCAGTTCTGCTGCAGCGGGGTCACCGGGGTGACGAAGACACCGATGGGGGAGGCGGACTGGTTCATGTCCATCACATAGGCGAGGCGGGCGGTCGGCGAAACCGTCCGCTGCGTTGACCTTTTCGGCCCTTCTCGACATAAGGGCGGGCTTCGAGCGCCGCTCCCACCGGGGCGGCCTTTCTGCTTTATTCAATCCCCGTGCGCGCCAGACACTCCGGCGCTGCCCCAGAGCGTCAGATTCTGTCCATGCAAGTCGTCGAAAAGTCGAACGAAGGCCTCAGCCGCGTCATCGCGGTGACCATCCCCGTCTCCGAGCTGAACGCCAAGCTTGACGCCAAGCTCAAGGAGGTCGCTCCCCAGATGAAGCTGAAGGGCTTCCGTCCGGGCAAGGTGCCGGCGTCGCATGTGCGCAAGACCTTCGGTCGCGACATGATGGGCGACATCATCAACACCGCCCTGAACGAGTCGAGCCAGAAGGCCCTCGAGGATGCCAAGGTGCGCCCCGCAGCCCCGGCCGACATGAAGCTGACCTCGGACATGGACAAGGTCCTGGCCGGTCTGGAAGACCTCGTCTTCGAGATGGCGCTGGAGATCATGCCCGAATTCACGCCGGTCGATCCGACCACGCTGAAGCTGTCGCGTCCGGTCTATGAGGCCACGGATGCCGACCTCGACGAAGCCCTGAAGGAACTGGCCGGCCAGGCCAAATCCTATGAGGACAAGAAGGGCAAGACCGTGAAGGCCGCCGACGGCGACGAGGTCACCATCGATTTCCTGGGCAAGCTGGACGGCGAGCCCTTCGAGGGCGGTGCCGCCGAGGACGCCCAGCTGGTCATCGGCTCCAACCGCTTCATCCCGGGCTTCGAAGAGCAGCTCAAGGGGGCCAAGGTCGGCGAGGAGAAGGTCCTGAACGTGACCTTCCCCGAGGACTACCAGGCCAAGCATCTGGCCGGTAAGGCCGTGACCTTTGACGTCACCGTCAAGGCCATCAAGGCCGAGGCCGAAGCCAAGGTCGACGAGGAGTTCGCCAAGCGTATCGGTCTGGAGTCGCTGGACAAGCTCAAGGAGCTGATGCGCGACAACCTGAACGCCCAGTACAAGCAGGCCGCCCGCTTCAAGCTGAAGCGCGCCCTGCTGGACGCCCTGGACAAGGCCCACAGCTTCGACCTGCCGCCGAAAATGGTCGAGGCCGAGTTCGAGGGCATCTGGAAACAGGTCGAGGCTGACAAGGAAGCCGGCAACCTGCCGCCGGAAGACGCCAAGAAGTCCGAGAAGAAGCTCAAGGACGAGTATCGCAAGATCGCCGAGCGCCGCGTGCGCCTGGGTCTGGTGCTCGCCGAAATCGGCCGCGCCAACGACGTCGGCGTCACCGACCAGGAACTGAACAACGCCATCATGGCCGAGGCCCGCAACTATCCGGGCCAGGAGCAGCAGGTGCTGGAATTCTACCGCCAGAACCAGAACGCCGCCGCCTCGATGCGCGCGCCGATCTATGAGGAGAAGGTCTGCGACCTGATCTTCGACAAGGCCAAGGTCAAGGACACGCCGATCACCAAGGAAGAGCTTCTTAAGGAAGACGACGAGGAATAGGCCGTCTCCGACGCAGTCTGACGACAGCGATCCCCGTTCCGGTCTCCGGAGCGGGGATTTGCTTTTTCCGCTGATGCCTTGCGTCAACGACTTGGCAACGCGATATCCTGTTCAACAGGGCAGCGGCCGGTGAGTCGCGCCAGACGCCCGGCCAAGGGCAGCATCTCCGAGAAGGCCACCGAATGCGCGATCCGATCGACTACATCCAGAGCAACCTCGTGCCGATGGTGGTGGAGCAATCCAGCCGCGGCGAACGCTCGTTCGACATCTTTTCGCGCCTGCTGCGCGAGCGGATCATCTTCCTGACGGGTCCGTTCGAGGACACGATGGCCTCGCTGATCTGCGCCCAGCTGCTGTTCCTGGAATCGGAAAACCCGAAGAAGGAAATCAGCATGTACATCAACAGCCCCGGGGGTCAGGTGACCTCGGCGCTCGCGATCTATGACACCATGCAATACATCAAGAGCCCGGTTTCCACCGTGTGCATGGGCATGGCCGCCTCGGCCGGCTCGCTGATCCTGACCGCCGGTGAGGCGGGCCAGCGGATCGCCCTGCCGAACGCCCGCGTCATGGTTCACCAGCCCTCGGGCGGCTTCCGCGGCCAGGCCTCGGACATCGTGCGCCACGCCGAGGACATCGTCGAAACCAAGAAGCGGCTCAACGAGATCTACGTCCATCACACGGGCCGGACCTATGAGGAGGTCGAGAAGACCCTCGACCGCGACCATTTCATGGATGCCAAACAGGCCAAGGACTGGGGCATCATCGACCACGTTTATGAAAAGCGTGAGGAAGCCGACAGCGACGGCATCAAGACCGTCTGATCCGGCCAGGATCACTGGATATCAGGGAGGGCGTGCCGGCGACGGCGCGCCCTTCTTTTTTGTGCCGTCAGGATGCGGCGATCCGGGGCGGGATCGTGCTATGGGCTGCGGATGCAGTACGGACGTGACACCCGCGGCGTCGTCGAGATCGACGGCGACACCTATGACTGGGAGGTGCGACGGCAGCCCCAGCCCCAGGCCAATGGCTCCTGGGACGGCATGGCCATCGCCCTGCGGCTGAAGGACTTCAAGCGCGAGGCCATCGTCCAGTTTCCGATGCCGATGCGCCCGAACGGCCGTCCGGACCTGGAGAAGCAGCGCGTCAATATCGAGGCCGTGCGCAATTCCGTGACCGCTGCCATCGAGGCCGGCTGGAATCCGACCTCACGCGGCAAGCCGGTTGTCTTCGACGTGGATGCCGACGGCCGCTAGTGCCGGTCGGCGTCAGGGGTGGCCTGTGAACACCCGGAAGCCCGCCTCGGCGGCAAAGGCCAGCATTTCTGTGTCGCCACTGGTGTCCCCATAGGCAGCGGCCAGCTTCAGATCGTCGCCATAGGCGGCGCGCAGGCGGCGCACCTTCTCCTCACCCCGGCAGTTGGGCCCGGTGAAGGCACCGGTGACCCGGTCGTCGGCATCGAAGGCCATATGGGTCCCCAGCAGGGCCTCGGCCCCGAGGCGACGCGCAAACGGGGCGACGGTGATCCCGGGCGAGGCGGTCACGATCACGCGATGTGCGCCCCGGCGGCCCCAGTCCTGCCAGCAGGCGAGGGCATCGGGACGGATGAAGCGGGGCCAGATGAATTCGGCGAACCGTTCGGCCTCGGCCTCGAGCGTGGCGCGGTCCACGCCGCCGAGGAATTCCCGTACCGAGGCTGCCTTGATCCGTCCGCGGTCGCGGTCATGGGCATAGGTCACCACCGCCGGCGTCAGTTTGGCGAGGCCCAGGGCCCAGCGGGCCGGGCCGGCGCGCCAGCGCAGAAAGGCGGTGAAACTGTCGCGGATGGTCAGTGTGCCGTCAAAATCGAAGGCGACAATCGGCACGCCCGGGGCCGGCGCGGCCTCAAGGGTCTGGCGAATCACCGCTCCGGTGCCCATGTCACGCATTCGCCGTGATCCCCGTCGACTGTGAACATGGTCCGTCCTTCCTGCCCTGCCGGCACGCGGTGGGCTTGTGGCCGCGGCAATGATGGGTGATTGTCAATTTTTGAAGACCTTCGCGCCTAGAGTTCAGGAATCAACGCGTTGGATACGCGCTCGGCTGCATGTCGCGGCCGTTCGTCGGAGTGAGATGGGTCTATGACCAAAGCAGCCAGCGGCGACGCTAAAAGCACTCTGTACTGCTCGTTCTGCGGGAAGAGCCAGCACGAAGTGCGCAAGCTTATCGCCGGTCCGACGGTGTTCATCTGTGATGAATGCGTCGAACTGTGCATGGATATCATCCGCGAAGAGCACAAGATTGCCTTCAAGACGACCAAGGACGGCGTACCGACTCCGAAGGAGATCCGGGACGTCCTTGACGACTATGTGATCGGGCAGAAGCACGCCAAGAAGGTTCTGAGCGTCGCCGTTCACAACCACTACAAGCGGCTGAACCACGCGGCCAAGAACAACGATGTTGAACTGGCCAAGTCGAACATCATGCTGATCGGGCCGACCGGTTCCGGCAAGACGCTGCTGGCCCAGACCCTGGCCCGCATCATCGACGTGCCCTTCACCATGGCGGACGCCACCACCCTGACCGAGGCCGGTTATGTGGGTGAGGACGTCGAGAACATCATCCTGAAGCTGCTCCAGGCCTCTGACTACAATGTCGAGCGGGCCCAGCGCGGCATCGTCTACATCGATGAAATCGACAAGATTTCGCGCAAGTCGGACAATCCGTCGATCACCCGTGACGTCTCGGGAGAGGGCGTGCAGCAGGCCCTGCTGAAGATCATGGAAGGCACCGTCGCCTCCGTGCCCCCCCAGGGCGGCCGCAAACACCCGCAGCAGGAGTTCCTGCAGGTCGACACCGCCAACATCCTGTTCATCGTCGGCGGGGCCTTCGCCGGCCTTGAGAAGGTGATCGCCGCGCGCGGTGCCGGGGCCTCGATCGGCTTCGGGGCCAAGGTCAAGGACGTCGACGAGCGTCGCACCGGCGACATCCTCAAGGGCGTCGAGCCCGACGATCTGATGCGGTTCGGCCTGATCCCGGAATTCATCGGCCGTCTGCCGGTCCTGGCCACGCTGGAGGACCTCGACGAGGAAGCCCTGGTGATGATCCTGACCGAGCCGAAGAACGCCCTGGTCAAGCAGTACAAGCGTCTGTTCGAGATGGAGAATGTCGAGCTGTCCTTCACCGACGACGCGCTCAACGCCGTCGCCAAGAAGGCTATCACCCGCAAGACCGGCGCGCGCGGCCTGCGCTCGATCCTGGAAGGCATCCTGCTGGAGACCATGTTCGAGCTGCCGACCTTCGAGGGGGTCGAGGAGGTCGTGGTCAATGCCGAGGTGATCGAGGGCAATGCCCAGCCGCTGCTGATCTATGCCGAGAAGAAGAAGGCTGACGGGGCGGCCTGACCGCCCCCGTCCTCCTGACACCGACAATCAGGCCCCGGGCGTCGCGTCCGGGGCCTTTTTCGTGCCCGGCAGGTACGGTTGTCTGGGGATGAAGCCGGGCGGGCAGGGCGGCGATTTGTGGTTATGCTTGAACCGGGCCGCCCGCGACCCACATACTCTAACGAACGCCGTCGGAATCGACGGGTCGCCCTGACGGGGTCCGGCATAGCGCCGGGGGCCGCTGGGTGACGGGCCGGAGATCACCAATGGCCCGGGAAAGTATGCATCATGACCGAGACCAAAACCCTGCCCGTCCTGCCGCTTCGGGACATTGTCGTCTTCCCGCATATGGTCGTGCCGCTGTTCGTCGGGCGCGAGAAATCCGTGCGGGCGCTGGACGAGATCATGGCGGGCGACAAGCAGATCCTGCTCGCCACCCAGAAGAATTCCGTCGACGACGATCCGGCGTCGGACGCCATCTATCCGGTCGGCGTGCTGGCCACCGTGCTGCAGCTGCTCAAATTGCCGGACGGTACCGTCAAGGTATTGGTTGAGGGCAAGAGCCGCGCGCGCCTGGTGAAATTCACCGACCGCACCGAATTCTTCGAGGCCGAGGCCGTCGAGATTCCCGAGGAGGCCGGTGATCCGTCCCAGTCGGAAGCCTTGCTGCGCGCCGTGGTCGAGCAGTTCGAAAACTATGTGAAGCTGAACAAGAAGGTCCCGCCCGAGGCCCTGAGTTCGATTCCGCAGATCGTCGAGCCGTCCAAGCTGGCCGACTCGGTCGCCGCCCATCTGTCGATCAAGATCGCCGACAAGCAGGCGCTGCTGGAAACCACGGACGTGCCCAAGCGTCTGGAGCGGGTCTATGGCCTGATGGAGGGCGAGATCAGCGTCCTGCAGGTCGAGAAGAAGATCCGCTCGCGCGTCAAGCGCCAGATGGAGAAGACCCAGCGCGAATATTATCTGAACGAGCAGATGAAGGCGATCCAGCGCGAGCTGGGCGAGACCGACGACCAGCGCGACGAAATCATGGAGCTGGAGAAGCGCATCCGCCGTACCCGGCTGTCCAAGGAGGCGCGGATCAAGGCCGACGCCGAGGTCAAGAAGCTGCGCAACATGAGCCCGATGTCGGCGGAGTCGACGGTGGTACGGAACTACCTCGACTGGCTGCTGTCGATCCCGTGGGGCAAGGCCAAGGCCAAGCCGATCGACCTGCAGAAGGCCGAGGACATCCTCGAGGAGGACCACTACGGCCTCGAGAAGGTCAAGGAACGGATCATCGAATATCTGGCCGTCCAGGCGCGCACCGGCGCGCTGAAGGGCCCGATCCTGTGCCTCGTCGGCCCTCCGGGCGTCGGCAAGACCTCGCTGGCCAAGTCGATCGCCAAGGCGACCGGCCGCGAATATGTGCGGATGTCGCTGGGCGGCATGCGCGATGAGGCCGAGATCCGCGGTCACCGCCGGACCTATATCGGCTCGATGCCCGGCAAGATCATCCAGTCGATGAAGAAGGCCAAGACCACCAACGCCTTCATCCTGCTGGACGAGATCGACAAGCTGGGTTCGGACTGGCGCGGGGATCCGTCCTCGGCCCTGCTCGAGGTGCTGGACCCGGCCCAGAACGCCAATTTCGGCGACCACTATCTGGAGGTCGATTACGACCTGTCCAACGTCATGTTCGTGACCACGGCCAACAGCCTGAACATGCCCCAGCCCCTGATGGACCGGATGGAGATCATCCGGGTCAGTGGCTACACCGAGGACGAGAAGGTCGAGATCGCCAAGCGCCACGTGCTGCCGAAACTGCTGACCGACCACGGCCTGAGCGCCGGGGAGCTGGTGGTGCCGGACGACGCCATCCGCACCCTGATCCGCTACTACACCCGGGAAGCCGGGGTGCGGTCGCTGGAGCGGGCCCTGGGCAGTCTGGCGCGCAAGGCCGTGCGCGAGATGGCCAAGACCAAGGCGACCACCATCACGGTCGACGAGGCCAAGCTGGCCGAATACGCCGGGGTCAAGAAATACCGCTATGGCGAGATGGACGAGGAGGATCAGGTCGGCATCGTCACCGGTCTGGCCTGGACCGAGTTCGGTGGCGACATCCTGACCATTGAGGCGATCAAGATGCCGGGGCGCGGCCGGATGACCGTGACGGGGAACCTCAAGGAGGTGATGAAGGAGTCGATCTCCGCCGCCGCCTCCTATGTGCGGGCCCGGGCCCTGACCTTCGGGGTCAAGCCGCCGGTGTTCGAGAAGACCGACATCCATGTGCACGTGCCCGATGGCGCGACGCCCAAGGACGGTCCCTCGGCCGGTGTGGCCATGACCGTGGCCATGGTCTCGGTCCTGACCGGGGTGCCGATCCGCAAGGATATCGCCATGACCGGCGAGATCACCCTGCGCGGCCGGGTCACCGCCATCGGCGGGCTGAAGGAGAAGCTGCTGGCGGCCCTGCGCTCGGGGGTCAAGACGGTGCTGATCCCGCAGGAGAACGAGAAGGACCTGGCCGAGGTGCCCGACAATGTGAAGTCGGGTCTGGAGATCATTCCGATCTCGACCGCGGACGAGGCGTTGAAATGGGCCCTGACCGGCACCCTGACGCCGACCGAGTGGGACGAGGTGGCCGATCCGCTGCCGATGCCCACCGCCCCCCTGTCCAGCGGAGGCACGGCTGTCAGCCACTGATCCGGCGGACATCGATCGACAGGGACGCGGTCCGGGGCAACCCGGGCCGCGTTTTTCGTTTCTGCCCCGGATCGGCCTCCTGTCGAAAAGCGTCTTGAACGGCCGGGCCCGGACGGGCATGACAGACGGGCGTTGCTGGACGGGCGGCTAGCTCAGCTGGTCAGAGCATCTCGTTTACACCGAGAGGGTCGGCGGTTCGAACCCGTCGCCGCCTACCACAGCGCATCACCCCGCGAAAAAGGCCGCCGGAGCGATCCGGCGGCCTTTCGTGTTTCGGGCCCGGAGGGGGACCTAGAAGCGGAAGCTGGCGCGCAGCAGCAGCATGTAACGCACGTAGTTCTCAATCATTTCCGCATCGGCGGTGATCGACAGCATGCCCAGGTCGTTGCCGACGTTCAGGCGGAAGCCGACGATTGGACCGCCGCCCTCGATGGAATCGGGGGTCAGGCGGAAATCGGGGCCGCCACCGGCGAAACGGCCGACGGTTTCGCCCGGATCGACCGAGATGTTCTGACGCCAGCCGACCCGGACCTCGGGACGCAGCCAGCTGTCCTCGCCCATGCCCATGCCGATGTTGAGGGCAGCCACGGTGGAGAACATATGACCGTCGCGCGCGTCGATGTTCAGGTCGAAGCCATTGCCGCCGCCGGTCTCGCTGCGGGCATCCTCGCTGAGCGAGAAATATTCGGCGTAGACTTCGGGGCGCAGGCTGAAGCGACCGAAGCTGCGCTCGTAGGAGGCCCCGCCGGCCGCGGCCAGGGTGAAGCCGTTCCAGGTGGATTCGTTGCGCAGGTTCAGACCGCCGCCGACGAACTGGCGGGTCGCGTCGAAGGTGGCATAACCGGCCGCCGCACGGGCCCAGGTCGTCCAGTTCTGGCCCTGGGCGCGCCAGTAGAGGCCCAGTTCCACCAGGCTGGCGGACAGGATTTCCTCGGCCTCGGCCTCGGGATCCTTGAGATCTGACGAGGTGAAGGCCAGCGAGACGCCGACCGCCCCCAGGCCACTGCCGCGCTCGACGCCGCCGGCGACGCCGAAGCCTTCCGAACGGAAGCCGTAGGTGTCGGTCTTGTCCTTGTCGGCGTAGAAATTGATTTCCTGCACCCAGGCGCTGACCTCGCCGGGGGCGGCCGAGGCGTTGCGCCCCGTCAGGGCCCGGGTCACGGCGTCGACGCCGCTGGCCAGGGACAGCAGGGGGCCGCCGGAATGGTCGGGCAGGACCTGTTCGTACAGGTTGATGAAGCCCGGCTGCTGCGTCTGGGCCAGGAAGGCGTTGCGCAGCGTCGTGTCGGTGCCGAGGGCGTTGTAGAAGGCGTCGTACATCGCGCCCTCGACGGTGCCCAGACCGGCTTCGGCGGCGGTGCGGCGACGGGCGTCGACATAGACCTCACCGGCCGGGACGTCGGCCCCGGCGTCGATGACGAACAGGAAGGGCGAATTATCGGTCACCGACGACAGGTCGATGGCTCCGTAGTTCAGCGTCCCCGCCTGGATGATGGTGAAGCGTTCGGGCGTGTTGATCAGGGAGTTGAACTGCACCCCCAGACCCGCGCCGTCGGCCAGGGTCGCCGTGCCCGAGACCACGAAGCCGGAATTGGTGCCGTTCACCGGGTCGAGGGTGACCAGCAGATTGCCGTCGGCACCGACATTCAGATTGGTGATGTTCAGCGGAGTCAGCTGGCCGGCGGCCAGGGTGCCGTCGCTGACGGTGATGTCCAGCAGGCCGTCCGCGTCCGACAGGGCCCCGCGCACGACGGCACCGCCGCTGATCAGCAGCTGGTCGGCCCCGGTCCCGAAGGCGATGTCGCCCTGGACGGCACCGTTGCGGATATCGACCACGTCATTGCCCGTGCCGAGCCGGATCGCGCCGGTGATGGCGGGTTCGTAGAGATCGGGAACGCCGTCGTTGTCGGTGTCGAGGTCCGCCGAGGTGCCGGCACCGACAGCCCCGGTCTGGATCAGGGTCACACCGGTGGTGTTGGCGCTGACGTCGATGGCCGTGGCAGTCCCGGTCGTCGGGTCTCCGGCGGCATTGGGTGTCAGGGTCGCCTGGATCAGACGGGTGTTGGAAATCGCATTCAGCGTGCCGCTGAAGTCGCGGATGGCGGTCGTGTTCACGGTTGAACCGATCGCCGTCGCAAGGATCACGGCGTCGTTCGACAGGCTGGACACCGAGGCCCCGGCGTCAATCTGCACCGCTGTAACCTGGCTGGCCACATCGGAGGAGCCGCCGACCGAGATGCTGCCGGTGTTGCTGATCCGCGGCGTGATCGTGCCGTCGGCGAGGCGCAGGGCCGTGGCATTGGCCTGGAACGACAGGCCCGAGATCGTGCCCTCGTTGCGAACGCCACCGTCGACGGTGACCGTATTGCCGGTGCCGCCAATGACCAGGCCATTGCCCTGGACGTTATCGTAGATGCCCTGGCCGGTGACGGTGCCGCGGTTGATGAAGCCGAAGGCCGAATCGCCGGTCCCGACCACGCCGAGGGTGATGGCGCGGGTCGTCGAACCGACCCGGACCGCCGGAGCCGCGCCGAAGCTGGTGACAAAGCCGGTCGTTTCGGTCGCGTCCGGCACGCCGTCGCCGTCTTCATCGGCATTGTTGGCGTCGGCATCGAGCGGTGGACGGTCGAGGACCACGCCGCCGCTGACGTTGCCGGCGATGATGACCGGCGAATTGTTCTGCAGCAGGTCCTCGGGGTCGAGATGCTCCAGGAAGGTGGCGGGCGGCCGGGTGGTGTAGCGATAGCCGCTGGACATCAGGTCGCCCTGGATGCTGACCCGGCCCGCGACGTCGCCCTCGAGCACGACCGCCGAGGTATTGGCCCCGAAGGTAGCCATGGTGCCGCTGAGCATCACATCGCCGGTGATCGTCGAGGTCGAGCGGACGGCGATGGCGTTGTCACCCGCCATGCGGATGCCGCCGAGGGTCGTCAGCCGGCCGGTCAGGCCGGATTCGATCGAGATGCCGACCGCATTGACGCCGTCGACCAGCAGGGCGCTGGCATTGTTCAGAAGGATGTTGCCCGTCAGGGGCGAGGCACCGACCACGCGGATACCGTAGCGGTCGCTGCCGTTGGCCCAGGGGCCGTCGGTGTCGCCGTCGCCGTCGGTGTCAGGATAGGTGGTGATGTCGTCACCGACAGTGACGGTGCCGCTGATCGTAATCGATCCGGTATTGCCGCCGTTGGCCAGGATGCCGGTCGTACCGTTGGCTGTGCTGCCCCCGCCGATGCTGCCGCCCGAATCAAGCGTGATGCTGTGGCTGGAATCGAGGGTGACGATATTGCCCGTCAGGACGTTCATCGCGCCGCCGCTGGCGATGCGGATGGAATCGGCCCCGCTGCCTGTGGCATTGGACGTCAGGATCGGCGTCGTCCGGGTCGTCGAAATCACGATTTCGGCGTGGGCACCGGCCGCTACCATCAGGGGGGCGATCGCCACTGCGGTCGCAAGCAGTTTACGCATTCGAAAAAAACCCCTGGTGGACAGACGCGCAAGGACGCAGGTCACCTCTAACAGGGACTGCGCAAGCATGTCCCAAGTTTCGCGAATTTGAGGCGAATGCAAGGCCTAAGGCAGTTTCGATGATCGGGCCCTGCGTATTCATCTTGCCAAAGCTGCGATCAAAGTGATATCACTTTTGTCGAAACAGGAGGGTTTAATGGGCAACGAACATTTCAAATCGGTCGAACGGCCGGCGGCGGTCATGGCCGGGATATCCATGCTGCTGGTCGGGCTGGCGATCATTGTCGCGGGGCCGGTGATCATCGGCATGAACCTCGGTGACAAGCCCGCCGTCCTGGGCGGCGTGGCCGTGTCGATGGCGGGTCTGCTGTTGCTGACGGGCCTGTATTCGCTGCAGCCCAATGAGGCGATGGCGATCATGCTGTTCGGGGCCTATCGCGGGACCGATCGCACCACCGGCCTGCGCTGGGTCCTGCCCTGGTACACCCGCAAGAAGGTCTCGGTGCGGGTTCGCAACCTGACCAGCGACAAGCTGAAGGTGAACGACAAGCGCGGCAGCCCGATCGAGATCGCCGCCAATGTGGTCTGGCGCGTCGAGGATTCGGCCCAGGCCCTGTTCGACGTCGAGGACTACCAGGCCTTCGTCAACATCCAGGTCGACACCGCCCTGCGCGATATCGCCTCCCACTATGCCTATGACCATGGCGACGAGGACGCGGCTCCGGAAATGACCCTGCGGGCCGACGCCGAGGATGTGGCGGCCCGGTTGCGGGACGAACTGGTCGGCCGGGTCCGGGTCGCCGGGGTGGCCATCGACGAGGCGCGGCTGGCCCATCTGGCCTATGCGCCGGAAATCGCCGGGGCCATGCTGCGTCGCCAGCAGGCCGAGGCGGTTCTGGCCGCGCGACGCCTGATCGTCCGCGGTGCGGTCGGCATGGTCGAGAACGCCCTGACTGATCTGGGCGAGCGCGGCGTGGTGGATCTGGACGAGGACCGCAAGGCGGCGATGGTCTCGAATCTGCTGGTCGTGCTGTGTGCCGATCGCGACGCCCAGCCGGTCGTCAACGCGGGGACCCTGTACAGCTGAGATGGCCCGGGCCCGGAAGCCGTTTCTGATGCGGGCCACCCCCGGGGTGATGGCGGCGGTCGAGCGATTGGCCGCCGCCGAGCTGCGTTCGGTCAATGCCCAGGTCGAGACCCTGCTGCGTGAAGCCCTGTCGCGGCGGGGCATCAAGGTGACCGATCTTCCTCCGCCGGCTGAGGACACTTGAGCTCGGCCGGTTCCAAGGCTAGGGCGGCACCATGGTGAAGTCCCGACTGGCTACCGTCCGCCGCGTTCGTCGCATCCAGCAGCGCTCCATTCGCACGGGCAGCCGGCCCCCGACCGAGAGCGAATTGCTCAGCATGGTCGGGGTCAAGGTCGAGGAGAGCGAGCTCCGCCTGATTCCCGGACTGGACGAGGAGGTCTCGGAGACCCTGCGCCGGCTGCGGGCGTCGACGGCGGACGCCCGGCCCCGGCTGGTCGACACCACCATGCTGTATGCGCCGCGCTCGGGCGGGGTGAAACGCTATCTGCTGTCCAAGAAGGCCTGGCTGGCAAGTCATCGGCCGGGCGTGGCCCACAGCCTGGTCGTCCCGGGCCCCCGGCACGAGGCCGGGGACGACGACGTCATCAAGCTGCACGCGACCAAGCTGCCGTTCGGCGACGGCTATCGCTGGCCGTCCTCGGTGCGGCGCTGGGGGGCCTGGGTGGCGGCGCTGGAGCCGTCGGTGATCGAGGCCGGGGATCCCTATACGCCGGGGCAGGGGGCGCTGGAGGCGGGCCAGAGGGCCGGCTGTCCGGTGGTCGGCTTCTGCCACTCCGACCCGGCCGGGCTGGCGGCCCTGCATTTCGGCGAATGGGCCAAGAAGCCGGTCGAGAAACGATGGGCCCAGCTGTTTTCGCAATTCGACCGGGTGGTCTCGCCCAGCCGGTTCATCGCCCGCCGTCTGGAAGAGGCCGGGGTGCGTGACATCGTCATCCGGCCGCTGGGGGTCGAGATCGAGACCTTCCACCCGGACCGGCGCGATCGCGACTGGCTGCTGAAGAAGCTGGACCTGCCGGACTCGGCGCGGCTGTTGTGCTTCGCCGGGCGACCGGCGCGCGAGAAGAACATCGGCGTGCTGATCGAGGCCGTGCAGAAACTGGGCGCGCCCTATCATCTGGTGCTGGTCGGGGCCGGGGCCGGGATGCCGGCCGAGGATCGGGTCATCTCCCTGCCGTATGAGGCCAACCCCAGGGTGGTGGCCAAGATTATCGCCAGCTGCGACGCCTTCGTGCACGCCAATGACAAGGAGCCGTTCGGCCTGATCGTGCTGGAGGCCATGGCCTGCGGCCGGCCGGTGGTCGGGGTCAATGCCGGCGGCGTGGCCGAGACCGTGGACGACACCGTCGGACAGCTGGCGCAGAGCGCCGACCCCGGTCATTACGCCGAGGCGGTCGAGGCCCTGTTCCGGCGCGATATCGAGGCCATTGGCCAGGCGGCCCGGGCCCGGACCGTCGAACGCTTCGCCTGGAACCGCGTGTTCGAGGACCTCTGCACCGTCTATGCCGACGTCAGTGGCGAGGCCGCCTTCGTGACGGCGGCCGAGGCGCAGGTCACGCCCTAGGCCCGCTGGACACCCGGCCCCGACCGGGCCACGGTTCGGGCAGCAAGAGGATGATCCCGATGAAGAGACTGCTGCTCGCGGCGGCCATGACCGCGATGCTGGCCGCCCCTGCGGTGGCCCAGACCGTGATTGTCGTTCGTCACGCCGAAAAGGCCGAACAGAGCGCCGACCCGGTGCTGTCCGATCTGGGTGAGGCCCGGGCCGCCGCCCTGGCCGAGACCCTGGCCGGGGCGGGCGTGACCCATGTGTTCGTCAGCCCCCTGCAACGCACGGCCCTGACCGCCGCGCCCAGTGCCGCCGCCGCCCATCCCGAGGTGGTCGCCGTGTCGCTGGAGGGTGGGGCCGCGGCCCATGTAGCCCGACTGGTCGGTCAGGTCCGCCAGTTGTCGCCCGAGGCGGTGGTGCTGGTGGTCGGGCACAGCAATACGGTGCCCGACATCGCCCGGGCCCTGGGCGCGACTGAAGCGGCGGCGATGGACGAGTGCGAATACGACCGGCTGACGGTCCTGACCCTGACGCCGACCGGGGCCCATGCGGTGACCGGTCACTACGGGGCCGCCAACCCGCCCTGCTGAGGACAGGACCCGCCGGGACGAGCCAATCTCTGCCGGATCACAGCGAACAGGCCCGCGCTACCCTCCTCCGGGCGTGCCCGGAGGAGGGTAGCGGCGCTGAAGCCAGGACACCCTAGAGGGCTGACGTGGCCTCACCGCGCTGGCGAAGCTGTCGGGCCCCGACGGCGAGCGCATCAGCCTGGGATTCCAGTCGGGGCGACAGGGCCTGGAGTTCGGCATCGGTCAAAGTGCGCCCCTGGGCGCGGGCTTCGGCGATCCGCTCGGCGCGATAGGCGGCATTCTGCAGCTTGCGTGCCTCTTCCCGCATGGTCGCGGCACCGCGCTCCATCTCATCGGCCCCCGAGCGCATCTGGATACGGGCGTCGGCCATGGCCCGGCGGGCATCGTCCCGGGCGGCCTGGGTGTCGGCGACAGCGGCGCGGGCGTCGGCGCGGGTCTGTTCCCGGTCGCGCAGGGCGGCGACGCGGTCGGCCTCAGCGCGGGCGCGGTCCTGGGCGACACGGGCCTGATCCTGAACCGCGCGGACCCGGGTCACGGCGTCGACCGGTGCCCGATGGCTGACCAGCCGCGGCGGTGCTGGCGGCGCGGGCGGCGCGGGCGGGGCCGGGGGAGCGTGAGGTGCCGGGGGAGGTGCCGGGGGGGCAGGCGGTGCCGGCGGTGCGGGGGGCACGGGGGGCAGGGGGGGCGGGCCGTCGCCGGAGTAGCTGTAGGTGTAGGTCTGGCGGCTGGTGCTGCCATCGGCCTGCGAGACCAGGGAGGCCGTGTAGCCGTCACGGGAATAGCTGAAGCTGGCGTTGTCGGCCGGGGCGACCGGTGCCACCGATCCGACCGTGGCGACCGTAGCGACCGTGGCGACGGGCGCGACGGGCGCTGGCTGGGCCACGGCCGCCGACGCGGCGACTTCGGCCGGGCTGACGTCCGCTGTGCGGGCCGCCAGTTCCAGGGCGGCCAGGGGGGTAGCGACCGCGACCATGCCGCCGACCGCCAGGGTCATGGCCAGCGAGCGGGCGTGGGGTTTGCGCGGAGAAGTCATGATGGCGTTGATCCTTTGACTGAGCGAGCGGGCGGGACCGGTCATGCCGGTCGCGGCCACGGGGGTGGTTCGGGCGGCCAGATTGACCAGGGTGTGGGCGTACTGGCGGGGATCGACGCGAACGATGGCCAGGGCATCGGCGGCCTCTTCGGACCGGTCGATCAGGGCGGCGTGCAGCCGCCACATCAGCGGATTGAACCAGAACAGGGCCAGGGCCAGGCGTGACAGGGCCAGGAAGGGCCAGTCGAGGCGGCGGATATGGGCGATCTCATGGGCCAGGACCGCATCGGCGTCGGCCGAACGGGCCAGGCTGTCGGGATGGATCAGGACGGTCCCGGGCGGCAGGCCCCAGCTGAGCGGTCCGTCGACCCGCGAAGCGGCCAGCAGGCGCGGGCGCCGGGCCCGGCCGTCCCACTGACGCTCCAGGGCGGCGGTCCAGGCACCGTCGACGACCGGGCGGCCGCTGCGGCTCCAGCGCGACAGGGTCCAGACCCCGGCCAGGAAGCGGCCCAGCACGAGGGTGGCCCCCAGGGTCCAGGCAATCGCCAGCAGGGCCCAGGCCGGCGGAGCCCCGACCGAGCCGCTGACCGAAACCCCGGCGACCGGCCCCACCTCGCCGGCCCAGGCGACCGGGTCCACCGTCGGGACCGGCGCGGCGGCCACGGCGGGCAGGACGGCCAGGGCCAGGTCGGGTCCGGCCAGGGCGATGACCGGCAGGGCCAGCATCAGGCCGACGGTGGCGCGGAGCAGATCGGCCCGCTCGGCCGCCGGGCGTCCGGCAAACAGTTCGGCCAGCAGCAGGCCGGCCCCGGCGACGAGGCCGGACTTGAGCGCGAGGCTGATGAGCAGGGCGATCATGACTGCCGCTCCCCGGCGTCGTCGATGGCCCGGCGCAGGGCCGCCAGTTCTTCCGGGTCCAGCTGCGAGGCCAGGCCCAGCAGGGCGGTGGCGGCGCTGGCGGGGGAGCCGTTGAAGAAGGTGTTGACCAGACGGCGCAGGGCTCCGTCAGCCACGGCCTCGGGCCGGAGCACAGGCGCATAGACATAGGCCTGGTTATCGGTGCGGTGGGCGATCAGTCCCTTGGCCTTCAGTCGTGACAGCAATGTGCGGACCGCCGAATCGCTGGGGGAGCCGGACATGGCGTTGCGAACAGCCCCGGCTGTGCCCTCCTCGAGCTGACACAGAATCTCGAACACCTCGCGTTCGCGTCTGGGCAGGGATTCGATCATCGGGGCCTCCGCTACATTTGTAGCCTGTTACATATGTAGCAGAATAAGGCGCGATTGGGGCGGGCGAATGAAATCGCCGACAGGTTCAGCGATGCCGCTGTGACGATGCAGAGATGAGGGGGAGGGGTGTCGACCGGGTCAGGGGCGGGGCGCGCCATTCCCTCGAACAATCGAGAGGGAATGGCGCGAGTGACGGGACTCGAACCCGCGACCTCCGGCGTGACAGGCCGGCACTCTAACCAACTGAGCTACACCCGCGTATTCCCGGCGCGGCGCTGGTTGCGTCGCGGCGAGGGGCGTCGTTTAGGCGGGTGGGACTTGCACTGTCAAGCGCGCTGTCAGCGATTTTTCCAGCCTGTCGGGGCCTGACATCCAGGTCACAGCGCCCTGCGAACCATTCTCAACAAAATCCTTTGTCGTCATGGGTTTGAACCCCGGCGGGGTTGGGGCTAGAAAGCGCCGAATCCGCTGCCTCCCTGGCGGCCGAGGTCTTCTCGAATGAACGCATTTCTTCTGGAATATCTGCCGATCGTTATCTTTCTCGGGATAGCGACGGCGCTGGGCCTCGGCTTCATGCTGGCGGCCTGGGTGCTTGCGCCCAGCAATCCCGACTCCGAAAAGCTGTCCGCCTATGAATGCGGCTTCAACGCCTTTGACGATGCACGGATGAAATTCGACGTGCGGTTCTATCTGGTGTCGATCCTGTTCATCATCTTCGATCTGGAAGTCGCCTTCCTGTTCCCCTGGGCCGTGTCGATGTTCGACCTGTCCAAGGGCGGCATGGTGTTCGCCTTCTGGTCGATGATGGTCTTCCTGGGTGTGCTGACGGTCGGCTTCATCTACGAATGGAAGAAGGGGGCGCTGGAATGGGAATAGTGACCAACACCACGCCGCTGATCGGGGTCGGCAACCAGGGCGCGTCCCCGATGGGCTTCGGCCAGGGCGCGCGCGCCACGGTCGAGGGCTATGACCCCAAGCTGCACGACAAATTCTTCGAGCAGGTCAACACCCAACTGGGCGAGCAGGGCTTCCTGACCACCTCGCTGGACGACGTGATCACCTGGGCCCGGACCGGCAGCCTGATGTGGATGACCTTCGGCCTGGCCTGCTGCGCCGTGGAGATGATGCAGGCGTCGATGCCGCGCTTCGACATGGAGCGGTTCGGCATGGCCCCGCGCGCCAGCCCGCGCCAGTCCGACCTGATGATCGTGGCCGGGACCCTGACCAACAAGATGGCTCCGGCGCTTCGCAAAGTCTACGATCAGATGCCGGATCCGCGTTACGTGCTTTCGATGGGCAGTTGCGCCAACGGTGGCGGATATTACCACTATAGTTACAGTGTAGTTCGTGGTTGCGACCGTATTGTACCTGTAGACGTCTATGTTCCCGGCTGTCCGCCGACGGCGGAGGCCCTGCTTTACGGCCTGCTGCAGCTGCAGAAGAAGATCCGTCGCACGGGGACCATCGACCGATGAGCACCGAAGCCAATATCGCGGTTCGTGAGGCCGTCCTGACCCCGCTGGGGGCCGAGATGGTCGGCGAGCTGGGCGTCGACGCCCAGGTGGCCTTCGGTGAGCTGAACCTGGTCGCCCACCGTGACCGGATCGTCGAGGTGCTGACCGCGCTGCGCGACCGCTTCGGCTTCCAGCAGCTGCTGGACGTGTGTGGGGCCGACTATCCGGACCGGGTCGAGCGGTTCGAGATCGTCTATCATCTGCTGTCGATGACCCGGAACGTGCGGGTGCGGGTCAAGGTGGCGACCGACGAACAGGCCCCCGTGCCCAGTGTCATCGCCGTCTATCCGTCGGCCGGCTGGTTCGAGCGCGAGGCGTTCGACATGTATGGGGTGCTGTTCTCGGGTCATCCGGACATGCGCCGGCTGCTGACCGACTATGGCTTCCAGGGGCATCCGCTCCGCAAGGACTTCCCGATGACCGGGTATGTCGAAGTGCGTTACGACGAGGAACAGAAGCGGGTTGTGTATGAGCCCGTCAAACTGACTCAAGAGTTCCGGAACTTTGATTTCCTGTCGCCGTGGGAGGGGGCCGACTATCCGGCCCCGGTCCTGCCCGGCGACGAGAAGGCGGGATGATCGACCATGAACAAGGCAGCGTTTCGCTCGGCCTCTTCCTTCTTTCTGGTGACCTTCTCGACCGCCTTTCTGTTCACCCTGGGCGCGCGGATGACCGGCTGGTTCACGCGCGCGCCGGTGATTCCGGCCGAGCAGACCCAGGCCCTGGGCATTTCGATCATGATCGCCGTCGTCTGTCTGGCGGTCGGGGCCGGTATCCGGCGGCTGTCGGCGGGCGAGTTGCAGAGCGCCCTGCTGGGGGCTTCGGCCATATTGCTGTCGACGCCGCTGGCCATCGCGGTGCTGACCGGCGACTGGCAGCTCTCGACGGCGGCCGTGTCGAGCATGGGTTTGTTGACGCTGGTGCTGGGCTGGGTCGTCGCCCTGGCCCGACGGCCCAAGTCTCTGGACGAGGAACTGTCTGATGGCTGACGGCCACACCCCTGCCAAGAAGCCGGCCCTCGGGTCCGAGCTGGCGACCGACGTGTTCGACACGACCGAGGACGGCCGGACGGCCGCGGCGCGGGCGCTGGACGACCGCAAATTCACGATCAATTTCGGCCCGCAACACCCGGCCGCGCACGGTGTGCTGCGTCTGGTGCTGGAGCTGGACGGCGAGGTGGTCGAACGCGTCGATCCGCACATCGGCCTGCTGCATCGCGGCACCGAGAAGCTGATGGAGGCCCGCACCTATCTGCAGAACGTGCCCTATCTGGACCGCCTCGACTATGTCGCGCCGATGAACCAGGAGCACGCCTTCTGCCTGGCCATCGAGCGGCTGCTGGGCATCGAGGTGCCGTACCGGGCCCAGCTGATCCGCGTGCTGTATTCGGAAATCGGCCGCATCCTGTCGCACCTGCTGAACGTGACGACCCAGGCCATGGACGTCGGGGCCCTGACCCCGCCGCTGTGGGGGTTCGAGGAACGCGAGAAGCTGATGGTGTTCTACGAGCGCGCCTCGGGCGCGCGTCTGCACGCCAACTATTTCCGTCCTGGTGGCGTCCACCAGGACCTGCCGATGGCCCTGATCGACGACATCGGGCGCTGGTGCCATGAATTCCCGGCGGCGCTGAAGGACATCGAGTCCCTGGTCACCGAGAACCGCATCTTCAAACAGCGCAACGTCGACATCGGCGTGGTGTCGAAACAGCAGGCGCTGGACTGGGGCTTCACCGGCGTGATGCTGCGCGGCTCGGACATCGCCTGGGACCTGCGCAAGTCGCAGCCTTACGAATGCTATGCCGATCTGGAGTTCGATATCGTCGTCGGCAAGAACGGCGACTGCTGGGACCGCTACCTGTGCCGCATCGAGGAGATGAAGCAGTCGGTGCGGATCATGGAGCAGTGCATCCACGAACTGCGCAACCGTCCCGGCGAGCCGGTGATGGTCGAGGACAACAAGATCGTCCCGCCCAAACGCGGTGAGATGAAGCGCTCGATGGAGGCGCTGATCCACCATTTCAAACTGTACACCGAGGGCTTCCGCACGCCCGAGGGCGAGGTCTATGCCTCGGTCGAGGCCCCCAAGGGCGAGTTCGGCATCTATCTGGTCAGCGACGGCAGCAACAAGCCGTACCGGGTCAAGATCTCGGCCCCGGGCTTCCGCCACCTGCAGGCCATGGACTGGATGAACCGCGGCCACATGCTGGCCGATGTGTCCGCCATCCTCGGCTCGCTGGATATCGTGTTCGGCGAGGTGGACCGGTGACGCCTCCGCCCATGCAGTTCTCATTCGTCGACCTGATCGGACCGGTTATTGTGATCCTGATCCTCGCCGGGTTTGAAGGCGCGCAGTCCTTTGGAACCGCGAAAATCAAGGCAACTGCGGCGGGCTGGTATCTCCGTATGCTTGTGGTGCATGCAATTACCTTTCTGCCATTCTGGATCGTTTGGAGTGCAATCTCCCGCGCTGACGCCGCTGATCTGGACAGTCGCGTGTCGATCTGGACCCAGGCCGGCTGGGGAGTGGCTGCGTCGGCGCTGGCTTGGGTGATTATTGGATCGATTGCGCCCGTGCGCCGCTGGCTCCGCGAGCCCTCGCGCAAGGCACGCGAGTTCGAAAGAAAGTCTGTCGCATGAGCGTTCGTCGCCTCGCCAAGATTCAACCCGCCAGCTTCGCCTTCTCGAAGGCGACGAAGGCCAAGGTCGACTGGTGGATCAAGAAATACCCGGCTGACCGCAAACAGTCGGCGGTGATCCCGATCCTCTGGCTGGTGCAGAAGCAGGAGGGCTGGTGCCCCGAGCCGGCGCTGCGCGCGATCGCCGAGCTGCTGGAGATGCCCTATATCCGGGTGCTTGAGGTCGTCACCTTCTATACGATGTTCATGCTGGAGCCGGTCGGTTCGGCGGCCCTGATCCAGGTGTGCGGCACCACGCCGTGCGCCCTGCGCGGGGCCAATGACCTGATGAAGGTCTGCAAGGACAAGATCGGTCCGAAACAGGTGCTCAGCGCCGACGGCCGCTTCACCTGGGAAGAGGTCGAATGCCTGGGGGCCTGCGCCAATGCGCCGATGGCCATGATCAACGACTACTATTTCGAAGACCTGACGCCCGAGACCCTGGCCCAGATCATCGACGATTTCGCCGCCGGCAAGAAACCCAAACCCGGCTCGCGCGTCGGTCGCCACAGCTCGGAGCCCGAGGGCCCGGCCCTGACCCTGACCGATCCGAAACTGTACGACGGCTCGGCCGCCAGGCCGATCAAGGCCCTGCCCAACAGCAAGCCGGTGCCGGCATGAGCCGTCCCGACCTCAGCTCCGACGAAGCCATCGCTGCCTACAAGGCCGAGATGCGGGCCGTCGGCCGCAAGCAACGCTTCGCGGGCCTGGCCTGTGTCGTGCTGGGCGCGATCATGGTCTGGTCCGTCGGCCAGGCCGGCGCGGCCGGCCCCGCCCTTCAGATGGCCGGCTACGGCCTGCTGGCAGTCGGCTGGGTGCTGATGCTCGCGGCCATCTTCCTGCGCACCCGTTATCATCGCCGTCGTATGGCGGAACTGGACTGAACCATGGTCGGACTCCTCGAAGACAAGGACCGCATCTTCACCAATCTGTACGGCTTCCATGACTGGACGCTGGACGGGGCGAGGAACCGCGGCTGCTGGAACGCCACGAAGGACATGCTCGACCTCGGGCGCGACTGGGTCATCACCAACGTCAAGAATTCGGGCCTGCGCGGACGCGGCGGCGCCGGCTTCCCGACCGGTCTGAAATGGTCCTTCATGCCCAAGGAGGTGAAGGACCGTCCTCACTATCTGGTGGTCAATGCCGATGAGTCCGAGCCCGGCACCTGCAAGGACCGGGAGATCATGCGCCATGATCCCCACCTGCTGATCGAAGGGTGTCTGATCGCCAGCTTCGCGATGCAGGCCCACGCCTGTTACATTTATCTGCGCGGCGAATATGTGCTGGAACGCGAGCGTATGGAGGCCGCGGTCAAGCAGGCCTATGACGCGAAGCTGATCGGCCAGAACAACATCCATGGCTGGGATTTCGACGTCTACATCCACCACGGTGCGGGCGCTTACATCTGCGGCGAGGAAACCGCCCTGCTGGAGAGCCTGGAGGGCAAGAAGGGTCAGCCGCGCCTGAAGCCGCCGTTCCCGGCCGGGGCCGGCCTGTACGGCTGCCCGACCACGGTCAACAATGTCGAGTCGATCGCGGTGGTCGGCACCATCCTGCGTCGCGGAGCCGAATGGTTCGCGGGCTTCGGCCGCGCCAACAACACCGGCACCAAGATCATGTCGATCAGCGGCCACGTGAACCGGCCGTGCAATGTCGAGGAGGCGATGTCGATCCCGCTGCGTCAGCTGCTGGAAGAACATTGCGGCGGCGTGCGCGGCGGCTGGGGCAATCTGAAGGCCGTGATCCCGGGCGGGTCGTCGGTGCCGATGATCACCCGCGACATGGCCGAGACGGCGCTGATGGATTTCGATTCCCTGCGCGAGATGCAGTCGGGCCTCGGCACCGCCGCCGTCATCGTGATGGACGAGTCGACCGACCTGGTGAAGGCGATCGCCCGCATCAGCTATTTCTACAAGCATGAGAGCTGCGGCCAGTGCACCCCGTGCCGCGAGGGCACCGGCTGGATGTGGCGCGTGCTGGAGCGGATGTCGGTGGGCGAGGCCGATCCGTCCGAGATCGACCTGCTGCTGGACGTCAGCAAACAGGTCGAGGGCCACACCATCTGCGCCCTGGGCGACGCGGCCGCCTGGCCGGTCCAGGGGCTGATCCGTCACTTCCGTCACGAGATCGAGGATCGCATCTCCCAGTACCGCAGCCGCCGCGCGAATTTCGCCGGCCATGCGATCGCGGCGGAGTAGGGCGGCATGGCCGAGGAACCGGACAATCTGGTGCTGCAGATCCTTCGGCGGATCGAGACACGCGTCAATGCGGTCGAAACCAAGGTCGACCGCATCGGCGAGGACCTTCACGGCCTGAAGGTCCGCACGACCCATGTTGAAGAAGGCCTGGCGGGCGTGAACCGCCGGCTGGACAGAATTGATGAGCGTGTCGAACGGATCGAGAAGCGTCTCGATCTGGTCGATCAGCCCTTTGGCGGAGTCCGCGAATAATGCCCGTAGCCAAGGTCAACGGCGTAGAGGTCGAGTTCGAGGCCGGCATGACCGTGCTTCAGGTCGCCGAGCGCGCGGGCGAGGAGATTCCACGCTTCTGCTATCACGAGCGGCTGTCGATCGCCGGCAACTGCCGCATGTGCCTGGTCGAGGTGAAGCCCGGACCGCCGAAGCCGCAGGCCAGCTGTGCCCTGCCGGCCGCCGAGGGCCAGGAGATCTTCACCGACACGCCGATGGTCCGCAAGGCCCGCGAAGGGGTGATGGAGTTCCTGCTTATCAACCACCCGCTGGACTGCCCGATCTGTGACCAGGGCGGCGAGTGCGACCTGCAGGACCAGGCCATGGGCTATGGCCGCGACGGCTCGCGCTATGCCGAGAACAAGCGCGCGGTCGAAGAGAAGGCGATGGGTCCGACCATCAAGACCTTCATGACCCGCTGCATCCAGTGCACCCGCTGCGTCCGCTTCATCACCGAGGTCGCCGGCGTGCCGGACATCGGCATGATCAGCCGCGGCGAGGATGCCGAGATCACCACCTATCTCGAGAAGTCGGTCGCCTCGGAACTGTCGGGCAACGTCAATGACCTGTGCCCGGTCGGAGCCCTGACCCACCGCCCGTGGCAGTATCACTACCGCCCGTGGGAACTGAAGAAGACCGAGACCATCGACGTGATGGACGCCCTCGGCTCGAACATCCGCGCCGACTCGCGCGGGGCCGAGGTCATGCGCGTGCTGCCGCGGGTGAACGAGGGCATCAACGAGGAATGGCTGTCGGACAAGAGCCGCTATGCCGTCGACGGCCTGACGCGTCAGCGTCTGGACCGGCCCTTCGTGCGCGAGAACGGCCGCCTGCGCGCCGCCACCTGGGACGAGGCCCTGTCGACCGTCGCCACCCGGCTGAAGGCCGCCAAACCCGGCAAGATCGGCGTCATCGCCGGTGACCTGCAGGACGCGGAATCGATGAAGGCGGCGCTGGACCTGTTCCGCGCCCTGGGCTCGGCCAATACCGACTGCCGCCAGGACGGATCGCCCCTGGGCACCGGTCCGCGCGAGGGCTGGCTGTTCAACTCAAGCCTGGCCGGGATCGAAAACGCTGATGCCGTGCTGCTGGTCGGGGTCAATCCCCGTACCGAGGCCCCGCTGCTGAACACCCGGCTGCGCAAGAGCTGGATCGCCGGCAAGACCGAGATCATGCTGATCGGCGAACAGGCCGACCTGACCTATGATTACAACTGGCTGGGCGCGGGATCGAAGACCCTGTCAAAACTGCCCAAGGCGGCGCTGGACCTGCTGACCCAGGCCGAGCGGCCGGCGATCATCGTCGGTGGCGGGGCCCTGGCGGGCGAGGGCGGGGCGGCTGTGCTCAATGCGCTGGGAGCGCTGGCCAAGAAGACCGGCGTCGTCACCGACGGCTGGAACGGCTTCAATGTCCTGCACCACGCAGCGGCGCGGGTCGGCGGCCTCGACATGGGTTTCCTGCCCGGCGAGGGCGGGCTGACGGCGACGCAGATGGCCGGCAAGGGCGCGCTGGACCTGCTGTTCCTGCTGGGGGCCGACGAGATCGACACGTCGAAGTCCAAGGCCTTCAAGGTCTATCTGGGCAGCCACGGTGACGCGGGGGCGCACGGGGCCGATGTGGTCATGCCGGGCGCGGCCTATACGGAAAAGGGCGGCCTGTACGTCAATACCGAGGGCCGGGTGCAGATGGCCGAACGGGTCGTCTTCCCCAAGGGTGAGGCCAAGGAAGACTGGGCCGTGCTGCGCGCCCTGTCGGAGCGCGTCGGCCAGACCCTGCCGTACGACACCCTGGACCAGCTGCGCACCGTGCTGATGCGCGATCATCCGACCTTCGGCCGTATCGACTATCTGGCCCCGTCGGCGGCGTTCGATGTCGCGGGTCTGGGCCAGAAGGGCGACCTGGGCGACGTGGCCTTCGGCTCGATCGTCACCGACCCCTATCTCAACAATCCGATCGCGCGCGCCAGCGCGACCATGGCCGAGCTGTCCGCCCTGCGGATCGCCCCGGCCGCGATGGCGGCAGAGTAACCGATGGAATCCGCAAACACCTTCTGGACCACCCCCCTCGGCTGGACCCTGATCACCGCGGGCGGCATCCTGCTGGTCACCGTCGGCATCCTGATCTCGCTGGCCTTCCTGCTGCTGGCCGACCGCAAGATCTGGGCGGCGGTGCAGATGCGCAAGGGACCGAATGTGGTCGGGCCGTTCGGCCTGCTGCAGTCGTTCGCCGACTTCTTCAAATTCGTGCTGAAGGAAATCGTCGTCCCGGCCGGGGCCGACAAGGTGGTCTTCCTGCTGGCCCCGCTGATCAGTTTCGTGCTGGCCTTCATCGCCTGGGCCGCCATTCCGTTCGCCCCGGGCTGGGTCATCTCGGACCTGAACGTCGGCATCCTCTACATCTTCGCGATCAGTTCGCTGGGCGTGTACGGCATCATCATGGGGGGCTGGGCCTCCAACTCGAAATACCCCTTCCTCGGCTCGCTGCGGTCCGCCGCGCAGATGGTCTCCTATGAGGTCTCCATCGGCCTGGTGATCATCAATGTGATCCTGCTGGCCGGGACGATGAACCTGAGTTCGATCGTGACCCAGCAGGAGGGCTGGATCTGGAACTGGTTCGCCTTCGGGGGCGGGGCGGCGACCTGGCCGACCATCTTCGTCATGTTCCCGATGTCGATCATCTTCTTCATCTCGGCCCTGGCCGAGACCAACCGCCCGCCGTTCGACCTGCCCGAGGCCGAGTCCGAACTGGTGGCCGGCTATCAGGTCGAATATTCCTCGACCCCCTATCTGCTGTTCATGATCGGCGAATACGCCAACATCGTCTTCATGTGCGCGATGATCAGCCTGCTGTTCTTCGGCGGCTGGAACCCGGGCTTCCCGATCGATTTTACCGCCGCCTGGCCGCCCTTCCTCGTCAATTTCCTGCTGTTCCTGGTGTTCTTCGCCAAGATCGTCTTCTGGTTCTTCATGATCGCCCTGGTGAAGGCCTTCGTGCCCCGGTACCGCTATGACCAGCTGATGCGGCTGGGCTGGAAGATCTTCCTGCCGACCTCGGTCGTGGCCGTGGTCGTGGTCTCCGCCTGGCGGGTGTTCGGGGTGGGATCATGATCCGCACCGTGATGCTTGTGTCGCTGGTCCTCGGCACCGCCGCCTGCGCGATGGCGGTCTATGATCCCGAGCCGGTCACGCCGCAGCAGTGGCAGGAGCGCCAGGATCGCATCGCCCGCGAAACCGCCGAACGGGACCGGCTGTGCGCCATCACCCGACCCGAAGACCCGCGTCACGACCAGCTGTGCAACAGCCTGCCGAAAGACCGACCCTGATGTTCAAGCGTATTGCCCAGGCCGCAAAGGGGGCCCTGCTGCTGGACCTCGTCGGTGCGGTCGGCCTGTCCCTGAAATATATGGCGCGGCCCAAGGCCACGGTGAACTATCCGTTCGAGCGCAATCCGCAGTCGCCGCGCTTCCGGGGCGAGCATGTGCTGCGCCGCTACGCCAACGGCGAGGAACGCTGCATCGCCTGCAAGCTGTGCGAAGCCATCTGCCCGGCCCAGGCCATCACCATCGAGTCCGAGCCGCGCTCGGACGGCAGCCGCCGCACGACCCGCTACGACATCGACATGGTCAAATGCATCTATTGCGGCCTGTGTCAGGAGGCCTGCCCGGTCGACGCCATCGTCGAGGGGCCGAACTCCGAATTCACCACCGAAACCCGCGAGGAGCTGCTCTACGACAAGGAGCGCCTGCTCGCGAACGGCGACCGCTGGGAACGGCAGATCGCGAAGAATCTGGAACTCGACGCACCATACCGATAAACGGAGCGCGCGATTCCGAACGGGATCGCGGCTCAAGACTGTGAAGGGGGCTCGGTCCCACCCATGCTGCAAGGCATAGCGTTCTACATTATGGCGGCCGTGGCCGTGGTCTCGGCCCTGCTGGTCGTCACCGCGCGCAACCCCGTGCACTCCGTGCTGTGGCTGATCCTCGCCTTCTTCTCGTCGGCGGGCCTGTTCGTGCTGCTGGGGGCCGAGTTCCTGGCGATGCTGCTGGTCGTGGTCTACGTCGGCGCGGTTGCGGTGCTGTTCCTGTTCGTCGTGATGATGCTGGACGTCGACTTCGTCCGCCTGCGCGAGGGCTATGCCCGCTATCTGCCGCTGGCCGCGATCGTGGCCGGGGTGCTGCTGGTCGAGATGATCATGATCGCCCTGGTGACCGTGAACGGCGGGGCCGCCGCGAACTCGACCGGGCCGGCCGTGGCCACCCCCGAAATGTCCAATGTCGAGGCCATCGGCCGGGTGCTCTACACCGACTATGTCTATTTCTTCCAGGCTGCCGGGATCGTGCTGCTGATCGCGATGATCGGGGCCATCGTCCTGACCCTGCGCCACAAGCCGGGCGTGCGTCGCCAGGACATCCACACCCAGGTCGGGCGCGATCGCAAGACCGCCATGGAGGTCAAGAGCGTCCAGTCCGGCGCGGGCGTGACCCCCGAGGAGCTTCTCTGATGGACGTGACCCTGCAGCACTATCTGGCCGTCGGGGCCATGCTGTTCACCATCGGTGTCTTCGGCATTTTCGTGAACCGCAAGAACGTGATCATCATCCTGATGTCGGTCGAGCTGATCCTGCTGGCCGTGAACATCAATTTCGTCGCCTTTTCGGCCTATCTGCACGACATCTCCGGGCAGATCATGGCCATGTTCGTTCTGACCGTCGCCGCGGCCGAGGCCGCCGTCGGTCTGGCCATTCTGGTGACCTTCTTCCGTAACCGCGGCGACATCGCCGTGGACGACGCCTCCGTGATGAAGGGTTGAGCCGGCCGTGACCCTTCAGCTTCTCGTCACCCTCGGCGTTTTCGCCCCCCTGCTGGGGGCGGCCATCGTCGGCTTCTTCGGCCGCCGTCTCGGCGACCTTGTGTCCCAGTCCGTGACCACGGGGCTGCTGTTCTTCTCCTGCGCCGTGGCCTGGACCGTGTTTTCGGCCCACACCTGGGGCGGGCTGGAAGCCTTCACCCTCGAGCTGTTTCCCTTCATCAACGTCGGTGATTTCCAGTCGGCCTGGTCGATCCGCATCGACGCCCTGTCGGCGGTGATGCTGGTGGTGGTGACCTCGGTGTCGTCGCTCGTGCACCTGTATTCCTGGGGCTATATGGCCGCAGACCCCGACAAGCCGCGGTTCTTCGCCTATCTGTCCCTGTTCACCTTCGCCATGCTGGCCCTGGTGACCGCCGCCGACTTCATGCAGCTGTTCTTCGGCTGGGAAGGGGTGGGCCTGGCCTCCTATCTGCTGATCGGCTTCTGGTACAAGAAGGCCACCGCCAGCGCCGCTGCCATCAAGGCCTTCGTGGTCAACCGCGTCGGCGACTTCGGCTTCGCCCTGGGCATCGTCACCGTGTTCTGGATGTTCGGCACGATCCAGTTCGCCGAACTGTTCCCGATGATCGCCGGCAAGGCCGGCACCGGCTGGGAATTCCTCGGCTACACCTGGTCGGCGCTCGATCTGGCTGGTCTGCTGCTGTTCATCGGCGCGATGGGCAAGTCGGCCCAGTTCTTCCTGCACACCTGGCTGCCGGACGCGATGGAAGGCCCGACCCCGGTCTCGGCCCTGATCCACGCGGCGACCATGGTCACCGCCGGCGTCTACATGGTCTGCCTGCTGTCGCCGATCTATGAATATGCGCCGATCGCGGCCGCGGTCATCGCCATCACCGGCGCGATCACGGCCCTGTTCGCGGCGACCGTCGGCCTGGCCCAGAACGACATCAAACGGGTCATCGCCTATTCGACCTGTTCGCAACTGGGCTACATGTTCTTCGCCGCCGGCGTCGGGGCCTACCAGGCCGCGATGTTCCACCTGTTCACCCACGCCTTCTTCAAGGCCCTGCTGTTCCTCGGGGCCGGCTCGGTGATCAACGGCATGCACCACGAGCAGGACATGCGGAAGATGGGCGGGCTGTGGAAGCTGCTGCCGGTCACCTATGGCGTGATGACCATCGGCACCATCGCCATCACCGGTCTGGGCATCCCCGGCATCGGCGGCTTCGCCGGCTTCTATTCCAAGGACTCGATCATCGAGAGCGCCTTCGCCTCCTTCTCGAGCGGCCATTCGGCCATGGGGCTGTTCGCCTTCTTTGTCGGCATCATCGCCGCCGGCCTGACCGCCTATTACTCATGGCGTCTGGTGTTCATGACCTTCCACAACAAGCCCGCGTGGAAGGATGAGGCGCACGCGGATCATGGACATGACGACCATGCCTCGCACGCCCAGCTGGAAACCCATTCCGAGCCGATCGCCGACGACGCGCACGCTCACGACGACCATGGCCATCACGGGCCGCTGCAGCCCCACGAGAGCCCGTGGGTCATGCTGGTGCCGCTGCTGCTGCTGTCGGTCGGGGCGGTCGCCGCCGGCTTTGTCTTCGCCCCGTATTTCATCGGCGATCACGCGGCCAATTTCTGGAACGGCGCGGTCTTCACCGGCCCGGCCAACCATGTGCTGCACGACAGTCACGGCGTGCCGACCTGGGTGAAATGGTCGCCGCTGGTGCTGACGCTGACCGGGACCTTTGCCGCCTGGTGGATCTATGTCCGCAACGAAGGCATGGCCCGCCGCATGGCCGACCGGGGCGGGGTGGTTCACGCCTTCCTCTACAACAAATGGTATTTCGACGAGCTGTACGACTTCGTCTTCGTCAAGGGCGCGCGCGCCCTGGGCGACCTGTTCTGGAAGGTCGGCGATGTGACGATCATCGACGGCGGCGGACCGAACGGCATGGCCTGGCTGTCCCGTAAATTCGCCGGCGGCCTGTCGCGGTTCCAGAGCGGCTACGTCTATTTCTATGCGTTCGTGATGCTGCTCGGCCTCGCCGGCTTCCTCGCCTTCGCCATCTATACGTGGGGAGCCTGAGCCCAAGTGCCCGCTGAAATTCCTCACATCCTGAGTCTCGTCACCTTCCTGCCCCTGATCGGGGCGGGGCTGATCCTGCTGGCCCGTTTCGCCATGAAGGGCGGGGCCGACTCGGCCGCGCGCTGGATCGCGCTCGGCACGACCCTGGCTACCCTGGCGGTCGCGACCGTTCTGGTGCTGCAGTTCGACCCGGCCAACGCCGGCTACCAGTTCATCGAACGTTACGTCTGGTTCGCCGGGGCCCAGTATCATCTGGGCGTCGACGGCATCTCGATCCTGTTTGTGCTGCTGACCGCCTTCCTGATGCCGATCTGCATCCTGGCCAGCTGGAAGACCATCACCGACCGTGTGGTCGACTATATGGTCGCCTTCCTGGTGCTGCAGACCCTCGTCGTCGGCGTGTTCACGGCGCTGGACCTGTTCCTGTTCTACATCTTTTTCGAAGGCACCCTGGTGCCGATGTTCATCATCATCGGCGTGTGGGGCGGGACCAACCGGATCTACGCCGCCTACAAATTCTTCCTCTACACCCTGCTGGGATCCGTCCTGATGCTGCTGGCCATGCTGTGGATGGCCTATACGGCCGGCACCACCAGCATCCCCGAACTCAAGACCTTCGCCTTCAGCCCGGCGGCCCAGCCGCTGTTGTGGCTGGCCTTCTTCGCCAGCTTCGCGGTGAAGATGCCGATGTGGCCGGTGCACACCTGGCTGCCGGACGCCCACGTCCAGGCCCCGACGGCGGGCTCGGTCATCCTGGCCGGCATCCTGCTGAAGCTGGGCGGGTACGGCTTCATCCTGTTCAATGTGCCGATGTTCCCGCTGGCGTCGCAGATGTTCGCGCCGCTGGTGTTCGCCCTGTCGGCCATCGCCATCGTCTATACCTCGCTGGTCGCCTTCCGGCAGACCGACATGAAGAAGCTGATCGCCTATTCGTCGGTGGCCCACATGGGCTTCGTCACCATGGGCATCTTCGCCGGCAATGCCATCGGCATGCAGGGCGCGGTGTTCCAGATGCTGAGCCACGGCCTGATCTCGGGCGCGCTCTTCCTCTGCGTCGGCGTCGTCTATGACCGGATGCACACCCGCGAGATCGCCTTCTACGGCGGCCTGACCAGCAAGATGCCGTGGTTCGCCGCCATCTTCCTGATGTTCACCATGGCCAATGTCGGCCTGCCGGGCACCTCGGGCTTCATCGGCGAGATCCTGACCCTGACCGGCGTCTACCAGGCCTCGACCTGGACCGCCTTCATCGCCGCCTCGGGCGTGATCCTGTCGGCCGTCTATGCCCTGACCCTGTACCGCAACGTCATGTTCGGCGAGATCACCAACCCGGCACTCAAGGCCATCACCGACATCGATCGTCGCGAGCTGCTGATTTTCGTGCCGCTGATCGTCGGCACCATCTGGCTGGGGGTCCACCCGGGGCTCGTGCTGGACTACACCGCCGCCTCGGTCGAGGCCCTGACGACCACCTATCACGCCGCGATCGGCGGGTGAGACCCTGATGCCTGATCTGATCCCTGCACTCCATCTGACCGCACCGGAGCTGACGCTCGCCATCGGGGGCCTCGTGCTGCTGATGCTGGGGGCCTTCGCCGGCGAGAAATCGACCCGGCTGGTCTCCTTCCTCGCCGTCGGCCTGTTGGTCGCCGCCTCGGCCGTGGCCGCGACGGGACCGCTGGGCTCGGCCTTCAACGGGGCCTATGTCGCCGATCCGCTGGCCGTCTACGGCAAGATCGTCATCTATCTGTCCAGTGCCGTGGCCATCGTCCTCGGCACCGGCTGGATGGAGCGGACGCGGATCGCGCGCTTCGAATATCCGGTCCTGATCGTGCTGGCCTCGGTCGGGATGAGCATGATGGCGTCCTCCGGCGACCTGATCTCCCTCTATGTCGGCATCGAGCTGCATTCGCTGGCCCTGTATGTGCTGGCCGCCTTCCATCGCGACGACCTGAAGGCGTCCGAGGCGGGCCTGAAATATTTCGTCCTCGGGGCCCTGTCCTCGGGTCTGCTGCTGTATGGCTCCAGCCTGATCTACGGCTTCACCGGCTCGATGCGGTTCGAGGACATTGCCGTCGTCGCCGCCTCTGGCGAGGCCGGCACCGGCCTGATCTTCGGCCTGGTCTTCCTGATCTGCGGCCTGGCCTTCAAGGTCTCGGCCGCGCCGTTCCATATGTGGACGCCCGACGTCTATGAGGGCGCGCCGACCCCGGTCGTGGCCCTGTTCGCCACCGCCCCCAAGATGGCCGCCATGGTGCTGATCGCCCGGGCCCTGTCGGAAGGCTTCGGCGGCGCGCACGACCAGTGGGCCCAGGTCATCATCCTGATCTCGCTGATCAGCTTCGCGGTCGGGGCCTTCGGCGGTCTGGCCCAGAAGGATATCCAGCGCCTGCTGGCCTATTCGTCGATCGCCAACATCGGCTATGCCCTGCTGGCCATCGCCGCCGGGACCCAGGCGGGTCTGCAGGCGATGCTGATGTTCATGACCCTGTATGTGGTGGACCAGCTGGGCTTCTTCGCCATCCTGCTCAGCCTGTCGAAGGGCGGCAGGCCGATCCGGCGCATCGCCGACCTGGCCGGGCTGAAGCGCGACCGGCCGCTGACGGCCATTGCCCTGACGGTGCTGTCGCTGTCGGTGCTGGGCATGCCGCCATTCTCGGGCTTCTGGGCCAAATACTATGTGTTCGGGGCCGCTGCCGGTGCCGGCTACTGGATGGCCGCCGCCGTCGGTCTGGTCGCCTCGGTCGTGGCCGCCTTCTACTATCTGCGCATCATCAAGCTGATGTGGTTTGACGCGCCGCTGGACGAGACCCCGACGGACAAGGCCCCGGTCGCACCGCAGTGGATCGGCTGGGCCTGCGCGGCCTTCGCCTTCCCGCTGGTGATCGTCGGCCTGACCTGGCTGGAGCCGCTGACCCGCGCCGCCGCCTCGGGCTTCGGAGCCGGGTAGGGCGGTGACGCCCGCGCCCGTCCGCCTGCTCGAGCAAACCGACTCCACCAACGCCGAGGCCCGCCGCCTGGCCGAGGCCGGCGAGAGCGGACCGCTGTGGATCGTGGCCCGTCGCCAGAGCGCCGGCCGTGGTCGCCGCGGGCGTGAATGGCTGGATGGGACCGGCAATCTGTCGGCCACCCTGCTGACCACGCTGCGTCGGCCCCCGGCCGAGGCGGCCCAGCTGACCTTTGTCGCGGCCCTGGCCGTCGCCGACCTGATCGATGTCTTCGCCCCGCCGTCCCTGGTCACGATCAAATGGCCCAATGACGTGATGCTGGCCGGGGACAAGGTGTCGGGAATCCTGATCGAGTCCGGGGCCCACGCCAACGGCAGCCTGTGGCTGGCCGTCGGGATCGGCGTCAACCTGGCCCGCGCCCCGTCCGGCACCGACCGCCCGGCCACCGCCCTGGCCGACCACCTGCGCGGCGAGATCACCGCCGTGCCGACCGTCGAGGTCGCCGCCGCCACCCTGGCCGGGACCTTCGCTGTCTGGATGGACCGTTGGGAGACCCTGGGCTTCCAGCCGGTGCTCGACGCCTGGACCGCCCGGGCCGCGGGGCTGGACGGACCGGCCGTCGCGCGACTGGGCCATGAAACCGTCAGCGGCCGGGCCGAGGGCGTGGACCCCGACGGGGCCCTGCGCCTGCGCCTGACCGACGGCAGTCTGCGCCTGATCTCGGCGGGCGATGTGTTCTTCGGGGAGGCCGTCTGATGCTGCTCGCGATCGAACAGGGCAATACCAACACCCTTTTCGCCGTCCACGACGGCAACGACTGGATCGCCCAGTGGCGCACCGCCACGGCGGCCAGTCGCACCGCCGACGAATACGCGGTCTGGCTGACCCAGCTGCTGTCGATGCGCGGGCTGAAGCTGGAGGCGCTGGACGGCTGCATCATCTCCAGCGTCGTGCCGCAGTCGATCTTCAACCTGCGCAACCTGTCGCGGCGCTATCTGTCGGTTGAACCCCTGGTGATCGGCGAGAATGTCGAGCTCGGCATTCCGGTGCGGATCACCAAGCCCAGCGAGGCGGGGGCCGACCGGCTGGTCAACGCCCTGGGGGCCCATCTGGTCTATCCCGGCGACCTGATCGTCATCGACAGCGGTACCGCCACCACCTTCGATGTGGTCGCCGCCGACGGGGCCTTCGAGGGCGGCCTGATCGCTCCCGGCATCAATCTCTCGCTCCAGGCCCTGCATGAGGCGGCGGCCATGTTGCCGCGGATCGCCATTCAGCGGCCGGAACGTGTTATCGGCAAGGATACGGTCTCCAATATGCAGTCCGGCGTCTTCTGGGGCTATGTCGCCCTGATCGAAGGCCTGGTCACGCGCATCAAGGCGGAGTGGGAAAAACCCATGACCGTCATCGGCACCGGCGGGGTCGCCTCGCTGTTCGAGGGGGCCACAGACAGCATCGACCGGTTCGATCCGGACCTGACCATACGCGGCCTACTCGAAATCTGGCGCCGCAATACCCATCTGACGGACACATGAAAAAACAAACCAGCGACGAACTCGTATTCCTGCCGCTCGGCGGCTCGAACGAGATCGGTATGAATCTCAATCTCTACGGCTACGGCCCGGAGTCCAATCGCCAGTGGATGGTGGTCGACGTGGGGGTGACCTTCGGTGACCTGTCGACGCCCGGCGTCGATGTCATCGTGCCCGATCCCGCCTTCCTCGAGGGCGAGAAGATCCTCGGCATCGTGCTGACCCACGCCCATGAGGACCATATCGGGGCCCTGGGCTGGCTCTGGGCCAGGATGAAGGCCCCGCTGTATGCGACGCCCTTTACCGCCTATCTGATCCGCGACAAGCTGCGCGAGGCCGGCATTCTGGATCAGGTCAAGCTGATCGAGGTGCCGCTGGGCGGCAGTGTCGACCTGGGCCCGTTCCAGGTGACCATGATCACCATGACCCATTCGATCGCCGAGCCGAACGGCCTGGCCATCAAGACGCCGCTCGGCACGGTATTCCACACCGGCGACTGGAAGATCGATGATGAACCGGTCGTCGGCGAGCTCACTGACGGCGGGGCCATTTCGGCGCTGGGCGACGAGGGCGTCCTGGCCATGGTCTGTGACTCGACCAATGTCTTCGTTGACGGCGTGGCCGGCTCCGAGGGCGGCGTCGCCCGGGCCATGACCAAGCTCATCAGCGGCCTCAAGGGCCGGATCGCCGTCGGCTGTTTCGCCTCCAACGTCGCCCGTATGGACAGCGTCATCCGCGCCGCCGAGGCATCGGGTCGTCGCGTCTCGCTGGCGGGCCGGTCGATGCACCGCATCACCGCCGCCGCCAAACACGTCGGTATGCTCAGCGACATCAAGCCCTTCCTGACCGACGAGGAAGCCCGCGTCTGGCCCGAGGACGAGATCCTGTATCTCTGCACCGGCAGCCAGGGCGAAAGCCGCGCGGCCCTGTCGCGCGTCGCCGAGGGCACCCATCCGGTAATCCGGCTGGGGCGTGGCGATCACTGCATCTTCTCGTCGCGGGTGATCCCCGGCAACGAACTGTCGATCGGTCGCCTGCAGGACAAGCTCGCCGACAAGGGCGTCCGCCTCTACACCGAGAAGGACCATCCCGGCATCCACGTCTCGGGTCACCCGTGCCGTGACGAGCTGAAGCAGATGTACGCCTGGGCCCGGCCGCAGATCTCGGTGCCGACCCACGGCATGCGTCGCCACCTGATGGAACACGCCAACCTGGCCCGCGATCTGGGAATCAAGGAGCAGGTGACGCCGCGCAACGGCGACATGGTGCGCCTGGCCCCCGGTCCGGCGGCGATCATCGATGAAGTGCCGTCCGGCCGTCTGTACGTCGACGGCGGCATGCTGGTGACCGAACAGGGCGAAGCCCTGCGCGAGCGCCGCCACGCCTCGACCAACGGCATTCTGGTCGTGTCCTTCGCCCTCGATTCCGGTGGCAAGATCGTCAGCGACATCGACATGCGGGCCATCGGCCTGCCCAGTGGCGACGAGCGTCCGCTGGGTGACGCCCTCGACGGTCTGGCCGAACGGGTCGAACAGGTGGTCAACGGCCTCAAGCCCCAGGCCCGCGACGATGACGACGCTGTCGAACAGGCTGTCGCCCGCGTATTGAAGAAGGCCAGCCAGCAGATCTGGGATCGTCGACCGATCGTCGAGACCATAGTGCTGCGCCTGTAGGAGACCACGGGGTGACCGACCGGCTGTTCCTGATCAATCCGGGCTGGCACGATGACCAGGGCGGGCCGTGGTTCTGCCCGGCCGGCTCGGTCGTCGAGGGGGTGCTGGGCTTCTATCCGGCCCTGCGTGATCATCTCGAGATCCGCTATCTGGACCATCCGCGTCCCCGCCCGCCGGTCATCGCCCTGGTGGGGGAGGCGCACCAGAGCTGTCCGCTGCTGGTGCTGGACGGTGAGTTCGACTGGCCGGAGGCGGAGACCAGCGCCGCCACCGGCCATCGCTTCCTGCAGGACGAGGCGATCCTGCCCTATCTGGCGGCCCGCTACGGCGTGGGCCGGCCCCATCCCTGAGGACCGGTGATGATCGGCAAGCTGAACCACGTCGGGGTCGCGACCCCGTCCATTGCGGACAGTATCGCCCTGTACCGCGACATGCTGGGCGTGACGGCCATCGGCACCCCCTTCGACCTGCCGTCCCAGGGGGTCCGGGTCTGTTTCGTCGACCTGCCCAATGCCCAGATCGAACTGATCGAGCCGCTGGGCGAGGAGTCGCCGATCCATGGCTTCCTGGCCAAGAACCCGCGCGGCGGCCAGCATCACATCTGTTTCGAGGTCGAGGACATCCTCGCCGCCCGTGACGCCCTGCGGGCCAGGGGGGCGACCATTCTCGGCACCGGTGAGCCGCGCATCGGGGCCCACGGTACCCCGATCATCTTCGTCCACCCGCGCGACATGGGTGGTATGCTCGTTGAACTGATGGAAACGCCGAAGGAGGCGCACTGATCATGCCGATTGGTCCGATGACGATGTTCGCCATCTATGTGGTGGTCTGGTGGGTGGTGCTGTTCGCCATCCTGCCGCTGGGGACGTCGAAGGAAGTCCACGCCCCGCCGACCGACGGGGGCCAGTGGGGCGCGCCCGACACGCCCAATCTGAAGCGCAAATTCCTGACCACGACCTGGGTTTCCCTGATCGTCTGGGCCGGGATCATGGTGATGATCTGGGTCGGCTGGATGCCGTTGCCGGACCTGGCCCCGCCGACAGTCTGAGGCACGCCTAGCTTTTGCCCCGCCGACCCGGCTAAAGCACAGGTCGACTGACCTCTTGCCGGATATTTGCCCATGCGCCTGTCGCGCTATTTCCTGCCCACGCTGAAAGACACGCCGTCCGAAGCGCAGATTATCTCGCACCAACTGATGCTGCGCGCGGGTCTGGTGCGGCAGGAGGCGGCCGGCATCTATGCCTGGCTGCCGCTGGGGCTGCGGGTGCTGAAGAAGATCGAGCAGATCGTGCGCGAGGAACAGGAGCGGGCCGGGGCGGTCGAACTGCTGATGCCGACGCTGCAGCTGGCGGACCTGTGGCGCGAAAGCGGCCGCTATGACGCCTACGGGCCGGAGATGCTGCGCATCACCGACCGGCACGAGCGCGAGCTGCTGTACGGCCCCACCAATGAGGAGATGGTCACCGACATCTTCCGGGCCTACGTCAAATCCTACAAGGCGCTGCCGCTGAACCTGTTTCACATCCAGTGGAAATTCCGCGACGAGCGCCGCCCGCGCTTCGGCGTGATGCGCGGCCGAGAATTCCTGATGAAGGACGCCTATTCGTTCGACATCGACGAAGCCTCGGCCCGCAAGGCCTACAACCGGATGTTCGTGGCCTATCTGAACACCTTCGCCCGCCTGGGTCTGAAGGCGGTGCCGATGCGCGCCGACACCGGCCCGATCGGCGGCGACCTGAGCCATGAGTTCATCGTCCTGGCCGAGACCGGCGAAAGCCAGGTCTTCTGCGACCGCAAACTGGTCGAGATGCCGGTGCCCGGGCCCGACGTCGACTGGGACGACCTGCAGGCGACGGTTGACCAGCGCACGGCCCTGTACGCCGCGACCGAGGAAATGCACGACGCGGCCCGGTTCGAGGGTGAGACGCCCGAGGCCGACCGTCTGACCGCCCGCGGCATCGAGGTCGGCCACATCTTCTATTTCGGCACCAAATATTCGGCCCCGATGAAGGCCTCTGTCCAGGGGCCCGACGGCGTCGACCGGCCGGTCCATATGGGCAGCTATGGCGTCGGCGTGTCGCGGCTGATGGGGGCCATCATCGAGGCCAGCCATGATGCCGGCGGCATCATCTGGCCCGACGCCGTGGCCCCGTTCGACGTGGTGGTCATCAATCTGCGGGTCAGTGACGCCGCCGTCTCGGCCGCCTGCGAGGAGGCCGTGGCTGCCCTGGAGGCCGCCGGTCGCGACGTGCTGTACGACGACACCGACGAACGCCCCGGCGGCAAGTTCGCCACGGCCGACCTGATCGGCATCCCGTGGCAGCTGACCATCGGACCCAAGGGCGTGGCCGAGGGCGTGGTCGAGCTGAAGCGCCGCGCCACCGGTGAGAAACAGACCCTGCCGCTGGCCGAAGCCATGGAGCGGATCGGACGATGACGGATACGATCCCGGCGGCGCGGCCGCCCAAGCCCGCCGGGCCCTTCTCCTCGTGGGAGATCGGTCTCGCGCTTCGCTATCTGCGGGCCCGGCGCAAGGACGGCGGCATCGCCCTGATCGCCATCATCAGCTACGTCGCCATCACCCTGGCGGTGCTGGCCCTGATCACCGTGATGAGCATCATGGCCGGGTTCCGCAGTGAACTGCTGAGCCGGATGCTGTCGTTCAACGGCCATATGTATGTCCAGGGCCAGGTGCTGGTCTCGCCGGAACGCGATGCGGCCGTGGCCCGGCTGAAGGCCATCCCCGGCGTGGTCAGCGTCACCCCCCTGACCGAGTCGCAGAGCCTGCTGCGCGCGGCGGGCCAGACGACCGGTGCCATGGTGCGCGGCCTTCGCGCCGAAGACCTGGATTCCATGGCCTATGTCTATGAGAGCCTGACGCCCGAGGCCCGGGCCGGATTCGGCCAGGGCGACTGGGGCGGCGACCGGGTGCTGATCGGCAAGGCGCTGGCGGATTCCCTGGGCGTCGGTGTCGGCGATCCGGTCACCCTCTATTCGCCGGACGGCGCGGGCTCGGCCTTCGGCAATCTGGGCGGGCTGGAGAAGACCTATACGGTCGGGGGCGTGTTCAGCTCGGGTACCGCCGATTTCGACCGGCTGTTCGTCTTCATGCCGCTGGAACAGGCCCAGCTGTTCTTCGGCAAGGAGGGGCTCTGGGATGTGATCGAGATGAAGGTCGCCGATCCCGACAATGTCGCCGCCTATCTGGAACCTGCCCGGCAGGCTGCCGGTCCCGGCGCGATCGTCAGCGACTGGCGCGACCGTCTGGCCGCCTTCTGGGGCGCGCTGAAGGTCGAGCGGGTGGCCATGAGCATCATCCTGGGCCTGGTCGTGGCCATCGCCGCCCTGAACATCATCTCGGGCATCGTGATGCTGGTGAAGAACAAGACGCGCGACATCGCCATCCTGCGCACGGTCGGGGCCAGCCAGGCGGCGATGATGCGCGTCTTCTTCGTGGCCGGGGCGGCCATCGGCGTCGCCGGCACCATCAGCGGTCTGGTGCTCGGTCTGGTCTTCTGCCTGAACATCGGCGCGATCCAGCATTTCCTCGAGGCCCTGCTGGGCGTGCAGCTGTTCAACCAGGAGGTCTATATGCTGGATGCGATCCCGGCCCTGGTCGATCCGGTCGACGTCTTCTGGGTCGCGATCTGGTCGCTGTTCATGTCCTGTGTCGCCTCGCTGCTGCCGTCCTGGCAGGCGGCCAGGCTCGATCCTGTGGAGGCCCTGCGTTTTGAATAGCCCCCAGATCGATCCACAGGCTTATCCCCAGGCCGACGCGACCCCCGTCCTGTCGATCCGCGACGTGACCCGCACCTATGACACCGCCGCCGGCGGGCTGACGGTGCTGAAGGGGGTCAATCTGGACGTGATGCCCGGCGAGATTGTCGGCCTGATCGGACCGTCGGGTTCGGGCAAGTCCAGCCTGCTGCACGCGGCCGGCCTGCTGGAACGGCCGACCGCCGGCCATATCCGGATCGACGGAGAGGACGTCGGCGATCTGGACGAGGGGGCCCGCACCCGTCTGCGCCTGTCGCGCATCGGCTTCGTCTATCAGTTCCACCATCTGCTGGCCGAGTTCGACGCCCGCGACAACGTCGCCCTGCCGATGCGGATTGCCGGCTATTCCAATGCCGAGGCGCGCAGCCGGGCGGAGGTCGCCCTGGCGGCCCTGGGTCTGGCCGAGCGGACCACCCATCAGCCGGGGCAACTGTCCGGCGGCGAACGCCAGCGCGTGGCCCTGGCCCGGGCCCTGGCCAACAAGCCGCGCCTGCTGCTGGCCGACGAGCCGACCGGCAATCTGGATCCGGCCACCAGCCAGGCGGTGTTCGAGGCCCTGCGCGAGATGGTCCGCGAGACCGGGGTGGCAGCCCTGATCGCCACCCACAATATGGAGCTGGCCGGCCATATGGACCGGGTCTTCGCCCTGAAGGACGGCCATCTGGAAGCGCGCCCGGCCGAGAGCCACGCCTACTAGGGACCGTCGTCCCCGAAAGGGCCTCCACCGGAGGCATGCCCATGACCGAGGCCATCCACGCCCAACTGGATACGGCGCACCAGGCCCTGGCTGACGGCCGGGTCATGGAGGCGCGCAACGCCTATGCCCGCGCGTCCGCCCTGAGCCGCGAGGCCGGCGCGCATCTGCTACAGGCCCGCGCCCTGGCGCATCTGGCCGAGATCGATCTGGGGGCGCGCCGTCCCGACGCCGCCCTGGCCCATGCGGACCAGGCCGCGGCCCTGTACCGGGCCCACGACGGCTGGACGGCCCTGGACCTGGCCCGGGTGCTGCGGCTGGCGGCGCGGGCGCTGGACGAACTGCGTCACGACAGTGAGGCGGCCCTGCGCTGGAACCAGGCGCGGGACCTGTTCCAGGCGGCGGGGGACACGGCCGCCGTGGCTGAATGCGAGGGGCGGCTGGGCGACCCGGCCGGTTAGGGCCTATTTCTTTCCGGGCGGGGTGGTGAAGGGCGAGGCCCCGGCGGCAACGGCCGGCTTGGGCTTTTCGGCCTTGGGCTTGCGGACTTCCTTGTTGCTCTTGACTTGACCCTTGGCCATGGCCGCTCTCCGGACGCCGCCCGCCGGAAGGGCGGGGGAGTGGCGTCGCTCTTCAGGATACAGCATTTGCGGCGACGGGGCGGACATTTAGTCGAGTCCTTGACGGGAACAAAGCCGCAACATAGAACATACAGGGAACACACCAGAACAGGGGATAAGGTCATGGCGCGTTGGGTTCGGGATATGCTGTCGCTTGCATCGTGTGGCGGCTTTGTCTGGATGGTCTGGCACGCGGCCCTGCTGGTCGCCTGACCGGTCCCAGGCCCGGTTCGGCGGGCGCGAAGCGATCGATTTGATCGGGGGCGCGCGGGCGACGGCCAGAATCCCTGCATAGTCGATTCGGCTGCCGGGCCAGGCCCGGGGCAGGGGCCTGCCGGGCGGGACGAGTGGAGTTTGAATTGGCCGAAGTGATGAGTCCTGACCGCGCCGATGCCACCGCTGTCGATGGCGATGCCGCCGTCGAGGGGCCGATGCGGGCTGACGGCTTCGTTCATCTGCGGGTGCGGTCGGCCTATTCGCTGCTGGAAGGTGCGATCAAGGCCAACAAGGTCGGAACGATGGCCGCCGACCACGGCATGCCCGCGGTGGCCGTGGCCGACCGGGCCAATCTGTTCGGGGCGCTGGAGTTCAGCCAGGCGGCGCGCGACGCCGGGGTCCAGCCGCTGATCGCCTGCGCCCTGCCGGTGCTGGGTATCGGTGGCAAGATCAGCGACCGCTGGGCCAAGACCCCGACCGTGGTGCTGATCTGTCAGAACGAACAGGGCTGGCTGAACCTGTGCGCCCTGTCCTCGGCGGCGTTTCTCGAGTCGGCCGAACTGCCCGAGCCGGGCGTGCCATGGGCGATGGTGGCGGAGAAGGCCGAAGGCCTGATCCTGCTGTCAGGCGGGCCGGACGGACCGGTCAATCCGCTGTTCGTCCAGGGCAAGGGGCCCGAGGCCGAGGCCGCCCTGGCCGAGATGCAGGCGGCCTTCGGCGACCGCTTCTATGTCGAACTGCAGCGCCACGGCCTGCCCACCGAGGGGGCGGCCGAGCGCGGTCTGGTCGACTGGGCTTACCGGGCCGAGGTGCCGCTGGTCGCCACCAACGACGTCCATTACGCCCGGGCCGAACAGGCCAAGTCGCATGACGCCCTGATGTGTATCGCCGACGGGGCCTTCACCGGCCAGGAGGACCGGCGGCGCGTGACGGGGCAGCACTGGTTCAAGGGCGCGCCGGACATGCGCACCCTGTTCGCCGACCTGCCCGAGGCCTGCGACAACACCATCGATATCGCCCGCCGCTGTGCCTTCATGGTCCAGACCCGGGCCCCGATCCTGCCCAGTTTCGACACCGGCGACGGCCGCAGCGAGGCCGATGAGCTGGCGTATCAGGCCCGTGAGGGGCTGAAGGCGCGACTGAAGACGGTGACCCCGGCCTTCCCGGAAGAGGACTACTGGACCCGGCTGGAGTGGGAGGTGTCCATCATCCAGCAGATGGGCTTCCCCGGCTATTTCCTGATCGTGTCCGACTTCATCAAATGGGCCAAGTCGCACGGGATTCCGGTCGGGCCGGGGCGGGGCTCCGGGGCCGGGTCGCTGGTCGCCTGGGTGCTGACCATCACCGATCTGGATCCGCTGCGCTTCGGCCTGCTGTTCGAGCGCTTCCTGAATCCCGAGCGGGTCTCCATGCCCGACTTCGACATCGACTTCTGCCAGGAGCGGCGGGAAGAGGTCATCGAATACGTGCAGCAGCGCTATGGCCGCGACCGGGTGGCCCAGATCATCACCTTCGGTACCCTGCAGGCGCGGGCTGTGCTGCGCGATGTCGGCCGGGTGCTGCAGATGCCGCTGGGCCAGGTCGATCGTCTGGCCAAGATGATCCCGGCCAATCCGGCCAATCCGGTGACCCTGGCCCAGGCCATCGCGCTGGAGCCGCGCCTGCGCGAGGCGCGGGACGACGACAAGGCGGTGGCGACCCTGCTGGAGACGGCGCTGGAGCTGGAGGGGCTGTACCGCAACGCCTCGACCCACGCCGCCGGCATCGTCATCGGCGACCGGCCGCTGGTCGAGCTGACGCCGCTGTATCAGGACCCGCGCTCGGACATTCCGGCGACCCAGTTCAACATGAAATGGGTCGAACCGGCCGGTCTGGTGAAGTTTGACTTCCTGGGCCTGAAGACGCTGACGGTGCTGGACCGGGCCTCGGGCTATCTGAATCGGCGCGGGGCCGACCGCGACTTCAACCTGCTGCCGCTGGACGACGAGCGCACCTATGAGCTGATGGCCTCGGGTCAGACGGTCGGGGTGTTCCAGCTGGAATCCCAGGGTATGCGCGACACGCTGCGCAAGATGCGCTGTGGCGCGATCGAGGAGATCACCGCCCTGATCTCCCTCTACCGGCCCGGGCCGATGGAGAATATCGACGTCTATATCGACCGCAAATTCGGCCGGGCCGAGGTCGACACCCTGCACCCGTCGCTGGCGGGCATCCTGCAGGAGACCTACGGGGTCATCATCTACCAGGAACAGGTGATGCAGATCGCCCAGATCCTGGCCGGCTACAGCCTCGGCGAGGCCGACCTGCTGCGTCGGGCCATGGGCAAGAAGAAGAAGGAGGAGATGGACTTCCAGAAGGCCCGCTTCCTCAAGGGGGCGGCCGAGAAGGGGGTCGACGAGGCCCAGGCCGACTTCATCTTCGAACTGGTGGCCAAATTCGCCGGCTACGGCTTCAACAAGTCGCACGCCGCCGCCTATGCGATGATCAGCTACCAAACCGGCTGGCTGAAGGCCAACCACCCGGTCGAGTTCTTCGCCGCCTCGATGAGCCTGGACCTGTCGAACACCGACAAGCTGGCGGTCTTCTACCAGGACGCGCGCAAATTCGAGGTGCCGGTCCTGGCTCCGGACGTAAACCGCTCTTCGGCCGATTTCGACGTGGCCTATGAAGAGGGGGCCGGGTCGGTTCTCTATGCGCTGGGGGCCATCCGCAACGTCGGCCTCGAGGCGATGAAGCATGTGGTCGAGGTGCGCGAGACCGGCGGCCGGTTCACCGACATCTTCGACTTCCTCGAGCGGGTCGATCCGCGGGCGGTCAACAAGCGGGCGCTGGAGGGTCTGGCCAAGGCCGGGGCCTTTGACAGCATCCATCCCAACCGTGGCCAGCTGTTCGACCAGGCCGATGTGCTGATGGCCTACTGCCAGAGCGTGGCGGCCGAGCGGGCCTCGTCCCAGGTCAATCTGTTCGGCGGCGACCAGGTCGGGGCCGGGCGGCCGCGGCTGAAGATCCGCGAGCCCTGGGTCGGGCCCGAGAAGCTGGACCAGGAACTGGCGGCGGTCGGCTTCTACCTGTCCGGCCACCCGCTGGAGGATATGACCCCGGCGCTGAAGCGCAAGCGGGTCACCTTCGTGGCCGAGGCGGTGCAACTGGCCGAAAGTGGCCATGAGGCCTTCATGATGGCCGGGGTGGTGCGTCGTCGTCAGGAGCGGGCCAGCCAGCGCTCGGGCGAGAAATTCGCCTTCGTCACCTTCTCGGACCCGACCGGGGAGTTCGAATGTCTGTTCCCGCCGGAACAGCTGCGCAAATGTCGCGAGGTGCTGGAGGTCGGCAGTTCGGTGCTGGTGCGGGTTCGGGCCAAGAGCGCCGACGGCGAGGTGCGGTTCTTCGGGGATGACGCTTCGCGGCTGGACACGCTGCTGGATGACAACACCATCGGCCTGCGCATTCATGTCTCGTCGCGCGGCACCGACCCGGCGGCCTTGAAGGCCCGGCTGGACCGGGCCAGTTCACCGGGCAAGGGCGGCGAAATCTCGCTCGTCGCCTCGCTGGAGGGGCGGCGCGAGGTCGAGGTGAAACTGCCCGGCCGCTACCGGCTGGACGGAGCCCTGCGCGGGGCGTTGAAATCGGCCCCCGGCGTGTTGATGCTGGAAGACGCCTGATCGACCGGGGGCGACGGGGCACGGTCCTTGCCTTTTCGGCTGATCCCGACTAGAAGCCGCCCCACTTCTCACGCAGGCGTGGTGAGGTTCGGGGAGACATCCCGGCCCCTGCCGTTCCGAGGAGCCCCCCAATTCCGGGTGGCTCTTTCACCGCCTGCGCAAGGTTGATCGGAAAAAGGACTTACCAGATCATGGCTCTGCCTGAATTCTCCATGCGTACCCTGCTCGAAGCCGGCGCGCACTTCGGCCACCAGACGCACCGGTGGAACCCGAAGATGGAGCGCTACATCTTCGGATCGCGCTCGAACATCCACATCATCGACCTGTCGCAGTCGATGCCGCTGATGCACCAGGCGCTGGTCGCCGTGCGTGAAGTCGCGGCCAAGGGCGGTCGCGTCCTGTTCGTCGGCACCAAGCGCCAGGCCGCCGGTCCGGTCGCCGAGGCCGCTACCCGCTGCGCCCAGTACTATATGAACAACCGTTGGCTCGGCGGCACGCTGACCAACTGGCGCACCGTGTCGGGCTCCATCGCCCGCCTGCGCGAGCTGGACACCCTGCTGGAATCCGGCGGCGACGGCCGGGTCAAGAAAGAACTGCTGAACCTCGAGCGCGAGCGCGACAAGCTCGAGCTGAGCCTCGGCGGCATCAAGGACATGGGATCCGTGCCGGACATCATGTTCGTGATCGACACCAACAAGGAGGCGATCGCCATCCTTGAGGCCCGCAAGCTGAACATCCCGATCATCGCCATCCTCGACACCAATTCGGACCCGGACGGCATCACCTATCCGATCCCGGGCAACGATGACGCCGCCCGCGCCATCCAGACCTATTGCGACCTGATCGCCGACGCCGTCCTCGACGGCCTGGCCGCCGGTGCCTCGCAGTCGGGCGTGGATCTGGGCGCATCGGAAGCGCCGGTCGAGCCGATGCTGGCCGAGGCTGCCGCCCCGGTCGCCGCTGACGTCGCCCCGGCCGGTACCGAGGCTGTCGCCGCTGAAATGATCGCCGCCGCCGAAGCCCCGGCCGCTGCTGAAGCTCCGGCTGCCGCCGAAGCTCCCGCCGCTGTCGAGGCGACCGAAGAGCCCGCCAAGGCCGAGGACGCGACGGCCTAAGCCGCCGCCGCTTTCCACCGCCGGCACAAGACCATGCGGCCGGACCTCAACGGGTCCGGCCGTTCCCGCATACAAATACTCAGGAGCCCACAATGGCCGAGATCACCGCCGCCCTCGTCATGGAACTTCGCGCCAAGTCCGGCGTCGGCATGATGGATTGCAAAAAAGCCCTGCTCGAGAACGACGGCGACATCAGCGCCTCGATCGACTGGCTGCGCGCCAAGGGCCTGTCCAAGGCCGCCAAGAAGGCCGACCGCGTCGCCGCCGAGGGCCTTGTGGCCGTCGCCTCGCGCGAAGACGGCAAGGGCGAGATCGGTGCCGCCATCGAGTTCAACTCGGAGACCGATTTCGTCGCCCGCAACGAGCTGTTCCAGAACGCCGCCAAGGCCTTTGCCCAGCTGGGTCTGGAACATCACACGGTTGAAGCCCTGCACGGTGCCGAACTGGAAGCCGGCAAGTCGGTCCAGGACGAAGTGACCAGCATGATCGCCACCATCGGTGAGAACATGCAGCTGCGCCGCGCTGCCCGCCTGTCGGTCGACGAGGGCGTCGTCGCCTCCTACGTCCACAATGCCGTCGCCCCGGGTCTGGGCCGTATCGGCGTGCTGGTCGCGCTGCACGGTGCCGGCGACAAGGACAAGCTGCGTGAACTGGGTCGCAAGATCGCCATGCACGTCGCCGCCACGGCACCGCTGTCGCTGAACACCGACGACCTCGACCCGGCCGCCATCGAGAAGGAACGCACCGTCCTGACCGAAAAGGCCAAGGAAGAAGGCAAGCCGGAAGCGATGATCGCCAAGATCGTCGAAGGCCAGATCAACAAATTCCAGAAGGACGTGGTGCTGACCAAGCAGCCGTTCGTGATGAACCCGGACGTGACCATCGAGCAGCTGGTCACGGAAGCCGGCAAGGAACTGGGCGCGCCCGGCCTGCACCTGGCCGGCTTCGTCCGCCTGGCCCTGGGAGAAGGCGTGGAGAAGGTCGAAGGACCGGACTTCGCCGCTGAAGTCGCCTCGATGACCGGCGGCAACGCCTGATATAAGCCGCCACCTTACGGTGGCGGTTGCCTATGAGGGCGCGTTGGGCTTTGAAGCCCGACGCGCCCTTCGTCTATGATGACCTGCCCGATTCCCGCCTGCACACGGATCCGACCCATGCCCGACGCCCCGCCAGAGTTTCTCTACAAGCGCGTGCTGGTGAAGGTGTCCGGTGAGGTGCTGATGGGCGATCAGGCCTATGGCATCGATATGCAGACCGTCGACCGGGTGGCCCTGGCCGTCGCCCAGGTGGCGCGCGAGGGCGTCGAGATCTGTCTGGTCATCGGTGGCGGCAACATCTTCCGCGGCCTGTCCAAGGCCGCCGGCGACATGGAACGGGCCACGGCCGACTATATGGGCATGCTGGCGACGGTGATGAACGCCCTGGCCATGCAGGCCGCGCTCGAGAAGATCGGCGTCCAGACCCGGGTGCAGAGCGCCCTTACCATGAATGCCGTGGCCGAGCCCTATGTGCGCCGCCGCGCCCTGCGCCATCTCGAAAAGGGACGGGTGGTGATCTTCGCCGCCGGTGTCGGCGCGCCCTTTTTCACCACCGATTCCGGTGCGGCCCTGCGCGCGGCCGAAATGGGCTGCGACGCCCTGTTGAAGGGTACCAGTGTCGACGGCGTCTACACGGCCGATCCGAAGAAGGATCCGAACGCGACCCGCTATGACACCCTGACCTATCATGACGTCCTGTCGAAGGACCTGAAGGTGATGGATGCCTCGGCGATCGCCCTGATGCGCGACTCCGGCATCCCGATCGTGGTCTTCTCGATCCGCGAGCCGGGTTCGCTGCGCAAGACCCTGACCGGTCAGGGTACGTTCACTGTTATCACGTCAGGTGAAAAGACCGCCTGACATCTGTCTGACCTCCTAGGGAAACTCCGATGGCCCAACCCGATCTGAAGACCTACCGCGACCGTATGGACAAGGCTGTCGTGGCCCTGAAGGAAGAGTTCGCCGGTCTGCGGACCGGCCGGGCCAATGTCGGCCTGCTGGACCCGGTCCAGGTCCAGGCCTACGGCTCGACCTCGCCGCTGAACTCGGTCGCCGCCATCAGCGTGCCCGAGCCGCGGATGATTTCGGTCAATGTCTGGGACAAGACCATGGTCGGCCCGGTCGAGAAGGCCATTCGCGCTGCAGGCCTGGGCCTGAACCCGATCGTCGATGGTCAGACCCTGCGCATCCCGGTGCCGCCGCTGACCGAGGAACGCCGCAAGGAACTGGCCAAGCTGGCCGGCAAATATGCCGAACAGCAGAAGATCTCGGTGCGCAACGTGCGCCGCGACGCCAATGACGATCTGAAGAAGGCCGAGAAGGCCAGCGAGATCAGCCAGGACGACCAGAAGCGGATGGAGACCGAGGTCCAGAAGGACACCGATGCCGTCATCAAGCGCATCGATGAGGCCTTGAAGGCCAAGGAAGTTGAGATCATGCAGGTCTGACGGCGCACATCAGATTGGAACCCTCATCCGCCATGACGGTCGAAGCGACGACCATGCCGCGTGTTGCCGACGGGTCCGTCCCGGCCGGGCCGAAGCATGTCGCCCTGATCATGGACGGCAATGGCCGCTGGGCCCAGGCCCGGGGTCTGCCCCGCGCCATGGGCCATCGCGAGGGGGTCAAGGCCCTGAAGCGGACCATCGAGGCGGCACCGGACTTCGGTATCGAGTGTCTGACGGTGTTCGGCTTTTCGACCGAGAACTGGAACCGCCCGGCCGAGGAGGTCTCGGACCTGATGGGGCTGGTGCGGACCTATGTGAGCAGTGACCTGAAGCGGCTGGAAAAGGCCGGCGTCCGCCTGCGGGTGCTGGGTCGGCGGACCGGCCTACCCGACGACATCGCCGCGATCATTGAACGGGCCGAGCGGACCACGGCGCACAACAGCCGGTTTCTGCTGCAGGTGGCGTTCAACTATGGCGGCCGGGCCGACATCGTCGATGCGGCGCAGCGCCATCTGGATCAGGTTCTCGCCGGCGAGGCCACCGGTCCGCTGACCGAAGACCTGCTGGAGACTGGCCTGTCGACGGCCGGGGCGGCACCCGTCGATGTGATCGTGCGCACCTCGGGCGAGCGCCGGCTGTCGAACTTCCTGCTGTGGGAGGCCGCCTATGCCGAACTGGTCTACCAGCAGGTGCTGTGGCCGGACTACGGCCCCCAGGCCCTGGCCGACGTGGTCGAACAATACCGTCAGCGGGACCGGCGCTACGGCGGGATCGAGGGCGTCGCGGCTCTCGCGGCAGGCTGATGCCGGTCAAGGCCGGTGATATCGGCGTTCGCGCCGCCTCGGCCTTCGTCCTGGGTCCGGCCGCGGTGCTGGCGACCTGGGCCGGGGGTATCTGGTTCCTGGGGCTGATGCTGCTGGCGTCGGGGCTTCTGGCGGTGGAATGGGCGGCGATGAGCGCCGCACGGACCTGGCGGGTCATGGCCGGGGCCGTGGCCTTCGGCCTCGTGGCGGCGGCGGTGACCGCCTATGCCGGCCAGCTGTCCCTGGCCCTGCTGATGCTGGTGTTCGGCTCGTTCGCGGCGGCCATGTTCGCCCGCAGCCGCGGCGAGGAGGCTCTGGATGCCGCCTATGGCGTCCTCTACCTCGGCTGGCCGATCGTCCTGCTCATCTGGCTGCGGGATCTGGATTCGACCGTGGGCCTGCACTGGACCGTGCTGGTCTTCGCCGTGGCCTGGTCGTCCGACATCATGGCCTATTTCGTCGGCAGTCTGGTCGGTGGCCCCAAGCTGTGGCCGCGCTTTTCGCCGAACAAGACCTGGTCCGGCTTTGCCGGAGGGCTGGTGGCGGGTGCCACGGCCGGGGTGATCATGGCGGCCTGGCTCGACATGGGGGCCCTGACGCCGCTGTGGGGTGGGGTGCTGGGTCTGGCCGCAGCCCTGGCGACCATGGCCGGCGACCTGTGGGAATCGGCCCTGAAGCGACGCTTCGGGGTCAAGGACGCGGGCACGCTTATCCCTGGCCACGGCGGGCTGCTGGATCGCGTCGACGGCCTGATGTTCGCCGTGGTGGTGGTGGCCTGCGGCCGTCTGGTCGTCATCCTGCTGGAGCGGGGCGCATGATCCGGCGGCGCGTCAGTATCCTCGGCTCGACCGGGTCGGTCGGGTGCTCGACCCTGGCCCTGATGGATGCGGCCGAGACCGCCGGGACCGGGGCTTTTGAGGTCGAGGTCCTGACCGGCGGGGCCAATATCGCCCGACTGGCGGAACAGGCCCGCCGCTGGCGGCCGGCGCTGGTGGTGACCGCCTGGCCGGCCCAGCTGGAGGCCCTGAACGCCGCCCTGGCCGGGACCGGCATCGCCACAGCGGCCGGAGAGGCCGCCATCGTCGAGGCCGCGACCCGTCCGGTGGACTGGGTCATGGCCGCGATCGTCGGAGCGGCCGGTTTGCGGTCGGCCTGGGCAGCCGCCGGCACGGGCGCGACCCTGGCCCTGGCCAACAAGGAAAGCCTGGTCTGCTGCGGACCGGCCCTGATCGAGCGGGTCCAGCGCTCGGGCGGGCGGCTGATTCCCGTCGATTCCGAACATTCGGCCATCTTCCAGGTGTTTCCGGCCGAGGCCCCCGAACGGGTGGCGCGGCTGGTGCTGACCGCTTCCGGCGGGCCGTTCCGGACCCTGTCCCGGGCCGAGATGGCCACGATCACACCCGAACGGGCCGTGGCCCATCCCAACTGGAGCATGGGGGCCAAGATCTCGGTCGACAGCGCCACCATGGCCAACAAGGGGCTGGAGACCATCGAGGCGGCCTATCTGTTCGACATGCCGTCTGAACGGATCGATGTGGTCGTCCACCCGGAATCGATCATTCACAGCCTCGTCGAGTTCATCGACGGCTCGACCCTGGCCCAGATGGGGCCGCCGGAAATGAAGACGCCGATCGCCTTTGCCCTGGCCTGGCCGGACCGGCTGGCCTGGCCGGCTCCGCGACTGGACCTGGCGGCGCTGGGCCGGCTGACCTTTGAGGCCCCGGACGAAACCCGTTTTCCGGCCCTCGGACTGGCCCGGCAGGCGCTGCAGGCCGGGGGCGGAGCCCCGACGATCTTCAATGCCGCCAATGAGGTCGCGGCGATGGCTTTCCTTGACCGGCGTCTGGCCTTTCTCAATATTGCCGCAGTCATCGCCGACACCATGGGGCGCGTGACGAATTCGGGGGTGAGTTCCGGTTCCGACGACGCCTGCGACGCGGCCCTGGCCGTGGATGCCGAGGCGCGGCGGATGGCGGAGTCCATCATCGGCAGACTCGCCAGGGCGGCCTGACCATCGGGCGGCTGTTGCGGCAACGGGAGAGACGATCGTAATGCTGAACCTGCTCGGCCAGGTCTTCGTCTATGTGGTCCCGTTCCTGCTGGTGCTGACGGTTGTCGTCACCATCCATGAACTGGGTCATTTCCTCGTGGCGCGTGCCTTCAAGGTGAAGGTCGACCGGTTCTCGATCGGTTTCGGTCGCACCTTGCTGAGCCGGACGGACCGGCACGGCATTGAGTGGCGGCTGGCCTGGCTGCCGCTGGGTGGCTATGTGAAATTCTCCGGGGACCTCGACAGTTCCTCGGTGCCCGATCAGGCCGGAATCGAAGCCCTGCGTCAGGAAATCGTCGCCGAACACGGGCCCGGGGCCGAGCGGGACTATTTCTATTTCAAGCCGATCTGGCAGCGGGCCCTGATCGTCGTGGCGGGGCCGGTGGCGAATTTCGTGCTGGCGATCACCATCTTCACCCTGCTGTTCGCCGGGCTCGGCGTCAGTGTGGTTCCGGCGCGGATCGCCGAGGTCCAGCCCGGCACGGCCGCGGCCCAGGCCGGCTTCCAGGTCGAGGACCGGGTCATCGAGGCCGACGGCCGGACCATCGCCGATTATCGGGATGTCGGCCAGGTCGTGGCTCTGCGGGCCGGCACACCGATCGAATTCGTCGTGCTGCGTGACGGTCGCCGGGTCAGCCTGACCGCGACGCCGGTGCGCACCCTGCGTCAGGACCCCATTTCCGGCCCCGTGCGGGTCGGCTATCTCGGCGTCGGCTGGGACCCGCGTCCCGGCGAGGTCGTCTATATCCGCTATCCGCCGCATGAAGCCCTTGGGCAGGCGGTCAAACAGACCGGCGACATCCTGGGCACGACCCTGACCTATCTGGGGCGTATCGCCACCGGCAAGGAGTCCGGGGATCTGCTGAGTGGTCCGCTCGGTATTGCCAAGGCTGCCAGCGGTGTGACCAAACAGGCGGCAGCCGCGACGACGGACGTCGGATTGCAGGTCGCCAATGTCGCCCTGATGCTGGTCCAGTTCGCTGCCATAGTTTCGATTGGAATTGGCTTTCTAAATCTCTTGCCGATTCCTGTTCTCGACGGGGGCCACCTGCTGTTTTACGGCTACGAAGCTGTTGCCCGCAGGCCAGTCCCCGCCAGGGTTCAGGAGGTCGGCTATCGCGTCGGCCTTGCTTTGCTCGTAGGTTTGATGTTGTTCGCAACCTGGAACGACCTGCAAAAGCTGAGCCTGTTCAAATTCCTCGGCGGGCTCGCCTCATGAGCCGACGCCAGCCCCCGATGGTTTCCCGTATGATCCAAAATGATGCGTCCGCTGCTCTCCGTCCCGGTGTCCGTGCCCTGAGGCCGGCCTCACTGGTCCCCAGCCTGCTGGCTCTCGCCGTTGCGGCCGGGCTGGCTGCGCCGGCCATGGCCCAGACCGCCCCCGCGCCTGCTGTGGATCCGGTCGCAGCGCCGTCCGCGCCCCCGGTTCCGCGCCAGGAAGAGGCCGTGGTCATCAACCGCATCGTGGTGCGGGGCAACCAGCGCATCGATCAGGCGACGATCCTGTCCTATCTGCCGATCCAGCCCGGCGACACGGTCAGCCCCGTGCTGCTGGACGTCGCCGTCCGCACGCTGAACCGCACCGGCCTGTTCGCCGACGTGCAGATCGGCGTGGCGCTGAATGGTGATCTGGTCGTCGAGATCGTCGAGAACCCGATCATCAACCAGGTGGTGTTCGAGGGAAACAGCGCGATCGTCGAGAGCAAGCTGCGTGAAGAAGTCACGATCCAGCCGCGCGGCATCTACACCCGCGCCCGGATCCAGGAGGACGTCGGCAAGATCGTCGAGCTCTACCGCCTGTCCGGCCGGATCTCGGCCACGGTCACGCCCAAACTGGTTCAACTCGAGCAAAACCGCGTCGATGTGGTGTTTGAGATCGATGAAGGGCCGCAAACCGGCATCCGCGCCATCACCTTCCTCGGCAACACGGCCTTCTCGGACGATGATCTGCGCGAGGTCATGGTGACCAAGCAGTCGGTCTGGTGGAATTTCTTCACCTCCAACGACAACTACGACCCGAACCGGCTTGATTATGACCGCGAGCAGCTGCGGAAATTCTATACCAACCGGGGCTATTACGACTTCCGCGTCGTCTCCTCGGTCGCCGAACTGACGCCGGACGACACGGCGTTCGGTGTGACCGTGACGCTCGACGAGGGCCGCAAATACAATTTCGGTGAGATCAAGGTTGTTACGGAAAACAACCGTTTGAACGGTGATTTCCTCAAGCAGCTCCTGCCCATCCGCTCGGGTGACCTGTACGAGAGCGACAAGATCGAAGGGGCCGTCGACGCCCTGACCTTCGCCGCCGGTTCGGCCGGCTACGCCTTTGTCGAGATCAACCCGACCTATACGGCCAACCCGGAGACCGGGCTGGTGGACGTGACCTTCAATGTCACCGAGGGGCAGCGGGTCTATGTCGAGCGGATCAACATCGTCGGCAATACCCGCACGGTCGATCGCGTCATTCGTCGCGAACTGGCCCTGACCGAAGGCGACGCCTTCAACCGTGCCTTGCTGGAGCGCTCGCGCAACAATCTGCGCGGTCTCGGCTTCTTCAAGGATGTGAAGGTCGAGGAAGTGCGTGGGGCCTCGGCTGACCGGTCGGTCGTCAATGTCACTGTCGAGGAGCAGCCCACGGGCGAGCTTTCGGTCGGTGCCGGCTTCAGCTCGGTCGACTCCTTCGTCGTCAACCTGGGCATCACCGAGCGCAATTTCCGCGGTCGCGGCCAGAATGTCGTGGCCCGGGTCGAATGGGGCTCGCTGCGCCAGCAGATCGATTTCCGCTTCACCGAGCCGCGCTTCCTGGGCCGGGATCTGCGCGCGGGCTTCGACGCCTTCCACTCGCGCTACGACCTCAGCAAATATTCGTCCTACGACTACCGGTCGACCGGGGCGGGCCTGCGCCTGTCCTATCCGCTGAACGCCTTCACCCTGCTGAGCACCCGCTATTTCATCAAGGCGGATGAGATCATCGTGCCCACCGGCTTCTGTAACGGCACGGGTTCGTCGGCGCTCTGCGACCAGGTCGGCTCCTATATCAACTCGTCGGCCGGCTACACGCTGCAGGTCAACCGGACCAATGACCCGGTCCGCCCGACGCGCGGCTGGGCGGGCTCGCTCCGTCAGGACTTCGCCGGCATCGGTGGCGACGTGAACTATGTGAAGACCGAAGTCGACGTCTCGGCCTATTACGGCATCAGCCCGGAATGGGTTGTCTCGACCTCGGCCTCAAGCGGCTATGTCGCCGGTTGGGCCGGTGATGCGATCCGCATCAACGACCGCTTCTTCAAGGGCGGCAACAGCTTCCGCGGTTTCGAGACGGCCGGCATGGGTCCGCGCGACCTGAACACCCGCGACGCCCTGGGCGGTAATTTCTATCTGATCGGCACGATCGAAATGACGGTGCCGAACTATCTGCCCGAGCAATACGGGATCAAGACGTCCCTGTTCGCCGACGTCGGCACCCTCGGCCTGCTGGACTCGCGCTACACGACCGATGCTCTCGGCAATCCGTCGACGCGCATCGTCGACGACCTGGCGTTCCGGGCCTCGGCCGGTATCAGCGTCCACTGGAAGTCGCCGATGGGGCCGATTCGTTTCGACCTCAGCCATATTCTTGGCAAGGAAGACTACGACAAGACCGAGACCTTCCGCTTCTCGACCTCGACCCAGTTCTAACCGCGGCACTGTCCGTCCGTTCAAAGGCCCAAGATGAAACTGTTTGCTATTGGCGCTTTCGCGCTCGCTTCGCTCGCCGCTTCCACCGCCGTGGCCCAGACCGCCGGCCCGGCCAACCCGGGCCCGGTCATTCCCGGCGTCTGCGTTTTCTTCAACCAGCGCCTGCTGGCCCAGTCGACTGCCGGTCAGGCTGTCCAGGCCCGCATGACCCAGCTGTCGCAGGAGGTTCAGGGTGAGCTCACTCCCTACGCCACCTCGATCCAGACCGAAATCCAGACGCTGCAGACCAGCGGTGCCAGCCTGTCGGAAGCCGAGCGCAACTCGCGCAGCCAGGCCCTGCAGCAGCGCATCCAGGAGGCCCAGCAGCTGGAGCAGACCCGCGACAACGAGCTGCGTTACACGCTCGGTGAACAGCGCCGCCTGATCTCGGTCGCCGTGGAGCCCATCCTGGTCGCCATCTACCAGGAGCGTGGTTGCGGCATCCTGCTGAGCCGCGAGAGCGTCTTCATGATGAACCCGGCCATGGACGTCACCGATCTGGCCATCCAGCGCCTGAACACGGCCCTGCCTTCGCTGAGCTTCAACCGCCTGCCGGTGCCGGTCCAGCAACCGGGTCAATAGGTCCGGGATCGGGCAGGGTATGATGCCCGACTCACGGTTCTTCGACAGTCTGCCCGCCGTGACGGTCGCCCAGCTGGGTGACCGGATCGGCGGCACGGTCGTGCGCGGCGGTGATCGCTCGATCATCGCCGTCGCTCCTTTGGCGTTGGCTGACGCCAACGCCGTCGCCTTTCTGGCTGACCGCAAATTCACCGAAGCCCTGAAAGCCACCGTGGCCGGTTGCGTGATCGTGCCGGCCGCCGCCGTGGACCATGTCCCCGCCGGTAGCGCGGTGATCGTCTCGCCCGAGCCCCAGGCGGCCTGGGCGCGGGCCTCACTGATCCTGCACCGAGCGATTGCCATCGGGGCCGGGCCCCGGGCCGTGCTCGAGGACGATGATGTCGTCATCGAGCCGGGTGTGGTGCTGGGCCAGGGCACCAGTATCGGCCGCGGCACGCGGATCGGGGCCAATACGGTCATCGGCCCCGGGGTCCAGATCGGCCGCAACTGCCAGATCGGCTCCAATGCCTCGATCGGTTTCGCCCTGATCGGCGACCGGGTCCGGATCCTGTCCGGGGCCCGCATCGGCGAGCCGGGCTTCGGGGCGGCCGGATCCAGTGCCGGTCCGATCGACGTGCCCCAGCTGGGCCGCGTCATCCTGCAGGACGGGGTCAGCGTCGGAGCCAACAGCTGTATCGATCGCGGGGCCTATGATGACACCGTCATCGGCGAGAATACCAAGATCGATAATCTGGTGATGATCGGCCACAACTGTGTGATCGGCCGCAACTGCCTGATGGCCGCCCATACCGGTATTTCCGGCTCGGTCACGGTCGGCGACAATGTGATGTTCGGCGGCAAGGCCGGGATCGGCGACCATATCCGCATCGGTGACGGCGCGCGCGTGGCAGGTGGTGCCGGCGTGCTGGCGGACATACCGGCGGGCGAGACCTGGTCCGGTTATCCGGCAAAACCCATCCGTCAGTCCTTGCGTGAAGCGGTCTGGCTCGCCAGACAGGTGTCGCGGAAGGCGAGTCCCGCGCCAAAGGACCAGGCGGAATGACCGAAGAATCCAATGTCTCGATCGATTATGCCGAGGTCATGCGGCGCCTGCCGCATCGCTATCCCTTCCTGCTGATCGACAAGGCCGAGGATTTCGTCGCCAATACCTCGATCACCGGTATCAAGAACGTCACTCACAACGAGCCGTATTTCCCGGGCCATTTCCCGATCGATCCGGTCATGCCCGGGGTGATGATCGTCGAATCCATGGCGCAGACCGGGGCCCTGCTGATGTCCAAGACCCTGGACGTGGCCGTCGAGGGCAAGGTCATCATGTTCATGTCGATCGACGGGGTGCGCTTCCGCAAGCCGGTCCGCCCGGGCGACCAGCTGCGCATGAAGGTGGTGGTCACCCGCCAGCGGGGCGACATCTTCAAATTCCGGGGCGAGACCTTCGTCGACGGCAAGCTGACGGCCGAAGCCGATTTCGCGGCCATGGTCGTCACCGTGGCACAGCCGTGACCATCCATCCGACCGCGCTTGTCCATCCGTCGGCCGTGCTGGCCGAAGGCGTCAGCATCGGACCCTGGTGCCAGGTCGGGCCCGGTGTGCACCTGGCCGAGGACGTGCATCTGGTCAGCCATGTGGTGATCCAGCAGGACACGACGGTCGGCGCACGGGGCGTGATCCATCCGTTCGCCGTGATCGGCGGCGATCCGCAGCATGGCGGCTACAAGGGCGAGCCCGTGCGGCTGGAGATCGGGGCCGATGCCCTGATCCGGGAACACTGCAGCTTCAATCGCGGCACGCCCCAGGGCGGGGGCGTGACCCGGGTCGGGTCGAGCGGCCTGTTCATGACCGGGGCCCACGTCGGCCACGACGCGGTCGTCGGCAATCACGTGACCATGGCCAATAACGCGACCCTGGGTGGTCATGCGGCCATCGGCGACAAGGTTTTCCTCGGTGGCCTGTGCGCCATCCACCAGTTCGGCCGGGTCGGCCAGGGGGCCATCATCGGCGGGCTGGCCGCCGTGACCCGTGACGTCATCCCCTATGGCTCCGCCTGGGGTAATCACGCCCAGCTGCACGGGCTCAATCTCGTCGGACTGAAGCGCAAGGGCTACGGCAAGGACCAGATCCGCCGGCTGCTGGCTGCCTTCCGCGAACTGTTCGAGGCCGGGGGAGTCTTCGCCGAGCGTCTGGACCGGGTGGCGGACCGCTATACCGACCTGCCCGAGATCATGGAGATCGTCGCCTTCATCCGCGCCGATGCGCGGCGTCCCCTGTGCCTGCCCGGCGCATGAGTGTCGGTGGCCCGGCCCCGGCCACCCGGCTGGGCCTGATCGCCGGCGGCGGGGCCCTGCCCCTGTCGGTCGCTGCCCGGTGCGAGGCCGAGGGGCGGCCGCTCTTCGTGGTGCGACTGAACGGCTTTGCTGACCCGCATCTGGCCCGCTATCCCGGGGTCGCCGCCGGCATGGCCGAGATCGGCCGTATCCTGTCGGCGCTGAAGGCCGCCGACTGCGGGGCTGTCTGTTTCGCCGGCATGGTCAACCGGCCCGATTTCAAGACCCTGAAGCCGGACCTGAAGGGGGCAACCCTGCTGCCCGGGATTATCGCCGCCGCGACCCGGGGCGATGATGCGCTGCTGCGCAAGATTCTGTCGGTGTTCGAGGGCGAGGGCTATGCCATCGAGGGGGCCGACGACATCCTGGGGGGCGACAGTCTGCCGGCCGGGGCGCTGGGGGCGATCCAGCCGACCGACGTGCAGTTGTCGGATCTGAAAAAAGCGCTCCACGTCGCGGAAAAAGCCGGTGAACTGGATATCGGTCAGGGGGCGGTCGTCTGTGACGGTCTGGTACTGGCGGTCGAGGCCCAGGAAGGGACCGACGCCATGCTGATGCGCGTCGCCGGCCTGCCGGCCGACCTGCGCGGCAAGACCGGAGCTCCGCGCGGGGCCCTGGGCAAGGCCCCCAAGCCGATCCAGGACCTGCGCGTCGACATGCCGGTCATCGGGGCCCGGACGCTGGAACTGGCGGCCATGGCCGGTCTGGCCGGGGTTGGCGGGGTGGCCGGAAAACTGATCCTGATCGACCGAACGGCCCTGATCGCGACCGCTGACCGTCTGGGCCTGTTCGTCTGGGGCGAGGACCGGGCGTGACCCGACCGCTGAAGATCATGCTGGTGGCGGCCGAGGCCTCGGGCGACGCCCTGGGGGCGGGTCTGGCTTCGGCCCTGACGACCCGCGCCGACGGACCGATCACATTCGTCGGGGTCGGGGGACCGCGCATGGCGGCCCTGGGCATCGTCAGTCCGTTCGACATCGCCGAATTGTCGATCCTGGGCTGGCTGGAGGGGTTGAAGGCCTATGGGCTGGTCAAGCGAAGGGTCACCGACACCGTGGCCCTGGCGGTGGCTGAAAAGCCCGACGCCGTGGTGCTGATCGACAGCTGGGGCTTCACCATCCGCGTGGCCAAGGCGCTGAAGCTGGCGCTGCCGGGCGTGCCCCTGATCAAATATGTCGGCCCGCAGGTCTGGGCCTCGCGTCCGGGTCGGGCAAAGACCCTGGCGGCCACGGTCGACCACCTGCTGGCCCTGTACAGTTTCGACGCGCCATGGTTCGAGCGCGAAGGCCTGCCGGTCACGGTCGTCGGGTCCCAGGCGGTCCATGTCGATATGGCGGCGGCCGACGGCGCGCGCTTCCGCTCCAGCCGGAATTTGGCCGCCGACGCCCCCCTGCTGCTGGTGCTGCCCGGCAGCCGGCCGGGTGAGATCAGCCGTATGACCCCCCTGTTCGAACAGGCGGTGGCCAGGCTGAAGGCTGACCGCCCCGGGTTACAGGTCGCCGTGGTCGCGGCCGGGACCGTGGCCACCGAGGTTGCCGCCCGCATCGCCGCCTGGCCCTTCCGGGTCCAGCTGGTGCAGGAGGCCGAGAAATACGACGCCATGCGCGCCTGCGACGTGGCCCTGGCCACCAGCGGCACCGTCTCCACCGAACTGGCCCTGGCCGGAGCCCCGATGGTCATCGCCTACCGGTTCGACGGCCTCAGCTATGCGATCATGCGGCCCTTCTTCACCGGCAAGTTCGCGACCCTGTTCAACATCGCCGCCGATGAGGAGATCGCGAAGGAGCTGATCCAGACCGAGGCCACGCCCGAGCGGATGGCGGCCGAGGTCGGGCGACTGCTCGACGATCCTGCTGCCCGGGCGGATCAGGCCACGCGGCAGACTGCGGCGCTGGATCTGATGGGGCGCAGTGCCCCCGATCCGTCGGAGCTGGCGGCCGAAGCGGTGCTGCAGGTGATCGCCGCCCGGGCCTGAGCCGGATTACAGGGCGGCCATCCGTGGCCAGTGCGGTTGGCGGCCAGCTCTGCGGGGGTCATAGTTCGCTCAAACCGGGGTCAGGCACAGACTGGCCCGCTGCACCGGACCCGACACCATGACCCAGAAGCCGCCGAAGAAGAGCGAGACCATCGAGGTCCGACTGCCCCATGCCACCAAGATCGCCTTCATGGCCCGCTGCCGTGACGACGGCCGGACGGTGAGCGAGGTGGTGCGCGCGCTTATGGAGGGCGAGATCGGTGCCGGCGGTCGCGCCGTGCGCAATCGTGGCTGGCACGCGCTGGCGGCGCTCCTCGCCGGTCTGGCCCTGGGCGCGGTCGCAGTGCCCTCCCTGGCGCAGTCGCCGGCGAAGTCAGGCTCGCGCGCCGCCTTCGAACGCCTGGACCGCAACCACGACGCGATGGTCAGTTTTGACGAGTTTCGCCGCTAGCCCACCGGCAGGAAGAACCGGCCCGGCTGAAGGCTGAGCCAGCTCCATGGCTTGAACAGGCCCGCGCCGGGCTTCCACGAGGCGACCACCAGTTCGGCCTTGCCGATGATGTTGTCCGCCGGGAGCAGACCGACCCCCACGTCGGCCGGCCAGCGGCTGTCCAGCGAGTTGTCGCGATTGTCGCCCATCATGAAATACTGGCCTGCGGGCACGACAAAGACGCCGGTGTCGTCGCCGGGCAGGCCCGAGCCGCCGTCGTAGGTGATCCAGCCACGCCCGTCCGCAAGCGTCTCGCGGACCTCGAGCACCCGGCGGGACGGCATGTCATGGTCCGAAACCACATCCAGCGGTGTGCGCGGGATGGCGAGGCCGTTGACCGCGACGACTCCGCCGGCGACCCGAACCTGGTCGCCCGGCAGGCCGATGACGCGCTTGACCCAGGTCTGCTGCGGATCGCTGGGTCGACGGAAAACCACCACGTCGCCGCGCCCGACGGCGCGACCGAACAGGCGACCATCGGGCAGGGGCGGGTTCAGGGGCAGGGAGGCACGGCTCCAGCCGTAGGCGAATTTTGACACGACCACATAGTCTCCGGTCACCAGCCCGGGCTCCATCGAGGAGGACGGGATCGTAAAGGGCTGAAAGGCGACGGTCTGGAAGGTGACGGCGACCAGCAGGCCCAACGCGATCACCGTCGCGGTCTCAACTATCTCGTGCACCAGACCGCGCTTGCGCGGGGCGTGCGGGGGGCTGTCGGGTGGCGTGGTTTCGGAGGCGTGGGTCATGGGGTCAGCACAGCGGGGTCCGCCGGCAAGTGCCAGCCAGGATTTGTCCGGACAGCCGGAAATCGTGTCCGGACATGAAAAACGCCGGAGCGAGGGGCTCCGGCGTTGGTCATTTCGGTGACGGGATTGTTCAGCCGCGGCTCTGGATCGGCACGAAATCGCGTTCGGTCGGGCCCGTGTAGAGCTGGCGCGGACGACCGATCTTCTGGGTCGGGTCGCCGATCATTTCCTGCCACTGGGCGATCCAGCCGACGGTGCGGGCCAGAGAGAACAGCACGGTGAACATCGAGGTCGGGAAGCCCATCGCCGACAGGGTGATGCCCGAATAGAAGTCGACGTTCGGGAACAGTTTGCGCTCGATGAAATATTCGTCGCTCAGCGCGATCCGCTCCAGCTCCTTGGCGACCAGGAACAGGGGATCGTTGGGATCACCGACGGCGGCCAGCACTTCGTCGGCCGATTCCTTCATCACCTTGGCGCGCGGGTCATAGTTCTTGTACACGCGGTGGCCGAAGCCCATCAGCTTGTATTTCTTGGCCTTCACGCCCTCGATGAACTCCGGGATCTTGTCCGGGGTCCCGATCTCTTTCAGCATGTTCAGCGCTTCCTCGTTGGCCCCGCCATGCGACGGGCCCCACAGGCAGGCGATGCCGGCGGCGATACAGGCGAACGGGTTGGCACCCGACGACCCGGCCAGACGCACGGTCGAGGTCGAGGCGTTCTGCTCGTGGTCGGCGTGCAGCATGAAGATCCTGTCCATGGCCTTGGCCAGGACCGGATTGACCTCATAGTCCTCGGCCGGAACGGCGAAACACATGCGCAGGAAATTCTCGGCGTAGTTCAGGTCGTTGCGCGGCGAAACGAACGGCTGGCCGATATGGTATTTGTAGGCCCGGGCGGCGATCGTGGGCATCTTGGCGATCAGGCGGATGGCCGAGATGTTGCGCTGGACCGGATCGTGGATGTCGAGGCTGTCGTGATAGAAGGCCGACAGGGCCCCGACGGTGCCGACCATGATCGACATCGGGTGGGCGTCGCGACGGAAGCCCTCGAAGAAGCGGTCAAATTGCGAATGCAGCATCGTGTGCATGGTGATGCTGCGTTCGAAGGCCTCGTATTCGGCAGCCGTCGGCAGTTCGCCACGCAGCAGCAGGTGGCAGACCTCGATGAAGTTGGACTGGGAAGCCAGCTGGTCGATCGGATAGCCGCGGTGCAGCAGGGTGCCCTTGTCTCCGTCGATGAAGGTCAGGGCGCTTTCGCAGGCGGCGGTCGAGGTGAAGCCCGGATCGTAGGTGAAGGCCTCGGTCGCGCCATACAGCTTGCGGATGTCTATCACGTTCGGACCGGTCGTCCCGGCCAGGACCGGCAGGTCGACGCTCGTTCCGTTGTAGGCGAGCGTTGCCGTTCCGGCGGGTTTGGCTTGTTCAGTCATTGCAGCCCCTTTGTGCAGTCCGATTGGCGAGGGGAGTCGCGAACCGGATCCAGGTGTTAGTGTCAGATAGTCGGTTGCAGCGCATCATCCAAGCGCCCGAGACTTTCCTCGCGTCCGAGGGCCGCGAGGATTTTCGCAATATCGGGCGCGGAATGGCCACCGGTCAGGGCGGCGCGGGCCGGCGGGCCGATCTTGCCGAAGCCGACCGCCTCTTCCTCGGCGAAGACCTTGAGCTCGGCCTCGAGGGCGAAAACGTCCCAGCTTTCGAACAGGGCCAGGCGGGTACGCAGCCGGCCGATACGCTCACCGGCCTCATCGGCCAGCTGGGTGCGGCCCCGCTCGTCGATCATCAACGGCCGGACCTTCAGTACGAAGGCGGTCTGGTCGGCCAGTTCGAGCGTGGTCCTGGCGCGGTCCTTGATGAAGGGGATGGCCTGGGTCAGGCGGGCCTCATCATGCTCGTGCAGGGTGTGGCCGCGCGCCAGATGGATATCCAGCGTCAGCTTGGCCAGCCGCTCATCGTCGGCCAGGCGGATCCAGTGGGCGTTGACGTGGGCCAGCTTGTCGAAATCGAGCCGGGCCGGGGCCTTGCCGACGCCGTCCAGATCGAACCACTCGAGGGCCTGGGCGTCGCTGAACAGTTCGTCGTCGCCGTGGGCCCAGCCCAGACGGGTCAGATAATTGCGCATGGCCTCGGGCAGATAGCCCATCTCGGCATATTCATGCACGGCCTGGGCCCCGTGCCGCTTGGACAGTTTGGCCCCGTCGGGACCATGGATCAGCGGGATATGGGCAAAGACCGGACGAGCCCAGCCCATCGCGTCGTAGATCAATGATTGACGAGCGCTGTTATTCAAGTGGTCGTCGCCGCGGATGACGTGGGTGACGCCCATGTCGTGGTCGTCGACAACCACGGCCAGATTATAGGTCGGTGCGCCGTCCGAGCGCAGCAGCACCAGATCGTCCAGATCGGCATTGGCCCAGGTCACCGTACCCTGGACCGCGTCCTCTACGGTGACCGAGCCGGGCAGGGGGCGACGGAAACGGACGACGTACGGGGCCGAGGGATCCCCCTCGGACGGATCGCGATCGCGCCACGGGGATTCAAAGGTGCGGCGTTCGGCCTTGGCTGCGTCGCGCAGGGCCCCGGTCTCTTCGGCCGAGGTCCAGTCGCGATAGGCATGGCCGGCGGTGACCATCCGGGCCACGACCTCGCGGTGGCGATCGGCGCGGGCGAACTGGAACACCGGCTCCTCGTCCGCGAACAGGCCCAGCCAGCTGAGACCGTCGAAGATCGCCTTTACCGCCCCCTCGGTTGAGCGTTCCCGGTCGGTATCTTCCACACGCACAAGAAATTTACCCCCGCGACCTTTCGCGTAAAGGTAGTTGAACAGCGCTGTTCTCGCGCCGCCTATGTGGAGATAGCCGGTCGGAGACGGGGCGAAGCGGGTGACGACAGGAGGGGAGGAGGTCATTCAGGCATGTCCGTGAGCGCCGTCCTTATAGCGTCCGGTGCCGGAATTCACAGGGCCACGGCCCGGATTCGCGACGGACTGCGGTCGGAGGTCTCGGCACAGGGGCCCCGCTGGCGGTTGTGGACCCCGGTTGCCTTCGGCGCGGGCTGTGCCGTCTATTTCGTCCTCGGTCGCGAGCCGCCCCTGTGGCCACTGGTGGCTTTGGCGATCGTAGCCGGTGCCCTGTGGTCGGCCGCGCGCCGGGCCGGACGGTCGCGGCGCTGCACCCTGCCGCTGCTGCTGCTGGCCTGTCTGGCCCTGGGGCTGACGACGGCGAAGGTGCGAAGCGCCCGGATCGCCGCCCCGATCGCTCCGGCCCTGTCCGAGCCAACCGTGATCGAGGCGTGGGTGATTGATGTCGACAGCCCGGGCGAGCGCGGGGCGCGGGTGGTGATCGCCCCGGTGCGGGTGCAGGGTCTGGAACCGGCCGCCACGCCCCACCGTCTACGCGCCACCTTGCGGGGCGCGCCGCCGCCGCCGGGGGCAGCCGTTCGCCTGGTCGCCATTCTCAACCCGCCGCCGGGCCCGGCCAGTCCGGGAGCCTATGATTTCGGCCGCAACGCCTGGTTTCAGGGCATGGGCGGGGTCGCCTTCGCCCTCGGGGAGACGCGACCGGCGATCCTCGCGGACGCCCCCTGGCGGTTGCGGCTGGCGATGGCGGTGAACCGGATCCGCTACGGCCTGGCCCAGCGGATCGTGGCGCGGCTGGGTGAGCGCAACGGCGGGATCGCAGCAGCCATGACCACCGGGCACGAGACGTGGATTCGCCGCGCCGATCTGGAGGTGATGCGCGATTCCGGCCTGGCCCACATCCTGTCGATCTCGGGTCTGCACATGGCCATCGTCGGCGGATTCGTCTTCTTCCTGACCCGACTGGGCGTGGCCGCCTGGCCGTGGCTGGCGCTGCGGGTGCCGGGCAAGAAGGTCGCCGCCTGCGCCGGGCTGGGGGCCGTCGCCACCTATCTGATCGTGTCCGGGGCCCCGCCGCCGGCCGAACGGGCGGCCGTCACCGCCTCGATCGCCTTCGCCGCCATCCTTCTGGACCGGCAGGCCATCACCATGAACGCCCTGGCCACCGCCGCCTTCGTCGTCCTGCTGCTGCAACCCGAGGCCATCGTCACGCCGGGCTTCCAGATGTCGTTTGCCGCCACGGCCGCCCTGGTGGCCCTGTCCGAGGTCTGGCCGCGACGGGTTCGCGAACTGTCAGCCCCCTGGCCCATCGTCACCGTGCAGCGGATCGGCTCGTGGACCGTCGCCGCCTGCGCCGCCAGTCTGGTCGCGGGCCTGGCCACCGGCCCGTTCGCGATGCAGCATTTCAACCGCACGGCCGTCTATGGCCTGCTGGCCAATCTGGGTACCTCACCTGTGGCTGATTTCGTGATGATGCCGGCCCTGGCCCTGGGAGCGGTGCTGGAACCACTGGGACTGGGCGCGCCGTTCCTGTGGGTGGCGGCGCGGGCGATCGAAATCATGATGGCGATCGGTACGACGGTGGCCGGACTGCCCGGGGCGGTCCAGACCGTGTCGAGTGCACCGGCCGTCGCCTTGCCCGTGGCCTTTGTCGGGGTCCTGTTCATCTGTCTGTGGCGCGGGCGGCTGCGCTGGCTGGGCCTGCCGTTGGCGGCGGCGGTAATGATCTGGCCGCGGTCGACCCTGCCCGCCCTGTGGATCGGCGACGGCGGCACCAGCGCCGCCGTGGTGCAGGGGCGACAGGCGATGATCGTCCGGCCGGGCGTCCGGGAGTTCGCCACCGACCTGTGGTCGCGGCGATGGGCCCTGACGCCGGTCGACCGGCCCGACGCGGGTTGGGTCTGTGATCGCTTCAGCTGCCGCCCCGAGGCCGGGGGGCTGTTGGCGATGAGCTGGGGGCGTCGGCCACCCGATCCAGCGTCGCTGGAGGCCCTGTGTCGTTCGGCACGGGTCATCAGCCTGCGGGCGGCCGTCGCGATGTTGCCGGACAGCTGCGACGGCCGTCTGGTGCTGGACGGTGAAGACCATGGCCGTAACGGCGCGATCGAGCTGTGGCGTGACGGGTCAGGTTGGCGCGTGGTGACCGCGGCGCGGGTGCGGGGTGACCGGCCGTGGACAGTCCGGACAGATGCCGATGTCAGTGATAGCGGCGGATGAGCCCGACCAGCTTGCCCTGGACCTCGACCTGATCCGGGCCGAAAATCCGGGTCTCATAGGCGCGGTTTGCGGGCTCGAGCGCGATGGACTGGCCCTTCTTGCGTAGCCGCTTCAGCGTGGCCTCCTCGCCCTCGACCAGGGCCACGACGATCTCGCCCGAAGAGGCGGTGTCGGTGGATTTGATGATGACCAGATCGCCGTCGAGAATCCCGGCCTCGATCATCGAATCCCCTTCGATCTCGAGCATGTAGTGTTCGCCCGCGCCCAGCATCGATTCCGGGACTGGATAGCGGGCGGTCTCATGTTCGATGGCGGCGATCGGGGTGCCGGCGGCGATCTTGCCCATCAGCGACAGTTCGCGGGTATCGTTGTCCGCCTCGATGGACTGGGGTCGACCGCCCCCCTCGATCACATCAGGGCGGAAGGGCGCGCGAGCCCGGGACGGGGCCCCGGTCGTGGCCTGTTCCGGCATCTTGACCACTTCCAGCGCCCGGGCGCGGTGGGCCAGACGGCGGATGAAACCGCGTTCCTCCAGCGCCGTGATCAGCCGATGGATGCCGGATTTCGACGCCAGATCAAGCGCCTCCTTCATCTCGTCGAAGGAGGGCGAGACGCCGGTTTCCTTGATCCGTTCATGGATGAACATCAGGAGTTCGTGCTGTTTGCGCGTGAGCATGGAGGCGAATCGTCCAGAACAAGGCGTGAACCGTTGCCGATGTTCTGTAAGTGTTCCGTCCTAATGTCAACTTAACGGCGGATCAGGCCAGAAGCGCCCGCGTGGCCGCCGCGACGTCGTCCTGACGCATCAGGCTTTCACCCACGAGGATCGCGCGGGCCCCGTCGGCGGTGACGCGGGCGACGTCGTCGGGGGTGAACAGGCCGCTTTCGGCCACCAGCAGGGCCTGATGCGGGGCCAGGGTGGCGAGGCGGGCCGTGGTGCCCAGATCGACGTCGAAGGTGCGCAGGGAGCGGTTGTTGATGCCGACGAGGTCGCCGCCGAGGGCTGCGGCACGCGCCATTTCGGCCTCATCGTGGGTTTCGATCAGGGCGTCCATGCCGAGGCGGCGGGCCTCGGCGAGAAGCTCGGCGGCCAGGACATCCTCGACCATGGCCAGGATGATCAGGACGCAATCGGCCCCTAAAGCGCGGCTCTCGGCCACCTGCCAGGGGTCGACCAGAAAGTCCTTGCGCAGGCAGGGCAGGGTGACGGCGGCGCGGGCGGCGATCAGATAGCTGTCGTCGCCCTGGAAGCTGGGGCCGTCGGTCAGGACCGACAAACAGGCGGCTCCGCCGGCCTGATAGGCACGGGCCAGAGCCGGGGGGTCGAAATCGGCGCGGATAAGACCCTTTGACGGGCTGGCCTTCTTGATCTCGGCGATCAGGGCCGGGTGGCCGGGCGTGGCGGTGCGCGCCAGGGCGGCGCGGAAGCCGCGCGGGGGCGAGGCGGCCTTCGCGGCGGCCTCAACCTCGGCCTGCGAGGTGGCGGCCATGCGGATGGCCACGTCCTCGCGTTTGTAGGCGGCGATCCGGTCCAGCACGTCGGTCATTGGGTCTCTTCGGTCTCTTCGGTCGCGATCGGGGTGCTGGTGATCCGGGCCAGGGCGTCCAGCGCGGCGGCGGCACGGCCATCGTCGATGACGGCAGCGGCCTGGACCACGCCCTCGGCCAGATCGGCGGCGCGGTCGGCGACGACCAGGGCGGCGGCGGCGTTCAGCAGCACGATGTCGCGATAGGCCCCGGCCTGACCGGCCAGCAGGGCGCGCAGGGCGGCGGCGTTCTCCTCGGCGTCGCCACCACGCAGGGCGGCGATGTCGGCGCGGGGCAGGCCGGCGTCCCCGGGGGTGACGGTGAAGCGGCGCACGGCCCCGTCCTTCCACTCGGCCACCTCGGTCGGGCCCGTCGTGGTCAGCTCGTCGAGACCCTGGCCGTGGACGGTCCAGGCGCGGGTGGCCCCCAGACGGCCCAGCACCTCGGCCAGCGGCTCCAGCAGGCGGGGATCGTAGACACCCATGACCTGACGCTTCGCCGAGGCGGGGTTGGACAGCGGCCCCAGCAGGTTGAACACGGTGCGGAAGCCGATCTCGGCCCGGACCGGCCCGACGTGGCGCATGGCCCCGTGCCAGGCGGGGGCGAACAGGAAGGCGATATTGGCCTGATCCAGCGACAGACGCTGCTGCGCCGGGGTGGCCGCCAGGTTGACGCCCAGCACCGCCAGCACGTCGGACGAGCCGGATTTCGAACTCAGGGCCCGGTTGCCGTGTTTGGCGACCTTGAGCCCGGCCCCGGCCAGCACCAGGGCGGCGGCGGTCGAGATGTTGAAGGTGTGCTGGCCGTCGCCGCCGGTGCCGCAGGTGTCGATCACGTCATAGGGGTGGTCGAGGGTCGCGGCGGCGTCGCGCATGGCCGTGGCGAAGGCGGCGATCTCGCCCACGGTCTCGCCGCGCATACGCAGGGCGGTGACGGCGGCGGCGACCTGGGCCGGGCTGGGCTCGCCCCTCAGACAGGCGGCGAAGAAGGCGTGCGCCTCGGTGTCCGACAGGACCTGCCCGTCGACCAGTTTCGCCAGCAGGGGTTTGAAGCCGTCAGCCACGGCGTCAGACCATGGCCCGGCGCTTGACCCCGGCCAGGTCGAGGAAGTTGGCGAGCAGGTCGTGACCGTGTTCGGTGGCGATCGACTCGGGGTGGAACTGGACCCCGTGGATTGGCCGGGTCCTGTGGGCCAGGCCCATGATCTCGCCGTCGGCGGTCCAGGCGGTCACGTCCAGTACGTCGGGCAGGGTGTCCCGGCGCACCGCGAGGCTGTGATAGCGGGTGGCGGTGAAGGGCGTGGGCAGGCCCTTGAAGACACTCTGTCCGCTGTGTTCGATCGGTGAGGTCTTGCCGTGCATCAGGCTTTTGGCGCGAATGACGTCGCCGCCGAAGGCCTGACCCATGGCCTGGTGGCCGAGGCAGACGCCGAAAATCGGCATGGTCTCCGGGGCCGAGGTCAGCAGGGACAGGCAGATGCCGGCCTGGTCCGGCGCGCAGGGGCCGGGTGACAGCAGCACGGCCTCGGGCTTCAGGGCCCAGGCCTCGTCCACGGTCAGGTCGTCGTTGCGCACCACGCGCGTCTCCGCCCCCAGTTCCGCGAGGTAGTGGACGAGGTTGTAGGTAAAGCTGTCGTAGTTATCGACGACGAGGATCATCCCCGGCTTCTAGGGCCCCAGCGCCCGTCCGCCAAGCGCCGGCAGCGCTGATAAGGGTTCGTTAACCGTCTCGGGCTGCAATCGAGCGGTAGAGACGGGAAAATCCATGACTGATTCCGCGATCGACCAGGCCCGTGCGCTGCTGCAGCCGGCCACCGCCGTGCACAGCCCCTGGGCTACCCTGGTCGCTACGGCCCTGGCGGCGACGGCAGCGGTGCTGATGGCCGGTGTGATGGTGTTGGGACCGGGTGTCCGCTTCAATGACGCCGGCGTCCGGATCGTGCCGGCGGCCAGCAACCCGGCGCTCGGCTAGGGCTCAGCGGTTTCCGCTGGTGTAGCGCCAGGCATCGGCGGCGGCGTTCATCGGTGCCCGGGCCTTGGCCAGGGTTTCGGCATATTCGGCTGCCGGATCGCTGTCGACCACCACCCCGGCCCCGGCCTGGACGAAGATCCGGTCATCGGTGAACATCGCCGTGCGCAGCACGATACAGATGTCGGCCTCGCCCCCGGCCGAAATGTAACCGACCCCGCCGCCGTAGCCGACGCCGCGTTTTTCGGTTTCCAGCTCGTCGATGATGGCCATGGCCCGGACCTTGGGCGCGCCGGACAGGGTGCCGGCGGGCAGGGCGGCCAGCAGGGTGTCGACGGCGTCCAGCTTCGGATCGGCCCGGCCGCGCACGTCCGACACGATATGCATGACCTGACTGTAGCGTTCGACGGTGAAGCTCTCGGTGACCTCGACCGTACCCGGGATCGAGACCCGGCCCACATCGTTGCGGCCGAGATCCAGCAGCATCAGATGCTCGGCCCGTTCCTTGGGATCGGCCAGCAGTTCCGCCTCCAGCGCGCGGTCGGCCTCGGGCGTGGCCCCGCGCGGGCGGGTGCCGGCCAGGGGGCGGATGGTGACCGCCCCGTCCTTGAGCCGCACGAGGATTTCCGGGCTGGATCCGGCCAGCTGGAAGTCGACGAAATCGAGGAAGAACAGATAGGGCGACGGGTTCTGGCGGCGCAGCGAGCGGTAGAAGGCGAACGGGTCTTCGGTCCATGGGGCCGAGAATCGGTGGCTGAGCACGACCTGAAAGATGTCGCCGGCCTCGATATAGGCCTTGGCGGCGGCGACCATGCCGGCGAAACCGGTGCCGTCGACCGGCGAGCGGAAGTCCGGGGTCGGGATATCGACCGGTTCCGCGCGGGCACCCAGGGGGGCGCGTAGCTCGGACTCGAACCTGTCCAGTCGGGCCGTGGCGGCCGTATGGGCGCTGCGGGCATCCTGGCCGCTGTCGGGATAGGCGGCGGAGACCAGAACGATCTCGTGGCGCACCGAATCAAAGATACCCACCAGGGCCGGTCGGGCGAGGACGGCATCGGGCAGGTCCAGCGGATCCGGATTGGCCGCGCCCAGCGGTTCCAGTAGCCGCACCATGTCGTAGCCGAACACCCCGAACAGGCCCGCCGCCATCGGCGGCAGGTCGTCAGGCAGGTCGAACCGGGTGGCGGCGATCAGGGCGCGCAGGGACTCCAGCGCCGGACCCGGCTCGGCGGTGAAATGACCGGCGGCGATGGCCGGGCCGCGGGCCTGTTCGGCCCGGCCGTCGCGGCAGCGCCAGACCACGTCCGGGTCGCGGGTGATGATCGAATAGCGGCCGTTGACGGCTCCCCCCTCGACGGACTCCAGCAGGAAGGCATAGGGCCGACCATGACCGACCTTCAGATAGGCCGAGACCGGGGTCTCCAGGTCATCGACCAGCCGGCGGACGACGACCTGGGGGCACCCCGCTGTCCAGCCCGCGGCAAAGGCCTCAAAGCCCGCCGCGCCCGGCCCGGTGGTCATGGTGCCGGGGCGGGTGCCGGAGCCGGAGCCCCGGCGGCCGCCGGGGCGGCCTCGGGGCTGAGACCCAGGGCGACGCGGGCGCGGGCGAGATCATAGGTCGCCTTGGTCCGGGCGGCGGCAGCGGTCATCGCCTGCTGGATCATGGCCTGGACCTGCTCCTGGGTCATGCGCGGGCGAACCTGTTCGGCAATCGGCGCGGCGAGCGCCGGGACCGCGGCATGGATCTGGTCGACCCGGCCGATCACATAGCTGGTTGCCGACTGGGGCAGGGTGAACACCTGACCGCGACCCTGGCCGAACAGGCCCTGAAGCCCGCCCTGGCCGAGTGCTTCCTGGCTCTGCTGGTCCTGTTTGACGCCCGTGTGCGTCTGGACCGTGGCCCCGATCGACCGGGCGACGGCGGCGACGTCCTCACCGGCACGGATGCGTCCGGCCAGTTCCTCGGCCTTGGTGACCAGCAGACGATTGTTCTCGCGAAGCAGCCACTGCTGTTCCAGCGGGGCGCGGATGTCGGCCAGGGCCGGCAGGCTGGCGGGACGGATATCGTCGAGGCGCAGCACGAAATACTGACCCTGGCCAGCGTCGACCACTTCACTCTCGGCACCCTTGGTCAGGCTCCAGGCGGTGCTGAAAATCTGCGGCGGGGCGTTCATCGGCTGACCGTCGGGCGTCTTGCCGTCTTCGGTGAAGGGCGGCAGCTGGATGATGCGGGCACCGACTTCCTGGGCTGCGGCTTCCAGCGTCTTGCCTTCGGTGCGGGCCTTCTCATAGCGGTCGACGCGATCATAGACCGCCCCGCGGACGTCTTCCTGGCGCAGTTCGGCGATGATGGCGTCGCGCACGCCGTCCAGCGAGGCGGCGCGGCCCGGCGTGATCGATTCGACCCTGGCGACCGTGAAACCGACCCGTCCCTGGATCGGGGCGGACACTTCATTGGCGGCCAGACCGAAGACGGCGGCGGCGATCGCCGGGTCGCCGATGGCGGCGCGGGCGGTGTCGGTATAGGGGGCGACCTGGGCCCCGTTGGCGGCCGCGGCCTGGGCCGGGGTCTGACCAGCGCGCAGGGCGGTCGCGACCTTGTCGGCGGCGGCCCGGGTCGGGGCGGTCAGGGTGACGAAGGTGCGCGTCTCGGCATCGGACAGGGCGTCCTTGCGGAATTCGAAGCGTTCCTGGATCCGCGACTCAGCGATCGGGGCGGTGGCGGCGGTGCCGCCGTTGAACAGGACCAGCGCCGCCATCCGGTATTCAGGTTGGCGCAGACGATCGGCGTTCTCGGTCATGAAGGCGGTCAGTTGGGCCTCGGTCGGTTTGGGCGAGGTTCCGGCCATGGCCTGGGTCACGGTGAAGAAGCGTCCGTCGCGGGTTTCCAGCGCCTGGCCGGCCACCAGGGCCCCGTAGATGCGGGGCAGGCGGGTGCCGGAGAAGATGGCGGCGTTGAAATGGTTGCTGGCGTACTCGTCGCGGAATTCCTGCTCCAGCTGGGCCGGCGTGATGTTCTGGGCCGCCAGGGCCGTCTTGTAGGCGTTGTCGTCAAACTCGCCGGTCACCTGGTTGAAGAACACCGGGGCCTGACGGATCTGCTTCAGCACCAGGGCCTTGCCCGGGCGAATACCGGCCTTCCAGGCCCAGGCCAGGAAGCCGAGACGCTGCGTCTGGTTATCGAGATAACGCAGGTGGATGTTTTCATTGATCAGGTCGTCGATCGACACGGGCCGACCGGCCTGTTCCTGCAGATTGTTGCGGATCCGCTCGAAATCGGTCCGGAACTGCTGCTGGCCGACGCTGCGGTCACCGGCGGTGATCACGTGTTTGGGGCCGAAATTAAGTACATCCACCTGCGAGCCGCCCGTCACCAGCAGGCCGAGGCCCAGCAGGATGATCAGGCCGATGGCCCATTTGGATTTGGCGAAATTGCGGAACACGGAGATCATCGAAAGAACCTGACGGGCCGACGGCAAGGGAAGCGTCTGTGGCGTATAGGGCTCGTCAGGGTAGCACGGCAAGCGGCCGCTGCTGCCGACGGCTTGGCTTGGGCTCGCGGGATGCCTAAACAGGGCGTATGAAACAATCCGTGAAGTTGATCGCAGGCAATTGGAAGATGAACGGCCTGGGCCGGGATCTGGCCGAGGCCGAGGCCCTGAAACAGGCGCTCGAGGCCGACCCGGCAGCCTGTCGTGTGGTTCTGTGCCCGCCGGCCACCCTGATTGAACGCATGGCCCGGCTGCTGGGCGGCGGGGCCGTCGAACTGGGCGGGCAGGATTGTCATGCCGCCGCCGCCGGAGCCTTCACCGGTTCGGTTTCGGCCGAGATGCTGACGGACGCCGGCGCACGGCTGGTCATTCTGGGGCATTCCGAACGCCGCGCCGGATTCGCCGAGACCGATGCCGATGTCGCCGCCAAGGCCGAGGCTGCGCTGGCCGCCGGGCTGGAGCCGATTATCTGTGTGGGCGAGACCCTGGCGCAGCGTGAGGCGGGACAGGCCGTTGCGGTCGTGAGCCGTCAGGTCGCCGGATCGGTGCCGCTGGGCCTGGCCGGCCGGCCCTTCGCCCTGGCCTATGAACCGGTCTGGGCCATCGGCACCGGCCTGACCCCGACGCTGGAGGAGATCGAGGCCGTCCACCGGGCCGTTCGCCTGGCCGTCCAGGCGCGACTGGGTGATGCCGGCGACATCGTGCCGATTCTTTACGGGGGGTCGGTCAAGCCCGCCAATGCCGCGGAGATCCTGGCCGTTCCCGAGGTCGGGGGGGCTCTGGTCGGGGGAGCGTCGCTGAAGGCGGTCGATTTTCTCGGCATTATCCGCGGGGCCTGACCCGCCCCTGCCGGTATCGATGTTTGCTCCAGGGCCGCATCAATGTTAGACGCCGCCGCTTGATCGGCGCAGCTTCGCGCCCACATGATTGACACCATGCTCCAGACCATTTTGCTCGTCGCCATGATCCTGATTTCGGTCGCCCTCACCGGGGTGATCCTGTTGCAGCGCTCCGAAGGCGGCGCGCTGGGCATGGGCGGCGGCCCGTCGGGCTTCATGACCGCCCGCGGGGCCGGCAACCTGCTGACCCAGGCGACCTCGATCCTGGCAATCCTGTTCTTCCTCTGCGCTATCGGCCTGACGATCGCCGGCAATGTGACTCGATCCAATGAGTCGGTTATCAACGCTGATGACGTGGGTGCGATCGCCGTCGGCGGTGATACCCAGGCTCCGGCCGCTGCCGCTCCGGCCCCGACCACGCCTGTCCAGCCGGCGGCTCCGTCGCTGGACGACCTGGAAGCCAGCCTGCCGACCGGCGCGTCGACACCGGCGCAATAGGGACCGTGGCCGGCGGTCGTTCCGCCGCCGGTTTCGGCCCTGAATGTCTCAAGTCCCGGGCGCGCGCAGGCGCGCCCGTTTCGTTTTCAACAGATGGTTCGCGCAAGCCCCATCACGGGCCGCGCGAATCGGCGGTAAGGTAAGCTCCCATGGCCCGTTATGTGTTCATCACTGGCGGCGTGGTTTCCTCATTGGGAAAAGGCCTCGCCTCCGCCGCTCTCGGTGCGCTGCTCCAGGCGCGCGGCTACAAGGTGCGGCTGCGCAAGCTGGACCCCTATCTCAACGTCGATCCGGGCACGATGAGCCCCTATCAGCACGGCGAGGTCTTCGTCACCGATGACGGGGCCGAGACCGATCTCGACCTGGGCCACTACGAGCGGTTCACCGGAGTCTCGGCTGCCCGGTCGGACAACATCACCACCGGCCGCATCTATTCGACCATCCTCGAGAAGGAGCGGCGTGGCGACTATCTGGGGGCGACGGTCCAGGTCATTCCGCACGTCACAGACCAGATCAAGCAGTTCTGCCTGACCCCCGCCCTGACCGATGCCGGTGAGGACGTCGACTTTGTCCTCGTCGAGATCGGCGGCACGGTCGGCGACATCGAGGGGCTGCCCTTCTTCGAGGCCATCCGCCAGCTGGGCCAGGACCTGCCGCGCGGCCAGTCGTGCTTCGTCCACCTGACCCTGCTGCCCTTCATCAAGACCGCCGGCGAGATGAAGACCAAGCCGACCCAGCATTCGGTCAAGGAACTGCGCTCGATCGGCATCCAGCCCGACATCCTGCTGTGCCGCTGTGAACAGCCGATCCCGGCGGAGGAAAAGCGCAAGATCGGCCTGTTCTGCAATGTGCGGGAAACCGGGGTGATCCAGGCGATGGATTCGGCGGACATCTATGCCGTGCCGCTGGACTATCACCACGAGGGGCTGGACGCCGAGGTGCTGGCCCATTTCGGCATCAGCGACGCGCCCGAGCCCGACCTGACCATGTGGGAAGAGATCGCGCGCCGCCGCCTGCATCCGGACGGCGAGGTCACGGTGGCCGTGGTCGGCAAATACACCGTGCTGAAGGACGCCTATAAATCCCTGATCGAGGCCCTGCAGCACGGCGGGGTCGCCAACAATGTCCGGGTCAATATCGACTGGGTCGAGGCCGACACCTTCGAGGGCGACCGCGAGGCCTGTGAGCTGCGACTGCAGGGGGCCCATGCGGTGCTGGTGCCCGGCGGGTTCGGCGAGCGCGGGGCCGAGGGCAAGATCGAGGCGGCCCGCTTCGCCCGCGAGCGCAAGATTCCCTATTTCGGCATCTGTTTCGGCATGCAGATGGCGGTGATCGAGGCCGCCAGGAACCTAGCCGGCTATCCGAAGGCCTCGTCAACCGAGTTCGGCCCGACCCAGGAGCCGGTGGTCGGCCTGATGACCGAATGGACCCAGGGCAACCAGCGGGTACTGCGTCAGAAGGGTGGCGACCTCGGCGGGACCATGCGGCTGGGGGCCTATGAGTCTCTGCTGGTGCCGGGAACCCGGATCGCCGGCATCTATGGCACGACGACCATCAGTGAGCGGCATCGTCACCGCTATGAGGTCAATATCAACTATCGCGAAGCGATCGAGACCAAGGCCGGTCTGGTGTTTTCAGGGCTCTCGCCGGACGGCGTCCTGCCCGAGACCGTCGAGCGTCCGGACCATCCGTGGTTCATCGGCGTCCAGTATCATCCGGAGCTGAAGAGTCGGCCCTTCGCCCCGCATCCCCTGTTTGCGGGCTTCATTGAAGCGGCCGTGGTGCAGAGCCGGCTGGTCTGATCACCGACGTCAGCTGACCGGGGGGTCAGGCCTGGGTCCGGCGCCGGCAACGCATACAGGTCAGCATGCCGGGCATACTGCGGCTGTCGACCCAGCGGTGGCCCCGGAAGAGGCACGTCAGATAGTGGATCAGGGTTTTCACGGGTACCTCCACAGCGACCATGGTGCAGTGCGCCAGCAATGTAAAAAACCGGTGTTTCCTGATGCGGTCCGGATCGTCCGGATCGCCGCCTTCTGTCCCGGTCCAGCCGCGCCCTGCTGGGCGAAACGTGGATATTCAGGCCCGGTTCCCGCCGACGTCAGCCTGGGTCACGGCGCGAATTGATCGGGGTCAAGGCCGGCAGGACCGGGGCACGGCACACTGACAGCGGGCCAGTCGATCCGGGGCTCTGAAACGGTGGTTGCCGTTGCCGCAGAGCGGGTCGGCCCCTTCTATCTCCCGGCGCTGTGCCGGGATCCGGGTTCGCGGCAGTCGTGCAGCGGACGAAGGCCGATCGAGGAGACGTTGGATGGTCGACATCAGAACCCTGCTGTTCGTAATCAGTGACGGCGGTCGCGCCCGGCTCGTGCGGCGTGTTCCCGATGGCGGCGGCTTCGTCACCGTTGAGGAGATGGACAATGGCGAGACCTTGCGGGCACTGAAGGCAGAACGGGCCGCCAATCCCGCCACCCGGGTGTTTGACAGCGTCGGCAGCGGGCGACACGGCACCGGCAAGGACGACTCTGACCGGTTGGCCAAGGAAGCCTTTGTCGTCGAGGTTGCTGACCGGGCCGTGGCGCTCGTTCGCCAGGATAATCTGGCTGCGGTCTATGTCGCGGCACCGCCCGGACTGATGGCTCCGCTGCGCGACCGGCTGGCCGCCTCCGTTTCCGTCAGCGGTTCGCTGGGCAAGGACCTGACCAAGGTTCCTGACCTGGAACTGGGGGCCTGGCTCGAGGACGCCCGCTATGCGTCGGGCTCTGGCGACTGAGGCCTGCCGGGTCAGTCGGGCCGCAACGGCGGCGACGGCCGGTCCGACGGGTAACTTCACCGTGATCCTGGCCTGAACGGCGGACTTGCCTCTGGTCAGTGCGTGGGAATGGGTGTGCCCTGTTCTCTGGCTTCCATATTCGGCCTGAGCAAACGCGCCCATGTTGCGGGTGGCCACAGTATGTCCGGTGCGTTTTACCGTTGAGCTAATAACAAGCGAAGTATTCTGTCGCAACAGCCTGTCAGCACGCAATATTTTGCCGATCTGCATTGAATTTCGGCAATATATGTGAAATACTGACGACAATGTCCGATAAAATAGACTTTTTCGATGAGATGTATGGTTCCGGCGATGCTTCGCGGGGGCCGTACAGGGATTATGCCGAATGGTTTGACCGCCAGGATGCCGCAAGGCTTCGGCAAAAGTCGAAGGAGGCCGAGGTCTTCTTCCGGCGCACCGGCATCACCTTCAATGTCTACGGACAGCAGGAAGCCAATGAGCGGCTGATCCCGTTCGACATCGTGCCGCGCATCATCGCCGCGCGGGAGTGGAGCCGGCTGACCAAGGGTATCGAGCAGCGGGTACGGGCCATCAACGCCTTCCTGCACGACATCTATCATCGTCAGGAAATCCTGCGGGCCGGGCGCATTCCGACCGAACTGATCGCCCGCAACGAAGCCTTCCTGCCGCAGATGATCGGCGTCTCGCCGCCCGGCGGAATCTACACCCACATCGTCGGGACCGACATCGTCCGGACCGGCGAGGACGAGTTCTTCGTGCTCGAGGACAATGCCCGGACGCCGTCGGGTGTCTCCTACATGCTCGAAAACCGCGAGACGATGCTGCAGATGTTTCCGGAGCTGTTTTCCCGGGTGTCTGTCCGCGAGGTGGGGGACTATCCCAAACTGCTGAGACGATCGCTGGCGGCCTGTGCGCCCGCGGGCTGCAGCGGCACGCCCGTCGTGGCGGTGCTGACGCCGGGCATTCACAACTCGGCCTATTTCGAACATTCCTTCCTGGCCGACCAGATGGGCGTCGAACTGGTCGAGGGGCATGACCTGCGGCTGGTCGACGGGCGGATCGCGATGCGGACCACCCAGGGCTACAAGCCGATCGATGTCCTGTACCGGCGCGTCGATGATGACTATCTCGACCCGCTGAATTTCAATCCGGCCTCCCAGCTCGGAGTGCCCGGTATCATGGACGTCTATCGTGCCGGCGGGATCACCATCGCCAACGCGCCGGGCACGGGCATCGCCGATGACAAGGCGATCTACAGCTACATGCCCGAGATCGTGGAATTCTATACCGGCGAGAAAGCCATTCTGAAAAATGTGCCGACCTGGCGCTGCGCCGAACCCGACGCCCTGGCCTATGTGCTGGAACACCTGGCCGAGCTGGTGGTCAAGGAGGTGCACGGGTCCGGAGGCTACGGCATGCTGGTCGGTCCCGCCGCCAGCAAGCGCGAGATCACGGCCTTTGCCGCCAAGCTGAAGTCGCGGCCGGGCAACTATATCGCCCAGCCGACCCTGGCCCTGTCGACGGTGCCGGTGCTGACCAAGGCCGGGCTGGCCCCGCGCCACGTCGACCTGCGTCCGTTCGTGCTGGTCTCGCCCAACAAGATCGATATCACGCCCGGCGGCCTGACCCGGGTGGCGATGAAGGCCGGGTCCCTGGTGGTCAACTCCAGCCAGGGCGGTGGCACCAAGGATACCTGGGTGCTGGAGGAATGAGCGCCGTTCGGGGAGACAGCCCATGCTAGGCAAGACCGCAGGTGGCCTGTTCTGGATGTTCCGCTTTCTGGAGCGCAGCGAGAATACCGCGCGCCTGGTTGATGCGGGATTCCGCATCGCCCTGACCCGGTCGGCGGCGGCCGAGGCGGAGTGGGCGTCGGTCATCGGCACGGCCGGGGTCCGCAAGGCCTATCTGGCCCGCTATGACGACTTCAGGGCCAGCAGCGTCATCGACTTCCTGCTGCGCGATCCGACCAATCCGTCCAGCGTCATGTCGGCCATCGACAGCGCCCGCAGCAATGCCCGGCTGGTGCGGACCGCCCTGACCCGCGAGGTCTGGGAGGCGACCAACGAATGCTGGATGACCATCAAGGCGGTGCTGAAGCGACCGGTTTCGGAAAGCGGCCTGCCCGACGTCCTGGCCACCATCCGCCGCCAGAATGCCCTGGTGCGCGGGGCCCTGACCGGCACGATGATGCGGAACGACGTCTATAATTTCGCCCATATGGGGACGTTCGTGGAGCGGGCGGACAATACGGCGCGCATTCTTGACGTGAAATACTATGTGCTGCTGCCCTCGGTCTCCTTCGTCGGGTCTTCGCTCGACAATGTGCAGTGGGAGACGATCCTGCGGTCGGTGTCCGCGCAGCGGGCCTATCGCTGGTTGAGTGACGGCACGGCCAATCCGAAGCAGATCGCCAATCTGATTATTCTGGATCCGCGCATGCCGCGGTCCCTGGCCTACAGCGTCGGCCAGATCTGCGAACATCTGGAGCTTCTGGCCGAGGCCTATGGTGAGGCTCTGCCCTGCCACGACCTGGCCCGGGCTGCCGTGAACCGTCTGGCCGGTCATTCGATCGACTCGATTTTCGAAACCGGCCTGCACCAGTTCCTGACGGATTTCATCGCCTGCAATACTGCGCTCGGTCTCCAGATCGAGCAGGACTACCGATTCTACGGATGACCCCATGCGCGTGAAGATCCGGCACAGTACCGAATATCACTATGACCAGCCGCCGACCCACGGCCTGCAGCAGTTGCGGATGATCCCCAAGGCCTCGGCGGGTCAGACCATTGTATCGTGGCGAACCGAGGTGCAGGGCGGTCGCAAGGCGGTGACCTTTACCGACCAGCACAACAACCAGGTCGAGCTGCTGGCCATCGATCCCGGGGCCCGGTCGGTGACCATTGTCTGTGAGGGCGAGGTCGATACGGCCGATACCGTCGGTATCATCGGCCAGCACGGGGGCTTTGCCCCGTTGTGGTATTTCCAGCGGACGACGCCGCACACCCGGGCCGGTGCCCGGGTCCGGCAGCTGGTGCGCGACCTCGGCAAGGATTTCGACAATGACACCGCCCGTCTGCATGCGCTGTCGGCCCTGATCCTGGCCACGGTGCCCTATGCGACGGGGGCGACCGATCTGTCGACGACGGCCGAGCTGGCGCTGGAGGCGGGGCAGGGGGTCTGTCAGGACCACGCCCATATCTTCATCGCCGCCGCCCGGCTGATGGGTTATCCGGCCCGCTATGTCAGCGGCTATCTGGTGATGAATGATCGCGTCGAGCAGGAGGCCGGCCACGCCTGGGCAGAGGCCCATGTCGAGGGGCTGGGATGGGTCGGTTTCGACGTCTCCAACGGCGTGTCGCCCGACCCCCGCTATGTCCGCGTCGCCACCGGCCTCGACTATGGTGAAGCCGCCCCGATTTCCGGTATCGTCTTCGGTGGACACAACGAATCCATGATCGTGCAGCTGCAGGTTCAGCAGTAGCGATGTCTGCCCGACCGAACCCTGTGAGACTGTCATGACCTATTGCGTTGGCCTGCGCCTGAACAAGGGGCTGGTGTTCATGACCGACACCCGGACCAATGCCGGTGTCGACAACATCGCCAAGGTCCGGAAGATGTTCAGCTGGCACAAACCGGGCGAGCGGATGATCACGATCATGACCGCCGGCAACCTGGCCACCACCCAGTCGGTGGTCAGCACCCTGGATGAACGCAGCAAGGTCCCGGCCGAGCGCAATCCCTCCCTGCTCGAGGTGCCGACCATGTTCCAGGCGGCGCGTCTGGTCGGCGAGACCCTGCGCGAGACCATCAAGATGAATTCGCACAGCGGCCAGACCGCCGAGGCCAAATTCGGTGCCACGATCATCGTCGGCGGCCAGATCAAGGGCATGCCGCCGCGCCTGTTCCTGATCTATCCGGAAGGCAATTTCATCGAGGCCACCGAGGACAATCCCTTCTTCCAGATCGGCGAGACCAAATATGGTCGGCCCATCCTGGTGCGTGGCTTTGATCCGGATATGAGTTTCGAACAGGCCGTCAAACTGCTGATGGTGTCGTTCGACTCAACGCTGAAGGCCAATCTGTCGGTCGGCCTGCCGCTGGATTTCCAGATCTATCGCACCGATGACTATGCCCCGGCTCACGAGCAGCGGGTCGAGCAGGATGATCCCTATTTCCAGACCATTGCCAGCGAATGGGCCGGCGCGCTGAAGGGGGCGTTCGACTCCCTGCCGGACCCGGAATTCCAAGGCGGGCCGCCGGTGACCCAGACACCGGGAGGCGGCCGCTGATGACTGCGGCCGCCGAATCCTTTCCCGGCAATCCTGCGGCCCGGTCCTAGCCGGGATTGAGGGTGTAGCCCTGCTGCTGCAGCAGGGCGAAGGCGGTCATCGCCGACAGGGACAGCTTCACCTCCGGAAGCAGGTCGGCCTTTGTCATCCGGTAGGCGACCGCTGTCTGGCCGCACAGCCAGATGTCGACGCCGTGGGTGGCCAGGGCCGCGATGGTCGGGGCGCTGCCGTTGACGGCCCCGTCATTGCGCGCCGCATAGACCTCTTGGGTCAGCAGGTCGGCGGCCGCGCCGCCGTGGACCACGACCGCGACATGGATGTCGGCAAGCGGGATACCGGCCTCGACATGCATGTTGATGAAGCGCGCAGCCGAGTCGATCGCCCGGTTGAACTGGCCGGGCGTGGCCTTGTCGGTCACGTTGAAGATCACCCGGAAGACGGTGCCTTCCGGAATGGGCAGCTCGCTCTCGACCGTGGCGATGTCACCGAAGGTCGGGAACACGGGACCGGCGTGGAAGCCGGCGCGCGGCTCGGCCACCGCCTGGACAGGCAGCAGCAACAGGGCAGCGACGACGGCAGCAAACATCTTCAGCATGGGAACCTCGCTTTCCCCGCCTTGCTAGCAGGCCGTTCGCCCGGCGACGAGACCGAGGGACCCCGGCCGCGCGTCAGTCGCCCGGTGCGGGTGTCACCATATGTCCGGCCTCGGGACGGGCCCGGCCGGACAGAACGGTCCGGTAGACTGTCTCCAGAGCGGCGTAGCCTGCATGGGTCCTGACCTCCAGCCAGCCGTTGGCGGCGATGAAGTCGTCCAGCGCGGCCTGGATGCGGGTGTTCAACACCGCGCCACCCCAGTCCTTCGCGCGCTGACGTGCCTGGTCCGGGGCGAAGAAGAAGGTCGGCCGCGGTCCCGGCAGACGGCCCGGTCCGACGGCCCCGCCGGCCTGGTGGGTGCTGCCCACGACGGCGCTGTGCACCAGCTGCTCACCGAGACTGTGGTGGACCGCGGCCACGACTTCGGGATTGCCGGCGAAGTCGACGAACACGACCTGCCCGTCGATCGGGGTGTCGGCCAGGCTGTCATAGGTGCGGGTCTCGGCGTAGCAGCCGACGCCCTCGACAAAGCCGGTATTGCGCGGCGAGGTCAGGCCAATGACGCGCACGCCGCGTTTGGCCAGCAGCCAGCCGAGGCCCAGGGCGGTCTTGCTGGAGGCACTGGACAGGATGAAGGTGGTGGCCCCGAAATCCGCATGCTCCGCGAAATAGTCGTCCAGCAGAAAGGCGGTCAGGAACAGGGGGCGAAGCAGGGCGATCTGGTCGTCGCGCGGGCCGGGCGCGGCCTCGATGAGGCTGTTGTAGGCTGGCGGCAGGTCGGCGCGATGCGGCGCGGCATCGACCACCCCCCAGGGCTTGCGTTCCAGCCGGGTGACCCAGTGGGTCGCCATCGGCAGATAGCCGAAAAACCGTGTGCCGACGGGGATCGCCTCGACCATCGAACGCCGGACCCGGGCGAAGCCCCAGACCGGGATCCGGCCCCAGTTGTCGGCCGCGGGGAAGAAGCGCCAGTAGCCGAGACGGTCGCCGTAGACGCCGTAGGTGATGTTGTTGGCGGTCAGGGCGAAGCGTTCGATGTCCAGCATCACCTCGCCGTCTTCCAGCGGGACCGTGTCGGGCGCAGGCAGGGGGCGAACCTCGGTCAGCGACAGGTCCGTCCGGTCGATCAGAAAATCCCAGTCCTGCATCATACGTCCCTCTGATCCCTTCCGGCGGGCAGGTTGTTAAAGACAACGCCGGTCTCTAAGCGTGATGCGCCGCGGATGCGGGGGGAACAAGACCGAATGACAAGATCCACCGAGATCGAGACCGACTATCTGGTCGTCGGCAGTGGCGCGATGGGCCTGGCCTTCGCCGACACCCTGGTCGCCGAGAGCGACGCCCGGATCACCATCGTCGACCGGCATGGCCAGCCGGGCGGCCACTGGAACGACGCCTATTCCTTCGTCGCCCTGCACCAGCCGTCCGCCTATTACGGCGTCAATTCCATGCCCCTGGGATCGGGGATCAAGGATACGCACGGGGTCAATGCCGGTCTGTACGAACTGGCGACCGGGCCGGAGGTCTGCGGCTATTTCAGTGCGGTGATGCGGCAGAAACTGCTGGCGAGCGGGCGGGTCGACTATCTTCCGATGACGGACTATCGCGGCGACGGACAGCTGGTCTCGCTGCTGACCGGGGACGAGACCCGGGTGAAGGTCCGGCGCAGGACGGTCGATGCGACCTATACCGCCACCGCGGTTCCATCGACCACGGCCCCCGCCTATGCGGTCGCGGACGGGGTGCGTCTGGTGACGCCCAATGCCCTGCCGCATCTGGCCCGGTCGGACGCCCCGGTGCCGACGGGCTATGTCATCATCGGCGCGGGCAAGACGGCGATGGATGCGGGGGTCTGGCTGCTGGGGGCCGGGGTCCCGGCCGACCGGATCCGCTGGGTGATGCCGCGCGATTCCTGGCTGATCAATCGTCAGACCACCCAGCCCGGAGCCGAATTCTTTCACGACTCGATCGGGGCCTATGCCCGAAAGCTGGGGGCCTTCGCCACGGCGACGGACACCGAGGCCCTGTTCGAACAGCTGGAGGCGTCCGGGAACATGCTGCGCATCGACCCGTCGGTCCGTCCGCAGATGTTCCATTATGCCACGGTCTCGATCGCGGAGATCGAGGCCCTGCGCGGCATTGCCGATGTAATCCGTCATGGCCGGGTGCGCGCGATCGAGGCCGATGGCCTTCGCTTCGATGACGCCTTCGTCCCGGTCGCGGCGGGGTCCCTCTATATCGACTGCACAGCCTCAGGGATCACCCGGCGGCCGTCGGTCCCGGTCTTCGCCCCCGACCGCATTACCCTGCAGGTGGTGCAAGGCCCCCTCGTGACCTTCAGCGCCGCGCTGATCGCCTGGGTCGAGGCCCATATGGATGACGAGGACCGCAAGAACGCCCTGTGCGCGCCTTTCCCGTTTCCGAATGGAATCCTCGACTTTCCGCAGGCCGAACTGGCCAACCTGCGTCATCAGGTGCTCCGGTCGTCCGAGCCTGCGCTGCGGGGCTGGATCCGGGACAGTCGTCTGGACGGTTTCGGCAAGGTCGTTGACGGGGTGACGCCGGACGAGACCGACAAGATGGCCGTTCTGGGCCGCCTGCGCGAGGCGATGCGGCCCGCCATGGCCAATCTTCAGGTCCTGGCCGCCCAGGCGACCGGGGATGCGGTCACGGCGGCGATGGCCTGATCTGCCAGGGCGGCGATGCGCCGCAACCGGTCGGGTCTTTCGGCGACGCCGTTCACAGGCGAAGCGCAAGCCCGGGCCCATCGACGACCGGATTGTCTATTCGATCGGTCGTTCCTGCGAGAGGAGGTCCTCTTCGCCGGAGTCGCGCCGTTCCGCTGCGATGGTGGCCTCGATATGGTCATCGGGACTGACTGACATGGTGTCGCTCGCCCCCCTCGCGGCCTGGGCCGGTGCCGGGGCCACCGGCGTGTCCCGGCTGGGCTTGGCGTTGATGGCGCGCGCCAGATCCGGAAACTGGTCGATACGCAGGCGATAGATCGGTTCGGGCAGGGTGAAGCCGGCCGCCTCGATTGCCATTTTCGCGGCACGGATAGAGCGACTGCGGGCCTTCAGGAAATCGGCATCCCCCTGATTGATCCACGCCATGAATTTCAGAACGATATTGCTGTCGCCGACGGTGACGATCAGGCCGCTCGGCGCGGGCTTGTCGAGAATGAAGTCCAGCGCCGCCAGCGCCGCCACACCGGTGCTGATGGCGGCTTCCGGGTCATCCTCGGCGTCGACGCCCAGGTCGAACTCCAGCCGCCGTTCGGGATTGCGCGTGTAGTTCAGGATGACGGCCTTGAAGACGATCGCATTGGGGATGCGCAGGTGATTGCCGTCCAGCGTCATCAGCACGGTGGCGCGTGAGGTCAGGCGCACCACCTTGCCCTCCTGGCTGTCGATGACGACGTGGTCATTGGCGCGGAACGGCTGGCGCAGGCTGAGCATGATGCTGGAGATGTAGTTCTCCAGCGTGTCGCGAACCGCGAAACCGATCGCCAGGCCGATCACCCCGGCCCCGCCCAGCACCGTGCCCATCAGGGCGGTGGCCCCGACGAGGTTGAGCGCCAGCACGATCCCGGCGACCGCACTGGTGACCCGGACCGCCTGGGCCAGAAGTTCGCCGACAAAGGGGTTCGGTGTCAGGCCGCGCCAGAACCGGCTGAACGACGCCACCCACCAGCCGAAGGCGACAAAGACCGCCAGCACCAGGCCGCCCAGCAGCAGCAGCGGCGCGCTGTTGACCACCGACCGGAGCAGGGCGGTCAGCTTCTGCAGGAAGGGCGAGACCCGCTCGCCGACGTCGACACTGGCCGCGATGTCATTGCGGACCGCGACCACGCCGTCGACGCGACCGGCGATCTGTTCGGCCCGCACGAGGTCGGCCCGATCCGGCAGGGCCCCGTCCAGCGTCACCACGCCTTCGGCAACGCGCACCCGGACGGCGGACAGGGCGTCCAGTTCTCCGAAGATGCGGCGCAGGCGTTCGGCGATGGCGGCGTCCGATCGCGCGTCGCTATCCGTGCGGATGACCGGTGCGGCCGGAGCCGGCTCGGCCGCCTGGGCGTGGACCCGGTCCGCCAGGGCGGTCAGGCCGAGGGCCAGTGTCAGACAGGCCACCAGATGGACGCCACTGTTCTTCGACTTCACCTGGCCATCCTGAAAAACCCGCCCCGGCGCATCAGGCCCCGGCGCGGGCATTGTTCAGCAAACCGGGGAAACACGCAAAGGCAGGCGGATCGGTGCGGGGCCGTCGCGTCAGCCGTTCGCCACCATGGCCCTGACCGGCGCGCTAGAGTTTCCGTCGTCCCGTGACGACCTGGTAGATCACCACCACCACGGCGACGATCAGCAGGAGGTGGATGAGGCCACCGGCGATGTGGAAGGCGAGAAAGCCCAGAAGCCAGAGGACGACGAGAATAGCGGCGACAATCCAGAGCATATGACCCTCCAGGGTTCCTGGCGGCCCGATTCCGCCGCGTTCACGCAGGAACACCATGCCCACGGGATCGTTCCGTCCCGGTCGCCTTTCCAGCAAGCCGGGATCAGGCTGACAGCGTGGCGGGCCTGGCCTGGGGGTTCGATACCGCGGTCGACGACAGGCCGGTCCCGGCGGCAATGAAACGGTCCGTCAGCAGCCGGAATCCCTCGTCAATTCCGATCGCGGCCTTCCATCCCAGCAGCTGGGCCGCGAGAGCGGTGTCGCCCCTGAAGCGGGCGACATCATAGTTGCGGGACGGATGGGTCTGGCCGTCGACCTGCCCGGGGCTGACGCGAGCCGCCAGCTCGGCCAGCTGGCGCAGGGTCGTTCCGTGTCCGCTGACGAAATGGATCGGGGGCAGGGCGTGACCGGCTTCGGTCGCGTCAACCAGAAGGTTCAGGCCCCGGGCCACATCGTCGATATGGGTGAAGTCGAACATATTGTCCGCGCCCTCGACCCGAACCGATCCGCCTGTCGCCGCGGCGCGTGCGAAAGCCGGCACGACGCGATCGGCATGATCCTCGATACAGCCGTAGACATTTGAAAATCGCGCGATGGCGGCCGTGACTCCACGCGCCTGCGCAGCCTGGATGAGCTGTTCGCCGGCGACCTTGGACCGGGCATAGACATTGAGGGGGCGCAGCGGTGCCGTTTCCGGAACCGGCAGGGCTTCGGGTTCACCGTAGACCTCCCGGCTGCTGGCAAACACGATCCAGGGGTGGTGGGGCTGACGGCCCGCGCTGTCCAGCAGGCCCGTCAGCGCGTCCACATTGGTCGCCCATGCAAGTTCGGGGTCGCGCTGGGCCCAGACGACGCGCGACACCGCCGCCAGATGGATGATGCCCGCGACGCCTTCCATGGCAGCCTGCAGGGCCTCGCCGTTGCGAATGTCCTGATCGGGCGTGTCGCGAATATCGAAGGATCGGACCTTGCCGCCCGATTGCTGAATTCGATCCGAGATGGCTCGGCCGATCAGGCCCGAAGACCCCGTGATTAAAATCATAATTCTACGCTTCCGGGGGCCGGGCAATGCTGCGGTCAGGCCGCAGTCATCGGGATCAGTGTGAGGGGGAAGAGGCGGAAGGGCAACGCTTGTTAACCCGGTGGCGGCATGTGGCCGGGAGGGTGGTCATGGCCGGGTTTTCCGGCCTGTAGCGGGTGGACGTCCGACGGGTCGACCCGGGCCGCCTGGGCCGCGCTCCATCCCCATTCGCAGGCGACACCGTCCTGACAGGCGGAAGCCGCGAAGGCGTTCCTGAGGAACAGCGCCAGTCGTTGAGCCGTGCGGGTTGCCGGTGGCCACAGGCTGCTGAGTACGACGGCGATCAGCACCATGGCGTCGCCGGACCCGGCCAGCCGGGCGCGCCGTAACATATGGGCGATCCCGCCGGGTGACAGTCCGGCCCACATCCGCAACGCCCCCATGGCCCAGAAGACGCGCGGGTCGATCTTTGCCGGGGCCGGCTCTGACAACAGGGACTCATAGTCATGACCGGCGTGACAGGCGTCGCGGCAGCGGTACATGCGGTCGACCGCATCCTCGACCTGGCGTTGCTGCGAAACCAGTCGGGTGCTCGTGCGGGCAAAGCGATGCCGGTAGAGGGCATCTGGCAGGATCATCAATCGACCCTGGCGGGCGAGGCGACGGTAGAGGTCAAGATCCTCCCAGAACACGCAGGCCTGGCGGTACCCGTCGGCAGCGTCAAACGCCTGTTTCAGGAACAGGATGGAGCCGTGGGCGAACGGGGCCCGGAATGTCGAGGAGGACAGCGACGCCCTGTCCCGGGCCCGAACCCTGTTGCCCTGATGGTCGATCCCCTCCCACAGCGTGCCGACAAGGACGGCGTCCGGATGGTCATCCAGCGTCTGCATCTGCGCGCGAAGCCGGTCGGGATGCGCGATGTCGTCCGCGTCCATCCGGGCGACCCGGGGGGCTTTCGCCTCGGACGCTGCCCAGTTGGCGCTATCCGCGGGACCGAAGGAGGCGGGCCGACGGCAGACGCGGATCCGCGGGTCGCGTGCGGCCCAGGCGTCGATCACCACGCCGCTGCCATCGGTGGAGCCGTCGTCGCAGATGACGAACTCGAAATCGGTCCACGTCTGGTTGACGATGCTGCGGATCGCATCTTCCAGATAGGGCAGGGCGTCTCTCACCGGCAGAACAACGCTCAGGACGGGAATGAGCGACGGCGCTTGAACGGTTTCGCTCATCCGGTCGGGCCGGCAGTCGTCTTGGCCAGGTCCACGATCTTCAGCATGAGTTCGGCGGACGGATCGGCAGGGACCTGGTCGCGGATGGCGGTTGCGGCGGACCGGGCGATCGTCGACCAGTCCGACCGGCGCATCCACGCCCGCTCCATCGCGTCGTCAAAGGCCGCCTCGGTCGGGGCGCTGGCCAGGAAACCTGTGGTGTTGTCATCCAGCACTTCCGCGCTGCCTCCGACATCGGTCGTGATCGCAATGCGGCCGACCAGCATGCATTCCACCAGGACCAGCGGAAGACCTTCGCACCGCGAGGGCAGGACCAGGCCGTGATGCGACTGCCAGACGGCCGGTATGTCATCGACATGGCCGTGGAAGGTCACGTTCGCGAGCCCGAGATGTCGGGCCATTGCCTCCAGGGCGACCTGGCCGGTACCGGTACCGTAGAAGTCGACATGCAGTGGCCGCTCGCGCCATTTGGGCTGTGCCAGGACCCGCAGAAGTATGTCCTGGCCCTTCTCCATCGGATACAGGCGGCCAATGCAGGCCAGCCGCGTCACGCTGTCATCACCGGGCCAGGCCAGGGGGGCGGCGTAGTCCACCAGAAAAGGATTCCGCACCACGTCAGCATGCGGCAGTATGATCGCCAGCTGTTCCTCGGTCAGGCACCGGTTGTGGTGCGAGACAAACCATGACGCCTCGGCCTGTCCATGCAGGGCACGACATTGCGCGCGGTAGAAATCCGGCGGCCAATGGATGTCGGACGCCTTTTGCGAGATCAGAATATATCTCAGCTTCAGCTTCCGGCAGATATGGGCGTAGGCGAAGCCATCCCAATTTCCCCCCTGGGACAGGACGACAAGGTCCGGTCGGGACAGGCGCAGCGTCAGCCACAGTTGAAACATCTGATAGAGGATCGCCAGCGTGCGGCTGACCCGGCACAAGGCGGCATAGGCCCGGGTTGCAGACAGGGGGATATGGGTCAGGTTTCGCATGCGGCAGCCGGCTTCGCCGAGGGCCTTCAGGGGGGGCTGACGCAGGTCGAGGTAGGGTTTGAGCGCGCTGACCTTGTGGCCGGCCCGGACCGCCGCCAGGGCCGCGCCGGCCCAGAGTTCCTCGCTGCCACCCCAGACGGCCTCGTTACAGCTCACGAAGCAAATGCGCAGATCATCCCCCCCACGACTCATGAATTTCCCCAATGCTGATCAATCCCCTAACCTTGCCATGGGCGGTCGTCCATCGCCTTTGTGAAGCGGTGTTCGGCCGGCTAAAACTCCTGCGGTCGCGATAGGCGAAATCGAATGTCAGACGGGCCGGGACACGCGGTGATGACGCCCCTCAGGGCAATTCTACGCGCGAGCGAATGGTGGGAGTACAAACTCCTTCCGACGCTGGCGATCTTCTATGCGACCGCCGTCTATCTGGATCAGCCGATCCTGCCCCTGTGGCCCGCGGCCGTTGCCCTGCTGGCCAGCCTCATCGTGGGCGCGATCTATGTCAGCGTCCTCAACGATGTGACCGACCTCAAGGATGATGCCGCTGCCGGCAAGGTCAATCGCGTCTCGGGACGATCGCCGATCATCGTGTTTGCCCTGATCACCCTGCCGGTGCTCGGCGGGCTGTTCTTCCTGTGGACCTGGCGGGAGCAGCCGTTGCTGCTCGCCGTCTATGCCCTGGCCTGGGTGGCCTTCACCCTTTACTCGCTGCCGCCCGTCCGGCTGAAGACCCGGGGACTGTGGGGGCTCATGGCGGATGCGTCCGGGTCTCATCTATGCCCCACGCTTCTGGCGTCGCTGCTGGTGTTCGCCGTGGCGCAACGCTCGCCCGACGGTCTGTGGCTGACATGCGTGGGCACCTGGGCCGCCGCCTATGGCCTGCGCGGCATCCTGTGGCACCAGTTGATGGATGCCGAGAGCGACCGACTCGCTGGCGCGCGAACCTTTGTGCAGCGCCACGGTGAGGGGCTGGCCCGGCGACTGGGCCTGGCGGTTGTGTTCCCGATTGAAATCCTCGCCCTGGCGGGTCTGGTTGTCATGACCGGTTCAACGGGCGCGGGTCTGGCCTTCCTCGCCTATGGGGCCCTGGCCTTGGGTCGGGTCCGGTGGTTCAGGATGCGGGCGATCGTGGTTTCGCAGCAGCCGCAATCCTTCATGGTGATGAATGAGTACTATGAGGTCTTCCTGCCCCTGTTCCTGATTGCAGGCAGCGTCAGCCACCATCCCGCTGATTTGTTCGTCATCATCGTCCACCTCGCCGTCTTTCCCGGCCGAATGATCCAGGTGACATCGGACATCGTCACCATTGTCACGGGCGTGCTGGGTCTGCTCAGGCGGCGGTTGGGCTTCGGAAGGCCTGATTGACCGTGACGATACAGACGGCCTGTGTGGCCGGGCCCGGTGGCGCTCTGTCTAGCCCAGTCTTGCGACGATATGCGGTCGTGCCAGCCGCAGAAGAAGCCAGCCGAGAACCAGCAGGATTACCGACACCGCCGCGACGCCCGCAAAGTCGGCTGACGGGGGCTGGCCTACCGCCGCGTTGCGGGCTGTTACCAGCAACGGCGTGACCGGATTGAAGCGAAGAAGGCCGTCGCCCGGTATCGGATAGAAGACCGGTGTCAGGATCATCCAGAGGGCGGTGCCGAGCGCGATCGCGCGACCGACATCGTCATAGAGCAGGCCCAGCGGCAGCGCGAGAACACCAATCGCTGTCCCAAGCGCCACCAGCGCCACCATGGCGACCGGCAGCATCAGGATCCCGGAACCGATCTGCGTGTGATAGACGGCCAGGACGATCACCAGCAGCACCAATCGACACGCGGCATTGAGCATCACGTCGAATATGCCGGCGATCAGCAGGGCCTCCAGCGGAATCCGGGTTCGCGTAATCAGGGGACGGTCGGCGCGCAGGCGCAGCAGGGGCGCGCTCAGCGCATCGACGAACATCTGCCACAGCATCAGCCCGGTCAGGACAAAGACCGGATAGGGCATGTCGGGGGTGGCTGTGATGATGATTCGCCGCGACTGCATGTAGAAGCCCAGCAGGGCCATCACCACCATCGGCACGAACAGCCAGATATAGCCCAGAAACGACCGTCGGTGCAGCGATCGCAGGTTGCGAAGGAACAGCTGGTGACCGGTCGCGACGGCTCCGCCGAGGTCGCGGATGCTCTCACGCAGGAACTGCACGGGCCGGCGCAGGGCCGGCTCCGCGGTGAAGCGGGTCTCGGTCATTGGGCACGCATGCCGGGCCACCCGATCATTGGTCTGGCCTGCCGTCCGTCGGGGCGGGGCCGAAGAGATAGCGGTCCGCATAAGGGTGATAGAGCGGATCGGTTTTCAGTGTCCCGGCCAGGCCCCGGAACCGTTCCATGGCGGAATTCGGCAGGCAGTCGGGGGTCACCGGCTTAACCGGAAACAGCCGGTCCAGCCAACGGATCGGCACGGCGAGGCGGTTATGGAAGGCGCAGTTCACAAAGGCGGCGCGTACCCGGTGTCCGAGGTGCCGCCTGTGAATGAACCGCGCGAGCCGCGGGTACCAACGCAGTTCGATCCTGGAGAGCGACGGGTTCACCCGCCGTTGCGGAAACGGATGCCCGCCCACGCCCAGGACCTGTTCAAGCGCGGTTCGAAACGCGCCGGGGTCGTCGCACAGCAGCTCATAGGGAAGGACGGTGACCCGCCCGGCGAACGCCTCGCGGTAGAGGGCGATCAGCGCGTCGTAGTGGCAGCCCGGATCCCCATCGGTATCGAACAGATATTCAAGGTCATCATGCCCACCTGTCCGCACGTACTGCGAATAGGACGACATCATCAATCCCTTGAAGCCTCGCGTCACGATCAAGATGGACGCGTTTGGAAAGAGCGTCTTCAGGAGTTGGCACGCGTTTTCCTGACGCGCCGACATTTTCGCGCCCATGTCAGAGTAGTCGACATTGATACTGCCGGCGTCCTTGCGGGGCGCTGACAGACCTTCGCAGCTCGTCACCAGACAGCGCGGCTGTTTCAGATGTGTCGTTGTCCGAGTGAGGTCGTAGATATCCTGAAAGCCGCCGAGCCCCCCTTGCCGGAAGGTGATTTCGGGATGGTCGAGAAACCACTGTTGCAGGAGGCTGGAGCCGGCCTTCGCAAAGCCCACATGAATGACGTGCGGGACAGCCCCGGCCGGTGCCTGTTGACCTTGCGCAATCAATGCCATTCGACATCCAGTCTGATGAGTTGACGCCCCCAGTATTTGAGGTTGCCTATACGGTCGCTATCCGAGGCGACTTCGAAGGACGCCCCCCGTCCCGGGTTGCCGAATGTGGCTATGGGGAGAAGCGATCCGGTGTGCATCAGGGACAGGCAGATTTGATAGTGGCCCATCAGTAGGGGATGGCTGGTCAGGGTCGCATTCATGATCCCTGATCCGGCCTCGAGGCGGCGGGGCGTCTGGTCTATGGCCGATCCGATACAAACCGACTGGTCGTCGGTCCAGAGGCTGAACGAGCAAACGGCGTCCATGGCCTCGGTGCAGGTGTAGCTCATCCTGACCTCTGCGGCCTCGCCGGTCATCAGGGGGCGTCCCCCGGGGCCCGACAGCTGGAGACTGTCGATCCGGACCGGGCCGTCCTGCTGTCCGCCGGGTCCGCCCGAGACCGTTGTGGGGCGCTTCAGCATCTTGCCGACCGCGACAGCCACATCACCATCGAAGACCGCCTCGCCATGCTCGAGATAGATTGCGCGATCACACACCGCCTGGATTTGCTGCGCATTGTGCGAGACCAGCACCAGGGCACCGCCCTTGCGGACGAAATTCTTCATGTGGGAGAGGCATTTCTGCTGGAAGGCGATATCGCCGACCGCCAGGGCTTCATCGACCAGCAACAGGTCCGGCTGAAGGTTCGACGAGATCGAATAGGCCAGTCGCGCCTTCATACCGGAACTGTATGAAATCACGGGCGCATCCACAAATTCGTCCAGCTCGGAGAACTCGATCACCCTGGCGACAAGGTCGGCCGCATCGCGTCGGTCGAGCCGGTGCAGGGCGGCGGCCAGCTCGATGTTTTCGCGACCGGAAAGAACAGGGTCGAATCCGGCCCCCAGCTCGATGATGGCCTCGGCGCGGCCGGCATACCGAACCTCACCGGCGTCCGGCTTCAGCAGGCCGTGGATCAACCGCAGCAGCGTACTTTTCCCGGCCCCGTTGCGGCCGACCAGGGCGATGGCCTCTCCGGGGCTGAGCTCGAAGGAACAGTCCCTGACGGCCCAGAACTCCCCGGGGCGGAGCGTTGCCTTGGGGGGAAGGCTCATGATTTCCCGCGCAACGTCGTTGACGCCATAGCGGAGGGACCGCCGTCGGTCGGAGCAGTAGCGTTTGGAGAGATGCGAGACTGAAAGGGCCTTGCCGCTCATCCGAAATGCCACTGCGCATGTCCAGACGAGTTGCCGGAGCACCAGAACGGGCTATGTCTGTCGGTCATCACATCACGCTTGTCAGCTGCCAAGGATATGGCCTTGCCCGACCGATCATCAGGCCTACCGCCCAGAAGACTTGTATCGTGATCGGCCTAGCCCGCTTCACGGCCCGCCTCAAGCGGCTTGCCGTACGGGGAGGCAGCAAGCCCGGGGTCGATCCGGATTTTTCCGCAAATGCGGTGGATCTGGATTCCGACCGGGCCACGAACGATCCTGGTGCCGTCTATGAGGCGCTTCGCAAGGAGGGGGAGGTCGTCTACCTGCCCAGGAACCGGCTCTGGCTGGTACTCGGCCATGAGGAAACCCGGGCGGCACTCAGCCGGGCGGATATCTTCTCCAATGCGCCGTATCGAAAATTCGACCATGAACTTCTGGGAGCGGACCCGCCCGACCATGCCGCCGTTCGCCGTCTTCTGGCTCCATGTTTCGCCGCGCCTGTCGTCGAGCGGCTGACGCAGGCTGTTCAGGGTTTTGTCTCCGATCTGCCCCGCGGCCCCTTCGATCTGGTTTCCGGGCTGTCGCGGCCGTTTTCCGAACTTCTGGGCCGGGAGCTGCTGGGTCTGGATGGGGATCTGGTGGAAGCTATTCGGCGCGCTCAATCCCTGTCCCAGGCGGCCGCGAACCCGCTGGACGATTTCAATGCCCGACTGGATGAGTTGTCCGGGCATGCGGGAATCCTGCCCGCGCTCATCGCTCAGGGCGCAGGCGTTCTGGACCCGGACCGGGCCAGGCGGCTGGTCAGGTTCCTGTGGCTGGCATCGACCAATTCTTCCGAACGGTTGGCGACCTGGCTGGTTACGCGACTGCTCCAGGACACCGACCTTCTGGCCGAACTGGCGGCGGACCGGGCGCGCGTGCCTGCGTTCGTCGAAGAGGTGCTCCGGCTCCATCCGCCCGAGCATATATTCCTGCGACTGACGACGCAGGACACTGTTCTGGGCGGGCAGCGGATCCCTGGAGGCAGTCTTGTGCAACTGTCCGTAATGGCCGCGAACCGGGATCCGCGTGTGTTCGATTCGCCGGAGACGATCAGGCTGGACCGGTCCGGGAGCCGGCACATTTCATTCGGTCACGGCATCCACCACTGTATTGGTGCGGTGCTGTTGCGCACGGCCATTGTTCCGTTGGTGATGGGTTTGCTCGATCGTGCAGACGGGATGCGGGCGGCCGAAGACCTCGGTCAAATTCCCTATTCTGCGACACGCAGCGTTCGTGTTCCGGCCCGTTTGATGATGCATCTGTAACCTGCCCGGGCGCTGGAGCGCGGGCCTGTGGGACCCGGTGGCCCCGTGCTCCGGCGACGGCGATCAGGTTGCTCCGGAAATGGCCCGGTAACGGGCGATGGCTTCGAGGCAGAAGGCCGTCGTCAGACCATCCGAGCCCCAGTGGGGCGTGTCGGGAACGGGGTTGGCAAAGCCACCGCCCGGACGCCGGGCCCGCCCACCATGATACAGGGCCTGTCGCTGCCAGGTCCCGTCCTCGCCCTGGTCAGCCAGAAGGGTGTGGATCAGGTCGTGCGGCAGCAGGTCCCAGTCCAGCAAACTACAGGCGGTCAATGCGGTTTCGAAGGCGCTTTCGCCACCGGACAGGGCCGTCTCGGCCAGCCGCGCGGTCATCAGCGGACGCGCGTCAGGGGCGAGCTTTCGAAGCGCGCGGGATATGAAATAGCGGACGACGCACGGTGTATCGTACCAGCGGTCGCACTGCGCTTCGCGGCCTTCCTCAATGATGGTCTTGAGCCATGCCACGACAGGACGCACATGATCGCCTTCGCCGAGGTAGTGGATGACGTTGGCATTCACCACGGCGTCGACGTCATCCAGGCTGGCAGAGGTCGACTGGAAGAATTTCACATAGACCGGGATGTGTCTCAGTTGTGAGGCGGTCAGGGTCAGCCGGTCGTGACCCGTCCATCCGGTGCCCGGCACCAGCCAGGTCCTGAACCGCCCGTGGCGATCGCGGTTTCCGAGCAGGATTTCCCGGTTGGTGCCGGGGTCGTAGCCACCCCGACCGAGGGCGTCCGACGCACAGGCGGTATCATCGAGGTCCGGCGGAAGACTGGCGCTCAGCGGATTCCGGCGCGCCCAGTGCCGCCACAGGCCAAAGCGGTCCCGCTCGGACACAAGAAACGCCAGCGCACGTCCGCGCGGACCATCCGCTTCCGGTACATGACCGAGCGCTTGCGCCATGACCGCGGTCGGGAAAATCGACGGATCCAGGTTGCAGCCAAGTGTCAGGTCCGGGGCCAGGCTCGCGTATACGTCGAACTCGCCGTCAGCACGCTGGGACCCGGCCAGCCAGGCCACGCCGCGGGCGATGGCCCGGTCCAGATTGGACAGGACGGTCGGATCAGGTGAAGGGCGCGTGGCGTTCATTGGTCCTGTCATCGGCGCACGGCCGCTCGGCGGCAAGGGGGCATTCGAAGACGGTCATCCACTGGCGGTTTCCGGCAGGCAGGCCACGGTCTGTATCCGGCGATGTCCGAATGGCCCCCTGACCTGTATAGGCCTCCGGGCCAGCCTCAGGCTGCCGGACTCCGATGCCCTGTCGGCCGGGATCATGGAGTGAACCTCATGTCACAAAATGTCCTGGTCGCGGGGGGCGCGGGCTATGTGGGATCGCACGTATGCCTGGCACTGAAAGAAGCAGGATTCACGCCGGTCGTGTTCGACAACCTCTGCAACGGGCATGCGGAATTTGTGCAATGGGGGCCGCTCGAGATCGGCGATGTTCGTGATGCGGCGCGACTCGACGAGGTCATCACCTTGCACAGGCCGGTCGCGGTCATGCAGCTTGCCGCCCTGACCGAGATCGAGGACTCGGTCAGGGAGCCAGATCGGTTCCACGACAACAATGTTTCCGGGACGATCAAGCTGATTGAGGCCGCCGGCCGGGGGCGGGTCGAGGTCATGGTCTTTTCCTCCAGCTGCGCCATCTACGGTGACCCCGTCTACCTGCCGATGGACGAGGCTCATCCGCAGGTCCCGCCGAGCCCCTATGGCCGAACCAAGCTGATGGTGGAGCAGGCCCTGGCCGACTATTCGAACGATGCAGGATTTCGTTCGGTCAGCCTGCGCTATTTCAACGCCGCCGGCGCAGACGAGCTGGGCCGTATCGGCGAACGCCACCACCCCGAGACCCACGCCATTCCCCTGGCGCTGCAGGCGGCTCTGGGCCAGGGGGCGGGGTTCCGAATCTTCGGCGACGACTATGATACCCGCGACGGCTCGGCGGTCCGCGACTACGTTCATGTCACCGACCTGGCCGACGCCCATGTCCGGGCGCTGCACTATCTTCTGGCCGGTGGAGCCACCACCGCCTTCAACCTGGGCACCGGCACCGGGACGACGGTCAAGGAACTCATCGCCATCATCCGCAGCGCAACCCGACTGCCGCTGGAGGTGGAAGTCGCTTCCCGGCGTCCCGGCGACGCGCCCTGTCTCGTCGCCGATAACCTGCGGGCCCGGGACATCCTGGGCTGGAAGCCAGCCAGAAGCCTGGACGACATTGTCCGTTCGGCCTGGCGCTGGCACGCAGCGGAAGCACGCCTGCCGACCTGACGCGGGCGGATCGTCGACACATCGGCCTCGCCCCGGTCGACCGCGAACCGGGAACGGGGGAGGGGCCTCACACCGGTCGACCAAGCCCGGTCGGGGCTGTCCATCGTTGGTCATCGCCGCGCAGACTGTCCTGCTGGGCCGCGGTTCGGCGCTTGCGGCACCGGTCCCTACGGGACGTCTCCAGCGACGCACAAAGATGTTCGCGCTCGTGTGAGCGAGTGTTGACTCGCGTCGATTGTCGTGGCCCATTCCGATCAAGCTTCGACGCACATGATCGGAGTACGGGAGGGAAAACGATGAAAGCGATGCTATTCGCGTCTGCCTGCGCGGCTGCCATGTCGGGCCTCGTGCCTGCGGCCGCCCATGCCGCGACGCTGATCCAGGAAGACGGCCAGCCTGCGACCGCACCAGTGACCGGCCGGGAGCGTCAAGCGACGACCCTGCAAGAGGTGGTCGTGACGGCGACCCGTCGCTCGGAAAAACTGCAGGATGTTCCGCTCAGCATCACCACGCTGTCGCAGGAAGACCTGAACGAGCGCGGTATCGTCAACTATGACGGACTGGCCACGGCGACGCCGGGTGTGGTGCTGAACCGGGCGTCCGCCAATTTCAATAATTTCACCGCCCGCGGCATCGCCACCAACGGCTACGGGGCCAACCTGCAGAGCACGGTGGCCATCTATCTCGATGAACTGCCGATTTCGTCGAATGGCAATTCCACCATCCTCGACCCCAGCCTCTATGATGTCGAGCGGATCGAATTCCTGCGCGGCCCCCAGGGCACCCTGTTCGGTTCGGGCTCCCTGGCCGGTGCCTTGCGCATCCTGACCCACGACCCCGATCCGACGCGCTTTGATGCCTCGGTCCTGGTCGACATTGGTACGATGAGTGAGGGCGGTCTGCGCCAGCGCTACAATGCGATGGTCAATATCCCGCTGATCGACGACCAGCTGGCCCTGCGGATCGTCGGCTTCTCGCGCAATGAAGAGGGTTGGGTCGACAATGTCGGCACCGGGATCGAGAACTCGAACACCCTGATCCAGTACGGCGGCCGGGCGATCCTGCAGTGGGAGCCGACGGACCGGTTTTCCGCGCGCCTGCTGGTTTCCAGGGAGATCAGCAATCCGCACGACTCGTCGTTGACCAATCCGAATCGCGGCGAGTTCGTCCGGTTGACGGACCGGCCCGATCTCTTCCAGAGCGACATGACCAACTACAATGCGACGCTGGAATATCAGTTCGACGGCGCGCGCCTGACCAGTTCGACCACCCTGTCCGACTACACCGGTCTGTTCTACGTCGATCTGGCCGGCACCTATGCGCAGGCCTTTCCATTCGCGCTGGACGCCGATGCCTGGGACAAGACCTTCGTGCAGGAGGCGCGGCTGGTGTCCGATCCGGGCGGTCGCGTCGACTGGTCGATCGGCGGCTTCTACACCCGCAAGCGCCGCGACGTGGACTATGGCTACCGGTCCAGCGAGCAATTCCTTGCGGACCAGGGGTTCACAGGCCTGCCCGACGAATACTATCTGCGCTTCAATTCGCATTTCGTCAGCCACGAGATCGCCGCCTTTGGTCAACTGACCTATCGCTTCACCCCCGACCTGTGGGTGACGGGCGGCCTGCGCTACGGCAAGACCGACGCCCAGGGCTTTACCGAGCAGGGCGGCTACAACTCCGACTATCTGACACGGGCGTACTGGGCGACGATCCTGTCGGTTCCGTCGCCGGGTCCGCTTAATGTCACTGTGGTCGCTCCGGTCGCGAGTGAGGGCGTCAAGGCCAAGGAGGACGGACCCTCCTACCGGCTCAGCCTGTCCTGGCGTCCTGACCCCGCGATCACGACCTATGCGGCGGTATCGACCGGCTTCCGGCCACCGATCGTCAATGCGCGTGCCGGGGCCCCGCCGCCTCCCCTGTTTCCGACGGACATCGTCATTCCCTATGGGGCCACGTCCGACAATCTGGTGAACTATGAGGTCGGGGTGAAGGGCCGCTGGTTCGACGGGCGGCTCTATGCCGACGCCGCCCTGTACTGGATCGACTGGAGCGATATCCAGGTCCAGGCCAACCGCGTTTCGGACTCGGTCCAGTTCGCCACCAATATCGGCGGCGCGACGAGCAAGGGGCTTGAGGTCTCGGTTATCGCCATTCCCGTCGATGGCTGGACGGTGGCCCTGACCGGAGCTGTCAATGAGGCCAAGGTGGACGATCTGACGGCCCAGGAAGCGGCCATCTCGGGGGCCGTGCTCGACGCGCGGCTGGCCGGTCCGAAGGTCTCGGGCTCGCTGAGGGTCAACTATGAATGGCAACCCTGGTCCGGCGTGATGGCGAACGCCTCCGTGGCCGTCTCCCATGTGGGCGGTTACCCCAATGCCTTTCCGAACACCCCGGGCCGTCCGCTTGTGCCGCTGCCGACCTATGACGACGTTGAAGCCTATACCTTCGTCAATGCCAACCTCGCCTTCGCCTTCGACCAGGTCACGGTGGCGGCCTATATCGAGAACGTCTTCGACGACCATTCGGTGACCTATATCCACCCCGAGGCCTTCATCGATGCCCGCTACGGCCGCCTGCGGCCGCGGACCATCGGTGTCCGCGTCGGCTACGAGTACTGAGGTGGCAGGATCCTTGAAGACCACATCCCCGGGCGCGCCTGTCGCGCGCCCGGGCGGCCGGGCCTGGGCCGTTCTGGCGATCCTGTGTTTCGTCTATGTGCTCAACTTCCTGGACCGGCAGCTGCTGTCGATCCTGGCCAAGCCGATCCAGGATGAGCTGGGCGTCACCGACGGCCAGTTGGGCCTGATCACCGGGCTGTATTTCGCCCTGTTCTACTGCATCCTGGCCATCCCGATCGGCTGGCTGGCGGACCGCACCAATCGCGTGCGCATCCTGTCCATCGCCATCGCCCTGTGGAGCGCGGCGACCGCGGCCTGCGGCCTGTCGACCAACTATGCCCAGCTGGCGACCTCGCGCATGGCCGTCGGTGTGGGCGAGGCCGGGGGGGTGCCGCCATCCTATGCCATCATCTCGGACTATTTCCCGCCGGGCCTGCGCGGTCGGGCGCTGAGCCTGTTCAACTTCGGCCCGGCGATCGGCCAGGCCCTGGGCGTGGCCTTCGGGGCCTCGATCGCGGCGGCCTATTCCTGGCGCGACGCCTTCCTCTGGGTCGGTGTGATCGGGGTCGTCACGGCGCTCGGGGTCTGGCTCTTCGTGCGCGAGCCGAAGAAGGGCGGGCTGGATGTGCCGCTACAGAGCCATCCGCCCGCCGATGCCGCCCCGATTTCCGGTAGCGGCTTCTGGCCGACCTGCCGGATGTTTTTCTCCAACCCGATCCTGCGCGGCATGGCCTTCGCCTGCGGGGCCACCCAGTTCGTCACTTATGCCTTCCTCAATTTCGCGACCCTGTTCCTGATGCGCGAGAAGGGCATGCGGCTGGAAGAGGTCGCGGTCTGGTACGCCCTGCTGGTGGGTTTCGGCGTCAGTGCCGGGATGTTCGCGTCCGGCTGGCTGATCGATCGCTTCGTCCGTCGCTCCAAGACGGCCTATGCCTATCTTCCGGCCATCGGCCTGGCGATCGCGGCCCCCCTGTTCGCCGGCTTCGTCTGGGCCCCGAGCTGGCCGCTGGCCCTGGTGTTTCTCGCCCTGCCGATGGGTCTGAACTATTTCTACCTCTCGCCGGCGGTCACTCTGGTGCAGCAGGAGGTCCGGCCGGACCAGCGCGTGCTGAGCGGGGCCCTGCTGCTGTTGGTGATGAACCTGATCGGCCTGGGTCTGGGACCGACCTATCTGGGTGCCGCCAGCGACTTCTTCAGCGCCCGTCACCCCGACAATTCCCTGCAGATGGCCTTCTACACCCTGATCCCGTTCTACGGGGTGGCGATCGCCATGTTCCTCGGCCTGGCCGTGAAGATACGGCGTCAGGCCGTCAAGGAGGCGACACCATGATCCGATCCCCCCTGTGCGCGCTCGCGGCCCTGGCCGTCGTCGGCTGCGCCCATGTTCCGGCCGCCTCGGCCCAGCCGGTCGTCGACGCGCCGGCCGGGGCGGTCCGGGGGCAGGCGCTCGACGGCGTCAACGTCTTCAGGGGTATTCCCTATGCCCTGCCGCCGACCGGATGGCGGCGCTGGCGGCCGCCGGCGGTCATGCCTCACTGGCGGGAGACCCGGGATGCTACGGCCTTCGGCCCGGCCTGCCACCAGCTGACGGCGCGGGGAACGAGTATCTACGCGGCAGCCGAAGCCCCGCGAATGAGCGAGGACTGTCTTTCCCTGAACATCTGGACCCCGGCCAATGCGTCAGACGCGCCGGTCCTGGTGTGGATTCATGGTGGTGCCCTGACCAATGGTGCCAGCAGCGAGGCCATGTACGACGGGGCGAAACTGGCGGCGGAGGGGGTGATCGTCGTCTCGATCAATTATCGGCTGGGGGTGCTGGGCTATCTGGCCCACCCCGAACTCAGCAATGAATCCCGCAAACATGTGTCCGGCAACTACGGCCTGCTGGACCAGATCGAGGCGCTGCGCTGGATCGAGCGGAATATCGCCGCCTTCGGCGGTGATGCCGCCAACGTCACCATCGCCGGGGAATCCGCGGGGGCCTTGAGCGTCATGTATCTGATGGCCGCCCCCCAGGCCCGAGGCCTGTTCGACCGGGCGATCGTGCAGAGTGGCTATATGCTGTCGACGCCCGAGCTGCGGTCCAGCCGGTACGGCGACCCGCCCGCCGAGGGCGTCGGCGTCTGGCTGCAGGCGCAATTGGGTCAGAGCAATCTTGCGGGTCTTCGCGCGATGGATGCCCAGACGTTGACGGAGCGGGCCATCCAGACCGGATACATGCCCTGGGGCACCATCGACGGCGAGGTCCTGCCCGAGCAGCTGGTCGAGATTTTCGATCTTGGCCAGCAGGCCCCGGTCCCGCTGCTGGTCGGGTTCAACGAGGGGGAAATCCGCTCGCTGCGAGCGCTGGCCCCGCCAGCCCCGGCGGATGCGACCGTCTATGAGCAGGCGATCCGCGAGCGCTACGGGGACCTCGCCGACGCCTTCCTGGCCGTCTATCCGTCGAGCGATGTCGCCGAGAGCGTTCTGGAGGCCCCGCGCGACGCCCTTTACGGCTGGACCGCCGAGCGGATGGCGCGCCGCCAGACCGCGCTCGGGCAGCCGGCCTTCCTCTATCTGTTCGATCATGGCTATCCGGCCGCCGACGAGGCCGATCTCCATGCCTTCCACGCCTCCGAAATTCCCTATGTGTTTGGCACCCGGGACCGGACCCCGCCGCGCTGGCCGGCCATCCCGGACACGGCGACCGAAAACGGGCTGTCCGACGTCATACGGGCCTACTGGACCAGCTTTGCCCGATCCGGAACGCCGCGTGCACCGGGCCAGGCCGAGTGGCCAGCCTATGGCCTGAACCGCGCCTATATGGCGTTCGAAGAGGGGCCCGTCGCCGGCGAGCGGCTGATGCCGGGCATGTACGACCTGCGTGAGACCGAGGTCTGCCGCCGCCGCGTGACCGGGGGAACACCCTGGAACTGGGCCGTCGGGATTGTTGCCGCCCCCGTTCCCCCTGCAGCCGCAGCGTGCCGATGATCGACGGGAAGATCCAGCCCTATGCGCTGACTCTCGACAAGTTTCTGGACCACGCGGCTAAATGGAGTCCGGACGTTGAGGTTGTGACTGCGCGCGACACCGGTCGTTCGGACCGGATTGGCTATGCCGGGCTGCGGACGCGCAGTCTGAAAATTTCGCATGTCCTGTCCGGCCTTGGTGTGGCGACGGGTGATCGCGTGGCCACGCTGGCCTGGAACAGCCAGTCCCACGTTGAGGCCTGGTACGGCATCATGGGTCTGGGGGCAGTCTGTCTGACGCTTAACCCCCGGCTGACCGAGGCCCAGCTTGCGGCCATGGTGATCCAGTCGGAGGCGCGCATCCTGATCGCCAGCGCTGACCTGGCCCCGCTGGCTCAGCGTGTCGCGAGCCGTGTGTCCGCCATCGGTCGGGTCCTGCTTGTCGATGTAACGGACGCGCCCGCGAAGGCGGGCGGCAAGCCCGCCGTCGAAGCGCTCGAGCCGCTGCTGGCTGATGCGCCGACGGACGCGATCTGGGGCCGGTTCGCGGAAACAGCCGCCTCCGGCCTGTGTTTCACATCGGGCACCACCGGGGCCCCCAAGGGGGTCACCTACACCCACCGGTCCAGCTATCTGCACACCCTGCGTCTGCTTCAGGCCGACGTGATGCGGATATCCTCGACCGATACGATTCTGGCCGCGGTTCCCATGTTCCATGCCAATGCCTGGGGCTTGCCGTTTGCGGCGGCGGCGGCAGGCGCGCGGCTGGTACTGCCGGGGCGTCATCTGGACGGGGCCAGTCTTGCGACCCTGATCAACACGGAGGCCGTGACGATCGCGGTGGGGATCGGGACTGTCTGGCTGGGCGTGGTTGAGCACCTTGAAACCCATGGCGGCGAGACGCCGTCGCTGGAGCGGATTGTCGTCGGGGGCGCGCCCCTGGCCCCCGCGCTGATGGAACGGATCGAAAGGCGGCTGGGCGTCATCGTCCAGACCAGCTGGGGGATGACCGAGCTTTCGCCGCTGGGCACCTGTGCCCCGCCTGCTGATCCGGGTCGGTCGGCCCAGATGTCCGGGCGGCCCGCGATCGGCGTCGATCTCCAGCTGGCCGATGCGGCCGGGCAGGCCCTGCCCGAGCAGCGCGGGGTTGAGGGGCATCTCCATGTGCGGGGGTCTGCGGTCATCGACCGCTATTTCGGCGATCCGGAGCCGGCGACGAATGCGGACGGCTGGTTCAATACCGGCGATCTTGCGCGAATTGATGCGGACGGCAATCTGATCATCACCGGGCGCGCCAAGGACCTGATCAAGTCTGGTGGCGAATGGATCAACCCGGCCGAAATCGAGGCCGTGATCAGCGCCCATCCCTCGGTTTCGCTGGCCGCGGTGATCGGACGGCTGGATCCGAAATGGGGCGAGCGCCCGATCCTCGTGGTACAGTTTTGTGCAGGGCAAAGCGTCAGTGATGACGACCTTCTGTCCGCATTGCGCGGCCGGGTCGCGCCATGGTGGATACCCGATGCCATTATCCGGCTGGACCCAATTCCCCTCGCCCCTACGGGCAAAATCGACAAGATGCGTTTGAGAGTTGACTATGGCGGTTGCTAAGAAAAAATCCGAAGGTTCCCCGGCCGAGACACGGGGAGAAGCGGCCGTGGTCGCCAAGCCGCGTCGACGCCGGACCAAGGTCGAACAACGCGCCGACAAGATGGAGCAGATTCTCGACGCGGCCGAGTATCTGTTCTCGCAACACGGCCTGTACGGGGTGACGCTGAAGGACGTGGCGCAGCGCGTCGGCGTGCACCACACCCTGCTCAACTACTATTTCACCGACAAGAAGAAGCTGTTCGACGCCGTGATCGGCCGGCGCGCCGAAGTGACGGTCGAGTTGCGGATGGCCGCCCTGGACCGCTATGACGCGGAGACCCGGGGCAGGCCGACCGTGGAGGGGGCCTTGCGCGCCTTTCTCGACACCGACCTCGATCTCTACAGCCAGGGCGGCGAAAACTGGAAGAATTACGGGGCGTTGGGCGCGCAGGTTTCGAACACCACCTATGGCGCGGAACTGATGGACCTGCATTTCGATCCGGTGGTCCTGCGGCTGATCGATATCCTGAAGAAGGCGCTGCCCGGCTGTGCCGAGGAAGACATCTTCTGGGGCTACCATTTCGTCACCGGGGCCCTGATGCTGACGCTGGCCCGCACCGGACGGATCAACCGCCTGTCCGGCGGCCTGTGCGATTCCGACGATTTCATCGCCGTGAAGGACCGGATGGCCCGCTTCATGGCGGCCGGCTTCCTGACCATCTGCAAGACCCCTGCGGGCAGCGCGCCCTAGCGCGGCCGCGGCGGTTCCATCCATCGAAAAAACGGAGTGCACCGATGACGCTTGAAGGGCGGATTGCGATCGTGACGGGCTCGGGCGGCGGACTGGGTCGCCAGCATGCCCTCTATCTGGCCCGCAAGGGCGCGCGTGTCGTGGTCAACGACCTGGATCAGCGGGCGGCCGACAGCGTCGCCGCCGAGATCGGAAATGCAGGCGGGGAGGCGATCGCCATTGCGGCGTCGGTCACCGACGAGGCCTCGGTCCGGACCATGGTCGAGCGCACCCTGGAGGAATGGGGCCGTGTCGACATCCTGGTCAACAATGCCGGCATCCTGCGCGACAGGAGCTTCGCCAAGATGGACATGTCGGACTTCCGCCTGGTGATGGACGTGCACCTGATGGGCGCAGCCATCTGCAGCAAGGCGGTCTGGGACATCATGCGGCAACAGGGTTTCGGCCGCATCGTGATGACGACCTCCTCGTCCGGCCTGTACGGTAATTTCGGTCAGGCCAACTACGGTGCGGCCAAGATGGCCCTCGTCGGCCTGATGCAGACCCTGGCCATCGAGGGCGAAAAATACGGGGTGCGCGTCAACTGCCTGGCCCCGACCGCGGCCACCGGCATGACCGAGGGGGTCCTGTCGGGCGAACAACTGGCGCAGCTGGATCCGGCCCTGGTCAGTCCGGCCCTGCTGGCCCTCGTCGCTGAGGATGCGCCGACACGGGCGATCGTCTGCGCGGGAGCCGGCCATTTTGCCCGCGCCTTCGTCGCCCTGACGCCCGGCCAGTATGTGGGCGGCGGCCCGGATGCGGGTGAGCAGGTGATCGCGCGGTGGGAGGCGATCTCCGACCCGGCCGGCGCGATCGTGCCGGAGTACGGCTTCATGCAGGCCGAACGTGAAGTGGCCAGCGCCAGGGCGAACGAGCGGACGTTGACCGAGGCCTGATCGCGGGTCCGGCGGAGAAATGGCGATGACGCTAAACACTCTATCCCGTCGCGGCACGCTGCTGGGGGGCGGTGCCCTGGTTCTGGGCGGCTGCGCCCCGGGTCCCGCCGCAGCGGCCGCAGCCGACGGCGGACCGGACCCGCTGCAGGCCGCGCTGGACCCGGCGATGCGCGACGGCAGCACCAGCCTGCTGGTCATGCAGTCCGGCCGGATCCTGGCGGAAAGATACGCCTCCGGCTGGAGCGCCGGTCGCCCACGCGAACTGGCTTCCGTCGCCAAGAGTATCGTCGCTGTCCTGATCGGTATGGCGATCGAGGACGGATTCATCGACGGGCTGGACCAGTCTGCCTCTGAATTCATTCCGCAATGGCGGGATGACGCCCGCCGGGCCATCACCCTGCGCCACCTGATGAGCATGACGTCCGGTCTGGATGATACCGGCCTGGCCCTGCGCGGCGTCTCCGGTAACCAGTTGGCGATCAATGCCGCGGCCCCGCTCATGGCACCACCGGGAACGCGGTGGGCCTACAATACGGCGGCCTATCATCTGCTCTTTCATGTCCTCGCCGCGGCAACCGGGGAAGGTGTCGAGGCCTATGCGGACCGGCGACTGCTCGGGCCTCTGGGCATGGCGCACACGCGCTGGGTCACCAACACCGGCTACGGTGTCGACGGTCCGGTGACGAACTACTACAGCGCCGCCTCGACCGCGCGCGACCTGGCCCGGTTCGGGACCCTGGTCCTGAATGGTGGCCACCATCAGGGACGGCCGCTGGTCAGGGCCGGTTTCCTTCAGGCCCTGACCACGCCGTCCCAGACCCTGAACCCGTCCTACGGCCTGCTCTGGTGGTGCAATGCGGCACCCGGTCGCGACGCCACCGGCACGGTCGCCGGCTATCGCTTCCCGCGTTCGCCGAGAGATACGGTGGCGGCTCTCGGAGCCGGAGGTCAGGCCGTGCTGCTCGTTCCGGCGGCCGGGCTGGTGGTCATTCGCCAGGGCAATCCGCCCTCCGACCCCGGGCTGTTCGACGATCTTCTGTCGTCGGTCCTCGCGACCCTGCACGTGTGATGACCCCGCTCCCGGCCTGTCAGCGCCTGGCCGGCTATCGGGAACCTGTCTGCAGTCGTCCGGCACGGATGCGCTGAGCATTGACCGACCGGCCTTTGGCGCGCCGGGCACACGCTGAGGGCGCGGGCGATCCTTGAAATTGATCAACGGCTCGGCCTGGGGCGGGTGCCGGCCGGAGAACTCGGCCGGGTTCCGGGGGGGGGCGGCCGATGATCTGGGCCTTGCGTTCCGGCCGGACGGCGGACTGAAGGCCTATCTGCTGCAGCGGCGGCTTGAGGGCGTTCGGGCCGCCCTGACCGGGCTGGCTCCCGCCGAGCCGATCGGCAATATCGCCCACCGTCTGGGGTTCAGCGATGCGGCGCATCTGAGCCGGGCGTTCCGCCGTCGGTTCGGTCTCACGCCCAGTGCCTATCGCCGACTGTAGGACGTCGGCGTGACGGAAGATCCCGGCGGCTTCTGACCTGTAACCTTAACCATATCCGACCGTAGACGTTCAATTTTCTCATCCCCCACGTTCAAGTCGCCCGTGCTGAACCGTGTTATCGACGCGGTCCGGCAACCTTAACGGCTCCTTAACCGGTCGCCGATTGCGGGGTTTTTGAGCGTCGGATGGTAGGAACCCAGCTCGGCAATTTCGGGTGCCGACTGGAGCAGCTGCATCGCGGCAGCGAAGGCCAGGCCGGGGCGTCAATGAACCTGACCCTGGACGGCAGCGCCTTCATGCCGCTGGACGAAGGCCGCCAGTCGCTGGGCGAACTGGGCCAGATCCTGGGTCGCGACGCCGGTGATCAGGGCAACCTGGCGGACCGGGAGCAACTGAACCGGATGGTGTGGGGCGATCAGACCGGGACCACGGACGGACTCCCGAACGACCGTCTGAACGCCGGACCCCAGGCCGGGGCCGACAGCGCCGCCCCCTCGGGGCCGCGTATCTGGAACGGTGGGGCGATCAGCCTGGGCGAACGCGACGCCACGACGCAGACCGCGAAGATGGCGATCACCACATCGGGGATCAGCGTCGGCGTCGACATGAGTCTGGCCGACAACCTCGGCGTCGGCGTCGGCTTTGGCCAGGAGAAGACGGACGTCGGCACGGACAGCTCGCGGATGGAGGCGGCCAGTCGGATGGCCGTCGCCTACGGCAGCTGGCGGCCCTCTGACGACGTGTTTATCGACGGCATCCTCGGCTACGGCGACCTGGGTTTTGACATGCGTCGCCGGACCCCGGTGAACTCCAGCCTGGTGTTCGGCCGGCGGGACGGTTCCGCGGTTTTCGGCTCGCTGTCGGCGGGTGTGGACCGGGTTGCCGGACCGTCGCGCTGGATCAGCTACGGCCGGGTCGAGGTGCTGAACGCGGACCTTGATGCCTATGTCGAGACGGGATCGCCGCTCTGGGCCCTCAGCTATGAGGCGCGTAGCGTGGAGTCTCTGCAAGCGGCCCTGGGCCTGCGGTATGAGCGCGAGATTCTGCGCGGTCAGGACCGCTGGACACCGGGCATCCGGGTGGAGTGGACCCATGAGTTCGGTGACGCCGGGGCCCAGGTCCTGCGCTACGCCGACTGGCTCGACTGGCTCGACGGGCCCGGCTACGCCATCGGCCAGGAAGGCTGGGAACGTTCCCGGTTCAACCTCGGCCTCAGCCTCGGCTGGCGCGCCGGAGACGGCTGGATCTGGACCGGCGAATACGATGGGGCCTTCAGCAATGGCGAGTTCATGAACGGCTTGAGGATCAAGGGGGCCAGGGCGTTCTGATCCAACCCGGGGCGTGGCGGTCTTCGAACCACCGGCCCCGGTCTCCTGACTCCGCGCAAGCGCGTCCGGAGGCCGGGGTCCGGACGTCGTAAACCAGACAACCCTCTGGCAAACCGGCCTGAAACAGCGTCTATTCGGGGATGGATGTTCGAGGCTATGCCATCTGCACGACCCCGCGCAGCGGAAGTAATTTCCTGTGCCAGATTCTCGCGGCCACTGGCGTGATGGGGCGACCGTTGGAATGGTTCAACGGTCCTGGACGCCGGGCGATCGATCACCCTGACTATCCCGACGACGCCGAGCTTCAGCTGTCGGCGATCCGCGATCTCGGGGCGACCGGCAATGGCGTCTATGGGCTGAAGCTTTTTCCCGAACAGTTCGCTGCCGTCGAGCACCTGCGCTGGGTCGAGCGCCTGCCGGGGCTGTGTTTTGTCCATCTGCGTCGCGAGGACATGCTGGGTTCCGCCCTGTCCTGGGCCCGGGCGATCCAGACCGGCCAGTACCGTTCAACCGCGCCGCGTTATGCCGAGTCCGTTTATGATGCCGCCCTTATCGCCCGTTGCCTCGGCGATCTGGCGCGCAATGAGGCCCGCTGGCGTCTGTGGTTCGCACAGAACGGACTGCGCCCCCTGGTGCTCGACTATGCCCGGGTGATAGCGGATCCGTTGGCGGCGGTTCAGGCCGTCGCCGACCTGCTCGGGCTCGACCGGCCCGTCACGCTCGGCCCCGGCGGCGTCGATCTTCGCATTCAGGCCGATGCCGAAACCGACATATGGCGTCGCCGGTTTGTCGAAGAGCGACGAACCATGGAGGCGATCACCCCGACATATTCGGTCATCATCGACCCGTAGTTCGCCGCGCCGACCCGGTCCTTATGGCAAAGGTTTCCTGCCGCTCGCCGTCGGATGCTGCCGGTCCAAGGGCAAGGTGGTGTTTGGGCGGCGGTGTTCTGGTTCCAGCGGGGTGCGCTACGCGCTGCTGGCCGACCGGGCTCCAGAATCATGGGTGTCACGGCCCGGATTTTGGCGCGGCCGGTCCCGGCGAGCGGCCAGGTTCGGACCGGCAGGGCCTGGCGGAGTCAGCCTGCCTTCGGTGTCAGTGCCGAGGTCGAGGCTGACGCCCAGGGCGCGGCTGCCGGCGGTCAGACGCCCGAGGATGGCCCGCCTCTCGGCTGGCTCCGCCAGTCGGGGGAGGCCGCGTGTGGCCATGTCGTTGACACCCGCCAGTCCGACCTCGTTGAGGGTCAACGGCACCAGACGAGCTGCCACGAACCGGTCTTCGACAAAGGTGCAATCGACGATCATCCCCTCCCAGGACGCAGGCCCGTAGGCCCCGACCGGCTTCTCGGTCTGGAAAGCGAAATTCCCCAGGCCGTAGAAAATCGGCGCGCCGTGATGGAATTCGATGCCCTGCAGAACCGGAACCCCGTGACCGGCGAAGGCCGAGGCCCCGGCCTCGATACAACGCCGGGCAAGGTCACGCTGCCAGCCCGGCACATCGGCGGGATTCGGCTCCCAGTCATGGTTGTGCTGGCAGGCGAGAACCACGTTCGAGTCACGCCGGGCTGCGGTGATGGCGTCCAGAATACGGGCGAGGTCCTCGGCGTGCGGTTCGCCGGACAGGTCCCGCCGCAGCTCATTGACGCCGGGCCGGCTGGCGGTTGCCGCGCCGCCCGGGCGGATCTTGCCGGTGGCGAAGGCGATCAGGGCGACGGTTCCGGCCGGAGTGGCGAGCCGGGCCGGGGCCGAGGCGGCGGCCAGATCGTCACCGCTGCCGGCCGGGATCAGCCCGGACCGGCGGATCGCGCCCAGGGTATCGACAATCCCGCCCGTGCCGAGGTCAAACGCGTGGTTGTTGGCCGTCGCCAGCAGGTTGATGTGAACTGACATCAGCGCGTCCAGCACCGCCGGGTCCGCCGTATGCAGGGTCAGGGCCTCGCGGGTCGGCGCGCCGGCATTGGGTCCCTGAATCACCGTCTCGAGATTGGTGAAGACGACATCGGCCTGGGCCAGTCGCGCGGCGATTGCCCGACGGCCCGGCCATTCGCGCCCGGCCGGGGTATGTTCGATCAGGGCCTGCCCCAGAAGGCTGACGCGCAACGGCCGGGTGACCTGAAGGCGCGGCCCGGTACAGCCGGTCGCTGTCAGGGCCGCCAGGAAGGTACGTCTGTGCATGGCGCCGCTCCGTGGAGGGAAACCATAAGCTCAGGACCGAACACGGCGGTAGCTTATGTTCTGCCGGCATGGGTTGATACGAAACTGCAATATTCTTGCGCTGTTCCCGTGGACCCGGCTCCTCTCCTGCCAACGCGGTCCCCGGACAGGGAGCGCAGTCAATCGACCTGAGGGGGAAGAGATCATGGCGGTATCGATCAAGAACGCACGACCGGGTGTGTCTGGAGCCGGGCGGCTCTATGGCGGGACGGCGCTGGCCGCGCTGGCCTGGGCGACCCTGGCGGGCGGGGCCTGGGCCCAGCAGACTCCGGCACCGACGGACTCCACGGCGGTCGACGAGGTCATCGTCACCGGATCCCGGATCCAGCGCCGTGACGCGGATTCCGTCGGACCCGTCCTGACCCTCACGGCCGAGGATATTCGCAACTCGGGCTCAACCTCGGTCGGCGACCTGCTGCAGAAACTGCCGTCCGCCGGTGTCAGCCTGAACAGTAACGGTACCCAGGGCACCTCCTACGGGGCCAGCTCGATTAACCTGCGCTATCTCGGTGGCGCTGAAGGGAGCGGCAACCGTGTCCTGGTGCTGGTCGACGGGCATCGCTGGGTCGACGGGGTCGGGCAACGTGGCTTCCGGGACTTCGTTGATCTGAACACCATGCCGCTGGGCATGATCGAGGGCATCGAGGTTCTGAAGGACGGCGCTTCTGCCATCTACGGCGCGGACGCCATCGCCGGCGTGGTCAATATCCAGACCCTGCGCGATTTTGACGGTACCCGGGTCAATTCGCGCTACGGCACGACCGATCGGGGCGACGGCGAACAATTCTCGACGATCGTGAACTGGGGCCGGCGCTTCGACAACAGCGCCCTGGTATTCTCGGCCAGCTATGTGAAGGACAGCCCGATCAATACGGAGGATCGTGATCTGACCCGGGTGACCCTGGTGCCGGCGACGTCGGCGGGGACCAGTCCGTCGGGTCTGTTCATTCTGCCCGGCCTGTCGAACAACGCCTATTTTGGAACCGGCAGCGGTTTCGCCTCGTCCTCGGCACCGATCACGGCCAATGCCCTGGCACCTTATGGCGCGGGGACGTCGGCGGATAACAGCTTCCACACCGCCAGCCTTCCGGGCGACTATTACAATACCCAGGCGCAGGGCATCTATACGACCGGGCCCAGTGAACGGTACGGCTTCTACGGACGGTATCGCGGCGATCTGACGGATACCCTGTCGTTCCATGCCGAGGCGCTGTTCAATCGCCGGGTATCGGATCAACTGTTCTCACCGGTCTCCCTCGATATCGGCGGTACCTCCGGCACGGTCCGAGGATTCAGCCTGCCGTCGACGCATGCGTTCAATCCGTTCGGGACCGCCAACGGCGTCCCCATCGCCAACGCCCTGAATTTCGCCTCGACCCAGGCCTGGCGCGTGCGCAAGGTGATGAGTGACCTCGGCAATCGTGACAATATCCAGGACGTGAAGACCTATCGCTTCGGGGCCGGTTTTGACGGCGAGATCAGCCTGATGGGGCGCGAGTTCACCTGGGACGCCTACGGCAGCTATGCCCGGAACGAGATGAAATCCTCGGCGCTCAACGGCGTGAACTACGAAAACCTGTTCCTCGGGCTTGGTAATCCGGCGACCTGCGCCGCGACGCCGGGTTGCGTGCCGGTCAATCTGTTCGGTCCGATGACGGATGCGGCGGCCGACTATATCCGCTTCACCACACGGGAGACCAATAGCACCGAGATCTACGATCTGGCGTTCAACATCACGGGCGAGGTTCTTGAATTGCCGGCCGGCCCGCTGGCCGTGGCTGCAGGTTATGAGTACCGGCAGAACAAGGCCACCGACACGCCGGACGCCTACGCCAACCGGACGCCGACCTATCTGTCCAGCAGCTATGCGACAACCACCGCCCAGACTCGGGTCCCGACGGCGGGCCAGTACAGTCTCCACGAGACCTATCTGGAGCTCGCGGTGCCGGTGTTGCGCGACGTGGCCCTGGCGGAAAGCCTCGATCTGAGTCTGGCCGCCCGGTATTCCAACTATGACACCGTTGGGTCCGCCACCACGCTGAAGGCGGGTGTCGGCTGGCGGCCGGTCCACGATCTGCTGGTCCGCGGCACCTATTCCCAGGGGTTCCGCGCGCCGTCGATCCTGGAGCTCTTCCAGGGCGGCCGGGAGGTGAACCTGCAGGTCATCGACCCCTGCAACGGCGGCGCGGTGGCCAATCCCACCCTGATCGGCTGCGCCGGGGTCCCTGGTGGTTACAACCAGATCAATTTCAATCTGAACGGACTGATCCCGGGCACGACCTCGGGCAATCCCGACCTGGAGCCTGAGACGGCCGATACCTACAGCTTTGGTTTCGCCCTCAAGCCACACTGGATTCCGGGTCTGACGATCACGACGGACTGGTATGATATCCGGATCAAGGATGCGATCGCGTCCCAGGCTCCCGCCAAGATTCTGAGCCTGTGTTCCACCCGGGGCGGTGTCTATTGCGACCTGATCACGCGTGACGCCGGGACCGGGGCGATCCTGAACCTGGGGCAGGGGGCCCAGAACCTGAACGAAATCCGCACCTCCGGCGTGGATGCAACGATCCGCTATGAGTTCGACACGGAGATCGGCCGGTTCGCTGCCGTCGTCGATACCTCCTATCTGAGCGAGTTCACCACAATCGCCCCCGATCCGAACGGCGGGGCCCCGATCGTCGACGAACGTGCGGGCAAGGGTGACCGGTCGCGGTCCACCTATCCGCACTGGAAGGGCCAGACGTCGCTGCGCTGGAGCAATGGCGACTGGAGTGCCCTGTGGCGCGGCCGCTACATCGGCGAGAGCACGGATGTCGTCAATACGGTCAAGGACGCCAAGACCGACGCGGTCTTCTACCAGGACCTGGAGGCGGGCTACCGGCTGGAACAGTACGACGCGACCGTCACGGTCGGCATCAACAATCTCTTCGACGTGATGCCACCGGCGTCCTACGCCAATGCGCCGATCAATTTCGACATCTATACCTATGATGTCCGGGGCCGGAGCGCCTACGTCCGCCTCGGCTTCCAGTTCTAGAGACAGGCGGGTTCATGACGAAGTCGAAAGCGCCGCCTGCCGAAGGCGGGCGGCGCAGGCGGGGGGGGCTGGACCGGATCGAGGCCATGGGCAACGCCCTGCCGGATCCGGTCTTCATCCTGCTGATCTGTATCCTGATCCTGGTCGTGGCCTCGGCCGTAGCCGCGGGAGCGCACTGGAGTGCGATCAACCCGGTGACCGGAGACCTGCTGGAGACCGAGAGCCTGTTGTCTGTCGGCAATGTGGCGCGGCTGTTGGTGGACATGCCCCGAACCCTGACCAATTTCCCGCCGCTGGGACTGGTTCTGGTGGTGATGATCGGCGCGGCGGTGGCCGAGCGATCGGGCCTGTTCGCCGCCCTGATGGGGGGCGGGGTACGGCGACTTCCGAAGGCGGCGCTGACCCCGGCCATCTTCCTGATCGGCCTGATGTCGCATCATGCGTCCGATGCGGCCTATGTGGTTCTGATCCCGCTGGCGGCCCTGGTCTACGCCAATGTCGGCCGCCACCCGCTGGCGGGCGTTGCGGTCGCCTATGCCGGCATTTCGGGAGCCTTCGCCGGCAATATCATCCCGGGGCAGTTTGATCTTCTGATGCTGGGGATCACGGCGCCGGCGGCGCAGCTGCTGGATCCGGGCTTTGCCGTCAATCCGCTGGGCAACTGGTGGTTCACCCTCGCGATCGGCATCGTCTTCACACCGATCGCCTGGTTCATTACGGACCGGGTGGTCGAGCCGAGGCTGGGAACCTGGGAAGGCGGGGCCAGTGCCACCGCCGCAGCCGAATCCGAGTCGGCCGGGCTGGGAATCCTTGGACCGGACCAGAGACGAGGCCTGAGGCGGGCCGGCCTGGCAGCCCTGGTGGTGGTCGGCCTGTTCGCCGCCCTGACATTCTGGCCCGGCTACAGCCCCCTGATCGATCATGCGGCAGCGGGCCCCAAGCGTCTGGCTCCGTTCTATGGTGCCCTGATCGCGGCCTTCATGCTGCTGTTTCTGGCCACCGGCTGGGCCTATGGCGCGGCGGCCGGCACGGTGAAGTCGCATCGCGACCTGGTGAGGATGATGGGAGAGGGCCTGCGCGGCATGGCCCCCTATATCGTGCTGGTCTTCTTCGCCGCCCATTTCGTGGCGATGTTCAGCTGGTCCAACCTCGGGCCTGTGCTGGCGGTCAAGGGGGCCGAGGGGCTGCGCGGCCTTAACCTCCCGCTGCCGTTCCTGCTGGTCGGCCTGTTGCTGGTCTCGTCGGTTCTGGACCTGGTGATCGGCTCGGCCTCGGCCAAATGGAGCGCCATGGCACCGGTGGTGGTGCCGATGCTGATGCTGCTGGGGGTCTCGCCCGAGATGACCACGGCCGCCTACAGGATGGGCGATTCCATCTTCAACATCGTCACCCCCCTGGCCAGCAATTTCCCGCTGGTGCTGATCATGTGCCAGCGGTGGAAGCCGAGTTTCGGGATCGGGTCGATGATCGCCCTGATGCTGCCCTACAGCGTGGCCTTCGGCGTGACGGGCCTTCTGATGATCCTGGCCTGGGTCGGGTTCCAGTGGCCGGTCGGGCCGGGTGCGCCGGCCGCCTATCAGCTTCCGGTCGCTGCGGTATCGACCCAGGTCACGGTGACCCCGCCGTGACCGCTTCCGGCCTGACCGGCGTCCGCATTCAGCGGGACGTGATGATATCGATGCGCGACGGCGTGCGCCTGGCGGCCGACATCTATCGACCCGAGGGCATCGAGGGTCCCCTGCCGGTGCTGCTGGAGCGAACACCCTATGACCGACGTGGCACCAGCCACGCCGATTGTACGGCTACAGACCCGGTCCCGCGCTCCAAGCCCGAGATGGCCGCCGCCTTCGCCGCGCAGGGCTATGTCTATGTGCTGCAGGACTGCCGCGGTCGTTATGGCTCCGAAGGCGGGTTCACCAAATATGCCAATGAGGCCGAGGATGGTTTTGACACCCTGTCCTGGCTGATGGCCCAGCCCTGGTGCGATGGCCGGATCGGGACCCTGGGTCTGTCCTACAGCGCCCATGTCCAGGCGGCGGCGGCCTGTCTGGACCCGCCGGGGCTGGCGGCCCTGTTCATGGATTCCGGGGGCTTTTCCAGTGCCTTCCACAGCGGGGTCCGGCAGGGCGGTGCGTTTGAGCTGAAGCAGCTGACCTGGGCGGTCAAGCACGCCCGGCTCGCCCCGGCCAGCCTGGCGGATCCCGCCCGTCGGGCGGCCCTTGAGGCCGAGGATATTCGCGACTGGATCGGCGTCAATCCGTGGAGGATCGGTGTTTCGCCTCTCGGAGCCGCCCCCGAGTATGATGCCTTTGTCGCCGGGATGTGGGCGCGCGAGACCCTGACAGACTTCTGGCGCGCCCCCGACTTCTGTTCCGCCTGTCACGACGACACCTTCACCGATGCGCCCATGGTTTTCATGAGCAGCTGGTATGACCCCTATGCCTTGGCGGCGACCGAAAATTTCAGCCGGTTGAGCCGATGCAAACAGGGACCGGTTCGTCTGGTCATGGGCCCGTGGACTCACGGTCAGCGGTCAGTCACCTGGGCCGGAGATGTCGATTTCGGTCCCGGGGGCACGCTCGATGGCCAGATCGCACCCGACTATGTCGCCTTGCGGCGGGCCTGGTTCGATCGTCATCTGGCCGGGCGGGAGGCTCCCGACTATCTGGCCGCGCCCGTGACCCTGTTCGTCATGGGCGGCGGATCGGGGCAGCGCACGGCCGAGGGGCGACTGGACCATGGCGGCCGGTGGCGAACCCAGACTGACTGGCCGGCAACAGACACCCGCCTCGTCGACTATCAGCTTCATTCCGACGGTCGACTGGCCGTCGCGCCGGCGGCGACCGGGACGTGCAGCTGGCGACATGATCCGTTCGATCCCGTTCCGACGACGGGCGGTGCCGTCGCCTCGGGGGCACCGCTGATGGAGGCGGGCGGCTATGACCAGCGCGAGACGGCGGAGATGTTCGGCGCGACCCGGCCGGGGCGAGCGTTCTCGGAACGCGACGATGTCCTGGTGTTCCAGACCGAGCCCCTGACCGAGGCCTTGGAAGTCGTCGGCCCGATCACCGCCTGCCTGTCGGTCTCGTCCAGTGCCGTTGATACCGACGTCATGATCAAGCTGATCGATGTCTATCCGCCGAGTGACGACTATCCCGGGGGCTATGCGCTGAACTTGACCCACGGTGTGCTGCGCCTACGGTTCCGCGACGGCTTCGATGTGCCGCGGCTGATGGTCCCGGGGGACGTCTATGATGTCGAGATCCAGGCCTTTCCGACGGCCAATCTGTTCGCGGTCGGCCATCGCATCCGCCTGGATGTCGCCAGCAGCAATTTTCCGCATTTCGACGTCAATCCCGGCACCGGCGTTGCCGCAGGTGAGTCCAGTGCGCCGGTCGTGGCGATCAATCGCATACATACCGGACGTGCCGCGTCGTCGCGACTGGTCCTGCCCATCGCGCCCCGTCCGGCCGGCTGACGCCCTGTCCCGGTTATGAGCAGCGCCCGCAAGCCGATCCGCCTGCGCTCGATGCGGGCCTTCCATGCCGTGCTGCAATACGGGTCGGTCACTGCCGCCGCCCGAGCTCTGGGTCTGACGCAGCCGGCCGCAAGCCGACTGCTGTCACAGCTGGAGCAGGATCTGGGTTTTGAACTGTTCCACCGGGATCGCGGACGTCTGGTGCCGACCACCGACGGTCTCATTCTCTACGACGAGGTCGAGCGGGCGCTGGACAATGTCGACCGCGTCCAGGAACTGGCGCGCGACATCGCCGACTTTCGCGTCGGCCAGCTCAGACTCGTGGCCCCGCCGAGTTTTCTCGAGGCCATCCTGCCTGACGTGATCGCGCGATTCCTCGAGGCCTATCCGCGCGTACATCTGTCGATCGATTCCCATGGGGTCGAGACGGCCAAGGGTATGATCGCCGCGCGGGCCGTCGATGCGGGGTTCGTCAAATTGCCGCTCAATCGTGATGACCTGAAGACCCGCACCGTGCTGGTGAGCCAGACGGCCTGTGTGCTGCCCCTCGGCCATCCGCTGGCGGAGAAGTCCGAGATCACGCCGCACGATCTGAAGGGGATACCGCTCGTCATGCTCGGGCGGGGCCAGCAGTTCCGGGCCCGGGTAGAGGCCGCCTTCGCCGAGGTCGGGGCCGTGCCGCGCATTCAGGTCGAAACCCATACGGTCGCCTCGGCCTGCGCCCTGGCCGCACGCGGGGTCGGGGTGGCCATCGTCAATGCGGACCTGGCCAGGGCCTATCTGCGCGGCCAGACGGTGTTGCGACGGTTCACGCCGGGCATTGTTCACGAATACGCCTTTGCCGTTTCAAGCGCGGTGGAGCCGTCGCGTCTTGCGGACGCCTTCTTCGCCATGCTGCCGCCGCTGGAGCCGTCCCCGTGACGGGTGGGTGATCCGGATCGACCGCCAGGGTGTGGTTTTGCCCATCCCATCCCATCGCGGCGCAGGCTCGGGGCCGACTTTTCGCACAATCTCGAGGTCCAGGTTCGCAGCCCTGTCACGCCCATAGCCAACCGGCCGCCGCGGTGTAGAGGGCGATGCCCACGGTGAGATTGAACGGAAAGGTGATGGCCAGGGACGCGGTCACGAACACGCCCGCGTCGGCCTTGGGGGTCGCCAGCCGCATGGCCGCTGGAACGGCGATATAGGACGCTGAGCCGGCGAGAATGGTCAGGAGAGCGGCGTCGCCAGCTTCCAGCCCGGCCAGACGAGCCAACCCCAGCGCGACGGCCGCCGAAAGCAAGGGAAAGCCCAGGGCGAAACCGATGACGCCCGGCGTCAGCTTGCGTCCCCCCTCCATCAGCCGCCGCGCAGCGATCAGGCCGATATCCAGCAGGAAGAAACAGAGGGCCCCCTGGAAAAGCGGCCCGACAAACAGGTCCAGCCGGGCCATGCCGGTCTCGCCGGAGATCAGTCCGACCAGGACGCTGCCCAGCAGCATCACGGAGGCCGCGCCGACGAACACTTCCCTGAGGATCGTCCTCCGCCGTTCCGGCTCGCCGCGGCCGGCCCCGTTGAGCAGGATCAGAGCCGTCAAGATGGCGGGGGTCTCCATCAGCGCGAGCACGGCCGCCATATAGCCGCCGGACGGCAAGCCGACGGCCTCCAGATGCTGCTGGCCGGCGGCGAAGGTCACGGCCGACACCGACCCGTAGGTCGCCGCCAGCGCGCACAGGGTCGGCCGATCAAGCCCGGACATTCGCTTGAGGATGACGAAAGCGATCAGCGGCATCAGGGCGCTGAGCGCGACGCCGATCACGCCCGCCGCCAGAAAATCCCCGTCGAACCCCGCGGCGCGCGCCTCCACCCCGCCTTTGAAGCCTATGCAAAGCATCAGGTAGAGCGACAGGGCCTTGGCGACCGGCTCGGGAATGGCCAGGTCTGATCGGGCGAATGCAGCCGCTGCGCCGATAAAGAAGAACAGGATGGCCGGGGAGGTCAGAAGCGTAAGGCTCGTGGAGAAGTCAGGCATGCGTCAACTGGTCCCGCTGAAGGTGGGGCCGAGTGGCCTCGACCGGAATGGCGATCCAGTTTATTGGTGTGATGAGAATCATAACGGATCCTAATGATATGACTGAACGGCTGGTCAATCTGGACGTCGACCTGCTGCGGGCCTTCGTGACGGTTTTCGAAACCGGCAGTTTCACCCGCACGGCGGCATTGCTGGGCCGGACCCAACCGGCCGTCAGCCTGCAGATCCGCCGGCTTGAGGATCAGTTGCGATCGCCGCTGTTCGATCGCGGAGGCAAGGGCATCGGCCTGACGACAGAGGGCGCAGGACTGTTGCCGCAGGCCCGCAGACTGTTGCGACTGAACGATGAGATCGTCTCGACGCTGGGAGACGGGAACCTGGAGGGCGAGGTCCGGCTCGGCGCGCCCGAAGATATCGCAACGATGCATCTCCCCGGGATCCTTGGCGCTTTCGCGCGCAGCCATCCCCGTATCAAACTGTCGGTGACCTGCGACTACACCGCCAATCTGCTCGACCAGATGTCGCGCGGGATGCTGGATCTGGCGCTGATCAAGAGAGAACCCGTGGGGCCCGAACTGGGCGTTCGGGTCTGGAGCGAGCCGCTGGTCTGGGTCGCGCTGGACGCTTCAATCATTGAGGCGTCGCCGCTGCCGCTGATCATCGCGCCGGCACCCGACATCTATCGCAAACGGGCCCTGGGCGCGCTCGCGGACGCCGGTATCGCCTTTCGCGCATCCTTCACCTCGCCGAGCCTCGCCGGTCAGATGGCGGCCCTGCGCGCCGGGCTCGGCGTGGGGGTCCTTCCCGCCGCCATGGCCCCGCGCGACCTGTCGGTGCTTGGGCAGCCGCTCCCGACATTGAGTGACAGCGAGATCGCCTTGGTCACCGCACGGGGCACGGGTGGACCGGCAGACCTCCTTGCACAGGAAGTCTTGCGTGCGCTCGAGCGAGGCCCCGTCCCTGCATGAGGGGCGGTTATCGGCTGCATCACCATTCCTGATTGGCAATGCCTTGGCGTCGCGGGCAGGTTGACCGTGCGGCCCGGGCCCCTCTGACGATCATCAGGATCGTGATGTCGGATCGCATCGGGTGCGCTCGATGACGGGGTCCGGCTGTTTCCTCCCATCGAACCGACGGCTTCGGCATCGAGCGCTCCCCACAGAGAAGGAGAGGCTCCATGCCCCATTCAACCAGATTGCTCCGAAAACCACCTGGGATCGACCCGAACGACGTCTGGACTCCCGGCAACATCGTTCAGATGGACGCGGTTGTCGCCGCCTGTGCAATGGTTGCCCAGGCGGCCGGTTGGGTCACCCCCGACGAGCGTGATCGCATGCTCGACCGTATGCGGAATTCGCCGACGATCGCCTTCTTCGGTGCCGACGATGCGCTCCTGATGTTTGAAGCCCTGAACCTGCGCCTCGAACGGGATCTCGACGACGGGGAGGCGACGGCAGAGGTCGCCATTGCGCGGCTGCGCGGCCAGCCCGGCCCGTCTCGCCTGTTGATCGAAACGGCTTGCTCTGTCGCCCAGGCGGACGGCGGCTTCGACGCCGAGGAACGTGAGGTGATCAGGCGACTCTGCAAAATCCTCGGCCTTGATCCGGCGTCCTGCGGCCTGGTCCCCGGTGACGGGGATCGACGATGAGAGTCAGCCCGACCTCGAGCCCCGCCAGTCATGCAAGGACCATTCAGTCGGCGCAGGTGACCTGCCGGGTCGCCGGCCATCAAAGCTCGCCAACCACCCGACCGGTCGAGTCACTGGGCACGATCACCGACGAAAACTCTTGCCGGCGGCCCAGCCGGCAGACCTTCGACATCAGCGTGTGAGCGGGGGAACAAGGCGGCGCCCCGGATCGTGGATCTCCTGGTCCGCGACGTCCCGATGCTGACAGCCTGAATACCCTTGCTTCCGAAAGACAGGGCGCGATCGGCGATCCCGGGGGCAGCGCTGCGCGGCCCGCAGTGCGACCTCTACACAGACCCCGACCGCCGAACCGAACCTGTTGGTGCTGACTGACCTGCAGACCCGTCGCCAATGGGGCCTCACCGAGGGGGCAACCAACGGGCGGGCACCTCTTGTCTCGCGCACAGAGTCCAACGGTCAGGACATCCGGCAACGCGGCATCGATCGGGACGGCCGGCCGGGGGCTGGGGTGGGCTCGCAATGACGCCGCCGCGATACCTGGATCGACGCTCCCGTCCGCCGGGCCGTCGCCTCCACGACCCGTCAGGTCCTCGGAGGGGGGCTTCCCGTTTCTCCAGCCAAAGCCTGAACGCCTTATGCCAACCGATACCCTGTTCCTGTTGTCTGGTCTCGTCCTGCTGATTGCAGGCGGCGACCTTCTGGTGCGCGGAGCGGTCCGGATCGCCGGGAGACTGCGCCTCTCGCCGATGCTGATCGGCCTGACGGTCGTGGGTATGGGCACCTCGACGCCCGAACTGGCCGCCAGCCTCCAGGCCAGCCTGGCCGGATCTCCAGGCATCGCCATCGGCAATATCGTAGGATCGAACATCGCCAATGCCCTTCTGATCCTTGGGGTGGCCGCCCTGATCGCCCCAATCGTGGTCAGTGGCCGCGCCCTGTGGCGCGACGGCGGCGTGGGCCTTCTAGCTGTCCTGGCGCTGCTGGCCGCCGGGACGACAGTGGGGCTCACCCGCGTGGCCGGTCTAGCCTTCCTGATCATGATGGCCGGTTATATCTATTCTGCCTATCGTCAGGAGCGCATGGGGGCTCTTCACAGCGCCGCCTATGATCGCGCCGCGGCGATGGAAGCGATCGATCCGGCCCTGGTTCCGCACGATCAGCCCGAGGGCCGTCTGTCGGTTGCCCTCATGCTGCTCGTCGTCGGTCTGGCGCTGGTCGTCGGCGGCGGCAGCCTTCTGGTGCATGCCGCAATCGGCATCGCCGAACAGCTCGGGGTCAGCGACACCGTCATCGGGCTGACAGTGGTGGCGGTGGGGACATCCGTCCCCGAACTGGTCACCTCGGCTGTGGCGGCGTGGCGCAGGCAGGGCGGGATCGCGCTCGGCAATGTGCTCGGCTCCAACATCTACAACATCCTGTTCATCGGTGGCCTCACCGGGGTGATCGCCCCCACCGGCGTGCCCGCCAGCATCATGGCCTTCGACCTCTGGGCTCTGGTGGCCGCGCTGCTGGTCGTGATGGTGTTTGCCTTTTCCGGCGGACGGTTGAGCCGGAAGGAAGGCCTGATCCTCGTCGCGGCATATCTTGCCTATGCAGCCTACACGGCCGGCCTGCTCTGAAAGTCCGGCGCTGGGACAGCTAGTTGCCAGCGGGTTCAGTCCCTGGTGGTCTGCAAGATCTGGCCGCTTTTTGTCAGGCGGGGCCTCAGGTCAAACGGTGTGTGGCCGCGCTCGGGCTGAGACCCGGGGACTGCCCATGACGCTGACCCGGCATCGCGCTCCAGCCCTGAGCTGGGACCGGTGTTGTTAGGGAAAACAAATGCCCGTCCAAGGTAATGAATTATAAGGATAATTCAGTAGCGATGGCGGACAGGGTGGGATTCGAACCCACGGTAGGCTCACACCTACGGCGGTTTTCAAGACCGCTGCCTTAAACCACTCGGCCACCTGTCCTGCGGACCGGATTCGCAAATCCGGTGCGGGCGAGGGGGCATAGCAAACAAACGGCCGGTTAACCAAAGCGGAAATGTCTTGGGGCATGTTTGAGCCACCATGAGAGCCGTACCGACCGCCATGACCCCGCGATTTTTGAAGGCGGCCCTGATCCTGGGCCTGATGTCGCTGCTGGCCGCCTGCGCCAGCGCGGGCGCGCGCGACGGGGGCTTTACGGCCGGGGCGCGACTGCCGGTGGTCACCGATCCGGCCCCGATCGTCTCGGGCACGATGCGGCCCTACCAGATCCGGGGGCAGTGGTACCGGCCGGCCGAGGACCCGACCTATGATGTGGTCGGCATGGCGTCCTGGTACGGCGACCAGTTCAACGGCCGTCCGACCTCGACCGGCGAGATATTCGACATGCATGCCCTGACCGCGGCCCACAAGACCCTGCCCTTGCCGGGCCTGGTCGAGGTCACCAACCTGGCCAACGGCCGCAGCGTGGTGCTGCGGGTCAATGACCGGGGGCCGTTCGTCGACGACCGGATCATCGACCTGTCGCGCGGCGCGGCCGAGGAACTGGACCTGCTCTCGCGCGGCGTCGGCCAGGTGCGGGTCCGCTATCTGGGCCGGGCACCGCGCCAGGGCGGGGGGATGCGGCTGCAGACGGCGTCGGCCAGCGCGCCGGTCCGGCTCGAGGCGGCCGCGCCGGAGCCGGCCCTGGCCTTCAGCGGCACCACCTACTGGGTCCAGGCCGGGGCCTATGCGAATCGCCGCACCGCCCAGCGCATCGCCGGGCGACTGGGTGACAGCGCCACGGTCGATGAGGTCCGGACCTCACAGGGTCGCTTGTACCGGGTTCTGGTCGGGCCCTGGAATGACGCCAATGCCGCAGAACGGGCCCGTCAGGCCGTTCTGGCACGCGGGGTCGACGACGCCCTGTTGATATCCGCCTCCTGAAATCCGGCGGAGGGTTTGCAGGGCCGTCCCGGGTCGTCATGGTGCGCCGGTGTCCAGTGGAATCTTCATCACTCTCGAAGGCGGCGAGGGAACCGGCAAGTCGACCCAGACCCGCCGGCTCGTCGAACGCCTGCGCGCCGAAGGCCGCGGCGTCGTGCAGACGCGCGAGCCCGGTGGCTCGGCCGGTGCCGAGGCGATCCGCAACCTGGTCGTCGCCGGGGACGCCGAACGCTGGTCGGCCCGCACCGAGACCCTGCTGATGTATGCGGCGCGCTCGGATCATCTGGAGCGGACCATCCGCCCGGCCCTCGAGGCCGGGGACTGGGTGGTCTGTGACCGGTTCGCCGACTCCAGCCGCGCCTACCAGGGGGCCGGGGGCGGTGTGTCGCCGGATTTCATCGAAAAGCTGGACGCCGGTATCGTCGGTACCGACCAGCCGGACCTGACCCTGGTGTTCGACCTGCCGGTCGAGGTGGGCCTGGAACGGGCGTTCGGGCGCGGCCTGTTCGAGACCCGGTTCGAGTCCAAGGGGCTGGCCTTCCATAGCCGGCTGCGCGAGGGCTTTCTGGCGATCGTCCGCGATCATCCCGAACGCTGCGTGCTGATCGACGCCGACGGCACCGAGGACGAGATCGAGGCCCGGGTCTGGGCGGCTGTCCAGGCGCGCACCTCATGACCGACCATCCGCGCGACCGTTTCGACCTGGTGCCGGACCTGGCGGCGGAGACCGCGTTCGAGGAGGCCCGCGATCGGGGACGGCTGCATCACGCCTGGCTGCTGTGCGGGGTCGAGGGCACCGGCAAGGCCAGTTTCGCCTATCGCGCCGCGCGCCGACTGCTGGGGGCCGCACCCGACCCGGCACGCGGGCCGCTGGGGGCGCGGCCGAACGATCCGGTCAGCCAGCTGGTCTCGGCCCAGTCGCACCCCGACCTGATGGTGCTGGAGCGACTGGTCGAGGGCGGCAAGACCAAGAAGACCATCTCGGTCGACCAGGCCCGTGATCTGCCGGAATTCTTTTCCAAGAGCCCGTCGCGGGCCCAGTACCGGGTGGCGATTGTGGATGCGGCCGATGACCTGAATGTCAATGCTGCCAATGCTTTGTTGAAGGTTCTTGAGGAGCCGCCTGCGCGCGGTGTCGTACTGCTGGTGACCCATGCGCCGGGGCGGCTGCTGCCGACCATCCGCTCGCGCTGTCGCCGGCTGGCCTTTCCGGTCTGGACCCCGGCGGCGCTGGCACAGCTGCTGCGGGACCGGGCCGGACTCGAGGCGGAGGAGGCGGGGCGGATCGCCGGCCTGGCCAATGGCTCGCCCGGCGCGGCCCTGGCCCTGGCCTCGGGCTCGACCCTGGAGGCTGACCGGCTGGCGCGCAGCTGGGTCGAGGCCGTCACGGTCGACCGGGCCGAGGCCCTGGCCATCGCCGACGGTTTCCGCGGGGTCGAGGGTCAGGCGCGGTTCGAGACCCTGATGGACCGGTTGATCGCCGCGGTGAAGATGCGGGCCCTGGATGAGGGCAGGGGGCAGGGGGCCCGCTGGGCCGAACTGTGGACCCGGCTGTCGGACCTGCCGGACCGGACCGCCGGACTGAACCTCGATCGTGGTGACGTCCTGGCCGGGGCCCTGGCGGATCTGGCGCGCACCAAGGCGGCGGGCTGATGCTGATCGACAGCCACGTCAACCTGCACGCGCCCCAGTTCGATGAGGATCGTGACGCGGTCATCGCCCGGGCCCGTGCGGCCGGCGTCGGCCTGATGGTCGAGATTTCGGACCGGCTGACCACCTTTGAGGCCACCCACGCCCTGGCCGTGGCCCATGACGACATCTGGTGCACGGTCGGGGTCCATCCGCATGAAGCCAAGGATGCGGCCGACCTGACGGCTCGCACCCTGATCGATCTGGCGGCGCGTCCCAAGGTGGTCGGCATCGGCGAATGCGGCCTCGACTTCCACTATGACCTGAGCCCGCGCGACATCCAGGCGACGGTGTTCCGCCAGCATATCGCCGCCGCGCGCGAGACCGGCCTGCCGCTGGTGGTGCACACGCGCGAGGCCGATACGGTGATGGGGGCGGTCCTGGCCGAGGAACACGCCGCCGGGCCGTTCAAACTGTTGATGCATTGCTATACCAGTGGTCAGGAACTGGCTGATCTGGCTGTCGAACTTGGCGCCTGGTTCTCGGTGTCGGGCATTGCTACCTTCAAGGCCGCCGAAGAGGTCCGGGCCGTGATCCGGACCCTGCCGGCCGACCGGATAATCGTCGAGACCGACTGCCCCTATCTGGCCCCGATGCCGCATCGGGGACGGCGCAATGAGCCGGCCTATGTCGGCCATGTGCTGGAAAAGCTGGCCGAGATCCGCGGCTGGAGCGCGGTCGAGGCTGAGCGGCAGACGACGGACGCCTTCTTTGCCCTGTTCGACCGTATTCCCCGACCGGCGGGAGCCTGAGCATGGCGGGTGAACTGGAAGTCGTGATCCTCGGCTCCGGCTCGTCCGGTGGCGTACCGCGCGGGGACGGGGACTGGGGTGACTGTGATCCGGCCGAGCCGAGGAACCGTCGCAGTCGCTGTTCGCTGCTGCTGCGGCGACACGGGGCAGGGGGCATCACCAGCGTGCTGATCGACACCTCGCCGGACCTGCGCAGCCAGGCGTTGGCGGCCGGGGTCAAACACGTCGACGCCGTGCTCTACACCCACGACCACGCCGACCAGACCCACGGCATCGACGACCTGCGGGTGTTCGCCATGCGCAAACGCCAGCGAATCCCGGCCTGGATGGACGCCGCGACGACCGCGGCCCTGACCGGGCGGTTTCCCTATATCTTCGAGAGCGTCGAGGGCTATCCGGCCGTTCTGGACGCCCGGGCGATACCGCCCCACGGTGAAGCCTGGATGGTTAACGGCGGGGGCGGCCCCCTGCCTGTTAACACCTTCGACCAGGCGCACGGGCCGATCCGCTCGGTCGGCTACCGGATCGGGCCTGTGGTCTATTCGAGTGACGTCTCGGGTCTGGATGAGCCGGCGCTGGAGGCCGTGCGCGGGTCTGAACTCTGGATCGTCGATGCGCTGCGCTGGACGCCGCATCCGACCCACGCCCATCTGGACCTGACCCTGGACTGGATCGCGCGGTCTGGCGTGCCGAGAGCTGTGCTGACCAATCTGCATCTTGATCTGGATTACAACGCTTTGTCTGTCATTGTTCCGGCTGGTGTTGAGGTGGCGTTCGACGGCTGGAGTGGTCGGTTCGCACTGTAACAGGCCCTTCCAGGGTCGAATTGCCGGTCTCATATTTCGCATAATATATCTTAGGCGATAAACGGATCGCGCGGCGAGGCTCGGTTTCGGGTCTCTGGACCCGTCCCCTCAGGCGACGATGCCGAAGACCTTGCCGATGCCCGCCGTAACGGCCAGGGCCACCGCCCCCCAGAAGACCACCCGGGCCACCGGCCGCACCAGGCCGGCTCCACCCGCCCGGGCACCGGCCGCGCCGAGGGCGGCCAGAAAGACCAGCGAGGTCAGGCTGACCAGCGGAATGGTCAGGTTGGACGGAGTCACGCCGACGATGATCAGCGGTGCCGCGGCCCCGACGGCAAAGGTCGCGGCCGAGGTCCAGGCGGCCTGGATCGGCCGCGCCGTGGTGATTTCGGAAATGCCCAGTTCGTCACGGGCGTGCGCCCCGAGGGCGTCCCGGGCCATCAGCTGGGTCGCGACCTGGGCGGCCAGGTCCGGGGTCAGACCCCGCATCATATAGATGCCGGCCAGCTCGTGATGTTCGGCCTCGGGATTGTCGAGCAGTTCCTGGGCCTCGCGCGCCAGATCGGCCTTTTCGGTGTCGGACTGGGAACTGACCGAGACATATTCCCCGGCGGCCATCGACAGCGCGCCGGCGACCAGTCCCGCCCCGCCGGCGATCAGGATGGCGCTCTTGCCGGATCCGGCCGCGGCGACGCCGACGATCAGGCTGGCGGTCGAGACGATTCCGTCATTGGCCCCCAGGACGGCGGCGCGCATCCAGCCGATGCGGGATACGAGGTGGGACTCACCATGGGTATGAATACGGCTCATCCCGGCATTCGACGCCGTGCCGCCACTCAAGGCAAGCCCTGACGCGGCTAGAGGTGGATCATGCGACCATAGGCGTCGAGGGCGGACTCATGCATCGCTTCCGACATGGTCGGGTGCGGATAGACGGTGCCGTGCAGATCTTCCTCGGTCGCCTCCATGGTGATGGCGGTGACGAAACCCTGGATCATCTCCGTGACCTCGGCCCCGATCATATGGGCCCCGATCAGGGCCCCGGTCTTCGCATCGAAGATGGTCTTGACGAAGCCGTCGGTGTCGCCGGCGGCGATGGCCTTGCCGTTCACCTTGAACGGGAATCGGCCGACCTTGACCTCGCGTTTGGCCTCGCGGGCCCCCTGCTCCGTGATCCCGACCGAGGCGATCTGCGGCTGGGAATAGGTGCAGCCGGCGATCGGCGAATGGACGTTGGGCGTCTTGAAGGCGGCGATATGTTCGGCGGCGTGGATACCTTCGTGCGACGCCTTGTGGGCCAGCCAGGGGGCCCCGGCGCAGTCGCCGATCGCGTACAGGCCCTTCACATTGGTCTGGCAGTGGCCGTCGATGGTGATGTGACCGCGGTCCATGGCCACGCCCAGGGCTTCCAGACCGATGCCGTCGGTATTGGCGGTAATGCCGACCGCCGAGATGCAGACCTCGGCCTCGAGGGTTTCGGTCTTGCCGCCGGCCTCGATGGCGACCTGGACACCCTTGCCGCTCTTCGACACCTTGGTGACCTTGGCGTTGACCCGGAATTTGAAGCCGCGTTTCTCGAATGATTTCTGAGCGGCTTTGGACACTTCCTCATCTTCGACGGGAAGAATGCGCGGCAGGGCCTCGACCACGGTGACGTCGACACCGAGGGCGCGATAGAAGCTGCCGAACTCGATGCCGATGGCCCCCGAGCCGATGACGATGATGGATTTGGGCAGGCGTTTGGGGGCCATGGCCTCGCGATAGGCCCAGATACGCTCGCCGTCGGCCGCGAGGCCGATCTGCGGCAGGGCCCGGGCCCGGGCCCCGACCGCCAGCATCACCGTCTTCGCCTCGACCGTGCGGCTGCCGCCGGCCTTGAGGGCGATGACCACCTTCGGGGCGGCGCTGCCCTTTTCAAGCCGGGCGGTCCCCTCGATGACCTCGATCTTGTTCTTCTTCATCAGATAGCCGACGCCGGCGTTCAGCTGTCTGGCCACGCCGCGCGAGCGGGCGATGATGGCGTCGAAATCAAAGCCGACCTTCTCGGCCGACAGGCCGAATTCCTTCAGATGCGACAGGCTTTCGAACTTCTCGCCGGACTTGAGCAGGGCCTTGGTCGGGATACAGCCCCAGTTCAGGCAGATGCCGCCCAACAGGTCGCGCTCGACTATGCCGACCTTCAGGCCCAGCTGGGTGGCGCGGATGGCGGCTACATAGCCGCCCGGACCCGAGCCGATGACGAGGAGATCGAATTCAGCCACGGTGTCGTCCTTACGCCAGCATCGTCACAGGGTTCTCGATCATCGCCTTGAACACCTGCAGGAATTTCGCACCGATCGCGCCGTCGACCACGCGGTGATCGCAGGTCAGGGTCACGGTCATCACCGTGGCCACGGCCAGCTGGCCATCCCGGACCACCGGGCGGGGCTCCCCTGCCCCGACGCTCATGATCGCGCCCTGGGGCTCGTTGATGATCGAGGCGAAGGATTTGATCCCGAACATGCCCAGGTTGGAGACCGAGAAGGTGCCGCCCTGGAACTCGTCCGGCTTCAGCTTGCGGTCGCGGGCGCGTTTGGCCAGGTCCTTCGATTCCGTGGCGATCTGCGACAGGGTCTTGGTCTCGGCCTTGCGGATGATCGGGGTGATCAGGCCGCCGTCGATGGCCACGGCCATGGCCACATCGGCGTGGTGATGCAGGGCGATGCCCTCGGGCGAATAGCTGGCATTGGCCTCCGGCACGGCCTTCAGCGCCATGGCCGAGGCCTTGATGATGAAGTCGTTGACCGAGACCTTGATCCCGTCCTTCTCGAGCAGGGCGTTGACCTTGACCCGCGAGGCCAGCAGGCCGTCGATGTCGCAGTCGATGGTCAGGGGGAAGTGCGGCACGTCGCGGAAGCTGTCGGTCAGGCGCCGGGCAATGGCCTTGCGCATGCCGTCCAGCGGCACGAGGTCGTAGCTGCCGTCCGGGATGCCCATCTGGGCCAGGGACTGGACCTTGCGCGGCTCGGCGCTCGCGGGGGCACCGGCGGCGGGGCGGGCTTCGCCCTTGCCGGCGGCCTCGATGTCGCGTTTGACGATCCGACCGTGCGGACCGGTGCCGGTCACGGCGTTCAGGTCCAGACCGGCCTGTTCGGCCAGACGGCGGGCCAGGGGCGAGGCAAAGACGCGCGCACCATCGGCGCGTTTGGCGGCGGGGGCGGCCTTGGTCGGCTCGGCCCGGGCAGGCTCGGCCTTCGAAGCCGTCGCCTCGGTCTTTTCAGCTTTCGCGGTCTCGGCTGCCTCGGCCTTCGGGGCCGGGGCGGCGGTCTCGCCGTCCGGCTTCAGTCGGGCGATCGGGGTGTTGACCTTCACCCCCTCTGTACCCTCGGCGACGAGAATCTCGGTGATCTCGCCCTCGTCGACGGCCTCGACCTCCATGGTCGCCTTGTCGGTCTCAATCTCGGCCATGACGTCACCGGCCTTGACGGTGTCGCCGACCTTGACGTGCCATTTGGAGAGGACGCCCTCCTCCATCGTCGGCGACAGGGCGGGCATCAGAATGTCGGTCATTGGGTCTCCCCGGATGCCTCGACCTTGTCGCCCGCCGCGGCGGCCGCACGGATGCCGGCGGAGCGGTCATGGGCGTCGGTCCAGGACTGACGGATCGTGTCCAGCACCTCTTCCTGGTTCAGACCGCGACGCTCGGCATAGGCGCGCGAGAAATGCCAGGCGGCCTCGGCCAGGACGCTGCCGACCATACGTTCGTCGTTGAGGACCGGACGCAGGATCATCTGCGGGCGATCGCCGCCCCACCAGATACGGATCAGTTCGGAGACGTCATCGGTGCGGCCGCTCTCCAGCAGTTCGGGCGGGATCGGCAGAGCCTTGCTTTCAACGGTCATCGCATAACGTCCTTCACAGCCTTGATGATCTTGTCCGCGCCCGGCAGGGACAGCACTTCCAGATTGGCGGCATAGGGCAGCGGCACGTCTTCCTGATGCACCCGCAGCGGCGGGGCGTCGAGATAGTCGAACGCGTGTTCGATGACCCGGGCCACGACCTCGGCCCCGACGCCCATCGGACCCCAGCCCTCTTCGGCGCTGACCAGACGACTGGTCTTCTTGACGCTTTCGACGATGGTCTCATGGTCCAGCGGCCGCAGGGTGCGCAGGTCGATGACCTCGCAGCTGATGCCGTCTTCGGCCAGTTGCTCGGCGGCCTGCAGGGCGAAGCCGACCATGCGGCTGTGGGCGGTGATGGTGACGTCGGTGCCCTCGCGGCGCACCCTGGCCTTGCCGATCGGGACGATCCAGTCCTCAAGCTCGGGCACGTCGAACTCGGTGCCGTACATCATCTCGTGTTCGAGGAAGACGATCGGGTTCGGGTCGCGGATCGCGGCCTTCAGCAGGCCCTTGGCATCGGCCGCATCATAGGGGGCGATGACCTTCAGGCCGGGCACCTGGGCGTACCAGGCCGAATAGTCCTGGCTGTGCTGGGCTCCGACGCGGCTTGCCGCGCCGTTGGGGCCGCGGAAGACGATGTCGGCGCGGATCTGGCCGCCCGACATATACAGGGTCTTGGCCGCCGAGTTGATGATGTGGTCGATCGCCTGCATGGCGAAGTTGAAGGTCATGAATTCGACGATCGGCTTCAACCCGGCCATGGCTGCGCCGACACCCAGACCGGCAAAGCCGTGCTCGGTGATCGGGGTGTCGACGACGCGGGTGTCGCCGAACTCCTGCAGCAGTTCACGGCTGACCTTGTAGGCCCCCTGGTACTGGGCGACCTCCTCGCCGATCAGGAAGACCTTGTCGTCGCGGCGCATCTCCTCGGCCATGGCGTCGCGCAGGGCGTCGCGGACCGTGGTGCGCACCATCTTCGTGCCTTCGGGAATCTCGGCGTCGCGCAGTTCGACCTTCGGCGCGGTCGGGGCCTTGGCGGGCTCTTCCTTGGAGGACTCCGCGGGCTCGGCCCCGGCGGTCACCTCTGCCTTCGGGGCGGGCGCAGCGGCCCCGTCCTCGCCCGCCAGACGGGCGATCGGCGTGTTCACCTTCACGTTCTCGGAGCCTTCAGCCACGAGAATTTCCAGCACCTCGCCCTCGTCGACGGCCTCGACCTCCATCGTCGCCTTGTCGGTCTCGATCTCGGCGATCACCTGGCCGGCGGAGACGGTGTCCCCGGCCTTGATGTGCCATTTGGTCAGCGTGCCCTCTTCCATCGTGGGGGACAGCGCCGGCATCAGAATGTCGGTCACGCTGAGGCCTCCACATAGACGTCGGTGTAGAGCTCGGACGGGTCCGGCTCCGGGCTTTCCTGGGCGAAGCGGACGGCCTCGGCGACGATGGCCTTGACCTCGGCGTCGATGGCCTTGAGCTCGTCCTCGGTGGCCTTGGCCTCCGTCAGCAGGAGTTTGATGTGATCGATCGGGTCGCGGGTCTTCTTGACCTCGTCGACCTCTTCCTTGGATCGGTATTTGGCCGGATCACTCATCGAGTGACCGCGATAGCGATAGGTCTTCACCTCGAGGATGAAGGGGCCGCCCCCTTCCCTCGCCCGTTTGACCGCCTTGGCGACCGCGTCACGCACGGCCAGGACGTCCATGCCGTCGACCTGTTCGCCGGGGATGCCGAAGCTGGCCCCGCGCTGGCTCAGGTCGGTCGTGGACGATGAGCGCTCGATGCTCGTGCCCATCGCATACTGGTTGTTCTCGATGATGTAGATGGCCGGCAGCTTCCACAGCTGGGCCATGTTGAAGCTCTCGTAGACCTGGCCCTGGTTGGCCGCGCCGTCGCCGAAATAGATGAAGGCGACCGAGTCATCGCCGCGGTACCGCCCCGAGAAGGCCAGGCCGGTGCCGAGGGCCACCTGGGCCCCGACAATGCCGTGACCGCCGTAGAAGCCGGTGGCGGTGTCGAACATATGCATCGAGCCGCCCTTGCCCTTGGACGAGCCGCCCGACCGACCGGTCAGTTCGGCCATCACCTGGTTCGGGTCCATGCCGGCGGCCAGCATATGGCCGTGGTCACGGTAGCCGGTGATGATCTTGTCATGGCCCTGGCGCACGCTTTCCTGCACGCCCACGGCCACGGCTTCCTGGCCGATGTACAGGTGGCAGAAGCCGCCGATCAGGCCCATGCCATAGAGCTGGCCGGCCCGTTCCTCGAAGCGGCGGATCAGCACCATCTCGCGGTAGAAGCGCAGCAGGTCGTCTTTCGACGCCCCGGGCGTGTTCGGAATCTTCGCGGACTTTGAATCAGTCTTGGCGGCGGGGGCTTTCGCCATCCGTCATCTCCCGGCTGGGCCCTGGTTGAAGGGCCTCTTGTCGTTACGGAAACGGGCTTTAGCAGCCTTCCTTCCCCAAAGGCAAAGCGCCCCGCCGGACTGTAACGAAAGTTCAGGACTTCCGGGAGGTTGCCCTGCCCTGGACCGCCGCCGGGGCGGTGTCGGTGATCGGGATCACATAGTCGCGAGGGTCGGCGTATCCGATGACGGCCCGGGCCCGTTCTTCCAGAAGGTCACGCGACAGGCTGTCGCTGCGCAGATAGCGCACGCGAACCTCAAGATCGCTGCGCTCGGCGACGATGCGGTTGAGTTGGGTTTCGCGCGCGTCCAGCAGCGCGTCGCGCTGGCCGCCGCTCAGCAGGCCACGCTGGCCCGTCAGGGCCTGGACGCCAAGATAGACCACCATCAGCAACAGGCAGGCAGACAGGGTGTAGGGCTTCATCCGTTCAGGCACCGCGGACGCTCCTTCTGAGCGCGAACTAGCAATGACTGAATCCTGACCGGAAATGCCTAACAAACCGTAGCTTGACCGTAGACTCTGCGACCTATTTCAGAAGCATGCCGTCGCCGAAATAGACACCCTGGTCGCCCAGCATCTCCTCGATGCGCAGCAGCTGGTTGTATTTCGCGGTGCGGTCTGACCGGGCCAGCGAGCCGGTCTTGATCTGTCCGCAGTTGGTGGCCACGGCCAGGTCGGCGATGGTCGAATCCTCGGTCTCGCCCGAGCGGTGGCTCATGATCGCCGTATAGCCGGCGCGCTGGGCCATATCGACGGCGTCCAGGGTCTCGGACAGGGTGCCGATCTGGTTGACCTTGATCAGGATGGAATTGGCCAGACCCTCGCCGATGCCGGCGGCCAGACGGATCGGATTGGTCACGAACAGGTCGTCGCCGACGATCTGGACCCGGTCGCCGAGCCGGTCGGTCAGCTGTTTCCAGCCGTCGAAATCGTCCTCGGCACAGCCGTCCTCGATCGAGATGATCGGGAAGCGTTCGCACAGGTCGGCCAGGTAGTTGACCATGCCGTCCTGGTCGAGGGTCTTGCCCTCTCCGGCCAGAACGTACTTGCCGTCCTTGAAGAATTCGGTGGCGGCGACGTCGAGGCCGAGGTGGAAGTCCTCGCCGGCCAGATAGCCCGCCGCCTGACCGGCGCGGGTGATGAAGGCCAGGGCCTCTTCGGCCGATCCCAGGTTGGGGGCAAAGCCGCCCTCGTCGCCGACATTGGTGTTGTGACCGGCGTCCTTCAGCTGGGCCTTGAGGGCGTGGAAGATCTCGGCCCCCATGCGCAGGGCTTCGGAGAAATTCTCGGCTCCGGTCGGCAGGATCATGAATTCCTGGATGTCGATCGGATTGTCGGCGTGGGCCCCGCCGTTGATGATGTTCATCATCGGCGTCGGCAGCACACGGGCCGTGACCCCGCCCAGATAGCGGTACAGAGGCAGGTTCGAGGAGATGGCGCTGGCCTTGGCGCAGGCCAGGGAGACGCCGAGGATGGCGTTGGCCCCCAGCCGGCCCTTGTTCTCCGTGCCGTCGAGATTGATCAGGGCCTCGTCGATGCGGCGCTGGTCCTCGGCATCCATGCCGGACAGGGCGTCGAAGATCTCGCCGTTGACCGCGTCGACGGCCTTGCCGACTCCCTTGCCGCCCCACAGGCTCTTGTCGCCGTCGCGCAGCTCCACCGCCTCATGAGCCCCGGTCGAGGCCCCCGAGGGCACGGCGGCCCGACCGAAGCTGCCGTCGTCCAGGATCACGTCGACCTCGACCGTCGGATTGCCGCGGCTGTCGAGAATCTGGCGGGCGACAATGTCGGCGATGTCGGTCATGGAGCGGCTCTGTGCAGGGAGGGGAACCGTGCCGGTGTAGCCCAGCCGCCTGCATACGCCAATGGTCAGGCGCAGCCTTCGACATACTGGATCGACGGGCCGCCGACGCTGATTCTCTGCACCCGCCCCTCCGCGTCGATTTCGTAGCGGACGCCCCGTGCCGCCGCGCTGGCATGGTCCCCCGTGGTCCAGACCGTGATGTATTCCGCCGGGGCCTCGACATATTTGTGCGGGCTGACCTCGGCCGCGCTTCCGTAGGTCTGTTTGACCTCCGCCGCCGTGTCGCCGACGGACAGGCCGCGATCGGTCGCGATACTGGTGTTCCGCGTCAGCTGTACGCTGGTCAGGACGCCGTCCTCGACCATTACCAGCAGGCCTTCGGGCGCGCGGGTCGGACGGAACATGTCACAGGCTTCCGGGTCGGGACCACCGACCGCGTCGGGGTTGGCGTCCTCGCCCAGGGCGGCGGCGATCTCGGCCCGGGTCATGCCGATCCGCAGCGGGCCGAATCCTTCGGGCGTCAGGGTGTTGGCGGCCGGGGGGCGGGCCGGTGTGGCGGGGGCGGGCGCGGGCTCCGCCGGCGGTGGGGCCGGCTCCGGGGCGTTGCAGGCGGAAAGGCCCAGAAGGGCAACGGATCCAAGGGTGGCGATACGGATCATGACGGGGCTCCGGTTTGTGTTCCGGAAGTACAACGCACGAAAACGGCGCGCGATGTCATCGCGCGCCGTCAATTCGTTCAAACCGATGGAAAGACCTAGTCTTCCTTGGGCGTCATGACCTGACGACCGCGGTAGGTGCCGGTCTTCAGGTCGATGTGGTGCGAGCGACGCAGCTCGCCCGTGTCCTTGTCCTCGACATAGGGGTTGGCCCCCAGCGAGTCGTGGGCGCGGCGCATATTGCGACGCGAGGGCGATACTTTGCGCTTGGGAACAGCCATGACCGTCTCGATCTCAGGGTCGGTGCGCCGGTGAGGACGCGAAAACAGATGCGGCGGCCCTCAGGAGAGCCGCCACGTGAGCGGGGGCTTATGCCGGAATGTCGGACCGGATTCAAGTGCCCTGCGCACGACAGTGGCTGTGGCCGTGTGACAGGCGTTCCGGACCGGAGCGGATGGTGCCCCCTGCCCGCCCGGCCCGCTCAGGCTGATTCGGCGGCGAGGTGCCGAATCAGCACGGTGAAGGCCAGGTCATCCCGCCGAGGCAGGCCGAAGCGCGGGTCAGTGGCCGGAAACGGGCGGGTCTCACCGGTGCGCCCATAGCCCAGCCGTTCGTACCAGGCGATCAGTTCGACACGCTGGATGATCACGGTCATCTCCATCCGGCGGGCCCCGAACCGGGTGCGGGCCGCCGCCTCGGCCGCCGCCACCAGCCGTCGCCCGAGCCCCCCGGCCTGACGGGCGGGATCGACCGACAGCATGCCCAGATAGGCCAGGCCGTCGCCGCGGTCGGTGATCTGGACACAGCCGGCCAGATCGCCGTTCTGTTTCGCCAGCAGGATCAGCTGGGCCGGATCGGCCAGGGCCGCCTCCAGCGAGGGCCGGTCGATGCGTTGGCCGTCCAGCAGATCGGCTTCATGGGTCCAGCCGCGCCGGGCGCTGTCGCCGCGATAGGCCCCGTGCACAAGGGCCTGCAGCTCCGGAAGATCCGCGAGGGTCGCCTCGGTCAGGACAATGGCGTCAGACATCGAGCAGCCGGCTCGCCACGGCCTCGCCGATGGCCATCGAACTGGTCAGGCCCGGGCTCTCGATCCCGAACAGGGCCATCAACCCATCCAGGCCGTGCACCTCGGGGCCGCAAAGCTGGAAATCCGGCTGGGGCTCCCCGGCCCCGTGCAGCTTGGGCCGGATTCCGGCATAGTCAGCGCTCAGTGCGCCCTCGGGCAGGCCGGGCCAGAAGCGTCGGATATAGTGGGCGAAGACCTCGGCCTTGGCCGGATCGACCGAATAGTCCTCGGTCTCGACGAATTCGAGATCGGGCCCGAACACGGCCTGGCCGCCCAGGTCCTTGCGATAGTGGGTGCCGAGGGCCCCGGCGATCGGCGGCGGATAGATCAGCCGCTCGAAAGGTGCCTTGCCGGTCAGGCGGAAATAGACGCCCTTGCCGAAATGACCGGCCGGGATGTGGTCGGCCGGATAGCCCTCGATGCGCGCGGCCACGGCCTGGGCCTGCAATCCCGCCGCCGTGACCAGCAGGCGGGTGGTCAGGCTCGTTCCGCCCTCCCCGCCTGCCGTGATGGTGAAGCCGCCGTCCGCCAGGGGGGCAGCCCGTTCGAACGGGGTCGAGACCACCACCGAACCGCCGGCGTCCGCGATCTCGCCCTCCAGCGCCGACATATAGCCGTGGCTGTCGAACACCCCGCTCTCGGGGGACAGGATGGCGGCGTGGGCGTTCAGCCCCGGCTCCAGCGCCCGGGCCTCGGCCCCGGTCAGATGTTTCAGCCCTTCGACGCCATTTATCGTCGCCTGCTGGAAGATGGCCTCGATCCGCGCGACCTCGTCTTCCTGCGTGGCCACAACCAGCTTGCCGCATTTGCGGTAGTCGACCTTGCGGCTCTCGAGGAAGGCATAGAGGGCGCGCCGGCCCTCGATGCAGAACCGGGCCTTCAGCGATCCGGTCGGATAGTAGAGACCGCCGTGGATGACCTCGGAATTGCGCGAGGACACGCCCTGGCCGATGTGCGCGGCCTGCTCCAGAACCAGGACCGTCAGGCCACGCCGGGCCAGGGCCCGGCCACAGGCCAGGCCGACGGCCCCGGCCCCGACCACGGTGGCGTCGAAATCAAAGCTCATGGTTTCGCCCCATAGCGCCGTCTGGCCTCGGCCTCGAAACTGCCGATCAGGGCCGAGACCGCGCGGTCGAAATTGGCCTGGAGCATGGCGTTCAGGATCGGGGATTTGAAGGCGAAATCGATCATGAACTCCAGCCGCGTACCGCCGGGATCAGGATGGAAGGTCCAGCGATTCTTCAGATGCCGGAACGGACCGCGGATCAGGCCGACCTCGACCATCGGCACGCTCCGGTCATGACGCACCCAGGTCGAGAACCGTTCGGTCAGGAAGGAAAAGCCGACCTGGGCCTCGGCGTCCAGCACCGTTACGGCGAGGGATTCGTCGCGCCGGTTCCAGACGCGCATGGCGGTGACCCATTTGACGAAGCGGGGATAGGCCTCGACGTCGGCAACCAGCGCGGCCAACTGTTCGGGCGCATAGGGCAGGACGCGGGTGACGCGGTGCGCGGTCAAGTCCGGGTCAGCGTCCAGTCTGGGCCAGTCGGGCGGCACGCAGCCGGGCGAAATCGTCGCCGGCATGGTGCGAACTGCGGGTCAGCGGGCTGGACGAGACCATCAGGAAGCCCTTGGCCCGGGCGATGGCCTCATAGGCCTTGAACTCGTCAGGGGTCACGAACCGGTCGATGGCCGCATGTTTGCGCGTCGGCTGCAGATACTGGCCGATGGTGATGAAATCGACGCCGGCGGACCGCATGTCGTCCATCACCTGCATGACCTCCTCGCGGGTCTCGCCCAGGCCGACCATGATGCCGGACTTGGTGAACTGGTTCGGATCGCGTTCCTTGACCATCTGCAGCAGGCGCAGGCTGTGGAAGTAGCGCGCCCCGGGACGGATCTTCAGATACAGCCGCGGCACGGTCTCGAGGTTGTGATTGAACACGTCCGGCGTGGCGTCGATCATCACCTCGGACGCCCCGTCCTTGCGCAGGAAGTCGGGCGTCAGGATCTCGATGGTGGTGTTCGGGGCCTGCAGCCGGATCTGGCGCACGACCTCGGCGAAATGGGCGGCCCCGCCGTCGGCGAGGTCATCACGATCGACGCTGGTAATGACCACATGGTTCAGACCCAGCTGGGCCACGGCCAGGCCGACCTTGCCGGGCTCTTCCGGATCCAGCGGCTGCGGCAGACCGGTCTTGACGTTGCAGAAGGCGCAGGCCCGCGTGCAGGTGTCGCCCATGATCATCAGGGTGGCGTGCTTCTGGCTCCAGCATTCGCCGATATTGGGGCAGGCGGCCTCCTCGCAGACGGTGACCAGCCCCTTGTCCTTCACGATGGCCTTGGTGGCATTGTACTGGCCCGACCCCGGGGCCTTGACCCGCAGCCAGTCGGGCTTGCGCAGGACCGCGCTCTCCGGCCGATTCTGCTTCTCGGGGTGACGAAGCTCGGCGGGGGTCTTGGTCAGGGTGTCGATGAGAGTGACCATCGAGGGCGTGCAGGCTCCTGTACGTAAAGCCGCTATGTCGTCCTTCCGGCCCGCGAAGGCAAGGTGCCGGTCGCTTCAGTCTTGTCGTGGTCACGCGGCGTAACACACCTTTTCAATCCCCTGCGTCGGTTCTAGGCTCCCCGTTGATGAATACGAGAGGGCAGTCAGTCCTCCGAAGGAGGAAATGCTTGCGGGCTGCCCTGAACCCCGAGGCGAGCGAGGAACCGATCTTCGACGCCCTGATCGCGGCGCGAGAGCGGTTCGGCGACAAGGAGATCCTGGAGGACCAGGATCGCAATCCCCTCACCTATACCGGCCTGATCCGCGCCGCCTTCGTGCTGGGACGCAAGATCGCGGCCCTGACCGAGCCCGGCGAACGGGTCGGCATCCTCTTGCCGTCCAGTGCCGGCGTGGTCGTGACCTTCTTTGGTCTGCACGCCTATGGCCGGGTGCCGGTCATGCTCAATTTCACCTCGGGCGAGCGCAATCTGAAGGCGGCGATCAAGGCCTCCGGGGTCAAGCGTGTCCTGTCGGCGCGTCGTTTCGTTACCCAGGCCAAGCTCGAGGCGCTGATCGATGATCTGGCGACCGTGACCGAGATCGTCTGGCTCGACGACCTGCGCCAGACCGTCGGCCTCCAGGATAAATTGTTCGGCCTGATGGCCGGATTTTTCCCGAATCGTTTCCGGGTGGCGACCGCCCCGTCGGATCCGGGCGTCGTCCTGTTCACCTCCGGCAGTTTCGGCGCGCCCAAGGGCGTGGTCCTGAGCCAGTCCAACCTCGTGTCGAACGTGCGTCAGGTGGCCAGCCATATCGCGCTGGACCCTGACTGGGTGGTGTTCAATCCCCTGCCGACCTTCCACTGCTTCGGCCTGACCGGCGGTGTGATGCTGCCGGTGCTGACAGGGATGAAGGCGTTCCAGTACCCGTCGCCGCTGCACGCCAAGCAGATTGTCGAACTGTTGCCCCAGGTGAAGGCGTCGATCCTGTTCGCCACCGACACCTTCCTGAACCAGTATGCGCGCGTCGCCGGGCCCGATGATTTCTCGACCCTGCAGTTCGTCGTCGCCGGGGCCGAGCGGGTGCGGGACGAAACCCACCACCTGTTCAACACCAAATTCGGCGGCGTGAAGCTGCTCGAGGGTTATGGGGCCACCGAGGCGGCCCCGGTCGTGGCGGTCAACCATCCGGACCGCAACCGCCCCGGCAGCGTCGGCCAGATGCTGCCTGGCATGGAATGGCGTACCGAGCCGGTCGAGGGTATCACCGGCGGCGGCCGTCTGTTCGTGCGCGGTCCCAACGTCATGCGGGGTTATATGTCCGCCGACGATCCGCGTGTGATCGAGCCGCTGCAGGGCGGATGGCATGACACCGGCGATATCGTGGATATCGACGCGGACGGCTATGTCAGCATTCTCGGACGGGTCAAACGGTTCGCCAAGATCGGCGGCGAGATGGTTTCCCTGGCGGCGGTCGAGGGACTGGCGGCGGCGGTCTGGCCGGAGTCACGGCATGCCGTTGTGTCCATCCCCGACAGCCGCAAGGGCGAGAAACTGGTGCTGGTGACCGATCGGATGGACGCCGAAAGTTCCCGGCTCAGCGAATGGGCCCGCGAACATGGGGCTCCCGATCTGGCCGTGCCGAAGAAGATCGTTCGCCTTGCCGAGGTGCCGGTGCTGGGCACGGGCAAGACCGACTATGTCGGGATCCAGAAACTGGTCGAGACCGAAGCCAGGGCCGCGTGACGACCGGTTGGTTGACTGTAACAGAGTTAGTTTCAGTATGGTCGTAGGTCAGCTTCGGCCGGTATCGCAAGGACACGCCACCATGAGTCTGTTTTCCAGATTTGATTCCTACGCGCCCAGAGTGCTGTCCGGCCTGCGCATTGCCGCCGGCCTGATGTTCATGCAGCACGGCACCCAAAAGATCTTCGGCTTTCCCGCTGAGGCCATGGGACCATTCAACCTTGCCAGCCAGATGGGCGTCGGCGGGGTTCTGGAGCTGGTCGGCGGTGCGCTGATCGTGATCGGCCTGTTCACCCGACCGGTCGCCTTCATTCTGTCCGGCATGATGGCCGTGGCCTATTTCCAGATGCACTGGCAGTTCGGGGCGGGCTCGCCCTTCCCGCTGGTCAATCACGGTGAGCTGGCGGCCCTGTACTGCTGGGTCTTCCTGTATCTGGTCTTCGCCGGACCGGGGGCCTGGGCCGTCGACAACCATCTGAACGGGCGCCGCCGCTTCTGATCAGCCGATCCGGACCCCGGTCATCGAGATCGATCCGCCTTCAATGACATCGTTGAAGAAGCGGATCGCCTCGCCCGGGGTCTGCTGCGCGGCGACATAGAGCAGCGGCAGGAAATGATCGTCACTCGGCACGCTCAGCCGGGCGTCGGGTGTCAGATCCATCCAGTCGATCAGGGCTTCATGATCGCCGTCCCGCAGGGCTGCCTTGACCCGATCGTTGAAGGTGGCTGCCCAGTCATAGGGTTCGCCGCCGTCGTGTTTCCAGGTCCGGAGATTGTGCACGAAATCCCCTGATCCGGCGATGACAATGCCCTCGTCCCGCAGCGGATGCAGACGCCGTGCGAGGTCATAGTGGCCGCGGGCGTCCAGCGCTTGATCCAGCGACAACTGCACCACCGGCACATCGGCCTCGGGCCAGGCATGGGTCAGCACTGACCATGTCCCGTGATCCAGCCCCCAGACTTCCGTCGGCACGGCCCCGGTCAGGTCGGCCACCCGCGCGGCCAGGGCCGGGGACCCCGGTGCCGGATACTGCATCGCGTGAAGGGCGTCGGGAAAACCACCGAAATCATGGATGGTTTCGGGATGCGCCTGGGCCGTGACCGCGGCACCATCGGTCTCCCAGTGGGCCGAGACCATGAGCACGCCCGCGGGCTTGCCGATCGCCTCGCCGAGATCGCGCCAGGCGGCGGCATAGGGGCCACCCAGCGCGTTCATCGGGGAGCCGTGGCCGAAGAAGACCGCGGGTTGGCGCATCAGCCGTGCAGTTTGGCGGCGGTCTCGGCGACATAGCGGCCCTGAAAGCGGGCCCCTTCCAGCTCATTGGCGCTGGGCATGCGCGAGCCGTCGCCGCCGGTAATGGTGCTGGCACCGTAGGGGGTGCCGCCGGTGATCTCGTCCAGCGTCATCTGGCCGGCCCAGGCATAGGGCAGGCCCGCCACCACCATTCCGTGGTGCAGCAGGGTCTGGATCATGCCGATCAGGGTCGTCTCATTGCCGCCGTGCTGGGTGGCACTGGAGGTAAAGGCACTGCCGACCTTGCCGACCATCTGGCCCTTGAACCAGAGGCCCCCGGTCTGGTCGAGGAAGCTGCGCATCTGCGAGGCGGCGGTGCCGAACCGGGTCCCGGCCCCGATGATGACGGCGTCATAGTCGCCAAGCTCATCCACCGAGGCGATCGGGGCGGCCTGGTCCATCTTGTAGCCGGACTTGCGCGCCAGGTCGTCCGGCACGGTTTCGGGGACGCGTTTGATGTCGACGACGGCCCCCTCGACCTGACGTGCGCCCTCGGCGACGGCCTCGGCCATGGCTTCGATGTGGCCGTAGGTGGAGTGATAGAGAACCAGAATTTTCGGCATTGCGCCCTCCGTGAAAGATGACGGCGCTATTCGTAACAGCACCAGTAGCGGATGTGGGCCGCATCCGCCGCGGTGCAAGGGGTCGGATTCAGATTTCCATGCGGCGAGCCAGCGGACAGACCCGGTCATAGAAGGCGCGATCGGCCGGAACGCTCCCGCCCCGCGACAATCGGAAGCGATGTTCGATGATCATGGCCTGCTGTTCGATGTTCAGCGCGTCCCAGTCGCAGGTGTCACCCAGCGGATAATGATAGGCCGCCGGGCGGTCGCCGGCGCGCAGCTTGCCGGTCAGCAGATTGACTCCGATGGCGACCTGCCAGACGTGGGCCAGTTCGTGAACAAAGGTGGCCTGTCGAAACAGTGGCCCCACCGCCAGGTCCTCAGGCAGGGTCCGGCGCGGCCAGATGATCCAGTCGCGCCCGAACCAGCGCCCGGCCACGAAGGCGCGGAGGAAGGGCCAGGGCGCGGCCAGGATGCGGACCCGGGCCGGATCGAGGGCATCGCCGAACACCTCCACCGCCAGATCGGCCTCGCCGGGTGTCAGGCCGCGGATCACGGGTGAACGACAGGAGCCGGAGGCCCGGCCCACTCCCAGTGCCAGGGCTCATAGACATAGGGGACGAATCCGAAGCGTCCGGCGTTGCGCACCAGCCAGCGATAGGTGGCCCCGCGGGTCATGTGCAGGCGGCTGGCCGGCAGGGTCGAGTCGACGCCGAGGTCCGTCAGCTGTCCGACATAGAGGTCGACGGCGGTGCCGGTCCGATGCGGCGAGCAGGTGGCACGACGCACCCCGTCGCAGTTTTTCTCGACGGCGCAGCGGGCCGCGTCGGCCTCGGGATCGCGGAAGCCCGAGAAGATCTGCAGCAGTTCGGGGTCGTCGGCCAAGTCGGGAACCTCGGCCCGGGCGGCGGCGACCATCGCGCGATAGGCGGCCAGGGTGTCGCGGCGCAGCAGCCGGGTCAGCCGGTCGGCGTGCTCCTCCTCGGTCACCAGATAGCCCAGCTGGTTCAGCGGCGGCGGCTCGGGACAGGCACTGTCCCCGGTGAATCGGGCCATGATGAAGGGGCGACGCTCCTGCCACAGCCCCTTGAACACCTGGAAGGTGGCCGGGTCGAACAGGCCGGTGGCAGGCAGGCTGTAGCGGCTCTGGAAGCCGGCCAGGGCGACGGCGAAGGCCGGGGTCCCTGCCCCGCAGCCGGTCGCCAGCTCCTGCTGGATCAGCGGCAGATAGGTCTCCCAGCCCCATTCCGTCTGGCCGAATGGCGCCCATTCCAGCGAATAGTGGGAGATGGCGTTGGCCGCAGCCGGGTCGTTCCAGGCGGTGGTCGCCTCGCAGCGGCTTGCGGCGTCGGACCCTGTGTCCCGGGCGTGGGCCGGGGTCACGGACGCCAGTCCGGTGGCGGCCAGCAGCATGATCAGGGTCAGACGCAGGAACATGGGAATAGCAAGCCCCAGCTGCGCGCCGGGGGCAAGTCGCCAGTCCGACTTCCTGTCCACCCGGCCGAGGGTTGCCGCTGTTTTCACGGGGTCATGTCGGGTCGAAAAACTGGCATGGTGACACACGGCCGACTCGGGCCGGATCGCCCCTGGCCCCGCATGACCGACGCCGTTTCGTCCGCGCCCGCCGCGCCCCGCCGTTCCAATGCCGTGCTGGCTGCCTTCTCGGGCCCCTGCCTGCCGCTGGCGGCGTTCGGTGTGGCCCTGCCGGTCACCCTGCCGGAGTTCTACGCCACCCACGTCGGGCTGGAGCTGGGCGTGGTCGCGGGCGTGTTCATGGCGGTGCGGCTGATAGACATCCTGTTCGACCCCTTCATCGGCTGGGGCATGGACCGGACCCGGACCCGGTTCGGCCGCTACCGGCCGTGGATGGTGCTGTCGACGCCGATCCTGATGCTGTCGGCCCTGATGATGTTCGTCGTGGTCCAGCCGGGGGCCGGCCCCGTCTATCTGTTCGGCTGGCTGCTGGTGCTCTACCTCGGCTTTTCGATCGGCACCCTGGGCCAGCTGGGCTGGGCCTCGGTCCTGGCCCCGCAATATGACCAGCGCAGCCGGGTCTATGGCTGGTGGCAGGTGTTCAACATCATCGGGGTGATCCTGATCCTGGTGTTGCCGACCATCGTCGTGAGGACCGGCATCGGCGACTATGCCGACGGCGTCCGCATCATGGGCTGGGCCATCATGATCGCCCTGCCCGTCACCATCGGCCTGGCCATGTTTGTGGTGCCGGAGCCGGTCAATGCCGGGGCCGCGCCGCACGGTGGGCCCAAGGCCTATCTGGCCCTGTTCAGCAAGACCACGGTGCGCAAGCTGCTGTTCGCTGACCTGCTGCTGGGGGTCGCGCCCGGGATCACCGGTTCGCTGCTGTTCTTCTTCTTCGGCCAGGTGAAGGGCTATGACCACACCGAGGCCTCGCTGTTTATGCTGGTCTATTTCGTGGCGGGACTGGTCGGGGCCCCGTTCTGGGCCTGGCTGGCGACGAAGATCGGCAAGGACAGGGCTTTGGCCGTGGCCAGCCTGATCTTCGCGGTCTTCTACATCGGGGCGACCCTGGTTCCGGGCGGCAATTTCGCCGTGACGGCCGTGGCCATGTTCATCGCCGGCCTGCCCTATGCCGCGGGCCTGTTCCTGCTGCGGGCGATGATGGCGGACGCGGGCGACGAGATCCGGCTGGACACGGGGGTGGACCGCACCGGCCTGATGTTCTCGATCCTGTCGGCCACCACCAAGATCGGTCACGTGATCGCCCTGATCCCCTATCTGATCCTGCAGGCGGTCGGGTTCCGCGCCCTGCCGGGGATCGCGGGCAACAGCGAAACCTCGCTGCTGACCCTGCAGATCCTGTTCATCCTGGTGCCCGGCCTGCTGCTGGCGGCGGCGGCCCTGGTGCTGAGGGGGTATCCGCTGACGCCGGCGCGGCATGACGCGATCCGCAAGGCGCTGGAAGCCCGCGACGGAGCCGCCGCATGAGCCCGATCGACCGGCTGAACGGCATCATGCGCACCCTGCGCAATCCCGACGGCGGCTGTCCGTGGGACCTGGAACAGACCTTCGCCACCATCGCCCCCTGCACGGTCGAGGAGGCCTATGAGGTCGCCGACGCCATCGAGCGCGGCGACTGGGACGATCTGAAGTCCGAACTGGGCGACCTGCTGTTCCAGGTCGTCTTCCACGCCCGCATGGCCGAGGAAGCGGGGCTGTTCGTGTTCGACGACGTGGTCGAGGCCATCGCCGACAAACTGACCCGCCGCCATCCGCATGTGTTCGGCGACGAGGCGGCGAAGGCCGACGGCGCGGCCCAGAAGGCGCGCTGGGAGGATATCAAGGCCGGGGAACGCAAGGCGAGGGCCCAGCACGGGGTGCTGGACGATGTGCCCGTCGGCCTGCCCGCCCTGACCCGGGCGGTGAAACTGACCAGACGGGCGGCGCGCGTCGGCTTCGACTGGCCCTCGACCGATCAGGTGTTCGACAAGCTGCATGAGGAGGTGGCCGAGCTGCGCGCCGAGATCGCCGCCGGGGACCTCGACAAGGCCCGGGCCGAGATGGGCGACCTGCTGTTCGTCGTCGCCAACCTGGCCCGCAAGCTGGGGGTCGAACCCGAGGACGCCCTGCGCGGCACCAATGCCAAATTCATCCGGCGGTTCGGGTTTATCGAGGCGGAACTGGCCAGGGACGGGCGGTCGCCGGAGCAGTCGGACCTGGCCGAGATGGACGGGCTGTGGAATGCGGCCAAGGTGGCGGAGCGAGGGTAGTCGTTTGTGCTGCGGCTAGCGCCCCTCCACCGCTCCGCGGTCCTCCTCCCCACGAAGTGGGGAGGAGACGTGCGGGCCGCTCTGTCTCCTCCCTGTCGCGTAGCGATGGGGAGGGGGACCGCGAAGCGGTGGAGGGGAAGTCTCACAAAGCGCGCTACGCCTGGGCAGGAATGGACTCCGAAAAAACCGGGTGCAAGGAGTCTAATTTCTGAGGTTCGATGTCCGGATCTTCCGACACCGCGTTCAAATTATTGATCTTCGCCTCGTCTGCCGCAACCAGTCTCAGCGGCTCACGAGTGGACTCCAGCCGGGGTGGTGTCACATCGGGCAGGCCGGCCATGACCTGGGCGCGGGCACGGTCGGCGAGCTTGTCGTACAGGCGCATCCAGGTCGCGGCCTCGGACGCGCGGCCCATGCCCAGGGCGCGGCGGATGTTGAGGAAGGCCTCGTCGGTCAGGTCGGCGAAGCTGACGTCGTCATCGGGATGGTATTCGCCGGCTTCCGGCGGGGCGTCGCAGGCGGGCTGATCGATCCGCCGCCAGCCCCCGGCCCGCGCATGCATGCGGAATGAGCTGAGCGACATGCCGTAGCGCTGGCAGATGCTGATCGCCGTCACGCCGGCGAGATATTCCCGCCGGGCATGGTCCCAAATATTACCGCCGAGACCGTCGAGGTCGGCGGGGTTGAGTTGGGTGCTCATGGTCATGCGGAGAGTGTGGCATGGGGGGACGTCAGACGCGGACGTGGGGGTGTTGGGACGGCGGGTGTCCCTCTGCGGTGCCCGTTTGCGCGACGGCCAGTGCCCCTCCACCGCTTCGCGGTCCCCCTCCCCATGGAATGGGGAGGAGACGTGCGGCGGCTTTGTCTCCTCCCTGCGCCGCAGGCGTGGGGAGGGGGCCCCGAAGGGGTGGAGGGGAAGCCTCCACGCATGCGTGTCTACCCGAACTGCCGCTCGAACCGGCCCAGCGCCGCGGGATGCAGACGCACCACCAGATGGGTCCGGCCCTCGGCGTCGGTTTCGCGGCCGGTGACGCGGCCGTTTTCGTAGAGCCAGGCCAGGGCCTCGCCCTGGGAGGGCAGCAGGATCAGTTCGGTCTCGGGGTCGTCGTCGATCAGGTCGGCGATGGTCTGGCGCAGGGGTTCGATCCCCTCCCCGGTCCAGGCCGAGACGGCGACGGCCTTGCCCTGGGCGCGCAGGCGTTCGGCCTGGCCGAGGACGGCCTCTCGGGTCTCGGGATCCAGCAGATCGATCTTGTTCCAGACCTCCAGCATCCGGCGGGTCTTGCCCTCCGGCGTGGGGATCTGTTTCAGCACGGCCTCGACGTCCTTCGCCTGGGCCGCGCTGTCGGGACTGGCGATATCGCGGACGTGCAGGATCAGATCGGCCTCGCCGACCTCCTCCAGGGTGGCGCGGAAACTCTCGACCAGTTCGTGCGGCAGGTCGGAGATGAAGCCGACGGTGTCGGCGACGATGGCCGGGCGGCCCTGCGGCAGGCGGATGGTGCGCTGGGTGGTGTCGAGGGTGGCGAACAACAGGTCCTTGGCCACCACGTCCGAGCCGGTCAGCCGGTTGAACAGGGTCGACTTGCCGGCATTGGTGTAGCCGACCAGGGCGACGGTCGGGAACGGCACCTTCTTGCGGGCCTTGCGGTGCAGGCCGCGGGTGCGGCGCACCTCGTCCAGCTCGACCTTGAGCTTGACGATGCGGTCGGCGATCAGGCGCCGGTCCAGTTCGATCTGGGTCTCGCCGGGGCCGCCGGTCGAGCCGGTGCCGCCGCGCTGGCGTTCCAGGTGGGTCCAGGTGCGGACCAGCCGCGACTTCTCATAGTCCAGCCGGGCCAGTTCGACCTGAAGCCGGCCTTCCTTGGTGCGGGCGCGGCGGCCGAAGATCTCGAGGATCAGGCCGGTGCGGTCGATGACCTTGGCGTCCAGCGCGTTTTCCAGATTGCGCTGCTGCACCGGGGTCAGGTCATCGTCGATGACCACGGCCTCGGCCTCGGCGGCGCGGACCAGGGCGGCCAGCTCCTCGACCTTGCCCGAACCGAACAGGGTCGCCGGGGTGATGCGGCGCAGGTTGACGATCTCCTCGGCGCGCACGTCGAGGTCGAGGGCCCGGGCCAGGCCCGCCGCCTCTTCCAGCCGTTCGCTGGCCAGACGCGAACTGTCGTCCGCGCCGGCACCGGTGCGTTCGGGGTGGATGACGACCGCCCGGATCAGCGGGACGGTGTGATCAATGAATTTCTGGGTCAATCAGTCTTCGTCGGCCTCGGGCTCGTACATCGTGACGGGCGCAGCGGGCATGATGGTTGAAATGGCGTGTTTATAGACCAGCTGGGACTGGCCGTCGCGACGCAGCAGCACGCAGAAATTGTCGAACCAGGTCACGATGCCCTGGAGTTTGACGCCATTGACCAGAAAGATGGTCAGCGGGGTCTTGGTCTTGCGCACGGTGTTCAGGAAAGTGTCCTGGAGGTTCTGGCGCTTGTCTTGAGACATGTCAGGTTGGTCCTGTTCTTCGTTGTTCGCCGGCCGGGGGAGCGGCACGGGGCCGATCGACGTCGACCCCCTACCCTAGACGCCGCCTTTGCGGGGCGGCAACCGTCGTTCTCGTCTAGATGGCGTCGCGCTTCGCCTGATCAAGATACAGGGCGCGAAGTTTGCGCGTGACCGGTCCCGGCGTGCCGTCGCCGATGGTCGTGCCGTCGATCGAGATCGCGGGCATGACAAAGGCCCCGGCGGCGGTGAAGAAGGCTTCGCGGGCGCGTTTGGCCTCGTCGACGCTGAACGGACGTTCGTCCAGTTCGATCTTCTCCTGTTTGACCAGGTCCATGATGGCCGCGCGCGTGACGCCGCGCAGGATATTGGCCTGGGTGTCGCGGGTGCGCAGCCTGCCGTGCTCGTCGATGATCCAGGCATTGGTCGAGGAGCCCTCGGTGACCAGACCCATCTCGTCGACGAACCAGGCCTCATAGGCCCCGCGATCGCGGGCCGCCTGTTTGGCGAGGATGTTGGGCAGCAGGCCGACGGTCTTGATGTCGCAGCGACCCCAGCGGATGTCGGGCTGGGTGATGACGGCGACCCCCTTGTCCGCCTGGGCCTCGGCCTTGACCGCGCTGATCGAGCGGGCGGTGACGATGACGCTGGGGGGCGTGCCCTCGGGCGGGAACGGATGGTCGCGGCGGGCGGTGCCGCGCGTGACCTGCAGATAGACGATGCCGTTGCGCACGCGGTTGCGACGCACCGTCTCCTTCAGCACCCGGGTCAGGGCCTCGCGGGTCATCGGCACATCGATGCGCAGCTCGGTCAAACTGCGCACCAGCCGGGTCATATGGCCGTCGAAATCGGCCAGCTTTCCGTCGAACACCGACCAGACCTCATAGACGCCGTCGGCGAACTGGAAGCCCCGGTCCTCGACATGGATGACGGCCTGGCCGTGCGGCACATAGGCCCCGTTGACATAGGCGACGCGGCTCATGGTTCGTCGGTTCCTTCCGGTTCGTCGTCGCCGCCCCGTGACGGCGACACGCCCAGCGATTTCAGTTTCCGGTGCAGGGCCGACCGCTCCATGCCGATGAAGCCGGCGGTGCGCGAGATATTGCCCCCGAACCGCATGATCTGGGCCGCCAGATATTCGCGCTCGAACACCTCGCGGGCCTCGCGCAGCGGCAGGGCGATGATCCGCTCGGCCCCCATGGTCGCCCCGGCGGCGTTGTTGCTCTCCTCGGGCGGCAGCATGTCGGCGGTTATCGGCTCGCTGACGTCGCCGGTGGCCAGGATCAGCAGTCGTTCGACATTGTTGCGCAGCTGGCGGACGTTGCCCGGCCACGGGTGAACCTGCAGCACGGCAATGGCATCGTCACCGAGGCGGCGGCGCGGCAGGCCCTGGGAACTGCACAGGGTCTCGATGAAATAGTCGATCAGTTCACTGATGTCCTCGCGCCGCTCCGACAGCGGCGGCACGCGGATCGGCACGACATTGAGCCGGTGGAACAGGTCCTCGCGGAAGCGACCGGCCTCGATCTCCAGCTTCAGGTCGCGCGAGGTCGAGGTCACGACCCGGACGTCGACCTGGACGTCCTGTTCGCCGCCGACCCGGCGGAAACGCTGCTCGACCAGCACCCGCAGGATCCGGCTCTGGCTTTCGCGCGGCATGTCGCCGACGTCGTCCAGATACAGGGTGCCATTGTGGGCCCGTTCGAACACGCCGATCTTGCGCGGACGGCCGTCGACCCCCTCCTCGCCGAACAGTTCCAGGTCCAGCCGTTCCGGGGTCATGCCGGCGGCCGAGATGGCGACGAACTCGGCCCGGGCCCGGGCGCTGGCCTCATGGATCTGACGCGCGACCAGCTCCTTGCCGGCACCCGGCGGACCCGAGATCAGCACCCGGCTGTTGGCCGGGGCGACCTTGGTGATGGTGGTGCGCAGGGTCTGGGCCGCGGCCGAGCGGCCGATCAGGCCGGCGGGGGTCATGACCTGGGCGCGCAGCCGCTTGTTCTCGCGCTTCAGGGTCGCCGCCTCCAGCGCCCGCTCGATCACCACCACCAGCCGGTCGGACTTGAACGGCTTCTCGATGAAGTCATAGGCCCCGCGCTTCAGGGCGCTGACCGCCGTCTCGATATTGCCGTGGCCCGAGATCATCACCACCGGCAGGTCGGGATCCAGTTCCTTGATGATGTCCAGCAGCTCCAGCCCGTCCAGGCCGCCGCCCTGCATCCAGATGTCGAGCAGGGCCAGGGACGGCTTGCGCGCGCGGATCGCGGCCAGGGCCTCGTCCGAATTGGCGGCGACGCGGACCGCATGGCCCTCGTCTTCCAGAAGGCCGGACACCAGTTCCCGGATGTCAGCCTCGTCGTCGACGACAAGAATGTCGGCTCCCGTGGATCGCATGACGCCTCGCTATTCGGCCGCCGGGGCGGTGGACGGGCGCAGGCCCGCCTTCCGGTCCCCGGTGGCACCGGTCGGTTTCAGGGGAAAGATCAGGGAGACGCGCGCGCCGCCCAGCTGTTCAGCGTCGGCCAGTTTCAGCTCGCCGCCGTGGTCCTCGCAGATGCGCTTGACGATGGCCAGGCCGAGGCCCGTGCCCTTCTCGCGCGTGGTCACATAGGGTTCGGTCAGCCGGTCGCGGTCCCTGGCCGGCAGGCCGACGCCGTCATCCTCGATGATGAAACTCACCATGTCGTCCACGACTTCAAGGCGGGCGATCATGCCCGGACCGTCGCCGTCGCCCGGCCGGGGCTCGCGCTCGCGCCGGGCCGCCACCGACTCGCCGGCATTCTTGAGGATGTTGGCCAGGGCCTGGCCGATCATCCGCCCGTCGCCCTGCAGCGTGGCCCTGGGCAGCGGGTCGGTGATGTCGACCTCGATCTCCGGGGCTGCAACCCGCTGGGCGAAGACCGCTTCGCGCAGCAGTTCGGCCGGGTTTTCCCGGGTGAACCGCGGGGCCGGCATCCGGGCGAAGGACGAGAATTCGTCGACCATCCGGCCGATGTCACCGACCTGGCGGATGATGGTCTCGGTGCAGCGGTCGAAGACCTCGACGTCGTCGACCACCTGCGAGCGGTATTTGCGCCGCAGCCGTTCGGCCGACAGCTGGATCGGGGTCAGGGGGTTTTTGATCTCATGGGCGATGCGCCGGGCCACGTCGCGCCAGGCGGCATTGCGCTGGGCGGTGACCAGCCGGGTGATATCGTCGAACGTCAGCACCATCTCGCCGCCCAGACCGCCTTCGATACGCACGCGCAGCCGACGGGTCTCGCCGTCGCGGGTGACGTCGATATCTTCCTCGATATGGGCTTCGGCCCGTTTGACCAGATCGCTCAGTTCCGGGGAAATCGAGGCCAGCGGCTTGCCGTGGACGGTCGGGGCATCGATGCCCAGCAGCTGGACGGCGCTGTCGTTGACGGCCGAGATCCGGCCCTTTCGATCGAGGCCGATGACCCCGGCGGAGACACCCGACAGCACGGTTTCGATGAAGCGGCTGCGCCCCTGGGCCTCCTCGCTGGCCGCTTTCAGCGCCGCCTGCTGGGCCTGGAGGTCCTCGGTCATGCGGTTGAAGGCCTGGGACAGGACAACGATCTCGCCGGGATCGCCCTCGGACTCGACGCGGGCCGTCAGATCGCCGGCGGCCACCCGGTCGGCCGCCTTGACCAGCCGTCCGATCGGGGCCGAGATCGCGCCCGCCGCCGACATGCCCAGCCACACCGCCCCGACCAGCACCAGCAGGGCCGTCTCGAAATAGCTGAGGGCGAAGGCGGTCTGGATGCGGGCGCGGCTTTCCTCGGCCTCGCGATAGGCTTGAATCGAGCGGTTGCTGTTGTTCATCCGGGCGATCAGGCCGGGCTGCAGCGGCCGAACCAGATACAGATAGGCGTCGCCATAGTTCGGCAAGGCATGCAGCGAGCGCACCACGTCGGGGTTCTGGGTCACCTGCTGCTGCGGCGGGCCGCCCTGGGCCGCAGCTTCCAGCACGATGCGGGGCGGCGCGAGATACGGTGGTGATTGACTCGTCTCACCGCTGGCCAGGACGTCGCCGTCGCCGTTGAGGATGTAGATGGCCGGGTAGCCGAACAGCTGGCCGATCTGGACGAGGGCGTCCGAGAACTGGATGCGGTTGTCATAGAAGGGGCGCGCGCCCTGAAGCTGCTCGGCGATGGTCACCATGTCCGAGTCCATCTCGGTCGCCACGTCCTGGATGTAGGCGCGGCCGATGACCGCGCCGTTCTGGACCGCGGTCTTGACGTTCTCGCTGAACCACTGGTCGACGCCGCGATTGACCAGAACGCCGAATACCAGGGCGATCAGAATGGCGGGGACCACGGCGACGAGGGAAAACAGGGTCACGAAACGCAGATGCAGACGCGCGCCGGCATCGCCGCGATTGCGCACCACCAGCAGCACCCGACGACCGACGACGACCGCGAGTCCCGCGATCAGCAGCAGGTTGCCGATCAGGATGTAGAGGACGGCATGTCCGGCGACAGCCCGTGGCCCGCCGGTCTCGGCGCTGCCGCTGGCACCGGGGGCCACGGCCACCAGCCAGATGGCGGCGGCGGTGACCAGAAAGGCGATGACGTAGGCCGTCGCGAACAGGATGCGACTGCGCTTCTGGGACAGCCAGCCGGTCAACAGGGCGGGGCTCCGGAACGGGGTCCGGGTCTCCTTGTCCGACAGAGGCAGTGGCGGGTTGGTCATTCCCCTCCAGCTTCAACCAACTGTGTCTCAGGATCAACAGCAGAGTTGCGAATATGATCCACTTCGGGCCGCCATAGCGCGGCCAGGGTGTGTTCGACCTCGGAGGGCTCATCCAGCCGGCACAGCCGGGCCTTGGCCGCGCGCCGGTCCAGGGGATCGGCGGGCCAGGGAGCCTGTTCGATGTACCAGCCCAGATGTTTGCGGAACATCTTCAGTCCCAGCGGCAGGCCGTAGAAGGCGACCGAGGCGCGCAGATGGTCGATGACGATGGCCAGCCGGGCTTCCCGTCCCGGTTCCTCCAGCACCCGGCCGTCGGCCAGGGCCTGTTCCAGATGAGCGGCCAGCCACGGCCGACCATAGACGCCGCGGCCCAGCATGACTCCGTCAGCACCCGATTGCGCCATCGCGTTGCGCGCGTCCTGGACGGTCAGGATGTCGCCGTTGACGATCACGGGGATGGCCACCGCCGCCTTGACCTCGCCCACCGCGACCCAGTCGGCCACGCCGGTGTAGAACTGTTTGCGGGTGCGGCCGTGCACGGTCACCGCCTTGATGCCGAGCCCCTCGGCCCGGCGCGCCAGTTCGGCGGCATTACGGCTGGTGTCGTCCCAGCCCAGCCGCATCTTGACCGTGACCGGACGGCTGGTGGCCTGCACCGCGGCCTCGATCAGCCGGCAGGCCAGGTCCGGTGTGCGCATCAGGGCCGAGCCGCAGGCCGCGCCCGTGACCTCCTTGGCCGGGCAGCCGAAATTCAGGTCGATGATGTCGGCCCCGGCCGCCTCGGCCATGCGCGCCCCCTCGGCCATGGCGGTCGGATCGCGGCCGACCAGCTGGATCACGGTCAGCGGCAGGCCCTCGCCCACGGCCGCGCGCCGCACCACGTCGGGCCGGGCCCGCGCCAGTTCGGCGGCGGCCACCATCTCGGTCGCGACATAGGCCGCGCCCAGCCGGGAGGCGAGCTGCCGGAAGGGCAGATCGGTGATTCCGGTCATGGGGGCCATCAGCACCCGGCCGGGTACCGAAACGTCGCCGATCTGAAGTCCTGTACGCATCCGCTCCCTGACACCGGTTGAGGCCCCTCTCGTCAAGGCCGAGTTGGGCGCTTAGAAGGCGGCCATGACATTTGCAGCGATCGTCGTGGCCGCCGGAACGGCCTCCCGGGCCGGAGGCAACAAGCAGTGGCGGCTGCTGGGCGGCCGGCCGGTGCTGCGCTGGTCGATCGAAGCCCTGCTGGCGGCCGGGGCCGAAGATCTGGTCGTGGTCGTGGCCCCCGGTGCCGAGTCTGCGGCGGCCGAGGCCCTGGCCGGGCTCGACGGATGGCGCACCGCGACCGGGGCTGACAGCCGTGCCGGTTCGGTGGTCAACGGCCTCCAGGCTCTGGGTGGCCCCGACGATCGTCCGGTGCTGGTGCATGACGCCGCCCGCCCCTTTCTTGACCGGGCCGTGATCGACCGGGTGCTGGCCGGGCTGGACGGGGCCGACGGGGCCCTGCCCGCCCTGCCCGTCGCCGACAGCCTGCGACGCGGTGACGACGGCTTCGTCAGCGGGGCGGTCGAGCGAGACGGCCTGTGGCGGGCCCAGACCCCCCAGGCCTTCCGCTATCGCACCCTGGTCGACGCCTGCGCGGCCTGGACGGAAACGCCCGGCCCGGCCGACGAGGCCACCGCCGTCGAACGCGCCGGGGGGCGCGTGCGGCTGGTTCCGGGGGACGCCCGTCTGATGAAGCTGACCTATCCCGAGGATTTCGCCATGGCCGAGATGATGATCGCCCGCCGGACCCGCGTCGGACAGGGCTTCGACGCCCACCGCTGGGGACCGGGATCCTCGGTCTGGCTGTGTGGCGTCGAGATTCCCCATGACCAGACCCTGATCGGCCATTCGGACGCCGACGCCGGGCTGCATGCCCTGACCGACGCCATCCTCGGGGCCATGGGCGATGGCGACATCGGCGACCATTTCCCGCCGACCGACCCGCAGTGGAAGGGGGCGTCCTCTGACCGCTTCCTGACGCATGCGGTCGAACGTCTGGCCGCGCGCGGCGGGCGGCTGGTCAATGTCGACGTCACCCTGATCTGCGAACGGCCCAAGGTGAAGCCGCACCGTCAGGCCATGCGCGAACGCCTCGCCGACCTGCTGGGCCTTCCGCTCGACGCGGTCAGCGTCAAGGCCACGACCACCGAGGCCATGGGCTTCACCGGACGGGGCGAAGGTCTGGCCGCCCAGGCCCTGGCGACAGTGGAACTGCCTGGCTAGTTACCGCCGCCCATGCCCCGGACCATGGCCCCGAACAGATTGACGTAGTCGTCGGTCCACGGTCGCACGTCCGAGTCCGCCAGGGTGCGCCAGCCGCTGTCGGGCCGGAATTCGGCGAGGCCCGCCGGGGTCGGTGACAGGACCAGGGCCTCGGTCGAGGCCTCGGCCATCACCGGTGAGTCCGGGGTTTCGATATAGATGCGGTGGCGGCTGGCCACGCCCAGGGCCCGCGCGGCGGCGGCGGCCGGCAGGGTGATGTCGAGGTTGCGGTTCGACAGGTGCAGCACCACCACCCCGTCAGGCTTCAACAGCTTCAGATAGCCGTCGATGGCCTCGACCGTCAGCAGATGGGTCGGCACGGCGTCGGACGAGAAGGCGTCGATGATCAGCAGGTCGTAGGTCCCGGCCGGCTCGCGCGCCATCGTCAGCCGCGCATCGCCCAGTACGGTGCGCACCGGCCCGGCCGCGCAATGGGAGATGTAGGTGAACCAGTCCGGATCGCGCGACAGCCGGTCGACCATCGGATCGATCTCGAAGAAGGTCAGGCGGTCGCCCGGCCGTTTGTAGGCGGCCATGGCTCCCGAGCCCTGGCCGACCACGCCGATATTGGCCCCGGGGCCGCGCGACTGCACCATCTGGGTCGCCTGGCCGATCGGGGTGACGGTCGCATAATAGAGGGTCGGCCGGCATTCGGAGGGCGCAGCCCGGGCCTGGGCCCCGTGCAGGGTGGTGCCGTGCATCAGGACGTGGACGTCCCCGCCCAGTTTCGGGTCGGGGACATTGGCGACCCGCATCACGCCGAAGAAGCTGCGCTCGCTGTAGGTCCAGTCATAGCCGCGGGCGATATGCTGGGCCGAGAGGGTGATCAGGGCCAGCAGGATGACATAGGCCGGGGTGCGGTCGCGCAGCAGAAAGGCCCCGATCATCGCGAACATCAGGATCACCTGGGTCAGCTGTTCCATGCGCCAGTCGAAATGGCGATTGTAGGCCCAGGCCAGATCCCAGTCGGCCTGGAAGACGGCCGACAGCAGCGGCGGCACGGCGCAGACCAGAACGGCCGCGACGAAGGTCAGGATTTCCCAGCGCTGAACCTCGGCGCGGTGCCAGGGCCGGGCCAGGCCGACCAGCACCAGCACCAGCGGATATTCCCAGACCATGTTGAAGATGACCGGGGCCAGCAGGGCGGTGAAGGCCCCGCCGACGACCCCGCCCAGGGACATCAACAGATAGAATTCGGTCAGCCGGTCCGGTGGTGGCCGACGCTCGGCCAGACGCTGGTGGCACATCAGGGCCAGGAAGAAGAAGGTGGCCAGATGCAGGGCGAACATCAGCGGCCAGGCCCCGGTGCGGAAGGCGGTGAAGCTGACGCAGACCGCCCCGAGCGCCCCGGCGATCGTCAGGGTCACCGGCAGGGGGATCCACGGCCGGGTCTGGAAGGCGATGACGAAGGTCAGCAGATACAGGGCCAGCGGGATGACCCACAGGAAGGGCGCCGAGGCCACATCGGTCGACAGGTGGGCGGTGACGCCCAGCATCAGGCTGGACGGGGCCGCCGCCAGCAGCACCCATTTGCCCTTTTCCCGCCAGGCGACCGGCGGGCTGCGCACCAGGCGCGGCGGCTCGAGGGTGCGATCCGCCCGGCGATACCAGACCACACCGGCCAGGGTGGCGATCATCAGCACGAACAGCAGATAGCCCCCGCTCCAGCCCCAGCGCTGGCTGGACAGGGCGGCCAGCGGCTCGACCACCACAGGATAGGCCAGCAGGGCCAGGAAGCTGCCGAGGTTGGAGGCCGCATAGAGGCCGTAGGGATTCTGGCCGTCCGGATGGCCGGCCCGGACCCGGGCATACCAGGCCTGCAGCAGCGGGGCGGTGGCGGACAGGACGGCGAACGGGGCCCCGACCGACAGGGTCAGGGTCGCCAGCAGCCACAGGATCGGCGCGGACGGATCCGGGTCGCCGGTCACGCCGCTGATCGACAGCGGCAGGGTCACGGCCGCGGCCAGCAGCAGGGCCAGGTGCACCCCCAGCTGGATCCGCATCGACCCGACCTTCTGCAGCAGATGGGCATAGGCATAGCCGGCCAGCAGGGCGGTCTGGAAGAAGACCATCGCCGTGTTCCAGACGGCCGGCGATCCGCCCAGCATCGGCAGGACCAGCCGGGTCACCATCGGCTGGACCACGAACACCAGGGCGGCCGAGGTGAAGATGGCCACGGCGAACAGCCAGGGGGTCAGGCGGTCGGAGACCGGCGCGGCCAGGCTCCGGTCGATCGCGGCGTCGCTCATCCGTCTCTCCCGTCCCGGGCCCCGTCGACAGATCGGCGGCCGGGGGCCACGTTAGACCGACTCGCGCCCGCTTCGGATAGACTCATGTTCCCAGATGACATCAATGCCCTCGCCGCGACCGTGATCCGGCTGGCCATCGGGCGCGGTCTGCAGGTGGCGACGGCCGAAAGCTGCACCGGAGGGCTGGTGGCCGGGGCCCTGACCGGGGTGGCCGGATCGTCGGCGGTGGTTGATCGCGGCTTCGTCACCTACAGCAATGCCGCCAAGACCGATCTGGTCGCTGTGCCGGCCGCCCTGATCGAGGCCCACGGGGCCGTGTCCGAAGCGGTGGCGCGGGCCATGGCGACGGGGGCCCTGGCCCGGTCGCTGGCGAAGGTCAGTGTCGCCGTGACGGGAATTGCCGGACCGGGCGGGGGGGCACCGGACAAGCCGGTCGGCCTGGTTCATTTTGCCGCCGCCGGGCCGGACGGTGTGATCCATGTCGAACACCGCTTCGGCGGCATCGGCCGGGAGGCGGTCCGCCTTGCCAGCGTCAGGGTGGCGCTGGATCTGCTGATTGACCGGCTGCAGGCCGGATGAGCGGGACCGGTCCGGTCATCGTCGACGCGCGCGGCCATCGCTGTCCGGTGCCCAGCCTGCGGCTGCGGCGGGCCATGACCGGCCTGGCTCCCGGCACGCAGCTGACCCTGCTGGCGACGGACGCGATGGCTCGCATCGACGTCCCCTGGCTGATGAGCGAGATCGGGGGGCGGATGATCGGCATTGAAGAGGTCGACGGCGTGCTGTCGCTTACCGTCGAGACGCCCGCCGCTCCGACAGATTGACGACGGAGTCCGGCAGGGGCGCGGGCGGGTCCAGCGAGGCCATTCTGTGGGCCCGCAGGGCGATCTCCAGCTCGGTGGCAAAGGCCCCGCCGTAGAAGATGGCGTTGACGTTCCACGACAGCCAGATCAGCAAGACCACGACCGCGCCGACCGAGCCGTAGGTCGCGCCCAGCAGGGCGATCTGCTCGACATAGATGGCGCATAGCCACGAGGACACCATCGACATCACCGTGGCCACCAGTCCGCCGGCAATCGCCGGGGCCCAGGCGACCGGCACCCGGTGCGACATCGCATAGCGGTAGAGCAGGGTCAGGCCGAGGGCGAGGCCGAGCGCCGGGAGCAGGCCGTCATAGGGCAGGCCGCTGTCGCTGATCTGGATGTCGGCCCCGGCGTGCTGCAGCAGACGCAGGGTGACCACGGCCCCGGACACCAGGGTGAACAGGGCGAAGGCGACGAGGGCGACGAAGAAGGCCAGCAGGTTGAACCGGAAGAAGCCATGCGGCTCGGTTTCGTCATGAATAAGGTTCAGTCCGGCCAGTAAAGCCTTGAATCCGCGATGAGCTGCATAGCCACCGACGATCAGGGCGAAGGCGCTCTGGGTCGAGACGGTTCGCGCCGACGTATTGGCCAGCCGTTCGATCTCGGCCAGGAAGATGGCCCGGGCCGCGGTCGGCAGGACATCGGCCAGGGCCGCGGCCTGTTCGCCGACCTGGGCGATGGTCATCACCGCCTTGTAGAAGCCGATCAGGATGGCGATGGCCGGGAACACCGCCAGCAGGGCGAAGAAGGACACCCCGCCCGTATAGAGCATGACATCCCGGCCCCAACTGCGGGTAAAGGCGCGCACGGCCAGCCGGCCCCAGAACGACGGTCGGCCCAGGTAACGGGCCTCGGCAATGTCCGATTTCAGATTCAATCCGGTTCCCGCAGCCGCCCAGTCGGCAAGTCTAGCGCAATTTACCTGCGGGGAAAGCGGCAGGTTCATCCCCGGTCATTCGCGGTTGTGGCGTTGCGTGTGCGGCCCGGCCGTCGCTATGGTCGCCCGGGGTTCGCGCGAGGCGTGTGCAGTGCTGACGGACCGGGACCATGGAGACAGTGTTTGGGTTTCGATCCGCGTATTCTGATTGTCGCGCCTGACGACAGTCTGATCGGCCCCCTGTGTCAGGGGCTCGACGCCCTGGGCTGGACGACGGTCACGGCGCGGTCCCTGCCCGCGGCCCTGGCCAGCCTGGCTGACCTGCCGGTCGAGGCCGCCATCGTCGATGCGCGCGCCCCGGACGTCGAGGCCACCATCGCCGCCCTGCATCAGGCCGTTCTGCCGCGCCATCTGCCGGTCATGGCCGTGGGTATGGCCGTCGGGGCGCAGCGTCCGGCCGGCGCGGACATCGCCATGTCGACGCCGCCGCATGCCGTTCAGGCCGCGCTGCGGCTGGAACATCTGGTGCGCACGGCCATCGCTGCCGAGGAGATGACCCAGCGCGAGGCCACCTTCGCCGAGCGGGGCGCGCCCCTGCCCGCGATGGTGATGGACAGTTCGCCGTTACGTATCCTGGCGGCGGGCAAGCCGGACCATCGCTTCCTGGCCCTGTCCAATGCCCTGGTGGCGCGCGGCTGCGACGTGGTGGCCGCCCCCACCCCCTATACCGCCTTCGACTATCTGCATGAGCGGCCGTTCGACGCCGCCATCCTGTGGGGGGCCGAGGACCACGCCCCGGCCCTGTCGATCGCGGCGGGCATGAAGCGCAATACCCGTCTGTACCATATCCCGGTGGTCCTCTACCTGCGCGGCAGCGGCGAGATCAATCTGGGCGAGCTGTACAATCGCGGCTTCGCCGACGTCGCCGCCGCCGATTCGGCCGAGGACGACACCGCTGACCGGGTCGTCACCCTGGCCCTCGGCCACCGCCGTCACCAGAGTATCCGCAAATCCCTGGAATCGGCCCGGGGTTCGGGTCTGACCGATCCCACGACCGGCCTGTTCACCCCGGAACTGTTCGCCGCCCATCTGGCACGGATTTCCGGCGGAGCCCGGGCGCGGCGGCGACCGCTGTCGGTCTGTGTCCTGCGCGTGGCCGAGACCGAGGCCGTGCTCCAGGCCCGCAAGGACGGCTGGCTGGACCGGGCCCTGCCCCAGATCGGGGCCATGGTCTCGCGCCTGATCCGCACCGAGGACACCGCCGCCCGGCTGTCCCCTGATGTCTTCGCCCTGGCCCTGCCGGCAACACCGGCCGCGGCCGGGCGGATCGCCGCCGAGCGGATCGCCGCGGTCATCGGCTGCACCGCCTTCGACGCCGGTCCGGACCGTTCGCCCTTCGTGGTCGAGTTCGATGTCGGGGCCGCCGAGGCCGTCGAGGTTGAATCGCCCGGGGCCGTCCTGGAACGGGCCTCGCGTGACATCGGCACCCGCCCTGTCAGGACCGGTCCCGACTGAGGTCGTCGATCCGGGGGGCGGCTCGCCGTCCCCTGAACCGTCTAGGCCGCCGCCGCGACGCGCGCCAGGTCGGTGGTGATCCGTTCGGCGACCTTCAACCGGTCTTCCGGCGTGTTCCAGTCGCCCTTGACCACGATCTTCTGGTCCGGCCGCAGCTTCCAGAAGGCGTGGTTCTTCTGGATCAGCCCGACCAGTCCCATCGGATTGGGGAAGGTGTTGTTGCGCAGGGTCAGCACCGCCCCCTTGGGCCCGATGTCGATGCGTTCGACGCAGGCCGTCTTGCAATTGGCCTTGATGCCGACGATGCGCAGCAGCTGCCGGGCCTCGTCCGGCAGCGGACCGAACCGGTCGATCAGCTCGGCGGCCAGGGCCTCGCGCTCCTCGCTCTTTTCCGCGTCCGACAGACGGCGATACAGGCTGAGGCGAACATTGAGGTCCGGGACGTAAGCCTCGGGAATCAGGACGGCCGCCCCGACATTGATGGCCGGTGACCAGCCGCGGTCCGGAGCCTCGCCCTCGCCGTTCTCGCGCAGCTCGGCGACGGCGTCCTCCAGCATCTGCTGGTACAGTTCGACCCCGACCTCGCGGATATGGCCCGACTGTTCGTCGCCCAGCAGATTGCCGCCGCCGCGCTGGTCCAGATCGTGGCTGGCCAGCTGGAAGCCGGCCCCCAGATTGTCCAGCGACTGCAGCACCTGCAGCCGCCGCTCGGCCGACAGGCTCATCGGCTTGTTCGTGGGGGTGGTGAGATAGGCGAAGGCGCGCGCCTTGGACCGGCCGATGCGGCCGCGGATCTGGTGCAGCTGGGCCAGGCCGAACATGTCGGCCCGGTGCACGATCAAGGTGTTGGCCGTGGGGATGTCCAGACCGCTCTCGACGATGGTGGTCGACAGCAGCACGTCATAGGTGCCGTCGTAGAAGGCGCTCATCACGTCCTCCAGCTGGGTCGGGGACATCTGGCCGTGGCCGACGACGAATTTCACCTCGGGCACGTGCTCGCGCAGGAACTGTTCGATATCGGGCAGGTCCTTCAGCCGCGGCGCGACATAGTAGGCCTGACCACCGCGATATTTCTCGCGCAGCAGGGCCTCGCGCACCAGCACCGGGTCCCAGGGCGTGACATAGGTCCGCACCGCCAGCCGGTCGACCGGCGGGGTGGCGATGATCGACATCTCGCGGATGCCCGACAGGGCCATCTGCAGGGTGCGCGGGATCGGTGTGGCGGTCAGGGTCAGCAGGTGGACGTCGGCACGCAGCGACTTCAGCTTCTCCTTGTGCTTGACCCCGAAATGCTGCTCTTCATCAACGATAACAAGGCCAAGATCGCGGAACCCGACCTGATCTGACAGGACGGCATGGGTGCCGACCACGATCTCGAACTGGCCGGTCTTCAGCCCGTCCCGCGTTTCGGCCGCGTCCTTCGCTGTGACCATCCGCGACAGGTGGCGCACGGTGATCGGCCAGCCGGCGAAACGCTCGCTGAAGGTCCTGAAATGCTGGCGGGCCAGCAGGGTGGTCGGGCAGACGATAGCCACCTGCTGGCCGCTCATGGCCACGACGAAGGCGGCGCGGATCGCCACCTCGGTCTTGCCGAAGCCGACGTCGCCGCAGATCAGCCGGTCCATCGGCGTGCCCTTGCCGAGGTCCTCCAGCACATCGCCGATGGCGTTCAGCTGGTCGTCGGTTTCCTCATAGGGGAAGCGGGCGCAGAATTCGTCGAACAGACCATGTGGCGGGGTGATCGACTCGGAGGTCCGCATCGCCCGCTTGGCGGCCAGGGCGATCAGCCCCTCGGCCATGTCGCGCAGACGGGCCTTGGCCTTGGACTTGCGGGACTGCCACCCGGCCCCGCCCAGCCGGTCCAGCTGGACCCCGTCGCTGTCGGTGCCGTAGCGGGTCAGCAGGTCGATGTTCTCGACCGGCAGATACAGTTTGCTCTCGCCCGCATACAGCAGCTCGAGGCAGTCGTGCGGGGCCTGCTGGATCTCCAGCGTCTTCAGCCCTTCATAGCGGCTGATGCCGTGGTCCAGATGGACCACCAGGTCGCCGGTGGTCAGGGCCGAGGCCTCGGCCAGGAAGTTCGAGGCGCGGCGCTTGCGGCGCGGTCGCGCCAGCCGGTCACCGAGGATGTCGGTTTCCGAGATCACCGCGACATCGTCGGTCACGAAGCCATGCTCGACCGGCAGGACACCGCGCAGCATCATCTCGCGCGGGGCCGCCTGGACATCGGCCCAGTTGCGGACGGCGATCACATGGTCGAGCCCGTGGTCGGCCAGCATGGCGGCCAGACGTTCGGACGACCCTTCGGTCCATGAGGCAAACAGCACGCGCCGGCCTTCGGCCTTCAGGTCGCGCGCATGGGCGGCGACGGCCTCGAACAGATTGACGCTGTCCTGGGCCCGTTCGGCGGCGAAGGTCCGCCCCAGCCGGCCGCCGACGTTTTCGCCCGGCCCCTGCAGCGGGGTGAAGCGGCGCACGGCCCGTCCGGCCAGGGCGCTGTTCCAGTCGCCTTCGTCCAGATACAGGGCGGCCGGTTTCAGCGCGCGGTTGGCGGTACCGGCCTTGGCCTTTGACGCTTCGTGTCGGGCGTCCCAGGCATCGGCGGTCAGGGTCCAGCGTTCGGCCCGCGCCTGTTCGACCTGGTTGTCGAGGAAGACGGCGGCGCTGTCCGGCAGATAGTCGAACAGGGTCTCCAGCCGCGGATAGAGCAGCGGCAGCCAGTGCTCCATCCCCTGCCGGCGCGCCCCCTCGCTGACGGCGGCATAGAGGGGGTCATCGCCCCCGGTGCCGAACAGGTTCAGATAGCCGGTGCGGAAGCGCGAGATGGTCTCGGCGTTCAGCAGGGCCTCGGACACCGGCGACAGGGCCACGATCTTCAGCTGGCCGGTTGAGCGCTGGGTGGCCGGATCGAAGGTCCGGATCGATTCCAGCTCCGATCCGAACATGTCCAGCCGCACCGGCTCGTCGAACCCGGGCGGGAAGACGTCGATGACGCCGCCGCGTACCGCATATTCGCCGCGCTCGGACACGGTCGAGGCGCGCATATAGCCATTGGTGCTGAAATAGATCTCCAGCGCCGCCGTATCGAGGTCGCGACCGACGCGGGCCTCGAAGCCCGCGCTGTCGGTCATCGTGCGCGGCGGGGTGCGCTGGATGGCCCCGGCCACCGTGGTCACGATCAGCAGCGGGGTGCGATCGTCCGGGGCGCGGTGTGACAGCCGGGTCAGGGTGGCCATCCGCGCGGCCGAGACCGAGGATGACGGGCTCAGCCGATCGTAGGGCAGGCAATCCCAGGCGGGGAAGTCGAGCACCTCCAGATCGCCGGCGAAGAAGGCCAGGGCCTGGCTGAACTCGGTGGCCCGGCCCAGGTCCCGGGCGACGAACAGACCGACGCCGCCGCTGGCGGCCATCCGTTCGGCCACGGTCAGGGCGTCCAGACCCTCGGGGGCACCGCCCAGTTCCGAATCGATCCGCCCGGGCAGACTGCCGTCCATTACCCGGCCCCCTCGGCCACCACGGCGGCGACATGCTCGCGCATGAAGGCCTGCAGACGGGCCATCACCGGCCCGTCGTGTTCGGCCGGGATCGGGGTCTTGCCGATGATCCAGGCATAGAGGTCGTGATCCTCGGCCTCGAGCATGGACTCAAACGCATCCAGCTCGGCGGTGTCCAGCGTCGGCCCCACCTGTTCGGCGAAAGGGCCCAGCACAAGGTCGGCTTCGCGGAAGCCGCGACGCCAGGCCCGGAAGATGATCCGGCCCATTCGTTCTTTCAGACGCGCGTTCGTATCGGCCACAAGGATCCTTGCCCGGTCTATTCGTTTCACTGACGCGTCCAGATAGCGTTCCATGGACCGTTTCGCCAGCTATGCTGTCTCCATCATGCGGCCCCAGATTCTCTTTCCCCTGTTCGCGGAGGTCTCCAGCCTGAAGGGCGTGGGGCCGCGCATCCTGCCGCTGGTGCAAAAACTGGCCGGGCCGCTGGTGCGGGATGTGCTGTTTCTCGGCCCGACCGGGCTGATCCTGCGACACCGCACCACGGCGGCCGCGGCCGTCGAGGGCGAGGTCGGGGTGTTCGAGGTGGTCATCGACCGGCTGATCCCGCCGCACAAGGTCGGGGCTCCGCTGAAGATGCGGGCCAGCGACGATACCGGCTTCATCCATATGATCTGGTTCGCCGGGTCGCCGGCCCATATCGACCGCCTGGCCCCGGCGGGGGAGCGTCGTCTGGTTTCGGGCAAGGTCGAACGCTTCAACGGCGAGGTGCAGATCGCCCATCCGGACTATATCCTGTCGCCCGACAAGGCCGACGAGATCCCGGTGGTCGAGTCCGTGTATCCCGCCACGGCGGGCCTGACCTCGCGGGTGGTGCGCAAACTGGTGCTGGGGGCGCTGGCCGTGGCTCCCGACCTGCCGGAATGGCAGGACCCGGCCTGGCTGGCGGCGCGCGGCTGGCCGGGTTGGCACGCGGCGATCGTGGCCCTGCACGCGCCCACCGGTCTGGCGGATCTGGAGCCGGACGCCCCTGTGCGCCAGCGGCTGGCCTATGACGAACTGCTGGCCCATCAGCTGGCTCTCGCGCGACGCCGACAGGCGCGCCGGGTCACCCCGGCGTCGCGTATCGTGCCGGGCGACGCCTCGGCTGCCCTGCTGGCCGCCCTGCCCTTCACCCTGACCGGAGCCCAGGCCGGGGCCATCGCCGAGATTCGCGCCGACCTGGCCTCGGGCGAACAGATGGGCCGGTTGCTGCAGGGCGATGTCGGCTCGGGCAAGACAGCGGTCGCGGCCCTGGCCATGGCCGATGCGGCGTCGTCGGGCGTCCAGTCCGCCCTGATGGCTCCGACCGAGATTCTCGCGCGTCAGCATTTTCAGCGGCTGGCCCCGATGCTGGAGGCCGCCGGGGTGCGCAGCGTGTTGCTGACGGGCCGTGACACCGCCGGTGAGCGGCGCGAGCGGCTGGCGGCCCTGGCCTCCGGCGACGCGGCTGTGGCCATTGGCACCCACGCCCTGTTTCAGGACGCCGTGGTCTTTGATCGTCTCGGTCTGGCGGTGATCGACGAACAGCACCGGTTCGGGGTCAGCGAACGCCAGCGGCTGCAGGCCAAGGGCGATGCGCGCACGGGTGCCGTGCATCTGCTGACCATGTCGGCCACCCCCATTCCGCGCACCCTGGAACTGACCCAGTACGGCGAGCTGGAGGTGTCGCGCCTGACCGAGAAGCCGCCGGGTCGTACACCGGTGGCCACGGCCGTCCTGCCCCTGGCCCGGATCGGCGAGGTGGCCCAACGCCTGAAGGCCGCTGTCGACAGCGGGGCCCAAGCCTACTGGATCTGCCCTTTGGTGGCCGAGTCCGAGGCCAGCGACCTGGCGGCGGCCGAGGCCCGGGCCGTCGATCTGGCCCGCGTGCTCGGGGTCGAGGTCGGCCTGGCTCATGGCCAGATGCCCGGGGCGCGGCGTGAGGCCGTGATGGCCGAATTCGCCGCCGGTCGCCTGCCGGTCCTGGTCGCCACCACCGTGGTCGAGGTCGGGGTCGATGTGCCCAATGCCAGCATCATGGTCATCGAACACGCCGATCGCTTCGGTCTGGCCCAGCTGCACCAGCTGCGCGGGCGGGTCGGACGCGGGGCCAAGGCCAGTGCCTGTATCCTGCTGTACGGCGGCCAGGACGGCGGGCTGGGCAATACGGCCCGCGAACGTCTGGAAACCCTGCGCCGGACCGAGGACGGGTTCGAGATCGCCGAGGAGGATTTCCGCCTGCGTGGTGGTGGCGATCCCCTGGGCCTGCGCCAGAGCGGCTTTCCGGCCTATCGCTTCGCCGATCCGGTGCGCCACCGGGCCCTGATGCAGACCGCCGCCGACGACGCCCGTCTGGTGCTCAATCGCGATCCCGACCTCAGCTCGCCCCGGGGTCAGGCGGTGCAGGTTCTGGAATCCCTGTTCGACTGGCGCAACGACCGCGCCGGAACGGACTAGGTGGGGGGCTGGTCGCGCAGCCAGAGTGCGAGGCGGGCTTCAACGTCCGCTTCGATATCACCGTAGAACAGGTTGTATGGGCGAGCTTTTCTCCGATCGCTCCAGCTTCCCGTTTCGCGGAAGGACTCCAGCTTCGGCTGGGTGTAGCGCAGCAGGCCGTCGCGGCATTCGGTGGCGACCTCGCGGGCGATCAGGGCCGGGCGGGCCCCCTGCTCCAGACCGGTGGCATTGGTCGCCCCGCGGTGATGGCGGGCCTCGACCGGCTGGGTGTTCGTGGATCCGGTGACCGGATTGACGCAAAGGGCGGCCCGGTCGCCCAGTTCCACCAGCTGGCCCCGCTCGTTCCAGACCAGGGCCCGGCGCAGACGGCCGCGCGCCGCCCCGTCATTGTCGAAGGCGACCGGTGACCAGGCGACGATACAGCCGGTCTGGTTGCGGGTGACGCAGGCCGGAACCGCCGGCGACAGGCCGGCCGTGGGCACCACCACATCCATCAGATAGACGGCCACGAGTCGCCGGCGCAGGGCCGGTTCGCCCGCGATCCGTTCCCGCACCAGACGCTCCAGCAGTTCGCCCCCCTGCTCCACACCGGCCAGCGCCAGGGGGCCGTCGGGATGGGCGGCCAGCCAGACGTCGAAGGCGGCGACGATATCGCCATAGGCAAAGGCCCGGGCTTCGCGGGCGTCATCCCGCAGCGTCATCCGCGTGTAGAGGCTGGCCTGGCGATAGAGGGGCGCGCTGATGGCACCGATCCGGGCGAAGGGGCCGGCGTAGTTCGGCAGGACCACCCGGTTCAGATAGGCGTCAGCATCCGGGTCGGCGATCGGACCGTTCCATTCGCGGCCTCCGTCATAGGTGGTCGAATGGACGAAGAAGACCGAGGCGGGCCCGGCATCGTCCGTGCGGGCATCGCGCAGGGCCCAGGCGGCCGGGGTCGCATAGTCAGGCGGCGGTGGCGGCGTATAGGTCTGGAACGGGATCTGCGGATCCAGCCCGGCCTTCAGGATGTCGCCGCGCCAGACCAGGATCGCGGCCACCAGCACGAACACCAGCGCGAAGCCGGTCCAGCCAACCCATTGGCGCAAGGTCAGCCGCGGGCCGGTCATCGATACGGGTCCGGGGTGGCGAGATAGTCCTGCACATAGCGCCGGACCCCCTCTTCCAGCGGCGTCGACTGGCCCTCGAAACCGGCAGCGCGGATCCGATCCATCCGGGCTTCGGTGAAATACTGGTATTTGTCGCGGATCAGCTCGGGCGTATCGACATAGTCGATATGGGGCTCCTTACCGGCGGCGGCGAAGGTGGCCCGGGCCAGGTCGGCGAAGGAGCGGGCCTGACCGGAACCGGCATTGTAGATGCCCGAGACCGAGGGCGTCTCCAGCAGCCAGACGATGATGTCGACCACATCGTCGACGAAGACGAAGTCGCGCATCTGGCCGCCGTCGGCATAGTCGGGGCGGTGCGAACGGAACAGGGTGACCGGCTGACCGGCCGCCACCTTGGGCCAGATCTGGGCCACGACCGACTTCATCGTGCCCTTGTGACCCTCGTTGGGGCCATAGACGTTAAAGAATTTCAGCCCGGCCCACTGGGCGGGGGCCTGGCTGCGCTCCGCCTGACGAAGGGCATACTGGTCGAACAGGAATTTTGAATATCCGTAGGCGTTTAGCGGACGAAGCGCGGACAGGGAGTCAAGATCGTCCTTGTCGTCAAACCCCTGGTCGCCGTCGCCATAGGTGGCGGCCGACGAGGCATAGATCAGCCGGCAGTCGCGGATGGCGCACCAGTCCCACAGATCACGCGACAGGGTGTAGTTGGTGCGCAGGATCAGGTCGGCGTCCGGCTCTGTGGTGGCCGAGATGGCTCCCATATGCACGACGGCCAGGATGTCCTCGGCGTGGCGCTCCAGCTGGTCGAACAGCTCTTCCGGCTGCCAGAAGTCGGCGATCGGGTGTTTGGCGATATTCTTCCATTTGGCGAGGTCGGCCGTTTCCAGCCGGTCGCACACGACCACGTCGTGGCGGTCGTCGGCGCACAGGCGGGCCACGATGTTGGAGCCGATGAAGCCGGCCCCGCCGGTCACCACGATCATCTGACGGCTCATGCGGGGTCCTTCATCTTCTCGATGGTGCGCGTGGTGGAATAGCCGTCGCTGAACGTGGCCAGACGGACCACCCCGCCCCAGCTTTCGACCGCGTCGCCACCGACCACGCCCTCGCGCGTATAGTCGGCGCCCTTGATCAGCACATCGGGGCGCAGGCGCTCGATCAGGGCGATCGGGGTCGGGTCGCCGAAGGCGGTGACCCGGTCGACGCTGGACAGGCCGCCGATCACCGCGGCGCGGCTGTCCAGATCGTTGACGGGTCTGCCCTCGCCCTTCAGCTGGCGCACCGACTCATCGGTGTTCAGCGCCACCACCAGCCGGTCGCACCAGCCGCGCGCCTGGGCCAGATAGGCGACATGGCCGCGGTGCAGGATGTCGAAACAGCCGTTGGTGAAGCCGACCTTCAGCCCCTGGCGTTTCCAGGCCTCGACCTCGGCCGCCAGCTCATCCAGCGGCGTGACCTTGGCGTGGGCGGCATGGGCGTGCTGGCTCATCTCGGCGTCGATCAGCTCGGCCGGGGTGACCACGGCGGTGCCGGCCTTGCCGACCACCACGCCCGAGGCGAGGATGGCGAACTGGACGGCCGTCTCCAGCGGGGCCCCGGCCGCCAGCGCCAGCCCCAGGGCGGCCAGGCCGGTGTCCCCGGCCCCGGAGACGTCGAACACCTCACGGGCCCGGCCCGGGAAATGGCGGATGCTGCCGTCGCGACGGGCCAGGCTCATCCCCTTGCCCGCCCGGGTGACGACGATGGCTTTCGCGCTCGTCGCCGCCAGCAGGGCGGTCAGGGCCGCCTCGACCTCGGCATCGGTCTCGACCGGCAGGCCGGTGGCTCCGGCCAGTTCACTGGCATTGGGCTTGATCACGTCCACAGCCCCGTAGCGGGCGAAGTCGCGCCCCTTGGGGTCGACCACCACCGCCGCGCCGCTGGCCCGGGCCGAGGCCAGGGCTGCAGCGATCAGGCCGTCACTGACCACACCCTTGGCATAGTCTGACAGGAGTATGGCTGAAGCGGTGGAAAAGGCATCGCTATCGTCGAGCGATTGCCGGTCGCCGGCCTCGTCGTCGAGACGTAGAAGTTGCTGACCCGCAGCGACGAACCGGGTCTTCACCACGGTGCTCGCGCCCGCCGGCCGGACCACAAAGTCCTCGATGCGCGGCTCGTCGGCGATCAACCGGTTCAGATCGTCCCCGGCCGCATCGGCCCCGGCCACGGCCCCGAGGCGCGCCTGGCCCCCCAGGGCGGCGACATTGCGCGCGACATTGCCCACGCCACCCGGCATGGCCACCGATCGACCCGCCCGCAGCACCGGGATCGGCGCCTCGGGCGAGATGCGGTTGACCTCGCCATAGACATAGCGATCCAGCATCAGGTCGCCGACGCAGGCGACCTTCAGGTCACGCACCCGCTCCAGCAGGGCCTGCAGCGCGCCCAGGTCGAGCGGGCGCGGGTCGGACGTCGGATCAGTCATGGAACCGGGCTACCGGATTCACCGGGCCTTGGCCATCACGGCCTTGGCCAGGTCGTCGAAGGCGATCAGCTCGGCGCACAGGGCCTCGAACTGGTTCAGCGGCACCATGTTGGGGCCGTCCGACGGGGCATTGTCCGGGTCCTGGTGGGTTTCCATGAAGACGGCGTCGACACCGACGGCCACGGCGGCCCGGGCCAGAACCGGTACGAACTCGCGCTGGCCACCCGAGGAGGTGCCCTGCCCGCCGGGCTGCTGTACCGAATGGGTCGCATCAAAGACCACGGGGCAGCCGATCTCGCGCATGATCGGCAGGGCGCGCATGTCCGACACCAGGGTGTTGTAGCCGAAGCTGACGCCCCGCTCGCAGGCCATCACATTGGGATTGCCGGCCCCGGCCACCTTGGCGATGACGTTCTTCATGTCCCAGGGAGCCAGGAACTGGCCCTTCTTGATGTTGATGGCCTTGCCGGTCGCGGCGGCGGCCAGCAGCAGGTCGGTCTGGCGGCACAGGAAGGCCGGAATCTGCAGCACGTCGACAGCCTGGGCGGCCTCGGCGGCCTGGGCTTCCGAATGGACGTCGGTCAGCACCGGCAGGCCCGTAACCTCACGGATCTCGGCGAAGATCGGCAGGGAGTCCTTCAGCCCCAGACCGCGGGCGGCGCTGGCCGAGGTGCGGTTGGCCTTGTCGAAACTGGTCTTGTAGATGATGCCGACGTTCAGCCGCTCGCCGATTTCCTTCAGCGCATGGGCCATTTCCAGCGCATGCTGGCGGCTTTCCAGCTGGCAGGGGCCGGCGATGAAGGCGATGCGGTTGCCGCCGCCGATGACGACCGGGCGCTTCAGGCCTTCGGACAGGGTGATGATGGCGTTGGGTCGGCTCACGGGCGGGACTTTCGACTGAATTGGGGCTTGTGACGCTGGGTCGATGCCGGGTCTATGCGGCCATCAGGTGGCGTCAGCCGTAACTGTGCGCAATCTATCATGGAGATCGGCCCCGTGACCACCGAGACTGCCCCGTCCAATAGCCCCGTTATCGTCTGGTTTCGCCGCGACCTGCGCCTGGCCGACAATCCGGCCCTCGGCCAGGCCCTGGCGACCGGACGTCCGGTCCTGCCGGTCTACATCCATGACGAGGGCCGCCAGGTGCGTGGCGCGGGGGCGGCGTCCCTGTGGTGGCTGGACGGGTCGCTGCGGGCCCTGGTCGCCGACCTGTCGGCGCGGGGGGCACCGCTGATCCTGCGTCGCGGGGACTCCGAGGCCGAGCTGCGCCGTCTGATCGCCGAAACCGGGGCCGATGCCGTGGTCCTGAACCGGCTGTTCGAGCCCGAGGCCTGGGAGCGTGACGCGACCATCGCCCACGGGCTGAAGACCGAGGGTGTCGACTGTCGCGGTTTCAACGGCTCGCTGCTGGCCCGGCCGGGCTCGGTGCGGACCGGCAGCGGCGGCCCCTACAGGGTCTTCACCCCCTTTATGCGGGCCCTGATGGCCGTGGCCGAGCCGCCGTCGCCCAGGGCGGCACCGGCCGTGATTCCCGGTCTCGCCGACCTCGCCAGTGATGACCTCGACAGCTGGGCCCTGCGTCCGGTCCGGCCGGACTGGGCCGCCGGGTTCGACTGGAGGCCGGGCGAGGCCGGTGCCGCGGCGGCGCTCGACGCCTTCGTGGCGACCGGCCTGTCCGACTACAGTCGGGGGCGCGACAGACCGGCCCTGGCCGCCACCAGCCGGCTGTCCCCGCATCTGCATTTCGGCGAGATCAGTCCGTGGCGGGCCCTTGCCGCCGCCCGGGCCGCTGCCGCATCGGGGGCGGCACCGGCAGCCGAGGCCGATAAATTCGTGACCGAACTGGGCTGGCGCGACTTTTCGGCCCATCTGCTGCACCAGTTTCCGGCCATGGCGGACCGGGCCTTCCGACCGGAATATGACACCATGCCGTGGCGTGACGACCCTGCGGGCCTGGCCGCCTGGCAGGCCGGGCGCACCGGGTTTCCGATCGTCGATGCCGGGATGCGACAGCTCTGGGCGACCGGCTGGATGCACAATCGCGTCCGCATGATCGTCGCCTCCTTTCTGGTGAAAGATCTGCTGATCGACTGGCGGGCGGGCGAATCCTGGTTCCGTGACACCCTTGTCGACGCCGATCCGGCCAGCAATATTCAGAATTGGCAGTGGGTCGCTGGATCCGGAGCCGACGCCGCACCGTATTTCCGCGTGTTCAACCCGGTCACACAAGGCGAGAAATTTGATGCAGACGGTCGTTATGTCCGGACATGGGTCCCCGAGTTGCGGGGTCTCCCCGACCGCTGGCTCCACGCGCCGTGGACCGCGCCGCCTGAAATCCTGCGTCATGCCGGGGTCCGGCTGGGCCATGACTATCCCCGGCCGATCGTCGACCATGCCGAGGCGCGTCTGCGCGCCCTGGCGGCCCTGCGCACCGTCAGCCAGGCCCGGGTCGACGCCCTTGACTGAGTTCACCGTCACGGGGGGGCGGACATGACCGCCGTGCCGGCCGAGGTCTCGGCCGTGGCGGCCCGGACCCCGCGGGGGTTCGGCCTGTTGCTGCGGCTGCTGGCGGCCAACTGGACCTATGGCCGGTTGTCGGTGCAGCTGCCCAATGGCGAGGTTCATCAACTCGACGGGGCCCGCCCCGGCCCGTCCGCCATTCTGGATGTGCGCGACTACCGGTTTGCCCGCCGGGTCCTGGCCAGCGGCGACATCGGCTTCGCCGAGGGCCATATGGCCGGCGAGTGGGAGACACCGCACCTGGCGGTGCTGCTGGAGTCGATCGCCGCCAACTATGATCACATCCGCCAGGTGGTCGACGGCAATCCGGTCATGCGGCTGATCAACGGGCTGTCGCACCGGCGTCGTCGCAACAGCCGGTCCGGGTCACGCAAGAACATCCATGCCCACTATGACCTGGGCAATGCCTTCTATGCCGCCTGGCTGGACTCGACCATGACCTATTCCTCGGCCCGGTTTGCGGCCCCGGATGACGGTCTGGACACGGCCCAGACGCGCAAATATGCGGCGCTCGCCCGGATGATGGATCTGAAGCCGGGCCAGACGGTGCTGGAGATCGGCTGCGGCTGGGGCGGGTTCGCCGAATATGCGGCGCGCGAGATCGGGGCCCATGTCACCGGGGTGACCATCTCGCAGGAACAGCATGATTTCGCTCGCCAGCGCCTGTTCGAGGCCGGTCTGGCCGACCGGACCGACATCCGGATGCTGGACTATCGCGACGTCGAGGGCCGGTTCGACCGGGTCGCCTCGATCGAGATGTTCGAGGCGGTCGGCAAGGAATACTGGCCCGCCTATTTCGACAAGATCCGCGAGGTCCTGGTGCCCGGCGGCCGCGCCGGCCTGCAGATCATCACCATCCAGGACGCCCTGTTCGAGGACTACAACAGCCGCACGGACTTCATCCAGAAATACGTCTTCCCCGGCGGCATGCTGCCGTCCGAGGACCGGCTGCGGCCGGTGATCGAACAGTCGGGGCTGGCGTGGCAGGCCGTCGAGCGGTTCGGCAAGGACTATGCCGACACCCTGGCCCTGTGGGACCAGCGCTTCCAGGCGGCCTGGCCCGACATTCGCCGCATGGGCAGTTTCGACGAGCGGTTCCGCCGGCTGTGGCGCTTCTATCTCGCCTATTGCGAAGCGGGATTCCGGTCGGGCCGCACCGATGTGATCCAGCTGGCGCTGAACCGGGTCTGATATAGGGTCGGGCCATGACCCAGCTCTGCCCCCTGATCACCGCCGCTGACCTCAAGCCCCTGCTCGGTCGTCCTGACCTGCGCATCGTTGACGCCAGCTGGCATCTGGACGGTCGGGACGGGCGGGTGGATTTTGAACGGGAACGGATACCGGGGGCGGTCTTCTTCGATCTGGAGGCCGGATCGGACCGGTCCAACCCCCTGCCCCATATGCTGCCGACGGCGGAGGCTTTTGCCGCCCATGTCTCGGCCCTGGGCATCGGCGATCAGGATGACATTGTCGTCTATGACACCCCCGGCCTGGTGTCGGCGGCGCGCATCTGGTGGATGTTCCGGACGTTCGGGGCTGACCGGGTCCGGGTTCTGGACGGCGGCCTGCCCGCCTGGCGCGCGGCGGGCGGGGCGCTGGAGTCCGGGTCGCGAACGCCGCTGGGCCCGGCATCGTTCCGCGCGCACCTTGATGCCGATGCTGTCGCCGACCGGGCCGATGTCGCCGCCGCGCCCGACGCCGGGATCCAGATTCTGGACGCCCGCTCGGCCGGACGTTTCGCCGGGACCGCGCCGGAGCCGCGTCCCGGCCTGCGCGGCGGCCATATGCCGGGGGCCTGCAACCTGCCCTTTGCCGCCATCCTGACCCCGGACTCGACCATGAAGCGCGGCGCGGCCCTGGAGGCGGCCTTCGCCGCGGCCGGGATCGATCCGGACCGGCCGGTGATCACCAGCTGCGGCAGTGGCGTCACCGCCGCCATCCTGTCCCTCGGGCTTGCCGTCCTCGGCCGCCCGTCGCGCGTCTATGACGGCAGCTGGACCGAATGGGGCGGTCGGGACGACACGGCGATCGAGACCTCTCCGATCAGGAGCTAGGCCGGCGGCGCCACCGGCTCGGCCAGACCTTCGGGCACGATGTCGTCGCTCTCGCCGCGCGACACCACCGTGGCCAGCACCAGGTCGCCGGTCACGTTCAGCGTGGTGCGGCACATGTCGAGGAAGCGGTCGACGCCCAGGATCAGGCCGATGCCCTCGGCCGGGACCCCGACCATGACCAGGATCATCGCCACCACCGGCAGCGAGCCGGCGGGAACGCCGGCGGTGCCGACGCCACCGAGGATACAGACCAGCATGACCACCACCTGCTGGGTGATGCTCAGGTCGATGTTGAAGAACTGGGCCAGGAACAGCACCGTCACCCCCTCGAACAGGGCCGTGCCGTTCTGGTTGGCAGTGGCCCCGACGGTCAGGACGAAGCGGGCGATCTTGCGCGGCAGTTTCAGTTCGAACTCGGCGGCCCGCAGCGACACCGGCAGGCTGGCGTTGGACGAGGCGGTCGAGAAGGCCACGACCATCGGCTCGCGGATGGCGCTGAAGAATTTAACCGGCGACATGCCGCCCAGGGTCCAGACCACGATCGGATAGACGACGAACATATGGATCAGCATCGCTCCGACGGCGACGCCGACATAGGCGGCCAGACGGACCAGCAGCTCCCAGCCGAACAGGGCGGCGAGGTTGAACATCAGGCAGGCGATGGCGATCGGGGCCAGTTTGATGACCAGGTTGATCAGCTTCATCGTCACTTCGAAAATGCCCTCGATCACCTCCTGCAGACGATCGGTCGAGCGGCTCCTGGCCATGACCAGGCCGATGCCGAACAGCAGGGCAAAGACCATCACCGGCAGGATCTGGTTCTGCGAGGCGGCGGTGAAGACATTGGACGGGATCAGGTCGAGGAAGAACTGGCCCAGTTCGACGGACCTGGGGGCATTGCCGACAATATTTGCGGCCCCGGCCGCGCCCTCTTCGAGGAGCCGCTGTGCCAGCAGCGGGTCGACGCCGTCACCCGGCCGGAAGATGTTGACCATGGCGATGCCGATGAACACGGCGATGCTGGAGACGACCACGGTCAGCAGCAGCGTCTTGGTACCGGCCCGGCCCAGCGCCTTCAGGTCCCCCATCTCGGCCACCCCGACCACCAGGGCCGAAAACAGCAGCGGGATCACCAGCATGAACAGCAGGCGCAGGAAGATCTGGCCGGCAGGACCGGTGATGTTCGAGGTCAGCCACTGGACCCAGCCGGCGTCCGCCCCGATCGTCAGATTGACGAACAGGCCGCCGCCCAGGCCGACGACGAAGCCGATCAGCATCAGCCAGTGAAGCGGCAGCTTGCCGCGCTTGATCGTGTCCATTGGTGGTCCCCCGGGGCGCTCTTGAGTGGCGTCTATCGAATCGGCAGGGCGTAGATCAGCCCGCCGGGTCGTGCGTTCCATTGTGCATTCAAGCCGCGGGCCAGGTCGAGCGCGGAATCGTCACCCAGGTTGCGATTGAAGATTTCGCCATAGTTGCCCACGGCCCCGACGGCATTGCGGGCCCAGCCCTTCGACAGTCCCAGCATCGGACCGAACTCGCCTTCGCTGCCCAGAAGGCGGCGCACACGCGGGTCGGTCGAATCCTTCGCCTCGGCGGCGACCGTGGCCCGGGTCACCCCCAGCTCCTCGGCCATGATCACGGCGTCCAGGGTCCAGCGCACGATCGAGGTCCACTGTTCATCGCCGCGCCGCACCACGGGCCCGAGGGCTTCCTTGGAGATCACGTCCGGCAGGATGGCGTGTTGTTCCGGGTTCGACAGGGTGGTCCGCGCCGCGGCCAGGGCCGAGATGTCGGCGGTCAGGGCGTCGCAGTCCTCGCGGGCATAGGCCTGACGGGCGGCTTCCTCATTGGGCAGGACCACGGCCCGGTAGTCGATGCCGCGCGAGCGGAAATAGTCGGCGGCATTGAGCTCGGACGTCGATCCGGCCTGGACACAGACGCGCGCGCCTTTCAGCTCGACCGCGCTGTTCAGGTTCAGGGCCCGGCGCACCATGAAACCCTGGCCGTCGAAATAGTTGATCCCGGCGAAGCTGAGGCCCTCGCCGGCGTCGCGGGTCATGGTCCAGGAGGTGTTGCGCCACAATACGTCGATCCGCCCGTCCTTCAGGGCCTCGAACCGCTGGCCGATGGTCAGGGGCACGAAGCGCACGGCGTTCGGATCATTGAAGATGGCCGCCGCCATGGCCCGGCAGAAGTCCACGTCGAAGCCCCGCCACTGGCCGCGATTGTCCGTATAGGCGAAGCCGACCAGTCCCTCGTGGACGCCGCAGTTCAGACGACCGCGTCGTTTGACGGCCTGGAGCGTGGGGCTGACGATCGGCTCCAGGGTCGTGGTCCGGGGCGCGGGGTTTCCGGTGTGCGCCGGCGTGGTCTCGGCCGGGGCGCTGTCGCGTCCGCAGGTCGCCAGGAACAGACAGGCCAGTGCCGCCGTCCCTGTCCGCCAGATCGCCCTCATGGTCATCCGCGCCTCGCCGTATCCCGCCCGACCTCGGCCGTCGGAGCCTTGCACCGTCTCACGCTTTAGAGGCTTTTGGCGAGGCAATCGCAACCCGTCCGAGCAAGACGATCGTCATGGCCCCCTGTTCCGACCGTACCCGACTGATCGCCGCCGCCACCCGCCGGGGGCGCGGACGTCGCCCCGTGAACCCGCCGATCGAGCGCGGCTCGACCCTGCTCAATGACCGGGCCGCCCTGATGCGCGATCCGGCCGGCGGGCCGGTCTATGGCATTGAGGATCTGGGCGCGGCCGCCGAGCTGAGGGCGGCCCTGTCGGATCTGGAGGGAGCGATCTGGACCGGCCTGGCGCTGAAGGGTGGCTCACTGGCGGCGGCCGATGCCCTGCGCGATGCCCTGACCCTGTTCGGGCTCGGCTTTTCGTGGGGCGGGTTCGAGAGCCTGATCACCCACGAGACCGCGCAGCTGACGCATCGCCTGAGCCCGCCGGACCGGGCCGGTCCGTTGCTGCGCCTGCCTGTCGGCCTGGAGGATCCGGTCGACCTGATCGCGGACCTGGAGCAGGGTTTCGCCGCCTGGCGCGCCCAGCAGGACTCGAACCTGCAACCGTCCGCTTAGAAGGCGGGTGCTCTATCCGGTTGAGCTATGGGCGCCTGCGGCCAGGGCCGGAGGTGGGCGGTCGGGGGCAGCGGGGTGGACTCAGTGGGTCCAGGGCTGTTTGCGCGCGGTGGCGAAATTGTCGGCATAGGTCTTGATGATCACCGGCGGTTCCTGCGGTTCCTGCAGGCGGAACGGGATGCCGTGCCGTTCGGCATAGGCCACCGCCTCCCCACTGGTCTCAAAGCTCAGCCGCACCTGGCCATTCATGTCGGTGGAGCTGGTCCAGCCCATCAGCGGGTCGATGGTGCGGGCCGAGGCCGGTTCAAACTCCAGCCGCCAGTCGTGGGTTCTGGCCTTGCCGGACTGCATCGCGGTTTTCGCGGGTCGATAGATGCGCGCCAGCATGGCCGGGTCTCCAGAATTCGCCGCTCGCGGCGCACACGGCCGCCTGCGGCCGGGATAGTCGTTCCTTGACCCGGGGTCCAGAGACCCGGGGTGCCGATGGTCGGAGTGAGAGGATTCGAACCTCCGACCCTCTGGTCCCAAACCAGATGCGCTACCAGGCTGCGCTACACTCCGAACCGGCGGAGGCGTCTCTTGCCACGGACCCCGCTCCGCCGCAACGCGTGATCAGCCCTCCGGTTGGAAGAACGTATGTTTGACCGTGTCGCCGGCCCTGGCCCCGATCTCTTCCGCTCGCCCGGCGCGCAGTTCCAGCACCCCGCTGGCCCCCCCCCGTGAGGGAATCGGCAGTTCCGAAAACGGCACGGCGTGGCTGGCGATCGAGACGATCCGGCCCTGGGGGTCGATATAGAGGATATCCAGAGAGCTGGGCGTATTGCGCATCCAGAAGGCCCGCTCGGCCACATCGGGGAATTCGAACAACATGCCGCGATCATCGGCCAGGGGTTCGCGGAACATCAGACCGCGCTGGCGTTCGGGTTCCTCGTCAGCGATCTCGACCATGAATTCATGCGCGCCGCTGGCGGTGACGATGGTCAGGGGTTCCAGCGGACGTCCGGTCGCATCCTTCGGGGGCTGGGCACCGGCGCAGCCGACAATCGGGGCCAGCAGTACCGCCGCCAGAAGCGCGGTCAGGATTGAACGTCGGCTGGACATCGCAATTCGCCTTTTCGGGGCGAGATCAGTCGCCCGGTTTGATTTCCGCGACCACCAGCCCCTTGGGACCGTCGGCGAATCGCACCGCCACCGTCTCGCCGGGCAGGAGATCATCCAGACCGCAACGCCGCAGGGTCTCGACATGGACAAAGATATCGCCTGGCTCGCCGTTGCGCACCACGAAACCGTAGCCCTTGGTGCGATTGAACCATTTGACGACGGCCAGCTCCATCGGACCGCCCGCAGCGATATCGTCGAGCGCGGCGCGGGGCTCATTATAGGTTCGCAAGCCGTCATAGCCGGATCTGCTGTGGGACGCGGCCCCGGTCACGCCCGGCGGCGCATCGCCGACCTCGACCACTTCGGCGACCTGCCAGCCCTTTGGACGGAAGACGCAGTCACAGACGATCGGCGCGCCCTCGGCGGCGACGTCCCGCCCGCTGTCCCGCAGGCTGGACACGTGAATCAGCACGTCCTTGAGGTCGGTTAGGTCCGGGTCATCGGGAACGATAAAGCCGTAGCCCTTGCCGGCATCGAACCATTTGACCCGGCCGGTGACGCGGACGACCGCCTGGGTTTCGGTCCCTTCGTATTCTGACACCATGCCTCCCCCGGTCCGACTTGTGTCGCAGACCGGTCACACGCTAACATGGTTCGGCGAACGCCTGAAAAGGGAAAAACAGAAATTTCCCCCAAATCACAGCTTCAGGCAGCATCAAATTTCAACCAAGGCGACCTTTATAGCCCAGCTTGGCAATAAAGATCGCGCGGTCGACAGGGCTCACCGCCGGGGGTGGTGAAGCGAAAGCCGGGATGTCAGGGGAAGGCCGCGTGGTAGTCCCTAGGGGAGTCGAACCCCTCTCTTCAGGTTGAAAACCTGACGTCCTAACCGATAGACGAAGGGACCACTGCGCGGCGAGCGGGCGATATAGCCGCCGATTCCGGGTCGTGCAAGCCCAAGTCTACGGGTCTGCAAAGGTTTTTTGAGCGACGCCGGTTCAGCCCATGCGCGGGTCGGCGATGTCCTCGATCTCGAACTGTACGCCGCGGCGGCCGTTCCAGTCGTCGGCCTTCAGCCGGCCGGCCACGCTCAGTCCGCCCTGCCCCGCCAGCAGGACCTTGCCCCCCGGCAGGTCGGCACAGCGCCAGGCGATGGCCTTGACCGAGGCCCCGTCGGCCCCGACCAGGCGGCAGCGGACATGGCCGCCGTTCATGGCCACCGCGTCACGCACCTGCACCCCGTGCAGGGCAAACAACGGTTCGGGATTGGCCGGGCCGAACGGGGCCAGCCGTTCAAACTGTTCGAACAGGGCCCGGCTGGCTGCGCCCGGTTCGATCAGGGCATCCAGCTCGACCCGGTCCAGCACCTCGGCCCCCGCCTGTTCGCCGATCATCCGGTCATTGAGGAAGTCGCGCAGCCGGTCGATATCGTCAGCGCGGACAGTCAGGCCCGCCGCCATGGCGTGGCCGCCCCCGGCGATCAGCACGCCCGTCTCCCACGCCGCCTGCACCGCCTTGCCGAGGTTCATGCCCGGCTGGGACCGGCCCGAGCCCTTGCCGATGCCGTTGACCGCGTCGACGCCGATCACCACGACCGGCTTGCGCCAGCGTTCCCGCAAACGGCCGGCCACGATCCCGACCACGCCGGGATGCCAGTCGTCACCGGCGATGACCACCACGGCCGAACCGTCAGCGTGGGCCCCGGTGGCCTCGACCCGGCGCTGGGCCTGGTCGGTGACCTCGCGCTCGACCTCGCGGCGGGCGATGTTCAGGGCGTCCAGTTCCTGGGCCAGGCTCGCGGCCTCGGTGGGATCGTCGGTCGACAGCAGGCGGGCCCCGAGGTCGGACTTGCCGATTCGCCCCCCCGCATTGATGCGCGGCCCCAGGATGAAGCCGGCGTGGTTGCTCTTGGCCGGCCCTTCCTCGGCCCCGGCCGCGGCCAGCAGGGCCTTCAGCCCCGGATTGCGCCAGTCCGACATGACCTTGAGGCCGAGGCTGGTCAGGGCGCGGTTGAAGCCGGTCAGGCCCGTGACGTCACAGATCGCGCCCATGGCCGCCAGATCCAGCCACTGGCGGATGTCCGGCTCGGGCCGGTCGGTGAACAGACCCCGGGCCCGTCCCTCGCGGTTCAGGGCCGCCAGCAGCACGAACACCACCCCTGCCGCCGCCAGATTGCCCTGGCCGGAGTTGCAGCCGGGGCGGTTGGGATTGACCACGGCGGCGCAGACCGGCGGATGCTCGCGCATCATATGGTGGTCGATGACGACGACCTTCAGCCCGATGGCCGAGGCATGGGCCACCGCCTCGTTGGCGGCCGCGCCGCAGTCGACGGTGATGACCAGATCGGCCCCGGACGCTTTCAGGGTGTCGAAGGCTTTCGGACTGGGCCCGTAGCCCTCGGTGATCCGGTCGGGCACATAGATGGGCAGGTCCAGTCCCTGGGAGCGGAACCAGCGCACCAGCAGGGCGGCGCTGGAGGCCCCGTCGACATCATAGTCGGCGAAGACATGCACCGACGATCCGGCCTGCACGGCGTCGAGGATGGCGGCGGCGGCGGCGTCCATGTCCATGAAGCTGGACGGGTCCGGAAACAGGGCCTTGAGCGTGGGGGCGAGGAAGTCGGCCCCCTGGTCGGCGCGAACGCCCCGGGCCGCCAGGGCGCGGGCCAGCGGCTCTTCGAGGTCCAGCGCCTGCATATGGGCCCGGATGGTCGCGGCCTCGGCCGGGCGTTGCCGCCAGACCCGGCCGGACAGCGAGCGGGTCACCCCCAGGAAGGCGGGTTCGGCGGCCGGAACGGGCCCGCCGTCGGCCATCAGACGGGCCGCGTCGTGCGGATACGCTGCACCGTGCGGGTGCTGGAATCCATCACCAGCGTGTGGGTCGAGACGAAACCGCCGCTGATCCTCACGCCGTCCAGCATGGCCCCCTTGGTCACCCCGGTGGCGGCGAAGATGGCGTCCTTCGACACCAGTTCATGCAGATCGTATTTGCGCCCGAAATCGGTGACCCCGGTCTTTTCGGCCCGGGCCCGCTCGTCGTCATTGCGGAAGATCAGCCGGCCCTGGAAATGGCCGCCGACGCATTTCAGCGCCGCTGCCGCCAGCACCCCTTCGGGGGCTCCGCCCGATCCCAGATACAGGTCGATGCCGGTCTCGGGCTCGGCCGTATGAATCACCCCGGCCACGTCGCCGTCGGTGATCAGCACCACCTTGGCCCCGACCTCGCGCAGGGCGGTGATCAGATCGGCGTGGCGCGGCCGGTCCATCACGCAGACGGTGATCTCGTGCGGGTGAACCCCCTTGGCCCCGGCCAGGGCCCGCACATTGTCCTGCGGGCTCATGTCCAGATCGACCAGGCCGGGCTTGTAGCCGGGGCCGATGGCGATCTTGTCCATATAGGTGTCGGGCGCATGCAGCATGCCGCCGCCGGGCGACATGGCCAGCACGCACAGGGCGTTGGCCATGGCCTTGGCCGTCAGGGTCGTGCCTTCCAGCGGGTCGAGGGCGATGTCGATGGCCGGTCCCTTGCCGGTGCCGACCTTCTCGCCGATGTAGAGCATCGGGGCCTCGTCGCGCTCGCCCTCGCCGATGACGATCTTGCCGTCGATATCCAGGGCGTTCAGCGCCGTGCGCATCGCGTCCACGGCCAGCTGGTCGGCGGCCTTCTCGTCGCCCCGGCCGATTCCGGCATAGGAGGCGATCGCCGCCAGCTCGGTGACCCGGGCCGCATCGGCGGCGAGGGTCGAGGAATAGGGGGCCTGGTCAGCCATGGATGATCTCCTGGGACGATGATCTCCGGATTCTGTCGTCCGGGCGAGCTTGTGGAAGGGTGTCAGCGTCGCGCGATGGGCGGTGGGGCCCGGCCGCGTTCACGCAGGTCGTCGGCGATGGCGTCGATCTCGGCCCGGGTCCGGGCCGTGGCCGGGGCAATCCGGGCCGCCGCGACCCGCGCCATGACGGCGGCGACATAGGCGTCCGGGTCGGACAGGGTCCAGTCCAGCCGCGCCACCTCTCCGGTCAGGGATCCGCCGGTAACGTTCAGGGTGGCGACCTCGCCGGCCACGACCGACGCCGACGGCAGGTCGGTCGGGGTGGCCGGGAAGTCTTCCCAGCGCGGATAGGTGCGATGGGAATCGACCAGGGCCGCGACCGTGGCGTTCAACGGATCGGCCCCGGTCGAGGTGGCCGCGCAGCCGGTCAGACCCGCGAGAATCGCTCCCGACAGCAGCCCGACCAATTTTTTCCGTAGTGACGCGTTCATTTCGGACCCGGTCATATGCCATGATCGGGAGCGGCGGAAGGGCGGTGCCGCCGCCCTGTGACCGCAAGTGACGAATCCAGGGACTCCGACCATGGCCAAGCGCCCGTCAAAGCCCACCGGCGAGGCTGCCGCCGCTCCGGCGCGCGCGCCGCGCAAGGCCGGTCGCCCGACGTCGGCCCGGCCGCGCGCCGCGGCGGCGAAAAAGCCTGCAGTCGAGACCCCGGTCCCCGAATCGGCGGCTCCCGAAACCCCGCATACGGCCGTCGATCCCGTCGCCGATCTGGCTGCCGACCAGCGCCGGATGATCGAAACCCTGTCGATGAACCTGGCCCGGGCGGCGATGACCGCCCAGACCGCGATCGCCGAGGCCGCGCTCAGCAAGGCGGACCGCCCGGCCGCCCTGTCGGCGGATCCGTTCAACATCGGCCCGGCCATGACCGAGGTCATGTCCAGCCTGGCTTCGCGCCCGGACCGGCTGTTCGCGGCCCAGGCCGACCTGTTCGGTCGTTACATGACCCTGTGGTCCGACACCGCCCGCCGCGCCGCCGGCGAGGAGGTCCCGGCCCCGCCGTCGAAGGACAAGCGGTTCAAGGATCCGGCCTGGTCGGAAAACCCGATGTTCGACGTGATGCGTCAGTCGTATCTGGCCACGTCCGACTGGATGAACGGCCTCGTCTCCAGCGTCGAGGATGTCGATCCGCGCACGCGCCGCCGGGCCGAGTTCTTCACCAAGCTGCTGACCGACGCCTTCTCGCCGTCCAACTTCCTCGCCTCCAATCCGGCGGCGCTGAAGGCCATGGCCGAGAGCAATGGCGAATCCCTGGTCAAGGGGATGCAGAATTTCGCCGCCGACATGGAGCGCGGGGCCGGCAAGCTGAAGATCAGCCAGGCCGACTACGGCCAGTTTGTCGTCGGCGAGAATGTCGCCACCGCCCCCGGCCAGGTGGTCTGGCGCGACGAGCTGTTCGAACTGATCCAGTTCGACGCCGCCACCGACCAGCAGCGCGCCATCCCGCTGCTGATCTTCCCGCCGTGGATCAACAAATTCTACATCCTGGACCTGCAGCCGCAGAATTCGATGATCCGCTGGCTCTCGGCCCAGGGCTTCACCGTCTTCGTCTGTTCCTGGGTCAATCCGGACAAGGACAAGGCGGCCTGGGGCTTCGACGACTATCTGGAAAAGGGCATCTACCGCGCCACCGAAAAAGTCATGGAACAGTGCGGCACCGACCGGTTGAACACCGTCGGCTACTGCATCGGCGGCACATTGATGGGCGCGGCCCTGGCCCATATGGCGGCCAGGGGCGACAAGCGGGTCAATGCCACCACCTTCTTCGCCGCCCAGCATGATTTCGCCGAGGCCGGCGATCTGTTGCTGTTCACCGACGAGCACTGGCTCAACGAGATCGAGAAGATGATGGACGCGGCGGGCGGGATCCTGCCGGGGGCCTCGATGGCCGACACCTTCAACGCGCTGCGCTCCAACGACCTGATCTGGTCGTTCTTCGTCAGCAACTATCTGATGGGCAAGTCGCCGCCTGCCTTCGACCTGCTGTTCTGGAACGCCGACCAGACCCGCATGCCCAAGCGGCTGCACATGGACTATCTGCGCAGCATGTACGGCAAGAACCTGCTGGCAAAAGGCGAGTTCACCATCGGTGGCGAAACGGTCGACCTGACCAAGGTCACCATCCCCCTGTATTTCCAGGCCAGCCGCGAGGACCATATCGCGCCGATGAATTCGGTCTATCGCTCGGCCCGGGCCTTTGCGAATGCCGACGTGACCCTGACCCTGGCCGGGTCGGGCCATATCGCCGGGGTCATCAATCCGCCCTCGGCCAACAAATACCAGCACTGGACCAACCCTGCCCTGCCCGCGACCCTGGAAGAGTGGCAGGCCGGGGCGGTCGAGCACCCGGGCAGCTGGTGGCCGCACTGGGCGGCATGGCTGCATGAACGATCCGGCGACCAGGTCGCGGCGCGCGATCCGAAAAAGGGCCCGCTGAAGCCGATCGAACCGGCCCCGGGCAGCTATGTGAAGGTGAAGAGTTGACGCGTATCGAACCGAACCTGCTGCTGGCCCTGACCACGGGCGTGGCCGTGGCCCTGCTGGTCACCACCGCGGCCGTGTTCGGCGAGCCGGGACGTGCCCTGAAATACCTCGTCCTCGCCGTGGTCGTGCCGGTGTCCTATGTGGTGCTGAACGGTCTGTGGAGCCGCCGCATGAAGCTGCAGCGGCCACCGATGGTTCATGCCGAGGCGGCCACCACCGCCGTCTGGGCCAGCCTGTTCCCGCTGCTGGTCATCCTGGCCGCCGGTGTGCCCCTGGTGTTCCCGGGGCATGACTACGGCCTGCTGGTGATCATCGCCGCCGTCTGGCTGGGTGTCACCGTGGAATCGGCCCTGAAGGCCCGTCAGGCGGGCTGAAAACGCAGCGCCACGCCGTTGTTGCAATAGCGTTTTCCGGTCGGCCGCGGCCCGTCATCGAAGATGTGACCCTGATGGCCCAGGCAGCGGGCGCAGTGATATTCGGTGCGCGGGATGCCGATGGCGAAATCGCGCTTGGTGCCGATATTGGCGGCGATGACGTCGTAGAAGCTGGGCCAGCCGGTGCCGGAGTCGTATTTCCAGCGCGAGCGGAACAGCGGCAGGTCACAACCCCGGCAGACGAAGGTGCCGCGCCGGTGCTCGTCGTTCAGCGGACTGGTGTAGGGCCGTTCGGTCGCCTCGCGTCGCAGCACGTTGAAACTGGCCGCCGGCAGGCGTTCGCGCCATTGGGCCTCGGTCAGCCGCCGGAACGGCGAGTCGGCATATTGCCGCTCGGACGCGTCGGCCACGCCGGGTGAACAGGCCGACAGGGCCAGCGCGCCGGCGCTGGACAGCAGGGTGCGACGGTGCAGGACGATCTGGGTCATGTCCCATATACGATGGAAAGCGCCGGGTGGTTTCACCCCCCACAGATTCCGGGCATCCCCGCGGAGGCGGGGACCCAGGCGTTAGCCTCTTTGCGGGTGGTTGGATTGCGACCGGTGGGTCTGACCCGTCTCTTTGCCGTTCAAACCTGGGTCCCCGCCTCCGCGGGAATGAACGGATATCAGTCCAGCCCGGCGTCTTCCCTGAGCCCCAGCATCAGGTTCAGGTTCTGCACCGCCGCGCCCGAGGCCCCCTTGCCCAGGTTGTCGAGCAGGGCCACCAGCCGCGCCTGGCCGCCGTCGCGGTCGCCGAACACATGCAGCCGCATCGTATTGGTGCCGTTCAACCCCTCGGGATCGATCCCGGTCATGGCCTCGGTCTCGTCCAGATCGACGACCTCGACGAATCGGGTCCGGGCATAGGCCTCGACCAGGGCTCCGTGCAGCCGTTCAATCGACGGCGTCTCGGGCAGGGCCGACAGATGCAGCGGCACCTCGACCAGCATGCCCTGGCGATAGTTGCCGACCGCCGGGGCGAACAGGACCGGCCGTTCCAGCCCGGCGTGTTTCGTCATCTCCGGCACGTGCTTGTGCTTCAGCGACAGGCCGTAGGCGCGGAAGGCGTCGGCCTGGCCACCCTCGAATTCCGCGATCATCGCCTTGCCGCCGCCGGAATAGCCCGACACCGCATTGACCGTGACCGGCCAGTCGGTCGGCACCAGCCCGGCCTGCACCAGCGGTCGCATCAGGCCGATGAAGCCGGTCGGATAGCAGCCGGGGTTTGACACCCGGGTCGCGAAGGCGATGGCCTCGCGCTGGCGCAGGCCCATCTCGGCGAAGCCATAGACCCAGCCCGGCGCGACGCGATAGGCGGTCGAGGCGTCGATGACCCGCACTTTGGGATTGTCGATCATGGCCACGGCGTCGATCGCCGCGTCATCGGGCAGGCACAGGATCACCGCATCGGCGCTGTTCAGCGCCTCGCGCCGTGCGTCCAGATCGCGCCGCCGGTCGCCCAGCAGGATCAGCTCCAGATCCGGGCGGGCTTCCAGCCGCTCGCGGATTTCGAGGCCCGTGGTGCCGGCCTCGCCGTCGATGAAGATGGTGTGGGTCATGGGGATACCGTCATAAGGCGATCCTCACCAAGGTTCATCAGCGCTTCGTCAAGACTGGCTGCGCGGACCTCCGTGCGGCTGGTGTCGAAGCGTTCCGTCGCGATGGAGCCCTGATAGGCGTGGACGAGAATGCCAACCGATTTCAATTTCATGCCGTAGAGCAGGTCCAACAGAATGGCGCGCCACAGATTGATCGAATCGAGCGGCTCAAAAGGTTTCTTCTCCGACGCCTCGGTCGCCGCAGCCATCGCTCGCCCAATCTTCGCCTCGGACCAGCCATTGCGTCGGAGCGCGGCGGCCCGGTCAACCGGCTCCTTGGGTGGCAGCGTCGGGGCGAACACGGTGCCGCAGTCGCAGGTGCTCGTGGACAGATACTGATACTCACCGGGTGTCAGGATCGCTTCGATCGACACGTTGCGGCTGGCCAGAGCCCGCCGACCGTGCGTGCGCATTCGTGCGTCGAGAGCCGCTACGTCATCCGTTGAGGCCACAAGGGTGATGAAATGGCACATCCCCAAACTCCAAAAGAAAAAGGGCGCTCCGGTTTCCCGGAGCGCCCCCAATCCATAACCGATGAAACGGTTTAGCGCTTCGAGAACTGGAAGGATTTGCGAGCCTTGGCCCGGCCGTACTTCTTGCGCTCGACGACGCGGCTGTCGCGGGTCAGGAAGCCATGCGGCTTCAGGACCTTGCGCAGTTCCGGTTCGAAATGCGTCAGGGCGTGCGACAGGCCGTGGCGGATGGCGCCGGCCTGGCCGGACAGGCCCGAACCCTCGACGGTGCAGACCACGTCATACTGGGTCTCACGGTCGGCGACGGTCAGCGGCTGGGCGATCATCATGCGCAGGATTTCGCGGGCGAAATACTGCAGCTGATCCTTGCCGTTGATGGTGATCTTGCCGGTGCCGCGCTGAACCCAGACGCGGGCGATGGCGTTCTTGCGCTTGCCGGTCGAATAGGCGCGACCCTGGGCGTCCAGCTTCTGGACATAGACGGGGGCGTCGTTCGAGCCGTCCGAGGTGCCGAGGCCCTGCAGGGCGTCGAAACCGGTCGCGGCCGGGGCTTCGTTGGTGACGTCGGTCATTCTCAGACGCTCCGGGTGTTCTTGGAGTTCATCGACTTGAAGTCGACGGTCTCGGGCGATTGGGCTTCGTGGGTGTGGCTCGGACCGGAGAACAGACGCAGATGGGTCATCTGGGCGCGGGCCAGGGGGCTTTCCTTGGGCAGCATGCGCTCGACGGCCTTCTCGAGCACGCGCTCGGGGAAGCGGCCGTTCAGGACCTTCTCGGGCGTGGTCGACTTGATGCCGCCCGGGTGACCGGTGTGGCGATAGTAGATCTTGTCGGTCAGCTTCTTGCCGGTGAAGACCACCTTGTCGGCGTTGACGACGATGACATGGTCACCGCTGTCGACGTGGGGGGTGAAGTCCGGGCGGTGCTTGCCGCGCAGACGCATGGCGATGAATGTTGCGAGACGACCGACCACGACGCCTTCGGCGTCGATGACAATCCATTTCTTCACAACGTCGGCCGGCTTCAACGCAGCCGTAGTGCTCTTCAGCATGACGTGGGGTTCCTGGGAGACGAACGGTGTGGCCCGGACCGAAGGTGGAACGAGCGGAAGGCGCGCTGATAGAGGATGGATCGGTTCCGGTCAATGCAGGTTGTGGACCAGCAATGAGCAGAGCGTGTTGATTATAAACGGAAAACGGTAAACGGTATTAAAATACCGCACGAATTCCGTCCAGCCTGCGACCTTTCGGTGCCTGAAGCGTCACAGAACCATGATGACGACCCCGGATGCCGGAGGCATAAGCCGGTTCCAGTTTACCGGAGTCCACCATGCGTCTGCACCGCCGCGGCCTGCTCACCACCGGGGCTGCCGCCCTCGCCTTCACCGGCCTGGCGCGTCAGGCCCGCGCCGCCGCTGATCCGGCCGCCGAAACCTATATCAACGAGGTCGAGGGCTATGGCCCGCTGGTCGCCGACCCCAACAAGCTGCTCGACCTGCCGGAAGGCTTTTCCTACCGCGTCATCTCGCAGGGCGGAGAGACGATGGACGACGGCCTGCTGGTGCCCGGCCAGTTCGACGGCATGGGTTGTTTCGCCCTCGAGGGCAGCCGCGTCGCCCTGGTCCGCAACCACGAACTGAAAGGCTCGTCCGCCCTGCACCGCAACTGGGGCCCCGGCGGCTACCATCAGGAGCGGATCGGACTGCTGGACGTCGAGCGGGCCTATGACACCTACAAGGACGGTCGCCCCCTGCCCGGCGGCACCACCACCGTGATCTATGACATGGCCACGGGCGAGACGGTCCGCCAGCACCTCAGCCTGGCCGGCACCAGCACCAACTGCGCCGGCGGCATCACCCCCTGGGGCTCGTGGCTGTCGTGCGAGGAGACCGAGGAGAAGCCGGACAACGCCGATGTGACCCGGGCCCACGGCTATGTGTTCGAGGTCCCGGCCACGGCTACCGGTCTGGTCGACCCTGTGCCGCTGAAGGCCATGGGGCGCTTCGACCACGAGGCCGTCTGCGTCGATCCCCGCACCGGCATCCTCTATATGACCGAGGACAAGGTCGACGGCCTGTTCTACCGCTTCATCCCCGCCACCCGCGGCAGGCTGATCGACGGCGGCAGGCTGCAGGCCATGGCCTTCCGCGACGCGCGCGGCGCGGACTCCTCGAACAATGACGACCGGCTCTGGTCGGTCGGCGACTGGCGCGAGGTGGTCTGGATCGACATGGAGGACGTCGACAGCCCGAACGATGACCTGCGCAAGCGCGGTCACGCGGCCGGCGCGACCCTGGTCTCGCGCGGCGAGGGCCTGCACTGGGGCGACGGCGAGATGTATCTGACGGCGACCTCGGGCGGGCCGATCCAGCGCGGCCAGATCCTGCGTTACGTCCCCTCCCGCTTCGAGGGGAACCTGGGCGAGCGCCTGCGCCCGGGCCGGATCCAGCTGTTCGTGGAATCCACGGACGAGAAGGTGATGAACATGGGCGACAACATCATCGTCGCGCCCTGGGGTCATCTGATCGTCTGCGAGGACAACTATTCCAGCGAGATCCGCAACCACCTGAGGGGCGTCACCCCGGACGGCAAACTCTACACGATCGGCCGCAACGTCTTCCTGGGCAATTCCGAATTCGCCGGGGCGGTGTTCTCGCCCGACGGCGGCACCCTGTTCGTCAACATCCAGTACCCGGGCATCACCCTGGCGATCACAGGCCCTTGGGACGCCATCCGGACGTAAAGATCCGCGCCTGCGACCGTCGGACCAGCCACAGGTTGACGGTCGCTGCGCACAGCACGACCACGGCCCCCGCCTGATGTAGCGCGCCCAGCCACAGCGGCACCCCGTGCATCAGGGTGGCGATGCCCAGGGCGGCCTGCAGCCACAGGGTGGCCGCCACGACATAGGCCGAGGCTCCCAGGCCGTCGACCAGCCGCCCGCGCCATACAAGAACAGCATAGGCGGTCCCGGCGACCAGCAGGCCATAGGCCCAGATCCGGTGATCAAACTGGATCAGGGCCTGGTCATGCAGGAAGGCCAAAGCCCCTTTTGACCAGTCGACCGGGGCCAGGATCGCCCCGTTCATCAGCGGCCAGTCGGTATAGACGAAGCCGGCCTTGCCCCCGGCCACCAGTCCGCCCAGCAGGCATTGGAAAAACACGGCCGCCAGCAGCAGGGCCGCCGCGCGGCTCCAGCCGACGGGAGGGCGGGAATTGTGGAACCCGGCCCGGGCTTCCAGCCCGGTCCAGACCAGGCCCATGAACAGCAGCAGGGCCAGGCCCAGGTGAATGGTCAGCCGTTCGGGGGCGACATCGACCCGGTCGACCAGGCCGCTGGACACCATCCACCAGCCGATCAGGCCCTGGAGTCCGCCCAGGCCGAGCAGCAGGCCGCAGCGCCAGATCAGCCGCCGGGGGATCCACCCCAGCACCAGGAAGATGGCGAAGGGTACGGCGAAGGCCACGCCGACCAGCCGCCCCAGCAGCCGGTGCGACCATTCCCACCAGAAGATGCCCTGGAACTCGGCCAGGCTCATGCCGGCATTGACCTGGGTATATTGCGGAATGGCCTTGTAGCGGGCGAAGGCGTCGGCCCAGTCGGCCGCGTTCATCGGCGGCAGGGCCCCGATCAACGGCTTCCATTCGGTGATCGACAGGCCTGAGCCGCTCAGACGGGTGATCCCGCCGACCACGACCATGGCAAAAACCAGGGCGGCGCAGGCGAAAAGCCAGATCGCCACCGCCCGGTTCCGGTCACTGTCAAAACGCTTCATTCGACGCCCGCTGTTCCGCCCGATACAATGTCCGGCGCGCCAACCAGCGCGCCGGGACACGGGCGGTATGCCCGCCTCTCGTGGCCAGATCGAGTCGCAATCGACGGACGTGTCGTCGCAACCAGGAGAGACCCCCGGTGGAATACGCCGATATCATCGTCGCGGTCGTCGGGGCCCTTGTCCTGGCCTGGATCGCCGACCAGCTGACCGGCCGTCGCGGCCTGTTCGCCACCCTGCTGGTGTCCGGCGTCGGGGCCCTGTGTGGCTGGTTCCTGGCCGTGCGCGTGTTTGCCGTCGGCACGATGGACGGCTGGGTCTGGGTCGTCGCCGCCATGGCCGCCTCGGCGGTGGCCCTGTTCGGCTTCTTCCTGTTCCGGAACAAGCGCTGATGCCGCCGCGCCTGCGCCGCCTCGTCGCCGCCGTCGGCGTTCTGGCCTTTCTCACCGTCTACATCTGGGCCGTGATCAGTATCGGCGATTACCTGCCCAGGGCCTGGTGGATTGATCTTCTGTTCTACGGTGTCGCGGGCACGGCCTGGGGCCTGCCCCTGATCCCCCTGCTGCGCTGGGCCGAACAGGGCGGTCGCCGCAAATAGGCACCGCCTCCTGGTGGCAGCCCGTTCCGATCGGCTCACCGGCCTGATCAGGCCACGGCCGCTCTGGTTCAGCCCCGGGCTTGGGCCGGGATCAGGACCACATTGACCGGGTCCGGCCCGTCAAGGCTTGCCGGATGCTCGACCCGGTCGCCGACGGTGCCGTTCTCCAGGCTATGGATCCGGTATCCCAGATCCGTGATCAGATCGGCATAGCCGGCGACATCCATATTGCAGACCTGGCGCAGGCCTGGCCCGAAGACCTCGCTGAGAATCACCGGGCGGTCGCGCGCGAGCAGGGCCCGGGCCCCGTTCAGGACCAGGGGCTCGGCTCCTTCCACATCAAGTTTGATGAGGCTGACGGGGGCGTCGATGGACAGGCTGTCGAGGGTCGCCATCTCGACGGCCTCGCTGGTCATGCCGTCGAAGACGTCGCCGTCATCCCGGGCCAGCCGGAAACCGCCGAGGTTGCTCGACGTCTCGCTGCCCAGAAGCCGGGTCATGCCATCCTGGGCCCCCAGGGCGAGCCGGTGCAGGGTCACCCGACTGTCGAAGCCGTTTTCGCGGATGGACAGGTCCAGCAGGCTCGCCGTCGCGGCCCGCGGCTCGAAGGCATGAACATGACCGGTCGGACCGACCCGCTCGGCGGCGCGAATGGCGAACCAGCCCACATTGGCCCCGATGTCCAGGAAGCGGTCGCCGGGTTGCAGATGGGACAGGATGAAGCGCGTCTCGGACGGTTCATAGTCGCCCGCCAGGCAGCCGAGCGAAACGTGGCGGTCGGCCAGGTCGATCCAGAGACGCAGCCGGTCCTCGATCAGGGTGCAGACCGGCTTGGTGTGCCGAAAGACCAGCGCACCATCGGCCTGGCTACGGCGGTACTCGGGCGACTCAAGCATGTTGGCGAACAATTCGTCCAGGGTGAGATGTCCCCCCGCCAGGGCATTCAGGGCGGACTGACGCCCGGCGTCGTCCGGCTCGCGCCCCAGGATGCCGCGATAGGCACCGTCGATGATGGCTTCGATCAGCATGGTCCGGTCCCGTCCTGGCCCCCGTCCGCCGCGATAACGAGAATCGCGCGGTGCCGCTCAGGAGCGGCTGGCCGCAGGTTCGGCCATGGGGGGCGGTCAATGCAATGCTTTCCCGCGCCCGCTCCTGGCGGCGCGATGGGCAAATGCGCGGCCCAGCGCGCCCAATTGCAAAGGGGCCGCTCGAAAGCGACCCCTTCAACCAACCGATTTTCTTTACGAAAATGGTCGGAGCGACAGGATTCGAACCTGCGACCCCTTGACCCCCAGTCAAGTGCGCTACCAGGCTGCGCCACGCTCCGAGAGGCGGCTCTATAGCCGGGGGCTGGCCCGCCCGCAAACCCAAAAGCGGGCTTTTGTGTTCAACGGTCCAGAACAGCCTCAAGCCGCATCCGCGCGCCCTCGATTTCAGCCAGCACCGTCTGCAGCCGAACCGGGTTGGTGTCCCCGGCCGACGGGAGCGACCCGCTGTCGTCGAGCCCGGCCTCATCCAGGGCGGACGGACTGAAGCTGACGCCGGCATCCGGATCGCCAAAGGCGGCCAGCTTCTGGACACCCAGCTCGCGATGCAGGCGCTGGACGCCCTTGATGGTCAGGCCCTCGTCATGCAGCAGACGGCGCACCGCCTTCAGCAGCGCGATGTCCTGCGGCCGGTAGAAGCGCCGCCCCCCGGCCCGCTTGAGCGGACTGACGAAGGTGAATTTGGTTTCCCAGAAGCGCAGCACATGTTGCGGCGCGCCGATGTCGTCGGCGGCTTCCGAAATGGTGCGAAAGGCGTTGGGGCCCTTGGCCATGGGGTCAGGCCTTGACGACCGCGTCGTGAACCCGGCCCTTCATGATCTGCGAGGCCCGGAAGCTGATCACCCGGCGCGGGTTGATCGCCGCCGGTTCGCCGGTCTTGGGATTGCGGCCCATCCGGGCCCGCTTCTCGCGCACCTGGAAGACGCCGAAGCCCGACAGTTTCACCGTCTCGCCGCGTTCCAGCGACTCGACGATCAGTTCCAGCGTGCGCTCGACCAGGGTCGAACACTCCTGACGCGACAGGCCGACCTCGTCATGCACGGCTTCGCAAAGATCCGCGCGGGTCAGGGTATGGTGATCGCTCATGGCTGGTTTCCCCCTGCCAAACAGTCCCTCGCACCATCAAAGAGCAAGCGCGATCAAATGGAAAGGGGCAAATGCACGTTACAGGCGAAGCGCGCATGCTCCCCAGGTCAGCCCGCCGCCCATGGCCTCCATCAGCACCAGGTCACCCCGCTTGATACGGCCGTCACGGATCGCCGCATCCAGCGCCAGCGGAATCGAGGCCGCCGAGGTATTGGCGTGGGTGGCGACGGTCGAGATGACCTTGTTCTCGTCCAGGCCCAGCCGGTCGCCGACGCCCTTGATGATGCGCTGGTTGGCCTGGTGCGGCACAAACCAGTCGACGTCGGCGATCTCGATATTGGCGGCCTTGGCCGCGGCGGTGATGGCCTCGGCGATATTGACCACGGCATGGCGGAACACCTGGTTGCCGGACATGCGCAGATGGCCGACCGCCCCCGTCGTCGCCGGGCCGCCGTCGACATACAGCAGGTCGGACTTGCTGCCGTCGCAGCGCAGGGCAAAGCCCAGCAGGCCCTGGTCGGCCTTGGTCCCCTGCCCCTCGCGCGGCTCGACCACCACGGCCCCGGCTCCGTCGCCGAACAGGACGCAGGTCGTGCGGTCGTTCCAGTCCATCAGCCGGGTCATTTCCTCGGCCCCGATGACCAGGGCGCATCTGGCCAGGCCACGGGCGACGAAGCCGTCGGCCACGCTCAGGGCATAGACGAAGCCCGAACAGACGGCCTGGACGTCAAAGGCCGGACAGACACCCACACCCAGCTTGTGCTGCACGATCGCGGCCGTGGCCGGAAACGTCATGTCCGGCGTGGTCGTGGCGACCACGATCAGATCGACATCGGCGGCCGTGCGCCCGGCGTCGGCCAGGGCCTTGCGGGCCGCCTCGACCGCCAGATCACTGGTCGGCTGGTCGTCGCGGGCCCTGTGGCGCTGGCGGATGCCGGTCCGCTCGACGATCCACTCATCGGAGGTGTCGACGAATTTGGACAGGTCGGCATTGGTGACGATGGTTTCGGGCAGATAGGAGCCGACGCCGGTCACGGCGCTGCGGATAACGCTCACTACAGACTCTCCCCGGCGGGATCGCTATCCGGCGCCGTTACAGGTGGTTGTTCAAGCACGGTGACGAGCCGCTGCAGGCTGACACTGACCTTGGTCATATAATCACTGCGGGCCAGATCGACCGCGGTGCGGATGGCATTGCCGAATCCCTTGGCGTCGGCCCCGCCGTGGCTCTTCACGACAATGCCGTTCAGGCCCAGCAACGGACCGCCGTTGATGGCGCTGGGGTCGATCTTCTGCCTCATCTTCTGCAGGGCCGGCAGGGCGATCAGCGCGCCCAGCTTGGCCTGAAGGCTGGAGGTCAGGGCCTCCTTCATCAGGGTCGAGATGAACCGGGCCACGCCCTCGGCCGTCTTCAGGGCGATATTGCCGGTAAAGCCGTCGGTGACGATGACGTCGACCGTGCCCCTGGCGATGTCGGTGCCCTCGACGAAGCCGCGATAGTCCAGGTCCAGCCCGCCGTCGCGCAGGATGGCGTGGGCCTCACGAACGTCGTCATGGCCCTTCATGTCTTCGGAGCCGACATTGAGCAGACCGATCGTCGGCCGGGCGACGCCGTGTACGGCGGCGTGGAAGGCCTCGCCCATGATGGCGAACTCGACCAGCTGCTCGGCGTCACACTGGATATTGGCCCCGACGTCCAGCACGGCGGTGACGCCACGCGAGGTCGGCCAGCTGGCGACGATGGCGGGGCGTTCCAGTCCCGGAGCCGCCATCCGCAGCAGCAGTTTGGAAATCGCCATCAGCGCCCCGGTATTGCCGGCCGAGACGACGGCCCCGGCCTCACCGGCCTTGACCGCCTCAATGGCGTTCCACAGGCTCGAGCCCTTGCCCCGACGCATCGCCTGGGCCGGCTTCTCGTCCATGGCCACCACCTTGTCGGTATGGCGAATGTCGCAGACCTCGTCCGTCAGGTGGCAGCGTTTCATTTCCGCGCTGATCGCCGCCTCGTCGCCGTGCAGCAGGAACCGCACGCCCTCCCCGCCATGGCGCTGGCGATAGTCACGAATGCCGGCGACCACGACGGCGGGACCGAAGTCCCCGCCCATGGCGTCGAGCGAGATCAGAACAGGGGATGCCAAGTGGAATTCGACTCCGTCGCGCCGTGTGCTGCGGCACCGGCAAGGGCGGCTGACGATAGCGCCGCTCGGGGGGGATGCAACCGGCTCGCCGTCGCGTCAACCTTGCTCGGGCGGGGTCCTGGTCTGAAGGGCCTTCAGAACGGCGAACGGCGACACCTCGGCCGGCTCCTCCGGCTGGACGAACTCGGCCCCCGGCTTGCGCGGGAACGGGTCGAGGCACAGGGCCAGCTGCTCGACCGCATACTGGCCGAGGTCGACGCGGCCGTCCTCGATCAGGTCGGGCGAATCATCCTCGACGGTGATGACAATCTCGTCGGTATCGGGCTCGACGGCTTCGCTCAGCGTGATCGAAAACGCCGAATCGATTTCCACCGGCAGGGGCTCCAGTGACAGGCCGCAGGTCTGGACCGCGCTGGCCTTGACCCGTCCCGACAGTCGCCAGCCCTCGGCCGCCGGCTTGAGGCTGATATCGGCGACAAAGGCATCCAGCGAGGCCAGGTCCAGCGCCCGGGCGATCCGCGCGCGGGCCGCGACGTCGGGTTCCAGGGTGCGCGTCACCCCGCCGGGGATCTGGTTCAGGCGGACCGGGACGCTGAAAGGAAGCTCGGGCAGGACGCTCATGCTGAAATCTCCGCCCATTCGGGCTCCCGGACCACGGCCGTGAAATCCTGGCCGGCCAGGCATGCGCGGCTGGCAATCGCGTAACGGGCCAGGGCGGCGGCGGCGGCCCCGTCATCATGACCATAGACGTTGCGGGCCAGGCCGGCGGCCAGGGCGTCAGGGTCGGCGGCCCGCAACGGGGCCTCATAGGCGGCCATCCGGCCGTAGAGCGACTCGCCCAGCTTGCGCATCTTCTTGCCCACGGACACGTCGCCGACGCCCAGTTCGCGCAGCGTGTTGTCCAGGGCTGAAACATAGGTGTCGAACAGGACCTGGGCGGCCTCGCCGCCACGGTCGCCATCGTCGCGCAGGCGCAGGACCAGCAGCAGGACATGCAGGGTATAGAGTTCAAACCGTGCATCGATCCGATCCTCCACCCCCAGGCGGGTGTAGAAGTCCGGGCGACGGGCCTGGGTCACGGCCAGGGCATACAGGGCGTCGCCATCGACGGCGGCCGGGCGGGATCGGAGCAAATTCTTGAGCATGATATTACGGCCCCTTTTCTGCCGCGCCGTTGAACTAGGACGCGGGTCCGGTTAGGTCAAAGACCTTGTTCTGTCACAGGCTCCTGCATATGCCCCGTTTGACGCCGTTTTCCACCGCCCGACTGCTCGCCCTCGTCTCGATGGCGGCCCTGGCCACGGCCTGCGCCCCGACTATCGGAGTCAATGGATTCCAGAACGTTGACGTCAAGCCGACCGACATCGTCGCGGGGACCGACACCAAGGAAACCGTGATCGCCCGGCTGGGCAGTCCGTCGACCACCTCGACCTTCGAGGGCGACAGCATCTGGTACTACATCAGCCAGACGACCGAAAAATACACCTACAACCTGCCGCAGGTCACCCAGCGCAGCGTGACCGAGATCGTCTTCAACGACGCCGAACAGGTCGCCTCGGTCCGGACCCTGGGTCTCGAGGACGGCCAGGACCTGGACATGCAGCGCCGCGAGACCCCGACGCGGGGCCGTGAGCTGACCATCATGGAACAGCTGCTCGGCAACGTCGGCCGCGGCCAGCTGCCCCAGACCGACGAGAACCAGCCGGGCCAGCGCCGCCCCGACTAGGGAGCCGGCCGGCATCCAGACAGACAGACGCCCCGGAGATTGCTCTCCGGGGCGTCTTTCGTTTCGGTGGAAACCGGAAGAACCGGTCCGCGCCCCGGGCAGGACCCGGGGCGCGTACGATCAGACGATCTTGCCGCTCGCCAGCACCGCCAGCAGCAGCAGGGCGACGATGTTGGTGATCTTGATCATCGGGTTCACCGCCGGGCCGGAGGTGTCCTTGTAGGGATCCCCGACCGTGTCGCCGGTGACGGCGGCCTTGTGGGCTTCGGAGCCCTTGCCGTGGACGACGCCGTTCTTGTCGGTGAATCCTTCCTCGATCACCTTCTTGGCATTGTCCCAGGCCCCGCCGCCGGAGGTCATCGAGATGGCCACGAACAGGCCGGTGACGATCACGCCCATCAGCATGGCCCCGAGCGCGGCAAAGGCGGTGGCCTTGTCCGAGATCGACAGCACGGCGACGAACAGGACGATCGGCGACAGCACCGGCAGCAGGCTGGGCACGATCATCTCCTTGATCGCGGCCTTGGTCAGGATGTCGACCGCCCGCCCGTACTCCGGCTTGACCTCATAGGTCATGATGCCGGGGTTCTCGCGGAACTGACGCCGGACCTCGGCCACCACGGCCTCGGCGGCGCGCCCGACGGCCATCATCGACATGCCGCCGAACAGGAAGGGCAGTAGCCCCCCGAACAGCAGGCCGACGACGACATACGGATTGGTCAGGCCGAAATCGATCTCGCCCATATTGGCGAAGAACGGATATTCCGCAGCGTTGGCGGCGAAATACTGCAGGTCCGACGTATAGGCGGCGAACAGCACCAGCGCGCCGAGGCCCGCCGAACCGATCGCATAGCCCTTGGTCACGGCCTTGGTGGTGTTGCCGACCGCGTCGAGGGCGTCGGTGACGTGACGGACGTCCGCGGGCAGGCCCGCCATCTCGGCGATGCCGCCGGCGTTGTCGGTGACCGGGCCGAAGGCGTCCAGGGCGACGATCATCCCCGCCACACCCAGCATGGTGGTGGTGGCGATGGCGATGCCGAACAGACCCGCCAGCTGGAAGCTGACGATGATGCCGACGATGATGGTCAGGGCCGGAAGGGCGGTCGACTCAAGCGAGACGGCCAGGCCCTGGATGACATTGGTGCCGTGGCCCGAGACCGAGGCATTGGCCACCGAACGGACCGGGCGGAAATTCGACCCGGTATAGTATTCGGTGATCACCACGATGGCCGCGGTGACGCCCAGACCGACCATGCCGGACCAGAACAGGCTCATCGGTTCGATGACCAGACCGTTGTTGGTCGTGATCGCGCCGGTGACCAGCCTGTCGATGACGACATAGACGGCGATCGCCGACAGGATGCCGGTGACGATCAGACCCTGGTACAGGGCCCCCATGATGTTCTGGCTCTTGCCCAGACGGACGAAGAAGCTGCCGATGATCGAGGTCAGGATACAGATGCCGCAGATGGCCAGCGGCAGCAGCATCATCACGTCGACATAGGGCTGGCCGCGGAAGAAGATCGCCGCCAGCACCATGGTGGCGACCGTGGTCACCGCATAGGTCTCGAACAGGTCGGCGGCCATGCCGGCGCAGTCACCGACATTGTCACCGACGTTGTCGGCGATGGTCGCGGCATTGCGGGGGTCATCCTCGGGGATACCGGCCTCGACCTTGCCGACCATGTCGCCGCCGACGTCCGCACCCTTGGTGAAGATACCGCCGCCGAGACGGGCGAAGATCGAGATCAGCGAGGCCCCGAAGCCGAGGGCGACGAGGCCGTCGATGACCTCACGACCCGTGCGGTCCAGACCCAGACCTTCGGTCAGGATGCCGTAGTAGCCGGCGACGCCCAGCAGGGCACCGCCCGCCACGAACATGCCGGTGATGGCCCCGGAGCGGAAGGCCAGGTCCAGACCCTTGGACAGGCTCTCGGACGCGGCCTGGGCCGTGCGCACATTGGCGCGGACCGAGATCAGCATGCCCGCGAAGCCTGCGAGGCCCGACAGGACCGCACCGATCACGAAGCCGACGGCGGCATAGACGCCGATCAGGAGGTAGGCGGCGATCAGGATGACCACCCCGACCATGGCGATGGTCGTATATTGCCGCCGCAGGTAGGCGGACGCGCCCTCCTGGATCGCGGCGGCGATCTCCTGCATCTTCTCGTTGCCGGTGCTGGCCTTCATCAGCGAGGCGGTCTGGACGGCACCGAAGAGCACGCCGAGCGCCCCCGCTGCGATGACCAGCCATAGGTATGACGTCATGGCGTTTCGTTTCCCTGTGCAAACATGGCGCCCGGACCCTTGGCGCGGTGGGGCGTTTTCGCCTCTCTCCGCCTTCCGGTCCCCCCGTGCGCAACGGACGCGACAATGCGTCCATGGGGAATTGCGGCGGAAAGTTGCCAAATGCGCCGGTCAGACGCAACAACGGTTTTTACAGGGTCAGCCGGCCGGGGTGCGGGTCCGGTGGCGGGGGACCTGGCTGAACACCTCGACCCGGGTCACCGCCCCGCGTCCTACCAGGGTCGTGGCCGACCGCATCAGGCTCGCGGACAGGGCCGCAACGTCGATCACATTCCAGTCGTCCGCGACCGTGAAGGGGGTTCGGTAGGCCGCCCGGGTCAGGGCGTCCCGCAGATAGGGCTCCTTCGTCCGGACCCGTTCCGCCGTCTGGCCGCGGCCGAGATGCAGGCGCAGCGTGACGAAGATGTAGTTGCGAACTCGACCCCCGGCGATGATCGGCAGGCCCACACCGGCAACCGCGAGCGGCGCGGAGTCCGTCGGTGATTCGTTCTCCGAGGCCAGGGCCACAGACGGCGCGGCGGCTGCCACGGCAACGGTTCCGGCAATGAGATCACGACGACGCATGACCACATCATGGCGACGATCCCTTAGGATTCCGTTGCGCTCAGCCGTGGGTCCAGCCCGGCTGGCCGACGGCGACGACCCTGCCGCCCGAACGCACCGTGACGCCGGTCCCGGCGACGACCCGGCCGATGGTCGTCAGCCGCAGATGCTGGCGTTCAGCCGCGCGGCGCAGGTTGTCCTCGTCGCCGGCGCGGGCTGTGAAGGCGATCTCGTAGTCATCGCCCCCGGTCGCCAGTTGGACCCGGGCGTCCTCCGGGTCGACCCGGCCGTCCAGCCACGCCAGACCGGCGGCCGACACCGGCAGGGTGCCGAGATCGATCTGCAGCGCCACCCCGCTGGCGACGGCGAGGTGGCCGAGGTCGGCGACCAGACCGTCCGAAACGTCGATGGCGGCGGTGGCCAGGTCGCGGATCTGTTCGGCAAAGGCCACCCGCGGCATCGGTGTACGATAGTGATCGACCAGGGCCCTGATCCGCCCGGGTTCCAGCGACAGCATCCCCCTGACGGCCTGCAGCCCCAGAAAGCCGTCGCCGATCGCCCCGGTGACCAGAACGACATCCCCGGGTCGGGCCCCGTCGCGGCCGACGGTCCGGCCCCTGGGCGTCCAGCCCAGCATCGTCAGGGAGAAACTGGCCGGGCCGGAGGTGGCGACCGTGTCCCCGCCCAGCAGGGCGACGTCGAATTCGGTCTGGTCGTGTTTCAGACCGGCGGCGAAGGCCTCGCGTTCGGGCCAGCCGCAGCGGGTCGACCAGAAACAGCCCAGCAGATAGCCGAACGGCTCGGCCCCCTTGGCGGCCAGGTCGGACAGGTTCACCCGCAGCAGCTTCTGCGCCACCGTATCCATCGGGTCTTCGGGCAGGAAATGAACGCCCTCGACGATCGAGTCCTTGGTCAGGACCAGATCGTATCCGGCCCGGGACGGCACGACAGCGACATCGTCCAGCAGGTTCCGGCCCCATTCAGGATGGGCCAGCGGCGCGAGCAGCCGCCGGATGGTCTCGAATTCTCCGGCGACATCAACCGAGGGCATCACGCGCCACGCCGTCGAGCGCCGCGTTCACGAATTTCGCCTCGGCGTCGTCGAAGAAGGCCTTGGCCAGTTCGACATATTCGTCGATGACGATTTCGCGCGGCACATCACGCCTCTCGCGGAGTTCCCAGGCTCCGGCCCGCAGCAGGGCACGCAGGGTCGAATCCAGCCGCTCCATGCGCCAGTTGGACGCCAGTCGGGCCTTGATCGCCGCATCGATGTCGCGCTGGCCGCCGATCACCCCGCGCACGATCTCCTGGAAATAGTCCTCGTCAGCCTCGGCCATGACCTCGCCCTCCAGGTCGGAGTCGAAGCGGTGGGACAGGAATTCGGTGATCACTGTGTCGACGCCCTCCCCGGCCAGTTCCATCTGGTACAGGGCCTGGACGGCGGCCAGGCGGGCGACCGTGCGGGCACGACGCTGGCGCGAGGTGAGATGCGGCTCGGCGCGCTGCTTTTGCGCTTCGGCCAGCTGGGCGATGACGGCCTGGATGCTGTTGGGTTCGGTCACGACGCCAGTCCTACGCGCAGGCGCTTCTTCAACGCAATGAGATCCAGACAGGCACGCGCCGCGCCGCCACCCTTGTCGCCCTCGCTGAGCCGCGCCCGGGCCCAGGCCTGGGCTTCGTCCTCGACGGTCAGGATGCCGTTGCCGATCAGCAGTCCCTTGATGCCCAGCTGGCACAGACCGGCCGCTGACTGATCCGAAACGATCTCGAAATGATAGGTCTCGCCGCGGATCACACAGCCCAGGGCCACATAGCCGTCATAGCGCGGGGCGGTCGGATAGCGACCGGCCTCTTCGGCGAGGGCGATGGCGGTCGGGATTTCCAGCGCGCCGGGCACGGTGACGACATCGAATCGCGCCCCGCGGGCCGTCAGGGCATTCTTCGCCCCCTCCAGAAGGGCGTCGGCCAGATCATCATAATAGCGCGCCTCGACGATCAGGACGCGGTCAGGTTCGGTCAGGATTGGTCTTCTCCGTCCATGTCACGCCAGCCGACGATGCGCAGGCCATAGCCTTCCAGCGCGGTCGGTGACGGTCGGGTCGAGCTCATCACGATCATGTCCCGCACGCCGAGGTCCAGCAGGATCTGGGCCCCGACGCCATAGTTGCGGATCGACCGGTCGGCCGAGGCGGGCTTTTTCACACCGGACAGCCGCTCTTCCAGACCATGCAGCTCCGGATCACGCAGGAAGACGGTGACCCCGGCCCCGTCATGGGCGCTGATCGCCTTCAGGGCCAGCGGCACATAGTCCTGGCGGGCCTCGACATGGCCCAGCAGGTCGGCGGCGAAATCCACCTGGTGCATCCGCACCAGGGTCGGCCTGGCCGGGTCGATCTTGCCGCTGACCAGGGCGACATGCTCGACCCCCTCGATGGCATTGCGGAACAGCATCAGGCGGAACGGGCCGCCGTGGACACTCTCGAACGGCGTATCCATGACCCGCTCGACCAGTCGTTCGGTGCGGCGGCGATAGGCGATCAGGTCGGCGATGGTGCCGATCTTCAGCCCGTGCAGCTGGGCAAAGGCCACCAGATCCGGCATCCGCGCCATGGTGCCGTCGTCATTCATGATCTCGCAGATCACCCCGGCCGGGGTCAGGCCGGCCATCCGGCTGATGTCGACGGCGGCCTCGGTATGGCCGGTGCGGACCAGCACCCCGCCGTCGCGCGCGACCAGCGGAAAGACATGGCCGGGCGAGACGATGTCGTCGGCACCCCGGGTCGGGTCGGCGGCGACCTGGACGGTGCGCGCGCGGTCGGCGGCCGAGATGCCGGTCGTCACCCCCTCCTTCGCCTCGATCGAGACGGTGAAGGCCGTGCCCATGCTCTCGCGATTCTCGGCGGCCATCGGCGGCAGGCGCAGCTGGCGGGCGCGCTCGCTTGTGATGGCCAGGCAGATCAGGCCGCGCGCGTGGCGGGCCATGAAATTGATCTGGTCCGGCGTGGCGAACTGGGCCGGAATGATGATGTCGCCCTCATTCTCCCGGTCCTCGGCATCGACGAGGATATAGGGTTTGCCGTTACGGGCATCCTCGAGGATGTCCTCGATCGGGCTGATGGGGCTGTCGTTGTGGTTGGCGGCGGTTTGCATCACGCGGTCTCCTGCCACCGCGCGAGGTATCGCGCCAGCATGTCGATCTCGATATTGACCGGATCGCCGGCCTTCAGCGTCCCAAGGGTGGTCGCCGTCCAGGTATGGGGGATGATGTTCAGGCCGAATTCCCGGCCCTCGACCGTGTTCACCGTCAGCGACACCCCGTCGATGGTGATCGAGCCCTTGGCGGCGATATAGCGGTGCAACGGGGCCGGGGCCGCGATCGTCAGCCGGTGCGACCCGCCCTCCGGCGTGATCGCCACCACCCGGCCCAGACCGTCGACATGGCCCGAGACGATATGACCGCCCAGTTCGTCGCCCAGTTTCGCGGCCCGCTCCAGATTGACCCGTGTTCCGGCCTGCCACTCGCCCAGGGTCGTCTTCGACAGGGTCTCGCCCGAGACCTCGACCGCGAACCAGCCGGGCCCGGTCTCGACCACGGTCAGGCAGCAGCCCGCGTGGCTGACCGAGGCCCCCAGATCCAGCGTCGCCGTGTCCCAGGCGGTCTCGATCTCATAGCGGCGATCCCGCGCGGTCTGGCTGACCGCGCGAACCCTGCCGATGTCAGTGACGATGCCGGTGAACATTCAGACCCTCTCGTAACGTTCCCACAGGTCGTCACCGCAGGGTTCAACCGCAAGGCGCCGAAAGGCCGGTGCGTCGGAAAGTCGGGCCAGGGCCAGGCCGGCGACACAGGCGCGACCGTCGCCGCCCAGCAGAATCGGGGCCCGGAACCACTCCAGTGCATCGACCAGACCGGCGGCGATGAAGGAGGCCGCGACCTCGCCGCCGCCCTCGATCATCAGCATGCCGATGCCGCGCCGCTTCAGGGCCGCCAGAACCGCCTTCGGGGACGGTCGGCCGTCCGGGGCCTCGACCCGCTCAACCTCAGCCTCGCCGACCGGCGACGGCTCGGCCGCCGTCAGGATCAGGGTGTTGGTCCCGGCGATCCGGGCCGTGGCCGGGGTGCGCAACCGGCTGTCCAGCACCACCCGCAGCGGCTGGTCGACCGGCCGCCCCGGCAGACGCACCGTCAGTTCGGGGTCGTCGGCCAGCACGGTCCCGACCCCGACCAGCACGGCGTCATGGGCGGCGCGCAGCCGGTGTCCGGCCTGACGGGCGGGCTCACCGGTGATCCAGCGGCTCTCGCCGGACGCCGTGGCGATGCGACCGTCCAGCGACGTCGCCAATTTCAGGGTAACGCGCGATCGCATCAGCTGCGACCGGGCTCATCCAGCCCTTCGTCGCCGAGGAATTTGGCGAAATCGCCGGTGTGGCGGAAATCCTTGTAGACCGAGGCGTAGCGGACATAGGCCACTTCATCGACGCCCTTCAGCGCCTTCATGATGAAGTCACCGACGGTGCTGGACGGAATCTCGGTCTCACCCAGGCTTTCCAGCTGTCGCACGATACGACTGACCAGCTGTTCGATCTGCTCCGGCTGCACCGGCCGCTTGCGCAGGGCGATACCCAGCGACCGCTCCAGCTTGTCACGGTCGAACGGGGTCCGCCGCCCGTTGCGCTTCAGGATCATCAGCTCGCGCAGCTGCACCCGCTCAAAGGTGGTGAAACGCCCGTTGCAGTTGGGGCAGGACCGGCGACGGCGGATGGCCGCACCGTCATCCGACGGGCGGCTGTCCTTCACCTGGGTATCCTGATGGCCGCAGAAGGGGCATTTCATCGGCGTCTATCCATAGATCGGGAAGCGACGGGTCAGGGCCCGCACCTCGTCGGCGACCCGGGCCTGGACGGTGGCGTCGGCTTCGTCCGTGCCCTGCATGGAGTCGATCACATCGGCGATCCAGTGGCCGACCTGCTGGAACTCGGCGATGCCGAAGCCGCGCGTCGTCCCCGCCGGGGTCCCGAGCCGCACGCCCGAGGTCACCGTGAAGGGGGCCGTGTCGAACGGCACGCCGTTCTTGTTGCAGGTCATCAGGGCGTGCTCCAGGGCCGCCTCGGTCGCCTTGCCGGTCACACCCTTGGGCCGCAGGTCGACCAGCATCAGATGGCTGTCGGTGCCGCCCGAGACGATGGCCAGACCCCGCTCCTCCAGCACCCTGGCCAGGGCCCGGGCATTGTCGACGACCTGTTGCGCATAGAGTTTGAACTCGGGCTTCAGCGCCTCGCCGAAGGCCACGGCCTTGGCGGCGATCACATGCTCCAGCGGTCCGCCCTGCAGGCCGGGGAAGACGGCGGAATTGATCTTCTTGGCGATGTCGCCGTCATTGGTCAGCACCATGCCGCCGCGTGGGCCCCGCAGGGTCTTGTGGGTGGTGGTGGTGGTGACATGGGCGTGAGCGACCGGATCCGGATAGGCTCCACCGGCGATCAGGCCTGCGTAATGGGCCATGTCGACCATCAGATACGCCCCGACGCTGTCGGCGATCTCGCGGAAGCGTTTGAAATCGATGTGTCGGCTGTAGGCCGAGGCCCCGGCCACGATCAGCTTGGGCTTTTCCGCCTCGGCCATCGCCTGGACGTGGTCGTAGTCGATCAGGTGGTCGTCTTCCTTGACCTTGTAGGTCACCGGCCGGAACCATTTGCCCGACTGGTTGGCCGGGCTGCCGTGGGTCAGGTGGCCGCCGCAGGCCAGGTCCATGCCCAGGAAGGTGTCACCAGGCTGCAGCAGGGCCATGAACACCGCCTGGTTGGCCTGGGCCCCCGAGTGCGGCTGCACATTGGCGAAGCCCGCGCCGAACAGTTCCTTGGCCCGCTCGCGCGCCAGGTTCTCGGTGACGTCGACATATTCGCAGCCGCCATAGTAGCGGCGGCCGGGATAGCCCTCGGCGTATTTGTTGGTCAGGACCGACCCCTGGGCCTCCAGCACCGCCTTCGAGACGATGTTTTCCGAGGCGATCAGCTCGATCTGTTCCTTCTGGCGGCCGAGTTCGCCGGCGATGCCGCGCGCGATCTCCGGATCGGCCTCGGCCAGGCCGCGCGAGAAATAGGCGTCATGGACGAAGGGTACGGTCACGGCAGGGCTCACGGCTGGATGTGGAAGGCGATATATCTAGGCCGTGGCGCGTCCGGCCACAACATCTGGTGGTCAGCCCGCGGCCATGGCCCGTTTCAGCTTGGCGATGGCCAGACGCTCGACCGCCTTGGGCTCGGCCGCCGGGCCAACGGCGCAGACCTCGCGCCCGGTGGCGACGTGGATGGCCGAAACCTTCAGATACAGACCGTTGCGGACCTTCTCGAGGATGATCCCGCCAATGTCCGGCTGGCTCATCAGGCGGCGACAGGCCTGCGCGCCACATTGCAGTGGGTCCACAGCCGGTCCATCGCCCTGACCAGATCGTCCATCATCGCATCGGTATGGTTCGGCGACGGGGTGAAGCGCAGCCGCTCGGTGCCCTTGGGCACGGTCGGATAGTTGATCGGCTGGACATAGACGCCGTGCTCTTCCAGCAGCATGTCCGAGATCAGCTTGCAGTGGACCGGATCGCCGACGTGCACCGGTACGATATGGCTCTCGCTGGGCAGCACCGGGATGCCGGCGGCGGCGAAGCGCGACTTCAGGGTGGCGGCGCGTTCCTGGTGGGCGACGCGCAGCTCCGGGCTGGCCTTCAGATGGCGCACCGAGGCCAGGGCTCCGGCGGTCAGGGCCGGCGGCAGGCTGGTGGTGAAGATGAAGCCCGCGGCCCAGCTGCGCACGGCGTCGATGATCATGGCGTCGGCGGCGATATAGCCCCCCATCACGCCGATGGCCTTGCCCAGGGTGCATTCGACGATGTCGATCCCGTCCAGCACTCCGTCGCGCTCGGCCACGCCGGCCCCGGTCGCGCCGTACAGGCCGACGGCGTGGACCTCGTCCAGATAGGTCATGGCCCCGTATTGCTTCGCCAGGGCGATGGTCCCGGTCAGGTCGGCGATGTCGCCGTCCATCGAATAGACGCTCTCGAAGGCGATCAATTTGGGTGCCTCGGCCGGCGCGTCGCGCAGCAGGCGTTCCAGGTGCACCAGATCGTTGTGGGCATAGATGTGCCGCTCGCAACCGCCGTTGCGGATGCCCGCGATCATCGAGGCGTGGTTCAGCGAGTCGGAGAAGATGATTAGGCCCGGCAGGATGCGCTGCAGGGTCGTCAGGGTCGCCTCATTGGCCACATAGCCCGAGGTGAACAGCAGCGCCGCTTCCTTCTGGTGCCAGGCGGCCAGTTCGACCTCCAGGTCGACGGCCGACCGGGTCGTGCCCGAGATGTTGCGCGTCCCGCCCGATCCGGCACCGACACGGTCGATCTCGGCCTGCATGGCCTCCACCACGGCCGGATGCTGGCCCATGCCCAGATAGTCGTTCGAGCACCAGATGACGACGTCCTGCTCGGATCCGTCCTCGCGGCGACGGGTCGCCATCGGGAATTGACCGCGCACGCGCTTGATGTCGGCGAAGACGCGGTAGCGCCCCTCGCTCTTGACCTGCTCGACGGCGGTCTCGAATGCAGCCTTGTAGTCGTACAAGATGACAGCTCTTTTCCGCTCCGGGCGCTACATGATTCGCCCGGAAAGACGATCGCGTATTGCGCCGATTGGCTTCGTCTGTCCACGCAAACGCACGGACAAATCGCCGCAAACCCTTAATTGATAACGGTTCTCAACTCTGGATTCGCGACGATTCCGCAAGCTGTTTTCCTGCCCGGGTCGGGATCAGGCCGCCTTGATCTGGATCATTTCGGCAATTGATCCAGCTGGCCGCGCAGCAGCTGCAGGATGGCCGAAAAGTCCCGTCCGCCGTAGCCCAGCCGGTCGAACAGCTGGAACAGCGCCTCGGACTGCGCCCCCAGCGGCGTCGAGGCCCCCGATTTGGCCGCCGCGTCCTGGGCCAGCTTCAGGTCCTTCAGCATCATGGCGGTGGCGAAGCCGCCGTCATAGTTGCGGTTGGACGGGGCCGTCGGCACCGGGCCGGGCCACGGATAATAGCTGCTGACGCTCCACGACTGGCCCGACGACTTCGAGGCGATGTCGAAGAATTTGACCGGGTCCAGACCCAGTTTCTCGGCCAGGGCCACGGCCTCGCAGGTGCCGATCATGGTGATGCCCAGGATCATGTTGTTGCAGATCTTGGCCGCCTGCCCGGCCCCGTGGTCACCGGCGCGCATCGTCACCCGGCTCATCGGCTCCAGCGCCGGCTCAACCCGGGCGAAATCGGCCTCGTCACAGCCGACCATGAAGGCCAGGGTCCCGGCGTCGGCCGCGACCGTGCCGCCGGAGACCGGGGCGTCGGCGAAGGCATAGCCCGCGGCCTTGGCCAGGCCGGCGACCTTGCGCGCCGTGTCGACGTCGATGGTCGAACAGTCCAGCAGCAGGGCGGTCTTCGGCGCGGTGCCGATGATCTGTTCCGAATAGACCGACAGCACATGCGGCCCGGCGGGCAGCATGGTGATGACGACGTCCGCATCCTGCACCGCTTCGGCCACAGACCCGGCGGCGACACAGCCCGCGGCCACGGCCCGTTCCAGCGCTGCCGGCGACAGGTCAAAGGCGCGGACCTCGTGCCCGGCCTTCGCCTGGTTGGCGGCCATGCCGCCCCCCATGTTGCCGAGTCCGATGAAGGCGATCTTGCGGGTCATGGCGGCGGTCTCCCTGTGCGATTTTGCGGCAGGGTTAGCCTCTCCGGCCCCGCTTCGCCAGCGCAGCCGGGGCGGTTTTGTCAGTCCGGCTTGCGGAAGCGGTAGACGAACTGGTCGGTACGGCCGCGGATCGCGTCATCGAAGACGTTCAGGCTGTGATCGTCGGCGGCATTGGCCACCGCGCGGCTTTCGCCCTCGAAGATGAAGCCGGCGGCCTCGATTTCGCGGCGCAGGAAGTCGCCCTCGATCCGGTGCAGGGTCGAGACCTGGCTGTTGCCGGTCCCGGCCGCGCCCTGATGATCGATGACCACGAACTGGCCGCCGGGCTTCAGGGCCGCATAGACGGCGCGGTTCATCTTCGCCACGTCGACGCCGAAGCCGGGGATGTGGAAGTCGTGATACTCCTGACTCATGAACACCACGTCCAGCGGCTGGTCGAAGGTCATGGTGTCGAGGTCACCGTTGACCCGGCTGACATTGCCGTAGCTGGCCACCAGGGCGTCGGCGGCCCCGTTCTCGCGCACGGCCGTGCGGTTGGGCACGAAGGCATAGACCTGACCGGTCGGGCCGACGACGCTGGAGAACAGACGGGTGAAATAGCCGGCACCCGGCCGGATGTCGGCGATGCGGTTGCCGCGCGCCAGATCGATGAAGGCCAGCATCTCGACCGGATGCCGCAGGGCGTCCCGCGCCACCTCTTCCGCCGGGCGGCGCGTATCGGCCACGGCGGCCTGGTACCAGGCGGTCGTCGGAGCCGGGGCGCTGTAGGCGGCGGCCGATGAGGACGTCGTCACCACCGTGCGCTCCCCGCCGTCGGCGGCGATGATCAGACAGCCGGACAGCGTAACCGAGGCGGCGGCGGCGAGAAGCAGGGTCTTGAACATGGCGATTTCCCGAATGGCGTTGTGGCAGATACGCCCCGATTGCGGCGCGGACGCAAGAGGACTCAGAGTGGCGTCCACTCGGCGTCCGCCGGCAGGGGCGCGAACAGGGCATCCAAATCGGCGTCGGTCACCCCGGCCAGATCAGCCGGTGACCAGTGGGGCGTATTGTCCTTGTCGATGATCACCGCCCGCACCCCCTCCTGGAAGTCGTGGGTCCGCACGATTCGGCCTCCGAGCCGGTATTCCATCGCCATGTTGTCGGCGAAGGTCGTCAGATGCAGGCCGGTGCGCAGCTGGCGCAGGGTCACCTTCAGCGACTGTGGCGACTTGGTCTTCAGCACCGCCAGCTGGGTCCGGGCCCAGTCGGTGCCCTCGGCCTCCAGGGCGGCGAAGATCGCCTCCACCGTGTCGAAGCTGAACAGCCGGTCGATCGCGTCGATCTGTTCCTCCAGCGGGGCCTCGCCCGGATCAACGGCCAGTTCATCGGCGATGTCGACCGGATAGCCCGGATCGGCGGCCAGGATGGTGCGGAAGACCTCGATCTCGTCGGACGGCATGAAATGGGTGTGGATGCCCAGGGCCACCGTGTCCGCCGCCTTCAGCCGCGCCCCGGTCAGGGCCAGCCAGGTCCCGGCGAACCCCGGCAGCCGCGGCAGGAACCAGCCGCCCCCGACGTCGGGGAACAGGCCGATACCGGTCTCGGGCATGGCATAGGTGGTGCGTTCGGTGGCGATGCGGACCACGGCCGGCTCGGAAATGCCCACGCCGCCGCCCATGACGATGCCGTCGACGATGGCCGTGACCGGCTTGGCATAGTCGAACAGCAGGGCGTTCAGCCGGTATTCCGCGTGGAAGAAGGCCTTGGCCGCGACCGCGTCCCCCGCCCCGCTCTCGGCGATCATGCGGATATCACCCCCGGCACAGAAGCCGCGCTCGCCGGCATGGTCGATCAGCACCGACAGCACCGATTCGTCGTCCTGCCAGTCCAGCAGGGCCGCGATCATCAGGTCGCACATCGGATGGTTCAGCGCATGCAACGCCTTCGGCCGGTTCAGGGTGATACGGCCGACGCCGGATTCGACGCGGGTTAGGACTTCGGGTTCATCGGTCATCCGCCCGACTTAGTCGCGAAGGTCGAGCACGTCCACGCCGGCAGCAGTCGCGGCGGAGAGCAACGGCTTGTCCCGAGAGGCCAGGACCGCGCCCCGTTCAATCGCCAGCGCGAGGTAGGCCGCATCGAACAAACTGAGCCCGGCGGTGGTGGCGACATCCGCCAACTGCCGAACGTCACCCTCGGTCAGGGGCTGATCGAATGCGATCTCGTACCCGTCCAACTGGTCAAATGCGTCCTTGACCACGATGCTCTGGTTGCGTGCCTTGACCACAAGGACATTGGCGACTTCCCAGACGAAAACACCCGGGGCGATGAAAGCGTAATCGTCTGCCCGCGCCAGCAACCGGTCTGCCGTCGCCGTCGCCTGCGAAGGCAGGAGCCAGGCAAGCGCCGCGGAGGCATCGAGCACCACGGCCATCATTCGCGGGCGACCTTCTTGAGCTCTTCCCAACTCATGCGGTCGAACTCCGGATCGGGTGCCTGGGCCTCCCGGAATCGCCGCGCACGCTCAGCCAATTCATGACCGGACAGGCGACGCCGAGGCAGGGGGAACCCATCCTCCGGCGACAACCGCGCCACGGGCTTGCCGTGGCGGGTGATGACGATGGCCTCGCCCGACGTCTCGACCTCGTCGATCAACGCCGAGAGATTCGTCTTGGCTTCCAGAACGCCCACGGTCCGCATGGCGACCTCCTGACCATAACTCTGGTCAGAATAGCCGACTACGGCTTCGGCGTCACCGTCATGTCGTAGGGAATGAACAGGCTCAGCTCCAGCGGGCCGGACTGACGCCAAGTCACCCGGTTCGACATCCCTTCGACCGCTACCGCATAACCCTCGCCGAACGCGGCGGAGGTAGTCCGCGCATCGGCCGCGATCGCCGCCAGGATCGCCGCCCGGTATTGCGGCGGGTCGATGATCGACAGCTGCCAGTCGCCGCTGATGTCGACCAGTGACCGGCCCGCCTGCTCTACCCCGTCGACGAAGGCCTCGATCCGGCCCGATGCCGTGTCGAGGGTGTCGCCTGCCTGAACCGGCGTCTTGACGATCAGGGTCGCCACACTGGTGTCAGAGCGCGCGCCGTCCATGCCCAGCGTCAGGGTCGCGATCATGTCCTCGGTCAGGGGCACCAGGACGCCCTCGGTCTCGATCGACAGGTCGATGTCCGCGCGCCGGGCCGCCGAGCGCGCCATGGTCCGCAGCGTCCGGGTGATCTCGTCGCGGCGGCCAACCGCTTCGCGCGTGTCGTTCACCACTCGGACCTCGACGATCAGATTGTCGGCGCGCCGGGCCAGCTGGATGACCGGCACCTCATCGCGATCCCATTCGATCATTCGCGACCCGGTGACGACGATTTCCTCGACGCCCGAAGACTGGGCCAGGACGGGCGTTGCGAGCAGGGCCAGCATGGCGGCAGTGGCGAAGATTTTCATGGTCGGTATCCTCCCGAACCGGAGGTTGGCACGGTCATGACGCGACGTCACCGGGATATCAGGCTCACTGTCGCAACATCTCCCGCGCGGTGATCACCCGCATGATCTCATTGGTCCCCTCGAGGATCCGATGGACTCGCAGATCGCGCACAATCCGCTCCAGCGGATAGTCCTTCAGATAGCCGTAGCCGCCGTGCAGTTGCAGGGCCTCGTCGGCGATCTGGAAACAGGCGTCGGTGGCGAACCGTTTGGCCATGGCGCACCATTTGGTCGCCTCGGGGTGTTTGGTGTCCAGCGCCCAGGCCCCGCGCAACACCAGCAGCCGCGCCGCCTCCAGCTGGGTCGCCATATCGGCCAGTTTGAACTGCGTATTCTGGAAGTCCGCCAACGGCTTGCCGAACTGTTTTCGCGTGGTGACGTAATCCTGGGCCGTCTCCAGCGCCAGCCTTGCCCCGCCGATCGAACAGGCGGCGATGTTCAGCCGCCCCCCGTCCAGACCCATCATCGCATAGCGGAAGCCGTCGCCCTCCTTGCCCAGCAGATTGGCCGCCGGCACCCGGCAGTCATCGAACTGGACGATGGCGGTGGGCTGGCTGTTCCAGCCCATCTTCCGCTCCTGGGCCCCGAAGCTGAGACCCGGCGCGTCCTTGTCGACGACGAAGGTCGAAATGCCCTTGGGTCCGTCGGCCCCGGTGCGGGCCATCACCACATAGACGTCGCTGGTCCCGGCTCCGGAGATGAAGGCCTTGGAGCCGTTCAGGACATAATGGTCGCCGTCGCGTTTGGCCGTGGTCCGCAGCGCCGCCGCGTCCGAGCCCGAGCCCGGCTCGGTCAGGCAATAGGAAGCAATAAGATCCATCGTCACCAGCTTCGGCACATAGCGGGCCCGCAGGTCGTCCGAGCCGATCCGGTCGATCATCCAGGTCGCCATATTGTGGATCGAGATGAAGGCCGCCGTCGACACATCCCCGTGCGACAGCTCCTCGAAGATCAGCGCCGCCTCGACCCGGCCCAGGGCCATGCCGCCGTGCTCCTCGCCGGTATAGATGCCGCAGAAGCCCATCTCGGCCGCCAGCTTCATCGTCTCGATCGGGAAATGTTTGCGCTCGTCCCATTCGGCCGAATGCGGGGCCAGCTCGGCCGCTGCAAAGGCCCGGGCGGCGTCCTGGATGGCGCGCTGGTCGTCGGTAAGGGCGAAGTCCATGGAAGCTCCCGTCGCATCGGCCGCTGGAGGACCGTTCGCCGTGCTTCTATCCAACCCCTCGCGCGACGTCACCCTCGCGCGACGTCACCCTCGCGCCGGTCCACGACCGGGTCTGACGCAGTCTGCGGCCAGACTGCGCCGATGACGACCGTCCATCCCCGCGATCGCCACGCCTCGGCCGGTGTTTTCAGCGTCCGATGTGGACCCGGTGGACTGAGTGGACTGAGTGGACTGAGTGGACCCTGTTTTCTCCGGTGCCCAACCCGCCTATGACCCCTGCATGACCCAGCCGTTTCCCCCCGCCGCCTTTCCCTATGCCCGCCCCCGCCGCCTGCGCAGCAGCCCCTGGGTGCGGCGGCTGGTGGCCGAGACCGTCCTGACCCCGTCGGACCTGATCTGGCCCCTGATCGTCCATGACGGGGCCGAGGACCGGGTGCCGGTCGCCTCCATGCCCGGCGTCTTCCGCCTGTCGCCCCGGGCCGCCGCCGCCGCCGCGGTCGAGGCCCGCGATCTGGGCATCCCGGTCGTGGCCCTGTTTCCCCATGTCGATGCCGCCATCAAGGACGCCAACGGCACCGGGGCCACCGATCCCGACGGCCTGATCCCCGACTGTATCAAGGCCATCAAGGACGCCGCGCCGGAGATCGGCGTCATGTGCGATGTGGCCCTGGACTGCTACACCGACCACGGCCACGATGGCCTGATGGCCGACGGCCGCATCCTGAACGACGACTCGCTGGAGCGGCTGGCCGAACAGGCCTTCATCCAGGCCCATGCCGGGGCCGACATCGTCGCCCCGTCCGACATGATGGACGGCCGGGTCCAGGCCATCCGCGAGGCGCTGGAGGCCAACGGCCTGCACGACACGATGATCCTGGCCTATGCCGCCAAATACGCCTCGGCCTTCTACGGCCCGTATCGCGACGCCGTCGGCTCGGCCAAACAGCTGACCGGCGACAAGCAAACATACCAGATGAATTACGCCAACAGCGACGAGGCCCTGCGCGAGGTGGCGATGGATATCGCCGAGGGGGCCGACGCCGTCATGGTCAAGCCCGGCATGCCCTATCTCGACATCGTCCGCCGCGTCAGCGAGACCTTCCAGGTCCCGACCTTCGCCTACCAGGTGTCCGGTGAGTACGCGATGATGCAGGCCGCCATCGCCAACGGCTGGCTGGACGAGGACCGCGCCATCCTCGAGACCCTGCACGGCTTCAAACGCGCCGGCTGCGCCGGCGTGCTCAGCTATTTCGCCCCGAAGGCGGCGAGGTTGCTGGGGGGCTAGGATGCCGACCATTCTGCAGATCGGGCCTTACCGCTTCTTTTTCTACAGCCATGAGCCGAATGAGCCGCCGCATATCCATGTCGCCAGCGGCCGGGCGACAGCCAAGGTCTGGACCGGGACGGTCTCGCTGGCGCGCAGCAAAGGTTTTCCGGCCCATGAACTCGGTGCTATAATTCGGCTCGTCCGTTCAAATCGCGAGCTCTTTCTGGAAGCTTGGCATGACCATTTCGGCGCAAGTCCAAACATCTGACGCCCGCGTTCTCGACGTTTCGTTTGATGACGACCGCATCAAGGTTGAGTTCGACGACGGACGGGGCATTGCCCTGCCCCTCGCCTGGTACCCGCGACTGTTGAACGGCACGGCGGATCAAAGAGGCCGCTGGGAATTGATCGGCGACGGGGAAGGTATCCACTGGCCGGACCTTGACGAAGACCTGAGCGCCGAGGGCCTGCTGCGCGGTGCGCCGGCCGCCCACTGGAATGCCACCTGACGCTCCACGCGGCGGAACCTTGTCGCCCCGAATCTGCCGCCATAGGCTCACCCCCATGATCAGACGCTCCCTCGCCGCCCTCGCCCTGCTGCTGCTGTGGCCGACCCTCGCCCTGGCCCAGGACGCTGCCGCGCCGCCGCCACCCCTGCCCCGGGTGGTGATGGAAACCTCGGCCGGTCGCATTGTCATCGCGGTCAACGACCGTCAGGCCCCGATCACCGGCGGCAACTTCCTCAGATATGTCGATGAACACCGGTTCGACGGCACCAGCTTCTATCGCGCCGTGCGCGCGGCCCCCGATCTGGGACTGGTCCAGGGCGGCACCAACAATGACCCGGCCAAGACCCTGCCGCCCATCGCCCACGAGCCGACGACGGTGACCGGCCTCAGCCATGTCGACGGCGCGGTGTCGATGGCCCGCTATGACCCCGGCACGGCCACGGGCGACTTCTTCGTCTCGGTCGGCCCCTCCCCCTCCTATGACGCGGGTCGGCCGTTCTCGATCGATGACTATGGTTTCGCCGTCTTCGGCAGGGTGGTCGAGGGTATGGATGTCGTGCGCGGCATCCTGGTCGCCCCGACCTCTCCGACCGAGGGTGACGGCTTCATGCGCGGCCAGATGCTGGAGCCGCGCATCACCATCGTCTCGGCGCGACGCGAAACCGCCCCCGTGCCCTAGCGGCCCGAATGCGCCAGCAATTCCGCCAGATCGGCCTTCCAGAACACCGCCCAGGTATGGGTGCCGTGGCCGTGGCCGTCGACGCTGTTCGGGATCAGCCGGTAGCGGCCGTTGCGGATGCGCGGCGCATATTGTTCCGACAGGCCCAGCTCGGGCGGATTGATGAAGTCATCGGCCGAGTTGATCCAGGTCAGGGGCGCGGTGATCTTTTCCAGACCGGCCGAGGGATCATAGTTCCACGAGGCATTGACCTGGTACCACAGGTCATTGGCGTCCAGCGCCGGGATGCGCCGGTCCTGCTGCGCCGCCAGCCAGCCGTCGGCGATCTCGCGCGTGGCCAGGTCGCGCTGCATCGGCATCGGGGCCGAACCCGCCAGCAGCAGCAGGTCGACCGCCGTGCGCAGCCCCTGCCGCGGCTGTTCGACATAGTCGCCGCCCTGCCAGGCCGGATCGCTGCGGATACCGTCCAGCAGCATGGCCCGCCACAGCCGGTTGCGCCCGGTGATGGCCGTCGGCTGGCAGGCCATCGGCATCAGGGCGTCGGCAAATTCGGGATGGGTCTCGCCCCAGACGAAGATATGCATACAGCCCATCGAGGTGCCGAAGATCAGCCGCAGGTGATCGACCCCCGCCCCTCGACCAGCAGCCGCCGCTGGGCCTCGACCATGTCGGCATAGTCGTATTCGGGAAAGGCCGCGCGCAGTCCGTCGCTGGGCTTGGACGAGCCGCCGTGGCCCAGGTTGTCGGGCAGGATGACGTAGTAGCGGGTCAGGTCCAGAGGCTGGCCGGGTCCGTACAGCTCGTCGGCGAACTGCGGCACCAGGAATTGCGCGCCCGTCCCGCCGGTGCCGTGCAGGATCATCACCGCATTGGTGATCCGGCCGGTGGTGTCACGCGCCGGCGTGCCCAGGGTGCGGTAGTGGATCGTCAGCTCGGGCAGGACCGCGCCCGATTCCAGGGCGAATTCCCGGGTGCGATAGTCCCCCTCGACCGGTACCGGGGTCTGGGCCCCGGCCAAACCGGCCCACAGCGCCAGCGCCGCCCCCGCCATCCATCCTGTCGTGATCCGCATCGGCCTGCTCCCTGTCCAGTTCCGCGGGGGTCCCGCCTGCCCCTCCATGGCCTGAACCTCCGGATGGAATTGATCAACCCGGCCGGGTCAATCCGGTGTCACGGTATTGGCCGGGCGACCCGGGGGGCGGAAGCCTGGGCCAGGGCCTGTCTGAAGAATCGCACGACCTCCCGGTTGAACCCGACCTTGAAGGCGGCGCGGTCGAAACCAGGTGCCGAGGCGCACAACTCAGGCGCAACGGCCTGCATGTCCGGGCCGCACGGCGTCAGGAAGTCATAGTGGCCGGCCCTGTCGACGCGGTGATACTCCGGAGCCCGCCCCAGCCGGTCCCGCACGGGCTCGACGTTGTAGGGGGACGGCAGGATCTGGTCGTCAGCCGCCTGCCACAGCTGTACCGGCAGGATGACCGACGTCAGGCTTTCATCTGTGAACGACAGGCCCAGGGCCGGGGCGGCGATGACAGCGGCCTTGACGCGCAGGTCGCGAGTCTCGGGCTGCCAGTCCGTCAGGTCCAGCCCGCCGAGCGCCGCCACCAGCCGACAGGCGAAGACCTCCGGATGGGCTGCACAGTGAGCCAGGATCATCTGCGCGTCCGAAACCCCGCCGATGATGGACGTCACCGTCAAGCCGCCGGCCGAGAAGCCGAAGGCCCCGACCCGCTCGGGATCGACCGTGACGGGACCCGCCCAGGGGCCGGTCATATAGTCGATCAGGCGGCTCAGCTGGGGTGCCCGCCCGGTCAGGTGCAGGCCGCGGCTCTGATCCCGGAAATTGTCGCCGGGATGGGTCAGGGCGGCGACGACAAAGCCGGCCTCCGCCAGCGCCTCGGCGGTGTCGGCGTGGCCGCCGTACCAGCCGCCGCTGCCGTGCGAAATGACCACCAGGGGTCGCGCCGACCCATCGTCCGAACCTGCCGGCAGCCAGACGCCCCCCTCGATCGTCTCCCCGTCGGGACCGGCGAAATGGATCAGCTGATCAGGGGCATCGGCCTGGGCGCGTGCCGTGACCGGCACGGCCCCGATCAGGGCGAAGGCGAGCACCGCAGCCAGAAGGTGCGGGCTGGAAGCAGGAAGGCGCATGGAAGTCTCCGGTTTGGACTGGCCCGACTGTCCCTCTCCGACGCGCCATCGCCAGTCGGTTTTCGCCAACGGGCGAGTGGGTTCGTGTGGCGGCGAATGGTTCCGCTTGCCGACCTCATCGCTATAGTTGGTCCATGAGGGATGCGACGATGCAGTCGATGAACACGACCCGGGCCTGGGTGATCGACCTGTCGGGCTTCGCGGCGGCCGGTGTGATCCTCGGCGTCGTCGGGCCGTTCGGGACCTTCTTCAACGACGCCCTGCCGCAGCGTGTTGCCTACTGGATGTGCCTGTGCCTGATCAGCGGCGTGGTCATCGGCGCGGCCGTGCGCTGGACCTGGCCCCCGGCGCGGCGTCGGGGGTTGCCGGCCTGGGCCTGGGTCCCGGCCGTCGCCGTGGCGATCACCGTTCCGCTGGGCCTGCTGTCGCGGGTCATCGCCATCGGCCTCTGGCCGGGTGTCCGTCAGGCTGTCGGCTGGACCGAGTGGTATGGTCAGGCCCTGTTGGTCGAGCTGGTGCTTCTGGCTCTCTATGTCGCGGCCCATTCCCGGGCGGGATGGCTGACCGGCCCCGCAGCGCCGGCGATGGTCCCTGTTGAGGCGGGCGCGGCCCGGATCCTGGATCGCCTGCCGCGACGGCTCGGGCGGGACCTGCTCTGCCTGCAGATGGAGGATCACTATGTTCGCCTTCATACGCTGGAAGGCTCAGTGCTCGTGTTGATGCCCTTCACCCGGGCCATCGCCGACGTCGGACCTATCGATGGCCTGAGGGTGCATCGCTCCTGGTGGGTGGCGCGTCAGGCCGTTCGGGGCGTCATCCACGACGGGCGCAATCTCCGGCTCAGGTTGACCTCGGGCCTCGAGGCTCCGGTCGCCCGCGCCAGGATCGCGGAGCTCAAGGCCGCCGGATGGCTGGCCGGCGATGTTTGATTTCCCGGTCTCAGGGTTTCAGGCGGGCCTTCAGGCTGGACGTGTCCCAGCGGTTGCCGCCCATGGCCTGGACCTCGGCGTAGTAGCCGTCGACCAGGGCTGTCATGTCCAGGGTCGCGCCATTGGCCCGGGCCTCGTCCAGCACCAGGCCCAGATCCTTGCGCATCCAGTCGACGGCGAAGCCGAAGTCGAACTCGCCCCTGGCCGCCGTCTTCCAGCGGTTGTCCATCTGCCAGCTCTGGGCCGCGCCCTTGGAGATGGCGTCATAGACGGCGTCGGTATCCAGACCGGCAGCCTTGGCGAAATGCACCGCCTCGGCCAGGCCCTGGACCACGCCGGCGATGGCGATCTGGTTGACCATCTTGGTCAGCTGTCCGGCCCCGGACGGCCCCATATGTTTGACGGCCTTGGCATAGGCCAGCACGGCGGGCTCGACCCGGGCCAGGGCATCGGCATCGCCGCCGGCCATCACGCTCAACTGGCCGTTCTCGGCCCCGGCCTGACCGCCCGACACCGGGGCGTCGATGAAGAACCGGCCCGACTCCAGGGCCAGCGCCGCCATCTCGCGCGCCACCGTCGCCGAGGTCGTCGTGTGGTCGACGATCACCGCCCCGGCGGCCAGATGCGGCAGGGCCTGGGTGACGACCTGGCGCACGTCGTCGTCATTGCCGACACACAGGACCAGAAGGTCTGCCCCTGCGGCCGCTTCCGCCACCGTCGGCGCGCAGGCCCCGCCGGTCGCCGACGTCCAGGCCCCGGCCTTGGCCGACGAGCGGTTGAAGCCCGTCACCGTATAGCCTGCGCTCAGCAGGTGGCGGGCCATCGGGGCCCCCATGACACCCAGTCCGGCAAAGGCGATCTTCATGTCTGCGGCTCCAATGCGGTGCCGTAGCGGCCGCGGAAATAGGTCAGGGCGTCCCCGGCCCGGCTCTCGACGGCCTGTACCGCACCGACGATGACCAGATGGTCGCCCATCCGGATCCGGTCGTGGGCCGTGCAGTCCAGCCGCACCAAGGCATTGCGCAGCCGGGGCGGCTCGGGATTGGTGGTGTCGAACTCGTCGGGACTCAGCCGGCAGCTGCCCCAGGCGAACCGGTCCGACATCTCGCGGTCATCGACCGGCAGGACATGGATGGCGAATCGCCCGGCGGCGGCGAACAGGTCGTGGCGGTCAGAGCTGTCATCCAGGCACCAGAGTACCAGCGGCGGATCCAGCGATACCGAGGTGAAGGAGTTGACCGTGATCCCGATCCCGCCGTCGTCCGACTGGGTCGTGACGACGCAGACGCCGGTGGCGAATCCGCCCAGCGCCTTGCGATACTCGGTCAGGTCAAAGGGGGGGGCGATGGGGGTCTGGGTCACCTCCCACGACTAGGCGAGCCCCCCGTCCCGGGCAAGGGCATTGGCACCTTTGACGTCCGATCAGTGCATGGTCGTGAAATGAAAACCGGTTCTTAACGTCGAGGGCGGATTTTACGGCTAACGAACAGCGTTAAGAGCAGCCTGACCATGTCCATGAGCGACCGTCCCATCCTGATCAAGAAGATCAAGAAGGTCGTTGGCGGTGGCCACCACGGCGGGGCCTGGAAGGTCGCCTACGCTGATTTCGTGACCGCGATGATGGCCTTCTTCCTGCTCATGTGGCTGATCAACATGACCGATCCCGAGCAGAAGCGCGGTATCGCCGAATATTTCGCCCCGGCCAGTGTGTCCCAGACGACCTCCGGCTCGGGTGGTATCCTCGGTGGCACCTCGCTCGGTGATGACGGGGCCAAGGGCTCCGGTGCCATGTCGGTCGTCACCCAGCTCGCGCCCGAGGCCCCGCAGGATGCGCCGCCGGAAGCCGGCCAGAGCAGCAATCTCGCCGCCGCCAGTGAGTCCGACCTGCGCGAGGAGATCGCCCGGCGCGAGGCCGCGGACTTCGCCAGTGCCGCCGCCTCCCTGCGTCAGGCCATGCAGTCGATGCCGGAACTGGCTGAATTGTCGAAACAGCTGATCGTCGACCAGACCCCCGAGGGGCTGCGCATCCAACTGGTCGACCAGGAGGGCCGTTCGATGTTCGAACAGAATTCCGCCCGTCCCAATGCCCGGGCCCAGATCCTGCTGCGCGCCATTTCCCGGGTTATCAACCAGCTGCCCAACCGGATTTCGGTGACCGGCCACACCAGCGCCGCCCCCGGTTCTAACCGGGCCACCCGCCCGGCCGACTGGGCCCTGTCGTCCGAGCGGGCCGATGCTTCGCGCGTGATCCTGCAGGCGGCCGGGGTCGATCCGGACCGGGTCTACCAGGTCTCGGGCAAGGCCGGATCCGATCCCCTGTATCCCGATGACCCCACCCTGGCCGGCAACCGCCGCATCGCCATCGTCCTGCTGCGCGAAGCCCCGGTCCTGCCCTCGGACACCAGCCTGTGACCCGGGCGCGCTTCGGCTGGCGCGCGAACCGGCTTGCGTCGGACGGCAAGCTGTCGCCTGATCTGACCATGAACGGTCCGCTGTCAAAATCTCGTCGGATTCCGGTGTGGACCTAGGGCCGTGACCCAGCATATCCCCCAGCGCCAGCTTCGCTTCTTTATGACGGCGACCGCGCCCTGCCCCTATCTGCCGGGCCAGACCGAGCGGAAGGTGTTCGCCAACCTGCCGTTCAGCGACGGGGCCTGGGTCAATGACGAACTGACCCAGGCGGGGTTCCGCCGCAGCCAGAACATCGCCTACCGCCCGGCCTGCGAGGCCTGCGACGCCTGTGTGTCCGTTCGGCTGCCGGTCGGGGAATTCAGTTTCTCAAGATCCCACCGCAAGGTGCTGGCCCGCAACGCCGATCTGTCCCGCGATCTGGTCGAGGCTGAGGCCACGACCGAACAGTTCGACCTGCTGCGCCGCTACCTGCATCGTCGCCATCCGGACGGCGGCATGAGCGACATGGGCTGGCTCGACTATGTCGCCATGATCGAGGACACGGCGGTACGGACCCATCTGATCGAATACCGCCTGCCCTCGCCCGACGGCGGGCCCGGCGATCTGGTCGGGGTCTGCCTGACCGACCTGCTCGGGGACGGTCTGTCGATGGTCTACAGCTTTTTCGACCCGGATCTGGAACGGCGCAGCCTCGGGGTCTTCGCCATCCTGGACCATCTGCGTCAGGCCGCCATCGTGCGCCTGCCCTATGTCTATCTGGGCTACTGGGTCCGGGGTTCACAGAAGATGGACTACAAGGCGCGCTTCCGGCCGATGGACGCCCTGACCCGGTCCGGCTGGCAGCGTTTGCCGGTTCATACGGACACGCCCGCAGTGCCCCCTGTAGACAGCTAGGCCGACCGTCTCAGCGGGTCGACGGAACCGAGGTTGCGAACGGTGGCGGTGCAGCCGCCCGCTGTGAAGCGCCCCAGGGTCCCGGTGCGGGCCCCGGGCCAGGTTCCTGATCCGGGGCCTGCCACGGACCCGGATCCCGACCGCCGGCGAATTCGACCAGGGCGGCGACGCGACTGTCGATCGATGGATGGGTCGCGAACAGCCCCTCCAGCCCGCGCCCGTCGGGCTGGTTGTCGAGGAACATCAGCTGGACCTCGTCGGGCGCGCGCACATTGGAGCGGCCCTCGATCTTGCGCAGGGCCGCGATCATCGCATCCGGATTCTTGGTCAGCTCCACCGAACCGGCGTCGGCCACATATTCCCGCGTCCGCGACAGCATCATGCGGATCACCAGGGCCAGGCCGAATCCGACGGCGGCGATGGCGATACCGATCAGCATCAGCGGTCCGGCGTTCTTGTTGTCCCGGCTACCGCCGCGCGAGAAGAAGATGCCGCGCACCACCAGTTCGGCGATGACGCTGATGATGCCCGCGAAGATCGAGGCGATCACCATGGTGCGGACGTCCTTGTTGATGACGTGGGTCATCTCGTGCGCCAGCACCGCCTCCAGCTCATCTCGGTCCATCGCCTGCATCAGGCCGCGGGTCACGGTGACGCTATAGCGACCCTCGTGCAGGCCCGAGGCATAGGCGTTCATGCCCGGCGTCTCGATGATCCGCAGCGCCGGCGTCCGCATCCCGCGCGAAATCGCCAGGTTTTCGAGCAGATTATAGAGTTCAGGCTCGTCCCGTCGCTCGACCTTTCGGGCTCCGGTGATCACATCGATCATCGTCTGGCTGCCGAAATAGGCGATGGCGAACCAGATGGCGGCGATGACAAAGGCCATCGGCACGGTCCAGCCCAGCATCGCACCGGCCAGGGCCATATCGTCGCCCAGACTGCCGCCCGTGCCCGCGATCATACCCAATCCCATCAGGATCAGCTGCACCCCGTACAGGATGCCGATCAGCAGGACGGGAAACCCGGCCAGCAGCAGGGCTGACCGGGTATTATTGGCCCAAATATGGGTCTTGAGTCCGACGGCAGCCAAGGCTCAAGCCTCCTAGAAGCTGACCTTGGGCGGGGCGGCCGACATCGTGGCCCGCTCGCCGTCGCCGACGTCGAAGAACGGCTTGTCCGAGCCGAAGCCGAACAGGCCGGCGAACAGCACGGTCGGGAACTGGCGACGGACGGCGTTGAATTCGCTGACGGCATTGTTGAAGAAGCGGCGTGCGGCGGCCAGTTTGTTCTCGATGTCCGACAGGTCGGCCTGCAGTTGCAGGAAGTTCGTGTTGGCCTTGAGGTCCGGATAGGCCTCCGACAGGGCGAACAGCTTGCCCAGCGCGCCGCTGAGCATGTTCTCGGCCTGGACCTTGTCGTTGATCGAATCGGCCGAGGTCGCCGCGTTGCGGGCCTGGATCACGGCGTCCAGCGTGCTCTTCTCATGGGTCGCATAGCCTTTGACCGTATCCACCAGATTGGGAATCAGGTCCTGGCGCTGCTTCAGCTGCACATCGATGTCGGCGAACGACTGGTTGGCCGACTGATCCAGCGCCACCAGCCGGTTGTAGGCTCCAACGATGACGAACAGCAGGATGACGACGATGACGCCGACGACGATCAGGGTGGTCATATGAATGGTCCTCCAGACTTTAACTGACAGTATCGCGCGTCCGGCGGCGCGCCTCTAATGAAATCGGCGTCACCTGCGGGCGTTAGCGGAATTTGCGCAGGCCCCGCGGCCCCATCCGGCCGGCCCCGGCGCGTTTGCCGAGCCAGTCCTTCCAGTCGGGCCAGTTGCGGCGCCGCCCGCCGCCGTCGGCCCACTCAGGTCCGGTCTCGGCGTCGAATACGGTCAGGTCCTGCAGCCCGCCCTGTTTGTAGGTCTGCAGCTTGACCCCCTTGCCGCGTCCCATTTCGGGCAGCTCTGCCAGCGGGAAGATCAGCGCCTTCAGGTTTTCGCCGAGGGTTGCGACATAATCACCCCTGACCCGCAGCGCCGCCAGCAGGTCGCCGTTCAGCACCTGTTTGCCGCCGCGCTTCTGGGCCAGCAGGTCATCTTCCGGCGCGATGAAGCCGTAACCGGCCTTCGACGCCACCAGTAGTTTCGCGCCCGGCTGATGCGCCAGGACGGCGATGATGCCGGCGCTCTCGTCGAGATCGATCATCAGCCGCAGCGGCTCGCCGTGCCCGCGACCGGAGGCCAGTTTGTCGGCCCCGATGGTGAAGATGCGGCCGTCCGAGGCCGCCACCAGAATCTTGTCCGTGGTGAAGGCCGGCTCGAGGAAGGCCAGGGCGTCGCCCTCCTTGAACTTCAGCTCGGACGGATCCTCGACCTTGCCCTTGGCCGCCCGGATCCAGCCGCGCTCGGACAGGATGACCGTGATGGCCTCGCGCGGGATGAAGGCCTCGACCGGGGCATAGGCCGAGGCGTCGACGGCCTCGGCGATCGTGGTCCGGCGCGGAGAGATCAGCGCCTTGCGCACCAGCTCCAGCTCCTTGCCGATCGTCTTCCACTGTTTGGCCGGCGACAGGGACAGGGCCTGCAGCGCCGCCAGTTCTTCGGCCAGCGCCTTGTATTCGTTCTCAATCGTCATCTCCTCGATCCGCGCCAGCTGGCGCAGCCGGGTGTCGAGGATGAAGTCGGCCTGCAGCTCGGACAGGCCGAACCGGGCGATCAGCACCGCCTTGGGCTGCTCCTCCTCTCGGACGATGCGGATCACCTCATCGATATTGAGGAAGACGATCCGCAGACCTTCCAGCAGGTGAAGCCGCTTCTCGACGCGGTCGATACGCCAGTGCGAGCGCCGCACCAGCACGTCACGCCGGTGATCGAGGAAGGCCTGCAGACAGGCCTTCAGCCCCATGACCCGTGGCGTACCGGTGGCGTCCAGCACATTCATGTTGATCGGGAAGCGCACCTCGAGGTCGGACAGCTTGAACAGGCTCTCCATCAGGACCTCGGGTTCGACCGTGCGGCTCTTGGGCTCCAGCACCAGCCGGATGTCCTCGGCCGACTCGTCGCGCACATCGCCCAGCAGCGGGGCCTTCTTGTGCTCGATCAGATCGGCGAGGGCCTCGATCAACCGGCTCTTTTGCACCTGGTAGGGCATCTCGGTGACGATGATCCGCCACACGCCCCGACCCAGGTCCTCCGTCTCCCAGCGCGCCCGCAGACGCACGCCCCCGCGCCCGGTCTCATAGGCGTCGAGGATCGAGGCATGGCCCTCGACCGCCACACCGCCGGTCGGGAAGTCGGGTCCCGGCACGATGGTGGCCAGTTCCCCGGTCGTCGCCTCGGGCCGCTCCAGCAGCACCATACAGGCATCGATCAACTCGCCGACATTGTGCGGCGGGATCGAGGTGGCCATGCCGACGGCGATGCCCGATGAACCGTTGGCCAGCAGATTGGGGAAGCCGGCGGGCAGGACGACCGGCTCCTCGTCCTGGTCGTCATAGGTGGCGCGGAAATCGACCGCATCCTGATCGATGCCTTCCAGCAGCAGGGTCGCCGCCGAGGTCAGCTTGCACTCGGTGTAGCGCATGGCGGCGGCGCTATCGCCGTCGATGTTGCCGAAATTGCCCTGGCCGTCGACCAGCGGATAGCGCTGGGCGAAATCCTGGGCCAGTCGCACCAGGGCCTCATAGATCGAGGCGTCGCCGTGCGGGTGGTAGCCGCCCATGACCTCGCCGACGACCTTGGCGCATTTGCGGGCCGCCGCCTGCGGGTTCAGCCGCATCTGGTGCATGGCGTAGAGAATGCGCCGGTGGACCGGTTTGAAGCCGTCGCGCACGTCCGGCAGGGCGCGGTTGGTGATCGTCGACAGGGCGTAGGCCAGATAGCGCTGAGACAGCGCTTCGCTCATCGGCTCATCGATAATGCGGCCGCCCTCGGGCGTCGGAGTGTGAACGGTCATGGGCCTTCGAATCAGGGAAGCAGAGCCGGAAGTCTAGCCCGTCAGCCTACATTCGCCCGTATCGGCTCGTTTGTCCCCCACCGCGGCCGAGGGCCGGTGCGCGGTCTGGCCCCCGGGTGGTTCATCGAACGGTGAGATCGCCGATGCGCAGGGCCTGTTCCAGTCGGACGACTCCGTTCACGTCCCGGATTTCGGCCAGAACGGTCGGATTCTCGCCGCCCCAGCCCAGGGTCAACAGGCCGAAATTCTGGTCGCGGAACACCTCCCCGACACGCAGGGCGTTGGGCGGGGTCACCGGCCAGACCTCGGTCAGCCCGGAGGAGGTGATGTCCCACAGGGGATAGGGGGTGTTCACGTCCAGGCGCGAGATCTCGCCATAGTGGGTATCGCCCGACAGGCAGAACAGGCCATTGGCCCGTCGGTCCCGGATCGCGGCAATCAGCCGTTGATGGTCGTGAGCGAAATTCATCCAGCCTTCCCAACCGGCGAAATCGGCAACGACCTGCAGGCTGGAGGCCAGAATGCGGATGTCAGCGGGGACCGACAGCTGGTCCTCCAGCCAGCGCCACTGGGTCTCGCCCAGCTGGGTGGCCGTCAACTCCGGATTTCGGGTATAGGGCCCCGGCGTCGGCTGCCCGGCGGCCGCGCGATGTGCGACCCAGTCGTCATATTCCTGGGGTCCCAGGTCAAGCGGGAGGAGCGGGGTCCGGTTCCAGCGCAGGTCGGGCAGCAGGATCTGTACCCGTTGGCCGGCAGGTCCGAAGACATGGGCAGTATAGATACCGTCACGGGTCCGCCGCGGGCTGTCGGCCGGCTCACCGAAGAAGTCGAGGAACAGCCGGCGGGTCTCCTCCTTCATCGGATAGTCGACCCCGGCGTCGTTCTCGCCGAAGTCGTGATCATCCCAGATGGCGATGATCGGTACGCTGGCCTTCAGGCGCTGGAAGCCCGGCTGGGCCGCCAGCTCGGCATATTTGCGGCGCATCACCACCGGGTCGCGGGTGTCCAGGTAGACGTTGTCGCCCAGGAAGATGAACAGGTCGGGGCGGGTTTCCAGGACGGCGTCCCAGATCGGCTGCGGCTTGTCGCTCCGGGCGCAGGATCCGAAGGCGATCCGGGTCAGGGCCTGGTTCGCCCGGGGGTGGGGATCCGGCTCCGCCCTGGCGGTCCCGACCATGAGTCCGGCACCGGCGGTTCCGGCGATCAAATGGCGGCGCGACAGACGGGTCATGTCCATATTCCCTGCTTGAATCAAAAAATGGAAGACGGGGCGCATCCCTGGGATGCGCCCCGTCCCTGCCAGACCGCCTAGAAGCGGCGACGCAGCGTCACAAAGGCCTGACGCGGCGCGCCCGGCAGGAAGGTTTGACGCCCCGCCGTGTTCTGGAAACCGCCCGAGCCGACGGTCGAGATGTAGTCTTCGTCGAACAGGTTGGTCACGTTCAGCTGCACGATGGTGCCGTCCAGCCAGTCGGCCCGGTCGAGGAACCGGTAGCCCGCGGTCAATTCGAACACGGTGTAGCTGTCGACCGACTCGTCATTCAGGTAGCTGGAGAAACGCGAGCCGGTGAAGGCTCCGGCCAGGGTCGCGTAGAGGTGACCGTCGTCATAGGCCACTTCGCCCCGGGCCAGGGTTTCCGGCGTGTTGAGCACGGTCTTGCCGGCCGTGGCGGCCACCAGGACTCCCGCACCGTCAAGGACGTCGTCCTGGTAGGTCGAGTCGTTGTAGCTGAACGATCCGTAGGCCGACCAGTTCTGGGCAAAGGACCAGATCGCGGCGGCCTCGAAACCGCGGCTCTGGACCGCGCCGACGTTCTGGATGCCGTTGCCCAGGCCCAGGATCGGGGCACCGAGGGCGACACCGAGCAGGCGGTTCTCGAACCGGACGTCATAGACCGCAACCGAACCCTGGATCTGGTCCATACGGAAGCGCCAGCCGGCCTCGATCGTCTTCGAGCTTTCCGGCTCCAGGTTGTTTTGCAGGGCGGCGAAGCCCGCCGCGGTGGCCGAGAACGGACCCCCGGTATTGGAGGACTCATAGGCCCGCATGTTCTCGGTGTAGGACGCGAACAGCTGGTGATCTTCATTCACCTCGAAGGCGACCCCGATCTGCGGCAGGAAATTGTCGTCCGCCTTGATGGTACCGGTCTTGTTGGCACCGGTGATGGTCGTGGCGGTATTTTCGACCGCAAGGGACTTGAAGCCGAAATTGACCGTCAGGGCATCGGTGACCGTCCAGGTGTCCTGCAGATAATAGTGGCGGGTCTCGGTCGCGAAGTCATAGGCCCATTGGGTGAAGAAGGGGTTGGCCAGGAAGTCCAGCGAGTTCCGGGTGTTGGCGACCCGGTCCAGGCCGTAGAAGCGACGGGCCTGGGTGAAGTCGTTGTTCTCCATCCAGAAGCCGCCCTCGAGGGTGTGCATGCCGACGACGAGGGTGGCCGAACCGACGATCCCGCGACGATCAATGTCATACTCGGTCGTGCGGACCGAGATCGGGCTCGGGTTCACGATGGCCGTGCCGGTCTGGTCAGGCGCGCCGGCCGGGGTGGGGACGTAGGGCGACCACCACAGGCCCTGGCCTTCATTCTTGTGGGCGTAGCCGGTCAGGCTGATGTCGAGGTGATCAGTGACCGGATAGGTGAAGGTCAGGGCCGCGAGGGTGTCATCGCGCAGGCCCGCAGCGTTGAAATAGGCGTCGTCGATGCAGCTGGCACCGCCGACGTAGGCATTGGTGCCCGAGCCACCGCCCAGTTGCGGGCAGTCGCCGCCCGGATTGGCCTGATAGATGTCGGCGTTGGTGACGGCATTGCCATAGTTGTCGGAGTTGTTGTCCCAGTTGCGACCCAGGCGGCTGATCTGCTCCAGCGACATGTCCTGATAGTCATTCTCACGACGCTCGGACGTATTGTAGAAGCCATACAGTTCGCCGCGACCGACGGGCAGGACGGCGTTCAGGTTCAGCTGCTTCTGGTTCTGCTCGCCGAAGCCTTTCCACTTGTCAGCCTGATGATCGACATAGGTCAGGGAGGCCCGCAGGCTGTCATCGCCGAACAGGGAGCCCGTATCGATCCGGACCAGGCCGCGGCTGGTGTTCTCGCTGCCGTAGGTGCCGGCCAGATCGACGCCGAAATTCTCGGTCGGCCGGCGGCTGACGAACTGGATGGTACCGCCCAGGTTGCTGCTGGAGGCAGTGCCGAGCGCGCCCGAGCCCTGGGCCACGTCGACGCGGGCCACGTTCTCGGAGATGGTCGCGCGCGAGATGTGCAGACCGTTATGGTTGCCGTAGCTCATGTCGCCCAGCGGCACGCCGTCGAGGGTGAAGCCCAGCTGGTTCTGGTTGAAGCTGCGCAGTACGAGCCGGGCAGACCATTCATAGTTGCCGAACGCATCAGCCGACTGGAAGCTGACGCCGGGCAGGCGTTCGATCGCCTTCAGTGGGCTGGTGCCGGGGGCTTCCATGGCGATGATGGCCTCGGTGACCGAGGCCTGCTGGCGGCTCTGGCCCTGGCCAAAGACCAGGACGTCGTCCAGGCTGGAGGGCGTTTGCGGGGCATCTGTACCGGTCTGCGCGAAGGCGGCGGACGGCGCGAATGCCAGGCCGGCGAGAGAGAACGCGAGCGCTGACACGCCCATGAGAAGACGATGGTTACTCATTTTAGCCCCGATGGTTGGCACAGGATTGCGCACCGGAACGCCCTACTTAGCGGCCAAGACAAAGCGACGACGGCCGTGCCGGCTTTGTGTGACGTCGCGCAATTGGGACCGCTTTGCGGCCCGGCGTGCCCGAATGGCTACGCTTGTTCCGGGTACGATCGAATTCCGGAATCGGCGCTCGTTAGCCTACAGCCGCCCCGTCTCTCCCAGCCTGTCCAGCATCCAGACCCGGGCCGACGGGATCGGCCGGTTCTGCGGGTGGAAGACGAACTGTTCCAGAAAATGCCCGGTCAGGGCCAGTCCGGCTCCGACGTCGCCGGGTCCCAGTCCCGCCTGGGCCCCCAGCATGAAGGGCGGCAGCACCAGCAGCTTGTCGGCATAGGGCGCGCCGGCGTCGCGGCTGACCGCCCGGCCGGTGCGTGGGCTGACCCAGACCAGATCGTCCATCGTCCCGCTGACGGCGCAGCTGGACAGGTCGAGGCCGAAGCCGAGGTCCTCCAGCAGGCCAGCCTCGAACCGCACGAAGATCGCCGGCCACACCTCGGGCAGGGCAAAGGCCGCCATCAGGGCCTCGAAGGCCAGGAAGGCCCCCGGATGCGGCTCGCGCTCCGGCAGGGCGCCCTGGGCCACGGCGGCGGCGGCGGCCAGGCCGGTCAGGGCCATGGAATCCTCGAACAGGGCACTGGGCCCCTCGCCTACCGGCTCCAGCCGCGCCGAACCCAGATGATCCGAGGTCCGCGCCCGGTAGTCGGCGATGACCCGGGCCCCGGGCTGCAGGAAGGGCTTCATCTTGCGCGAGGCTCCGCCCGCGACGTAGGCGGCGTGTCGACCATGCCCCTCGGTCAGCAACTCGACCACCACGCCGGTGTCCCCGTGCGCCCGGGCCGACAGGACGAAGGCTTCCTCGGAGAATTCCATCAGTCGGGCGTGCCTGGCTGACCGCGAATGACGGTGACCACGTCGCGGGCCACGTCATTGGGCACGGCGAAGCTCAGCACATATTGCTCGATCTTCCAGCCGTCCTCGGTCAGGCGCAGCACGCCCGAGCCCCGCGTTTCGCCATAGCTGGCATTGTCCAGCCGCTCGTCGAACCAGGCCACGCAGCGGCAGGCGATCGGGGCGATCGTCACCACCCGGTCGTGCGGCACATAGGTCCAGCCCTGGCCGCGGGCAAAATAGGGTTCGGCATAGGCGCGGAACGCCTGCAGAGACCAGCGCTCGCCGGCGTCGGTGCCGATGAAACGGGCATCGGGCGTGAACTGGGCGAAATAGGTTGCGCCGTCTGCTGTCGCGGCAGCGGCGTGCATCCGGTCAATGACCGCTCCCACCGCAGCGTCCGGCGCGGCGAGGGTCGGGTCCTGGGGCGGGGCCAGGGTCAGGGCGGCGATCAGGGCAAACATGGGTGAACTCCGGAGTCGGTGCCTGCCACTGCTAGCCCGTGCCGGCCCGGAGCGGGAGTCTCAGCGCGCCAGCGTTGTCGGGAACGACCGCCCAAGCGCTTCGGCCATCGCCTGTTCGGCGATCAGGAACACCTGGTCGCGCTGGTGGTAGTTGTTGGACAGGACGATCACCGTGACATCGGCTTCGGGCTGGTAGGTCACCAGGTTGCGGAACCCGGACCAGCTGCCCGTATGATAAATCTGCCGGTCATCGAAGGCGGGCCGCACCTGCCGTCCCAGACTATTGGCGAACAGACCGAAGCCCCAGTCGCGCCGGACCCGACCGCGCTCCTTCGGGGTGGTCGCCGGGGCATGGTCGGCCGTCATCTGGGCATAGGACCGGGCACTGACAACCCGGCCGTGATGCAGGGCCCGTTCCCAGACCAGCATGTCGTCCAGTGTCGAATACAGGGCCCCGGCCGCGAAGACGATACTGACATTGGCGTCGTTCTGCGGAGTCAGGCCGCCGGGAAAATGAGCATAGCCGGTCACCAGATCGCGGGCCTTGCCGTCGGCGTCCGACCCGGTATCCATCATGCCCAGGGGTGTGAAAAAGGTCCGCTGCAGATAGGTCGCCAGCGACACACCGGACGCCCGCTCGACCACGGCCCCCAGCAGATTATAGCCGGCGTTGTCGTAGCGAACCTTGGAGCCGGGCGGAAACTGAAGGCGGTATCGCTTTGAGTCTTCGGTCAGCGCCGCGGAGGTCGCCGGCGTGACCCGTTGCAGACCCCAGGCCGGGCGGGCCATCAGGTCGGGCACACCCGAGGTGTGGGACAGCAGGTGGGTCAGGCGGATCGGGGCCCAGGCCTCGGGACAGGGCTGGATCCATTGGCACAACGGATCGTCGACCGACAGTACCCCCGCGTCCTGCAGCTTCAGTATAGCGGCGGCGGTGTACTGTTTGCTGACTGACGCCAGCCGGAAACGGGAGTCCAGCGCCAGCGGGCGGTCCGCCTCGTGGTCGGCCATGCCATAGACCTGCCGGAACAGGACCCGGTCGCCGCGCGCCACCAGCACCGCGCCGCTGAAGCCGCGCGGGCCACGTGAGACCCGGTCCAGGGCTTCGGTCAATTCCGGCAGCGCCTCGACCACCTGGAGCGGTGGCCGCGCAACCGGACGTCTGGCTTCGTCGGCAGGCGGCGGATTGACGGGGCGGCTTGAAGCCACACCGGTCGCGACCGCCGCGCCGAGCACGGTCGCCGCGATCAGGGCCAGGGTCAGACGCGGATGACCGCCGGCATGTCGGGGAACATGGAACACGAAACGTCTACTCTCGAACGACCCGGCGCGCCCTGCGGCCCGCCTTGCTCAATCCGCCTCAGTCCGGCGATTCTGCGTGATGCGCCACATCAGGTCTGACAGCCGATCCTGACCGAAGAAGGGCTCGTTCCGATAGACGAACAACGGCACACCCCAGTGTCCGGCTGCGGCCTGGGCCGACTCATGGGCGAGCAGTACCGCGTCCAGCCGCCCGGCCTCGGCCACGGCCCGGGCCTCGAGCGCCATGGGGTCCAGTCCGGCCGTGATCGCGGCGCGGGCCAGATGCTCGCCCTGGTCCCAGCCGTCGACCTCACCCGACCAGATCAGATGCGAGACCGCCTCGACATAGGCCAGGCCTGCCCCCTGTTCGGCCGCCAGCACACCCATCCGGCTCAACCGGCCGATATGGGGCTGGTTCGCGGCGATCGTGCCGCTCGCCAGGTCCTGAACCACCGGATCAGGCCGGGGCCAGCGAAAGGTCAGGCCCAGCCGTTCGGCGATCCGGGTCACGTCCCGGAACAGATAGGGCGGCCACATGGGATTGACCGATTTGAAGAAGTCCGGGGTCCGCACGGCCAGCGGCCGCACCACGCGCAGGGTCACGTCGAGGGCGTGGGCCTCCGCCAACGCCCGAACCTGACGGACCGCCAGCCAGGAATAGGGACTGCGGAACGAGAAATAGAAGTCGACCGGGGCTGGTGTCTCCCCGGTCGCCATCAGGCGTTGAAGTCCAGGCCGAACTGGGCGTACAGCGCCTTGCTGTCCTGCCATTTCGGATCGACCTTGACCGTCACGAACAGGTGGACGGGCCGATCCAGCAGCAGGGTCAGTTCCTCGCGCGATTTCTGGCCGATCCATTTCAGGGTCTGGCCGCCCTTGCCGATGATGATCGGGCGCTGGCTCTCGCGTTCGACATAGACGATCTGCTCGATCCGCACCGAGCCGTCCGGCTTCTCGTCGAAGGCCGTGGTCTCGACGGCCGCTGAATAGGGCAGTTCCTCGTGGACCCGCAGATACAGTTTCTCACGCGTGATCTCTGCGGCCAGCACCCGGATCGGCACATCGGCGCTCTGGTCCTCGGGATACAGCCAGTGGCCCTTGGGCATGCCCCGGGCCAGCCGCTGCTTCAGGTCGTCGACCCCGTCGCCGCTCAGGGCCGAGATCATATAGACCTCGGAATAGACGCCGGTTTCGAATAGGGCGTGCGACAGGGCCAGCAGGGTGTCGCGGCGCATGCCGTCGATCTTGTTCAGCGCCAGGATGACCTGCTGGCCGGTCGCCTTAAGGTTGGCGATAATGGTTTCGGTGTCCTCGGCCGAGCGGCGGTCGGCAGGCGTGCCGTCCTTGCCTTCCGAGGCGATATGCGAGGCCGCGTCGATCAGGTGGACGACGACGTCGGCATCCTGGGCTCCGCCCCAGGCCGAGGCGACCATGGCCCGGTCCAGCCGGCGGCGGGGTGTAAAGATCCCCGGGGTGTCGACCAGAACGATCTGGGCGTCGCCCTCGATGGCGATGCCGCGCACGGGAAAGCGCGTGGTCTGGACCTTCTGCGTCACGATCGAGACCTTCGACCCCGTCAGCCGGTTGACCAGCGTTGATTTGCCCGCGTTCGGCGCGCCGATGATGGCGGCGAAGCCGGCGTGCTGGTTGGGGTTTTCGGTATCGGTCAAATCAAGCCTTCACGTTTCAAAAGGGCCGTTGCGGCCGCCTTCTCCGCCTCCTGACGTGATCGTCCGGTCGCGGTCAAGGCTTCGACCTCTTCTACCACGGCTTCGACGGTAAAGGTCGGTGCATGATCGGAGCCGCTGCGGTCCACCACGCGATAGACCGGCAGGGCCCGCCCCAGCTTCAGCGCCCATTCCTGCAACACCGATTTGGGATTGGTTACGGCCCGCGTCGGCGTGGCCTGGAATTCCGCTGCCCAGGTCGCGTCGAAGACCTGGCGGGCGGCATCCAGACCGCCGTCGAAATAGACGGCCGCCAGGATGGCCTCCATGGCGTCGCCCAGCACGCTCTCGCGCCGGCGGCCGCCCTGTTTGGATTCCCCGGCCGACAGCCGCATGGCCGGTCCGACGCCAAGGGACTCGGCCACCCGGGCGCAGGCGACCTTGTCCACGAGGCTGTGCAGGCGTGAGGACATGTCGCCCTCATCGGCCTCGGGAAAATCGCGCATCAGCTTCTCGGCCACCAGCAGGCCCAGCACCCGGTCGCCCAGGAATTCGAAACGCTGGTTGTCGCGGATCGGGCGACCGGCGGCGTCGCGCACCGCCCCCTCCCCCACGCTGGCGTGGGTCAGGGCGCGTTCCAGCAGGGCCGGATCGCGGAAAGCGTGGCCGAGACGGCGCGTAAGTTCAGCGACCGCCTCGGCCCGCAGGTTGGCCATCAGTCCAGAACGGTGAAGAACCGGCTCGGACGCAGTTTGGTGAACCAGCTGACGGGATCCCACAGCGAGGCCCCCGGCGACCAGGAGAACAGGATGATCTGGGCCTTGCCGATCAGGTTCTCGGCCGGCACCAGACCGACGCCGCCCCGCTCGGGGTGTTCACGGCTGTCGACCGAATTGTCGCGGTTGTCGCCCATCATGAAATAGTGGCCGGCCGGCACGGTGAAGACCTCGGTATTGTCCAGCGGGAAACCGGGGCCGAAATCGTTGATGGTGAAGTCCTTGCCGCCGGGCAGGGTCTCGGACAGGCGGCTCACCGGGCGCGGGCCATAGGCATCGGCCTCTTCGGTCTGGCCCAGCACCACGTCCGGCACGATCGTGCCGTTCAGGTACAGCCGGTTGTTGATCATCTGGATCCGGTCGCCCGGCAGGCCGATCAGGCGCTTGATATAGTCGGTCTTGTTGTCGGTCGGCAGTTTGAACACGACGATGTCGCCCCGCTGCGGTGCCTGTTCCAGGATCCGGCCGTTGAACAGGCCCGGGCTGCCCGGAATGGAGTGTTTGGAATAGCCGTAGCTCCATTTGGTCACGACGATGTAGTCGCCCTCATAGAGGTTGGGCTCCATCGAGGCCGACGGAATGGTGAAGGGCTGGAACAGGAAGACCCGCAGCACCAGGGCGATCAGCAGGGCGAAGACGATCGTCTTCACGATCTCGACGAATTCGTTATCGCCGCCGGACGTCTTCTTCGCCTTCTTTTTGGAGGTGGCAACGGGGGCAGGCTCGGCGTCCTCGAACGGGGCGTCGCCGTGGTCGCTCCACACTGGCGGCTTTGCCGAAACGGCAGAGGCCACGGCGGCCGCCGCTACAGGCGCTGCCGCAACCACGTCATGGCCGGCGGTGTGTTCGTGATGGTCAGTGGTTTCGTGATGGGCCGACTCGGCCGGAGCCTCGTGTCCATGGTCCGCGGCGTGATCCCCATGGTCCGCATGGGCGTCATGGTCCGGGTGCGCGGCCTCGGCCGGCGCATGATCCTCATGATGGGCGTGTCCGCCATGATCGTCGTGCGCGGCATGATCGTCGTGCGCCGGGTGGACGTCATGATCGGTGTGCGCGGCCTCGACCGGCGTGTGCTCCTCATGGACCGGGTGTGCGGCATGGTCGTCGGGCGCGGCATGACCGTGGTCCGTCGCCTCGGCCGGCGCATGATCATGGTCATCGGCAGGGGCATGGGCGGCATCGTGATGGCCTGCGTCATGCGTGTCATGCGTGTCGTGCGTGTCGTGCGTGTCGTGCGTGTCGTGCGCTCCGTGCGTGCCGTGCGCGTCGTCCGTCTTGTGTTCGTCGCTCATGTGACCCCTGTCCCCCAGCCGCTGTTCACGGTCTTTGACCGCGAAACGGGTATAACGTGATTAAGCCAGCGGCAAGGCTTCGATCACCACGAAGGCGAGTGCGTAAGGATGCTCGTCGCTCAGCGTTAGGTGTATCCGCATTTCATGACCGATCGGCGTCAACTGTTTCAGGTGGTTGGCGGCGTTGCCGGTCAGGGCAAGGGTGGGCTGGCCACTGGGGCGGTTCACCACCCCCATGTCCCGCCAGTAGACATCCGACCGCATGCCGGTCCCGAGGGCCTTGGCGCAGGCTTCCTTGGCGGCGAACCGTTTGGCATAGCTCCAGGCCGCATCAGGCTTGCGATCCGAACGGGTCCGTTCCAGCTCGGTAAAACAGCGCTGTTTGAACCGGTCACCGAACCGGTCCAGCGATGTCTGGATCCGGCGGATGTCGCACAGGTCCGCGCCGACCCCGACGATCACCCGGAAACTCCATCCATCACGGCCCGCATCCTGGCCACAGCGGCGTCCAGGCCGATGAAAACCGCCTCACCGATCAGGAAATGGCCGATGTTGAGCTCGCGGATTTCCGGGATGGCCAGCACCTCGGCCGCGGTTTCATAGTCCAGGCCGTGTCCGGCATGGACTTCCAGCCCCAGGCCATGGGCCAGCCGGGCCGCCTCGGCCAGGCGTTTCAGCTCGATGTCATGTTCGGCACCGACCGCATGGCAGAAACGCCCGGTGTGCAGTTCAACCACCTGGGCCCCGACCGCGGCCGAGGCCTCGACCTGTTCCGCGACCGGATCGATGAACAGCGATACCCGGATTCCCGCCGCCGACAGGGCCCGGGCGGCCCGGGTCATGTCCCCGGCCTGGGCAGCGACGTTCAGCCCGCCCTCGGTCGTCACCTCCTCGCGACGCTCGGGGACGAGACAGGCAGCGTGGGGCCTGTGCCGCAGGGCGATGGCCAGCATCTCCTCCGTCAGGGCCATTTCCAGATTGAGTGGCCGGCCGGCCTCGGCACAGAGTTGGCTCAGGGCCGCGATGTCGCTGTCGGTGATATGGCGACGATCCTCGCGCAGGTGGGCGGTGATGCCGTCCCCGCCGGCCGCCAGGGCCATGCGCGCCGCCCGCACCGGATCAGGGTGGCTGCCGCCCCGGGCGTTCCGGACGGTGGCCACATGGTCGATATTGACGCCCAGCCGGACCCGCTCGGTCATCGTATCAGGCCTGTTTGCCCAGACGGCGGCTGCCGGGATCCTCGACCGGTAGCGCTGCCAGCTCCGGCGGCAAGGCGTTCGCCGCGTACGCGGGAACGTCCAGGGTCGCCAGCGCGATCAGCGGCACCCCGACATCGGCCCGCCCGCCCGAGCGGTCAACGATACAGGCTGCGGCCACGACCTCGCCCCCGGCGGCCTGGATCGCCGCAATACATTCGCGGGAACTCAGCCCCGTCGTCACGATGTCCTCGACCATCACCACCTTCTGGCCCGGCTCGATCTGAAAGCCCCGGCGCAGTTTGAAGGTGCCGCCCTCGCGCTCGACGTACATCGAGGGCACGCCGAGATGCCGGGCCGTCTCATAGCCCGGAATAATCCCCCCGACCGCGGGCGAGATGGCCACATCGACCGGGCCGATGGCGGCGGTGATCTTGTGCGCCAGCGCCCTGCAAAGCCGCTCGCAACGGGCCCCGTCCATGAAGACCAGGTTCTTTTGCAGGAAGACCGGGCTGTGCAGGCCCGAGGACAGCACGAAATGGCCCTCACGCAGGGCACCCACGGCGCGGAACTCGTTCAATACGTCTTCTGAGGTCATGGGAGCCGTCATAGCGCGACTGGTCCGCGCCGCAAGGCCTATCCCCGCGCGCGTTCGACCGTGTCGACCGAGGGATTCGCTCTCAGGGCAGCCATGATGGTGGTCGCGTGCTTGGCGTCCTCGACCTCGAGATCGATGACGACGTCGAAGAAGTCCTGCTGCCGGTGGCTCATTACCAGGTTCAGGATATTGCCCCCGGCCTCCCCGATCAGGGTCGCGACCTCGCCCAGCACACCCGGCGCGTTCTTGATCGTGGCGTGCAGCCGGGCCGCGGCCACGGCCCCCTGTTCGGCATGGGCCGTCCACTGCAGGTCCTGCCAGACCGAATCATCGTCGGCGAAATCCGCCAGCCTCTGGCAGTCGATGGTGTGGACGGTCAGACCGACGTCCTCTCCCAGGATGCCGACGATCCGGTCACCCGGCACCGGGGAACAGCACTGGCCGAAATGGACGCTGACGCCGGGCGTCAGTCCGCCGCCACGCACGAACAGGCGGGCCTGTTCGTCGACGATGCGGCGCCGGTCCGGTCCGGCCTTCATCCGCCCCTTCAGGGCGGGGAACAGGGTCTCGGCCACCTTGCCGGCCGACAGCTGGCCGCGGCCGATGGCCTCGAACAGGTCCTCGTCGTTGGCGATGGCCAGGGTCTCGAGCACCGGAGTCAGTGTCACCTCGGCCAGAAGCTTTTCGCCCCGGGCCAGGGTCTGTTCCAGGGTCGCCTTGCCCAGCTTCTGGAACTCCTCGCGCTCGCTCGTGCGGATATGCCGCCGGATGGCAGACCGGGCCCGGCCGGTAACGGTCAGCGAGCGCCAGTCGGCGGGGATCTCGCGTTTGGCTCCGCGGATGATCTCCACCACATCGCCGTTCTGAAGCTGGGTCCGCATCGGCTTCAGCTCGCCATTGACCTTGACCCCTACGGCGGTGTCGCCGACCTCGGTATGGACGGCATAGGCGAAGTCCAGGGCCATGCCGCCGCGCGGCAGGGTGATCAGCGCCCCCTTGGGCGTGAACACGAAGACCTGGTCCAGATACATTTCCAGCTTGGCGTGCTCGACCCAGTCCTCGCCGCCCTCGCCGTGCTCGATGACCTGGACGAGGTGGCGCAGGTTCTGCAGCGGGTCACGACCGCCGTCGCGTTCCATCGCCTCCTGGTCGAAGCCGTAGCTCTTGTTCTTGTAGGCCCAGTGGGCCGCGACCCCGTCCTCGGCGACCCGGTCCATGGCCTCGGTGCGGATCTGCATCTCGATCCGCAGGCCCGACGGTCCGACGACGGTCGTGTGCAGCGAACGGTAGTTGTTCGACTTGGGCGTCGAGATGAAATCCTTGAATCGCTCCGGCACCACGGGCCAGGCCCGGTGGATGACCCCAAGCGCCCGGTAGCAATCGTCCTCGCTCATCACGATGACGCGAAATCCGTAGATGTCGGACAGGGACGAGAAGCCGACCGATTTGCGCTGCAGCTTGCGCCAGATCGAATAGGGCGTCTTCTGGCGGCCGAAAACATGAGCCTTGACCCCGGCCTCGGCCAGCACCGTTTCCACATCGCGCGACACGCCGTCGATGGCCCGGCCATGCTCCAGCTTCAAAGCCTCGAGCCGTCGCTCGATCGCCGTCCGCGCCGTGGGGTTCAGATGTTCGAACGCCAGTTCTTCCAGTTCCGAGGCGATCGAATGGATACCGATTGACCGACCCAGCGGCGCATAGACCTCGAGGGTCTCGCGGCTGATCCGTTCGCGCTTCTCGGGCTTGACGTATTTCAGCGTCCGCATGTTGTGCAGACGGTCGGCCAGCTTCACCAAAAGGACGCGCACGTCCTTGGAAATCGCCAGGATGAATTTGCGCAGATTCTCGGCCTGGCGGGTGTGTTCGGCCTGCAGCTCCAGCCGGCTGAGCTTGGTCACCCCCTCGACCAGGCCGGCGACCTCCTCGCCGAACATGGCGGCGATATCGTCGCGGGTGGCCGAGGTGTCCTCGACCACGTCATGCAGCAGGGCCGTGACGATACTGGCCGTATCCAGCTTGTAGTCGGTCAGGATACCGGCCACCTGGATCGGATGGGCGAAATACGGATCGCCCGAGGCCCGCAGCTGCGAACCGTGCATCTTCATCGCATAGACATAGGCCCGGTTGAGCAAGGCCTCGTCGGCGGTCGGATCATAGGCCTTTACGGCCTCGATCAGTTCGAATTGACGCAGGATCGGAGCCCGCCGCGGCGCGCCCTCGTCATCACCGGATGCGGGTTCATTCTGGTTGGCAGTCTTGGGAGACGTCGCGGCCTTGGACGGCCGCGCCGGCAGGATGGTGATACCGTTAGCGGGTTCCGCTGTCAGTATCGCTCCTCCTGGCCGCCGTCGCGGTCGCTTTGCAGCGCGCGGATCAGCTCGGCCTCGGCCATGTTCATGTGCTGCGGCTCGGCCAGCAGCGCCACGACCTCGGCTTCATCCTCGGCCTCGGTGCGCTCGTCGACCCGTTGCAGGGCGACGATGATGGTCTCGCGCAGTTCTTCCGGCTTGACCATGTCGTCGGCCAGTTCGCGCAGGGCCACGACCGGGTTCTTGTCATTGTCCCGATCGAGCGTCAGCGGCGCGCCATTGGCGATCGCGCGGGCGCGATTACCGGCCAGCAGAACCAGTCCGAACCGGTTCGGTACCTTCTCGATGCAGTCTTCGACAGTGACGCGGGCCATGAAAATCCTCTGGCGACGGGGAGAACCGCACAAAATAGAGCGTTACGCGTGATTGTGCAACGCCGCATAGGCGGGAATGAGGCATTGGACGCAGGCTGCCGCCTAGTTTGTCGCCAGGTCTTCACCTGGAACCGGCCGGGCGTCCCGTCCCACGGGGGCCGTGGCCGCCAGATCCGACGCCTGACCAATGCCATCGGGATGTTGCCAGTCCGGTGCGATCTCCGCCAGTGGCCCCATGACGAACAGCCGGTCGGCGGCCCGCGGGTGCGGCAGGATCAGTCCGTTAAGATCGCCGCGAATCCGGCCATGGGCGATCAGGTCCAGGTCCAGCGTCCGCGGACCGTTGCGCGGTCCCCGGTGCCGGCCGAAGGCCTCCTCGATTCGACCGAGGGTGGCCATCAGGGCGTGCGGGTCCAGCGCCGTGCGGACGATCACCACGCCGTTGAGAAATGGCGGGTCGGTCGGGTCTGGCCAGGCCCGGGAATGCCACCATCCGGACCGGGCCACGATATCCAGCCCTTCGGCCCGGAACCGCGCCAGCGCCGCCTGCAGTCCGTCGCGACAGCTGGGCCAGACCCCCTTGTCATTACTGCCCAGCGCAACGATGACTGCGGCATCCAGATCCAGGTCACCGTCAATCGTGACCGGAACCTGACCATTGGTATTCGGGACGTCCGTATTCATGACCCTGTATCCGACCGACCGGCTGGCCCTCTTCATCGACGGGTCCAACCTCTACGCCTCGGCCCGGGCGCTGAACGCCGATCTGGACTTCAAGGCGATGATCGAGTCGTTCCGCGACAGGGCTGTGCTAATGCGAGCCTATTACTACACGGCCGTGGTTGAGGGCGAAGAGTTCTCGCCGATCCGGCCGCTGATCGACTTCCTCGACTACAATGGCTTCCGCGTGGTGACCAAGCCGGTCAAACGCTTCACCGACGGTCAGGGCCAGACCCGGACCAAGGGCAATATGGACATCGAGATCGCGGTCGACATGCTGGAACTGGCCCCGCACATCGACCACGCCATCCTGTTTTCCGGTGACGGGGATTTCCGGCGGGTCGTCGAGGCGGTCCAGGCGCACGGGGTTCGTGTCACCGTCGTCTCGACGCTGAAGGTCCAACCGCCCCATATCGCCGATGAACTGCGCCGCCAGGCTGATAGTTTCATCGAACTCGCTGATCTGATCACCCAGTTCGAACGACCGCGGGCACCCGCGACCGCGCCGACGGTCCGGACCTTCCCGCCGGAGCCCGCAACATGAGCCATGACGTCCCTCCCGAAGCGCCCCGGGACTGCCCGCGATGTCCGCGTCTGGTCGCCTATCGCGCCGTCAACGCGCGCGAGAACCCGGACTGGTTCAACGGGGCCGCCGCCTCTTTCGGTGATCCACAGGCGCGGCTGCTGATTGCCGGCCTCGCGCCCGGACGCACCGGGGCCAACCGCACCGGCCGCCCGTTCACCGGCGATCACGCGGGCTGGCTGCTCTATGACACGCTGAAGAAGACCGGCTTCGCCACCGGGGACTATGACGCCCGCCCCGACGACAGTCTGCAACTGGTCGACTGTATGGTCACCAACGCCGTGCGCTGCGCCCCCCCGGGCAACAAGCCCCTGCCGGTCGAGGAGGCCACCTGCCGCCCCTTCCTGGTGTCGCGCCTGGCCGCCCTGCCCCGGCTGAAGGTCATCGTCACCCTCGGCGACGTGTCGCGGCGCAATGTCCTGAAGGCGCTGGACCTGCCGGCCTCCGCCGTCGTCGCCGGCCATGGCGTCGAGGCCCCGGTGCGGGACTATATCCTGCTGAACAGCTACCACTGCTCACGGCTGAACACGAACACCGGCCGGCTGACACCGGACATGTTTGAAGCCGTCTTTCGGCGAGCCCGGGCCCTGATCGAGGGCTGATCGCAGGCCCCGCCCGTGTCCCCCGGGCCACGCCGCTCCGGTCCCGGGCTATTTGTCATCCGTGCGCTGGAACGGCCCCGCCCGCATCACGTTCAACCGACAGGCCACAGCCAGAGACAGGCCACAGCCAGGAGGGCAGGATGCGACATTCGGACCAAATGTTCTCGCCGACGGAACGGCGTCTCGCCGTCGCGGCCCTGATCCTGACCATTGTGGTGACCGTCCTCGGCCTGACCGTCGGCCAGAGCTGGAGCCCGCCGTCGCTCGGCCCCTATGGCACCGACAGCTATGCCGTCGCCTCCAGTCCCGACATCGTCGACGCCCGTCCGATTTCGAGCGCGCCGGCCGTCTGATCAGCCCTTGTCCCGCATCAGCCGGGCCTTGTCGCGCTGCCAGTCCCGTGCGGCCTCGGTCTCGCGCTTGTCGTGGATCTTCTTGCCCTTGGCCAGGGCGATCTCCAGCTTCGCCTTGCCGGCCTCGTTCAGATACAATTTGACCGGGATGATGGTCCGGCCCTCGCGCTGAACGGCCCCGATCAATTTGTCGATCTGCTTGCGGTGCAGCAGCAGTTTCCGGTGCCGGCGCGGCTCGTGATTGAAGCGATAGGCCTGCTGGTACGGCGGGATGTCGGCATTGATCAGCACGATCTCCCGGCCCTCCACCGCCGCATAGCTCTCGGCGATATTGGCGCGGCCCGCGCGCAGTGACTTGATCTCGGTCCCGAGCAACTGGATGCCGGCCTCGATGAAATCCTCGAGAAAATAGTCGTACCGGGCGCGCCGGTTCTCGGCGATCAGCTTGGTCTTGGGCTGTTCGGACGCCATCAGATCACGCCCGCATCGGCCAGGGCGGCATCGATCGCCGGCTTCACCGCATCGGCCGTCGGGGCCAGCGGCAGGCGCACGGACTCCTCGCACAGACCCAGACGGGACAGGGCGTATTTCGCCGGGGCCGGCGAATTGTCGAGGAACAGGGCGCGATGCAGACCGATCAACCGCTCCTGCCAGGCACGCGCCGTCGCCAGATCACCGGTGGTGAAGGCCTCGTACAGGGCCACCATGGCTTCCGGGGCGACGTTCGATGTCACCGAGATCACCCCCACCCCGCCCAGGGCCATATGGGCGAGCCCGCTGGAATCATCCCCCGAGATCAGGTCGAAGGCCGCGTCGATATTGGCGCGCATCCAGCTGGGACGGGCCATATCGCCGGTCGCGTCCTTGATGCCGACGATGTTCGGATGGGCCGCCAGCCGCGCCACGGTCTCATTGGCCAGATCGACCCCGGTCCGCGACGGCACATTGTACAGCACGACCGGCAGCTGAACCGCCTCGGCAATGGCTTCGTAGTGGAGGGCCAGCCCGGTCTGGGACGGCCGGTTGTAATAGGGGGTGACGACCAGCGCCCCGTCGGCCCCGACGGTCTTGGCGTGACGGACCAGTTCGATGGCCTTGTCGGTGGCCGTGGCCCCGGCCCCGGCGATGACGCGAACCCGGCCGGCCGCGAATTTCACGCACAGTTCAACGACGCGCCTGTGCTCGTCCGGATGCAGGGTCGCACTTTCGCCCGTGGTCCCCACCGGCACGAGTCCGTGAACCCCGGCGGCAATCTGGCGTTCAACCAGACGCTCGAAAGCGGCTTCGTCCACGTTTCCGTCACGAAGTGGTGTGATCAGGGCGGTGATCACGCCCTTGAACAAAGGGGCGGTCATTGAAACGATGGTCCTGCGTGGAAGTCTGGCGGCGGTCGCCGGATACGAAGCGTCGGAGGGTAGGTTGCCCGCTGGTCTGCTGCAACCGGGATGAATGGGGATCGAAAAGATCATGTTTGCGACGACCTTGGCCGCCGCCGTGGCGATTCTCGCCCCCGACCCTGCCGTTCTGATCAGCACCCAGGCGACCCCCTATGTCGCCAGCCCCACCTATCAGGGCCGGGTCCTCACTGAATCCGATGCTGCCGCGTTCCGTGAGGGGTTGGCTGCGGCGCGGGCCCGCGATGTCATCACCACCCAGACGATCATGGCCCGGATCAGCGATCCCACCGCCCGCAAACTGGTCGAATGGGCCCTGATCGATACCTCGGCCGAGCAACTGTCCTTTGACGAACTGGCCGCAGCCCAGTCGCGCTTCGCTGCCTGGCCTCGCACCGAATCACGCGAGGCCGCCGGTGAACGGGCCCTGGATCTGGCCAATGCCGGCCCCGATACGGTTCTGGCCTTTTTCGACGGCCAGGCTCCGACCAGTATCCAGGGGGTGATCGCCCTCGCCGCCGCCCTCGAACAGAGAAACCGTGGCGAGGAGGCCCGTCCGCTGATTCGCGACTGGTGGCGGACGCAGTCGTTCGACGCGGCCGCACAGGGGCGGATTCTCACGCGCTGGAGCCGCTGGCTGACCCAGGCGGATCACGAGGCCCGGCTCGACATGCTGCTGCTGGGTCCGCACGGCCCGGCCACCCGCGAGATGATCACGCTCGTCTCGCCCGAGCGTCGCGTCGTGGCGGAAGCCGTCCTGGCCCTGCGCACCGCCTACAACGGCGACTCCATCGTGGCCGGGCTGACGCCGGCCCAGGCCCGCGACCCGGCCGTGGTGCTGGAGCGGGTCCGGCTGCTGCGCGCTGCCGGCCGCCAGACCGAAGGCTTCGCCCTGTTGTCCGTCCTGCCCCGGGCCCCGGCCCACAGCGACGGCCAGAGCAGCCTGTGGAGCGAGCGCCGTAACTATTTCCTCGATGCGCTGGAACGCCGCGAATGGCGAGCGGCCTATGACGCGATGGCCGACCATGGCTTTCCGTCCGGCGAGCGGATGGTCGACGCCGAATTCTTCGCCGGCTGGGTCGCCCTGACCAAGCTGAACGATCCCACCCGCGCGGCCCGGCATTTCGAGTCCCTGAGGGCGATGTCCTCGACTCCGATCACCCAGGGGCGGGCCCTCTACTGGCTGGGGCGCGCCGCCGAGGCGGCCGGTGACCCCGCCACTGCCCACCAGCGCTATCTGGAGGGATCGGAGCATTTCCAGACCTTCTACGGCCAGCTGGCCGCGGAAAGGGCCGGGATCACCACCCTGACCCTGCCCGCCGACCCGGTGCCGACCCAGGCCGACATCGCCCGGTTCGAGGCCGATGAGGTGGTACGCGCCACCCGCATCCTGGGCGAGACCGGCGAGACCTCCCTGTTCCGGGTCTTCGCCTATCATCTGGACGGCACCCTGCCCGGGGCCGTCGACCTGGCCCTGCTGATGGATATGTCGCGCGGCTATGGCGAAGGCTTCACCGCCATGATGGTCGGTCGCGCCGCCAGCCAGCGCGGCTATCTGATGCCGCACCGCCAGTATCCGATCCAGATCCCGCCGATCGTCGCCGGGGCCGCGCCGCTGGAATTCACCCTGGCCATCACCCGTCAGGAATCCAGCTTCGACCCCCGTGCCCGCTCTGGGGCCGACGCCCGCGGCATGATGCAGTTCCTGCCATCGACCGGCGCGGCCGTGGCCCGCCAGCTGAACATGCCGTTCAGCGCCGAGCGGCTGTGGGACGGCGATTACAACATGACGCTGGGCAGCTATCACCTCGGCGACCTGACCAACCGGTTCGGCGGCTCGATGCTGCTGGCCACGGTCGGCTACAATGCGGGACCGGCCCGGCCGCCCCAGTGGATCGCCCGCTGCGGTGATCCGCGCGACGGCTCGGTCGATCCGGTCGATTTCATCGAATGCACGCCGTTCACCGAGACGCGCAACTATATGATGCGGGTGATGGAAAACATGGCCATCTACAAGGCGCGGCTGAACGGCGGAGCGGCCCCGCTGACCACTTCCAGCGACATCGCCCGTGGCGTCTCGGCCGGTCCCCGTCCCTACCGGCCCTGAAGCGAGACCGGGCCGGTCGCGGCGCGACTGGCCGCCAGCAGCGGTCCGTCCGGCCCGTCCAGCCAGGTCGCGGTCAGGCCGAACACCGTGCGCAGGATGACGGGGCGCAGCGCTTCCAGCGGCGGCCCGTCGGCGACGACTCGCCCCTGATCCAGGACCACGACCCGGTCGGCGAAGCGCGCCGCCAGCGACAGGTCATGCAGGCTGACCAGGACGGCCTGCCCGGCCCGGGCCCGCGCGGCCAGACGCTCCAGCACCATCAGCTGGGCGTCCGGATCCAGCCCGGCCACCGGCTCGTCGGCCAGCAGGGCCCGCGCCCGTGTGGTCAGCAAGCGCGCCAGCAGGACCCGGGCCCGCTCCCCGCCGGACATCTCGGACACGCCCCGGTCCGCCAGAAAGGCAATATCCACCTCGGCCAGGGCTGCCCGGGCCCGCTCCAGCGCCGCCTCACCCGCCAGCCACGGGGCCCCCAGGGCCGCGACCTCGACCGCCGGCAGGTTCCAGGCAATGCGCCGTTCCTGCGGCAGATAGGCAGCCTGTTCGGCCCGCTGTCCCGAAGACAGGTCTGACAGGGGCTGTCCGGCCAGCAAGGCCCGACCGCCGTTGAGCGGCAACAGACCGAGGGCGGCCCGGATGGCGCTCGACTTGCCCGCACCATTGGGACCGCACAGGGCCACCAGTTCGCCGGAACTGACGGTCAGGTCGATCTCGTTCAGCACGGTCCGCCCCCCGATCGCGGCTGTGACGCCGTCCAGGGCCACGACGGTCACAGTCGCCACTCCCGCGCCGCCCGCCAGGCGATCAGGGCGAACAGTGGGGCCCCGACCAGGGCGGTGAAGACACCCAGTTTCAGCTCCTGATCGGTCGGTGTGATCCGCGCCGCCAGATCGGCCAGCACCAGCATCAGGCCGCCGCCCAGGGCCGAGGGCAGCAGCAATCGGCCGGGATCCCCGCGCATGGCCGTCCGCACCAGATGCGGCGCGGCCAGGCCGACGAAGCCGATCACCCCGGCCACGGCCACGGCGGCCCCGGCCGCCACGGCCGCGGCGATCAGGGCGAACAGGCGCAGGCGCGCCATCGGCAGGCCCGAGGTTGCGGCCGTCTCCTCGCCCAGCGACAGCATCTTCAGCCCCGGTGCTGCCAGCCAGGCGAACAGGCCTGAAACGATCACGGCCGGCACGACCCAGGCGACGTCGATCCAGCTGCGGTTCTGCACCGAGCCCAGCAGCCAGCTCATCACCTCGGCGGTGGCGATCGGCGACGGGGACAGGTTGAAGATCAGGGCCGTCGCCGCGCCCGCGAAACTGGACAGGGCCACGCCGAACAGGATCAGGGCCTCCGGCGCGCGCACCTTGCTGGCGAACAGGATCAGGATGCCCCCGGCCAGACCGGCCCCGATCAGGGCGGCGATCTCGACCGCGCCGGGCACCGCCGCCGCCCCCAGGACGATGGCCAGGGCCGCCCCCAGCGCCGCCGTGGCCGAGACCCCGAGCACGCCGGGATCAGCCAGGGGATTGCGCAACAGCCCCTGCATCACCGCGCCGGACAGGCCGAGGGCCGCACCGACGGCCAGGGCACAGACGGCCCGCGGAGCCCGGACCTGCCAAAGCACCTCGGCCGGACCTGATCCGGGACGGGTGAAGGCGGCGACATAGTGGGTCAGGCCGAAGCTGCTCTCACCCAGGCTGACGGCCAGGCCCAGACCCAGCACAATCAGCCCGCCCAGCAAGAGATTCAGTCGTGCTGCGCTCGCCGGGACCCTCACGGGGCGTGGGCCAGCAGGGCGGCCGCGTCGGCCGCGAACCAGGCCGGGCAGGACAGGACCGTGGCCGGCAGTCGGGCGGCGACGCGTCCGGCGGCGGCCCGTCGCACCACGGGATGCCGTCCGGGACCGCGCCAGTCGGCCCGGATCTGGTCGAAGAAGCCCAGGACGAAACGCGCCGGCCGGTTCAGGGCGATCCGCTCGACACTGACCGGGGCGAACCCGGGGGACACGGCCAGATTGGCGAAGCCCGCCGCCACCAGAATCGCCCCCACCAGGGTCTCGCGACCGGCCGTGAACCCCCCGGCCGTCAGATACAGGGCACCGGGTCGCGACCCGGACGGCGGGCTGACCGTCGCCAGCTGCGCGTCCATATGCCGGATCAGCGCCTCGCCCCGGTCCGCGTGGCCCAGCCCGGCCGATACAGTCCGGATCGTCGTCTGGACCCCGGCCATGTCGGTCGCATCGTCGATCAGCAGGACCTGGACACCGCGTCGTTCCAGCGCCGCCAGCAGCCGGGGCTCCCCGCCCCAGTAGCGCACCACCACGTCGGGCTGAAAGGCGATGGCGGCCTCCAGTGTCGGCCGAACCTGACGCCGTCCGCGTGCCGCCTCGCGCAGTCGGGAATCAGGATCGTCTGCCCGCGGTGACAGGGCCAGTTCGGCATCCGGGGCGAGGGCCAGAACATATTGATCGGCGCACTGATCCAGGGACAGCACCCGCAAGGGGGCCGCCGTCACCGGTCCGGCGGCCAGCCCGGCCAGCGCCACCATCATCACCAGGGCCCGCGGTTTCACGGCTTGAGCAGTCCCATGAACAGGGCGTCCATCAGGGTCTTCACCAGGGTCTCGCGATCGACCCAGTCGAAATAGGGTTTGGTGATCATCAGCGAGACCACGCCGTGCCCGCCGGCCCACAGGGCCTGGGTCGACGCCCGCACCTCACCGCGCAGCCGGCCGGCCCGTTCCACATCCTCGACCAGGGTTTCGAACGACCGGAACAGATCGGCCCCCAGCTGCTGGGCCACGGATTCGGCCCCGTCCCGGGCCTCCAGCGGCCGGGTCAGATAGACCAGCCGGTAGGCATTGGGATGGGCGAAACCAAAGGTGACATAGGCTTCCATCATCCGCCGCATCCGGACCTCCGGCTCGCCGGGCGAGTCCAGGACGGTCCGGTTCAGGGCGATCAGGGTCTCGAACGACTGGCGGCAGATCTCGTGCAGGATTTCCTGCTTGTCGGAGAAATGCATGTAGAGGGCGGTCGACGACAGGCCGACCTCGTCGGCGATCTTGCGGATCGTCGCCCCCTCATAGCCATGCTCGACGAAGATCCGCTCGGCCGCTGCCAGGATCTCGGCGCGGCGGGAATGGCCCTCGCCCTTGGGCTTGCGGGCCGAGCGACGATTGGGACGGGTGACGCCGGACAAACCTGCACTCCAAAGGACCAGGCTGCTGAATAGCGGCATTCGCTCCAGACCGCCAACGCCACACGCTGTGCGGTTGATGGCGAGCATTTCCCGTATTACGAGTATCGAATGGTGGTGACCTGCAATCAGGACAGGGCATGGCAACCCCGTCGGCCGCCGCGGCGCAGACGGCCTGACGGCGCGGCCTATACAGGGGCGACCCCGGCCCAGGCTGCGGTCGTTGGTGGGGTCCTCGCCGGCGCGGTCGCGGCCGTCCTCCTGTGGCCCGAACCGGTGACGCGGGCCGCAGGAGTGGCCATCGGTGTCGGCTTTCTGGTCTGCGCCGTGTGGCGTCTGTTGCTGGTGCTGTGCAGCGGGCGTGCCCCGCGCCGTCCGCCTTCACCACGACGCTGGCCGCGCTACAGTGTGCTGGCCGCCCTCCATGATGAGGTCGCTGTCGCCCCCCAGCTGATCCGCCGTCTGTCCGCCCTGGACTATCCCCGCAACCGGCTGGACGGCTGGCTGGTGCTCGAGGCCGATGACCATCCGACCATCCAGGCGGTGATCGCCGCCCGTCCCCCGGCCTGGCTGAAGCTGCTGCTGGTTCCGCCGGGTGTGCCCCGCACCAAGCCCCGGGCGCTGAACCACGCCCTGAGCCGGGCCACGGGCGAACTTTTGACCGTCTATGACGCTGAGGATGAACCGGACCCGGGGCAGCTGCGCGAGGCCGCCGCCCGGTTCGCCGCCGACGACAGCGGACGGCTGGCCTGTCTGCAGGCTCCGCTGCGTATCCGGACTCGCACCGGACGGGCGAGCTTTCTGGACCGTCAGTTCGCCGCCGAATACGCGGCCCTGTTCGAGGTGGCCCTGCCCGGCCTGGTGCGGCTGGGCCTGCCGTTTCCGCTGGGCGGGACCAGCAACCATTTCCGCACCGATGTCCTGCGCGCGGTCGGGGGCTGGGACGCGTGGAATGTGACCGAGGATGCCGATCTCGGCTTCCGCCTGTGGTGCCGCGGCTGGCGGCTGGGCCTGATCGCCAGCCCGACCCATGAGTGTCCGCCGGGTCGTCTGGAACACTGGCTGCCGCAGAGAACGCGCTGGCTCAAGGGCTATATGCAAACCTGGGGCGTCCATAGCCGGGATCCGCCTGGATTGGGGCTGCGCGGTCTGGTCGCCCTGGTCATGACCCTGGGCGTAGCCCTGGTGTCGGCGGCCTTGCATGCGCCGTCCCTGGCCTGGGTCGCCTCGGCGGTGCTGGTCGCCGCCTCGGCGGGCCTGTCTCCGGCCACGCCACTGCCGGCTCTGGCCGTGCTGGGGCTCGGCGTTGTTGCCGCCTGGCTGACCTGCGCCGTCGGGGCGAAGCGGGCCGGCCTGCCCTATCATCTCGGCGACATGGTCACCGCCCCCGCCTACTGGTCCCTGCTCAGCCTCGCCTTCGCCCACGCCGCCTGGCGGCTGATCCGCGAGCCGTTCGCCTGGGACAAGACCCGGCATCAGGCCGATCCTGTCGACGGCATGGACACGGACGCCGCTACCGACTCTGGACGACAGGCCGCCTGAGCGCCTATCAGCCGCATATGCCTCCGGTTCTTTCCCCCACGCCCGAAACCCTCGTCACGCGGGGCTGGCCCGACTACGCCCTGCTGGACAGCGGCGACGGGCGCAAGCTGGAGCGCTACGGCCGCTATACGGTGGTCCGGCCCGAGCCCCAGTGTTTCTGGTCGCCGCGCGATCCTGAGGCCTTCACCCGCGCCGACGCCGTGTTCGATCCGCAGGACGAGGATGACGACGGTCGCTGGCGCTTCGCCGACGGCCCGATCGACAATTTCCCGCTGGCCTGGCGCGACGTGCGCTTCACCAGCCGCTTCACCCCCTTCCGCCACCTGGCCTTCTTCCCCGAGCAGGCCGCCAACTGGGACTGGCTGGACGGCCGGATCCGCGCCCTGGTCAAGGAACGCAAGGACGGGCCGCGGCCGAAGATCCTGAACCTGTTCGGCTATACCGGCGTCGCCAGCCTGGCCTGCGCCGCCGCCGGTGCCGAGGTCACCCATGTCGACGCCTCCAAGAAGTCGGTCGCCTGGGCCCGCGAGAATGCCGAACTGTCGGGCATGGCCGACCGGCCGATCCGCTGGATCGTCGAGGATGCCCGCAAATATGTCGCCCGCGAGGTCCGGCGCGGCTCGAAGTACGACGGCATCATCCTCGATCCGCCCAAATACGGACGCGGCCCGACCGGCGAGGTCTGGCGGCTGTTCGAGGACCTGCCCGGTCTGGTGACCGACTGCGCCGCCCTGCTGTCGGACGACGCCTCCTTCCTGCTGTTGAACGCCTATGCCGCCCGCATCTCGGGACTGTCGCTGGCCCATGTGATGGCCGAGGCCACGGCGACCCGCGGCGGCCGTATCGACTGGGGCGAGCTGGCCCTGGCCGAGGACGGCAAGGACGGGCGCGCCATCGGTCTCAGCTTCTTCTCGCGCTGGAGCGACCGGTGAGCGAACCCCGCCTGATCACCTCCCTGACCAATGACACGGTCAAGGCCGTGCGCGCCCTGCATATGCGCAAGGAACGCGAGGCCACCGGCCGCTTCCTGGCCGAGGGTCTGAAATTCATCGGCGAGGCGCTCGATCAGGGCCGCACCCCGACCCTGCTGATGGTCGGGATGGAGGCCCGTCCGCATCCGCTGCTGGATCGGGCCATGGCCGAGACCCGCGCCGCCGGGGGTGAGGTCGTCACCGTCACCCATCCGATCCTCGAAAAGATCAGCCGCCGCGACAATCCGCAGACGGTGCTGGGTGTGTTCGACCAGACCTTCGTCAAACTGGCCGACATCGACCCGGCCTCGGCCCCCTGCTGGGTGGCGCTGGAACAGGTGCGCGACCCGGGCAATCTGGGCACCATCATCCGCACCGCCGATTCCGCCGGCTGCGGCGGGGTCATCCTGATCGGCGACTGCGTCGACCCCTATTCGGTCGAGGCCGTGCGCGCGACCATGGGCTCGGTCTTCGCCGTCTCCATCGCCCGCTGCGCCGCCGAGGCCTTTCTGGAGTGGCGCGCCAGCTGGCCGGGTAGCGTCATCGGCACCCGGCTGGACGCCACCCACGGCTATCGCGACGCCCCTGTGCAGGCCCCGGCCCTGATCCTGATGGGCAATGAACAGGCCGGCCTGACCGACACCCTGGCCGCCGCCTGCGACGTCAACGTCAAGATTCCGATGCGCGGTCGCGCCGACAGCCTCAACCTGGCCGTGGCCACCGGCGTCATGGTTTATGCTGTGACGGACGGGATCGCCGCCGGGGCCTAGGTCGTCAACCGGCCGCCGACCATTGCCGGATCGCCAGCAGGGCCAGCCCCAGCAGGATCATCGGCCCGAAGATCCGGAAGGTGTGGCGGGTGAACCGCTCGGGGATGAAGGTGTCGAACAACCCGTCCTGACCGGCCCCGTATTTGACCGCCACCGCGGTCAGCGGACATTTCAGGCCGCTGGCGACAAAGACCAGACTCTCGATCACCACCAGACCCACGGCCACCATCAGCCACGGGCCCCGGGCCCCGGTGATCCCGCCGCACAGCACCAGCAGCGAGGCCGTGGCCATCACGCCATAGATGGCCGTGTGCAGCAGTCTCACACCGAACAGGCGACGGGCGTCGGTCATCGGGCGTCAGGCTCAGCGAATCTGTCAGGGCGTTTGGGGCGTCAGTTGGTCATATTCAAAGGCAAACGCATCCCCGACCTGATCCAGCGGCAGCGGCCTCACGGTCGTTCGTGAGGTCACGGTCGTCTCCTGTTCCGAATCGATCCGCCCGCTCGTGTCCGTGCGTCGCCCGGTCAGGAAATTGACGCTGACCGCCGTCATCTCACCGCTCATCCGTTCGACATTGGTGTGGTCATAGCCGATCAGCTTCACCGTACCGTCCTGTTCGCGGAAATGAAACTGATAGGGGCCGGTGCTGCCGCCGCCCATCGACATGAACAGGTTCAGTTCCAGCGTCAGGACGCCGTTGGCCAGGCTCAGTCCGGCGTCGAACGGATCGTCCATATGCAGCATGTCGGCGTCCCGCTCGGGGAAGATCGCATGGTTCTGTCCAGCCAGGCGGAAACCGCCCGTCCCACCCAGGGCGACGGCCAGAAGGCGCGGATTGATGTCCGAGTCCGGCAGGCCCTCGCGGGGAAGGATCTTCCGGGGATCGGCCCGGCGCAGCACGAAGGCCAGGTCCGCAACGCCGTCGCGGCTGATGTCGCCCTCGACCGCCTGTTCCAGCCGCCAGCCCGCCGGCACGAAGGCCGCCGCTGATGCCCCCTGCGCCGCCAGCCGGGGGATGCCCGGTGCGATCTCGGTTGCCGGGGTCATGGCTTCTGTCGCGGGGGGCGTCGTCGGGTCCGCCGTGGTCTCGGCCGCCGGGCTACATCCGGACAGGCTGGCGGCGGCGGCGGCGGCCGTCAGGACGAGAAGCAGCTGTTTCATCATGTGAGATCTCCGTGACGGACGGTAGTCGAGGTGCCCTCCCCGACTCAAGCCGGGACCGGTCGACACGGAGCGCTGGATTTTCCCGGCGAAGCTGGTGAGTATCGGCCATCGGCAGACCAGCGCAGGACCGTCAGGGTCCGCGGAATGGTGAGGCCGCCAGGGCAGGGCATTGGCGATGATCATTCTGAGACCGACCCCATGACCGACGCAGACTCTGCGTCATCCGCCGGATTGAGACCTGCGGTCCGTCCCGCGCCGTCCCGGGGACTCGCGTCCGACGTCGTTCGCTGGCTCTGCGGTCTCTATCTGACCCTGTCCGGCTGGACGGTCCCCCGTGAATGGCCGCCCCTGGACAAGGCTGTTGCCATCGTCGCGCCGCACACCTCCAACTGGGACGGCCCGATCCTGCTGGCCACGGCCGGCTATCTGCGCGTCAAGCCCAAATGGCTGGCCAAGGCCAGTCTGGTCGACAGTCCGTTTGGCGGGTTGCTGCGCTGGCTGGGCTGCATCCCGGTCGACCGCTCGGCCGGCGGCGATGTGATCCGGACGGTCAGCGAGGCCTTCCGCACCCACGACCGGATGATCCTCGGCCTGGCTCCGGAGGGCACCCGCAGCCTGACTCCGGAATGGAAGTCGGGCTTCTATCGCATGGCCTGCGCCGCCGGGGTGCCGATCATCCTCGGTGTGATCGACTACCGTACCCGCACCGTCAGCCTTGCGGCCGTGATCCACCCGACCGGCGACTATGCCGCCGACCTTGTGCGCATCCAGAGCTACTACCGCGACGCCGTCGGCAAGAATCCGGACCAGACCCAGTGCGGGACCGGGGCCTTCCCGCCCCTGCCCGACGACGCCTAGGTCCCACGCGGCTTGACCCGGTTGGTCGGCGGGGCCTCGGCCGGGTTCTCGGGCCAGGGGTGGCGAGGATAGCGGCCGCGCATCTCGGCCCGCACGGCCGCCCAGGACCCGGCCCAGAAGCCCGGCAGGTCCTTCGTCACCTGCACCGGCCTTCGCGCTGGTGACAGCAGGGCCAGGGTCAGGGGCACGCGCCCGCCCCCTACGGTCGGATGGGTGGTGATCCCAAACAGTTCCTGCACCCGGATGTCGACGCGCGGCCCGCCCTCGGCGGCATAGTCGATGGCGGCACTGCCCAGCGGCGTGGTCAGGCGCGCCGGGGCCAGATCGTCCAGCGCCCTGTGCCGGTCCCACGGCACCAGCGACTTCAACCCCTGTTCCAGCGCCGCATCGGCGATCGACGCCAGGGATTTCGCTCCATCCAGCAAGGGCCATAGCCAGGTCTCGCGCGTCGCCAGCAGACCCGCATCCGTCACATCGGGCCAGCCGTCTTCGAGGGTCCGCAGAAAAGTCAGCCTTGCCCGCAAGATCCCGGCCCGCTCGCCCCAGTCCAGGGTCGACAGTCCGCCGGCCTCGATCTCGGCCCGCAGGGCCGCGCTGATCTGGGTCCGGTCCGGCGCGCCGGTGATCTTCTCGTCGACGACGATGGCCCCCAGCCGCCGGATGCGGCGCATGACCATCCGACCGGACGGTTCCCTGGTCAGCCGGTCCTCGACCGTGATCCGGTGTTCCAGCGCCAGCGGATCGACCGGGGCGGCCAGACGGATCCGATCGCGCGCATCGCCGCCACCCATCTCGGCCACGGCCAGCCACGGCTCGCGTGCCAGCAACTCGGTCGGATCGAGAAACGCCCCGCGTCCCGAGGCCAGCAGCACCTCGCCCGGTCGGCCCCGGGCCCGCGCCACCCGTTCGGGAAAGGCCTCGGCCAGCAGGCTGCCGGGATCGACCGTCCCGCCCTTGCCGCCGCCGGCGGCCCGGGCCCAGCGTTCGGCCAGGGTCATCGCATCACGCGCCCTTGGTGAGCGGTCCTGGCGGAATTGCCGCAGCCGTTCTCCCAGGTCCGGGTCCCTGCCGCCCAGACCCGGCTCGCTGAGGATCGCCGCAATCCGTCCGCCGGTCAGGGCGTCGCCCTCGTCCGAAGCCACAGCCACCAGATGGGCCAGCCGTGGCGTCAGCGGAATCCGGATCAGCCGCCGGCCGTGCGCCGTCAGATTGCCGTCTCCGTCCAGGGCACCCAATCGGGCCAGCACCGCCCGGGCCTCGGCGAAGGCCCCGGCGGGCGGCGGGTCCAGCAGGGCCAGCCCCTCGGCCGTGCGCGCGCCCCAGCGGGCCAGGTCGAGGGCGAAGCCGGTCAGATCGGCCTCCAGCATCTCGGGTCTCTGGTGCGGTACCAGCCCCCGGGTCTGTTCCTCGTCCCACAGGCGGTAGCAGACGCCTGGTTCGGTCCGCCCCGCCCGTCCCCGTCTCTGTTCGGCCGACGATCGGCTGACCTTGACGGTCGCCAGTCGGGTCAGGCCGCTGGACGGCTCGAACCGCGGCACCCGTGAGAGGCCACCGTCGATCACCACCCGCACCCCTTCGATGGTCAGGCTGGTCTCGGCTACCGAGGTCGCCAGCACCACCTTGCGCCGCCCGGGCGGAGACGGGGCCAGGGCCCGGTCCTGCTCGGCCTTGTCGAGCGCTCCGTACAGCGGCACCACATCGACGGCCGGGTCGCGCAACCGCGTCTTCAGCGCCTGAACCGTGCGATGGATCTCGCCCTGCCCCGGCAGAAAGGCCAGGACCGAGCCGGGCTCGTCACCCAGCGCCTGCATCACCGCCCGGGCCATGGCGTCTTCCAGCCGTTCCAGCGGATTGCGGCCGGCATAGCGGGTCTCGACCGGGAACATCCGCCCCTGGGCCTCAATGACAGGGGCCCCGTCCAGAAGTTTCGCCACCCCGACAATATCCAGCGTCGCCGACATCACCAGCAGCCGCAGATCCTCACGCAACACCGACTGGCTGTCCCGGGCCAGGGCCAGGCCGAGGTCGGCATCGAGACTGCGTTCGTGGAATTCGTCGAACAGCACCGCCCCCACCCCGTCCAGACCGGGGTCGTCCAGGATCATCCGCGTAAAGACTCCCTCGGTGATCACCTCGATTCGTGTCGACGGGCCGATCCGGCTCTGCAGCCGGGTGCGATAGCCGACGGTCTGGCCCGTAGCCTCGCCCAATGTCTGCGCCATCCGCTCGGCCGCCGCCCGCGCCGCCAGCCGTCGGGGCTCCAGCACCAGAAGCTTTCCGCCCGCCAGCCATGACTGCTCCATCAGGGCCAGGGGCACGACCGTGGTCTTGCCGGCACCGGGCGGGGCCGCCAGCACCACGGTACCGGTCGTCGCCAGTGCGGTCTTCAGCTCCTCGAGAACGGCATGGATGGGCAGCATCCGGCGGGTCTAGCCGTATCGGACCGCATCACGAAAGCGTCGTCATTCTTTCACGGCACGTAAACCGCGTTGCCAGCAGGGTCCGGCCCCGCTAGCGTCCGCGGCATTGAAGGCGGTCCGGGGAGGACTCGCTGCATTTAGGGGGCGAGACTCTATGTCCGCAGAAGGCCTTAGGCCCAAGGGGAACCGCCTGTTCCTCAAGAAATCCGTAGCCCAGATCCAGAAAGAGGCCGCCAAGAGCGAGCTCAAGCGATCCCTGGGTCCCATCAATCTGATGAGCTTGGGAATCGGTGCCATTATCGGTGCCGGTATCTTCGTGCTGACCGGTCAGGTCGCCGCCGACTATGCCGGCCCGGCCATCATGCTGTCCTTCGTCGCCGCCGGCATCGCCGTCGCCCTCGCCGGCCTCTGCTACGCCGAACTGGCCTCGACCATGCCCGTCTCGGGCTCGGCCTACACCTATGCCTACGGCACCCTGGGCGAGGTCTTCGCCTGGATCATGGGCTGGCTGCTGGTGCTCGAATACGGCATCGCCGCCTCAACGGTCGCCGTCGGTTGGTCCGGCTACGTCGTGTCGATCATGGGCGATTTTGGCCTGTCCCAGACCCTGTTCCCGGCGATCCAGTACGCCGGTCAGGAGGGGGCCATGTGGGCCACGCCGATGATCGAGGCTGTTCGCGCCGATCACGGCACGGTCCTGGCCGCCACCGGCACCTTCAACCTCGTGGCCGCCATCGGCATCGCCGCCGTCTGCAGCCTGCTGGTCCTCGGTGTCAGCGAGTCGGCGAACGTGAACAACGTCATCGTCGTCATCAAGATCGTCGTGCTGCTGACCTTCATCGGTGTCGGCATCTCCTATGTGAACCCCGACAACTGGCATCCCTTCATACCCGCCGCCGACCCGGCCGTGCCGGGTCGCTACGGCTATGACGGCATCATGCGCGGGGCGGCGATCATCTTCTTCGCCTATGTCGGCTTCGAGGCGGTCTCGACCGCCGCGGCCGAGGCCAAGAACCCGTCCCGGGACGTGCCGATCGGCATCCTCGGGGCGCTGATCGTCTGCACCCTGATCTATATGGCCGTCGCCGCCGTCATGACCGGCGTCGTCCCCTATGCCGAGCTGAGCAGCCCGGCACCCGTCGCTGTCGCCATCGACCGTATGGGCCTGCACTGGGCCGATATTCCGCTGGCAGTCGCACCGGGCGGTCAGCTGAACCTCATCAGCTTCCTGATCAAGATCGGGGCCATCACGGGCCTGAGCTCGGTCATGCTGGTGCTCTGCTACGGCCAGACGCGCATCTTCTACACCATGGCGCGTGACGGCCTGCTGCCGCGCGTCTTCGCGGTCATCCATCCGAAATTCCGCACCCCCTGGCTGGGCACCATCCTGCTGGGCGTGCTGATCGCGATCACCGCCGCCTTCCTGCCGATCAGCCTGTTGGGTCAGCTGGTGTCGTTCGGCACGGCTGTGGCCTTCTCCATCGTCTGCCTGTCGGTCATCTATCTGCGGGTCAAACATCCCGAGCTGGAACGTCCGTTCCGCGTGCCGGGTGGCATCTTCACCGCCCTGCTCGGCATCGCCGCCTGCCTGTATCTGGCCTGGAAGAATTTCCAGCCGATGCTGGAACAGGCCTTCCCGACCCCGGCCCAGCTGGCCGCCGGAGCCATCCCGGATCCGCTGACCCTGCAACTGCTGGGTGGCTATGCCGCCATCGGTGCCGTGATCTACGCGGTCTACGGCTTCTGGCACTCCAAGCTGGCCAAGGGCATCGACATCACCGAGGAGTCGCTGATGAACTCCCCGGCCGCCGCCTTCGGCGAAGGTGTCGACAACATCAAGGAAGACTGACCCCTCAACCGGTCGGTTATCGGAGAGAGGCCCGGGAGCGATCCCGGGCCTTTTTCATTGTCCGCATTGCCGCCGGCACCGGCCTCGCCTAGACGCTGGTACGGACCTATGCGGATGTGGCGGAACTGGTAGACGCACTGGATTTAGGTTCCAGCGCCGCAAGGCGTGGAGGTTCGAGTCCTCTCATCCGCACCATCGTCCCCGCCCGCGCCCGACCGGCCGCGGGTTTTCTTTGGTCGTCAACGTTCTTGCTTTGTTCTGTTGTGCACGATACAGATGGTCATGGCTCCAGTCGCAAGGAAAGGGCGCGGTGCCGGCACCAACGCCAGCGGACGGTTCGAACCGCTCGTCCATGAGGCCGTCGATGACGGCTGGACCGACGCCGACCAGACCCCTGCCCCGCTGCGCACCACCCTGACGCCGGAACACGCCCGGACGATCATCACGAAGAACACCAGTCCGGACGTGGGTTTCGACCGCTCCATCAACCCCTACAAAGGTTGCGAACATGGCTGTATCTACTGCTACGCCCGTCCGTCCCATGCCTTCATGGGCCTATCCCCGGGCCTGGATTTCGAGAGCCGACTCTTCTTCAAGCCCGACGGTGCGCGTCTGCTGGAACAGGAACTGGCCGCCCCCCGCTACCGGTGCAAACGCATCCACCTGGGCGGCAACACCGACCCCTACCAGCCGGTCGAACGCGATCTGAACATCACGCGGGACCTGCTCAAGGTGCTGCAACGCTTCAATCAGCCGTTCAGCATCATCACCAAGTCGGGTCTGATCTCCCGAGACCTCGACATCCTCGGCCCTATGGGCCGGGCCGGCCTGACCCAGGCCATGGTCTCGATCACGACTCTCGACCGCGCCCTGGCCCGGACCATGGAGCCACGCGCCGCGACCCCGACCCGCCGGCTGGAGGCGATCCGCAAACTGGCTGACGCAGGCGTGCCGGTCGGGGTCGGCTTCGCCCCGGTGATCCCGGGCCTCAACGACCACGAGCTGGAGGCGGTACTGGAGGCCGCGGCCCAGGCGGGCGCGACCTCGGCCATGTATGTGATCCTGCGCCTGCCGCTCGAGATCAAGGCCCTGTTCCAGGAGTGGCTGGCTGAGGCCCGCCCGGCCCGCGCCGCCCGGGTCATGTCCCTGATCCGTCAGACCCGCGGCGGCAAGGACTACGATGCTGACTGGTCACAGCGGATGAAGGGCACCGGCCCCGTCGCCGACCTGATCGCCGCCCGGTTCAAGGCGGCGGTCAAACGCTACGGTCTGGACGCAGCGCGTCCGCCCCTCGACATGAGCCAGTTCCGTGTGCCGCCCGACATGAAAAAGCAGATGGACCTCTTTGACCTTCCGTCTGCCATTGCGGCGGAAGGTGGCGCGCGCAGCGAGACGGACGGGGGCCTGCCGGACGCGGCCTGAACCGACGATCCGGCGCGCCTCCAAAAAAGAATCAGCTTTCCAGCGCCAGTTCTATCGCGGCCTGTCCATGCAGGGCGGTCGTGTCGAAGAGCGGAACGGTGCTGTCTCCGGGCTGCACCAGCAGCATTATTTCCGTGCAGCCGAGGATCACCCCCTCGGCCCCGTCGGCGACAAGCCGGGCGATGACCTGTCGATAGAGCTCGCGCGATTCTGAACGCACTTTTCCGGCTACCAGTTCGTCGTAGATGATCCGGTGAACCTCGGCGCGATCGCGCGCGTTCGGAACGATCACGTCAAGCCCGTGGGCGTCCCGCAGCCGGCCCTTGTAGAAATCCTGTTCCATTGTGAAGGCCGTGCCCAGCAGGCCGACCTTCCTGACACCCGCGGCGGTGACACGCGCGGCCGTCGGGTCAACGATGTGAAGCAGGGGGATGGTCACGGCGGCCTGCACGTCCGCGGCCATGCGGTGCATGGTATTGGTGCAGATCAGCAGGACCTCGGCCCCGGCGGCTTCAAGACGGCGCGCCGCGTCGATCATCCGCGCCGTCAGTGCGGCCCAGTCGCCCTCGTGCTGCAGGCGCTCAATTTCCGAAAAATCGAACGACCAGAGCAGGCAACGCGCCGACGCCGTCGGTCCCAGCCGGTTGCGCACACCCTCGTTGAGGATGCGATAGTATTCCGCAGAGCTCTCCCAGCTCATGCCGCCGATCAGCCCGATCATCTTCATTCGGCCGGTATAAGGGCCCGGCCTGCATAGACAAGTGACCGTCGTCGCTAGTCGTCGTCCGCCGCCGCCGGATCGATGGCCTGGGTGACCAGGTCGCGCCAGACCGGGTCGGTGTCGTCGACCAGATCGACATCCTCGCGCAGGGCAACCGCCCCACCACCGTCAGGCAGGATCAGACCCAGGACCTCCATCTCCTCGCCGTCGGGTCCGAGATGGGTCTCGGCCTGGACCACGACCGCCGCCTGTTCCCCGTCGTCCTCCCACCAGATGACCGGCTGTGGCAGGTCCATCGGGATCGGGCGCGGATCGTCGGTGTCGGCCAGGGCGAACACCGCCCGCCGCGCCTGGACGTCGTCCAGCGTGGCCACCGCCCCGGTGAAGGGCACCAGCCGGGTCCAGTCGTCAGCGTCAAAGCCGCCGCCGTCCTCGTCGGGCAGGTTGTCGTTCATCGTCATCGCCGGAACACCCCGACCAGCTCGACATGGGCCGACCACAGGAATTGATCGATCGGGGTGACCCGCTCCAGCACGAAGCCGGCGTCGATCAGCACCCGGGCATCGCGGGCGAAGCTCTGCGGATTGCACGATACGCCGACGACGACCGAGGCCCTGGTGTCGACAATCTGCATCGTCTGGTCGATCGCTCCGGCGCGGGGCGGGTCGAAGACGATGGCGTCACAGCCCTTCAGGTCGTGCGGCGTCAGCGGCCGGCGGAACAGGTCGCGGGCCTCGGCGGTGATCGAGCGCAGCCCCTGGGCCGTGCCGGTACCGGCCTTCAGCGCCGCGATTCCGGCAGCGGAGGAGTCCGCCGCCAGCACCGGGGCCACGGTCGCCAGCGGGAAGCTGAATGCCCCCGAGCCGCAGAACAGGTCGGCGATCTTCTTTGCCCCCTGCACCGCCGCCACGGCTCGCGCGGTCATGGCCGCCTCGGCCTCGGGCACGGCCTGCAGGAAGCCGCCCGGCGGCAGGGGCACGGTCGCGGGACCGAACATCACCGTCGGCTGCCGCATCATGGCCAGGGTTTCTCCGGCCAGGCTCAGTCGGGCCAGGTCGGCGACATTGGCGGCCCGGATCGCCTGCATCTGCCGGTCGCGCGACAGCCCCCCCGACTTGCGCTCAACCCCGGTCACATCGACGTCCAGCCCGGTCAGGGTCAGGGTCACATGCAGGGTCGGAGCCGATTTCGGATGCTCCAGAAACGCCTCGGCCACCCGGGTCAGGGCCGGAAAAGCCGCGACCAGCCGCGGATCGGCCACCGGACAGGCGGTGACCTCGACCAGTCGCCACGACTTGCGGGCCTTGAACCCCAGGATGACCCGGCCGTCGGGTCCGCGTCGCGCGTGCAGGGCCAGCCGCCGGCGCGTGCCGGGGGGGACGGCCACGGTCGCCTCGATTTCGGTCTCGATGCCTTCGCGCGCCAGGGCCAGCCGCACCTGCTCCTGTTTCCAGTCCAGATAGGGGGCGGCGGCCCAGTGTTGCAGCGAACAACCGCCGCAGTCGCCATAGTGGGGCGAGACCGGGGCGATCCGCTCGGGGCTGGCCTCGACGACTTCGATATCGCTGGCCCGCCCGTCCCGCACCCTCGCCCGCACCGTCTCGCCCGCCAGGGTCAGGGGCGCAAAAACCGGCCCGTCCGGCGTGTCGGCGATGCCGTCGCCCTGGCCGCCGAGGCGGTTGATCTTCAGCAGGGTCAGGGGGGCGTTCTCGGTCATGGCCGCCTTCTAGCCCGGCTGGGCCCCCGCGCGAAACATGAACGAAGATGAACGGCTTGCTCAAAGCCCGTTCAGCTTCACCCCCCTATCTATCGGGGCAACAGACAGGGGTCCGAACGGTTCGGCTTCCAGGTTTGCCAAAGGGAAACAGGATCACCCCTATGTTTGACCGCTTCTCCAGCCGCTCCGCCGCCGTCGTCGCCCTCGCCGCCGCGGGCTTGATGATGATCCCGGCCGCCGCCTCGGCCCAGGCCTACGGCTATCAGGGACAGGCCCGGAACTACGCCTCCGGGGGCTATGGCCAGCCGTATAACTACAATCGCGCCGGACCGTCGGGTTATGCCGACTCCTGCGTCCAGGGCCGCCAGACTGCCGGCGGCCTCGTCGGGGCCACGGTCGGGGCCATCGCCGGCTCCCAGATCGCCGCCCGGGGCCGTCGCACCGAGGGCAGTATCCTCGGTGGCGTGCTCGGGGCTGTGGTCGGGGCCAGTGTCGGCAACAGCTCGGCCCAGGGGTGCGACAGCCGCTACGGCCAGGGCGGTTACAGCCAGAACGGCTATGGCCAGCCGGCCTACGGCTCGACCGGCTACGGCGCGACCGGCTACGGCGCGAACGGCTACGGTTCCAACAGCTACGGCTATGACAACCGGGACCAGGGCTACGGCCGTGACGACCGTCGCTATGACGACCGCCGCACCGATGACCGTCGCTATGACGGCTATGGCCAGCCGGTCCGTGACGCCCGTTATCAGAACACCGACGAATGCCGCCTCGCCGAGAGCCGCATCCGTCTGCCCGACGGCCGGGATGAGGTGCGCTATGTCCGCACCTGCCCCGACCAGAACGGCCGCTATCGCGTCGTCGATTAATTAACAGCCCCCCTGTCGATCGACGACGTGACGGGAGCCGCCGGTGGAGAGATCCGCCGGCGGCTCTCCTATGTCCGGGGTCAGGTCAGTCCGGCCGCTTTTGCGCCCACAGCAGGAATTCGATGTTGCCGTCGCCGCCGGTGATCGGACTTTCGGTCGTTTCGCGAACGGTCCAGCCCTCGCCCTCCAGCCAGGCACTGACCGACTCTACCGCCCGGATATGGGCCTCGGGGTCCTTGACCACCCCCTTCTTGCCGCCGCCACCCGGGCCTTCGGCCTCGAACTGCGGCTTGATCAGGGTGACCAGATCGGCCCCGGCCGCCGCCAGCGCCAGTGCCGCCGGCAGCACCTTGGCCAGGCCGATGAAGCTCGCGTCGCACACGATCAGCTCCGGCGTTTCCGGGATCAGCTCGGCCGTCAGGATCCGGGCGTCGGTCTTGTCCAGATTGACCACCCTTTCCGCCGCGGCGACACGCGGATGCAACTGGTCGGAACCCACGTCGACCGCATAGATCCGGTCCGCACCGCGGGACAGGCAGACCTCGGTAAAGCCCCCGGTCGAGGCCCCGACGTCCAGCACCACCCGACCCTCGACCGGCACCGGCCACAGCGTCAGGGCGTGGTCCAGCTTCAGCCCGCCGCGCCCGACCCAGCGATGGGCGTCGACCACGGTCAGAACGGCGTCGTCCGGAATGGACTGGGCCACGATCCGCGCCGGGACGCCGTTGACGGTCACCCCGCCGGCCTCGATCGCGGCCCGGGCCTTGGCCCGGCTGTCGGTCAGACCCCGGGCGACCAGCAACTGGTCCAGGCGGACCCGTTTCATCCCAGATCGTCCAGACGGGCCAGCGCAGCCCCCAGCCGGGTCCGGCCCTCCTCGGCCTCGACCAGTTTGGCGCGTTGCTCGTCGATCACCGCCGCCGCGGCCCTGGCCACAAAATTGGGATTGCCCAGCTTCTTGTTCACATGGGCGATGTCGCTGTCGAAGGCGGCGATCTCCTTGGTCAGGCGCGCCCGTTCGGCGGCCAGATCGATCAGGCCGGTCAGGGACAGGGCCACACCCTCGCTATTGCTGACGAAACTGACCGCCCCGGCCGGGGCCGCCTCGGCCGCGTCGACGGTCGACACCCGCGCCAGGGTCAGGATCAGCGCCCGGTGCCGATCGATCCGGGCCGCCGTCTCCGGCGACGGTCGCACGAAGGTCAGGGGCGGCTTGGCGCCCGGCGGCACATTCATCTCGGCCCGCAGCTGGCGAACCTCGGTTACCAGATCGACCAGCCAGCCGATCTCGGCCTCGGCCCCGGCATCGACGAAACTGTCCGGCAGCTCAGGCCAGCTCGACCCGATCAGCAGGGTCGCGCGAGGCGGACCTTCCTTGCCCAGCTCCGCCCACAGTTCCTCGGTGATGAAGGGCATGACCGGGTGCAGCAGGGCCAGGGTCTGGTCCAGGGCCCAGGCCGTCATGGCCCGGGTCTCGGCCCTGGCGGCCTCATCCGTGCCCATGAACACCGGCTTGGCCAGCTCCAGATACCAGTCGCAGAACACGTTCCAGACGAACCGGTACAGGGCGCTGGCCGCATCATCGAACCGTCCGCCCTCGATGGCACCGGCCACGGCCCGTTCGGTCTTCAGCAGTTCGCCGCGGATCCAGCGGTTGATGGTCTGGTCAACCGTGGCCGGGTCAAAGCCCGCGACCCGGCGCGCCTCGTTCATCTGGCTGAAGCGGGCGGCGTTCCACAGTTTGGTGCCGAAATTCCGATACCCTTCAATACGCTGACGGCTGAGCTTGATGTCGCGTGTACCCGACAATATGGCCATGGTGAAGCGCAGGGGGTCGGCCCCCAGCTCGTCGATGATGACCAGGGGGTCGATGACATTGCCCTTGGACTTGCTCATCTTCTGGCCCTTCTCGTCGCGGACCAGGCCATTGATGATCACCCGTTTGAACGGCACCTCATCCATAAAGTGAAGGCCCATCATCATCATCCGGGCGACCCAGAAGAAGATGATGTCGGCGGCGGTGACGAGGTCAGAGGTCGGATAGAAGCGTTCGAGGTCCTCGGTCTTCTCGGGCCAGCCCATGGTCGAGAACGGCCACAGGGCCGAGCTGAACCAGGTGTCCAGCACGTCCTCGTCCTGGGTCAGGGCGGTCTCGGCACCATAGTGGTCGCGCGCGGCGGCCCGGGCGTCGTCCTCGGTCTCCTCGACGAAGATGGTCCCGTCCGGCCCGTACCAGGCCGGGATCCGGTGACCCCACCACAGCTGCCGCGAGATGCACCACGGCTCAATGTTGCGCAGCCATTCGAAATAGATCTTCTCGTAGCTCTTCGGCTCGAACACCGTGTCGCCCTGCTCCACCGCCTTGATCGCCGGCTGGGCCAGGGTGTGGGCATCGACGTACCACTGGTCCGTCAGCCACGGCTCGATGACCACGCCCGAGCGGTCGCCGTGCGGGACGACGTGCTTCGTCTTCTCGATGTCCTTCAGCCAGCCTTCGGCCTCGGCCCGGGCGACGATGGCCTTGCGCGCCGCGAAGCGGTCGAGCCCCCGAAGGTCGGACGGAATCGAGTCGATGACACTCAAATGTGGGTCATAGGTGACCTCACCCGTCACAGGGTTCTCGCGAACGTCGACGTCGTTCATGCTCAGGATTTGAGCGGACGCATTCAGAATATTGATCGACGGCAGCCCGGCCCGCTTGCCGACCTGGAAGTCGTTGAAGTCGTGCGCCGGCGTGATCTTCACCGCGCCCGAGCCCTTGGTCGGGTCAGCGTAGTCGTCGGCAACGATCGGGATGCGGCGGCCCGTGATCGGCAGGATCACCGACTTGCCGACGATTGAGGCATAGCGTTCATCGGTCGGGTGAACCGCGACGCCCGTATCGCCCAGCATCGTTTCTGGCCGGGTCGTCGCCACGACGATGTAATCGCGCGTCTCCCAATCCGTCGCCTTGCCATCCTCGTCGAAAGCGACCGGATGTTCGTACGTCTCGCCGTCCGCCAGTGGATAGGCGAAATGCCAATAGGCCCCCTCCATCTCCCGCTGCTCGACCTCGAGATCGCTGATCGCCGTCTGGAAATGCGGGTCCCAGTTGACCAGCCGCTTGTCGCGATAGATCAGGCCTTCCTTGTGCAGCCGCACGAACACCTTGCGCACGGCGGCGTTCAGACCCTCGTCGAGGGTGAACCGCTCGCGGCTCCAGTCGCACGATGCGCCCAGCCGGCGCAGCTGCTGCACGATGGCCCCGCCGCTCTCGGCCTTCCAGTCCCAGATCTTTTCGACGAAGGCCTCGCGCCCCATCTCGCGACGGCCGACATTGCCGGCGGCGGCCAGCTGGCGCTCGACCACCATCTGGGTGGCGATACCGGCGTGATCGGTGCCGGGCAGCCACAGCACCGCCTTGCCTTTCATCCGGTGATAGCGGGCCAGGATGTCCTGCAGGGTGTTGTTCAGCGCATGGCCGACATGCAGCGAGCCGGTGACGTTCGGCGGCGGAATGACGATCGAATAGGCGTCGGCCGCCCCGTCGGTGGCCGCGGCGTCGCGCGGCGCGAACAGACCACTCTGCTCCCAGGCGTCGTACAGGCGGGGTTCGGCGGCGGTCGGATCGAAGGTCTTGTCGAGCATGACGGAATTCGTTTCGGCAAAAGGAAAGGGCGGCCCCACCGGAGCCGCCCTTGTGATCTAGTCGCAGTGGACGCGGAGGGCTAGCCGGCGGTGCGGGCGATGCGTTCGACTTCCTTGCGTACCTCGGCCTCGACGATGCCCGGCAGATGGGCGTCCAGCCATTCCTTCAGCATCGGGCGCAGCAGGGCACGAGCCAGGTCGTCGATGGTCAGGCCACTGCCGAGGCTCGGCTCGGACGACTCGGACGGGCGCATCGCGGCGGCCAGACCGGCGAAGGCCGAGGCGGCACTGGCGGCGGCGCTGTCGCCGACGATTCGATTGTAGGCCGGTGCAGGCGCGGCCTGGGGCGCGGGTTCGGCTTCCGGCTCTGGAGCCGGTTCGATCTCGGCGGCCGGGGCCGGAAAGGCGTCGGGCTCAGCGACGTCCAGATCGCCGATCACCTCGGCGGCCGGGGCCTCATAGGGTTCGGTCAGTTCGAGGACATCCTCATCCTCGAAAACGGGGTCCCCGACCGGTTCGGGCTCGGCGGCGGCGGCCTCGACCGGGGCCGGTTCCGGCTCAGCCTCCGGCTCGGGCGCGGCGGCCTGGGCCGTCTCCGCCGGGGCGTCGTCTTCGGAGATGATCCGGCGGATCGACGCCAGGATCTCCTCCATCGTCGGTTCCTGGGCGGTCTGGTCGGTCATGATGTACCCTTGAACGAAACCTGGCGGCGCAACGCAAACGCGGCCGACGGACATTGGGGGGACGGGGGCGACTGCACCATCCCTTGTGCCTTGTCGTCGCATCTACGCCCGGCGGAATCAACGCCCGTTTTTCGCCTGTCAGGCTATATTTAAGCTCCGGGGGCGGTTCGGTCCCCTGACCGTCGCCGCCCCCGGTGCCTGGATCACTGGCCGGGCGCGGTGCGGATGATTTCGGACTTCAGCTGCTGATCGATCGGCGCATCCTCGGCGTCGTTGGCCGGGACGACCGGCGGGGCAGCGAATCGGTCGATAGCCTCGAAAACGCCGTCCCACGGCAGGCCGCCATTGTTGCGGACCCGGTCGTAGTTGGCGCGGGCGTCATAGACGTCGATGCCCGGATCGAGGTCCTGGCCTTCCAGCCGGCCCATCGAGGCCAGCAGCTGGGCCTGGGCCACATATTCGTTGCGGCGGGCACTGGCCAGGGACACCTGGGCGCTACGCAGTTCCAGCTCCTGGTTCAGCACGTCCAGCGTGGTGCGCAGACCCACCTGGGCCTCCTGGCGAACGCCCTCGGCGGCAACCGAGGCGGCGCGAACCGCTTCCTGTCCTGCCTGGAGGGCGGCGCGGGCCGAGATCACCTGGGCATAGGCATTGCTGACCGCCTGCAGCACCTGACGGCGACGGCCCTCCCCGTTGATCTGGGCGACATTGGCCTGTTCCAGCGCCTGGGCGACCCGCGAGCGGTTCAGCCCGCCGGTGAACAGCGGCACCGAGACCGAGGCCCCGGCCTGGAAGCTGGTGTTTTCCCCCAGGTCAAAGCCCCGAAGATCGTTGGAGGCCCCGCCATAGGAGGCGGTCAGACGCGCCGAGGGCAGATACTCCGCCCGGGCGGCGGCGACGCGGGCCTCGGCGGCCTGCAGCGCATAGTCGGCGGCCCTTACCCCGGGGTTCTCGGCCAGGGCAACGTCCAGGGCCACGTCGAAATCGGTCGGCACGCCCGGCAGGGCCGGCAGGGCCGACAGGTCCGACGGTGCCTGGCCGACGACGGCGGCATAGGCGGCGCGGGATACGGACAACTGGGCCCGGGCATTGGCCAGGTCCGCGTCGGACTGGGCCAGACGTGCTTCGGACTGGGCCACGTCGGTGCGGGTGATTTCGCCGACCTCGAACCGGGCACTCGACTCATCCAGCTGACGCTGCAGGACGCTGATGTTGTCCTGGCGCACCTGGAGAATCTCCATGTCGCGCAGCACATCGGCATAGGCCTGGATGACCGAGGTCAGCACCTGCTGTTCGACATCACGCAGATTTTCCCGGCCGGCGAGGATATTGGCCTCGGCGGCGGTGATGCCGTGGCCGACGCGGCCGGCACTGTACAGCGTCTGTGACAGGCCGACGCTGGCGCTGCCCGAGGTTGAATCCGTATTGCCGACCCCTCGCGTCTCGGCATAGCTGTAGGCGGCGCCGACGCTGAGATCGACCTGCGGCCGCAGCCCGGCGCGGGCCTGGACAATGGTCTCGTCCAGCGACCGCTGGCTGGCCCGCTGGGCCAGCAGGGTCGGATTGGTCCGGTAGGCCAGGGCCAGGGCGTCCTTCAGGCTCTCGGCCCAGGCCGGTGCGGCGAGACCGGCGACCATTGTGGCCATGGCCACCGAAGCGAGCGCGCGCGAGCGTATCAACATAAGCCGTTCCTGCCTGACGGACCCTGAACCGGTCCGTCCTCTGTTCGTTGGCGTAAGTGCGAGATCAACACGCCATACGCCAGTTAAGTTTTTTTCACCCTTGCGGGCCGGGACGTCGTCAACGACGCGGTCCTACAGGCTGAATGTGGGGACCGGAGCCAGTTCCGCCAGCACCGGCGGGGTCGCATCGAACAATTCCCGCCGTGACAGACCGTCGCGACCCTGCACGTAAAGGACCGCCTTGCCGACCGGGCCCGTGCGCTCGACGACCGCCAGACGACCGCCCGGCTTGAGGGCGGCGATCCAGGCGGCCGGGCGCATCGGCGTGGCGGCCTCGCTGACGATCAGATCATAACCCTCGCCATGCGGGGTGGTCAGCGGGGCCACGACCGTCGCGACACCGGCCTCGGCCAGGGCGGCCCCGGTCACGTCGAACACGGCGGCGTCAGCCTCCTGGGCCACGACATCCAGCCCCATCCCGGCCAGCACGGCCGCGGCATAGGGGGCGGCGATGGCCAGAACGCGTTCACCCGGACGGGGGTCGAGGGCCATCAGCAGTTTCGACACCTCGCGGGCCGCCATCAGCTTGCGCGTGCCGGCGATCTCGACCTCGGTCTCGGCATAGGCGGCGAAGGCCCGGTCGGCGGCGCAGAAGCGTTCGCGGGGCACCACCAGCAGGGCGGCCTGCAGGACGCGGTCAGTGACGTCATTCACGCGGACCTGGGAGTCCACCATGACCTTGCGTGCGGCGGCGAAGTCCATCTGTCGCTGATCCTGATCTGTCGGCGCGGGAACTGCACCGGAAAACTGGCGCGCTTATAGGTCCGTGCGTTGCAGCCGACAATCCGATCTGATAGCGAACGGCCCTCGCGAAGACGTCGCCCCCGAAAAGGGACAGACGGCCTGATGGCGGAGTGGTTACGTAGCGGACTGCAAATCCGCGCACCCGGGTTCGATTCCCGGTCAGGCCTCCATCGCGACAATCCGGAAATCAGACGGCAACGACGGCCCGCCGGAAACCCCGGCGGCACCGGCCTTTCCCGGCCTTCCGGACACCCCCCGGCAGGCTTCAGCTGATGGGGGCAGTGATCCAGCCGACCGCGCCGGCGGCGCTGACCGCGGCGGTTACGATACCGATCGCCACGGCGATCCGCGCGTTGCGCAGGATGAAGAAAAATATTCCACTGAACATAACAAAACTCCCCGGACGACCCAGAGCGCCACAATTTTGCCCGTTCATCAAGGTGGACGAATCGTTAACGCGATGAAGCTTTAGTGATCAGCGCCGTTCAACGGGTCAGATGATAAAGGGCGACAGCCCCTGCCGTGGCCACATTCAGCGAATCAAACCCGCCCGACATCGGGATTCGCGCGCCGCGACAGCGATCGATCAGGGCCCGGGGCAGTCCCGGCCCCTCCGGACCCAGCAAAATGGCGCGCCGCCGCCTGCCCGCGATGGCCGACAGGTCTTCCGTCGCCGACGGGGTCAGGGCGATGACCTCGAACCCGTGGCGCTCCAGCGCCTCCACCATGGCCACCCCCGACAGACCGGTGACCATCGGCGTCCGCAGCACCGCCCCGACCGAGACCCGGATAGCCTTGCGGTAGAAGGGGTCGCAACAGCGCGCATCCAGCATGACCCCGGCCGCCCCGAAGGCGGCGGCATTGCGGAAGATACCCCCCATATTGTCGTGATTGCCGATTTCGCTGGCGGCGACGATCACCGCATCGGGGGCCGTCGCGGCCAGAAAGGCGTCAGCCGCCAGCGGCGCGGGCTTCTCCCCGAGGGCCAGAATGCCCCGGTGCAGGTGGAAACCCGCGATTCCGTCCAGCACGGCCTGGGCCGCGATATGGACGGGCACCGTGGCCGGCAGGCCGGCCAGGGCCTCGCTCTGGGCCTCCAGTCGCGATTCAGCCAGCAGGACCGCCACCGGCCGGCAGCGTGAGGCCGGGGAGCCCAGCATCCGCAACACCACCTCCCCCTCGGCAATGAACAGCCCCTGACGGCCCGTCAGGTCCCTTTCCCGGATGTCGCGAAAGGCCGCGATACGGGCATCCGCCGGGTCTTCTATGCGGATGATTGTCATCGTTCGTCTTTTCCGGTTGCGCTGGGCGGACGGCCGCTGTTATAGCCGCCGCCTTCCCGAGCGTCTGTTCCGCGGTAGCTCAGTGGTAGAGCAGCCGACTGTTAATCGGCTGGTCGTAGG